>NZ_JOAI01000026.1 GCF_000717715.1 Streptomyces sp. NRRL B-24484 | reverse complement strand
ACTGCAGGGGGGACCCTGTGGGAGAGTAGGACGCCGCCGAACAATTCTTCTGAGAAGCCCCGCCCGGGGACACCGGGCGGGGCTTCTCGCATTTCCGGACCGGATTCACGTACACCGGAGTTGTCAGCCGAGTGCAGGTCCGAGGTCGCGGGGCGTTCCAGTTGCTCGTACTGCTCCTGGAGGGCGGCGCCGCCGAGGCGGAGGGCGAGGTGTCGTGGGCCGGCGTCGGGGTAGTGGCGGCGTCCCGTGGCGACCTCGGGGGCGGATCCGGTCCGGAGCACCTGCTGCCCGGTCATTTCCCTTACCCGGCGGTGGTGGTGGAGGCGCGGCGCCGGAGCTGTTCGCCCGGAGGCCCATGTGTGCTGGCCGGCGCTGCATCCGCGGGGCACGGCACCACGGATCGTCAATCGCGCGGAGTGGTCACGGCACGTCCTGCCGGGCTGCGGTCGATCACCACCGTGACGAGGTTCGCCACAGCGGTGGATGCGACGCTCTCCGAACTGGTGCTGGAGCCGGGCAGAGCCGGTCAGAGCCGGCCGGCGGCCTTGAGGGCGAGGTAGGTGTCGGCGAGGACCGGGGGCAGGGCCGCGGGCGGTGCGTCGAGGACGGTGACGCCGTGCCGGGTGAGGCGTTCGGCGGTGCGGCGGCGGTCGGCCCGGGTCTGCTCGGCGGCGGCCGCGCCGTAGACGGCGTCCAGGGTGCCGCGGGCCGCCGCCAGCTCGTCCAGCCGCGGGTCGGCGACGGAGGCCAGCACGACCTCGTGGCGCTTGGTCAGCAGCGGTAGCTGGGGGAGCAGTCCGTCCTCGGTGGCGCCCGCGTCGAGGCCGGTCACCAGCACGATCAGCGAGCGGTGCGGGGACATCCGCAGGGCGGCCGCGGTGAGCGCCCGCAGGTCGGTCTCGACGAGGGCGGGCTCCAGGGTGGTCATCGCGTCGGTGAAGGCGGGCAGCACCTCGGCGGCGGAGCGGCCGACCACGGCGGCGCGGCGGACCCGGTCGTGCGCGAGCAGGTCGACCCGGTCGCCGGCCTTGGTGGCGAGGGCGGTGAGGAGCAGTGCGGCGTCGAGGGCTGCGTCCAGCCGCGGGGCGTCGCCGACGCGTCCGGCGGAGCCCCGGCCGGTGTCGAGGACGATCAGGATGTGCCGGTCCCGCTCCGGGCGCCAGGTGCGGACGGCGACGGTGCTGCGGCGGGCGCTGGCCCGCCAGTCGATGGAGCGGACGTCGTCGCCGGGCAGGTACTCGCGCAGCGAGTCGAACTCGGTGCCCTGCCCGCGGGTCAGGACCGAGGTGCGGCCGTCGAGTTCGCGCAGCCGGGCGAGCCGGGAGGGCAGGTGCTTGCGGCTGGCGAAGGGCGGCAGGGCGCGGACCGTCCACGGCACCCGGTGGGCGCCCTGGCGGCCGGCCAGGCCGAGCGGGCCGAGGGAACGGATCGTCACCCGGTGGGCGTGGTGGTCGCCGCGGCGGGTCGGGCCGAGGACGGTGGTGAGCCGGCGGCGCTCGCCGGCCGGGACGGTGACGGTGTGTCGGGAGTTCGCCCAGGAGGTTCCGGGGTGCCAGGAGGACGGCGCCCAGGCGTCCCTGACGAGGGCGCGCAGCGGCCTGCCGGCCGGATTGGTGACGGCGAGTCGGACCTCTGCGGCGTCTCCGAGCCGGACCCGGGTGTCGCCGTCGCGGGTCAGCTGCAGGGAGCGGACGGGCGCGGCGAGCACCAGGTCGGCGGCAACGGCCAGCAGGAGCAGGAGGGTGACGGTGCCGATCCCCGCCCAGGAGGGGGCGACCAGGCCGACGACGAGCGCGCCGAGCGCGGCGAGCAGGGCGGTGCGGCCGGTCAGGGCCATGGGTGGGACTCCTCGGTGTGCGGGGGTGTCGGGCCCCCTCGGCCCGTGCGGGCGGAGGGGGCGGGCGGGTCAGCGCGGGGCGGGCGTCTGGGACAGCACGGCCTGGATCACCGAGTCGGCGGTGGTGCCCTCCATCTCGGCCTCGGCGCGCAGCTGGATGCGGTGCCGCAGGGTCGGCAGGGCCAGCGCCTTGACGTCGTCGGGGGTGACGTAGTCCCGGCCGGCCAGCCAGGCCCAGGCGCGGGAGGTGCCGAGCAGGGCGGTCGCGCCGCGCGGGGAGACGCCGATGGACAGCGACGGGGACTGCCGGGTGGCCCGGCACAGGTCGACGATGTAGGCGAGCACCTCGGGCGCGACGGTGACCTTGGCGATCTCCTCGCGGGCCGCGGCGAGGTGGGCCGGGCCCGCGACGGGGCGGACGCCGGCGGCGGCCAGGTCGCGCGGGTCGAAGCCGGCCGCGTGCCGGGCGAGCACCTGGTACTCCTGGTCGCGGTTGGGCAGCGGCAGGACCAGCTTGAGCAGGAAGCGGTCGAGCTGGGCCTCGGGCAGCGGGTAGGTGCCCTCGTACTCGACCGGGTTCTGGGTGGCGGCGACGAGGAACGGCTCGGGCAGCGGGCGGGGTTCGCCGTCGACGGTGACCTGGCGCTCCTCCATGGCCTCCAGCAGCGAGGCCTGGGTCTTCGGCGGGGTCCGGTTGATCTCGTCGGCGAGCAGCAGGTTGGTGAAGACCGGGCCGGGCTGGAAGGAGAACTCGGCGGTGCGGGCGTCGTAGACGAGGGAGCCGGTGACGTCGCCGGGCATCAGGTCGGGGGTGAACTGGATGCGCTTGGTCTGCAGGCTGAGCGCGGTGGAGAGGGTGCGGACCAGCAGGGTCTTGGCGACGCCGGGGACGCCCTCCAGCAGCACGTGGCCGCCGCAGAGCAGGGCGACGACCAGGCCGGTGACGGCGGCGTCCTGGCCGACCACGGCCTTGCCGATCTCGTCGCGCAGCGCGGTGAGCGCGGTGCGGGCGTCGACCTCGGCGGGGCCGGGTGCGGCGTCGGCGGGCGCGCCGGTCTTGGTGAGGGTCGTGCTGGCAGCGGGCTGCTCGGTCACGGCTGTCGTACCTGCCTTTCCAGGGCGTCGAGGTCGTCGGAGAGCCGCAGCAGTGCGGCGTCGTCGGTGGGGGGCCCGCCGTACAGCAGCGTCCGCAGGTCGGCGGACGGGCGGCCGAGGCGGCCGGCGGCGGCCGCGCAGAGGGCGGCCGGGTCGGGCTCGCCGGCGGCGGCCGGGACGCCGAGGACCGGGGCGAGCCGGTGCCGGACGGCGCGGCGCAGCGCGTCGGCGGCGTGGCCGCGGGCGTTCGCCCTGCGGTAGAGGCGGGCGCGGCCCTCGGTGGTCTCGGTGGCGCGGACCACGACCGGCAGGTCCTCGGAGACCACCGGGCCGAGCCGACGGGCCCGCCAGGCGGCGGCGAGGGCGGCGGCGACCGCCAGTTGCAGGCCGGCCCACCGCCAGCCGTCCGGGACGTGGTCGAGCAGGCTGCGGCGGTCGGCGGTGGCCGGGGCGCCGGTGCTCGTGTAGTCGGGCAGGTACCAGACCAGGTGCGGGCGGGAGCCGAGCAGGCCGAGGGCGAGGGAGGCGTTGCCGTCCTTGGCGAGGCGCTGGTTGGTGAGCGGCCGGTCGGTGCCGAGGACGGCGGTCTGCCGGCCGGTCGCGTCGGTGTGCAGGACGACGGTGGGCCGGCCGTGGCGCGGGTAGCAGGCGGTGTCGCCGGACGCCGGGAGGTAGAGCAGGCCGCCGAGTTCGGCGCTGCCGGCGCGGGTCGCCTCGGGCAGGTCGCAGGCGGGCTCGGTGGACTGCTCGGCGGCGTAGTCGGGCAGCCCGTCGGTGGCGGTCGCGGTGCGGACGTCGGGGGCGAGGACGGCCAGCTGGGCGTCGTCCGGGGCGAGCAGGACGAGCCGGCCGGCGGGGCCGCGGGCAGCGGCCAGCCGGTCCAGCGCGGCCCGGTCGAGCAGGTAGGGGTCGGGCAGCACCACGGTGGTGTCGGGGGCGGACAGGGCGGCGGCCAGGTCCGACTCGCCGGTGGCGGTGCGGACGGTGACGCCCTGCCGCTCCAGCAGGCGGACGAGGGCGCGGGCGCCGTCCGGGTCGGGGGAGCGCGGGTCGAGCGGCGGCCAGGTGCTGGCGCCGCCGAGTCCGCCGACGAGCAGGCCGACCAGGACGAGCAGGGCGGCGGCCAGCAGGTACCAGCGGGCCCGGCGCCAGCGCCGGCGGGCCGGTACGGCGAGGCTGGTCGCCGGGGCGGCCGCGGCGGCGGCGTCCTCCGGTGCTGCGGCGGCGGTCGCGGACGGCTCGGCCGGGGCGGGGGCGGGCGGTGCAGTGGTCATACGGCGGCTCCGCCGGTCGGGACGAGCACCGGACGGGCCGCGCCGAGGGCGCGGTCGAGCGCGAGCAGGCCGTCGTAGGCGGCCCGGTCGGCGGTGCGCTCGCCGTACACGACGTCGTCGAAGGTGCGGGCGGCGGCGGTGAGGGCCGCGGCGTGGTCGGGCAGGGTGCGGCCGGCCTCCGCGGCGGCCTCGTCGGCGGTGCGGCCGGGCCGGACGTCCAGCACCGTCCGTTCCTCCAGGGCCCGCACCAGGGCGCGCATCTGCTCGCGGACGGCCTGCGGCCAGTCCCCGGCGGCGGCGTGCGCGGCGGCCTCGGCGCGGTGCTGGTCGGCGGTGCGCGGGCCGCGGTGCGCGAACAGTGCAGCGCCGCTGCGGGCCTCGCGGCGCGGAGCGCCGAGCCGCCACCAGACGGCGGCGACCACGATTGCGGCCAGCAGCACGGCCAGCACGATGCCGGTGCCGGTGCCCGCCACGGACTCGCCGACCTTCCCGAACAGCTCGCCGATCCGGTCGTCCAGCCAGGCCGTGGCGCGCTGCACCAGGCTCGGGTCGTGCCGGTGGTAGGCCGGGTTCAGCAGCTCGTCGCGGGCGGCGTCCCGGGCCGGCCCGCGCGGGACGGTGACCGGAGCGCCGTCCGCGAGGAGGCGCGTCGGCACGCCCCCCACCCCCCAGTGCGGCATCGGCTCAGACCCCGGGGGGAGTCGGCTGCCCGGACCAGCCGGCCGAGCCGTACTCGGGCAGGCCGGCGGCGCGGGCCAGCTCGATGTCCAGGGCCTCGCGGCGGATCCGCTGGTCGATGTAGAGCAGCACGTTGACGGCCGCGCCGAGCGGGATGGTGAAGGTCGCGACGATCGTGCCTCCGATCGCGACGATCAGCAGGCCGAGCGGCGGCAGCGCCACCGACATCGGGGTGTCGGCGGTGCCGACGAGGTCGCCGGAGACCGCCACCGCGGCGATCGAGAACGGCATCAGGATCATGCTGGAGGCGACGCCCATCAGCACCCGTGTGAGCACGTTGATGCCGAACAGCCGCCACCACGAGCCGCGCACCAGCCGCCGGGAGCGGGCCATCGCGGCGAGCACGCCCTGCTGCTCCAGGACGAGGGCGGGCGCGGCGAGGCTGAGCCCGATCGTCAGCCAGAGTGCCAGCGGCAGGGCCGCGAGCAGCAGGATCAGGCCGAGGGCGAGCATCGGATCGTTGAGGTCGTCGAGGATCCCCACCACCAGCAGCGCGAAGCCGGGGACGAACGGTGCGGCGGCGATCAGACCGGTCAGCAGGGTGAGACCGGTCAGCGCGGCGAGCCGCGGCCGGGCGGCCTGCCAGGCCTCCCGCAGGGCCACCGGCTGCCCCAGCACGGCCTTGCTCACCACCATGGTCAGCATGCCGATCGCGACGACGCCGATCAGCACGTCCAGCGGCACCGGGGCGAGGAGCGCCACGATCTCGGTGACGTCGCCCGGCCGCTCGTACGCCCACCACTGGCCGAGGGCCGACAGCAGCTGCTGCAGCGCGGCCAGGCCGAGCGAGAGGCCGAGGGCGGAGCGCCAGTGCCGGCGCACGGTGGTGACCGCGCCGTCGAGGATCTCGCCGACGCCCAGCGGACGCAGCGGGACGACACCCGGCTTGGGGCTCAGCGGCACGCCCCAGCCCCCGTACTGGCCCGGGCCGCCGGGAGCACCGCCGTACGGGCCGGGGCCGCCTCCGTACCCGCCGGGGCCGGGGGCCGCGCCGTACTGGTCCGGACCGGGGGCGCCGCCGCTCTGGCCCTGGTGGGGAATGCTGCCGTACGCTCCGCCGTACGGACCGGGACCGCCCGCGGCGTCGCCGACGGCGCCGGACGGTGGACCGGCCGCAGGCCGGACGTCGTCACGGGGCGGTTCGGGCGAACCGGGCGATGCCCAGCCCGGGGTGTCGGTCATCAAGGCTCCTTGTCCTACGGTCCGCGGGCTCCGTGGCCCCGGGCCCGGACGTCCGGGTCGGTCGGACCGGGTACGGCCACGGCCGGAATCCGCTGCTGCGCCGCCCATCGTGCCATGGTGGCGGCAACGGCCCCAGGGGTATCCCGTTGCTGATCGACAACGGTCGGCGCGCACGGCCCCGGCCCGCGGTCCGACGGTGCCCCGACGGGTCGCCGGAGCACCCGCGCCGGACTCCCGGACCGGGCTGTGGGGCAGGTCACAATCGGGTAATGAGAAGATGGAGTCATGAAGGGACGCGTCCTCGTCGTCGATGACGACACCGCACTGGCCGAGATGCTCGGCATCGTGCTGCGTGGTGAGGGTTTCGAGCCGTTTTTCGTCGCCGACGGGGACAAGGCACTAGCCGCGTTCCGGGAGACCAAGCCCGACCTCGTGCTGCTCGACCTGATGCTGCCGGGGCGGGACGGCATCGACGTCTGCCGCCAGATCCGCTCCGAGTCCGGCATCCCGATCGTGATGCTGACCGCGAAGACGGACACGGTGGACATCGTCGTGGGCCTGGAGTCCGGGGCCGACGACTACGTCACCAAGCCGTTCAAGCCCAAGGAGCTGGTGGCCCGGGTGCGCGCGCGACTGCGCCGTGCCGAGGAGCCCACCCCGGAGCAGCTGACCATAGGCGACCTCGTCATCGACGTGGCCGGCCACTCGGTGAAGCGGGACGGCCGCGGCATCCCGCTGACCCCGCTGGAGTTCGACCTGCTGGTCGCGCTCGCCCGCAAGCCCTGGCAGGTGTTCACCCGTGAGGTGCTGCTGGAGCAGGTCTGGGGCTACCGGCACGCCGCCGACACCCGTCTGGTGAACGTGCACGTCCAGCGGCTCCGCTCCAAGATCGAGAAGGATCCGGAGCGTCCGGAGATCGTGGTCACCGTGCGTGGCGTCGGCTACAAGGCGGGGCCCAGCTAAGTGGTGCAGTACGAGGCTGACGACTCCCCGTCGGGCACCGATGCCGGCGGGGAGGCTGCTGTGCGCGGGAGCGTGCTGAGTTCGACGACCGAGGGCCGGCGGCGCCGCCGCGGCCCGGCCGCCTTCTGCGCCCAGGTGATCCGTCAGTTCCGGCGGCCGGTGCGGCGCCTGATCGCGCTGTACCGCCGCTCCATCCAGCTGCGCGTGGTCGCCGCCACGCTGATGCTCTCCGTCGTCGTCGTGCTGGTGCTCGGCGTGGTCGTGGTCGCCCAGGTGCGCACCGGCCTGCTGGACACCAAGAAGCACGCGGCACAGGGCCAGGCGCTGGGCGGCTTCCAGATCGAGCAGGACAAGATCAACGAGGCGATCAACCTGCAGGCCAAGGCCGGCAGCACCGGCAGCGACCCCTCGCGGGACGAGGTCGGCACCTGGCTGATCAAGCAGGTCTCCGACCTCGCCAGCGGCGGCACCGGCGTCTACTCGGTGATCGCCCTGGTGCCCTCCACCGGCCAGCAGGAGAGCGCCCCCAGCGCCGCCCTGCGCGGCGCCTGGTACTCCGGCAACATCGTCCCGGACTCGATCAGCCAGGACCTGCGCGACGAGGTCGCCGCCGAGCCCGGCACCCCGCACCAGCAGACCACCGAGATCCAGCGCTCCACCGACGACGGCAGCCCCTCGTACAACGAGCCCGGGCTCGTCATCGGCAAGCAGTTCACCGGCCCCGACGGCACCCCGTACCAGCTCTACTACGTCTTCTCCTTCGGCCAGGAGACCAAGACCCTCGGCCTGGTCACCGGCACCCTGGCGACCGCCGGCGTCTTCGTGGTCATCCTGCTCGGCGGCATCGCCTGGCTGGTCGTCCGCCAGGTCGTGACGCCCGTCCGGATGGCCGCCGGGATCTCCGCCAGGCTGGCCGCCGGCCACCTGGAGGAGCGGATGAAGGTGACCGGCACGGACGACATCGCCCGCCTCGGCGAGTCCTTCAACCGGATGGCCAACGCCCTGCAGACGCAGATCCGGCAGCTGGAGGAGCTCTCCCGCGTCCAGCGCCGCTTCGTCTCCGACGTCTCGCACGAGCTGCGCACCCCGCTCACCACCGTGCGGATGGCCGCCGACCTCATCTACGACAGCCGCGACGACCTCGACCCGATGGCCGCCCGCTCCGCCGAGCTGCTGCAGGACCAGCTGGACCGCTTCGAGTCGCTGCTCGCCGACCTGCTGGAGATCAGCCGCTTCGACGCCGGCGCCGCGATCCTCGACGCCGAACCGGTCGACCTGCGGGAGATCGTGACCCGGGTGGTCGAGGCCGCGGACCCGCTCGCGCAGGCCAAGGGCAGCGCGGTGATCGTCCGCGGCGCCGAGAAGCCGGTCGTCGCCGAGGTCGACTCCCGCCGGATCGAGCGCATCCTGCGCAACCTGGTGGTCAACGCGCTGGAGCACGGCGAGGGCCGCGACGTCGTCGTCCGGCTCGGCACCGGCGAGGGCGCGGTCGCGGTCGGCGTCCGCGACTACGGCATCGGCCTCAAGCCGGGCGAGGCCTCCCGGGTGTTCCACCGCTTCTGGCGCGCCGACCCGTCCCGGGTGCGCACCACCGGCGGCACCGGCCTCGGCCTGTCCATCGCCGTCGAGGACGCCCACCTGCACGGCGGCTGGCTGCAGGCCTGGGGCGAGCCGGGCGGCGGCTCGCACTTCCGGCTGACCCTGCCGCGCACCCGCGGCGGCGACATCAGCCGGGCGCCGTTCCGGCTGGAGCCGGAGGACTCGCGCCACAACCGCGGCCTCGCCTCCCCCGGCGCGCCCTACCGCCGGGCCGTCCGCCCCGGCGGCGCGACCGCGCTCACCGCGACCGACGCGGCCGACCAGGACGCCCCCGAGACGCCGGAGACCCCCGAGGGCGGCCAGACCGGCTTCGGCAGCGGCCTCGGCGGCGTGCTCTCGCTCGGCCCCGGGCTGGGCCGGCCGCAGGCCGCCCCGGTCGCCGACCCCTCGGACGTCCGCACCGTGGCCGCGGGGTACGGTGCCACCGGGGCCCAGGTCGTCGTCGACCGCGGGCCCGGACGTCCGGCGCTGCCGCCCCAGGAGAGCCCGGACACCGCCGACACCCGGAGGCCCCAGCGTGCGAAGGACGACGACCAGCGTGAGGGCTGACCTGCGCTCCGCCCGGGCCGTCTGCGCCGGCCTCGCCGTCCTGCTCGCCGCGGGCTGCGCGGCGATGCCCTCGGACGGCCCGCCGGAGCGGGTCGAGATCCCGCAGGGCTCCGGCGCGGAGAACCTCCAGGTCCGGGTCTTCCCGGTGCCCCCGCACAAGGGCGAGGACCCGCGGGACCTGCTGGCCGGCTTCCTGGCCGCGTCCAGCGCGGACGAGGCCAAGGACTACGAGACCGCGCTCAAGTACCTGACGGCCTCGGCCGGCAAGCGCTGGAACCCGCAGGCCGGCGTCGCCGTGCTCTCCGCCACCCCGCACCGCGACCAGACGGTGGCCGCCGCGGAGACCACCACCATCACGGTGAGCGGCAGCAAGGTCGCCGAACTCGACGAGGACCACTCCTACCGGGTGGTCTCCGACGAGGCGTACCGGCAGCAGTTCACCTTCGTGAAGGAGAGCGAGGGCCCGGACAAGGGCGAGTGGCGGATCGACCGGCTGCCGGACGGCCTGATCGTCGACCAGACCAACTTCCGCAACTCCTACCGGGCCGTCCACCGCTACTTCTACGTCTCCTCCGACCCCTCGGCGGACGGCGCCACGCCGCCCGTCATGGTGCCCGACCCGATCTACCTGCGCCGCCGCACCGACCCGCTGACCGCCGCCGCCAAGGCACTCGCGGCCGGGCCCTCGCAGTGGCTGGCCCCGGCCGTCTACTCGGCCTTCGAGGGCGTGCACATCGAGGGCGCGGTCACCGTCAACGACAGCCGGGCCGCCGCGGTGCGGGTCGACGTCAGCGACTTCGGCGGCCGGCAGAGCACCTGCAAGCAGATGGCGACCCAGCTCTTCCACACCCTGGCCGACCAGCAGGGCAAGGCCCAGCTGGACCGGGTCGACCTGTCCGGCGGCAAGGGCGGCTGCTCGGTGTCGGCCGCCGAGGCCGCCGACTCCGCCCCCGGCCGGCTGGCCGGCTCCGCCGGGGCCTCGCCGTACTACCAGCTCGACACCGGGCAGCTGCTGCTGCTCCAGGGCGAGGGGCCGGGCCGGCCGGTGGCCGGGCCGCTCGGCCAGTCCGGCGCCCAGCCGCGGATCGGCGAGGTCGCCGTCCGCCGCGACGGCTCCGGCGCCGCCGCGCTCGGTGCCGACGGCCGCTCGCTGTACGTCACGGGCTTCGGCGACGGCGACAAGCTCGGCGACCCGGTGGTCAGCAGCCGCGGCACCCAGCCCGGCCAGGGCCTCGCCTCGCCCAGCTGGGACGGCCGGCACAACCTCTGGGTGGTCGACCGCGACCCGGCCGCGCCGCAGCTCTACCTGGTCCGCGACCGCAAGTCCGTCGCCGCCCAGGTCGACGGCCTGGCGGACCGCACCGTCCAGGACGCGCGGATCTCCTCCGACGGCACCCGGATCGCCCTGGTGCTCAAGGACGGCGCCGGCCGGCGCTCGCTGCAGATCGGCCTGGTGGTGCACGAGGGCACGGCGGGATCGCCGCGGGTGCGGGTCACCGGCCTGCGGCCGGTCGCCCCGCTGCTGACCGACGTCGCCTCGGTGTCCTGGGCGGACGCCGACCAGCTGCTGGTGCTCGGCAAGGAGCAGGGCAAGCTGCAGCTGCTCAACTACGTGGGCACCGACGGCTCGCAGGCCGCCGACTCCCCGCTGCAGGGCGGCGAGTCGATGACCACCGTGTCCGCCTCGGAGAGCCGCACGGGGGAGAGCGTGCCGCCGGTGATCGCCTACTCCACCGACCACCGGATCTTCCGGCTGCAGGGCAACCAGTGGCGCGAGATCGCGCTGCAGGGGCACCCGGCCGCCTCGTTCGGCTACCCGGGCTGAGACCGGTCGGCCGGGCCCGGCCCGGCCGACCGGCGGGGCGTCGAGGCCACCGCCGCCGCGGCGAACGGCGGGCAGCCGGCCGCCCGCAGCGCCCGCGCCGCCTCGGCCAGGCTCGCGCCGGTGGTCACCAGGTCGTCGACCAGCACCGGCGTCCGGCCGTGCAGCAGGGCGGCCCGGCGCGGCGGCACCGCCAGCGCCCCGTGCAGGTTGCGGTGCCGGTCGGCCGCGGACAGCCCGGCCTGGTCCGCGACCGGCCGGACGTGCCGCAGCACCGCCACCGCCCGGGCCGGGACGCCCGACCTGCGCAGGTCCCGGGCGGCCGCCCGGGCGAGCCGCAGCATCGGGTCGTGGCCGCGGGCCCGGACGGCGCCGCGCGCCGAGGGCACCGGCACCAGCAGGAGTGCGCCGGGCGCACCCGGGGCGCCCGCCACGACCGCGGAGCGCACGGCCGCGGCGAGCGCCGATCCGAGCGGCCCGGCGAGCCGCAGCGCACCGCGCTCCTTGTGGGCGATCAGCAGGCTCCGCACCGGCCCGGCGTACGGCGCGGCCGCGTGCAGCGGCGGCAGGCCCGGCGGCGCCGGCCGGCGCTCGACCGGGCCGGCAGCGGTGCAGGTCAGCCGGACCCGGCAGGCCGGGCAGAGCTGCCCGCCTGGGCCGCCGCAGCCGGCGCACCGGGCGGGCAGCAGCAGGTCGAGCAGGCCGGTGCCGAGGAGGCCTGTGGTGAACGGTGCGGTCACGGCCGCCTCCCGGGGCGCGCGGGGCACGGACGACGTGCACGAACGGGGCATCCGGCCCGGCCGGGAGTGCCGTACGGACCCTTGCCGGGTGGGGGACTGGGCCATACGGTGGGCGGCCCGGCGCGTGTTGTCCAGCCGTTCACCCTTGTTTCACTCCATGGAAGGTAAACAGAGGGTGACAGTCGTACGGCCAGTCCGGTGTCTCCACGGTGTTCGACTGGGGAGGCGGAAACCCCGAGCGAGGTGTTCCATAAGGCACACGGGGGGTTTCAAGCGCTCCTGGTGGGGAGGAAGTGAGGTGAGGGCCAGTCGGGTTCGCCGCTCCCGGCGAAGGTGGGGGGCTGGTGGCGGACTGGCTGGTCCGGCTGGGTCTCAGTCCGGTCCGGGTGCGTTCCGGATCGGCGACAGCACAAGGGATCGGAGTTCTGCGTGGACATCGTCGTCAAGGGCCGCAAGACCGAGGTGCCCAAGAGGTTCCGCGAGCACGTGGCCGAGAAGCTGGAGAAGGTCCAGAAGTTCGACGGCAAGGTGATCAGCCTCGACGTCGAGGTGTCCAAGGAGCACAACCCGCGGCAGGCCGACCGGTCCGAGCGGGTGGAGATCACCCTCCGTACCCGCGGCCCGGTGATCCGGGCGGAGGCCGCCGCGAGCGACCCGTACGCGGCGCTGGACCTGGCTTCGGCGAAGCTCGACGCCCAGCTCCGCAAGTCCGCGGACCGGCGCCGGGTGCACAAGGGCGGCAACGGCCGCACCCCCGTCAGCGTCGCCGCGGCAACGGCCGCACTGGCCAACCTGCCCGCGACGGAGCAGACCGAGAGCCCGGTCAACGGGACGGCCCGCAAGACCATGATGGGATCGCTGGAGGTGGAGGGCGACGGACCCCTCGTCGTCCGCGAGAAGACGCACCCCGCAGCACCGATGTCGCTGGACCAGGCGCTGTACGAGATGGAACTCGTCGGCCACGACTTCTTCCTGTTCGTGGAGAAGGACAGCGGCCTGCCGAGCGTGGTGTACCGCCGGCACGGCTACCACTACGGCGTCATCCACCTGAAGGAGGACGCTACGGCGATCGGCGGAGGCGCCGGCGGCGCGATCAACGCGCTCGACGAGGACTGATCCCGTCCCGTCGGCCGTAACGGGAGATCGATCGACCGGGTGACCCCGGCGGCCCGCGCCGCCGGGGTCACCCAGCTGGGCGGTCCGGTGTCGGAGGGTGATCAACGCCCCTGCGGTCATGGAATGATGGAGCCGACATCGACCGGCGACCGGGGGGAGGAGCGGATGGGCGAGCCCATCGGCCGGGGGGCGCATGGCCTGGGTGCGGACGGCGGACCGGACGGTCCGCCGGGCTACGGCGGCCATCGCGGAGAACCGATCCGGGTGCTGGTCGTCGACGACCACGCGCTCTTCCGACGCGGCCTGGAGATCGTGCTGGCCGAGGAGGAGGACATCCGGGTCATCGGCGAGGCGGGGGACGGTGCGGAGGCCGTGCTCAAGGCCGCCGACCTGCTGCCGGACATCATCCTCATGGACGTCCGGATGCCCCGCCGCAGCGGGATCGAGGCCTGCACCGCGATCAAGGACGTGGTGCCCAGCGCGAAGATCATCATGCTGACGATCAGCGACGAGGAGGCCGACCTCTACGAGGCGATCAAGGCGGGCGCCACCGGCTACCTGCTCAAGGAGATCTCCACCGACGAGGTGGCCACCGCGATCCGCGCGGTCGCCGACGGCCAGTCGCAGATCAGCCCCTCGATGGCGGCCAAGCTGCTCACCGAGTTCAAGTCGATGATCCAGCGCCGTTCCGACGACCGGGAGTTGGTGCCGGCGCCGCGGCTCACCGACCGGGAGCTGGAGGTGCTCAAGCTGGTGGCGACCGGGATGAACAACCGGGAGATCGCCAAGGAGCTCTTCATCAGCGAGAACACCGTGAAGAACCACGTCCGCAACATCCTGGAGAAGCTGCAGCTGCACTCCCGGATGGAGGCCGTGGTCTACGCGATGCGCGAGAAGATCCTCGAAATAGGCTGAGGGCCGGCCGCCGGCCTCACAGCAGCGCCTCCAGGGCCGGGCGCAGCCGCTCGTCCGCGAGCAGCTCCACCCGGACCGCGTCGCACCCGACCCAGGACGCCGCCTCGCGCAGCGCCTCGGCGAGGTGCGGCACGTACGCGGGCCCCTCCAGCGAGACCTGACGGGCCACCAGGGTGCGGCCCTCGCGTGCCGGGTCGACCCGGCCGACCAGCCGGCCGCCGGCCAGCAGCGGCATCGCGAAGTAGCCGTGCACCCGCTTGTGCTTCGGCGTGTACGCCTCCAGGCGGTGCGACATGCCGAAGATCCGCTCGGTGCGGGCGCGGTCCCAGATCAGTGAGTCGAACGGCGAGAGCAGCGTGGTGCGGTGCCGCCCGCGCGGCTCGGAGGCCAGCGCCGCCGGATCGGCCCAGGCCGCCGCCGGCCAGCCCTCGACCTGCACCGGCACCAGCCCGGACGCCTCGATCGCCGCGTCGACCTGCGCGCCCTTGAGGCGGTGGTGGTCCATCAGGTCGGCCCGGGTGGCCACCCCGAGGGCGGCGCCCGCCTGCGCGACCAGCCGCCGCAGGCACTCCTCGTCCGGCAGGTCCAGCTCGAACAGCTCCGCCGGCACGGCCCGCTCGGCGGCCTCGTAGACCCGCTTCCAGCCGCGCCGCTCGGTGCAGACCACGTCGCCGAAGGCGAGCGCCCGCTCGACCGCGATCTTGGTGTCGGACCAGTCCCACCACTCCGCGGTGCGCTTCGCGCCGCCCAGGCCGGTCGAGGTGAGCGGCCCCTCGGCGCGCAGCCGGTCCAGCACCGACCGGTACGTCTCCGGGGAGACCTGGTGGCCCCAGAGGTTGCCGCGGTCCCGGTAGGCGCGGCGGCGGAACGCGAACAGCGGCCACTCCTCCATCGGCAGGATGCAGGCCGCGTGCGACCAGTACTCGAAGGTCGTCTCCGACCCCCAGTAGGCGCCCTCGACCGCGGGACGGCCCACCGCGCCGAGCCGGGCGTAGGGGACCAGCTCGTGCGACCGGGCCAGCACCGAGATGGTGTCCAGCTGGACGGCGCCCAGGCGCCGCAGCACCCCGTGCACCCCGCCGCGGCGGTCCGGGGCGCCCAGGAACCCCTGGGCACGAAGGGCGATCCGGCGTGCCTGGTCGGCGGAGAGCATGACGGTCATGCCGGGCAGCGTAGGCCCTGCCACCGACAACGGACGGGCCGCCGGGAGGCCCCGGGAACCCGGGGGGGCCGCCGGGGGTTGACGAGGGGGAGGGGGCGCGGTGACCGATTTGCCCCGGGGCCGGTGCTTCACAGTGCTTTGCCCCTGCGGGTGACACAGGAATACCGTGCTGACGGACCTCCCGGCGGCTTGGCCTCCTCGCATACGATGGCCCGTACGGTGGGGTAGGTCTCGCCGACTGTCGTCCAGAGCCGATCCAGGCAAGGAGCCCGCTCACGTGTCCGTCTTCGACAAGATCCTGCGCGCAGGCGAAGGAAAGATCCTTCGCAAGCTGCAGCGGATTGCCGCCCAGGTCAACTCGATCGAAGAGGACTTCGTCAACCTCACCGACGACGAGCTCCGTGCGCTGACCGACGAGTACAAGGCCCGCATCGCCGAGGGCGAGAGCCTGGACGACATCATGCCCGAGGCCTTCGCGACCGTCCGCGAGGCGGCCAAGCGCGTGCTGGGCCAGCGCCACTACGACGTCCAGATCATGGGCGGCGCCGCGCTGCACTTCGGCTTCGTCGCCGAGATGCGCACCGGCGAGGGCAAGACCCTGGTCGGCACCCTGCCCGCGTACCTCAACGCGCTCACCGGCAAGGGCGTGCACCTGATCACCGTCAACGACTACCTCGCCGAGCGCGACTCGGAGTGGATGGGCCGGGTGCACCGCTTCCTCGGCCTCGAGGTCGGCGTGATCCTGGCGAACATGTCGCCCGCCGAGCGCAAGCGCCAGTACGGGATGGACATCACGTACGGCACGAACAACGAGTTCGGCTTCGACTACCTGCGCGACAACATGGCGTGGTCGCAGGACGAGCTCGTCCAGCGCGGCCACAACTTCGCGATCGTCGACGAGGTCGACTCGATCCTGATCGACGAGGCCCGCACCCCGCTGATCATCTCCGGCCCGGCCGACCAGGCCACCAAGTGGTACAACGACTTCGCCAAGCTGGTGCAGCGCCTCAAGCGCGACCGCGACTACGAGGTCGACGAGAAGAAGCGCACCGTCGGCATCCTGGAGGACGGCGTCGGCCGGGTCGAGGACTACCTCGGCATCGACAACCTCTACGAGTCGGTGAACACCCCGCTGGTGGGCTTCCTCAACAACGCCATCAAGGCCAAGGAGCTCTACAAGATCGACAAGGACTACGTCGTCATCAACGGCGAGGTCATGATCGTCGACGAGCACACCGGCCGCATCCTGGCGGGCCGCCGCTACAACGAGGGCATGCACCAGGCGATCGAGGCCAAGGAGGGGGTGGAGGTCCAGAACGAGAACCAGACACTGGCCACCATCACCCTGCAGAACTTCTTCCGCCTCTACGACAAGCTCTCCGGCATGACCGGTACGGGCACCACCGAGGCCGCCGAGTTCCACCAGATCTACAAGCTCGGCGTGGTGCCGATCCCCACCAACAAGACGCCGCGCCGCATCGACCAGCCCGACCTGATCTACAAGTCGGAGCCGGCGAAGTTCGCCGCGGTGGTCGAGGACATCGCCGAGAAGCACGAGAAGGGCCAGCCCGTCCTGGTCGGCACCGTCTCGGTCGAGAAGTCCGAGTACCTCTCCCAGGAGCTGCGCAAGCGCGGCATCCCGCACGAGGTGCTGAACGCCAAGCACCACGAGCGCGAGGCGCAGATCGTCGCGCAGGCCGGCCGCAAGGGCGCCGTCACCGTCGCCACCAACATGGCCGGCCGCGGCACCGACATCATGCTCGGCGGCAACGCCGAGCACCTGGCCGCCGCCGAGCTCGCCCAGCGCGGCATCACCCCGGAGGACACCCCGGAGGAGTACGAGGCCGCCTTCCCGAGCGCCCTGGACAAGGCCAAGGAGGCCGTCAAGGCCGAGCAGGAGGAGGTCCAGGAGCTCGGCGGCCTGTACGTGCTGGGCACCGAGCGCCACGAGTCCCGCCGGATCGACAACCAGCTGCGCGGCCGCTCCGGCCGCCAGGGCGACCCCGGCGAGTCCCGCTTCTACCTGTCGCTCGGCGACGACCTGATGCGCCTGTTCAAGGCCGGCATGGTCGAGCGCGTCCTGTCGATGGCGAACGTGCCCGAGGACGTGCCGATCGAGTCGAAGATGGTCACCCGCGCCATCGCCTCCGCGCAGACCCAGGTCGAGCAGCAGAACTTCGAGATCCGCAAGAACGTCCTCAAGTACGACGAGGTCCTCAACCGCCAGCGCGAGGTCATCTACGGCGAGCGCCGCCGCGTCCTGGAGGGCGAGGACCTGCAGGAGCAGGTCGGCCACTTCATGGACGACACCGTCGAGGCCTACGTCACCGCCGCCACCGGCGAGGGCTTCGAGGACGACTGGGACCTCGAGAAGCTCTGGACGGCCCTCAGGCAGCTGTACCCGGTCGGCCTCGACCTGGAGGAGCTGGAGGAGGAGGCCGGCGGCACCGCCGGGCTGACCCCCGAGTTCCTCACCCAGTCGATCCAGGAGGACGTCCAGGGCGCCTACGGCCGCCGCGAGGACCAGCTCGGCGAGCAGATCATGCGCGAGCTGGAGCGCCGCGTGGTGCTGTCCGTCCTGGACCGCCGCTGGCGCGAGCACCTCTACGAGATGGACTACCTCCAGGAGGGCATCGCGCTGCGCGCCTACGCCCAGCGCGACCCGCTGGTCGAGTACCAGCGCGAGGGCTACGACATGTTCTCCGCCATGATGGAGGGCATCAAGGAGGAGTCCGTCGGCTACCTGTTCAACCTGGAGGTCCAGGTCGAGCAGCAGGTCGAGGAGGTCCCGGTCGCCGAGGACGCCGTCGTCCTGGAGAAGGCCGACGCCCGCCCGGAGATCAAGGCCAAGGGCCTGGAGGCCCCGGCCCGCCAGCGGCTGCACTACACCGCGCCGACCGTCGACGGTGACGACACCGTCATCGAGGGCGACTTCGACGACGCCGGGGCCGACGAGGGCGACGGCCTGACCCGCGCCGAGCGCCGCCGCGCCGCCAAGGCCGCCGGCCGCGGCCGGCGCCGCAAGGGCTGACCCGCAGCGCGACCGCAGGGCGCCGCACCCCGACCGGGGGCGGCGCCCTGCGGCGTTCCCGGGGCGGCCGCGGTCAGCGGGCGTCCACCGCCGCGCACTGCCACTGCTCCGTCCGCCGGTGCCGCTCCAGCCGGAAGGCCACCATGTGGTGGCGCGGACCGAACTCCACCCGGACGCACACCTCCAGCGCGCCCGGCGCCGGCGCCGAGTCGTACACCCGGCCCAGCCGGGTCTGCGGGGCGCGCCCGCGCGGCCGCAGCGGGCCCGTCCGGACGAGTGCGGCGAGCTGCTGGTAGCCCTGCAGCGTGGTGTGCCGCTGCAACTGTCCGACCGGGCGGTTCCCCGTCAGCACCTCCACCAGCCGGTGCGCGAAGCGGACCGCCAGGTCGCCCTGCCCGGCCCCGCGGGAGGGCGCGCACTCCGCCCGCGGACGGCGCGGCGGGCGCGGCTCCCCGGTGCCGGGGTGCGTGGGGCCGGTGTGCGCAGTGCCCGGCTGCGCGGTGCCCTGGTGCGGCGCTCCGGCGTGCGGGGCGGCCGCGTGCCGGCCCGGGTGCGGGTGGCGGACGGGCCGCCGCGGCTGCACCCGCCCGGGCCCCTGCACCAGCGGCCGGACCAACGGCAGCGCGGCACCGCCCGCGGTCGGCTGCGCGGCGTGCTGCACGGCGGGGGCGGGGGCGGTGCTGCAGTGCTCGGCCATCGGCCGACCTCCTGTCGGGCTGGTTCCGGCGGGGTGCCGCTGTAGTGGCTATCGACCGCCCGCGGCGCCGCTCAAGGCCGCTGCGGTGCGGGCCGGAGGATCGCCGCGGTGTCACCTATCCGGGTGATGCGGCCCGTGCTGCCGGGCTGGCCGGGCCGCCCCGCGGCGCAGCCGGTTGACGTGCGGGAAGGTCCGACGGTGCACGAAGGAGTACGGCCGCGACGCGGGGAATCCTCGCCGGGCGGCGGCCGGGCGGCCGGATCTACCGCCGGGTAGGGCGGAGGATCGGGCAGGCGGACGAGCCCAGGGAGGCGGCATGGCGACCGAGGTGACCACCGGCGGCGAACCGGCGGCGACGCGGGGCGCGGGCGGACCCCGGCGCGGGCTGGTGCTCGGCGGCGGCGGCATGCTGGGCGCCGCCTGGACGGTCGGGGCGCTGTGCGCGGTCGAGGAGGCCACCGGCTGGCGGCCCGGCGCGGCGGACGTGGTGCTCGGGACCTCCGCCGGAGCCATCCTCGGCGCCCTGCTCGCGGCCGGCGTCCGGCCGGGCGAGCTCCGCGACCACCAGCACGGCCTGCCGATCACCACCGGACCGCTGGCCGGCGTCGAGTTCGACTACGACACCGCGGCCGGCGGCGCGTCGCCGCAGCGGCCCGCCGCCGGCATCGGCTCGCCCGGTCTGCTCCGGGACGCCGTCCGGCACCCGCGGGATTACCCCTTCCTCACCATGGTCTCCGCCGTCGTGCCGCCCGGCCGCGGCTCGGTGGCACCGGTCGGCGAACTGGTGCGCACGCTGCCCGGTGGGGACGGCTGGCCGGACGGCTCGCCGCTGCGGGTGGTCGCGGTCGACTACCGCAGCGGGCGCCGCGTGGTCTTCGGCGACGCCGGGGCACCGCCCGCGGCGATGGCCGACGCGGTGATGGCCTCCTGCGCGATCCCGGGCTGGTTCGCACCGGTCGAGGTGGCCGGCGGCCCGTACGTGGACGGCGGCTGCTGGTCGGCGACCAACGCGGACCTGATGGCCGGACGCGGCCTGGACGAGATCTACGTGCTCGCGCCGATGGCCCTGCGGCTGCATCCGGACGGCCGGGCCGAAGCGGGCCGCGGGGCGGTCGCCGCGCTGCGCGAGTGGCGGGCCCGGGACCGGCCGCGCGGCATGCTCGCCCAGCTGGTCAGCCGCTACCGGCGGACGGTCACCCGGCAGATGATGCGCGAGGCCCGGCTGCTGCGGGCCTCCGGCGCGCGGGTCCAGCTGCTCGCCCCGACCCTGGCCGACCTGGCGGTGATGGGCCCCAACATGATGGATCCGGCCCGCCGCCCCGAGGTGCTGGACTCGGCGCTGCGCACCACCCTGGCGGCGCTCGGCGCGCCGCGCTGACCCGTCCGTGCCGGGTCGCTCCGCGGACCGGGCCCTGCGGTGATCACCGGCCCCGTATCCTTGGTGGCGCGGCGGTCGCGGTCCGACGGTCCGCACGACCGAGGACACCACCCAGGAGCGGAGTGCCAGCGATGCGCGTGTACGTGCCCATCACGTTGACCGGCCTGGCGGCGGCCCACCCCGGCGGCGTCCTGGAGCAGGTCGCGGCCTACGCCGTCACCCCCGCGCTGCGCGAGTGGTACGTCAGCGACGACACCGAGGAGCTGGAGTACGCGGCGCTGAACCGCGCCGCGCAGGCCTCGCTGCGGCTCCTGGCGGCCGATCCGGCCGCGCCGCGCCGACGGGTCGTCGTCGCGCTGGAGGTCGCGGACTCCGCGGTCGGCGCGTTCGCCGGCGACGAGTACCAGGACCAGGCCTCGCTCGGCCGGGTGGTGCTGCACGGCCCGGTGCCGCTGGCCAAGGCCGCCGCGGTGCACGCCGACGTCGCCGACGCGGACGTGCTCGCCGACGTGGCGGCCGCGGTCGGCGCGATCGAGGCGGCAGACAAGGGCGACGAGGACGCGCAGTTCACCGTCGACGGCGCCGAGGACCACGAGCTGCTCTGGTTCGCCACCCAGGAGATCCCGGGGCTGCTGGGCTGACCGTCGGCGGCGGCAGGTAGCGTTCCGGGGATGCGCACGCACATCGTCTGGGACTGGAACGGCACGCTCTTCCACGACATGGAGGCGGTGCTGGGTGCCAGCAACGCCGCCTTCGCGACCGTCGGGCTGGCCCCGCTCAGCCTGCAGGAGTACCGGGAGCTCTACGAGATCCCGGTCCCGCGCTTCTACCAGCGGGTGCTCGGCCGGGTGCCCAGCGAGTCCGAGTGGGAGGCGCTGGACGACGCCTTCCACGACCGCTACCGCGAGCTCAGCCCGGCCTGCGGCCTCACCACCGGCGTCCAGGACCTGCTGAGCGGCTGGCTCGCCCGGCCCGGCCGCAGCCAGTCGCTGCTGTCGATGTACGAGCACGAGCGGCTGGTGCCGGTGGTGGACGCCTTCGGGCTGACCGACCGGTTCCTGCGGGTGGACGGCCGCACCGGCGCCTCCGGCGGCCGCAAGGCCGGCTTCCTGGCCGCCCACCTCACCGCGCTCGGCCCGGGCCTGGAGCCCGCCCGCACGGTGCTGATCGGTGACGCCGCGGACGACGCGCAGGCCGCCCTGGAGTCCGGTATCCACGCCGTGCTGTACACCGGCGGCTCGCACACCCGGGAGAAACTGGAGGTCGTCGGCGTCCCGGTGGTGGACTCGCTCGCCGAGGCCGTCGCGGTGGCGGAGGAGCTCACCGGCTGAGCCCGGCCGGCGGCGCACGGCGCCGCCGCGGTCGCCGTCCGGGTCCGTGACGCCGTCCGGTCCGGTGACGCCGTCCGGTCCGGTGGCGCCGAGCGGGTCGCCGTCCGGCCGCGGGCAGGCGTGTCGGCGGGCCCGGATCCGGCCGGGGGCGGTCAACCTGGTGGGGCAGCCGTCACCGGAACGAGCGGAGCCCCGCATGCCCCTGGACGCCGTCACCCGGGTCCCCGTCCCCACCGGCGAGCCGGTCCGCGGCCACGCACCCGGCACCCCCGGGCGGGACCGGCTGGAACGCCGGCTGGACGAGCTCGCCGCCGGACCCGTCCCGCTGCCGATGACGATCGCCGGCGAGCAGCGGTTCGGCGGTGGCGAGCGGATCGACGTCGTCCAGCCGCACCACCACGCCGCCCGGCTCGGCGTGCTCGGCAACGCCACCCACGAGGACGCCCGGCTCGCCGTGGACGCCGCGCTCGCCGCCGCCCCGGACTGGCGCGCCCTGCCCTTCGACGAGCGGGCCGCGGTCTTCCTGCGCGCCGCCGACCTGCTCGCAGGCCCCTGGCGGGAGACCCTCGCCGCGGCCACCGTGCTCGGCCAGTCCAAGACCGCCCGGCAGGCCGAACTCGACGCGAACTGCGCACTCGCCGACCTCTGGCGCTCCGGCGTGCACACCGCCCGGCGGATCCTCGCCGAGCAGCCGGACTCCCCGCGCGGGACGTGGCGGCGCACCGACCACCGGCCGCTGGACGGCTTCGTCTACGCCGTCACCCGGTACGACTCCACCGCCCGCGCCGGCTACGCGCCCACCGCCCCCGCCCTGATGGGCAACACCGTGGTCTGGAAGCCCGCACCCGCCCAGACCCTTGCCGCCCACCACCTGATGCGGCTGCTGGAGGCCGCGGGCCTGCCGCCCGGCGTGGTCAACCTGGTCACCGGCGACGGCCGGGCGCTCTCGCAGGTCGCGCTCGCCAGCCCCGCCCTCGCCGGGCTGCACTTCACCGGCGCCACCGAGACCTTCCACGGCCTGTGGACGGAGATCGCCGCCCACCTCGGCCGGTACCGCAGCCGGCCGCGGATCACCGGCGAGACCGGCGGGAAGGGCTTCCTGCTCGCCCACCCCTCGGCCGACCCGGACCTGCTGCGCACCGCGCTGATCCGCGGCGCGTTCGCGTACCAGGGCCAGGACCGCCCGGCGGTCGCCCGCGCCCACCTGCCGCGCACCCTCTGGCGGCGGATCCGCGCGGACCTCCTCGCCGAGGTCGACGCCCTGGTCGTCGGCGACGTGACCGACCTGGGCACCGCCATGGGCGCGCTGATCGACGGACCGGCCCACCGGCGGTGCCGGGCCGCGATCGAACGGGCCGGGCACGACCCGGGCGTGGAGGTCGCGGCGGGCGGCCAGCACGACGACGCCATCGGCTGGTTCGTCCGTCCGACCGTGCTGGAGTGCGCCGGCGGCCGCAGCGAGACCTTCGGCTCGGAACTGCCCGGGCCGATCCTGGCCGTACAGGTGTACGAGGACGCGGACTGGGAAGCCGCCCTGCACCGGGTGGACGCCGACGCCCCGCCGGCACCGACCGGCTCGGTGCTCGCCCGGGACCGGTACGCGACCGCGCAGGCCGTCGACCGGCTGCGGTTCGCCGCCGCCGGCCTCCGCGTCAACGACGGCCCGGGCGGTGCCGGCGGCGGCGCCGGCACCGCCCCGGACCTGCTGCGCTGGACGTCGGCCCGGACGGTCGAGGAGACCTTCGCCCCGCCCGCCGGCGACAGTCGGACGCACCCCGGGTGACGGGACGGAAACAGCTGACAGGGGCTGACGCGAAGTGACCCGCCGGTTTGGACAAGGTGTCCAGTAGGGCGTCGGCATCCTGCGGGATTGCTCCTCCGTGTCCCCTGACACCTTCGTTTCATCAGGTTAGGCTGACTGGCGTCGCCGGGGCCTCCACCCGCTGGCCAAACGAGCTGTCGTACCCAGGTGCAGGGCTTCTCATGCGTGGCACGAGCGGTTTTCGCCCCCTGGATGCGGGAGCATTGCGGACAGACCCGGCGGTGCACACCCAGCCATCACCGAGTCACGCAACGGCGCGCGACAGGAGCCAAACAGTCATGCAGACCAAGCTGGACGCAGCCAAGGCCGAACTGCTCACCAAGGCAGCAGCAGCCGCTGAGAACAGCCAGGTGGGGGGAGCGGCGCCAGGGGAGGGTCTGAGCAACGGCGCTCTGGCCGCGTTCCTGCACCACTACTACCTCCACACCGCGCCCGAGGACCTGGTCGACCGCGACCCGGTCGACGTCTACGGCGCGGCCGCCTCCCACTACCGGCTGGGCCTCAAGCGCCCCCAGGGGACGGCCGAGGTCCGGGTGCACACCCCGACGGTCGAGGAGAACGGCTGGAGCTGCGGCCACACCGTGGTCGAGGTCGTCACCGACGACATGCCCTTCCTCGTGGACTCGGTCACCAACGAGCTGACCCGCCTCGACCGCGGCATCCACCTCGTCGTCCACCCGCAGCTCGCCGTCCGCCGCGACATCACCGGCAAGCTGCTGGAGATCCTCGACGTCGACGCCTGCTCGCGCAGCCAGGCCGCCGGCACCGAGTGGCCCGCCGACGCCGTCGTCGAGTCCTGGATGCACATCGAGATCGACCGCGAGACCGACCGCGCCGACCTCCGCTCCATCGAGACCAGCCTGCGCCGCATCCTCGGCGACGTCCGCGAGGTCGTCGAGGACTGGTCCAAGATGCGCGACTCCGCGCTGCGCCTCGCCGACGAGCTCGCCGAGCAGCCCCCGGCCCACCTGCCCGAGCAGGAGGTCGGCGAGGCCTGGGAGCTCATGCGCTGGCTGGCCGACGACCACTTCACCTTCCTCGGCTACCGCGAGTACGACCTCGTCGAGCACGAGGGCGAAGAGGTCCTCAAGGCCGTCGCCGGCACCGGCCTCGGCATCCTGCGCGCCGACCCGTTGAGCCACGACAGCGACCACCACCCGGTCAGCGAGGCCTTCGGCCGGCTCTCCGCGCCCGTCCGCGCCAAGGCGCACGAGAAGAAGCTCCTCGTGCTCACCAAGGCCAACAGCCGCGCCACCGTGCACCGCCCCGCCTACCTCGACTACGTCGGCGTCAAGCGGTTCGACGCCAACGGCGAGGTCGTCGGCGAGCGCCGCTTCCTCGGCCTGTTCTCCTCCGCCGCGTACACCGAGTCGGTCACCCGCATCCCGGTCGTCCGCCGCAAGGTCCAGGAGGTCATCACCACCTCGGGCTTCTCCGGCGACAGCCACGACGGCCGCGACCTGCTGCAGATCCTGGAGACCTTCCCCCGGGACGAGATGTTCCAGACCCCGGCGGCGGAGCTCCAGGCCATCGCCACCAACGTGCTCTACCTGCAGGAGCGCCGCCGGCTGCGGCTGTTCCTCCGCCAGGACGAGTACGGGCGCTACTTCTCCGCGCTGGTCTACCTGCCGCGCGACCGCTACACCACCCGCATCCGGCTGCGCCTGACCGAGATCCTCAAGGAGGAGCTCAGCGGCGACGCGATCGACTACACGGTGTACGCCACCGAGTCGGTCCTCACCCGCCTGCACTTCGTCGTCCGGGTCGCCCCCGGCGCCGAACTGCCGCAGCTCACCGACGCCGAGGTCGAGCGGATCGAGGCCAAGCTCGCCGAGGCCGCCCGCTTCTGGATGGACGGCTTCAACGACCAGCTCCACATCGAGCTGGGCGAGGAGCGCGCCGCCGAGCTCGCCCACAAGTACGCCAACGCCTTCCCCGACGGCTACCGCGCCGACTTCACCGCGCGCACCGCCGTCGCCGACCTCAAGCAGATCGAGGCGCTGCACGGCGAGGGCGACTTCCGGCTCAACCTGTACCAGCCGGTCGGCGCCGGCGACGACGAGCGCCGCTTCAAGATCTACCGGGTCGGCGGCCCGATCTCGCTCACCGAGGTCCTGCCGGTGCTGCAGCGCCTGGGCGTCGAGGTCCTCGACGAGCACCCGTACGCGCTGCGCCGCTCCGACGGCACCACCGCGTGGGTGTACGACTTCGGCCTGCGGCTGCGCGAGGCCACCGAGCTGACCGACGAGGCCCGCGAGCGCGTCCAGGAGGCCTTCTCGGCCACCTGGACGGGACGCGCGGAGAACGACGGCTTCAACGGCCTCGTCCTCACCGCCGGCCTGACGTGGCGCCAGGCCATGATGCTGCGCGCCTACGCCAAGTACCTCCGCCAGGCCGGGAGCACCTTCTCCCAGGACTACATGGAGGACGCGCTCCGCAACAACGCGCACACCACCCGCCTGCTGGTGAACCTGTTCGAGGCCCGGCTCAGCCCCAGCCACCGGCTGGGCGCCGACGAGCTGACCGAGGGCCTCATGGAGGAGCTCGACGGCGCGCTCGACGAGGTCGTCTCGCTCGACGAGGACCGCATCCTGCGCTCCTTCCTGCACCTCATCAAGGCCACCCTGCGGACGAACTTCTTCCAGCACGCCGACGACGGCGACTGGCACTCCTACGTGTCGATGAAGTTCGACCCGAAGGCGATCCCGGACCTGCCGGCGCCCCGCCCGGCCTTCGAGATCTGGGTGTACTCCCCGCGCGTCGAGGGCGTCCACCTGCGCTTCGGCAAGGTCGCCCGAGGCGGCCTGCGCTGGTCCGACCGCCGCGAGGACTTCCGCACCGAGATCCTCGGCCTGGTCAAGGCCCAGATGGTCAAGAACACCGTCATCGTGCCGGTCGGCGCCAAGGGCGGCTTCGTCGCCAAGCAGCTGCCGGACCCGTCGGTGGACCGCGACGCCTGGCTGGCCGAGGGCGTCGCCTCGTACAAGACCTTCATCTCGGCGCTGCTCGACATCACCGACAACCTGAAGGGCGGCGAGGTCGTCCACCCGGTCGACGTCGTCCGCCACGACGAGGACGACACCTACCTGGTCGTCGCCGCCGACAAGGGCACCGCGACCTTCTCGGACATCGCCAACGGCGTCGCCGAGGCGTACGGCTTCTGGCTCGGCGACGCGTTCGCCTCCGGCGGCTCGGCCGGCTACGACCACAAGGGCATGGGCATCACCGCCCGCGGCGCCTGGGAGTCCGTCAAGCGGAACTTCCGCGAGCTCGGCGTCGACACCCAGGCCGAGGACTTCTCCGTCGTCGGCATCGGCGACATGTCCGGTGACGTCTTCGGCAACGGCATGCTGCTCAGCGAGCACATCCGCCTGGTCGCCGCCTTCGACCACCGGCACATCTTCCTCGACCCGAACCCGGACGCCGCGGTCTCCTACGCCGAGCGCCGCCGGCTGTTCGACCTGCCCCGCAGCTCCTGGGACGACTACGACAAGTCCCTGATCTCCGCGGGCGGCGGTGTGTTCCCGCGCACCGCGAAGGCCATCCAGCTCTCCCCGCAGGTCCGCGAGCGGCTCGGCGTCCAGGCGGCCAAGATCACCCCGGCCGAGCTGATGAAGGCGATCCTGCAGGCGCCCGTCGACCTGTTCTGGAACGGCGGCATCGGCACCTACGTCAAGGCCTCCACGGAGACCAACGCCGAGGTCGGCGACAAGGCCAACGACGCGATCCGGGTCAACGGCAACCAGGTCCGCGCCCGGGTCATCGGCGAGGGCGGCAACCTCGGCTGCACCCAGCTCGGCCGCATCGAGTTCGCCGCGACCGGCGGCCCCGAGAGCACCGGCGGCTGGATCAACACCGACGCCATCGACAACTCGGCCGGCGTCGACACCTCGGACCACGAGGTGAACATCAAGATCCTGCTCAACCAGGTGGTCGCCGACGGTGACATGACGGTCAAGCAGCGCAACGCCCTGCTCGCCGAGATGACCGACGAGGTCGGCCGTCTGGTGCTGCGCAACAACTACGCGCAGAACGTGGTGCTCGCCAACGCCGTCGCCCAGGCCGTCAGCATGGTCAACGTGCACGCCCGCATGATCAACCGGCTGGAGGCCGACGGGCAGCTCGACCGGGCCCTGGAGTTCCTGCCCGTCGAGAAGCAGATCCGCGAGCGCCAGCAGGCCGGCCGCGGGCTCTCCCAGCCCGAGCTGTCCGTCCTGCTCGCGTACACCAAGATCACGCTGGCCGACGAGCTGCTCGCCACCGACCTGCCCGACGACCCGTACTTCCGCGACGCGCTGCACCTGTACTTCCCCAGCGCGCTGCGGGCCCGGTTCGCCGAGGCGATCGACAACCACCCGCTGCGCCGGGAGATCATCACCACCCTGATCGTCAACGACACGATCAACCGCGGCGGCTGCACCTTCGCCTTCCGGCTCCGCGAGGAGACCGGCGCGACGATGGAGGAGATCGCCCGCACCCACGCGGCGGCCCGCGCCGTCTTCGGCCTGGAGCAGCTCTGGGACGAGATCGAGGGCCTGGACAACAAGGCCGCGGCCCGGGTGCAGATCAAGATGCGCCTGCACGTCCGCCGGCTCGTCGAGCGCGCCACCCGCTGGATGCTCAACAACCGGCGCCAGCCGCTGGACATCGCCGGCACCATCGAGTTCTTCCACGACCGCGTCAACCAGGTCTGGGAGAGCCTGCCCAAGCCGCTCCGCGGCGAGGACCTCGCCTGGTTCGAGGCGGTCTACGAGGAGCTCGCCGCCGCGGGCGTGCCGGACGAGCTGGCCAACCGGATCGCCGGACTCTCCTCGGCCTTCCCGACGCTCGACATCGTCGGCGTCGCGGACCGCTCCGACTCCGACGTGATGGAGGTCGCCGAGCTCTACTACGACCTCGCCGACCGCCTGCAGATCACCCACCTGCTGGACCGCATCATCGAGCTCCCGCGGACCGACCGCTGGTCCTCGATGGCCCGCGCCGCCATCCGCGAGGACCTCTTCGCGGCGCACTCCGCGCTCACCGCGGACGTGCTGGCCTGCGGCCCCGCCGGCTCCTCGCCGGAGGACCGCTACAAGGCCTGGGCGGACCTCAACGGGACCCTGCTCAGCCGCGCGAAGACCACGCTCGACGACATAAGGGGTTCGGACAACTACGAGCTGTCCAGCCTCTCGGTCGCGATGCGGGTCATCCGCACCCTGCTGCGCACCGGCCGCTGACCGGCTGACGAGGGGCGCGGGGAGCCGATCCGGTTCCCCGCGCCCCTCGCGCGTCCCGGCCCGTACCCCCGGGGACGGCGGCCCCGGGGAGAAGGGCCGTGGCACGATCCTGACGAGGAGTGGCAGCCCTGCCACTGACGGCCGATCAGCCCCGCCGACTACGTTCGGGCCATGAGACCCGTCCCCGAGTTCCCCACCACGCCGACGGCCCTGCTGACCGCCGACCACGTCCGCGCCCGCGTCACCGAGCCCGTCGCGAACCACAGCTTCCGCAGCTACCTCTTCGCGATGCTGTTCGCCGAGCACGAGGGCGTCCGGCCCGGCACCGACTTCGATCCCGAGCTGCTGTTCCACGCCTGCGCCCTGCACGACCTGGGCACCTCGGCCGAGGCCGAGGGCGTGCAGCGGTTCGAGGTGGAGGGGGCCGACATGGCGGCCGCCCTCCTCACCGGGCACGGGGTCGACGCCGCGGGCGTCGACCTGGTCTGGGAGGCGATCGCCCTGCACTCCTCGCCCGGCATCGCCGAGCGCCGCGGACCCCTGGCACACCTGGCCCGGCGGGGCATCACCGCGGACTTCGGCCGCGACAGCGAGTTCGTCACCGACGCCCAGGGCCGTGAGATCCACACGCGCCTGCCACGCCTGCGGATGGCCGCCTCGCTGGTGGAGGGGATCGCCCGGCACGCCGAACGCGGCGGTCCGCGGACCGCCCCGCCCTACAGCCTGCCCGGCGAACTCCTCCGGGAACGCGGCGCCGACCGCCGGCCCACCGGGCTGGAGCTCGGTGCGGCCGCCGCCCGCTGGGGCGCGTGAGGCAGCCGTCCGACGGCCCGCTCAGCCCTGGGCGGCGGCCCGCTGCAGGGCGCTGGCGAGCAGGGCGAGGTCGGTCGGCCCGTTGCCGAGCTCGCGGACCGGGCGGCGGGTCGGCGGCAGGCCGAGCTGCATCGGGTCCACCGCCACGACCGTCGGCCGCAGCGTCGAGGTCCGCGGGATCCGGCCGCTGACCCGTGCGGTCTGGAAGGCCGTCACCCCGCCGTCCGGGCGCCGCAGGTAGCCGCGGCCGGGCGTCTCCTCCGGCAGCGCCGCGGCGTCCGGCAGGTGGATCAGCTGGTCGGACTCGGCGGGCTGGTCGGTCCGCAGCGCGATCCGCAGCTGGGCGGCCTCGTCGATCTCGGTGCCCGCCGTCCGCTCCGGCGCACCCGTCGCGGCGACCAGGTGCACACCGAGCCGGCCGCCGCGCTCGGCCACCGCGGCCAGCGCCCGGGCGAGCGGCCGCCCGGCCGGGGAGGTCGGCGCGTACAGCTCGTCGAGGTCGTCGACGACCACGACCATCCGGGCGGGCACCCGCTGGGCGGCGGCCGCGTCCGGCGCGGTGCGCTGCTCGACCACCCGGGCGGCCGCGGCCGCGGCCCCGGTCGAACCGCCCGCGGTGACCAGGGCCGGCGCCTTGCGGAGTATCCGGGCGGTGTGCCAGGCGGTGAAGTCCCGTCCGCCGAACAGCGCCTCACGGCGCGCCAGCTCGTCCAGCAGGGCCTCGGCGGTGAGCAGGGCCTGCCGCGGGTCCGCGGCGGCGTCCAGGTGGGCGGTGACGTGCGGCAGGTCGGTGCAGGCCCGCAGGCCCGCCGACTGGTCGCGGCCGGCGGGGGAGCGGGACTCCACCACCGTGATCTCCAGCCGCTCCGGGCGCTCGGCGACCGCCAGCGAGGCGACCAGCGTGCGCAGCAGCTCGGTCTTGCCGGAGCCGGCCGCGCCGCCGATCAGCAGGTGCGGGCCGCCCTCGGCGCCGGGGCCGTCGAGGGCCTCGGCGTCGGCGAGGTCGACGGTGCACAGACCGTCCCGGGCGGTGCCGACCAGGGCGGTGGCGGCGCCGGCGCCGTCCGGCAGCCCGGCCCAGCGGTCCGAGAGCTTGGCCGGGGTGACGGCCTCCAGCCGCAGCAGGTCGAGCAGGCGCAGGGCGTCCGGCAGCGGGCCGCGGGCGGCCGGGGCGGACTCCCGCAGCGGGGCGAGGGCACGGGCGAGGCGCTCGGCCCAGGCGGCCGGGACGGCGTCCAGGGCGACGTCCTCGATCCGCTCCCGGGCGCCGCCCGCGGGCAGGTCGACGGTCAGCCGGGTGGCGACCTCCCCGGTCACCGCCGCGCGGGCGCCGACACCGGCCGGCAGCTCCTCCTCGGACTCCGCCAGGCAGACCGTGAGGACGCCGGCCGCGGGGCCCTGCCGGAGCAGCAGGTCGAGGCCCTCGCGGGCGGCCGGGGTGCCCGGGTCGCCGTCGACGAGCAGGACGGTGGCCTCCGGGCCGCCCGGGGCGGCGGCCAGCTCGGCCAGCCGGGCCTCCGCCTGCTCCGGGCCGAAGCCGACCAGCAGGCGGCAGTCCTGCCCCTGGCCGGGGCGCAGGTGGGGCAGCCACATCGTCCAGTGCCAGTCGGCGGCGCGCTGCTCGTCGGCGGCGACCACCACCAGGGCCAGGCCGCTCGGCGGGTGCAGCACGGCGAGCTGGGCGAGCACGGCGCGGGCCAGCCCGGTGAGCCGCGGCCGGGGCCCGGTCAGGCCGAGGCCGCCGGCGGCCCGCAGGTCGACGGTGACCGGGACGGCGGGCAGCAGGGTGCCGGGGGCGGTGCCGGGGCCGCCCGGCCGGTCGGCGGTGCCGAGCCGGACGGCGAGCACGTCCGGGTGGGCCGGGGTGCGCTCCCACAGCCGGGGGCCGGGGCCGAGCGCGGTGAGCAGCAGGGCGGCCGGGTCGGGCCAGCGCTCGCGCTGCGCGGCGGCCTGCCGGGCGCGGGCGGCGGCGTGCTGGGCGGCGGCCTCGGGGGCGGGTTGCGGGGGCGCGGTGCGGGCCCGGCGCAGTGCGAGCAGGCCGCGGGTGCGGCCGCCGGGGACCTGCGGGGCCTGCGAGGGCGGCGGGGGCACGGCGGCGGCGGTGCGGGCGCCGGGACGGTCGGGCACCTGGAGGTGGCCGTCGCCGTCGGGCACGGCGGGGCGCGACCCGGAATTCCCCCCGATCTCCGGGCGGGCGAGCTGCAGGGTCGACTCGCCGAGCCGCACCAGCCCGCCGTCGGGCAGCTCCGCCGAGTCGCCGCGCAGCCAGCGGCCGTCCAGCAGGGTGCCGTTGGTCGAGTCGAGGTCGCGGACGGAGACCGTGCCGTCGGCCAGGTGCAGCGCGAGGTGCAGCCGGGAGACGTCCGGGTCGTCGAGCGGGACGTCGGCCTCGCTGGAGCGGCCGACGCTGATCTCCTCGCCGTGCAGCCGGTGCACGCCGCCCGCGTCGGGGCCGCCGACTACCCGCAGCTCGGCGGCGGCGGGCAGCTCGTCGGGCCCGTCGTCCGGGTCCGGCTCGCCGAGCGAGAGGACCGCGCCGTCGATCAGCGGGGGACGGCCGAGCAGCGCCTGGTCGTCCACCCGTTCCGCCCCGGCGTACAGCTGGACGTGCGTGGCGGAGCGCGGGCCGCGCACGCCCGCCGCGCCCGCGAGCGCGCCGGCGACTGCGCCGAGCGCCGTGCCGGAGGGTGCCGTGACCAGCACGTCCGTGGACGATCCGGCGCCGGCCGGGCCGCTGCGCGGTCGAAGGACGGTGAGCCGGATCTGCATCTCGCCCGGGTCCCTTCTGCACACGTGTGGTGCCTGCCATCCTGCCACCCTGGAGCGACAGTCCGGGCACGGTACCGGATTTGACGATCTTGCGATCATCGCCCGGACCGGACCGACGGCACGTCAACCCGGGCGTCCCCTAGGGGACGCCCCCGAGACTTCCGCCCAGCTCGCGGTGCGCTCGCCTCGGCAAGCCGCCCGGGCACCGTTAGAGTTTGCGAAAACCGCGGAATCGTGGCCACCTGTCCGACCTCCGGGCAGCGAGGACGAACGACCACAGGAGTCACAGGTGCGGCCGGTCGGCAGCAAGTATCTGATCGAGGAGAGCCTCGGGCGCGGGGCCACCGGCACGGTCTTCCGCGGCCGGGTGCGCGACGACGCCGCCGTGCCGGGCCTGGAACCGGGCCGCGCGGTCGCCGTCAAGGTGCTGCGCGAGGAGCTCGCCACCGACCCCGACGTGGTGATGCGCTTCCTGCGGGAGCGGTCGGTGCTGCTGCGCCTGAGCCACCCGAACATCGTCCGGGTCCGCGACCTGGTGGTGGAGGGCGAGCTGCTCGCCCTGGTGATGGACCTCGTCGAGGGGCCGGACCTCTTCCGCTACCTGCGCTCCAACGGCCCGCTCAGCCCGATCGCCGGCGCCCTGCTGATGGCGCAGGTCGCCGACGCGCTGGCGGTCAGCCACGCCGACGGCGTCGTCCACCGCGACCTGAAGCCGGCCAACGTGCTGCTGGCGACCACGGCAGGCCCGGACGGCTCCGAGCAGATGCACCCGATGCTCACGGACTTCGGCATCGCCCGGCTCGCCGACTCCCCGGGCATCACCCGCACCCACGAGTTCGTCGGCACCCCGGCGTACGTCGCCCCGGAGTCCGCCGAGGGCCGCCCGCAGACCGCCGCGGTCGACGTGTACGGCGCCGGCATCATGCTCTACGAGCTGGTCACCGGGCGGCCGCCGTTCCAGGGCGACGGCCCGATCGCGGTGCTGCACGCCCACCTCGCCCAGGAGCCGGAGCGCCCGCGCTCGCTGCCCGAGCCGCTCTGGACGGTGATCGAGCGCTGCCTGCGCAAGAACCCGGCCGAGCGCCCGACCTCGCCCGCGCTCGCCGAGGCGCTGCGGGTGGTCGCCGCCGGGATCGGCGTGCACTCCTCGCCCGCCGCGGTCGAGGCCGCGCTGGCCGTCGGCGGCCTGCTGGTGACCGACCCGGCCCTGGCCGCGGCCCCGGCGCCGACCGCGGCGAACCCGCTGCCGACCGGCTCCGCCGACGCGACCCAGGTGCTGCCCTCCCGCGGGTTCGACGCGGGCGCCGCGACCCAGGTGGTCGCCGCCGCGCCGGGCGCCGAGGACCGCACCCAGGTGATGGCCCCGCCGCCGGCCGGTGCGGCCGACCGCACCCGGGTGATGCCGCCGGTCCCCCCGGGCGCGCCCGCCGCCGAGCCGGAGGCGCCGCACCCGTGGCAGACCCAGCTGCGCGCCGCCCGCGACCGCAACCAGCAGACCCAGATCGGCTACTTCGACCCGGAGGAGCTGGACCGCCCGCAGGTCGCCCCCCAGCCGTACCAGGCGCCGCCGCCCCACCAGGCCCCGCAGGGGTACCAGGCGCAGCCGTACCAGTCGCCGCAGGGCCGGCCCCCGCAGCCGCCGCAGAACGGCCGCGGGGCGGGCGGCTACTCCCAGCGCCCGCCGGTGGCCCCGCCGCCGTACCAGGCCCGGCAGAACCCGCCGCAGCCCCCGCAGGGCTACCGGCAGCCCCAGCCGCAGCCGTACCAGGGCGCGCCCGCCCCGCAGGCGTACCCGCCGCCGCAGCCGCCCGCGCCGGCCCCGCAGCGCCGCCAGGAGCCCGCGCCGCAGCGGCGCACCGAGCCGCCCGCGCCGCCGCGCCGCGAGAGCGCCCCGCGCCGGGAGCCGCGGCCGCGCAGCCGCAACCGGATGTACATCCCGGGCCTCGGCTGCCTCAAGGGCTGCCTGATGGTGCTGCTGATCCTCGCCATCGCCGCGGTGGCGCTGTGGAACTTCACGGACCTGCCGGTGTACTGGGGGAACGTCAAGGACTGGTTCGGCAGCGTGAGCGACTGGATCAACGGGTTGACAAGCAAGCAGTGAGCCGACGGTCCGTCAGGGCGGCGATTTTGTCACTTTGTCGACAATTCACGAAGTTTCCGTGAATCGACCGTCCCCGACGGCCCTTCGGCGCCCCCCGGAGGGCCCCCGGGCGCGTAGGTTGGTCGTCGAGCACCGACCTACCGAGCCCACGGAGCAGCATTGGCACGCAAGATCGGCAGCCGCTACACCGTCCACCAGGTGATCGGCCGGGGTTCCGCCGGCACCGTCTGGCTGGGCGAGGGTCCGGACGGACCGGTGGCCGTCAAGTTGCTGCGCGAGGACCTGGCCTCCGACCAGGTCCTGGTCGGCCGCTTCGTCCAGGAGCGTGCCGCCCTCACCAGCCTCGACCACCCCCGGGTGGTCGGCGTCCACGACATGGTGGTGGACGGCAGCGACCTCGCCCTGGTGATGGACCTCGTCCGGGGCACCGACCTGCGCACCCGGCTGGAGCGCGAGGGCGTGCTCCCCCCGCTCGCCGCAGCCTCGGTGATCGCCGACGTCGCCGACGGCCTTGCCGCCGCGCACGCCGCCGGCATCGTGCACCGCGACGTCAAGCCCGAGAACGTGCTGCTCGACCTCGCCGCCCCGCCCGGACCGGGCGGCGCACCCCGGGCCAAGCTCACCGACTTCGGCATCGCCCGCCTCGTCGACGCCCCCCGCCGCACCCGGGCCACCCGGATCATCGGCACCCCCGACTACCTCGCCCCCGAGATCATCGAGGGCCTGGAGCCCCGCGCCGCCGTCGACATCTACGCCCTCGCCACCGTGCTCTACGAGCTGCTGGCCGGCTTCACGCCCTTCGGCGGCGGCCACACCGGCGCCGTGCTGCGCCGCCACGTCACCGAGAGCGTCCCGCCCGTCCCCGGCATGCCGGACGGGCTGTGGCGGATCATCTCCGAGTGCCTCGCCAAGGCGCCGGCCTCCCGGCTGCGCGCCGCCGAGCTGGCCTCCCGGCTGCGCGAGCAGCTGCCCGTCCTGGCCGGCCTGCCACCGCTCGCCGTCCCCGCCCAGCGCAGCCCGGCCGAGGACGTGCCGACCCCGGGCGAGGCCGTCTACGCCGAGGCCGACGCGGGCACCGGAACCCACCGGCGCCGGCGCGGCCCGGCCGTGCCGCTCGTCCCCGCACCCTCGCCGGACTCCACCCGCGACACCCACACCAGCCTGCGCCGGCCCTCCCCGCAGGAGCTCGCCTCCTACGCCGCCGAGTCCCGCGCCCAGCGCTCCGCCGCCCCGGCCACCAGCCACCGGCGCCGCCGGCTGGTGCGCCGCCGCCGGCTGCTCGCCGTCCTGATCGCCACGGTGCTGCTGCTGGCCGGCGCCGCCGCCGCGTACAGCGCCTTCGCCGCCGAACCGCCCGCCGCGGGGGCCGCGCACGCCCTGTCCGGGGTGCCCGCGGCGGCCCCCGGCCCCCCGGTGTAGCCGAACGGTCTCCGCGAACCATTACGCTTGAGGCGTGGCAGCCGTCGATCCTTCCGAAGAGCTCAAGAACCTCGAGACGACCATGGGGTCGATCGAGGCCGTCCTCGACCTGGACAAGATCCGGGCCGACATCGCGACCCTGGAGGAGGAGGCAGCCGCCCCGACCCTCTGGGACGACGTCGCCAACGCGCAGAAGGTCACCAGCCGGCTCTCGTTCCTCCAGGGCGAGCTGCGCAAGTTCGAGACCCTGCGCGGCCGGGTCGACGACCTCGGCGTCCTGTTCGAGCTGGCCGAGGCCGAGGACGACGCGGAGACCCGCGCCGAGGCCGAGGTCGAGCTGGAGTCGGTCAAGAAGGCCGTCGAGGAGCTCGAGGTCCGCACCCTCCTGTCGGGCGAGTACGACGCCCGCGAGGCCCTGGTCAACATCCGCGCCGAGGCGGGCGGCGTCGACGCCGCCGACTTCGCCGAGCAGCTGATGCGCATGTACCTGCGCTGGGCCGAGCGGCACGGCTACCCGACCGAGGTCTACGACACCTCGTACGCCGAAGAGGCCGGCATCAAGTCCGCGACCTTCACCGTCAAGGCGCCGTACGCCTACGGCACCCTCTCCGTCGAGCAGGGCACCCACCGCCTGGTGCGCATCTCCCCGTTCGACAACCAGGGCCGCCGGCAGACCTCCTTCGCCGGCGTCGAGGTCCTCCCGGTCGTCGAGCAGTCCGACCACGTCGACATCGACGAGGGCGACCTGCGCATCGACGTGTACCGCGCCTCCGGCCCCGGCGGCCAGGGCGTCAACACCACCGACTCCGCGGTGCGCATCACCCACCTGCCGACCGGCATCGTGGTCTCCTGCCAGAACGAGCGCTCGCAGATCCAGAACAAGGCCTCGGCGATGAACGTCCTCCAGGCCAAGCTGCTGGAGCGGCGCCGTCAGGAGGAGAAGGCCGCGATGGACGCGCTCAAGGACAGCGGCAGTTCCTGGGGCAACCAGATGCGCTCCTACGTCCTGCACCCGTACCAGATGGTCAAGGACCTGCGCACCGAGCACGAGGTCGGCAACCCGCAGTCGGTGCTGGACGGCGACATCGACGGTTTCATCGAGGCCGGCATCCGCTGGCGCAAGCAGCGCGAGACCGCCGGCTGATCGGGTGCGGCTGCCGGGCGAGGTGAACGTCCGGCGCAGCATCGAGGCCGGCATCCGCCGGCGCAAGCAGCGCGGGACCGCCGGCTGGTCGCGCTCGGCGCAGACGCACGAAGAAGGCCCCCGGAGCTTCGGCTCCGGGGGCCTTCGGGCGTTCCTGGTCTCAGGCCAGGGCCTGTCGGGCGATGAGGGCCACCGCGAACAGTGCCGCGATCAGCGCGAGCAGCGTCGCCGGTGTCAGTGCGGCGAACGGGCCCTGCTGGTCCTGCAGACGGGCCCGGTTGGCACGGCACACCGGGCACCGGCCCTCGCTCACGCGGCCGTTGCAGTTGGCGCACACCAGATGGTCGCAGGTCATGCGATCTCCTCCTTGCTGTCACTGCAAACGCACCGGACGGGCCGATGGTTCCGTCCGTCTCTCCACTGTGCCAGGTTCGCGGGCGCTCGGCCCCCGCAGCGGGGGGCTTCTCCGGTCCGATTGTGAGATAGCGCGCACAAATCGCGCCTTCCAATTCAGGACAGACGGGAACAATCTCCGACGAATCAGCGGTCAGTACCCGACCCGGGACTGCGGCCCGGGCCGGGGTTCGCGTATGGTCCCAGACCTGGAGCGGTCGGGGAGGATGCCGCTTCGACCGCCGCTCCCGGTCCGGGGCGCGGACGGGCCCACCTAGGATGGCCTCCGTGATGCAGCCGTGATCAGATTCGACAACGTCTCCAAGACCTATCCCAAGCAGAACCGTCCTGCCCTGGACAACGTCTCGCTGGAGATCGAGAAGGGCGAGTTCGTCTTCCTGGTCGGCTCGTCCGGCTCGGGGAAGTCGACCTTCCTCCGGCTCTGCCTGCGCGAGGAGCGGCCCAGCACCGGTGCCGTGCACGTCCTGGGCAAGGACCTCGGCAAGCTGTCCAACTGGAAGGTGCCGCACATGCGCCGCCAGCTGGGCACGATCTTCCAGGACTTCCGCCTGCTGCCGAACAAGACGGTCGCGCAGAACGTCGGCTTCGCCCTGGAGGTCATCGGCAAGCCGCGCAGCGCCATCGCCAAGGTGGTGCCCGAGGTGCTCGACCTGGTCGGCCTCGGCGGCAAGGAGGAGCGGATGCCCGGCGAGCTCTCCGGTGGTGAGCAGCAGCGCGTGGCGATCGCCCGGGCCTTCGTCAACCGCCCGATGCTGCTGATCGCGGACGAGCCCACCGGAAACCTCGACCCGGCGAACTCGGTCGGCATCATGAAGCTGCTCGACCGGATCAACCGCACCGGTACCACGGTGCTGATGGCCACGCACGACCAGGCCATCGTCGACCAGATGCGCAAGCGCGTGATCGAACTCGACAAGGGGCTGCTGGTCCGCGACCAGGCCCGCGGCGTGTACGGCTACCAGAACTAGCCGCCACCCGTCGTCACGCCTGACCGCCCCGCCTGCACCGACCCTGGATTGAGAGAAGCATGCGCATCCAGTTCGTCCTCTCGGAGATCGGCATCGGCCTCCGTCGCAACCTGACGATGACCATCGCGGTCATCGTCAGTGTCGCGCTGTCCCTCGCCCTCGCCGGTGGCAGCCTCCTGGTCCGCGACCAGGTCAACTCGATGAAGGGCTACTGGTACGACAAGGTCGAGGTCAGCATCTCGTTCTGCACCAAGTTCGACGCGGCGGCCTCGGCGCAGTGCGCCAGCGGTGCGGCCACCGACGACCAGGTGAACAGCGTCAAGGCCGCTCTCGACAAGATGACCCCGCTGGTGCAGACGGCCACCCTGGAGACCTCCATCGAGGCGTACAAGCACTGGAAGGAGTCGAACCCGGACAACCCGCTGCTCGCGGCGGTCGGTCCGGAGGCGATGCCGCAGTCGTGGCGGGTCAAGCTCAGCGACCCGACGAAGTACGACGTCATCCAGAGCGCCTTCGCCGGCAAGCCCGGTGTGAAGTCGGTGGACGACCAGCGCCGGATCCTGGAGAACCTCTTCGGCCTGCTGAACGGTCTGCAGACCGCCGCGTTCGTCATCATGGTGCTGATGCTGTTCGTGGCCCTGTTGCTGATCGTCAACACCGTCCGGGTGTCGGCCTTCAGCCGACGGCGTGAGACCGGCATCATGCGCCTCGTCGGTGCCTCGAACTTCTACGTGCAGATGCCGTTCATCGCCGAGGCCGCGGTGTCCGCGCTGCTCGGTGCGGTGATGGCCTCCGGCCTGCTGCTGCTCGGCCACTTCTTCGTCCAGCACTGGCTGGCCAAGCGGGTGCTGTTCATCCAGTTCATCGGCCTGTCCTCGGTCCTGACGGTGATTCCGCTGCTGGTCGTGGTCGGCATGGTGATGGCCGGCATCGCGGCCTTCTTCACCCTGCGCAAGTACCTCAAGGTCTGACCCGCGAGGGCCCGGGCGGCCCCGGACGGCACTGCGCCGTCCGGGGCCGCCTTCGTCGTACCCGGGCGTTCCGTCGCCCCGGCGGGGTCGCGCCGCCTAGACTCCGTCGCATGTCGGGAACTCCGCGTCGGGTACGCCAGGGAGCAACGCTCACCCTGGTGTTCGGCGTCGTCCTGATGGCCGGCGCCGCGAGCGGCGCCTGGGGCGAGCCGCTGACGGTGCCGCTGCCGCCCTCGGCGGACGCGGCCGCGCAGCTCGCCGCCGGACGGGACGTCACCGGTGCGGACCTCAGCCCGCAGCAGGCCGAGGCCCTGGTCGACGCGAGCGGCGACCGCTGGGCCGCCTACCTGAGCCCGGACCAGTACGCGGACCTCGTCCGCGGCCGCTACCTCGGCGTGGGGCTCTCGGTGGACCGCAGCAGCAACGGCTCGACCGCCGTCGCCTCCGTGCAGCCCGGCGGGCCGGCCGCCCGGGCCGGCATCGTCGCCGGGGACCGCCTGGTCGCCGTCGACGGCACGCGGGCCGACGGTCTGCCCGTCACCGAGGTGGTGGCCCGGCTGCGCGGCAGCGCCGGCGCCCCGACCGACCGCACGGTGGCGGTCACCGTCTCGCGCGGCTCCGCCGCCCCGCGCGAGGTCGTGCTGGGCCGGGCCCTCCTGGCCGCGCAGGAGGTCGGCGTCGAGCGGTTGCCCGACGGTGTGACGCGGATCGCGGTGCGGGCCTTCACCACCGGCGTGGCCGAGCAGGTCCGGATCGCGGCGCAGGGCGCCCGGGCGGTCGTGCTGGACCTGCGGGGCAGCTCCGGCGGCCTGGTCGACGAGGCGGTCGCCACCGCCTCGGTCTTCCTGGACGGCGGACCGGTGGCCTCGTACGAGTCCCGGGGGGTGCGGCGCGAGCTGACGGCCGCCTCCGGCGGGGACACCGCCACCCCGCTGGTGGTGCTGGTGGACGGCGGGACGATGAGCGCCGCCGAACTGCTCGCCGGCGCCCTGCAGGACCGCTGCAGGGCCGTCCTGGTGGGCGCCAGGACCTTCGGGAAGGGCACCGTGCAGCAGCCCAGCCGGCTGGCGGACGGCGGCGTGGTGGAGCTCACCGTGGGCCGCTACTACACCCCCGAGGGCCGCTCGCCCGACGGCAGCGGTCTGCAGCCCGACGTCGCGGCCGCCCCGGAGGGCGCCGCAGACCTCGCCCTGCACGTCCTGTCGGGCCTGGGCGCGCGCCGCTGACCCGGCGGGCCCGCCGCGGCGTCGGAACGCCCCGCCGCCCCGGCGCGCCCGCGAGCCCCGCGCAAAAGGGCTGCCCCCGACGTCGCCGAGGTGCGAGAATGTCGGCGCTATGGCAAAGGAAAAGGGCAACAAGGTCATCGCGCAGAACAAGCGGGCGCGACACGAGTACACCATCGTCGACACCTACGAGTGCGGCATGGTGCTGACCGGTACCGAGGTGAAGTCCCTCCGCGAGGGCCGGGCGAACATCGTCGACGGGTACGCCTACATCCAGGGGCACGAGGCCTGGGTCGACAACCTGTTCATCCCGGAGTACACCCAGGGCAGCTGGACGAACCACTCGGCGAAGCGCAAGCGCAAGCTCCTGCTGCACAAGCTGGAGATCCGCAAGCTGGAGTCGAAGGTGAAGGAGACGGGCCACACGCTCGTCCCGCTCTCCCTGTACTTCAAGGACGGGCGGGTCAAGCTGGAGATCGCCCTGGCGGTCGGCAAGAAGCTGTACGACAAGCGCCAGACGCTCCGCGAGCAGCAGGACCGGCGCGAGTCGGACCGCGCCGTCGCCGCGGCCCGCCGCAAGCAGCGCGCGGTCTGACCCCGGCCGAGGGGCCCCGCCCCGCCGTCCGGTAATGCGCTGGACCCTCCGGGGGCCGACCGCGTACCATGGCACTCGCACCGCCGGAGGGCCCCGCCCACCGGAGCTGTTTGTCAAATCAACATGGGGATGATCGGTTTCGACGGTGGTAGTCGAAACAGGAGAAGCGAGCCGAGGAACGCGGCAATGATCTCGTTAACCACGTGTCGCAAAAAAATAATCGCCAACACCAAGCGCGATACCCCGCAGTTCGCTCTCGCTGCCTGATCAGCGAGCGAATAGGGTGTCAGACCGGGGAGTTCCCGACCCGGACCCTGGCATAATCTAGGGAACTCAACCAACCGCCCCGGCCACGGGGGCGGGAGGGAAACCAAACAGTGGCTGGGCCCGTCGGCGGCTTGTCCGCGTGACTGCCGGGGCCGAGAAAAGCACAGCGGACTGCGCTCGGAGAAGTCCTGAATCCACTCCATCGGACCCGGGTTCGATTCCCGGCATCTCCACCGTCCCATGTGCACCCAGGCCGTCCTCCGCTCCCGGAGGGCGGCCTTCGTGTGTCTCCGGAGCCTCACACCGGCGGCGGACGACGGGTGAGAGGACGGTTCCGCAGGCTTCACAGACCACAACGATCCCGAAACCATGGGCTCCTAGCGTCGTTCACGACAGCACGGGCAGGGCAGGCACCGGCACGCAAGGGGAGACCGATGAGCGACACAGCCCAGCGCAGAACAGGCGGCCGCTGGATCCAGGAATGGCGGCCCGAGGACACCGAATTCTGGGAGCGCACCGGCCGCAAGGTCGCCAACCGGAACCTGATCTTCTCGGTGTTCTCCGAGCACATCGGCTTCTCGATCTGGAGCCTGTGGTCGGTCATGGTCCTCTTCATGGGCAAGGGCTACGGCATCGACCCGGCCGGCAAATTCTTCCTGGTGGCCATGCCCACCCTGGTCGGCTCCTTCGTCCGGATCCCCTACACCTTCGCCGTCGCCCGCTTCGGCGGCCGGAACTGGACGATCGTCTCCGCGCTGCTGCTCCTCGTTCCGAGCCTCGCCGCCGCGTACGTGATGCACCCCGGCACCTCCTACACCACGTTCATGGTGGTCGCGGCCCTCACCGGCGTCGGCGGCGGCAACTTCGCCTCCTCCATGACCAACATCAACGCCTTCTTCCCGCTCCGGAAGAAGGGCTGGGCGCTCGGCCTCAACGCGGGCGGCGGCAACATCGGCGTCCCGGTCATCCAGCTGATCGGCCTCGGCGTGATCACCTGGGCCGGCGCCACCTCGCCCCGCCTGGTGCTCGGCATCTACATCCCGCTGATCGCCGTCGCCGCCCTCTGCTCGGCCCTGTTCATGGATAACCTGGCCCAGCTCAGCAACGACACCGGCACCTTCAAGGCCATCCTCAAGGAGAAGCACACCTGGCTGATGTCGGTGCTCTACATCGGCAGCTTCGGCTCCTTCATCGGCTTCTCCTTCGCCTTCGGCCTCGTCCTGCAGAACCAGTTCGGCCGGACCCCGCTGCAGGCCGCGCAGCTCACCTTCATCGGCCCGCTGCTCGGCTCGCTGATCCGCCCGGTCGGCGGCTGGCTGGCCGACCGCTGGGGCGGCTCCCGGATCACCTTCTGGAACTTCGTCGCGATGGCCACCGCCGCCTCGGTGGTGACCTACGCCTCCTCGATCAAGTCGCTGCCGGTCTTCCTCGTCGGCTTCATCGCGCTCTTCGTCTTCGCCGGCGTCGGCAACGGCTCCACCTACAAGATGATCCCGGGCATCTTCGAGGCCAAGGCCCAGGACCGGATCGCCGCGGGCGACACCCCCGAGGACGCGGCCGCCTGGGCCCGCCGGATGTCCGGCGCCGCGATCGGCGTCATCGGCGCGGTCGGCGCCCTCGGCGGCCTGTTCATCAACCTCGCCTTCCGGCAGTCCTTCCTCACCGCCAAGAGCGGCACCCCCGCCTTCGTCTCCTTCCTCGCCGCCTACGCCGTCTGCTTCGCCCTCACCTGGGCGGTCTACCTGCGCCGCCCGACCGCCGCCCGCACCGACGCCCAGGCCCCGGCACTCGCCCGGGTCTGATCGCCCCGAGGGCCGGTCCGTCCCCGCGGACCGGCCCTCACCTGCGAAACAAGCCGGAAATCGGACCGACCCGGTGGTGACACCCCGACACGGGACGATGGCCGTCCACCCACCCACCCGCCGTCCGCCACGGCCCCGCAGGGACCGAGGCGAGCGGCACGCCCCCGAGGCCCGCCGACAGCCCCGGGGCGCTCCACGAAGGACGTCAGCCCATGGCCGACCGCACCGCCAGCGCGACCGCCGCCCTCGTACCGTCGCAGGACACCGCCCCGCCGCTGGCCGGCTACACCATCGGCATCACCGCCGCCCGCCGCGCCGACGAGCTCGCCGCCCTCCTCCAGCGCCGCGGTGCCACCGTCCTGCGCGCACCCGCGCTGCGGATCGTGCCGCTCGCGGACGACACCGAACTCCTCACCGCCACCCGCACCCTGATCGCCGACCCGCCGGACATCGCCGTCGCCACCACCGGCATCGGCTTCCGCGGCTGGATCGAGGCCGCCGAGGGCTGGGGCCTGTTCGACGACCTCGTCGGCAGTCTCGCCAAGGCCGAGATGCTGGCCCGCGGCCCCAAGGCCAAGGGCGCCATCCGCGCCGCCGGCCTGCGCGAAGCCTGGTCCGCCGAGTCGGAGTCCTCCGTCGAGGTGCTGGAACGGCTCCTCGACCAGGGCGTCGACGGCCGCCGGATCGCCGTCCAGCTGCACGGCGCCCCGCTGCGCGACTTCGTCGACTCCCTCACCGCCGCCGGCGCCGAGGTCGTCGAGGTCCCCGTCTACCGCTGGCTGCCGCCGCTCGACCTCGGCCCCGTCGACCGCCTCCTCGACGCCACCTGCAACGGCTCCCTCGACGCCGTCACCTTCACCTCCGCCCCCGCCGCCCTCGGCCTGCTCGACCGCGCCGCTGAACGCGGCCAGACCGCCGAGCTGCTGCACGCCCTGCGGCGGGACGTCCTGCCGGTCTGCGTCGGACCGGTCACCGCCGCCCCGCTCGAAGAACTCGACATCGCCACCGTCTGGCCCGAACGGATGCGGCTCGGCGCCATGGTCCAGACCCTCACCGCCCGGCTCCCCGACCGGGCCCGCCGGCTCGCCGTCGCCGGCCACACCCTCGAACTGCGCGGACAGGCCGCCCTCGTCGACGGCGACCTGCGGCCGGTGCCGCCGGCGGGGATGGCCCTGCTGCGGGCGCTCGCGCGGCGGCCGGGGTGGGTGGTGCCGCGGAGCGAACTGCTGCGGGCGCTGCCGGGCAGCGGGGACGACGAGCACGCGGTGGAGACCGCGATGGCGCGGCTGCGGGCCGCCCTCGGCACCCCCCGCCTGATCGCCACCGTCGTCAAACGCGGCTACCGCCTCGCCGTCGACCCCGTCCCGGCCCCGGACACCAAGTACGGCGACGACGCGTAGCCGCCCCCGCGGACAGGACCACCAGGGGCGCGGGGAACGGCGCAGTCCGGGGGTGGGCGACTCTGCGGATCGGGGCGGTCGAGATCAGGGGCGCGGGGAACTGCGCAACGGGGGAGCGGGTCACCGTACGGATCAGGGGCGGGCCCTGTTCTGCGGGGATGCCCGCTCTCGGACCGCGCAGTTCCCGGCGCCCCTGATGTGGCCCTGCCCGATCTGCGTCGTTTCCTACGGCTCTGGGTGGTCTGCCGTGTGGCGGGGGGGGGCCCGGGGGCTGGAGGGGGTCGGCAAGGAGTAGGATCTTCCGTCCGCCGCTCCCGCCCGCGCCGTACCCCCGAGGCCCATGCACACCACACCAGAGACCACCGACTCCGTCCGCGACCGCGAGATCGCCGAGGAGCAGCGCCACCTCGACACCGTCTACCGGCGTCTGGAGGAGAAGCTCGCCGAGGCCGAGTACATCCTCGAGGACGCCGCCAAGCGCGTGCAGGTCGGCACCCCCGGCGCCCTCGCCGAACGCGACGCCCAGGTCTACCGGGCCGGTGCGCACCTGCAGCGCCTCAACAGCGAGTTCGAGGACTTCCTGTTCGGCCGCATCGACCTCCAGCAGGCGGACGCACCGGAAGAGCACGGCATCCCCTCGCAGACCCCGATGGACCCGGCCGACCCGGCCGTCGCGGAGACCCTGCACATCGGCCGCCTCGGCGTGCTCGACGCCGAGTTCGGCCCGCTGGTGATCGACTGGCGGGCACCGGCCGCGGCGCCGTTCTACCGTTCCACCCCGCTGGAGCCGGGCCGGGTGATCCGCCGCCGGGTGATCCGTTCCCGCGGCCGCAAGGTGATCGGCGTCGAGGACGACCTGCTCCGCCCCGACCTGGCCCCCACCCTGGACGGCCGGGAGCTCGCGGTGGTCGGCGACGGCGCCCTGATGGCCTCGCTGGGCCGGGCCCGCAGCCACACCATGCGCGACATCGTGTCGTCGATCCAGAAGGAGCAGGACGAGGTCATCCGGGCCGCCGCGGCCGGTGCCACGCTGGTCACCGGCGGCCCCGGCACCGGCAAGACCGCCGTCGCCCTGCACCGGGCCGCCTTCCTGCTCTACCAGGACCGCCGCCGCTACGCGGGCGGCATCCTGGTGGTCAGCCCGACGCCGCTGCTGGTCTCGTACACCGAGGGCGTGCTGCCCTCGCTGGGCGAGGAGGGCCAGGTGGCGATCCGGGCGGTCGGCAGCCTCGTCGACGGCATCGAGGCGGAGCGCTACGACACCCCGGAGACGGCCCGGATCAAGGGTTCGGGCCGGATGGTCCAGCTGCTGCGCCGGGCGGCCCGGGCGGCCCTGGAACTGGGCGCGCCGACCGAGCTGCGGGTGTTCGCCCGCGGCGAGGCGCTGCGGCTGGACGCCGGCCGCCTGAAGGCGCTGCGCGCCACCGTCGTGGGCGGTGGCGGCACGCCGCTGAACCTGCTGCGCCCGCGGGCCCGTCGGCTGCTGCTGGACGCGCTGTGGCAGGACGTCACCCGGCACCTGCCGAAGCCGACGAGCCACTTCGAGCGGGAGCAGCGCCAGGACGAGCGGGAGGCCTTCGACGAGTACGTCTCGGACGAGGCGGCCTTCCTGGACTTCCTGGACGCCTGGTGGGCCCCGGTGACCCCGCGCCGGGTGCTGGCGACCCTGCGCCACCCGCGGCACACCAACCGGATCGCCCGGCGCGCGGTGACCCCGGAGGAGGCCCGGAGGCTGGCCGCCTCCTGGCGCCACCTGGACGAGCGCGGCGGGGGTGCCCTGTCCGCGCACGACGTGGCCCTGGTGGACGAGCTGCAGGTGCTGCTCGGCGAGCCGGCCCGGCCGAAGGTGCGCGAGGTGGACGCCGTCGACATGCTCTCCGGCCTGGACGAGGTCACCACGTACGCGGAACGCTCCTACGGCCGGCGCGAGCGCGTCCCGGTGGAGCGGACGGAGTACGCGCACGTGATCGTGGACGAGGCGCAGGACCTCACCCCGATGCAGTGGCGGATGATCGGCCGCCGGGCCCGGATGGCGACCTGGACGATCGTCGGCGACCCGGCGCAGTCCTCCTGGCCGTTCCCGCAGGAGGCGCAGTCCGCGATGGACGAGGTGCTGTCCGGCAAGCCGCGCCGCCGCCACACGCTGACCGTGAACTACCGCAACCCGGCCGAGATCGCCGAGGTCGCGGCGAAGGTACTGGCGCTGGCCGCGCCGGGCACGCCGTCGCCGAGCGCGGTGCGGTCGACGGGCGTCGAGCCGCGGTTCGCGGCCGTCCGGGAGACCGGGGCGGAGGCCTTCGGCCGGGCCGCCCGGGCCGAGCTGGATCGGCTGCTGGGCGAGGTCGACGGCACCGTGGCGGTGGTCGTGCCGATGGACCGCCGGGAGGAGGCTGCGGGCTGGGCGGAGGGCCTGGGCGACCGCGTGGTGGCGCTGGGCAGCCTGGAGGCCAAGGGCCTGGAGTACGACGCGACGGTGGTCGCCGACCCGACCGGCATCGCCGGCGAGTCGGAGGCGGGCCTGCGGGTGCTGTACGTGGCGCTCACCCGGGCCACCCAGCGGCTCACCGTGCTCTCCGGCCCGGACGACCTGCCGGACGCCGCCGGGGTGCCGGCCCTGCTGCACTGACGCGGGCGCCGGCCGGGCCCGCCCCGGCCGGCGCGCAGCGCCGCGCCACGACGAAGGCCCCCACCCGGAGGTGGGGGCCTTCTGACGTCAATGACACCGACCCGCCATGCTCGCCTCGCGGCAAGTGGTCGCTCGAAGCGACGAAGGTTGGGCCCGGGGGCTTGGATCGGGCCGGTGTCCCGTCCAATGTAACGCATCGGCCCGGAACGCCAAGGCCGCGGCGGGAGATTTTCGGCGGAGCACACGACCGGCCCAGTGCGCGGGCCAGTGCCGTTTGTGGGTTCTGCACACTCAATGAACTTTATTTCTGGCTACCGACCGGTAAGTGCGACGATCGAGACCGGAACGACCCTCAAGAGCGGACGGAAGAAGGACGTCGATGGCGACGGTGCCCAGTGTCTCCAACTCGATCACGGTGCGGCTGGAGGTCCCGGCACGGGGCAACGCCGTCAGCGCGATCACCACGGCCGTCGAGTCCTCCGGGGGTTCGGTCACCGGTCTCGACGTCACCGCCTCCGGCCTGGAGTCGCTGCGCATCGACGTGACCGTGGCGGCCGCCTCGGTCGCCCACGGCGAGGAGATCGTCGAGAAGCTGCGGACGATCGACGGCGTCAGCATCGGCAAGGTCTCGGACCGGACGTTCCTGATGCACCTCGGCGGCAAGATCGAGATGTCCTCGAAGCTGCCGATCCGCAACCGCGACGACCTCTCGATGATCTACACCCCGGGCGTCGCCCGGGTCTGCATGGCGATCGCCGAGAACCCCGAGGACGCCCGCCGCCTCACCATCAAGCGCAACAGCGTCGCGGTGGTCACCGACGGCTCGGCGGTGCTGGGCCTGGGCAACATCGGCCCGAAGGCCGCACTGCCCGTGATGGAGGGCAAGGCGGCGCTCTTCAAGCGCTTCGCCGGCATCGACGCCTGGCCGATCTGCCTGGACACCCAGGACGCGGACGAGATCGTCGCGATCGTGAAGGCGATCGCCCCCGGCTTCGCCGGCATCAACCTGGAGGACATCTCCGCGCCGCGCTGCTTCGAGATCGAGGCCCGGCTGCGCGAGGCGCTGGACATCCCGGTCTTCCACGACGACCAGCACGGCACCGCCATCGTCGTCCTCGCGGCGCTGACCAACGCGCTCAAGGTGGTCGGCAAGGACATCGCCGACATCCGCGTGGTGATGTCCGGCGCCGGCGCGGCGGGCACCGCGATCCTCAAGCTGCTGCTGGCCGCGGGCGTGGAGCACGCCACCGTGGCGGACGTGCACGGCGTCGTGCACCTCGGGCGCCCGGACCTCAACGACAACCTGCGCTGGATCGCCGAGCACACCAACCGCTCGGTCCGCACCGGCAGCCTCAAGGAGGCGGTGTCCGGCGCCGACGTGTTCATCGGCGTCTCGGCGCCGAACGTGCTGGACGGCGACGACCTGGCCACCATGGCCAAGGACGCGATCGTCTTCGCGCTGGCCAACCCGGACCCGGAGGTCGACCCGGGGGTGGCCCGGCAGACCGCCGCGGTGGTCGCCACCGGCCGCAGCGACTTCCCGAACCAGATCAACAACGTGCTGGTCTTCCCGGGCGTCTTCCGCGGCCTGCTGGACGCGCAGAGCCGGACGGTCGACACGCCGATGATGATCGCCGCCGCCCGGGCGCTGGCCACCACGGTCGCGGACGACCAGCTCAACGCCAACTACATCATCCCGAGCGTCTTCCACCCGGACGTCGCGAAGACCGTCGCCGCCGCCGTCCGCGACGTGGCGATGGCCGCGCGGGAGGGCCAGGACGCCGTTCCGGTGCGGCCCACCGCGGGCATCGTGGGCACCCTGGACACCTCCTCGTTCCCGGTTGTCGGCATCTGACCGGAGTGTCCTTCTTGACCGCTCAGGTGTGCGAACGACGCGCCGGGTGCCGGATCCGCCCCTTCCCCTTGCGACACAAGGGGAAGGGGCGTGTTTGGGCTTGTCGGTGCCAGGGCGTACGGTAGCCCTGCACGGGGGTGGCGTGTCCGACAAGTACGGAACGTCCCTCCCGGGTTTCCGGCGTGTCGTCCCGACCGCCGCCCGGTCCGGTCCTCCGGAGCCGACGGAGCGTCACACCTCCGCCGGACGGGCTCGGTTCGGGTCAACACCGCCGGTGGCCGATTGGCTTTCTCAGTGCCGGTCGGGGCAGGATTCGTACCCGGGCGGGCGGTTTGCGGCGCTTCGGGGCCGGAGCCCGGCCCCTGACCACCCCTCGCCTGAACGAGCACCAGTGTGCGGACCAGCGGCCCATCCGGGTTCCCCCGGAGGGGGCGACCGATGGGGCCCCCGCACACCGCAAGCAACAGACCACAGGAGTACACATGAACCGCAGTGAGCTGGTGGCCGCGCTGGCCGAGCGCGCCGAGGTGACCCGCAAGGACGCCGACGCCGTGCTGGCCGCCTTCGCCGAGGTCGTCGGTGAGGTCGTCGCCAAGGGTGACGAGAAGGTCACCATCCCCGGCTTCCTGACCTTCGAGCGGACCCACCGCGCCGCGCGCACCGCCCGTAACCCGCAGACCGGCGACCCGATCCAGATCCCGGCCGGCTACAGCGCCAAGGTCAGCGCCGGTTCCAAGCTGAAGGAAGCCGCCAAGGGCGCCTGAGCCCCGGCAGCACCCCGTACGACGCGATGGCCGGCCTCCCCCTCGGGGAGGCCGGCCATCGGCGTTCAGGCACCCGTGGGGGCCGTCAGACGGTCACCGGCTGCTCGGCGGGCAGCTCGACGTGGGCGCCGAGGTCCCGCAGCTTGGACATGAAGTTCTCGTAGCCGCGGTTGATCAGGTCGATGCCGTGGACGGTCGAGGTGCCCTCGGCCGCCAGCGCCGCGATCAGGTACGAGAAGCCGCCGCGAAGGTCCGGGATGATCAGCTCGGAGCCGATCAGCTTCGACGGGCCGGAGACCACCGCGGAGTGGCGGAAGTTGCGGGCGCCGAAGCGGCAGGGGGTGCCGCCGAGGCACTCGCGGTAGAGCTGGATGTGCGCGCCCATCTGGTTCAGCGCGCCGGTGAAGCCGAGCCGCGACTCGTACACCGTCTCGTGGACGATGGAGAGGCCGTTGGCCTGGGTCAGCGCGACGACCAGGGGCTGCTGCCAGTCGGTCTGGAAGCCGGGGTGCACGTCGGTCTCCAGGGCGATCGCCTTGAGCTCGCCGCCCGGGTGCCAGAAGCGGATGCCCTCGTCGTCGACCTCGAAGGCGCCGCCGACCTTCCGGAAGGTGTTCAGGAAGGTCATCATCTCGATCTGGCGGGCGCCGCGGACGTAGATGTCGCCCTTGGTGGCCAGTGCGGCGCACGCCCAGGAGGCCGCCTCCAGGCGGTCCGGCAGCGCCTTGTGGTTGTAGCCGCCCAGCTCGTCCACACCGGTGATCAGGATGGTGCGGTCGGTGCCCATCGAGATGATCGCGCCCATCTTCTGCAGCACGCAGATGAGGTCGACGATCTCCGGCTCGACGGCCGCGTTGCGCAGCTCGGTGACGCCCTCGGCGAGCACCGCGGTCAGCAGCACCTGCTCGGTCGCGCCGACCGAGGGGTAGGGCAGCTCGATCTTGGTGCCGTGCAGGCGCTGCGGGGCGACCAGGTAGGTGCCCTGCGGGTGCTTCTCGATGGTGGCGCCGAACTGGCGCAGCACCTCGAAGTGGAAGTCGACCGGCCGGCCGCCGATGTCGCAGCCGCCCAGGCCCGGGATGAACGCGTGGCCGAGCCGGTGCAGCAGCGGGCCGCAGAACAGGATCGGGATGCGCGAGGAGCCCGCGTGCGCGTCGATGTCGGCGACGTTGGCGCTCTCGACGTGCGAGGGGTCGAGGATCAGCTCGCCGTCCTCGTCGCCGGTGCGGACGGTCACGCCGTGCAGCTGCAGCAGACCCCGCACGACCTTGACGTCGCGGATGTCCGGCACGTTGCGCAGCCGGCTCGGGCCCTGGCCGAGCAGGGCCGCGACCATGGCCTTGGGCACCAGGTTCTTGGCACCGCGGATCTGGATCTCGCCTTCGAGCGGGTTACCGCCGTGGACCAGCAGGACGTCGTCGTCGGTCATCGTTCTCGCAATCCGGGGGGTGCGCAGGGGGTTCTGTCGACTGCGGGGCAGGGGGAAGCGCGAGTGGAAGGTTCTTCCACCACTCGGCGAAAGCCCTTCCACCATCCATAGATGGTAGAGGGTGGGCGATTGGTTCCCGTGTGCCCCTTTGGTGATCATGCTCCGGAGGGGCTGCGGAAGCCCCCCGGGGCCCGGTGCGCAGGGCCGTCCGGGTGGTGCGGATGCGACCCGGCGGGCCTGCGGGAAGGGGGCGAGGAGGTTTCGTGTTGGGCGCCCCTCGCGGGCCGTCCTGCGGGATCATGTGGACATGACCGCGGCCCCCTCCCACACCGGCCGACTGCTCGTCGCGACGCCCGTGCTCACCGATCCGAACTTCGCGCGGGCGGTGGTGCTGCTGCTCGACCACGACGAGCAGGGCGCCCTCGGGGTGGTGCTGAACCGGCCGACCCCGGTGGAGGTGGCGACCGTCCTCGACGGCTGGGCCGACCTGACCGGCCGCCCCGCCGTCGTCTTCCAGGGCGGCCCGGTGGCGCTGGACTCGGCGCTCGCCCTCGCGGTGGTGCCCGGCGAGCCCGGCCACGGGGAGCCGATCGGCTGGCGGCGGGTGCACGGGGCGATCGGCCTGGTCGACCTGGAGGCGCCGCCCGAGGTGCTGGCCGGCGAACTCGGCGCGATGCGGGTCTTCGCCGGGTACTCCGGCTGGTCGCCCGGACAGCTGGAGGCCGAGATCGCCGAGGGCGCCTGGTACCTCGTCGACTGCGAGCCGGGCGACGTCTCCAGCCCCGAGCCCGAGCGGCTCTGGCGGTCGGTGCTGCGCCGCCAGCGCGGCCCGCTGGCGATGCTCGCCACCTACCCGGACGACCCGACCATGAACTGAGCCGCGCGGCCGCCCCGGGCGCCGGGTGCGCTACTGGCCCGCTTCGGAGCGGCGCCCATAGACTTGGCACCCATGAGCACTCTTGAGCCCGAGCGCGGACTCGGCACCGGCACCCTGGTCGAGCCCGTTCCCCAGGTGTCCCACGGGGACGGCGACCACGAGCGCTTCGCGCACTACGTCCAGAAGGACAAGATCATGGAGAGCGCCCTCTCCGGGTCCCCCGTGGTGGCGCTCTGCGGCAAGGTCTGGGTCCCGGGCCGCGACCCGAAGAAGTACCCGGTCTGCCCGATGTGCAAGGAGATCTTCGAGGGTCTCGGTCAGGGCGGCGACGGCGGCGGCGACGACAAGTAGCACCGAGTCGGTCCGGCAGTGGTCTGTACCACTGCCGGGCGACGGGGCAGGATGGCCCGCATGGACCTCATCCCCGCCCCACGGCACCTGAAGGCCGACGACGGGGCACCCGGCCCCTGGAGCTTCCGGCTGCACCCCGGGACCAGGATCGCCGCCGACGGGCCGGCGGCGCAGGCCGTCGCCCGGTGGCTGCGCGCCGAGCTCTCCGCCGCGACCGGCTTCGCCCTCGACGCCTGCACCACGGAGCAGGGCCGGCTGCTGCGGCAGACCGTCAGCCTGCACACCGACCCGGAGCTGCTCGCCTCGGGCGGCCCGGAGGCCTACGCGCTGTCGGTGCACGAGTACGGCGCCGTCCTGCGCGGCGGCGCCGGGGCGGGCCTGTTCCACGCCGCGCAGACGCTGCGCCAGCTGTTCGACCCGCGGATCTACCGCCGCGCCCCGCTGCCCGGAACGGACTGGGTGCTGCCCGCGGTGCGGATCGAGGACGCCCCGCGGTTCGGCTGGCGCGGCGTGCTGCTGGACGTCGCCCGGCACTTCCTGCCCAAGGCCGACGTGCTGCGCTTCCTCGACCTGATGGCGGCGCACAAGCTGAACGTCCTGCACCTGCACCTCACCGACGACCAGGGCTGGCGGATCGAGGTCCGGCGCCACCCGCGGCTCACCGCGGTCGGCGGCTGGCGGGAGCGGTCCATGGTCGGCTACCGCTCCGCGGACCGCCGCGACGACCGCCCGCACGGCGGCCACTACACCCAGGACGACCTGCGCGAGATCGTCGCGTACGCCGCCGAGCGGCACATCACGGTGGTGCCGGAGATCGACCTGCCCGGGCACTCCCAGGCCGCGATCGCCGCGTACCCCGAACTCGGCAACACCGACGCGGTGGACACCGCGGCGCTCGGGGTCTGGACGGACTGGGGGATCAACCCCAACGTGCTGAACGTCTCCGACGCGACCCTGCGCTTCTTCGAGGAGGTGCTGGAGGAGGTCCTGGAGGTCTTCCCGTCCGAGTTCGTCCACCTCGGCGGCGACGAGTGCCCCAAGGACCAGTGGCGGGCCAGCCCCGCCGCGCAGGCCCGGATCGCCGAGCTCGGGGTGGACGGCGAGGACGGGCTGCAGAGCTGGTTCATCCGCCACTTCGACCGCTGGCTGGCCGACCGCGGCCGCCGCCTGATCGGCTGGGACGAGATCCTGGAGGGCGGCCTCGCACCGGGCGCCGCCGTCTCCTCCTGGCGCGGCTACGAGGGCGGCATCGCGGCCGCCCGGGCCGGCCACGACGTGGTGATGTGCCCGGAGCAGCACGTCTACCTCGACCACCGGCAGGCCCCGGGCGGGGACGAGCCGATCCCGGTCGGCTACGTCCGCACCCTGGAGGACGTCTACCGCTTCGAACCCGTCCCGCCGGAGCTGGACGGCGACGCGGCCGCCCGGGTGATCGGCACCCAGGCCAACCTGTGGACCGAGTTCATGACGAGCGCCCGCGACGTCGACTACCGGGCCTTCCCGCGGCTCGCCGCGTTCGCCGAGGTCGCCTGGTCCGACCTGCCGCGCGACCCGGCCGAGCGGGACTGGGCCGGGTTCGAGCGGCGGATGGCGGGCCACTACCCGCGTCTGGACGCCCTCGGCGTCGAGTACCGGCCGCCCGGCGGGCCGCACCCCTGGCAGCGCCGCCCCGGGGTCGCCGGCCGGCCGGCCGAGGGCCCCTGACGCCGGCGCCGCGCCCCGCGTGCGTCAACCGCGTGCGCGGGGCGTCCGCACCCCGCGGACCCCGTCCTACCTGCTGCCGCGTCAGGTCAATATCCGATGAACATCCGGGCGGAGGCCTTCCGGTTCGCCGCGTTTTGTGGCCTGATTCGTCCGGTATTGCCCTCACCGCTCGGTCACCCGGCAAGTGATCACCCGGCATTGTGTGCCAGAGTTGCCCAACCCGGCCCGATCGCCCGTACCCTACGGGCCAGGCCGCACTGCCGGTGGGGAGGGCAGGGCAGTTGATGAGCAAGTGGAGCACGGTGGAATCCTGGTGAACCGGACGATCATGCTGCCGGCCTCGGTCGACGAGGCCGTCGACGCGCTGGCCGCGACCCCGGGAGCCGTCCCGGTGGCCGGCGCGACCGACCTCATGGAGGCGGTCAACGCGGGACGGCTGCGCCCCGCCGCACTGATCGGCCTCGGCCGGATCACCGAGCTGCGCGGCTGGCGCTACGAGGACGGCGGCACCGCCGTGCTCGGCGCCGGACTCACCCACGCCCGGATGGACCGCCCCGACTTCGCCGCCCTCATCCCCGCCCTCGCCGACGCCGCCCGCACCGCCGGCCCGCCGCAGGTCCGCAACGTCGGCACCCTCGGCGGCAACATCGCCACCGCCGCGGCCGCCGGCGACACCCTGCCGGTGCTCGCCGCGCTGGAGGCCACCGCCACCCTCACCCGCTCCGGCGCCACCCGCGACGTCCCGGTCACCCACCTGCTCACCGGCCTCGACCCGCTGCGCCCCGGCGAGCTCCTCACCTGGGTGCGCGTCCCGCTGCTGCACGCCCCGCAGGTCTTCCTCAAGGCCGGCGGCCGCAGCGGCCCCGCCCGCGCCGCCGCCTCCGTCGCCCTCGTCCTCGACCCCGCCCGGCGCGCCGTGCGCTGCGCCGTCGGCGCCGTCGCCCCCGTGCCGCTGCGCCCGCACGAGGCCGAGGCCTGGGTCGCCGGCTGCATCGACTGGGACGTCCGCGGCGAGGACGGCGCCCAGCCCATCGACCCCGCCGCGCTCGCCGCCTTCGGCGAGTACGTCGCCGCCGCCTGCATCCCCGACGCCGCCCTGGAGGGCGCCGGCGAGGGGGTGGCGGCCACCCTCGTGCGCCAGCGGCGTACCGTGGCGGTGCTGGCCCGCCGGGCACTGGGAAGGGCGCTGAAGTGACGGACGAACTCAACGGCCTCGGCGACGTGCGCCCCTGCGCCTCGTACACGCTGCGGGTCAACGGCTTCGAACGGCCGGTCAACGACGCCTGGATCGGCGAGAGCCTGCTCTACGTGCTCCGCGAGCGGCTCGGCCTGGCCGGCGCCAAGGACGGCTGCGAGCAGGGCGAGTGCGGCGCCTGCACCGTCCAGGTCGACGGCCAGCTGGTCGCCGGCTGCCTGGTTCCCGCGGCGCTCGCCGCCGACAGCGAGATCGCCACCGTCGAGGGCCTCTCCGGGGCCGGCACCGCCAGCGACGTCCAGCAGGCGCTCGCCGAGTCCGGCGCCGTCCAGTGCGGCTACTGCACCCCCGGCCTCGCCATGGCCGTCCACGACCTGCTGCAGCGCAACCACCGCCCCACCGACGTCGAGGCCCGCCAGGCCCTGTGCGGCAACCTCTGCCGCTGCACCGGCTACCGCGGCGTCCTCGCCGCCGTGCAGACCGTCGCCCAGGCCCGCGAGGCCGAGCTGGAGGCCGAACTCGACGCCGCCGAGGCCGCAGCCGAACAGGCCGACGCCGCTCCGGCCGCACACGCCGACGACGCCGCGGCGGCGCCCGCCCCCGCGGCCGGCCAGCAGTCCGCCGCCGACCTCGCGCTCGCCGGCGAACTCCCGCTCTACGCCGACTCCGAGCTCTGGGTCGAGGCCGACCAGTACGCCGCCGCCCACCGGGCCGCGGCCCCGGAGCAGCCCGCCGCCCCGGCCGCACCCGCCGACGGGGGCTACGACACCGGCTACTACCAGCCGCCGCAGCCCGCCGAGGGCTACCTCGGCTACGTCCCGGCACCCGCCCAGGCCCCCGGCCACGAGACCGCCCCGTACGACACCGGGCTCTACGAGGCCACCCCCGCCCACGGCACCGCCCACGACGGCCCGGCCCACGACACCACCCCCGCGCACGGCACCCCGTACATCCCGACGCCCGCGCACGGCACCGCCTACGAGGCCGTCCCCTACGGCGCCACCCCGCCGCACGGCACCCCCCTGCCGGACCAGGCCCACTACGACGGCGCCCCCGTCTACGAGGGCGGCTACGACACCGGCCAGGTCTACGTCGGCCCCGCCGGCTACGACAGCCCGGTCTACGAACCCGCCACCGGCTACGACACGGCCGCCGGCCACACGGGCCACCCGGGCCACCCGGGCCCGGCCGGCTACGACGGCACCACCCCCGCCCACGGCATCAGGCTCCCCGAGGACGAGAACGCATGACCGCGCCCACCGAGCAGGACACCCCGGCGCCCGAACCGTTCGGACTCGGCAGCTCCCCGCTGCGTACCGACGCCCTCCCCAAGGCGCTCGGCATCTACCCGTACGCCGCCGACCTCTGGGCCGAGGGCCTCCTCTGGGGCGCCGTGCTGCGCGCGCCGCACGCGCACGCCCGGATCGTCTCCGTCGACACCTCCGCCGCGCTCGCGCTGCCCGGCGTGCACGCCGTCGTCACCGCCACCGACCTGGCCTCCTGCCCCGACCCCGGCGACCGGCCGGTGCTCGCCTCCGAGGTCGTCCGCCACCACGGCGAACCGATCGCCGCCGTCGCCGCCGAGACCCCCGACACCGCCCGGCTGGCCGCGTCCCTCGTCGCCGTCGAGTACGAGGTGCTGGAGGCCGTCACCGACCCCGAGGCCGCCTTCAACGCCCCGCCGCTGCACCCCGACGGCAACCTCTTCCGCCACCTCCCGCTGCGCACCGGCGACCCGGAGGCGGTCGGCGAGTTCGTCGTCGAGGGCCTCTACCAGGTCGGCCGGCAGGACCCGGCGCCGATCGGCGCCGAGGCCGGCCTCGCCGTGCCCCGCCCCGACGGCGGTGTCGAACTCCACCTCTCCACCACCGACCCGCACGGCGACCGCGACCGCACCGCCGCCTGCCTCGGCCTCGACCCCGACCGGGTGCGCACCGTCGTCACCGGCGTCCCCGGCGCCGCCACCGACCGCGAGGCGCTCTCCTTCCAGGTGCTGCTCGCCCTGCTGGCGCTGCGCACCGGCCGCCCGGTGAAGATGACCCTCACCCGCGAGGAGTCCTTCCACACCCACACCTCCCGGCACCCCGCCCTGCTGCGCTACCGCCACCACGCGGACGCCGAGGGCAAGCTGGTCAAGGTCGAGGCGCAGATCCTGCTCGACGGCGGCGCCTACGCCGACGTCTCCGCCGAGACGCTCGCCGCCGCCACCGCCTTCTCCGTCGGCCCGTACACCTGCCCCAACGTCTTCGTCGACGCCTGGGCGGTGCGCACCAACAACCCGCCGGCCGGCCGGATGCGCGGTGAGGGCGCACTGCAGACCTGCTTCGCCTACGAGTCCCAGCTGGACCAGCTCGCCAAGCAGGTCGGCATCGAGCCGCTGGAGATCCGCCGCCGCAACGCCATGGCCACCGGCGACCCGCTGCCCACCGGCCAGGCGGTCACCTGCCCGGCCCCGGTCGAGGCGCTGCTCGACGCGGTCACCGAACTCCCGCTGCCCGCCCTCCCGGTCGACGACCCGGAGGCCGACTGGCTGCTGCCCGGCGGGCCCGGCGGCGCCGGCGACCCGGCGGCCGTCCGCCGCGGCATCGGCTACGCCGTCGGCATGGTGCACATGCTCGGCGCCGAGGGCGAGGACGAGGTCTCCACCGCGACCGTGCGGGTCAGCGGCGACCACGCCACCGTCATCTGCGCCGCCGTCGACGCCGGCCAGGGCTTCGCCACCCTCGCCCGGCAGATCGTGCAGAGCGTCCTCGGCGTCTCCGAGGTGTACGTCGCCCCCGTCGACAGCGACCAGCCCGCGGCCGGCCCGTCCGCCCGCGGCCGGCACACCTGGGTGTCCGGCGGCGCCGTCGAGAAGGCCGCGCTGATGGTCCGCCACCAGCTGCTGCAGCCGATCGCGGCAAACTTCGGCATGTCCGTCGAGCTGCTCTCGATCGCCGACGGCAAGATCACCTCGTACGACGGGGTGCTCGGCATGCCGGTCGCCGAGGCCCTGGAGGGCAAGGAGCTCTGGGCCACCGCCCAGTGCCGGCCGCACCCCACCGAGCCGCTGGACGAGAACGGGCAGGGCGACGCCTTCGTCTCCATCGCCTTCTGCGCGATGCGGGCCGTCGTCGACGTGGACATCGAACTCGGCGCCGTCCGGGTGGTGGACGTCACCGTCGCGCAGGACGTCGGCTGCGCCCTGAACCCCCGCCAGATCGAGGACCGCATCGAGGGCGCCGTCGCCCAGGGCGTCGGCCTCGCCCTGATGGAGAACCTGCGCACCGAGGGCGGTCGGCCCGTCAACGCCTCGCTCACCGGCTACCGGCTGCCGACCGCGCTCGACACCCCCGACATCCGGATCGCCGCCCTGGTCGAGGAGCGCGACGTGGTCGCGACCTTCGGTGCCAAGGCGGTCAGTGCGGTGCCCGCGGTGGTCGCGCCCGCGGCGGTCGCCGCCGCCGTCCGCGCCGCCACCGGCATGCCGGTCGGCCGCCTGCCGATCCTCCCGGAGGACGCCGTCGCCACCGGCTGACACGCCGTCCGTTCCCCGTTCCCGCAGGCCGGTCGGCCGATGCCGCGTCAGCCTGCGCCCGGACAGACGATACGATCGGAGCGCCCTGTGCACGTGGGGGCGTTGCGAGGACGTACGGGCAGCAGAAGACGACTGACGGGGTAGTGATGACGCTGACCAGGGCCATGCGGGTGCTGGGTGCCACGACATTGGCAGGTGCACTGCTGCTGACGGCCGCCCCCGGGGCGTCCGCGGACCAGGTCCGGGACGGGCAGTGGGCCAACCAGTACTTCAAGCTCGACAAGGTCTGGTCCGTCAGCAAGGGCAACGGCGTGGTCGTCGCCGTCATCGACAGCGGCGTCGACGCCACCCACCCCGACCTCACCGGCCAGGTCCTGCCCGGCTACGACCAGAGCGGCAAGAACCTCAACACCCGGCCGACGGACTCGCACGGCACGGGGATGGCGAGTCTCATCGCCGGCCACGGGCACGGTGCCGACGCCGGTGTCGTCGGCCTGGCGCCCGGGGCGAAGATCCTCCCCGTCTACAAGGGCGACGCCAGCGCCCTCGACGTGATCCCGCAGGGCATCCGCTGGGCGGTCGAGCACGGGGCGAAGGTCATCAACATCTCGCAGGCGGCCACCGTCACCAACAGCGAGATGGAGGGTGCGGTCGCCTACGCGTACCAGCACGACGTCCTGGTGGTCGCCGGCGCGGGGAACACCGGCGGCGCGGTCGCGAACCCCGCGAACCTGCCGGGCGTCCTCGCCGTGGCGGCCGCGGACAAGTCCTCCGAGGTCTGGTCGGACTCCAACTCCGGGCCCGAGGTCCGGCTGGCCGCGCCCGGCGTCGACATCGTGAGCGCGGGCAAGTGCGGGTCCAGCCAGTACTGCCTCGCGGACGGGACGTCCGACGCGACGGCCTACGTGTCGGGCGCCGCGGCCCTCGTCCGGGCCAAGTTCCCCCAGCTCACCGCAGGCCAGGTGGCCGACCGGCTGGTCAAGTCGGCCGCCGTCCCGCCGTCCGCCGCCGGCGCCAAGCTTCCGGACCCGCACTTCGGGTACGGCGTGATCCGCCCCTACGAGGCGCTCACCATGGACATCCCGGCGGGCAGCAAGGAAGGACCGCTGACCGCGCCGGGGGGTGCGGCCGCACCGGGCACCGCCTCGAACGCGCCGGTGTCGCAGCCCGTGGGCAAGGCCTCCGTCTTCGGTGGCGTCACCCCGCTGATGGTGCTTGGCGCGCTCGCCGTCCTGGGCGTCCTGCTGGTCGTGGTGATCGTCGCGGTGACCCGCAGCCGCCGCCGACCGCCGGCCGTCCCGGTGCCCCCGCAGGGCCAGGCCCCGTACGGTGCGGCGCCCTACGGAGGGGCACCCGGCTGGCCGCCCGCGCAGCAGCCCTACGGCACCCAGCCGCCGCCTCCCGGGTACCCCCAGCAGCAGCCCTACCAGAACCCCCACCAGGGAGGTAACCCGCCGCGATGACGGTGTGTCAGTACACGGTCTAGAGGCGATACGATCGAACGCCCTGTCAGGGCGTCATGCCCCGTTGCGCACGGGGTGCAGCAACAACGGGGAAGTACGGACTCCAGGGGGAGGAGTGAGATGGCCGACGGATACCGCGTCAACACGGACGAGTTGGAAGCCGTCGTGAAGCGACTGAGGGCCCTCCAGCAGGGCCTCAGCGAGTGCGGCAACAAGGCGAAGTACAACACCGTCCTCGTCAGCGACGACTTCGGCGCCAACTTCGACCAGGCGAAGAAGCTCTTCGCCGCCCATTCGCAGATGCAGCAGTTCCTGAGCCAGCACATCCAGGAGCTCGACTCGCTGATCAACGACTTCGGCGACAAGACGCACGCGGTGAACACCGCCTACCGGACGCGCGAGGACGAGTTCGTCGCCTCGGCGAGGTCCATGCAGTCCGGGAGGGCGTGAGATGACCCAGTTCGAACACGAGGATCTCATCCCGCTGAAGCGGATGCTGGAGCACTCCAGGCCCGAGCGCATCCACGAGGTCAGCCAGCACTGGACCAACGTCCACCAGGAGCTGGAGCAGGCCGTCGCCGACCTGCAGACGGCGGTGCAGCACGCCACCGCCAACTGGGAGGGCACGGCCGCCGAGGGCTTCACCAAGCGGGCGGACACCCTCCGGACGAGCATGACCAACACGGCCGCCCACGCGCAGAACACCTCCGCGGCGATGAAGTTCGCCGGGGACGCCCTGCAGCAGAGCAAGGCGACCATGGCCCAGATCAAGGTGCCCAGTACCCTCGACCGCGGCGCGAAGCTGCTCGGTGACGGTTTCGACCGTTCCGACGCCCAGTTCAAGGCCGACGTGGCCGGCGGCATGGACCGGATCAGCGCGGTCAACAAGAACTACAGCGAGCTGTCGGCGACCGAGGTCTCGCACCAGTACGCCATCGGCGTCATGGAGCACCTCGGGCCGCAGTTCGACCAGGCCGCGGGGTACATGCGACCGCCGGAGACCGGCAACATCCACGACCCCAAGAAGCCCTTCCCGCCGGAGCCGGAGAACCCCGTTCCGCCGAGCACCGTGGCCCCGCCGCCGCCCACGCCGAAGTACCCGAACGGCGTGCCGGAGAACCCGTCGGACAAGCCCGGGCACGTCGACCCGCAGGGGCCGAAGCAGACGATCCCGGGCTCGCCGCACGTGCCGACCCCGCTGCCGGGCGACGTCCCGCCGGGGACGATTCCCGTCCCGTCCCACCCGGTCGTTCCGCCGAGCACGGGCATCGACAGCCTGCCGCCGGTCGGGACGAACCCGACCCCCGGCGGCGGTGGCCTCGGCACGCTGCCGACCAACCCCGGGGGTGGTGGCGGTCTCGGTGGCGGCGGTGGTCTCGGTGGCGGCGGCCTGGGCGGTGGCGGCGGCCTCGGTGGGGGCGGCGGCTACGTCCCGGGCGGTCTCGGCGGCGGAGCGCTGCCCGGCCGCAGCGGCACGACCGGCGCGGGCCGCGGCGGGGCCACGGGCTCCGGCGGCGGCGGTGCCGGCGGTCGTACCGGGGGTGCCGGAGCCGGTGGTGCCGGTAGCGGCACCGGTGGTGCGGCGCGCCAGGGCATGCCCGGCATGGGCGGCATGCCCGGTGCGGGCGGTGCCGGCGGCAAGGGGGCCGGCGCCGGCGGCAAGGGCGGCAGCGGACTGGTCCGCCGCGGCGGCGGTGTGATCGGCGGTGCCAAGAGCGGCACCGGCGGCCGGACCTTCACCGAGGGCGGTTCCGGGATCGGCAAGGGCCGGGCCGGCCAGAACGGTGCCCCGGGCGGCGGCCTGCACGGCGGCCCCGGCGGCGCGGCGGGCAAGAAGAAGGACAAGAACAACAACGGTCAGCGCCCCGACTACCTGGTCGAGGACGAGGAGACCTGGCGCGGCGGCTCCGCCAACCCGCCGGTGATCGACTGACCGTCCCGCACGCCGACGGCGCGGGCCACCCCGGACGACGGGGTCGGCCCGCGCCGTTCTTCGTACCCGCGGAGCGGCCCCGGAGGGACCCGGGAGAATTCCGGTAATTCCATCGATCGGGAAAAGGGAATGCCGCACCGCCGGACGGCGTAATTCACCGTCCGGTGGTGCGGAAATGGAGGCCGTGGCGGGAATTGAACCCACGTAAACCGCTTTGCAGGCGGCTCCCTGAACCACTCGGGCACACGGCCGGGGGCGACGGGGATGCCCGTGCGGGCCCGTCGGGGGAAGGGTGGAACGAGGCGCGCGTCAGGCGCGACAGGAGCGGCGACAGCCGGGACAACGGGCGGCACAGGTGCGGGGCGCTGCGATCGCCGCCGTCTTCCTGTTCATGGCCGACTCCTGTCGTCACTGTCGTGTCCGGCGGGCCCGGTATTCGGCCCCGCCGTGCTGGTGAATTCATCTTAGGGGGAAAGTGGCGGGGTGCGTCAATGTCCGTTCATGAATTCCGTGTGTCGTCGTGTGCTACGTTCGAGGGGTGGCGTGATCGAGCGCCCCGGACGAGGTGCGTCGTACCCGGCAGGACAAGACGGCGCGGTACTGCGGCGGCAGCGACGGAGCTGCCGCCCTCTACTGCGGAGGTGCCGTCGTGGCGTGGCTGGTGTTGATCGTGGCGGGCGTGCTGGAGACCGTCTGGGCGGTGTCGCTGGAGGCGGCCAAGGGGTTCTCGCGCCTGGTGCCGAGCGTGGTGTTCGCGGTGGCGCTGGTGCTGTCGATGGGCGGCCTGGCGTACGCGCTGCGCAGCATCCCCCTGGGCACGGGCTACGCGGTGTGGGTGGGCATCGGTGCGGTCGGGACGGCGCTGTACGGGACGGCGGCACTGGGCGACGCGATGACGGCGGCCCGGGTGACCTGCCTGTTGCTGATCGTCGGCGGGGTGCTGGGCCTCAAGGTGCTGCACTGAGCCGTAAGCCACCGGGCCCCAGGTCGGAGGTCCCGGGTGATCACCGACCGATGGTCAGGAGTCACCGGCGCCCGAGCGCCTTACGATGGCAGGCATGGCCACCACCTCCTCCTCGACCCCGGTCGACCGTGCTGCCCCCGTGCCCGACGCCGCCCCCGACACCGGGGGCGTGATGAGCGGGCCGTACCGGGCGCTGACGCTGGGGATCGTCTCGGTGGTGCTGCTGCTCGCCTTCGAGGCCACGGCGGTGAACACCGCGATGCCGGTCGCCGCCCGGCAGCTCGACGGGCTCGGCCTGTACGCCTTCGCCTTCTCCGGCTACTTCACGACGACGCTGTTCGCCCTGGTGGTCTCCGGCCAGTGGTGCGACCGGCGCGGCCCGCTGGCACCGCTCTTCACCGGCATCGCGGTGTTCGGGGCGGGCCTGGTGGTGGCCGGCACGGCGGTCGGGATGTGGCCCTTCGTAGCCGGCCGGGCGATCCAGGGCCTCGGCGGCGGTCTGGTGATCGTCGCGCTGTACGTGGTGGTGGGCCGGGCCTTCCCGGAGCGGCTGCGGCCGTCGGTGTTCGCGGCGTTCTCCGCGGCCTGGGTGCTGCCGTCCATCGTCGGCCCGCTGGTCTCCGGCGCGGTGACCCAGCACCTCGGCTGGCGCTGGGTGTTTCTGGCGGTGCCGGTGCTGATCCTGCTGCCCCTCGCCGTGATGGGTCCGGCGCTGCGCCGCTCGGAGCGGGCCCGGCCGTCGGTGCAGCCGGCGCCCTTCGACCGCCGCCGCACCTGGTGCGCGGCCCTGGCGGCGCTCGGCGCCGGGCTGCTGCAGTACGCGGGCCAGCGCCTGGACCTGCTGGGTCTGGTGCCGGCCGCGCTGGGCGCCGCGCTGCTGCTGCCGGCCGTGGTGCGGCTGCTGCCGCCGGGCACGCTGCGGGCGGCCCGCGGCCTGCCGACGGTGATCCTGCTGCGCGGCGTCGCGGCGGGTGCGTTCTTCGCGGCGGAGGCCTTCGTCCCGCTGATGATGGTGACCCAGCGGGACCTGTCGCCGACCCTGGCGGGTCTGACGCTCACCAGCGGCGGCCTGTCCTGGGCGCTCGGCTCCTGGCTGCAGGGCCGGCCGTGGGCGGACCGGCACCGGGAGTTGCTGATCCGGGCGGGCTTCGTGCTGACCGCGGTGGCGATCGCCGGGGCCGCGCTGGTGCTGGTGCCCGCCGTGCCGGCCTGGACGGCGGCGGTGGCCTGGGCGGTCGGCGGCGTCGGGATGGGCCTGGCGGTGGCGAGCATCAGCGTGCTGATGATGAAGCTGTCGGCGCCCGAGGACACCGGCGCCAACTCGGCGGCGATCCAGCTGAGCGACGCGCTCGGCAACGTGCTGCTGATCGGTCTGGCGGGGGTGCTGTTCGCGGGTCTCGGCGGCGGTTCGGTGGCGGCCTCGGAGGGGGCGAAGGCGCCGGCCGGTCCGTTCGCGGCGATCTTCCTGGTGATGACCGGGGTGGCCCTGCTGGGCGCCCTGGTGTCGGGCCGCACCGGTGCGGGGCACGAGCCCGTGGCGGTGGCCGAGGCCCCGGCGCTCGCCGAGGGCTGACGGCGGCCGGGGCTCAGGACGAGGGCGCCGCCTGGACGGCCCCGCCGAGGTAGGACTTCCAGCCGCCCGCCGGGGACTCGCCGGGCGCCAGCGACTGCAGCTTGCGCAGCACCGCCGGGTCCTGCGCCTCCAGCCACTCGACCAGCTGCCGGAAGGACACCAGCCGGACCTCGGGCCGGCCGGCGATCCCCTTGAGGGCCTCCTCGACGGCGTTCATGTAGATGCCGCCGTTCCACTGCTCGAAGTGGTTGCCGATGATCATCGGTGCCCGGTTGGTCGTGTAGGCGCGCTCGAAGCCCGCGAGGTAGGAGTCCCTGGCCTGGGTCTGCCAGGCGCCGTACCGCGCGGTGTCGCCCTTGGTGCTGTTGCCGGACTGGTTGTACATGATGTTGTAGTCCATCGAGAGCACCTGGAAGCTGTGCCCGGGGAAGGGGATGGACTGCAGCGGCATGTCCCACAGCGCCCCGCCCTGGATCTTCTGCGGCCACACCTGGAGGCCGCCGGGGCCGCTGCTGTCGTACTTCCAGCCGCGCTTGGCGGCGGTCGGCAGCAGGCCGCGCTGGCCCTCCAGGCAGGGGGTGCGTCCGCCGATCAGCTCCTTGCGGTAGTCGAAGGGCAGCGGCGGCAGGTCGGTGAGGCCGGTGTTGGTCCGCCAGTTCATGACGAAGTCCATGGCCTGCTGGATCTCGCTGTCCCAGTCCTCGGGGGACCAGCGGCCGCCGCCGGTGGGGCCGCAGAAGTGCCCGTTGAAGTGGGTGCCGATCTCGTGGCCCTCCAGCCAGGCGTCGCCGACCTGGCCGATGGTCTCCCGGATGTGCTCGTCGCTGAGGTAGCCGATGTCGGAGGCGCCGACCGGGTGCTGCGGGGGCCGGTAGAGGTCCCGCTTGGACTCGGGCAGCGTGTAGATGCCGCTGAGGAAGAACGTCATCTTGGCGTCGTGGTCCTTGGCGAGCTGCCGGAACCGCGAGAACAGCCCGTTGTCGAGCTCGCCGGCGCCGTCCCAGGAGAACACCACGAACTGCGGGGGGCGCTCGCCGAGCTCCAGCGGTACGGCCTCCGGCTGGTGCGGCTGGGGCCCGGAGTCGGAGGTCGACCCGTCGCCGATCAGTGAGGCGGGCGGCTTCGGGGTGCCCGAGCCGCTGCCGTCCGCCGCTCCCGAGGCCCGGACGGGCGGACCGGCCTGCTCGCCGCCCCGGCCGCCGCTGCTCGCGCAGCCGGCGGCGAGTGCGGCCGCGGTGGCGGCGCCGCCGGCCAGCAGGGTCCTGCGGGAGAGGGCGTCCATGGGCGTCTCCGTTCGGGTGGGGTCTGTTCGCAGCGGGACCGCAGGGGCTGACAGTCCGACAGTCGGATGGACGGTCCGGGGTGGGTGCGGCCCACAGCATGGCACGTCGGAGGGCCCCTGCCGGGGAACGCGGGGGGAACGGGGCTGGGTCGCCCGAAACGCTCGCCCGTTCGGACCATCGCACGCGCCATCGACTGGCGGGGCGCTGCTGAGCCGTCGTCAGATGGGGGGAACCGTCCCGCCGAGCCGCCTCCCGGAGGTTCCGTACGCCATGTGGCAGTCGCTGCTCGACGCGTACCGGGAACGGATCGTCGACACCGGACGCGAGCCGCTGTTCCTGCTGCTGGTGGGACTGCTGGCCTCCTTCCTCTTCATCCGCTTCAGCGTCCGGATGATCCGGCGCGGCACCAGCTGGTGGCCCGGCAACGTCACCCCCGGCGGCCTGCACATCCACCACGTGGTGTTCGGCCAGACCCTGGTGCTGATCTGCGGCGTGGGGGCCTTCACCGTCCGCGGCGACGGCGGGGAGCTGTGGAACGTCCTCGCCTTCGGCTTCGGCATCGGTGCCGGCCTGGTGCTCGACGAGTTCGCGCTCGTCCTGCACCTGCAGGACGTCTACTGGAGCGAGCAGGGCCGCAAGTCCGTCGACGCGGTGATCCTGGCGGTCGCGTTCATCGCCCTGCTGCTCATCGGCGAGCTGCCGCTGGGGGGCTTCGGCTCCCGGCTGACGGCAGGACAGTTCGTCGGCGCAGGACTCCTGCTGCTGCTGGTCGGGATCAGTCTGTTCAAGGGCAAGATCTGGACGGGCCTGCTCGGCGTGATGCTGCCGCCGCTGGCCATGGTCGGCGCCGTCCGGCTGGCCCGGCCGCACAGCCCCTGGGCGCGCTGGCGCTACCGCACCCGGCCCAAGCGGATGGCCCGCGCCGAACGCCGGGACGCCCGGATCCACGCACGGATCGTCGCCGCCAAGACCTCCTTCTACAACGTGTTGGCCGGCGCCCCCGACACCGCGACCACCGCCGCCGGCACCGCGCCCGCCGACCCGGCCGGGACCGTGGAGGGAGCCGCGCCGGGGGAGGGAGCAGCGGCCGTGGAGGGAGCCGCGGCCGAGGGGCCGGCCGCGGTACCCGCGCCCCCCGCGCCCCCCGTCCCCGCACCCCGGCCGAAGGCCGGACCGGCCGCCCGGGACCGCGGCAGGGCCGCCCCTGCGGCCGGGCGCAGGCCCGCACCGCCGGTGCCCGCCTGGCGCCGCCGCTTCGCCACCGGCGCCGAGTGGTACGTCCGGGTGGTCGCGCTGCTCAACCTGGTCGCCGGGCTGATCGAGCCCTTCCGCCAGCAGGTCCAGCGGGCCAACCGCGGGGACTTCTTCACCCCCGTCCTGGTCGCCTCCGGCTTCACCGGCGCGCTCTTCGCCGGGCTGCTCGCCGTGATGCTCCGCCGCCGCAAGCGGGCCGCCTGGACGGTCACCACCGTCCTGGTGGCGATCTACACCGCGCTGTTCGCCTGGGCGCTCGCCTACGTCGACTACAGCGAGCACCCCTTCAACTGGATCTCCGCCCTGGTCACCGTGGCCCTGCTCGTCGCCCTGCTGATCGGCCGCCCGGTCTTCACCGCCCGCGGCACCCGCGGCAACGTGGTGCTGGCCGCCGTCGTCCTGGTGGCCGGCGGGGCCCTGCTGACCGTGCTCGGCGCCGCGGTCGTCCGCGCCACCTACCCCGAGACGCCGCCCGACTGGGGCGACGCCTCGCTGTACGTCCTGCTGCGGCTGCTCACCCTCTCCGGGGTCGTCCAGGTCGCCGACGTGGACGTGCCCGGCTGGGTCGACCTCGGGATCAACCTGTTCGGCGCCGCGCTGCTGCTGATCGCCCTGCGGGTGCTGTTCCGCTCCCCGCGCGGGCACGTCGCGCAGCAGCCCGAGGACGAGCAGCGGCTGCGCGACCTGCTCGCCCGGCACGGCGCCCGCGACTCGCTCGGCTACTTCGCGCTCCGCCCCGACAAGGCGGTCTGCTGGTCCCCGTCCGGCAAGGCCGCCGTGCTGCACCGGGTGGTCAACGGCGTCGCGCTCGCCTCCGGCGACCCGATCGGTGACCCGGAGGCCTGGCCGCAGGCGATCGAGGTGTGGCACCGCCAGCTGCGCGAGCAGGGCTGGATCCCGGCCGTCACCGGCGCCGGGGAGGCCGCCGCCACCGCCTACACCCGGGTCGCCGGTCTGCGCGCCCTGGAGTTCGGCGACGAGGCGGTCGTCGAGACGGCCGGCTTCACCCTGGAAGGCCGCGCCATGCGCCCGCTGCGGCAGGCCCACAGCCGGGTCCGCAAGGCCGGGTACCGCGTCGTCGTCCGCCACCACCACGACATCCCCGACGGGGAGATGGCCGACCTGATCCGGCTCGCCGACGCCTGGCGGCACGGCCGCACCGAACGCGGCTTCTCGATGGCGCTCGGCCGACTCGGCGACCCCGCCGACGGCGACTGCCTGATGATCGAATGCCGGGACGAGAACGACCGCACCTGCGCCCTGCTCAGCTTCGTGCCCTGGGGCGAGCACGGGCTCTCCCTCGACCTGATGCGCCGTGACCGGGAGTCCGACAACGGCCTGGTCGAGTTCATGGTCACCGAGCTGCTGCTGCGCAGCGCCGCCGGGGAGCCGCAGGTCGCCCGGGTCTCGCTGAACTTCGCCATGTTCCGGGCGGTCTTCGAGGAGGGCGGCCGGCTCGGTGCCGGGCCGGTCCTGCGGCTGTGGCGGGCCGTCCTGCGGTTCCTCTCCCGGTGGTGGCAGCTGGAGTCGCTGTACCGGGCCAACGCCAAGTACCGGCCCGACTGGCAGCCGCGCTACCTGCTCTACGAGAAGTCCACCGAGCTGTTCGCGATCGGCCTGGCCAACGCGATGGCCGAGGGCTTCGTCACCCGTCCGCGGCTGCCCGCCGTGCGGCGCCGCCGGAACGGGCCTCACCCGGGCGGGGCAGCGGCGGATGCCCCGGTCGGCTGACGGCCCTTCACTTGAGACGGGCCGCGCAGGGCGGACCGACGGACGGGAGCACGGGTTGGGCGCACAGCGCAGGAGCCCCTGGCCGGGCACACTGGCGGCCGGCACCGCCCTGGTGCTCGGCGCCTGGATGCTGCACGGCGGCGGCCGCATCCTGCCCCCGCTGCCCACCGCCGAACAGGGCGTCGACGCCCTCGGGCTGCCCATGGTCGTCGCCCCGCCGATGCCCCGCGCCGCGCCGACCCGGATCCGGATCCGCAGCGCCGGCATCGACGCCCCCGTCACCGGACTCGCGCTCGACGACGACGGCCGGCTGCAGCCGCCGCCCGAGGACGACGACAACCTGGCCGGCTGGTACGCGGCCGGCACCGCCCCCGGCGAGAGCGGCACCGCCGTGCTGGCCGGCCACGTCGACACCGCCGACGGCCCGGCCGTCTTCTACCGGCTCGGCACCCTGCACCGCGGCGACCAGGTGGAGGTCGTCCGCGCCGACCGCACCACCGCGTCCTTCGCCGTCGACGGCGTGGAGGTCTACCCGAAGAAGGACTTCCCCGACCGGAAGGTCTACGGCGCCTCGCCCAACGCCCAGCTGCGGCTGATCACCTGCGGCGGCGGCTTCACCCGGCAGCACGGCTACGACGGCAACGTGGTCGTCTACGCCCACCTCGTCCGCGCCGCCACGGCCTGACCGGCGGGGGAGCAGGCCGTGGACCGCAGCCTCGCCTCCTGGAACCCGATCGACTGGCCGATCACCACCGGCGTCGTCCCCTACGCCCTGCTGGTCGCCGGCGGCGCCGCGCTGCTGCTGCCCGTCCTGCTGCTCGTCCTCGCCGAGGGGCTGCGCCGCGGACTGCGCCTCGCCTGGTGGCTCACGATGCTCACCGAGCTCGCCTGGGTCGGGCTGCTCAGCTGGCTGCTGTCTATCAACTACGACGACTTCGCCGCGGACGGCGGCAACGGCCTGCTCTTCGAACTCGTCGGCGAGGCGCTGCTGCTGCCGGTCGCGATGCTGGTGCTGCAGGCCGTCACCCGGCGCAGCTTCGACCAGCGGACGGCGCCGCGGGTGCGCGACCGGCTGGCCGCGGTCGGCGGCGGCGCCCTGCTGCTCTGCTGCGCCGCGTACGTCGGCATCGGCTGGCTGATCCGCGACCAGTACGAGCCGGCCGCCACGGCCGCCGGGCTGGCCGCCGGCCTGCCCTCCGTGCTGCTGCCGCCCGCCTACGACGAACTGCTGCCGGACCGGCCGGTCGCCGCCGGCGGCGCGCAGGCCCTGGAGATCGCGGTCGGGCTGGTGTTCTGGGCGGTGACGCTGACCGCGCTGCTGGTGGCCTTCCGCCGCCCGGTGGGGCACGTGGACGCCGAGGCCGCGGCCCGGGCCCGGGCGCTGCTCACCGAGTACGGCGGCTCGACGCTGTCCTTCATCTCCACCTGGGACGGCAACCACTACTGGTTCGACGGGGACGGCCGGGCCGCGGTGCCGTACCGGGTGATCGCCACGGTGGCGCTCACCACCGGGGACCCGTTCGGCGAGCCGGAGGCCCGGCGGCGGGCGGTCGCGGGCTTCGCCCGGTACTGCGACGCCCGGGGCTGGACGCCGTGCTTCTACAGCGTCTCCGCGGACGCGCAGCAGGCCGCCGAGGAGCTCGGCTGGCGTTCGCTGCAGGTCGCCGAGGACACCGTGGTGCCGCTGCCCGACCTGGCCTTCACCGGCAAGAAGTGGCAGTCCATCCGGACCTCGCTGAACAAGGCCGGCAAGCAGGGCATCACCGCCGAGTGGTGGACCTACTGGGAGGCGCCGATCGGCATCCGCGACCAGATCCGCTCGATCTCCGAGGAGTGGGTCTCCGACAAGGGCCTGCCGGAGATGGGCTTCACCCTGGGCGGGCTGGCCGAGCTCGACGACCCGGCGGTGCGGATGCTCGTCGCGGTGGACGGCGACCGCACGGTGCACGGGCTGACCAGCTGGATGCCGGTCTACGCGGCCGGGCAGCCGGTCGGCTGGACGCTGGACTTCATGCGCCGCCGCTCGGAGGGCTTCCGCGGGGTGATGGAGTTCCTGATCGCCTCGGCCGCGCTCGGCTTCAAGGAGGAGGGCGCCCAGTTCCTCAGCCTCTCCGGGGCGCCGCTGGCCCGCTCCGACCGCGGGGGCGAGCCGCCGACCGCGCTGCAGCGGATGCTCGACTGGATGGGCAAGGTCCTGGAACCGGTGTACGGCTTCCGCTCGCTGCTCGCGTTCAAGGCGAAGTTCCAGCCCGAGTACCGGCCCATGTACATGGTCTACCCGGACCCGGCGGCGCTGCCCGCGATCACCCGGGCGATCGGCAAGGCGTACCTGCCGCACATGACCCCGGGGCAGGGGGTGCGGCTGATGCGCAAGCTGTCCCCCTGAGGCCGCCCGGGCCGCCGTCAGCCGAGGAGTTCGGCGAGCGCCCGGTCGGCGTCCAGCAGCAGGGCCTCGTCGCCCTCCGGAACCGCGAGGAGGGTCTCCGCGAGGAAGTGCCGCAGCTGGTCGCCGTCGAACTGGAGTAGGGCCACGCCCTCGGCGGAGCGCAGCTCCAGCATGGTGCGGCCGGCCGCGGCCGGGCGCAGGTGCACGTCGCCGATGCCGCTCGGCGCGTCGAGGCCGGCGGCCAGCAGCCACCGGGCGAAGACCCACTCGACCTCCGGCGGGGCTTCGGGCAGCGGCGTGCCGTCCAGCGAGAACTCGGCGGGGAAGGCCATCCGGACGGCCAGCGGGTCGTCGGACCGGTAGCGCAGGGCCACCCGGAGCGCGGCGGTGCGGTGGGTGGTGACGTAGAGGCGGGCCTGGACGACCTGTTCGACGACGATGGGCGCAGCTGTCATGGCGGTTCCTCCCGGTGTCGTCCTGCCCCGAAGTTCGCGGGCGGAACGTGTGACGTGTGTGGATTCTGTGACGGCCGGGGTGCGGTCCATCGGGAGGGGAGAGTGGGACGGCCGGCAGTCCTTACCGGGCGGGGGCTGTGAGCCCGGTCACCCGCGGGGTCGGGCGGCCGGCGGCGGACTCCGGTGCCGAGATCCGGTGCCGAAAATCCGGTACCGGCCCGGGCCGCGCCGCCGGTAGCGTCCCGGCGCATGACCGAGCAGGCCGAGCAGACCGCCGGCCGGCGGCCCGAGGGCCGCGGCCGTCCGCCGCACGCACCGGACCCGCAGGAGGACCGCCGGGAGGCCGACCTGCGGCGGGCCGAGATCCGGCGCCTGGGCGCCAAGTACGCCGAGTGCCACGCCGAGCTGCTGAGGAGGCTGGGGGAGTGAACCGCCTGGAGACCGCCGAGCTGCTGGAGCTCGCCGCCTTCGCGTGCCGGGGCCGTCCGGCCGAGCTCCGCGAGCCCGGCCTGCTGGACTCCGCCGCGCACCGGCCGTCCGCCGGGATGTTCGGCGTGGAGTTCCACCCGGGCGTCTTCGACAAGGCCGCCGCACTGCTGCACGCGGTGGCCTCGAACCACCCCCTGGTGGACGGCAACAAGCGGACCGCGTGGATGGGCGCGGTCGTCTGCTGGACCTCGCGGGCGCCGACATGGCCGGGGTCGACCAGGACGCGGCGTACGACCTGGTGGTGGCCGTGGCGGCCGGCGAGGTCACCGACGTCGGGGTGATCGCGGAGCGGCTGCGGGCGCTGCACGGCGGTCGAGCCTGAGTCGGCGAACCGGAGCGGCCCGGTAGGCTGGGCTGGTTGTCCGACGACCGCCCGACAGCGGGCTGGGGCCGCGAAGACCGCCCTGACCTGCGACGATCCCCTCCGGAGCCCGTGAGTACCGCCGCCGCCTCCCCGATGTCGCCGCTGTTCTCCGACGTTGCCTCGCCGCACGCGTCCGTCCGCCCGGCCGGCACGTCGAACGCCTCGCACCACCTGTCGCCGGCCTTCCCCGGCCGTGCTCCCTGGGGCACGGCCGGCAAGCTCCGCGCCTGGCAGCAGGGTGCGCTCGACTCGTACATCGAGAAGCAGCCGCGCGACTTCCTGGCGGTCGCCACCCCGGGCGCCGGCAAGACGACCTTCGCCCTGACCCTGGCCTCCTACCTGCTGCACAACCACCTGGTGCAGCAGGTGACGGTCGTCGCACCGACCGAGCACCTGAAGAAGCAGTGGGCGGAGGCCGCAGCCCGGATAGGCATCCGGCTGGACCCGGCCTACTCCTCGGGCCCGCTCTCCAAGGACTACCAGGGCATCGTGGTCACGTACGCGGGCGTCGGCGTCAACCCGATGCTGCACCGCAACCGCACGGAGGCCCGCAAGACCCTCGTGATCATGGACGAGATCCACCACGCCGGTGACTCGAAGTCCTGGGGCGAGGCCTGCTTCGAGGCCTTCGAGCCCGCCACCCGGCGGCTGGCGCTGACCGGTACGCCGTTCCGCTCGGACACCAACCCGATCCCGTTCGTCGCGTACGAGGCGGACACCGACGGGCTGCGCAAGTCCGTCGCCGACTACACCTACGGCTACGGGCACGCGCTGGCGGACCACGTCGTCCGCCCGGTGATCTTCCTCTCGTACAGCGGCAACATGCGCTGGCGGACCAAGGCCGGCGACGAGCTGGAGGCCCGGCTCGGCGAGCCGATGACCAAGGACCTGATCGCGCAGGCCTGGCGCACCGCGCTCGCGCCGCAGGGCGAGTGGATCCCGAGCGTGCTGCAGGCCGCCGACCGGCGGCTCACCGAGGTCCGCAAGGCGATCCCGGACGCCGGCGGCCTGGTCATCGCGACCGACCAGAACGTGGCCCGGGCCTACGCCAAGCTGCTGCGCGAGATCAGCGGCGAGAAGGTCACCCTCGTCCTCTCCGACGAGGCGGAGGCCTCCCAGCGGATCTCCGACTACGCGGCCGGCACCTCGCGCTGGATGGTGGCCGTCCGCATGGTGTCCGAGGGCGTCGACGTGCCCCGGCTGTGCGTCGGCGTGTACGCCACCTCGATCTCCACCCCGCTGTTCTTCGCGCAGGCCGTCGGCCGCTTCGTGCGGGCCCGCAAGCGCGGCGAGACGGCCTCGGTCTTCCTGCCGACCATCCCGATGCTGCTCGGCTTCGCCAACGAGATGGAGCTGCAGCGCGACCACGTCCTCGACCGGCCGAAGAAGGAGGGCGAGGGGCTCTTCGACGAGGAGGACCGGCTGCTCGCCGAGGCGGAGAAGGCCAACGACGGGCCGGACGGCGGCGGCGAGGAGTTCTCCTACGAGGCGCTGGGCAGCGACGCGGTCTTCGACCGGGTGCTGTACAACGCCATGGAGTTCGGCATGCAGGCGCACCCGGGCAGCGAGGAGGAGGAGGACTACCTCGGCATCCCGGGCCTGCTGGAGCCGGACCAGGTGCAGATGCTGCTGCAGAAGCGGCAGCACCGGCAGATCCAGCGATCCAAGGCCAAGCCGGCCGAGGAGGCCGACCTGATCGAACTGCCCGCCGAGCAGCGGCCGGTGGTGACCCATCAGGAGCTGCGCGAGCTGCGCAAGGAGCTGAACGCGCTGGTCGCGGCCTGGCACCACCGCACCGACCAGCCGCACGGCACCGTCCACAACGAGCTGCGCCGGCAGTGCGGCGGGCCGCTGACCGCGCAGGCCACCGCGAACCAGCTGAAGGCGCGGATCGCGAAGATCCGGGAGTGGGCGAAGGGCTGACGCCCGTTCGGGGTGACGGGGGTTCGGGCGGAGTCTCCCGACTTGGCAAAGAAAGTGTGGAGACGCGCGGTCATATGATCCGTTAATCTTCCGCGTGCCCGGCGCCGACAAGGACCTCAGCGAGGTGACGGTCGGCGCCCCGTCCCACATGCCGAGACTTCGCCGTCCCGTACGGCGGGCCGGCCGCGCACCCGACGAGGAGCCCCTCCGTGGCGTACACCGCCCAGAACCCCGAGCTGTCCGACAAGTCCAAGGTCGTCGCAGGCCTCCTGCAGATCTTCCTCGGCGGCTTCGGCATCGGCCGCTTCTACACCGGCCACGTCGGCATGGGCGTCGCCCAGCTGCTCACCTGCGGCGGTCTCGGCGTCTGGGCCCTGATCGACGGCATCCTCTTCCTGGTCAGCGACACCCGCACCGACGCCCAGGGCCGCACGCTGCGCGCCTGACCGTGCGTCCGGTCCGGATCCGGCGGCACCCCCGCCCCGCGAGCAGCGGGGGCGGGGGCGTCCGCCGTCGTACGGCGGCCCTGCGGCACCCGGCGGCCGGACCGCTCGGCCTGCTCGCGGCCGGCCTCGCCGGCGCCGGGTACCTGTACACCCGCGATCCCCACCTGCCCGGGCAGGCGCTGCCCTTCTGCCCGTTCCACCGCCTCACCGGCCTGCAGTGCCCCGGCTGCGGCGGCACCCGGATGGCCTGGGACCTGCTGCACGGCGACCTGCCCGCCGCCTGGCACGACAACGCCGCCCTGCTGCTCGCACTGCCCCTCGTCGCCGCCTGGTACCTCGCCCGGCTGCGGCACGGCCTGGCCGGCCGCACCTGGCGGCTGCACCTCGGCCCCCGCGCCGTCGCCGCCCTGCTGGCCGCGGCGGCGCTCTGGACGGTCGGCCGGAACCTGCTCTGAGCGCCCCGGTCCGGGACCCGCCGTGTCCGGGTTCCGGTCAGATATCGAACACGTGAGCCATTCAAGGCCCGAAATATGGGCTTAATGTCCGTATTTGCGTCTCGACTTTGCGTCGATGATGACCGAATTTTGGACAACTACTTCCGCAGCCCGCCGGGAGTTCACTACCTTCTCCCCACGCTCGCTCGAAGGACCACCCCCACCCCGGACGAGCACCGCGGAGCTGTGCCCTCGTCGATGGCGCCGAGCCAGCTGCTCCAGCGCGGACACCCACCTGCGCGTGACACCTCCGTCCCGGCCCGAGCCCCACGCCGGCGCCGGTGCCCGCCGCGGAAAGGACTTGCGCGTCGTGACTGCCGAAACCTCCCAGACCCTGGACCGTGGTGTCCGGGTCCTCAAACTCCTCGCCGACTCCGAGCGCGGCCTGACCGTGACCGAGCTCGCCGCCCGGCTCGCCGTCAACCGCACCGTGGTCTACCGACTGCTGGCCACCCTGGAACAGCACGGCCTCGTCCGCCGCGACATCGGCGGCCGCGCCAGAGTCGGCCTCGGCGTGCTGCGGCTCGCCCACCGCGTCCACCCGCTGCTCCGCGAGGCCGCCCTGCCGGCCCTGCGCAGCCTCGCCGAGGACCTCGGCGCGACCGCCCACCTCACCCTGGTGGACGGCAACGAGGCCCTCGCCGTCGCCGTGGTCGAACCCAGCTGGACCGACTTCCACGTCGCCTACCGGACGGGCCTGCGCCACCCGCTCGACGAGAGCGCCGCCGGCCGCGCCATCCTGGAGGCCCGCGGCTTCCCGAACCAGCGCCGCCCCGAGCAGGGCTTCGTGATCACCCGCGCGGAGGAGCAGTCCGGCGCGAGCGGTGCCGCGGCCGCCCTCGTCGGCCTCAGCGGCATCGAGGGCAGCGTCGGCGTCGTGATGCTGAACGGCCTGGTGCCCGAGCGGGTCGGCCCGCGCGTCGTCGAGGCGGCCACCGAGGTCGCCGACGCGCTGCGCTGACCCCGCTCCGCGGGCCCGGCGGCCCCGCCGGTGTGGTTCGATGCGGGATGTGTCTCCTGCGAAGCTGCCCACGGCCCTGACCGCCCCCAAGACCCGCGCCCTGGCGCTGTGCACCGCCCTGGTGCTCGCGCTGTTCGGGGTCACGGCGTTCGTGCCGCTGCCGTTCACGCTCACCCAGCCCGGGGTCACCGCGGACACCCTCGGCAGCTACAACGGGGTGCCGGTCATCACCGTCACCGGCACCCCGGTGCGGACCACCGCCGGCAAGCTGCTCGCCACCACCATCTCCGCCACCAACGCCGGCGAGAAGATCAGCTTCCGCACCGCCCTCCGGGCCTGGATCCGCGAGGACGAGGCGGTGCTGCCGACCGAGGCCGTGTACCCGCAGAGCAACCCCGGCAAGGCCGAGCAGGAGACCGCCCAGCAGATGGCCGAGTCGCAGGACAGCGCCACCACGGCCGCGCTCTCCTACCTGCACCTCTCGCCCTCCCAGGTCACCGTGAAGATCGACCTCGGCGACATCGGCGGGCCCAGCGCCGGCCAGATGCTCAGCCTCGGCATCATCGACAAGATCGCCGGGAACGGCCGCGGCGGCGACCTCACCGGCGGCCGGGTGGTGGCCGGCACCGGCACCATCGACGACCAGGGCGTGATCGGCGCGGTCGGCGGCGTCGCCCTGAAGACCCGGGCCGCCGCCCGGGACGGCGCCACCGTCTTCCTCGTCCCCGCCTCCGAGTGCTCCGACGCCCAGGTCGACACCCCGCAGGGCCTGCGGCTGATCCCGGTGGCCACGCTCGCCTCGGCCGTCGCCGCGCTCGACGCCCTCGAAACGGGCGGCTCCGTGCCCAGCTGCTGACCCCGCGCCGACGCGCCCGCCCCGGCACCGCCGGGCCGCCCGGTCACTCCCGGGCGGCCTGCTCCACCAGTGGCAGGATCCGGTACGGCACCGGGTTCTCCAGGGCGATCGCGGTGGACGCCCGGACGATCCCGTCGAAGCCCACCACCCGGTCGATCACCCGCTGCAGGTCCGCGTTCGACCGCGCGACGATCCGCACCAGCATGTCGCCCTGCCCGGTGATCGTGTGCAGCTCCAGCACCTCCGGCACCGCCGCCAGGTGGGCCCGCACGTCACTGCCCTGGCCCTGCGAGATCTCCAGCGTCGCGAAGGCCGTCACCGGGTAGCCGAGCGCCCCCGGATCGACCTGCGGACCGAACCCGCCGATCACCCCGCGCGCCTGCAGCCGGTCCAGCCGCGCCTGCACCGTGCCGCGCGCCACCTGCAGCCGCCGGGAGCACTCCAGCACACCGATCCGCGGCTCCTCGCTCAGCAGCCTGATCAGCTTTCCGTCGAGTGCGTCGATCGCGTCGTTGGGTGAGTGCACAACCGCTCCGTCCGCCGGCCCGGTCCGACGGTCGGTCGTGCCGGTGGGCAATCTGTCCAGTGGATGCGGCCATTCTCCGGTCCCCCGGGGCACCTTGCCCAGGAGGAAACGGAACAGTTGCGCGCCCGACCGGCCCGCGCGACCCTCCTGCACACCCCGGCAGGCGGACGCTCCGCCCCCGAACCGCCCCCGGGGCGACCCGGGGAGGCCCGCCATGACCGCGCACATCGCCAACACCCGCTACGCCGCCCGCCCCTGCGCCTCGCCCGAGGCGCCGCCGTCCGCCGGAGCCGGCCCGCTCGCCGCCACCGACGCCCTCGTCCTCGCCGTCCGCGACGCCCGCCGGGCCGCCCGCCACTACCGCGACGCCCTCGGCATGCGCTGCACCGCCTACACCGGACCGGAGACCGGCAACCCCCACCTGCGCGCCTACGTCCTGGAGGCCGGAGGCGCCCGCTGGGTGGTCGGTTCGGCGACCGGCACCCGCGGCCGGCTCGCCCGCCACCTAGCCGACCACGGCGAGGGCGTCCTGGAGGTCGCGCTGCGGGTGCCCGACGTGCACTGGGCCTTCGACTACGCGGTCGACCGCGGCGCCCTCGCCGTCACCGAGCCCCACGAACTGAGCGACCGTCACGGCACCGTCGTGCTCGCCGCGATCGGCACCGGCGGACCCGTCCGCCACGTCCTGGTCGACCGGACCGGCTACACCGGCCCCTACCTCCCCGGCTACGTCGCCCCGCCGGCCGCCGGACCGGCCGCGGCCTCACCCGACCGCGAACGGACCGACGGCAGGGGGCTCAGCGGACGACGGTCTGGACGTCCGGAGGGTGGCCGTTCCAGGTGACGAACACCGAATTGGCCTTGTCGTCCTTGGAGAAGTCGATCCGCATCCAGTGGTCGCCGTTCCACACCTGCACCTGCCAGCCCGCGTCCGGCGTCGCCGAGACCAGGTCCGCCCGGTCCGGGTGGATGTCCAGCGCCACCCGGCCGCCCGGCACCAGGTAACTGCGCACCGAGGTCGGCGAGGCCGACTTCACCGTCGGCGACGCCGACCGGATCGGACTCGGCAGCGTCGGCGCCGCCGACGGCGAGGGAGGCGCCGACGACGTCGAGGGCGAGGGGTCGGCCGGAGCGGTCGACCCCGGATCCGCCGCCGAGTCCGTCGCCGAGGCCGCCGGCGGCAGGCTCGCCGCCGCCTGCGTGGTCGCGGACGGCAGCGGCACCGCCTGAGGCCGTTCGAAACCCGCCTCGGTCAGCACCGTGTGCACGCCGTACCAGGACAGCGCCACCGCCGCTCCGGTGGCCACCGCCCACGCGCCGATCTGTACCAGTCCGCTCCGCATCGTCCGCACATCCTGCCGCATCCCGCGCGGCCGCAGCGCCCCGGGCCCGGCAACGCTGTGAAACGTCCGCGCCGGAGCACGGGCAATCAACGCATAACGCCCGAGGTACAGACCAATGGGGGCCCCATGCCGTACCGTGCAGGGCCATGGCAACAGTGCTCGTGGTCGAGGACGACCCCTTCGTACGCTCCGCGCTGATCCGACACCTCGCCGAGACCGGCCACGCGGTGCGCAGCGTCGGCACCGCGTTGGAGGCACTGCGCGAGGTCGCCCAGGTCGGCTGCGACCTGGTGATCCTCGACCTCGGACTGCCCGACCTCGACGGCAGCGAGGCGCTCAAGATGATCCGCGGCCTCACCAACGTGCCCGTCATCATCTCCACCGCCCGCGACGACGAGGCCGAGATCGTCCGCCTGCTCAACGCCGGCGCCGACGACTACCTCGTCAAACCGTTCTCCCCCGAGCACCTGACGGCCCGGATGGCGGCCGTGCTGCGCCGGCTCGGCGGCGGCGCCGCCCCCGCCCCGCAGGTGCTGCGGGTCGGCGGCCTCGCCATCGACGTGCAGCGCCGCGAGGCCGCCCTCGACGGCCGGGCACTCGACCTGACCCGCCGTGAGTTCGACCTGCTCGCCTTCCTCGCCGCCCGGCCCGGCGTCGTGGTGCCGCGCAAGGAGATACTCGCCGAGGTCTGGCGCCAGACCTACGGCGGCGACCAGACCATCGACGTCCACCTGTCCTGGCTGCGCCGCAAGCTCGGCGAGACCGCGTCCCGGCCCCGCTACCTGCACACCGTCCGCGGCGTCGGCGTGCGGCTGGAGGCCCCGAGCGGCACGGTCGCCGACCCGGTGGGCCGCCTGACATGACACCCCCCGGCACCGGGCCGACCGGCGGGGACGCCGCGGCCCCGGACACCGCCCCCGCCACGAGACCCCGCTTCACCCGCTCGCTGCGCTGGGCCCTCGTCAAGGCCGCCGTCGCCGGCACCACGATGGTCGCGCTGGCCTTCCTCATCCCGCTCGGCCTGATGGTCCAGCAGACCGCCAGCGACCGCGCCTTCACCGCCGCCGAACGGCAGGCCGCCGCCCTCGGACCGGCCCTCGCCATCACCACCGACCAGGACCCGATCGCCCGCGCCGTCGCCTCCACCGACGCCGGCGCGCACGACCGGATCGCCGTCCACCTGCCCTCCGGCGGCATCGTCGGCGAGGGCCGGGCCGCCGCCGCCGACCTCGCCACCGCCGGCGGCGACCGCAGCGACGGCAGCGGACGCGCCTTCACCGTCCACGTCGCCGGCGGCTTCGCCCTGCTCCAGCCGGTCGCCGTCGAGGGCGGCCGGATCGCCGTCGTCGAGGTGTACGTCGCCGAGGCCGACCTCAGCCGAGGCGTCGGCACCGCCTGGCTGGTGCTCTCGCTCGTCGCGCTGGTCCTGGTCGCGATCGCCGTGCTGGTCGCCGACCGGCTCGGCGCCCGGATCGTCGGCTCCGCCCGCCGCCTCGCCGGCGCGGCCCGCTCGCTCGGCGCCGGCAACCTCGCCGTCCGGGTGCCCGTCGACGACGCCCGCGCCAAGGGCGCCCCCGAGGAACTCCGCGAGGCCGGCCAGGCCTTCAACGCCATGGCCGACCGGGTCGTCCACCTGCTCGCCGCCGAACGCGAACTCGCCGCCGACCTCTCGCACCGGCTGCGCACCCCGCTGACCGTGCTGCGGCTCAACGCCGCCTCGCTCGGCAGCGGCGACGCCGCCGACGCCACCCGGCACGCCGTCGCCCAGCTGGAGCGCGAGGTCGACCAGATCATCCGCTCCGCCCGGCGCGGCCGCGACGAGACCCCCGCCGTCCAGCTGGGCTGCGACGCCGCCGAGGTGATCCGCGAACGGGTCGGCTTCTGGTCCGCGCTCGCCGAGGACGAGGGCCGGCCCTGGCAGCTCGCCGGCGCCGACGCTCCCGTCCACGTCCCGGTGCAGCGCGGCGACCTCGCCGCCGCCGTCGACGCCCTGCTCGGCAACGTCTTCCGGCACACCACCATGGGCACCGCCTTCTCCGTCGACGTGCTGGCCACCGAGAGTTCCGTCATCGTCCTGGTCGGCGACGCCGGACCGGGCTTCACCGACCCCGAGGCCGCCATCGAACGGGGCTCCGGCCACGGCGGCGAGGGCTCCACCGGCCTCGGCCTGGACATCGTCCGCAAGCTCACCGAGGCCACCGGCGGCGACCTCGCCCTCGGCCGCTCCGCCGGCCTCGGCGGCGCCGAGATCCGGCTGCGCCTGCAGACCCGGCCGTCCGGCGACAGCCCGCGGGCCGGCCGGCGGCGACGGGTGCGGCCCGGCCGCCGCCGCACCGCCGGGGTCGAGTAGCCGGTCGCCGGGCCGGGCCGGGCCGGGCCGGGCTTCGGTCCTCGGTGTGCCGCTCGGGCGGGGGGCGTCGGGCCGTCGGGTCCGGGCGCGAGCTCCGGGCAGGTGGTCCGGGGCCCCGGCCTTAAGAGCTCCCTAAGAGAGGCTCACCCCTTCCTGAGCAGCGGTTTCACCGGGTTTACGGGCCGGTAGCGTCGGCGGCGCCGGGTCGGTCAGGGCCCGGTCCGACCCGTCTCAGCGGAGGTACCCGACCATGCCGAGCCAGCCCGTCCGACGTCAGGGACACCGCCGTCGCAGCCGCAAGGGCGCCGTCGTCGGAGCCTCCGCGATCGCCACCGTGATCGTCGCGGGCGGCGTGGTCGCCCTCGCCTCGTCCGCCAGCGCCGCCTCGCTCGGCGCCGTGTACAGCCGCACCAGCACCTGGGACAGCGGCTACACCGGCCAGTACGTCGTCAGCAACAGCACCTCCGCGGCGATCGACGGCTGGACGCTCAGCTTCGACCTGCCGACCGGCGCCAAGATCTCCTCGCTGTGGAACGCCAGCTACACCGCCTCCGGCCAGCACATCACCGTGAAGCCCGAGTCCTGGAACAAGCGGATCGAGTCCGGCCGCACCGTCGACATCGGCTTCGTCGTCCAGGGCGCCGGCGGCGCCCAGGGCGAGCCCGGCCACTGCCTGATCAACGAGGTCTCCTGCAGCACCGGTCCCGCCCCCACCCCCTCCGGCCGGCCCACCACCGCCACGCCGAAGCCGACCCCGAGCCCGACCGGCAGCACCTCGAAGCCGACCGCCACCCCGACCCCCACCGCGACGAAGACCACCGCCTCGCCGACCCCCACCAGCACCGGCACCCCCGGCGGCGGCCGCTTCGCCCCCTACGTCGACACCTCGCTCTACCCGGCCTTCGACCTGGTCGGCACCGCCAAGGCCACCGGCGTGAAGCACTACACCCTCGCCTTCGTCGTCTCCGGCGGCGGCTGCACCCCGAAGTGGGGCGGCGTCAGCGACCTCTCGACCGACGCCGTGGCCGCCCAGATCGGCGCGCTCCGCGCGGCCGGCGGCGACGTCCGGGTCTCCTTCGGCGGCGCCAACGGCAGCGAACTCGCCACCGCCTGCTCCTCCGCGGGCGAGCTCGCCGCCGCCTACCAGAAGGCCGTCGACGCCTACGGCCTGACCAAGGTCGACTTCGACGTCGAGGGCGGCGCGCTCGCCAACACCGCGGCCAACACCCGGCGCGCCCAGGCGATCGCCCAGCTCCAGCGCACCGCCGCCGGCAAGGGCAAGGCCCTGGACGTCTCCTTCACCCTGCCCGCCCTGCCCAGCGGCCTGACCCAGGACGGCATCAACCTGGTCGCCAACGCCAAGGACAACGGCGTGCAGGTCGGCGCGGTCAACATCATGGCGATGGACTACGGCGACGGCGCCGCCCCCAGCCCGCAGGGCCGCATGGGCAAGTTCGCCATCGACGCCGCCACCGCCACCCAGGCCCAGATCAAGGGCGTCCTCGGCCTCTCCGACAGCGCCGCCTGGGCCAAGACCGCCGTCACCCCGATGATCGGCGTCAACGACGTCGCCAGCGAGGTCTTCACCGTCGCCGACGCCACCCAGCTGGCCGAGTTCGCCAAGACCAAGCACCTCGCCTGGCTGGCCATGTGGTCCGGCACCCGCGACAAGGCCTGCCCCGGCGGCGCCAAGGCCTTCGCCGACGCCACCTGCAGCAGCATCGACCAGCAGCCGCTCGCCTTCACCCGCGCCTTCGGCGCCTACACCGGCTGACCGACCCCGCGACCGCGCGCGGCGCCCGTCCGCCCGCACGCAGGCCGCGGCACACGGCGGCACCCTCCGGAGCACGGGGCCGGAGGGTGCCGTCGTGCTTCCGTCCCGGCTACCCGCGCCGCCCGCCGTACGCCGTACGCCGGCCGCTGCTCCGAGCTGTGGAGCGGCGGCCGTCCGCCGTCGTGGCCTGGGGGTCCGCGGGAAGCGTCGGGTAGTGTCGCAGCTGGTTCACCGGCGGACGGAGCGGAATGTGACAGCGGTGCGCGAGGCCGACCGGACGGACGGCCGGCAGCCCGAACGGCAGTCCCGGCCCACCCCGGACGACGGACGGCGACAGCTCCCGAACCCGCTCGGGGCCCCGCTGCGGGCGCTGCGCGAAGCCCCGCGTGGCCCGCTCACCGCGGCCGCCGTCGCCGCCGTGGTCTCGCTGCTCGCCTACGCCACCGTCCGGCACGCCGTCGGCACCTCGATGGTCGACATGATCGTCTACCGGGCGGAGGGCGCCGCCGTCGCCCACGGCCGCGACCTCTACGCACTGCGGGTCACCGAGTGGAACCTGCCCGCGACCTACCCGCCGTTCGCCGCGATGCTCTTCGTGCCGACCACCTGGTTCGGCATCGGCGTCCTGCGGGTCGCGATCACCGCCGGCAACATCGCCCTGCTCGGCGTGCTCGCGCACCTCTCGTTCAAGCTGGTCGGCTGGCCCCGCCGGGAGCTGCGCCCCGTCGGCATCCTGCTGGTCACCGGCCTCGGCGTCTGGCTCGAACCCGTCTTCACCACCCTGCGCTACGGCCAGATCAACCTCGTCCTGGCCTGTCTGATCCTCTGGGACCTCAACCGCCCCGACGGCCGCGGGACGGCCGTCGGCGGACCGCTGCGCCGCCTCCCCAAGGGCGTCGCCATCGGCATCGCCGCCGGCATCAAGCTCACCCCCGGCCTGTTCGCCGTCTACCTGATGATCACCGGCCGGGTGCGGTCCTCCCTCACCGCCGGCCTCACCTTCCTCGGCACCGTCGGCCTCGGCGCCCTGCTGCTCCCCGACGCCACCTGGGGCTTCTGGACGAAGTACCTCTACGACTCCAGCCGGGTCGGCAAGACCGAGATCGTCGACAACCAGTCCGTCCGCGGCGCCGTCGCCCGCCTGCTGCACACCGCGGACCCCGGCACCCTGGCCACCCTCGCCGGAGCGACCGTCGCCGTCGCCGGACTCGCCACCGCCGCCTGGGCCCACCGCAGCGCCCGCTGGCTGCCCCGCGGCGAGGCCTGGGGCATCTGCTGCGCGGCCGTCACCGCCGTCCTCATCTCACCGATCAGCTGGACCCACCACTGGGTCTGGTGCGTGCCGCTGCTCGTCCTGCTCGCCGCCGAGGCCGCGCACGAGCGCTCCCGGCCGGCCGCCGTCCGGCGGCTGCGCTGGCGGCCGATCCTCGGCGCGACGCTGCTCGCCTTCCTCTCCTTCGCCATGTGGGTCGTCCCGCACAAGGGCGACCTCGACCTGCACCTCGCCCCGCTCGCCCAGGCCCCCGCCGCCGTCTACCCGCTGGTCGGCGTCGGCTTCCTGGCCGTGGCCGCCGCCCGGGTCGTGGCGCGCCGCCGGGCCGCCGGCGAACCACTGCTCCGCCTGCCCGAACAGCGCCCCGGCTCCTGGGCCGACGGCCGCCGCTCCGAGGGCCGCCGCTCCGAGGGCCGCGTCCGGGCCTAGGCCTCCGGGCCCGGGTACCTGCCGGGCCCCGGCCGGGGACGGCCCGTGCGGCTTCGGCAGGCCCCCGCGGCGTGCCGTGGCCGTCCGGACCGTCCTGTGCGTCCCGTTCGGCCGGTGGCGGCTCGCCGGGGCACCGCAGGGCCCGTTCACCCGGGCGTGAAGCCCGGCTGCCGGGCGGCCGTTCACTCGGGCGTGGGGCCGCTCGCGCCCGCCGTTCACGCCAGCAGCTCGGCCAGGCAGTGGTCCATGTCCAGCTCCGCCAGCTCGCCGCCCGGCGGCACGAGCCGGTGCGCCCGCTCCAGCCACCCCGCCACCGGTGCCATCGGCGCCTCCAGCAGCGCGTCCCCCGCCGGGGAGCTCAGCGCCAGGCACAGCACACCGCGCCGCCCCGACCGCTTCGGCCAGAGCCGCACGTCGCCCTGACCGCACGGCCGGAACGTCCCTTCCACCAGCAGTTCACGTGCGAACACCCAGGTCACCGGGTTGCCCGTGTCCAGGTGGAAGGTCGCGTGCACCGCCAGCGGGTCGTGGCTGCCGTACGACAGCCGGGCCGGCACCGGCACGCTGCGCTCCGGCGACAGCACCAGCTCCATGTCCAGCTCCAGCTCAACCACGCTCGGGGTCCGCTCCATGGCCGGATCCTCTCCGCTCGACCGGGCCGCCGTCCGGCCCCTCGGAAGAGGAGAGCGGCCTCCCCGCGCGCTCTTACACGGGTTCGGGAAGGAGTGTTTTTCCGGAGAACCCCCGGGAAGGGCGGGCCGGAAGTACTACCCTTTGTGACTGTCTGGCGACTGTCCGCCTGCGCTCCAAGCGCCATCGGCGCTGCCACGAAAGAAGAACCGCATGACGGACCGACCCAACGGCGGCGCCTCGGACACCGCCGTCGGCCCCATGCCGGGCTACTACCCGGACCCGTCCATCCCGGGTTTCGTCCGTTACTGGGGTGGCACCGGGTGGGTCCCCGGCACCACCCGCCCCGCGCCCGCCGAGGGCGAGGTCCTGGAGCCGCCGCGCATCGTCAGCCGGCAGACCCCGCCGCTCGTGCCCCCGACCGCCGCCCCGCCGACCGCCGGTCGGTCGACCGCCGGTCGGTCCGCCGGCGATCGCCCGGCCGCCGGTCCGTCCCCGGTCATCGAAGCGCCGTCGGCCGCCCCGGGCCCCTCCGCCGACACGGCACCGGCGGAACCCTCCCGGGCCGAGGTGCCGGCACCGGCGACGCCGTCGCTGCCGGACTGGCCGTCCCCGCCGCTCTCGGACTCGGACACCCGGACCGGACCGGTGTACTTCGACGAGACGTCCGCCGGGGCCTCGTTCGTGATGGCCGCCCACGCCGAGGTCGAGCTGCGCCCCCGCGCGGACGTCGAGCCGCTGCGGGCCGAGCAGCCCGCGCTGCGCCCCGTCCCGCCGACCGTGGTGCCCCCGCCGGCCGCGGTCGCCGTACCGTCCGCCCGCTCGGCGCCGTCCGAGGTCCTGTCCCCGGTGGCGCCGGGGGAGCAGCCGCCGGCCGCGGAGGAGTCGGAGGAGCGGATCCCCGCAGCGCGGACGGGCGGTTCCGGCTGGCAGGCCGACCCGAGGGCGCAGCGCGGCCTGCTGGAGACCGGCGCCGCCCCGCGCTGGGTGTCCTGGGGCGTCCTGCCGACCGGGGCCGAGGCGGACGCCGGTCCTGCCGACGTCGCGCACGTGGCGGCGCCTCCGTCCTTCCCCGCGCCGGCCCCCGTCCGGGCCGTGCAGACGCTGCAGGAGGCGCCTTTCGCGGCCGCCACCGCCACGGCCACCGTCGCTCCCGAGGTCGGGGCGGAGGTGCAGCCGGTGGTGGCCGAGCCGGTGGAGACGGAGTCGGAAGTCGCGGCGGAGGAGCCGGTGCCGGCCGTGACCGCCGAGGCCGAACCCGTCGAACCCGTCGAACCCGTCGGGCCTGTGGTGGCTGCCGCGACCGCCGCGGAGGCTCCGGCCGGGACGGCGGCGCCGGTGGCGGGTGCCGAGCCGGCGGGCCAGCCCGTCGAGCAGCCGCACACGGCATCCGAGCCGGACGGGAGCGGTGAGCGGATGCCCCGGGAGGCTCCTGGCGCGGCGCACCGTGCCGCTGCCGCCCGTCCCGCCACTGCCCGCCCGGCGGCTGTCCGGGCCCAGGCCGTCACTCCGGTGGAAGGCCGAGCCGCGGAGCAGGCCGCGTCCCGGGCCGCGGACCGTCCCGTGCCGGACCGGCGCTCGACCCGGCAGGCCCCGGCCGGCCAGGCCGCAGCGCGGCCGACCGCGGCCGGGCGTGCGACCGAACAGCGGACGGCCGAGCAGCGTCCCGCCACGTCCGCGCGCAAGGCGGCCACGAGGCCTGCCACGAAGCCGGCTGCGAAGCAGGCCACGAAGGCCGCGAAGTCCGGCCCGAAGCCGGAGCCCGTGCAGTCGGCCGGGCTTGCCCGCCGACTGGCCGCGCGGATCGTGGACTCCCTCGTGGTCCTGGTGGTCGCGGCCGCCGCCGGGGTGCCGCTGGGCACGGAGGCCGCCGCGCACCTCCGGGAGAAGCTCGACCAGGCGCGGGCGGCCTCCGCACTCGCCGGCCACGAGGTGCGGGTGTGGCTGGTCGACGGAGTCGTCCTCGGCAAGGTGGGCGTCCTGATCGGCGTCCTCGTGGTGTTCGGCGTGCTGTACGAGGTGCTGCCGACCACCCGGACCGGCCAGACCTTCGGCAAGCGGCTCGTCCGGATCCGGGTGGTCGACGCCCGCGGTGCGGGAACCGGTCGGCGCACCCCGCCCTCCTTCAGCCGGTCGCTGGTGCGATGGGCCGTCAGGCAGCTGGCGGTGCTGATGCCGGTCGGCCTGCTGTGGCCGCTGTTCGACCGCCGGGCCCGCCGCGGCTGGCAGGACCGGGCGGCCGCCACCCGTGTCGTGAAGGGCTGAGCGGACGTCACCGCAGGGGCGCGCCGTCGGCCCGCCCGGGCGGCGCCTCCGGGTGGTGGTGCGCGGCCCGGCAACCCGTCGAAACGTACCGAATATGCCGATTCCGTGGCATTCCCGGTGTTCTACTCGGTGCATGAGCACCAATGACCCCTCAGGCCAGGAGCCGGAAGGGGGCGGCAAGCCCTCCTTCGACAAGCAGCCCCCGCGGGAGGGCGCGCCGTCGGGTGAGCCGTCCGACCCGTACGGTGCACCCCCGCCGCCCCCGCCGCCCCCGCCGCCGGCGGGCAGTCCGTACGACGCCCCCGGCGAGTTCACCGGGACCTACGGTGCCCCGCCGCCCGGCTTCGGGACGGGCCCCGGGTCGGCACCACCGCCGGCCCCCGGCACGGAGCCCGGTGCCGGCCCGGTGCCCGGCATGCCGCCGCTCGGCAGCTGGCCCAACCGGATCGTCGCCACCGTGGTGGACTTCGTCCTGGTCGAGGCGGTCGCGGTGGCGCTGGTGGTCCCGTTCGCCAGCTTCGGCAAGCAGGACGGCTGGGTCGGTGCCACCTGGCTCGGCTACCTGCTCTGGCTGGTCTACGGCGGCCTGATGCTCAGCAGGGACGGCCAGACGCTCGGCAAGAAGCTGATGAAGGTACGGGTCGCCATGCTGGCCGACGGCAGCGTCCCCGGCCCGGCGGCCGCCTGGACCCGGGCCGCGGTGTTCATCGTCCCCGCACTGATCTGCTGCGGCGGACTCTGGTGGCCGATCGACGGCCTCTTCGGCGTCTTCGACAAGCCGTACCGGCAGTGCATCCACGACAAGGGGGCCAAGACGGTCGTGGTCACCACGGCGGCCTGACGCCGGCCAGGGATGGGGTCGGGCGGCGGGAGCCAGGAGGAACGATTCGCCGCCGGACCGCCGGGGGCAGAACGATCCGCGGGGCGCCGCCGGGGTCAGGTCCGGCCGCGGCCCGCGGAAGCAGGGGAGTGCGGAGGCAGCGGTGCTCGCGGGGGTCAGGACCGGCCCGCGTACTCCGGCCGGGGCCCCGGAACGGTCGCCCCTTCGGGAGCCGCAGCCGCCCGGGTGGGGTCCGTCGCGGCCGTCGCGTCGCGGCCGTCGCGCCGCTGGGCGGAGAGCGTCATCAGCAGGGCCGTCGCCAGCGTCCCGAGCGCCACGGCGAAGGCCACCAACACCGCGACCTCGAACACGCCCGTGGACCCGGAGACCGCCAGCAACGCGACGGCCGATGCGACGACGGTGAAGGTGCCGGTGCAGATCTGAGGGAGGGTCGGACGCGGCATGGCGGTCAGTCCTTCATGCGGAGTCGGTGGGGGAGCCGGTCGGTCGGGGCCCGGGAGAGGTCCATCCGGAGGTCTACCCAGCACGGCGGACCTCTACGTCCAGCGTAATCCCGCACACGCCGGGCACGAGGGGCGCACTGGTTCACGCCCGACCGCCCCCGATGCCACGGCGCTGCGCCCCTGACCCGCCGGGGTCGGTACGGTGATCGTCGGAACACCGTCATGACACCTGGGGGAGATTGTGAGCGTTCCCGCCGACTGGCCGGTCGAGGAGGCCGAGGCACTCGCCGTCCAGCAGCGCCTGCGACCACTGGTGCGTGCCACCGGACCGGCGCCCGCGGCGGGTTCGCTGGTGGCGGGCGTGGACGTGGCCTACGACGACGAGCGTGACGTGGTCGCCGCCGCAGCCGTCCTGCTCGACTACTCCACGCTGGAGGTCGTCGACGAGGTGACGGCCGTCGGTCCGGTCGCCTTCCCCTATCTCCCCGGCCTGCTGGCCTTCCGTGAACTCCCGGCCGTCCTGGAGGCGCTCGCCGGCCTGCAGCACCAGCCCGACCTGGTGGTCTGCGACGGGTACGGGCTCGCCCACCCCCGCCGCCTCGGCCTGGCCAGCCACCTCGGCGTCCACACCGGCCTGCGGACCGTCGGTGTCGCCAAGACCCCGTTCACGTTCACCCACCTGCCGCCCGGGCCCGAACGCGGCGCCTGGTCCCCGCTGACGGACGGCGGCGAAGAGGTCGGTCGGGCCGTCCGCACCCGGCAGGGCGTCAAGCCGGTCTTCGTCTCCGTCGGCCACCGCATCGGCCTGGCGGAGGCCGTGGAGACGACGCTGGCCCTCACCCCCTCGTTCCGTCTCCCCGAGACCACCCGCCGCGCCGATTCGCTCTGCCGTCGCGCGCTGGCCGCCGCCGTCGCCTGACGGAACGACAGTTGGCGGCCTGCGCCGCGCCGCAGGTCAGCCGCGAGGCCCCGACCAGCCCGTGAGGGGTTGGTTTTGGCCCGACGTGGCATGTGTTAGACATAAGGGTCAGGGCCCGGGTCATGACGCCAGGAAGTACGGGGGAGGCACGAAAGACGTGAGCACGGGGAGCGGTTCCGGCTACCGCGTGGAAGTGGACAACCTGCGCGCGTTCGCGTCGCAGGTACGGGGACTGTTGGGTGAGTTCGAGTCCGCCGCGGGCGGCTCCCGGGTGCACAGCCAGAGCGGGGTGAGCCGCAGCGCGTTCGGCTCCTTCCCCGAGGCCGAGGCTCTGCACGCCCGGTACGAGGACATGCGGAACAGCCTGCGGGACGTCCTGGACGCACTCCAGCAGGCCATCGAGGAAGCCCAGCACAAGGCCGAGCTGACGGCGCGGAACTACGAGGAGCAGGAGCACGAGACCTCCCACTCCCTCAAGGTCAACTCCGACGGCTGGTCCGTGGGCAGCACCGCCACGCCCGTCACCGCGGCGTACCGGTCGAACAGCAGCGCCGGTCCTGCGGTGGGCCCGAAGGGTCCCACGGGCAGCTCGCCTGCAGGCAGTGGAGACCCGCAACCGTCGTGGTAGTGAACGACGTCCCAGACAGGGACAGCCAGCTTGAGGCCGAATTCGGGACGGGGACGGAAGGCGTCCGAGCATGAGCGGATACACGAACTTCAACGGCTACAGCCACGGTGACATGCGGGGCATGGTCCAGTCGATGGACTCAGGCGGCGTCATGGCGGCCAGCGACCCCTGGCGCAAGGCCTCCGACACGCTCAAGCAGATCCGCACGGCGCTGAACACCGCCTCCGCGGACGCGACCTCCGCATGGGAGGGCGAGACCAGCGACGCCTTCTACACGAAGATGACCAGGCTCGCCAACGCCGTCAACAACGCGGCTGCGTACGCCAACGACGCTGCGCAGACCATGCAGATGATGTCCGAGGCGATCGACACCGCCAAGCGGGACATGCCCGAGGAGCCGAGCTTCTGGGACAAGGCCGGCGACGCGGTCAGCGACACCGCCAAGTCCGCCGTCGGCGTCGACGACGAGGACACCCGGACCGCCGTCACCGACGAGAAGAAGGCCCAGGCGGTCGCGGTCATGGAGACGCTGGCGGCCAAGTACCGGGTGGCGACCTCCAACCTGAAGCCGCCGCCACGTGGCCAGGAGGACATCGAGGATCTTCCGGCACCTGATTCGTCTGCAGCCAGCGCGATCAGCGGTCTGCTGGTGGGCGGTGGAATGGGGCTTGCCGGAGGATCCGGCTCCGGTGCGGCGGCGGGCTCCGCCACCGTCCGCCGTTCCTCGTCGACGGCCTCGCCGCAGTCGCCGAAGACCTCCACGGCCCGCATCACGGACAGCGGCATCAGCGGTGGTACGGCCAACCCGACGCCCAAGCCCAAGTCACCGACTCCGGCGGGTCCGGGCACCGGCATCGACGGTGCCACCATGACCAACCGGCCGCCCACCACGAGCGGTCCTGGCACGGGTCCGGGTCACGCCGGCCCGGGTGGCACAGGCGGGGGTCAGCACGGAGGCGGTGGCAGCGTCATCGACGCCGGCCTCGGTGGTGGCGGTGGTCGCGGCGGTTCCGGAGGTGGCGGTGGCGGCCGCGGCGGTTCCGGAAACGGCGGCACCGGTCTCGGCCGTGGTGGCGCCGGTGGGAACGGGAGTGGCGGCGGTCTCGGCCGTGGCGGCAGTGCCTTCGGCGCGAGCGGCATGGGCGGTGGCAACGGCCTCGGCTCGGGCGCCGGTGGTCGGTCGGCCGGTGGCGGTGCGGGCGGAAGCCTCGCGCGTCGCGGCGGCGGGGTGGTCGGCGAGGCCGGGACGGGTGGCGCGGGACGCGGCTCCTTCACCGAGGGCGGCTCGGGTCTCGGCCGCAGCCGTCCCGGACAGGGTGCGGCCGGCGCAGGTGGCCAGGGCCACGGGATGCCCGGATCGCAGGCCGGCAAGAAGAAGGACAAGAAGGACGACAAGCGGCGTCCCGACTACCTCGTCGAGGACGAGGAGACGTGGGCGTCGGGGCAGCGGGCCAACCCCGACGTGGTGGAATGATCCCCAGCACCCCCAGGTGCACCCACAGCTGATCGGGCGTCTCGTCGCTGCTCCGGCGACGAGACGCCCACCGGACGGATGAGGTGACGACGGCTTGACGACCAACCGACCGATGCGGGGTATGGCCGTACTCGCTGCGGGCGCCCTCGTGTGGGGGATCAGTGCCGGGCCGGCGAGCGCGGACAGTGTCCGGGACGGCCAATGGGCCCTGCAGAACTACCACGCCACGACCGATGTCTGGCCCATCAGTCAGGGCGAGAACGTCACCGTCGCGGTCATCGACTCAGGTGTGGCTGACCACCAGGACCTCACCGGACAGGTACTTCCGGGCGCTGACTTCTCCAACGAGAGCGGTGTTGACTACAAGACCGACAAGGTCGGCCACGGGACCGGCATGGCGAGTCTCATTGCCGGGCACGGCCACGGTGGTGACACGGGGATCATGGGTCTTGCGCCGAAGGCCAAGATCCTCCCGGTGCGTATCGGTACGTTCGACATCGACAGTGGAAGTGCTGGCTCCGGTGACATTGCGGCGTCCATTCGGTACGCGGTGGATCACGGCGCCAAGGTCGTCAACATGTCGATCGTCGGCGGTACTGCGGAGGACAAGGCAGTTCGGGACGCCGTGAAGTACGCGGTGGACAAGGATGTTGTGCTGGTCGGATCTGCCGGCAACTTCGGCTCTGACCGCCCTGTGATCTATCCCGCGGCCTTCCCCGGAGTTGTAGCGGTTACGGCCGTCGACCGGCAGGGCGGTGTTTGGGACAAGGCGAATACCGGTCCCGAAATGACCCTGGCCGCGCCTGGTGTGGACATCTACAGTGCCACCGCCAAGTCGGCCTCCAGCTACGGCAAGGGCAACGGTACTTCCGGAGCGGCTGCCTACGTCTCCGCCGTCGCGGCGCTCGTCCGGTCCAAGTACCCGAACCTCTCGGCCGGTCAGGTCATCAACCGGATGATCAAGTCGGCGATCGCCCCGCCGGACAAGTCGTCCGTCCCGAACAGCAAGTACGGCTACGGCATCGTCTCCGCCAAGGGCGCCCTCGCGCCGAACGCGGCGGTGGACAACGGGCCGAAGGAGAACCCGCTGCTGACGCGGGTGGAGTCGCAGGCCGATCCCTCGGGCAAGCCCTCCTCGGGCGCCTCGAAGCCGGCCCCGGGCACCAGTACGGCGCCCGGCAGCACCCCTGCCGCGGAGGACGACAGCGGCATCCCGGTCTACGTGCTGGCCATCGTCGGCGTCCTGGCGCTGGTGGTGATCGGCGGTGTGATCGTGCTGGTCCGCCGCTCGCGCGGGAACGGCAACGGCAGCGGCGGTGGTGGCAACGGTGGCGGTGGCGGCGGATTCGTGCCGCCGACCCCGCCTCCGTACGGCCCGGGCGCGCAGCAGTTCCCGCCGCAGCAGCAGGCGCCGTACGCCGGTCAGGGCCAGTCGCAGCAGTCCTCGTACGCCGGTCAGGGCCAGGGCCAGGGCCAGGGGCAGGGGCAGCCGCAGCAGTACGGATCCGCGCAGCCGTACCAGCAGTACCCGCCGCAGCAGCCTCCGGCGGGCGGTACGCCCTACCGCTGACACGCCTACGAACGGCGGAACGTTCGAAAACAGCGACGGCCCTTCGGGTACTGGTGGACTACTTGTCCCCAGCACCTGAAGGGCCGTCACATGTTGAAGAAGCTCTGCGCCGTCCTCGCCATGTCCGCCGCCGTCACCGTCTTCGCCGCCCCGGCGCCGGCCTTCGCGGACGGGCCCAAGACGCCGGAGGAGGCGGCGGTCTGCGAGGCGATGCTTTCGTCGGTGTTCCCGGGGCTGGGGCAGGCCGCGGTCGACGCGATCTGTGCGGTTCAGGACGACGACACCACCAGCTGAACCGTCCCGGTTTCCACAATCGTTGATTACGGACGGCTGCCGCCGCGCTAGGTTTGCGGCCGTGAATTGTTACACATGTGTTCGCACCGGCGACCCGGAAGGCCTGCCTCCGCGCGAGCTGATCGGCGGGGACGAGCACTGGCGGGTGGCCCACGCCTTCGGCTCCGCGCTGCCGGGGTGGCTCGTGCTGCTGCCCCGGCGGCACGTGACGGCGATCGCCGAGCTGACCGACGAGGAGGCCGCGGGCCTCGGCCACTGGCAGGTCCGGCTCTCCAGGGCGCTCGCCGAGGTGACGGGGTGCGCGAAGACGTACGTGGCGCAGTTCGCCGAGGCGGAGGGCTTCGCCCACGTGCACTTCCACATCGTGCCGCGCAGCCCGGGCCAGCCCGCGGAACTGCGCGGGCCGCGGGTGTTCGGCCTGCTCGGCAAGGACGCAGCCGCCGCGGTCGGGCCGGCCGAGATGGACCGGCTGGCCCACCGGCTCCGGGCGGCGCTGGCGGGCGGCTGACCCCGGCGGCCGAGCGCCCACCGACCGGCCGTCGGCCGTCGGCTGCAGGTCAGAGCTTCCGGTACATCACCAGCAGGTCGACGTAGCCGAGTTCGGCGTGCCGGAAGCCCTCGGGGACGGTGCCGACGGTCTCGAAGCCCAGGGACTTCCACAGCGCGACGGCCCGGTGGTTGGTCGCGACCACGGCGTTGTACTGGACGGCCCGGTAGCCGTCGGCGCGGGCCTGGGCGATGACGTGCTCGGCGAGCGCGCGGCCCACGCCGCGGCCCGCGTGGCGGGGGTCGACCATGAACCCCGCGTTGGCGATGTGCGAGCCCGGTCCGGCCTGGTTGGGGTGGGTCTCCGCGGTGCCGAGGACGGTGCCGTCGGCATCGACAGCGACCACCGTCCGGCCCGGAGGCCGCTTGAGCCACATGTCCCGGGCGTCGGCCTCGGAGATGTCCCGCGGCCAGGTGAAGGTGTCGCCCGCCGCGACGATGTCCCGCAGGAACGGCCAGATCGCGGGCCAGTCGTCCGGGGTCGCCTCGCGGACGGTCAGGCCCACAGGGGCGGCCGGTGCGGGCTCGGCCGTCGTGGTGTCGTGCTCGTGCTCGGTCATGCCAGTTCCTTCGAGAGCCAGATCTCGGCGTACGGGTCGTCGCCGTACGGGTCGGTCGGGCGGTATCCGAGTCGGGTGTACAGCGCGATCGCCTCGGTCAGGTCGCGGCGGGTGTTGAGCACCATCCGGGTCACCCCGCGGGCCCGTGCGACGTCCTCCGCGGCGGCGATCAGGCGTCGCCCGGCGCCGCCCCGGCGGGCGGATCGGGTGACGAACACCCTGGTCAGCTCGCCGGTGTCCGCCGAGAGCCAGCGGATTCCGGCGCAGGCCACCGGTGTCCGGTCGGCCCTGGCGAGCAGGAAGACCCCGCAGTCGCCGTGCAGGTCGGTGCCGTCGCCCGCCTCGTGGGCGATCTCCGCCTTCTCGGCCGGCCTGCCGTAGTAGCGGCTGATCAGTTCGTCGAGGTACGCGTGCAGCATCGCCCGGCAGTCGGGATCGCCGACCGGCGCGGGATCGATGGACCAGGTCTCGGGGGCAGCGACGTTCACCCGGTCATTCTCGGCGAACGCCCGCGACCGGACGCAACGCATTTATCGCGCTGTCCCGGCGTGGTGTCCCCGCCCGGTGCCTCTGCCGGACGTTCTCACCCGCGGCCTTCCGCTCGTGCCCGCCGCAGTCCGTGACCCGGCGGGTGTCCGACCGGCCCCGAGGAGGAGTGGGATCACCCGAAGGAATGAAGGATCTCGGGAACAGCGGAGTTGTCCACAGGCCGAGGGCTGGTTCCGTCCGGGCGGTTCGGATCGTGCTGCCATGGGGCCATGAACGAGCACCTCGTGATGCCCCGCGTCCCTCGCCTCCCGTGCGTCTCCCACATCCTCCGTGCCGTCTCGGCCGCGCGGCCGTGGGTGGGCTGCCGTGCTCTCCGACGCCGGCTCACCACCTGCTTCGGGCCGAGCGGTCGGGCCCGATGGCTGCCGTGGCCGCGCCCGGGTGCCGACCTCCCCGGCGACCGCGCGGGCCCTGCCGCCCACCCACCCCGGACGGAGTGCGCCCCCGTACGTCCCGGATGCCGACCCTCCGGGCCGAGCCACCACACCCGCCACGGAGCGACCCGCCACGGAGCGACCTGCGACGGAGCGACCTGCGACGGAGCGACCTGCGACGGAGCGACCTGCGACGGAGCGACCTGCGACGAACCCTGCCCCGTACACCTGCCCGGGCCCCGGTCCGAGATCCGACCCACCGCGACACCTGGGGCCGGCAGGTGGCAGCATCTTGGCGGTCACTGGCGTTCCCGCCACTGGTGGGGCGGGACCGGCCGGCGGCATCCTGGGTGCATGATCACTCCTGACACCAAGGACTGGACCTGGGTCCTCGACCGCTTCTGCGACGACTGCGGACTGGACACACCGGCCGTGGCCCGCGAGGACGTGCCGGCCATGGTGCGCGCCAACGCCGCCGAGTGGCAGCGACTGCTGGCGGCCGACCCCGCCGAGCTGCGGCGCCGCCCGCGGCCCGAGGTCTGGTCCACGCTGGAGTACGCCTGCCACGTCCGGGACGTCTTCCGCCTCTTCGACCAGCGGCTGGTGCTGATGCTCACCGAGGACGCCCCGCCCTTCGCCAACTGGGACCAGGACGAGACCGCGGTCGCCGAGCGCTACAACGAGCAGGACCCGGCCACCGTGAGCGTCGACCTGGCCGCTGCAGCCGAGCAGCTGGCGCAGTCCTTCGCCGGCGTGTCCGGTGAGCAGTGGCAGCGCACCGGCCTGCGGAGCGACGGAGCGCGGTTCACCGTCGAGACCTTCGCGCAGTACCTGATCCACGACCCCGTGCACCACCTGTACGACGTCACCGGCATCCGCCTCTGACCCTGCGTCCGTCCCGCTGCCGCCCCGTCCCCGCTGCCTCGCTGCCCCGCCGGCCGGCGAGGCCCGCGAGGCCGGGGCAACGGGGCGACCGGCCGCCCCGGCGGCGTCCGGAGACTGCCGGTCCTCAGGCCGTCGTCCAGCCCGGCTCCGCGGGCCAGGCGGGCAGCCCGTGCGGGGCGGCCTCGGCGAGCAGTTCCACCGGGCCGTCGCCGCTCCGGACGGCGAGCACGAACCGGTGCCGGTCGCCGATCCGCCGGGGCTCGAAGGCGATGTGCACGAAGGACGCGGTGGACGATGAGGATGCGGCCAGCCGGGCCAACTCCGTCTCCACCCGCGCCCATTCCTCCGCGGGGACGTACTGGCGCATGACCGAGTGCCAGACCACGGTGAGCGTCCCCTCGGCCACCTCGGCGTCGGCCAGGAAGTCGGCGGCGCCGGCGGCCTCGACCCGGGTGGGCAGCTCCGCGGCCAGCCGGAGCGCCCCCTCCAGACGGGCCGTCCGGGCCGGCTGGTCGGGCCACACGTACGCGCGCAGGGCGAGCGAGCCCTCCGCCGACCGCGGGTCGATCGGGGTGAGGTCGCAACCGCGGCGCTCCACGAAGGCGAGCGGCTCGGCCCGGGCGGGCAGCCAGGAGGGCGGCGCGCCGCGCCAGGCGTCGGGCAGCTGCACGGGCGAGTCGGCGGGCCCGCAGGAGTAGCCGGGGGAGGAGCAGTGGAAGCGGTCGGCCAGCTGGTTGAGGCCGGCACTGGAGCCGAGTTCGAGCAGCCGGATCGGCAGGCGCCGTTCGCCCAGGGTGTGCAGCAGGCCGGCGATCAGCAGGTTCGAGCGGCCGACCTCGTTGGTCTGCGGCGGCCGGGTCAGCCAGTCCCGGACCCACGGCAGGTTGTCGGCCACGGCCTGTCGGAAGGCGGGCCAGGCGGCCTCGGGCCGCGCCGGGTCGGTGCTGCCGCCGGCGCTCGGGTAGTGGGCGGCGAGGTCCGGGGCCCGTCCGGTGAGGACCAGGGCGTGCACGCCGCCGAGCAGCCGCAGTGCCACGGCCTGCGGCCCGGCGTCGTCCTCGTGGCCGGCGACGGCGGCCGCGCAGGGTCCGCCGTCGCGGACGTCGACCGCAGCGCGGTGCAGCAGGGCGGCGTACAGCGGGGAGCCGAGTTCGGCGCAGGCGGTGGCCTGCTGTTCGAACACGGCGACGGTGTGCTCGATGGACACGTGGGTTCTCCGTCCGGTCGACTGGAGATCATCATTCGCCCGTGCGGCGCCGTCCGTCAGCAGGGCGTGCGGTGATTCGGATCACCGGACGCGAACGCGGCCGGAACGCGGCCGGTCACCACTCCTGGGGCATCCGGCGCAGCGCGTGCCGGAGCTGCCCGGCGACACTGGCGGTCTCCGCACCCACCACGTCGGCGATCTCGGGCGCGGCCAGGCCCACCACGTAGTGCAGGATCGCGAGGTCCTCGTCGGCCGGCGCGGGGCGGTGCTCGGCGAGCGGCTCGCTGTTCGGACGCTCGCACTCGGCGACGGTGCTCCGCAGGATCTGCCAGGCGATGGCGGTCGGATTGGAGCTGCCCAGGACCTCGGGCCACACCTGGGCGAGCGTGCGGAACGCGTGGTCGACCACCCGGCCGGCCGCGGACGGATCGTGGAACCAGACCCGGGCGTAACTCAGGTACCGGGGGCGGTGCAGTTCGCAGAACGCCGTGAATTCCAGGGGCATGGCTGCCAGACCGGCGTCGGCCGCGGGGCTGATCGATGCTGTGGCAGGGACATGACGATCAGTCACATCAGCCTCTCGATCTGGTTGCGTCGGAAGGGTAGCCCGGTGCTCACTCTAGGCCCTCGTGCGGCTGCTTTGGGTGACAAGTCCCGCCGATGTGCGCGGGAACCCGCCTGGGCGCGCGGCGATGTGACGGTCAATCAGTCACCCGGCCGGGGCCTCCGGCAGGTGCGAGGGTATCGCACCTGGTCACGGAGGGTAGGACGGTAGTGGCTGACGCGGTGTCGATGTGCGACCGTGGGGCGCATGACGGATCCGGCGCATCCATCCGCTCACCCGCACCCCCCACGGGACCCGCACGCCCGCGACGTCCATTGCGCGCCTCGCGCCGACGAGACCCACCACGCCCACCACGTCCGCCCCCACGAGTCCCCGCTCGACGACCACGAAGCACACGACGGCCACGAAGCACACGACGAGCACGAGCGCCGTCGCGACGTGCACCACCACGTGCACCATCACGTGCACCACCAAGACAAGCGTCAGTGCGGTGCGCACCGTCACCACACCCACGGCCGCGGCGCCCCCGCCCGACTCGGCCACCTGCTCCGTCCGCACTCCCACCACGCCTCCGACAAGGTCGACGAGGCCATGGAGACCTCCGCCGACGGGCTGCGGACCCTGTGGATCTCGCTCCTCGTCCTCGTCCTCACCGCCGTCCTGCAGGCTGGTGTGGTGCTGCTCTCGGACTCGGTCGCGCTCCTCGGCGACACCGTGCACAACGTGGCCGACGCGCTCACCGCCGTCCCGCTCGCCATCGCCTTCCTGCTCGGCCGCCGCGCGGCCGACCGCAGCTTCACGTACGGCTACGGACGGGCGGAGGACCTCGCAGGGGTGGCCGTGGTGGCCACCGTCGCGGTGTCCGCCGTGCTGGCCGCCGCGACCGCCGTCGACCGGCTCCTCCACCCGCAACAGGTGGGCCACGTCTGGGCGGTGGCGGCTGCTGCGGTGGTGGGCTGCCTGGGCAACGAGTGGGTGGCACGTTACCGCATCCGCACCGGCCGCCGGATCGGTTCGGCCGCGCTGGTCGCGGACGGCGTCCACGCGCGTGCCGACGGGCTGGCCTCGCTGGCCGTCCTGCTCGGGGCGGGCGGTTCGGCGCTGGGCTGGCGGGTCGCCGATCCGCTGGTCGGCCTGGTGATCACCGCCGCGATACTGGTGGTGCTGCGCAGTTCGGTGCGGGAGGTCGGCCGTCGGCTGATGGACGGCGTCGAGCCCGCGCTGGTGGACGCCGCCGAGCGCCGGCTGCGCGAGGTGGACGGCGTGCGCGGGGTGGGTGCCCTGCGGATGCGCTGGGTCGGCCACGCGCTGCGTGCCGAGGCCGAGGTGGCCGTCGACGGCTCGCTCACAGTCGCGGAGGGCCACCGGGTCGCGGAGGCCGCCGAACGGGCGCTGAAGCAGGCCGTGCCGCGTCTGGTCGCGGCGACCGTCCACATCGACACCGCAGAGCCAGTGGAGCCCGGGGAGCCCACCGGGCCCGCACCCGTCCCGGCGGCGGTGCCCTGACGGTTCTGCCGGGCGGCCCTGCTCCCGCCGGCCGCGTCCGAACGGCAGCCGGGCCGCGGAGTGGCCCGACAGCGACCGGGGTCGTCCCTGACGCGAAGTCAGGGTGCCGTCCAGGCGCGGTCCGGGCTCTCACCGATGTCGGCCGGGCGCGCCCGGGCAGCAGGCTGTCCGTCATGGAAACCGACACCACCGGGCAGCACGCCGACACCGCACCGACCGCAGACGGACCGCGCCGCACCGCGATCGGCGGCGCGCGCCCGGGCGGCACCCGCCCCCGCAGGACCCACCGGGCCGGCATCGCGGCGCTGGCCGCCGCCGCGGCCACCGGTCTCGCCCTCGCCGCCCCCACCGCGGCCCACGCCGCCGGTGCCCGCCCGGCGGCCCCGGCGGGCACCCCCGCCGCCGGCACCCCTGCCGCCGGTTCCGTGACAGACTCCGCAGCCGCCCCGACCCCGGAGGCCGAGCTGGCTGCGCTGGAGGCCGGCTACGCCGACTGCCCGGAGCTCCCGCAGGGCGTCGACCCGGCACGCTGGCGGTGCGAGGTGCACCTGGCCGCCCCGCGGCTGCGGCTGGGCGCCGCCGACCTCCCGGTGCTGCGGCCGATCATGATGGTGCACGCCGAGGGCCCGCTCGCGGACGGGACGCCCGGGCAGGTCTGGGGTGCGTGGCACGGCGGCGACCCGGTCGCGGTGCCCGGCGGCCTCACCGGGACCCCGGCCGGCGACCGCAGCCCCGTTCTCGGGCTGTCGCTGGAGGCGGAGTACGGCGGTGCCTCGGACTTCTACACCGGCAGCATGGAGATGCGCTTCCGGCTCTCCGGCCCGCTGCTGCCGCCGGGCGGCTGCGAGGTCGGTCGGAGCACGCCGGTGGGCCTGCACTTCAAGCGGGCGGGTTCCTCGGAGTGGGTCTCCAGGAACCCGCCGCTGATCCACTTCTCCGCGTACGACGACACCTTCGCCGCCCCCGCGCCGGAGGGCTGCGGCCCGCTGACCGGGCTGCTGTCCCACCGACTCGGCCTCCCGGCCGCGAGCGGCAACATGCTGTCGTACGACGCGAGTTACACCTTCAGGACGTACGACCGCCTGCGCTGACGCCGCTGGCCGCGGGGCGCCGGCCGTGTGCGCCGGCCCGCGGGCCGGCCGTGACCGGGACTCCGGACAGCTCGCGGACGGAGGCTCCGGCCGGTGCCGCACCGGCCGGGGCCACCGTGCCCGCGCTGTTCGCCGCCAGCGCCGCCGCGCCGGCCGCAGCCGCCGCAGCTGCGGCCGCGGCGACCGGGGCCGCGGCCTCGCGGTAGACCTGCTCGGGGATCGGCAGCGTCCTCGCGCGGTCCAGCGGGGTGCCGGAGGTGGCCGCTCCGGTGGCGTCCGTACCGGCGGCGCGGGCCCGGGTGAGCTCCTCGAAGGCCTCCCTGGCTGCCAGGTAGGCCTGGACGGCGGCGATGCCGTAGACCGGCTGGATCAGCTGGTGGCCCTTGAAGAACGGCCGGGCCGGGGCGAATCCGGCGGCGATCACCAGATCGCGGATCTCCGTTATCTCGGCCTCCGTACGGGCGGTGAAGCGGACCTCCCAGCCCTTCTTGTACGTGTGGCCGTCCGCGCTGCTGCGGCGGGCGAGGTCGGGCCGGCGGACGTAGCCGGGCAGGCGGCCGAGGCGCAGTTGGGCGGCGCGCAGGCCGGGGATCTCGTCACGTGGCATGAGCCGATGGTAGGCAATTCGGCGGCTGCCGGTGGTCGGCGGGTGGTGCTCCACCGTATGGCCTTGGTCACTCTGGGTCAGTAATCGCTGATCATCGGGGTACCCCCACTCCATGATCGTTGATGTACCGATTCGATGAAAAACGGATCGTCATGCCCCAAGTCCGATCTAATCCGGCATTCGAGTGAACGTCCCATACGTCGAACGAGTGAGGGTATGGGGACTTTAGGACGGAGCCGTCCCGTTTTCGCGACGGTTGGGTAACAGGTCGTCAAGTCGAGCGTGCGACTGTGGCGGCGTTGGGGAGGGTGTCGACATGAGCTACCGGATTCCTTCCCAGCCGCTCTCGCTCGAAGAGCTGGCGCGGCGTCAGCAGAACGTGGTCACCGCGAGCCAGCTGCGGGCACGCGGCGTGCCCGCCCGGGCGGTCACCGAGCACTGCCGGCGCGGCGGGCCGTGGCAGCGGATGCTGCCCCGTGTCTACCTGCTCCAGGGCGGCGACCCGACCCCCGAGCAGCGGATGTGGGCGGCCCTGCTCTACGCGGCGCAGAACGGCCGGGACGAGGGCGGCCGTGAGGGCGCCGTGATCACCGGCGCGGCGGCGCTGGCGCTGTACGGCTTCGCCTCGGTGCCCCGGCTGCCGGCCGTCACCGGCGTGGAGGTGCTGGTGCCCCGTCAGCGGCGGTTGAAGGACGCCGGCTCCGTTCGGATCCTGCGCACCGGTCGGGAGCTGGTGGCCCGCTCGGTGCACGGCCTGGCCTGCGCGCCGGTGGCGCGCGCCGTGGCCGACGCCGTGCGCGAGTGGACGGACTCCGGGGCCTTCGAGAGCGGGGCCGTCCGTCCGGCGGTGCTGCGGGCGATGCTCCGCGAGGCGGTGACCCGCACCGAGGGCGGCTGCACCCTGCAGGAGCTGGTGGCGGAGCTCGGCGAGGCCGGGTTGCCGGCGGAGCCGCGGGTGCGTGCCGCGCTCGACGAACTCCTCGCCGCGGAACGGGAGTCGGTGCTCGCCCGGATCGGCGAGCTGGTGGACGAGTGGCTGCTGCCCGCCCCCCTGGCCGGCCCCGAGCTGCGGATGCGCGGCGGCACCTTCGTGGCGGTGCCCGACCTGTACTGGCCGGAGGTCGGTGTTGCGGTGGCCGTCGACTCCGACCTGCGCTGCGTCAGCGAGGGCGAGGCCGCCTGGGTGCGCGGGGAGCAGCACCGGATGGAGTACCTGGGGGTGCGGGTGGTGTACGTCTCCGGCGCGCGGGTCGCCGCCGAACCGGACGAGGTCGGCGGCGAGCTCCGCGAGGCCTTCCGGGCCGGCGGGGTGGACGTGGTCGAGCTGGTGGTCACCGACCGCTGACCCGCCCCGGCCGCGCCGGGCACGGACTCAGTGCAGAACGGGACTGCCGGTCAACTCGACACCTGCGGCGCGCAGTTCGGACAGCGCGGCCTCGGTGGTGCCGGCCGCCACGCCGGCGGTCAGGTCGAGCAGCACCCGGGTGGTGAAGCCCTCGCGGGCGGCGTCGAGCGCGGTCGCCTTCACGCAGTGGTCGGTGGCGATGCCGACCACGTCGACCTCGGTGACGTCCCGGGTGCGCAGCCAGTCGGCCAGTGTCCCGCCGTTCTCGTCGCGGCCCTCGAAGCCGCTGTACGCGGCCGCGTGCGCGCCCTTGTCGAAGACCGCCTCGATCGCGCCCGAGGTGACCGAGGGGGCGAAGTTGGGGTGGAAACCGACGCCCTCGGTGCCGGCCACGCAGTGCGCGGGCCAGGAGGTGACGTAGTCCGGCTCCTCGGCGAAGTGCGCCCCGGGGTCGATGTGGTGGTCCCGGGTGGCGACGATGTGGCTGTAGCCGGGGGAGGCGTCCGCGATCAGGTCGGTGATGGCGGCGGCCACTTCGGCGCCGCCGCCGACGGCCAGACTGCCGCCTTCGCAGAAATCGTTCTGCACGTCGACGACGATCAGGGCCCGGTGCATGGCTGGCTTCTCTCGGTGGGGGCGGTCCGCGGCGGCGGTCCCGCCGTCGGGGGTCGGGCGGTTCGGGCGGTACGGGTGGTGCGGGTGGTGCGGGTAATGCAGACGGTGCAGGTGGTGCAGGGGGTGCGGACGTTGCGGGTGGTGCGGCCGGAACCGGGGCCGGGGCCGCGGGTGAGGCGTGGTGGTGGCGTGGAGGGCGTGGTGGTGCCGAGAAGACTGTAGGGAGTGACGCGCACCGGCGGAAGGCCCGGCGGGCTCACCCGGCGGCGGTCGCGCCGCTCTGCAGCTCGGTGACGATCACGGGGTCGCCCTTCGACAGCTGGGTGGCCGACATGGGGAGCGCCGCGAGGGCACGCCGGTGCCGGTCGCGCGCCGCCTCCAGCGGTTCGCGCCCCACGACCTCGCCGCCGCTGACCAGCGGGACGTGCAGCAGGTGCGGTTCGAGCTCGGCGGGCACCGGACCGGTGCCGACGACCTCGGCCTCGGCGACGCCGTCCGCATCGGGCCGGCGGGCCGCCCACTTGAGGCCGCCGGTGCTGGTCTTGCCGCCGGCCGAGCGCTTGGCGACCGGGACGAGCGGTCCGCCGGGCACGCTCTCGCGGGCGACCAGCTTGTAGACCATCGCGCAGGTGGGGTGGCCGCTGCCGGTGACCAGGCTGGTGCCCGCGCCGTAGCCGTCGACGGGGGCGGCGGCCAGCGCGGCGATGGCGTACTCGTCCAGGTCGGAGGTGACGATGATGCGGGTCTTGTGCGCACCGAGGTCGTCGAGCTGGCGGCGCACCCGGTGGGCGAGCAGGGTCAGGTCGCCGGAGTCGATGCGGACGGCGCCGAGCTCGGGGCCGGCGACCTCGACGGCGGTGCGGACGGCCTCGGCCAGGTCGTAGGTGTCGACCAGCAGCGTGGTGCCGCGGCCCATCGACTCCACCTGGGCGGTGAAGGCGTCGCGCTCGGTGTCGTGCAGCAGCGTGAAGGCGTGGGCGGCGGTGCCGGTGGTGGGGATGCCGTGGGTGAAGCCGGCCTCCAGGTCGGAGGTGGCGCTGAAGCCCGCGATGTACGCGGCGCGGGCGGCGGAGACGGCGGCGGCCTCGTGGGCGCGGCGCGCGCCCATCTCGATCACCGGGCGGTCGCCGGCGGCGGCCGTCATCCGGGAGGCCGCGGCGGCGATCGCCGAGTCGTGGTTGAGGATGGAGAGGACCAGCGTCTCCAGGATCACGGCCTCGGCGAAGCTGCCCTCGACGGTCAGCAGCGGCGAGCCGGGGAAGTACACCTCACCCTCGGGGTAGCCGTGGATGTCGCCGGAGAAGCGGTAGTCGGCGAGGAAGCGCAGGGTCGCGTCGTCGACCACCCGCTGGTCGGCCAGCCAGTCCAGCTGGGGCCCGGTGAAGCGGAAGGCCTCGACGGCGTCCAGCACCCGGCCGGTGCCGGCGACCACGCCGTAGCGGCGGCCGTTCGGCAGGCGCCGGGTGAACACCTCGAAGACCGAGCGGCGGTGTGCGGCACCGCTGCGCAGCGCGGCCTGCAGCATGGTCAGCTCGTAGCGGTCGGTGAGCAGCGCGGTGGAACGGTGCGCGGTGATGGCGTCCATGACGATGATGCTACTACCACTTAGCGTCAGATTGACGATTTCTCTCGCGCGATGTCGACCCGGATTCGCTCCGAAGTCCCCCGGATGGAAGCATGAGGGCAGGGGGAGACCCGCCTTCACCCCGGTCAGCTGCAGAGGAGAGAGCCAGTCGTGAGTGTCGCGCCGGTCGAGATCGAGCGCCCGGAGGTCGAAGGCCTTCCGGTGGTGGAACCGGACACACCGTGGGTGACCATCGTCCACAACGACCCGGTGAATCTGATGAGCTACGTCCAGTACGTGTTCCAGGCCTACTTCGGCTACCCGAAGGACAAGGCCCGCGAACTCATGATGGAGGTGCACACCAAGGGCCGCGCCGTCGTCTCCAGCGGCACCCGCGAGGAGATGGAGCGTGACGTGCAGGCGATGCACGGCTACGGGCTCTGGGCCACCCTCCAGCACGACTGACGCGCGACGGCCCGCCCGGGCCGGGCGGCGCGCCGCCGGCAGGGCCGGCGCCGCGTCCGCGTCACCACACACCGAGACCCACAGACACGCGAACGGGGCTGATTCAGGACTCATGGCTGGCTTGTTCGAGAGCGCCGGCGAGGGCGCCGCGGCGATCGCGCTCGACGAGGTGGAGGCGTCCATCCTCCGGTCGCTGGAGGTGCAGATGCTGGAACTGATCGGCCCCGGCCCCGGCGGAGTCGGCGACGACCCGCTGGCCGCGCTGTTCGCCGAGGGGCCGACCGAGGCCCCCGCCGATCCCGCGCTGGCCCGGCTCTTCCCCGACGCGTACGGCGAGCCGGGCGAGCCCGTCGACTCCGAGACCAGGGCGATGGCGGGCGAGTTCCGCCGCTACACCGAGCTGGACCTGCGGGCCCGCAAGCGCGACGACGCGCTGAGCGTGGTCCGCGCCCTGGACGGGCTCGGCGGCGACGGCGGCGTGCTGACCGTCCCGGCCGGGGACTGCGCGCGCTGGCTCGGCGCCCTCAACGACCTGCGGCTCACCCTCGGCTCCCGACTGGACGTCACCGAGGAGGACGAGGAAGGGCTGTACGCACTGCCCGACAGCGACCCGCGCAAGCCGCTGGTGATGGCCTACCTCTGGCTCGGCGGCATGCAGGAGTCGCTGCTGGAGGCCATGGCCGGCTGACCCGCCGTCATCCCGGAGAGCGCCCGCACCCCCGCGTCCACCATGTGGACGCGGGGGTGCGGCATTTCGGGCACATCGGGACGGGTCCGGACATGACATGCTCAATTAACGCTCAGATGAACACCGGTATCCGTGCGTGCCGTGGTACGACTTCTCACCTCCCCACGACCCGAGGACGGTACGCCCATGGCCGATCAGCGCTACGACGAGGCGATCGACACCGAGCCGGACGAGGAGGGCTACGCCCGCGGACTGGGCAGCCGCCAGATCCAGATGATCGCCATCGGCGGTGCCATCGGCACCGGCCTCTTCCTCGGTGCCGGCACGGCCATCTCCAAGGCCGGCCCCAGCCTGATCCTCAGCTACGCGGTGGCCGGCCTGGTGATCTTCGTGATCATGCGGGCGCTCGGTGAACTCCTCACCTACCGCCCGGTCTCCGGCAGCTTCTCAGAGTACGCCCGGGAGTTCCTCGGCCCGTTCGCCGGCTTCGTCACCGGCTGGACGTACTGGCTGTTCTGGGTGGTCACCGGCATGGCCGAGACCACCGCGGCCGCGGTGTACGTGCGGTACTGGGCGCCCGGCATCCCGCAGTGGGCCAGCGCGCTCGCCTTCCTGGTGCTGCTCTACGGCGCCAACCTGATCTCGGTGAAGCTCTTCGGCGAGATCGAGTTCTGGTTCTCCATGGTCAAGGTCACCGCCATCCTCGGCATGATCCTCATCGGCGTCGGCGTGCTCACCCTCGGCTTCTCCGACGCCGGCGACACCGCCTCGGTCACCCACCTGTGGGCCGACGGCGGCTTCTTCCCCAAGGGTGTCGGCGCCGCCGTGATGACCCTTCAGATCGTCATGTTCGCCTACCTCGGCGTCGAACTCGTCGGTGTCACCGCCGGCGAGAGCGAGGACCCGGCCCGGACCCTGCCGCGCGCCATCAACACCCTGCCGTGGCGGATCGCGCTGTTCTACATCGGCGCCCTGGTCGTCATCCTCTCGCTCGTCCCGTGGCAGGAGTTCGCCCCCGGCGTCAGCCCGTTCGTCGCCGCCTTCGAGAAGGTCGGCATCCCGGCCGGCGCCTCCGTCATCAACTTCGTGGTGCTCACCGCCGCCCTCTCCTCCTGCAACTCCGGCATGTACTCCACCGGCCGGATGCTGCGCGACCTCGCCCTGCGCGGCCAGGCCCCCGGCAGGCTCACCGCGCTCAACGGCCGCCGCACCCCGGCCGCCGCGATCACCGTCTCCTGCCTGCTCATGGGCGTCGGCGTGGTGCTCAACTACCTCGCCCCCGGTAAGGCCTTCGAGTACGTCACCTCCGTCGCCACCGTCTGCGGCCTGTGGACCTGGGCCGTCATCCTGGTCGCCCAGATCCGCTACCGCCGCGCCTGGCAGGACGGCCGGCTGCCCGCCCCGACCTTCAAGGCCCCCGGCGGCGCGTGGCCGAGCCGGCTCGCGCTCGCCTTCCTCGTCCTGGTCGTCGTCCTCATCGGCTTCGACGAGGACGCCCGGATTTCGCTCTACGTCTTCCCGGTCTGGGCCGTCCTGCTGACCGCGGGCTACCTGGTGCTCGCCCGCACCCGCCCCGAGGCGGTCCGCGGCGAGGACCGCGATCGTCCGGTCGCCGGCGCCGACCGCTGATCCGCCGGACCCCCGCCGGCCGTCCGGCGGGCGTCCGGCAGTCGAGACGACGGCCGGTCCCGGACCCTGACCCGGGGCCGGCCGTGGCTATCCTGGCCGCATGCTGACCATCACCCGAGAACTGCGCGACCGCATCGTGGCCCACGCCCGCGCCGACCACCCGGACGAGGCCTGCGGAGTGGTCGCCGGCCCCGAGGGCAGCGGCCGGCCCGAGCGGTTCGTCCCGATGCTCAACGCGGCCCGGTCGCCCACCTTCTACGAGTTCGACTCCGGTGACCTGTTCAAGCTCTACCGGGAGATGGACGACCGCGACGAGGTCCCGGTGATCGTCTACCACTCGCACACCGCGACCGAGGCCTACCCCTCGCGCACCGACGTCAGCTACGCCTCCGAGCCCGAGGCGCACTACGTCCTCGTCTCCACCGCCGAGGGCAACGGCGATGAGGACCCGTACGAATTCCGCTCGTTCCGCATCGTGGACGGCGTGATCACGGAGGAAGACGTCCAGGTCGTCGAGGAGTACAGCGCCTGACCGGCCGCCGCGGCGCACGGCCCGCCGACCGGCCACGATGTGCCGGTGGCGGGCCGTCGTCTCGACATGGGAAACGAAACCATCCGGATCGCGAGACGTGGATGCCGCTGCGGGGGCGGGAATCTATACGATGAGCCCATGCGTTCCGTCGATGTGAGCAACCAGGCCCCAGGCATCCGCCTCGTGGCGCGCCTGCACGTCGACCTGTGCCGGCTCGCCAGCGCGATCTGTCCCGGCACCGCCGACGCCCACTGACTCGGCACCGCCAGCCCGCCCCGGCCGCCCCGGGGCCGTCACCCCTGCCGCGCCGCGTGCGGCGGCCCACCCGACCCACCTCCACAGGAGCGCAGCCATGGCCATCGAGGTCCGTATCCCGACCATCCTCCGTCCCTACACCGACGGCGCCAAGGCCGTCGAAGGCTCCGGCACCAACCTCGGCGAGCTGTTCCAGGACCTCGACAGCCGTCACCCCGGCATCGCCGAGCGCCTCCTCGACGCCGGCGAGCTGCGCCGCTTCGTCAACGTCTACCTCAACGACGAGGACGTCCGCTTCCTCGAGGGCATCAGCACCGCCCTCGCCGACGGCGACAGCGTCACCATCCTCCCCGCCGTCGCCGGCGGCATGAAGTAATGCGCTACGACAGCCCCCTCGAGGCCGTCGGCAACACCCCGCTGGTACGGCTGCCGAACCTGTCGGCAGCCGTACCCGGGAATGCCGACGGCCTGGTGAGCCTCTGGGCCAAGCTGGAGGACCGCAACCCCACCGGCTCGATCAAGGACCGCCCGGCGCTGCACATGATCGAGCGGGCCGAGGCCGACGGCAGGCTCACTCCCGGCTGCACCGTCCTGGAGCCCACCAGCGGCAACACCGGCATCTCGCTGGCCATGGCCGCCAAGCTCAAGGGCTACCGCATGGTGTGCGTCATGCCGGAGAACACCAGCGAGGAGCGGCGCGAGCTACTCCGCATGTGGGGCGCCGAGATCATCTCCTCGCCCGCCGCCGGCGGCTCCAACACCGCCGTGCGGATCGCCAAGGAGATCGCCGCCGAGCACCCCGACTGGGTGATGCTCTACCAGTACGGCAACCCCGACAACGCCGGCGCACACTACGCGACCACCGGTCCCGAGATCCTCGCCGACCTGCCCACCGTCACCCACTTCGTGGCCGGCCTCGGCACCACCGGCACCCTGATGGGCGTCGGCCGCTACCTGCGGGAGAAGGTCCCCGGCGTGCAGATCGTCGCCGCCGAGCCCCGCTACGACGACCTCGTCTACGGTCTGCGCAACCTCGACGAGGGCTTCGTCCCCGAGCTCTACGACGCCGAGGTGCTCACCACCCGCTTCAGCGTCGGCTCCGCCGACGCCGTGCAGCGCACCCGCGAACTGCTCCAGCAGGAGGGCATCTTCGCCGGCGTCTCCACCGGCGCCATCCTGCACGCCGCGATCGGCGCCGCCCGCAAGGCCGCGAAGGCCGGCGAGCGGGCCGACGTCGTCTTCGTCGTCGCCGACGGCGGCTGGAAGTACCTCTCCACCGGCATCTACACCGCCGAGTCGACCGAGGCCGCGGTCGAGGCACTGCAGGGCCAGCTCTGGGCCTGAGGCGCACCGAGGGGCGCGGCACCCGCACG
>NZ_JOAI01000025.1 GCF_000717715.1 Streptomyces sp. NRRL B-24484 | reverse complement strand
CCGCCCGCGTGGTGGCTGACGAGCAGACCTTGCCATGTGATCGTCGGGCGCGCCAGGGGCCCCCGCCGTGGCACGGCGCGGCGCTGCGGCACCGCGGCGGCGGTCGGCGGCCGGAGGTCAGACCAGGTGGGCGTAGTCGCCGTTGAACCAGGCGTGGGCCACCCGGGTGTGGAAGGGGAAGGCCAGCCGGGACGGGGTGGGGAGGAACTGCCAGCCCTCGGTCTCGGATGTGGGGACGGAGGGCGGGAGGTCGTCGAGGCGACGGGCGGGGAGCATGCCGAAGAGGCAGAGGAATCCGCCCGCGGTGTCGGAGTCGGTGGCGACCAGGGTGACCCGGTCGTGGTCGGCCTCGATGCCGGTCTCCTCGCGGAGTTCGCGGACGCAGGCCTGCTGCCAGCTCTCGCCGTAGTCGATGTAGCCGCCGGGGAGGGCGAGCTCGCCGCAGCCCGGTTCGATGGTGCGGCGGATGACGACCAGGCCGTCGGCCTCGGGTGAGACGACGGGGAGCAGGGTGACGACCACGGGCAGCGGGTTGCGGTAGCTGATCTCGTTGCAGCCGGGGCACGTCCGGGGCCAGAGGGCGGTGCCGGGGCTGTAGGGGGTGCCGCACCAGTGGCAGTGCGAGCCGGGGCCGTAGGTCTTCCGGTCGGCCTGGTCTGTGGTCATGGGGTGGATGGTACTGCGGTGGGCGACGGCTCGACGGAGGTGTTTCTGACGGGACGTCGGGCCGTGGGACTCCAGGAGGACGGGGGTGCCGAGCCGGTCGGCGATCGCGTCGGACCAGTCCTGCGGGTCGGGGCCCGGGTCGGTGAGGGTGCCGGGTCGGGCGCGGAGCAGGGCGTCGGTGAGGCGGGCCTGGGCGTCGAGGTCGCCGGCCGTGCCGGTGGTGACGGCGTGCAGGGGTGCGCCGTCCAGTTCGTAGTCGTCGCAGAGGCGCAGCCCGCGGTGGCGGGCGGGGGTGTCGAGGTGGGTGAGGGCGAGGGCGTGGGCCCCGCCGGCGGCGGTGAGGGCGTAGCGGTGGCCGGGGGTGTCGAAGTGGCCGAGGCGGAAGGCGCCCTGCCAGCGGCCGGTGGTGTTGTGCGGCTCGGGGAGGTCGAGGGCCTTGTCCTCGGTGGGGAGCGGGCCGGGGCCGTGGCGGGTGGTGTAGGTGCGCAGGACGCCGAGCCGGAGGGCGGCGGGGGCGCCGGACTCGGCGAGGAGGGTCTCGGCGTTGGCGAAGGTGGTGGTGGACCAGGTGGTGTGGGGGTGGAAGCCGTGCTGTTCGTCGAGCAGGACGCCCTGGGCGCCTTCGAAGATCACCGGCCCGGTGCGGAGCAGCCGGGCGAGGTGGGCGGCGTCGGTGAGGCGGACGCGGGCGGCGAAGGCGGTGAAGGCCTCGGCGCAGTCGGCGGGCGGTGGGGCGGGGAGGTCGGCGGGGGCGATGCCGAGGTGGTCGGCGAGGCGGTCGCGGAGCCGGGTGAGGAGGGTGAGGAGGCGGGTGGGGCGGGTGCAGTCGTCGGCGGTCGGGGCGTCCTCGGGGTGGTCCAGGGCGTAGCTCGCGGTCTCGCCGATGCCGAGGCCGCAGGAGCCGTGGCGGTCGGGGCCGCGGCGCTGTTCGCGGATGCGGTTGGCGGCGGCGTGGTACGGGGTGGTGAGCAGGGCGCGGCGGTCGACGGTGAGCAGGGCGAACGGGTCGGGGACGCCGAGGGCGGTGAGGTGGCGGGCCTCGGCGGCGAGGGCGAGCGGGTCGACCAGCATGAACCGGGAGAGGTGGGTGGGGACGCCGGCGAGGGTGCCCGAGCCGAACTGGGCGAAGGTGTGGTGGCGGCCGTCGTCGGTGACCACGTTGTGGGCGGCCTGGGCGCCGCCGTTGTGGCGGACGACGGCGCGGGCCGGGTGGCGGCTGTCGGGGCCGAGCGGGCCGCGGCAGAGGTGGTCGACGACGGTGCCCTTGCCGGCGTCGCCGAATCCGAGGTCGCAGACGATGACGTGGCCGTCGAGTCGGGGGTGCGTCACGGCGGTGCCCGTTCTGTGCGCGGTGGGGCGGTCGGTGGTGAGGCGCTCGGTCGCGGGACGGTCGGTCACGGGACGGTCCGTCGCGGGGCGCTCCCGGCCCGTGCCGCGGCCGGCCGGGAGGGGGCGCGGCCGCGGCACGGGTGGGGCGGTGGCGGTCAGAGGCGGGTGGTGCCGGCTGCCGAGCGGTCGTCGGGGGCGAGCAGGGAGGCGCCGGGGACGGCGGCCGCCCTGCTGTGCCGGGCGAGCGGGTCGAGGGCCTTGCCGACGCTGGCGACGGCGCCGGACCCGATGTCGGCGAGGTCGTCGAGGCCCTCCTGGAGGTCGATGGCCTCCTCGCCGAGGCCGATGGTCAGTGCGATGGTTTCGCAGACGGCGTCGAGGTCGTCGAGTTCGAGGACGTTCTGGCCGAGCAGCTTGCGCCAGGTTTCGAGGACCTCGGTGTTGCCGGCGTGGGCGGCGCCCGCAGGGAGGATGAAGTAGACGTGGAAGAGCTGCCGGAGTTCGGCGAGGATCGCGGTGACCGGGACGTCCTCGGGGATGTCCTCGCCGAGGACGGCGCGGACCTCGCGGGCCTTGACCTTGCCGTAGGGCAGTTCGTCGCCGATGAGGAAGAGGTAGCCCTTGCGGCCGCGGCGCTCGACGCAGTCGAGGGCGGTGTGGCGGGCCATGGCGTACATGGCGAGCTCGTAGGACTCGGTCATCTGCCCGCCGCCACCGCCCTCCAGCAGGATGTTGCCGAGGTCGTCGTCCATCCGGTTGTCGGATTCGAACTGGCCGAGCTGGAGCGGGACGCGGTCGCAGGTGGCGTCACCGACGGCGCCGAAGAGGATCTGCGGGTCCTCGGTGTAGCCCTTGCGCAGGAGCAGGCCGAAGAGCTCGGGGAGCTTGGTCTGCAGCGTCCGCGGGACGGTCTGCATGGAGCCGGTGACGTCGAAGAGGACGGCGACGGCCAGTGAGGCGGGGTGCTCCGCGGAGTCGCGGCTCTCGCGGACGGTGAGGCCGTGCGGGTCGAGGGTGGGGTGGGCCTTCCAGCCGGAGCGGGCGCCGCGGGTGGTGGCGTCGCTGTAGGCGAAGGCGCTGGCGCCGGTGCCGGCGCGGTAGTGCGCGGCGGCGTCGTAGACGTCGGTGGACCAGGTGCCGCTGCCCATCGGGGCCTCCTCAGGCGGTGGGTGGTAGGTGGAACGGCCGGAAGGTGCGCGGGCCGTAGAGGGTGTGGAGCAGGTCGTCGAGCTCGGCGAGGAGCTTCCAGGCGTCGTGCGGTCGGCGGGGCTCGGCGGGCAGGGTGCAGCCGGCGACGAAGGCGCGGATCTGCCGCGGGGCGCGCTCGCCCATGAGCAGCTGGACGCAGCGGGTGGCGAGGTGGATGTCGGTGGCCTCGGTGACAGCCTGTCGGGCGGGGACCTCCGCCGGGTAGAGCGCGCGGTGGCGCTCCACCAGAGCGGGAGCGGGGCCGGGCGCGCCGGTGCCCGCGTAGCACCAGTCGACGAGGACCAGGCCGTGGTCGGCGGGGTGGACGAGGACGTGCTCGGGGAGGACCGCGCCGTGCCGGACGCCGGCGCGGTGGGCGTACCCGAGGGCGACGAGCAGGCGGCGCCAGATCCAGGCGGTGTCCCGCGGGTCGAGGCCGTCGGGGTGGGCCGCGAGGACGTCGGTCAGCGGGCGCAGGCCCTCGCGGCGGACGAGTGCGTTGACCTGGCGCGGGGCGCCGGCCGGGTCGGCGGTGTCCTGGTGGCGGAAGGTCTCCAGCAGGGTGGGGGCGTAGGCGTGGAAGCGGCGGTCGCCGTGGCGGGCGAGCCGGGTGAGGGCCTCGGCCTCGCGTTCGAGGAGGTCGTTGTCGACGGCGCTGCGCGGGATCTTGAGCAGCACCTCGGTGCCGGACCCGGTGGTGGCGGCGCGCAGGACGGCGATGTCGCCCGTGGCGGCGACCGGCCCCAGCCGGTAGGTGTGCCGGCCGGTGCGCAGCTCGGCGGCGGCACCGGCGGGCCCCTGGTACTGCTCCCAGAGCCGGCCGAGCGCGAGGAAGGCGGTGGTGGCGCGGGCCCGGTCGGCGGTGGACGCGGTGTCCGGGTGGAGGAGGCGGGCGAGGCGGCGGTACCGCCGGGCCGCCTCGGCCGGGTCGGCGGGGAGGACGTCCGCCGGGTCGGTGGCGGCGAGCACCGCGGCGGCCGCGTCCGCGAAGGTGCGCGGTGCGGGGCCCGGTCCGGTGGGCGGCCGGGCGGTGCGGGGTGCCGTCATCGGATGTCCTCCTCGTGGGAGGGGCGCAGCAGCGGCGGGTGGAGGAGGCGGGCGTCGCCCGCGTGGTAGGTGCGGGCGCGGGGGCCGCCCCGGGTGCCGCCGCGTTCGGTGGTGGCGCCGGTGGACTCGACGAAGCCGGGCACGGAGAGCACCTTGCGGTGGAAGTTGCCGGCGTGCAGCCGCTCGCCCCAGACGGCCTCGTAGACGGCGCGCAGCTCGGGGATGGTGAAGTCGTGGTGGAGGAAGGCGGTGGCCAGCGGGCTGTACTCGATCTTGGCGCGGGCGCGGTCCAGGCCGTCGGCGAGGATCACGGCGTGGTCGAAGGCGAGCCGGATGCCGGGCGGCCCGCCGACGCCACCCCCGTGGGTGTCGGCGGGCGGCCCGGCCGTTCGGGAGGCGGTCGGTTCGAGGGCGGAGACCGGGTGCCAGGCGGCGGCCGCGGCGTCGGTGCCGGCCTGCGGGTCGGGCAGGTCGGGGGCGAAGGCCAGGTAGGCCACGGAGACCACGTGCATGCGCGGGTCCCGCTCCGGGGCGCCGTAGCTGCCGAGCTGCTCCAGGTGGATCCGGCTGAGGGCCGCGGCGGCCTCCAGGGTGCCCTGCAGGCCGGTCTCCTCGGCGAGTTCGCGGACGGCGGCACCGGGGAGGTCCTCCTCGCCGGCGCGGAGGAAGCCGCCGGGCAGGGCCCAGCAGCCGCGGTAGGGCGGCTCGCCGCGCTCGACCAGCAGGACCTGCAGTTCGCCGGCGCGCAGCGTCAGGGCGACCACGTCGACGGTGACCGCGACGGGGGTGTAGGCGCGCGGGTCGTACTCGGCGAGCCAGTCGCGCTCGGCGCCGTGCCCGGCCTCGGCGGTGCGCCCCGCCGAGCCCTGGGTCGTGCCGTCGTTCCCGTGGTCGTCCTCGGCCGCCATGGTGCTCCTGCCTCCGGGTCGGTGCCGTTGTGCCGCCGCCGCGCTGCGCCCCGGAGTTGTTCTCCGAGTGAGAAGAACGTAGCGCAACCGGCGGACGCCCGCCAGCGGATATCGATCACTCGTACGGGTGGATCCGTCGGGACGGTCCCGTCGGCGCCCGTTCTCCGACCCCTGGCCACCGGACCCGCCGCAGCGGCTCTACAGTTCAGGCATCCACCCCCTTTCGGGCTTCCGCGCCGCGCCCCGCGGCAGCGCCGGAGCCCCACCGCAGCAGGAGGGACCGTGCCCGCCGCTCCCCCGCCCGCGGCCGCCCGGCCGGGCTTCGCCGCCGCCCTGGCGGCGGGGCCGCTGGTCCTCGACGGCGGCCTGTCGAACCAGCTGGCCGACGCCGGGCACGACCTCTCGGACGCGCTCTGGTCGGCCCGGCTGCTGGCGGACGCGCCGGAGGCGGTGACGGCGGCGCACCTGGGGTACTTCCGGGCCGGCGCGCAGGTCGCGATCACCGCCAGCTACCAGGCCTCCTTCGAGGGGTTCGCGCGCCGCGGGACGGGCCGGGCGGAGGCGGAGCGGCTGCTCGCCCTGAGCGTGCGGCTGGCCCGGGAGGCCGCCCGGCGGGCCGGGGAGGAACGCGCCGAACAGGAACGCGCCGAGGGGGAACGGGCCGGGGAGGAGCAGGACGGCACGTCCCGGGCCGGGGCCGGGCCGCGGGGCACGATCGCGGCCGGCCCGCTGTTCGTGGCGGCGTCCGTGGGCCCGTACGGGGCGGTGCTGGCGGACGGGTCGGAGTACCGCGGCCGGTACGGCCTGAGCGTGGCGGAGCTGGAGCGCTTCCACCGGCCGCGGCTGGAGGTGCTGGCGGCGGCAGGTCCGGACGTGCTGGCACTGGAGACCGTCCCGGACGCGGTGGAGGCGGAGGCGCTGCTGCGGGCGATCGACGGGCTCGGGGTTCCGGTGTGGCTGTCGTTCAGTGTCGAGGGCGGCCGGACCCGGGCGGGGCAGCCGCTGGAGGACGCGCTGCGGACGGCCGCGGGGGTGGACGGCGTGGTGGCGGTCGGGGTGAACTGCTGCAGCCCGGCCGACGCGGACGCGGCGGTGCCGGTGGCCGCGCGGACGACGGGCCTGCCGGTGGTGGTGTACCCCAACAGCGGCGAGGCGTGGGACGCGGCGGCCCGGGACTGGCGGGGCGGGTCGACGTTCCGTCCGGAGCGGGTGGCGGGCTGGCTGGCGGACGGGGCGCGGCTGGTCGGCGGCTGCTGCCGGGTCGGCGAGCGGGAGATCGCGGGGCTCGCCCGTGCGGTGCGCGGTGCGGGGTGAACGGGTCCGCGCGGGGTGCGGAGCGGTCGGAAAGGTGCGCGCCCGGCCGTCGGCCTGGCAGACTCGTGCCGTCAACACTTCGGTCGACAATGTCGACCGCCTGTCAGGGGAGGTAGCCAATGCCCGGCCCGATCCAGTCGCTCTCCCGGGCCGCCGCGATCATGCGCCTGCTCGCCGGCGGTGAGCGCCGGCTCGGGCTGTCCGAGGTCGCGACCGCGCTCGACCTCGCCAAGGGGACGGCCCACGGCATCCTGCGCACGCTGCAGCAGGAGGGGTTCGTCGAGCAGGACCCCGAGAGCGGGAAGTACCAGCTCGGCGCCGAGCTGCTGCGGCTCGGCCAGAGCTACCTCGACGTGCACGAGCTGCGGGCGCGCGCCCTGGTGTGGGCGGACGACCTGGCCAGGGCCAGCGGCGAGACGGTCTACCTGGGCGTGCTGCACCAGCAGGGCGTGCTGATCGTGCACCACGTCTTCCGCCCGGACGACACCCGGCAGGTGCTGGAGGTCGGCTCGATGCAGCCGCTGCACTCCACCGCGCTGGGCAAGGTGCTGCTGGCGTACGACCCGGTCGCCCGCGGGCAGCTGGACGACGGGCCGCTGCAGTCCTACACGCTGCGCACACTGACCGATCCGTCGGACGTGGACGCGGAGTGCGCGCTGATCCGCGAGCGGGGCTGGGCGGACTCGATCGAGGAGACCTGGGAGGGCGTGGCGTCGATCGGCGCGCTGATCCAGGACCGGCGGCGCAACCCGGTCGGCGCGGTCTGCGTGAGCGGCCCGGTGGAGACCGTCACCGAGGACGGCTTCGTCAAGCCGTCGCTGGTCGCCTCGGTGCGCAGCGCGGCCCGGGCGATCTCCCGGGACCTGGGCGCCGGACGGTTCTGACCCCTCCGGGGCCCTGCGGGGCACCGGGGACGTACGCGCGGGGCGCGGACGGGCGAGCGGCCCGTCCGCGCCCCTTTCGCATGCCCCGGGGCCTCGGGCACGTCCCCTCCGCGCGCCCGGAGGGCCCCGGTTCGCCCGTTCCACGGACTGTGCGGGCGCGTCCGGCGCGTCCCTGCGCCCTCGTCCGTCACAGGTGCGTAACCCTGCCTTGACGTGGAGGGTGACCGCGGTGGAAGCTTCCGCATGTCGGTCGACATTGTCGAACGGCGGCCGGGAAGATCCGCTCCCACTGCGCTCACCCGCACCGGATCGACCCGGCACACCTGCCCCCACCCGCACACGCACGTCCGGGCCATCAGGACAAGGGAGTCTCTGTGTCCGCTTTCTCCAACGGCGACATCTTCGTCGGCGAAACCCTCGGCACCGCCGCTCTGATACTCCTCGGCGGCGGCGTCTGCGCCGCGGTCACGCTGAAGAAGTCGAAGGCGATCAACGCCGGCTGGCTCGCCATCACCTTCGGCTGGGGATTCGCCGTCCTCATCGCCGCCTACATGTCGGCCCCCAAGTCCGGCGCCCACCTCAACCCGGCGGTCACCCTGGCCATCGCCGCCGACACCGGCGACTGGAGCAAGGTCCCGCTCTACATCGGCTCCCAGATGCTCGGCGCGTTCATCGGCGCCGTCCTGGTGTGGGTCACCTACCTCGGCCAGTTCCAGGCCAACGAGGAGCCCACCCTCGGCATCTTCTCGACCGGTCCCGAGATCCGGAACCCGATCCAGAACATGCTCACCGAGATCATCGGCACCTTCGTGCTCTGCCTCGCGATCCTCACCCAGGGCCTGAACAAGGGCCTCGGCCTCTCCGGCACCGGCATCCTGATCGTCGCCCTCACCGTGGTCGGCATCGGCCTGTCGCTCGGCGGCCCGACCGGCTACGCGATCAACCCGGCCCGCGACCTCGGCCCGCGCATCGCCCACAGCCTGCTGCCGATCCCGCACAAGGGCAGCTCGGACTGGTCGTACGCCTGGATCCCGGTCGCCGGTCCGGCCGTCGGCGGCCTGCTGGCCGGCGGTTTCTACCACCTCGTCTTCTGAGCCCGACCGGGGTTTGCCCCGCACCCGCCCACGGGGACTGACCCCACGTCAGGCCCGCCCGTCCCTGAAGCCCTCATCCAGATCCGAGGACCCCATGACTTCTGGCACCACGCCCACCGGGAACTACATCGCCGCGATCGACCAGGGCACCACGTCCAGCCGCTGCATCATCTTCGGCGCCGACGGCCGGATCGTCGCCGTCGACCAGCAGGAGCACTCGCAGATCTTCCCGCAGCCGGGCTGGGTCGAGCACGACGCCTCGGAGATCTGGACCCGCGTCCAGTCGGTGATCCGCGGCGCCCTCGAGAAGGCCGGCCTCACCAAGGACGACATCCGCGCCATCGGCATCACCAACCAGCGCGAGACCACCGTGCTGTGGGACAAGAACACCGGTGAGCCCGTCCACAACGCGCTGGTCTGGCAGGACACCCGGACCGAGGGGCTCTGCCGCGAGCTCGGCCGCAACGTCGGCCAGGACCGCTACCGCCGCGAGACCGGCCTGCCGCTGGCCAGCTACTTCGCCGGCCCGAAGATCCGCTGGCTGCTGGACAACGTCGAGGGCCTGCGCGAGCGCGCCGAGTCCGGCGACATCCTCTTCGGCACCATGGACACCTGGGTCATCTGGAACCTGACCGGCGGCGTCAACGGCGGCAGGCACGTCACCGACGTGACCAACGCCAGCCGCACCATGCTGATGAACCTCCACACGCTGGAGTGGGACGAGAAGATCGCCGAGTCCATGGAGGTGCCGATGACGGTCCTCCCGGAGATCCGCTCCTCCGCCGAGGTCTACGGCCACGCCGTCGGCGACCTGGAGGGCGTGCCCGTCGCCTCCGCGCTCGGCGACCAGCAGGCCGCGCTGTTCGGCCAGACCTGCTTCGACGAGGGCGAGGCCAAGTCGACCTACGGCACCGGCACCTTCCTGCTGCTGAACACCGGCGAGAAGGTCGTCAACTCCTACCACGGCCTGCTGACCACGGTCGGCTACCGGATCGGCGACCAGAAGCCGGTCTACGCCCTGGAGGGGTCGATCGCCGTCACCGGTTCGCTGGTGCAGTGGCTCCGCGACCAGCTGGGCATCATCTCGACCGCGGCCGAGATCGAGACCCTCGCCTCCACCGTCGAGGACAACGGCGGCGCCTACTTCGTCCCGGCCTTCTCCGGCCTGTTCGCCCCGTACTGGCGCTCCGACGCCCGCGGTGTGATCGCCGGCCTGACCCGGTACGTGACCAAGGGCCACCTGGCCCGGGCCGTCCTGGAGGCCACCGCCTGGCAGACCCGCGAGGTCGTCGACGCCATGCAGAAGGACTCCGGCGTCGAGCTGACCGCCCTCAAGGTCGACGGCGGCATGACCTCCAACAACCTGCTGATGCAGAACATCGCGGACGTCCTGGACGCCCCGGTCGAGCGCCCCTACGTCGCCGAGACCACGGCACTGGGTGCGGCCTACGCGGCGGGCCTCGCGGTCGGCTTCTGGAGCGACCTCGACACCCTGCGGGCCAACTGGCACCGCGCCGCCGAGTGGACCCCGCGGATGGACGAGGCCACCCGCGACCGCGAGTACAAGAAGTGGCTCAAGGCCGTGGAGCGCACCATGGGCTGGGTCGAGGAGGACGAGCAGGTCTGACGAACAGCCGGCCGGGGCAGCGCCGCCCCGGCCGGCCTTCGTGACGTTCCGGCCCGCCGCACCGGGCCGGCCCCGGTCTCCCCCGCGGAGACCGCACCGCACACCCCGAGAGGAGACACGGCAGCCCCGACCCGGGCCGCCGTACACACACCATGGCAACCATTCCGACTCTGGGCGCCGGCTACACCACCGGCCGCACCGCCTCCCGCGCCGAGACCCGCGAGCTGCTCGGCAAGGCCACCTACGACCTGCTGGTGATCGGCGGCGGCATCCTCGGCACCGCAACCGCCTGGACGGCGGCGCAGGCGGGTCTGAAGGTCGCCATGGTCGACGCCGGCGACTTCGCCGGCGCCACCTCCAGTGCCTCCTCCAAGCTCGTCCACGGCGGTCTGCGCTACCTGCAGACCGGCGCGGTCAAGCTGGTCGCCGAGAACCACAAGGAGCGCCGCGCGCTCGCCACCGACGTCGCCCCGCACCTGGTCAACCCGCTGACCTTCTTCGTGCCGGTGTACAAGGGCGGCCCGCACAGCGCCCCGAAGCTCGGCGCCGGCGTGTTCCTGTACTCGGCGCTCTCCGCCTTCCGCGACGGCATGGGCCGGGTCTCCACCGCCGCGCACGCCGCCCAGCAGGTGCCGGCGCTGCGCACCGAGGGCCTGCGCTCGGTCGCGGTCTACGGCGACCACCAGATGAACGACTCCCGGGTCGCCGTGATGACGGTGCGCGCCGCGGTCGAGTCCGGCGCGGTCGTGCTCAACCACGCCGAGGTCACCGGTCTGCGCTTCACCAGCGGCCGGGTCTCCGGCGCCGAGCTGCGGGACCGCCTGGACGGCACCGAGTTCGGCGTCTCCGCCCGCCTGGTGCTCAACGCCACCGGCCCGTGGGTCGACCACCTGCGAAAGATGGAGGACGCGGGCGCCGCCCCGTCCATCCGCCTCTCCAAGGGCGCGCACGTCGTCGTCAAGCGCCGCACCCCGTGGCGCGCCGCGCTCACCATCCCGATCGACAAGTACCGCGTGTCCTTCGCGATCCCGTGGGAGGACCACGTCCTGCTCGGCACCACGGACGAGGAGTACACCGGCGACCCGCTGGACGTCCGCGCCACCGAGGCCGACATCGACCAGATCATGGACGAGGCCGGCCACGCCATCCGCGACGAGCACCTCGACCGCGACCTGATCACCTACGCCTTCGCGGGCCTGCGGGTGCTGCCCGGCGGCCCCGGCGACACCGCAGCTGCGAAGCGCGAGACCGTCGTCAGCGAGGGCCGCGGCGGCATGCTGTCGGTCGCCGGTGGCAAGTGGACGACCTACCGGCACATCGGCCGCGCCGTGCTGGAGAAGCTCAAGCACGTGCCCGGCACCGGCCTGGCCGAGGACATGTCGCCCTTCCCGGCGACCGTCCCACTGCCCGGCGTCGGCGCGCCGAACGCCGTCGCGCACCGCCTGCTGGTCGACCGCGAGCCCGGCTCCCGGATGGAGCCGCTGGTCGCCAAGCACCTGGCGAGCCACTACGGCACGCTCTCCTTCGAGATCGCCCACCTGATCGCGCAGGACCCGGAGCTCGGCCGGCCGATCCACGCCGACGGCCCGGACGTCTGGGCGCAGGTCGCCTACGCCGCCGACAGCGAGTGGGCGTACACCGTGGACGACGTGCTGCGCCGCCGCACCACCATGACGGTGCGCGGTCTGGACACCCCGGAGGTCCGCCAGGAGGTCGAGGCCTTCCTCGGGAAGCGCGGGAAGAAGTAGGCAGTACCGGTAAAAGCGTTCGCCCCCTTCGCCGCCCGGCGCCTAGCGTCGGTGCGGGGAAGGGGGCGATGTGCATGGTGCGCAGGACGCCGCGGGAGAAGAAGCGGCTGAGCTACCTGAAGGACCGTCGGAACGCCTACGGCGAGAACGACAAGGGCTCGCGCACGAGCATCCGGCGCCGCAAGCGGGCGGTGAACAGCGCCAACCGCCGGCTGCACCGGACGGTGCTGGCGACGCTGAACGGCCGGCCGGCCGGTGACCGGGCTGCCGAGGTGGCGGAGCGGGCGGCCGGCCGGCGGCCGAAGCGGTGGCGCAAGGTGCCGGACGCGCCGCTCGGCGAGCTGCTCGCACAGCGGGCGGCAGCGGACGGCGGGCGCCGCTGACCGACGCGCCGGGGCCGGCGCACCCACCGGATCGACGGTGGTGTGCGTGGGCCCCGGCGCGTCCGCGGACGGGTCCTAGACGATCAGGCCGAGCGGCAGGATCAGGGCGATCGCGACCACCGAGATCACCGTCTCCATCACCGACCAGGACTTCACGGTCTGGCCGACGCTCATCCCGAAGTACTCCTTGACCAGCCAGAAGCCCGCGTCGTTGACGTGCGAGAAGAAGAGCGAGCCGGCGCCGATCGCGAGGACCAGCAGGGCGGAGTGGCTGCTCGACATGCCGGCGGCCAGCGGGGCGACGATGCCGGCCGCGGTGATGGTGGCCACCGTGGCGGAGCCGGTGGCCAGCCGGATCAGGACGGCGATCAGCCAGCCGAGCAGCAGCGCGGAGACGTGCCAGTCGGTGGCCCACTCGCTGACGGCCCGGCCGACGCCGACGTCGATCAGGGTCTGCTTGAAGCCGCCGCCCGCGCCGACGATGAACACGATGCCGGCGATCGGGCCGAGCGACTTGGCGACGCTGTCGGAGACCTGGCCCTTGGTGAAGCCGGCGGCCCGGCCGAGGGTGACCATGCCGAGCAGCACCGCGGCGAGCAGCGCGATCAGCGGCGAGCCGATGAAGTCGAAGAACCGCTGGACGCCGGCCTTCGGGTCGTCGACGACGACGTCCACCAGCGCCTTGCCGAGCATCAGCACGACGGGCAGCAGGATGGTGCCGAGCACCGCGCCGAACCGCGGGGCGTGCTCGGGGCGGACGGCCGCGGGCAGGGCCGTGCGGGTGGCGGTGGCCGTGCCGGTGCCGCCCGCGGTGGTCCCGTGCGGGGTGCCGTCGGCGGCGGGCCCGCCGGAGTCGGTACCGGACGCGGAGTCGGTGCCGGGGGCTGAGTCGGTGCCGGGGGCGGCGGGCACGTCGAGCGGGCCCACCCAGCGCTCGGCGATCCGGGCGAACAGCGGACCGGCGACGATCAGCGTGGGGACGGCGATCAGCAGGCCGAAGGCGAGGGTGACGCCGAGGTCGGCCTTGAGCGCGTCGACCGCGACCAGCGGGCCGGGGTGCGGGGGCACCAGGCCGTGCAGGACGGAGAGTCCGGCGAGCGCGGGGATGCCGATCCGCATCAGCGGGACGTTCCCGCGGCGGGCCACCAGCAGCACGATCGGGACCAGCAGGACGACGCCGACCTCGAAGAAGAGCGGCAGGCCGAGCACGGCCGCGATCAGCGCCATCGCCCAGGGCAGTCCGCGCTTGCCCGTCCGGGCCAGCACGGTGTCCGCGACGGTGTTGGCGCCGCCCGAGTCGGCGAGCAGCTTGCCCAGCATCGCGCCGAGGCCGATGAGCAGGCCGACGCCGGCGACGGTGCTGCCGAAGCCGGTGGAGAAGCTGGTGAGCAGCTTGTCGAAGGGGACGGCGGCGACGGCGGCGAGCAGGCCGGAGCCGAGGGTGAGGGCGAGGAAGGGGTGCAGCTTCAGCTTGGTGATCAGCAGCACGATGGTGCCGATGCTGAGCAGGACCGCGAGCAGCAGTCTGCCGTTGCTGTCGGTGTGCGGCAGGGCCGGTGCGGCGGCCGCGAGCAGGGAGGTGGGGGTCACGCGAGGTCTCCGTTGACATGGCCCAGCAGGGCTGCGGCCGACTCGACGAGGGTTGCGGGGGTGGCGCCGACGTCCAGTACGGCACCGTGCTCGTCCGGCTGGAGGGGTTCGAGCAGGGCGTACTGGGAGTCGAGGAGGGAGGTCGGCATGAAGTGGCCGACGCGGTGGGCGATCCGGTCCTGGACCAGTTCGTGACCGCCGCTGAGGTGCAGGAAGAAGGCGTCCGGGCAGTGCGCGCGCAGGGTGTCGCGGTACTGCCGTTTCAGGGCCGAGCAGGTGACGACCCCGCCGGTGCCGGCGGTGGCCCGGTCGCCGAGCCAGCGGCCGAGGGCGTGCAGCCACGGCTCGCGGTCCCGGTCGTCGAGCGGGACGCCGGCGCTCATCTTGGCGATGTTCTCCGCCGGGTGGAAGTCGTCGGCCTCGGCACCGGGCAGGCCGAGCCGCTCGGCGAGCAGCCGGGCGACGGTGGTCTTGCCGACGCCCGACACGCCCATCACGACGACGACGGGCGGCCGGGTCTCGACGCTGAGAGCCATGGGGTGGTGCTCCTCTTCTGCCTGTTCCGCGCTCACCTTCGCGCAAAGGTATGACTTATTCAAGCGGCCGCAACGCAATCGTCATACTTTTACTTCCCGATAGTCTGACCCGATGGAGATCCAGGGCCTGCCCGGCCGACTGCTCGCCGACCTCGGCCCCGCCATCGCCGGCGGCGAGATCCCCGAGGGGGCCGTGCTGCGCGGCGAGGAGCTGGAGGAGCGCTTCCGGGTCTCCCGCACCGTCGTCCGCGAGGCCGTCCGCATCCTGGAGTCGATGCGCATGGTCGCCCCGAAGCGGCGGGTCGGGATCACCGTCCGCCCGAAGTCCGAGTGGGACGTCTTCGACCCGCTGGTGATCCGCTGGCGGCTGGCCGGCGCCGACCGGGCGGCCCAGCTGCGCTCGCTCGGCTCGCTGCGGGTCGCGGTGGAGCCGGCCGCGGCCGCCCTGGCCGCCGTGCACGCCAGCGACGACGACCGGCGCGAGCTGAGCGCCCTGGCGGTGGAGCTGACCGTCACCGCGCGCGCCGCGGACCTGGAGACCTTCCTCGCGCACGACATCGCCTTCCACGCGATCGTGCTGCGCGCCTCCGGCAACGAGATGTTCGCCCACCTGAAGGACACCGTCGGCGCGGTGCTGACCGGCCGCACCGAGCACCACCTGATGCCGCACCAGCCCCGGCCCTACGCCGTGCAGTTGCACCGGGAGGTGGCCGAGGCGATCTGCGCCGGCGACGCGGAGCTCGCGGAACGGTCCATGCGCACGATCGTCGCGGGGGCGCTCGACGAGCTCAACGCAACACTGGACTGACGGTCCGCCACGGGCGGAGTGCCGGATTCCGGGGTGAATCGGGGATTTCCGGGCATGGCGGGCCGGAGGCGGGGCAGGGTGGTGGATACCGGTCGGGGTGCGCCGGAGCACGCCCGCCGCGCTCGTCACGTCCGCCGCGCCGGGGAGGCCCGCCGATGTCCGCCGTTGACCGCCGTCCGCCCCACGAGGTGCGCGCCGCCGCCGTCCGCGCCCTCTTCAGCCTCGCGCTGACGCTGGTGGCGCTGATCGTCGCGACGCTGGCCTCGTACGCGGGCAGCGGACTGCTGGCGCCCGCACTGCTGCTGATGGCCCTCGGGGTGTTCGGGACGGCGTGGAGCCTGTTGGAGATCCTGATCTCGCGCCAGATCGCGGCGCAGCGCCTGCGCGGCCCGAACTCCGCCTCGCCGCTCGCGGGCAGCCGGGAACCGCGGCGGCGCCCGGCGGGTCGCCGGGCGCCGCTGGAGAGCAGCCGGGTCTGGCGCTGACGGCCGGTCAGCCGCGCGGGCCGACCGCGTAGCCGTACTGGCGGGGCCAGGTGCGCTCGGCGCCCAGCTCGCGGGCGGCGTGCAGCGGCCAGTACGGGTCGCGCAGCAGCTCGCGGCCGAGCATCACGGCGTCGGCGCGACCGGCGACGACGACCTCCTCGGCCTGTGCGGGCTCGACGATCAGGCCGACCGCGCTGACCGGGACGCCCGCCTCGCTGCGGACCTGCTCGGCGAACGGCACCTGGTAGCCGGGGCCCGGCGCGATGGCGGCGTTCTGGACGTTGCCGCCGCTGGAGACGTCGACCAGGTCGATGCCGACGGCCTGCAGCTCCTTGGCGAGCAGCACCGTCTCCTCGGGCGTCCAGCCCGGCTCGCCGTCCAGCCAGTCGGTGGCGGAGACCCGGAAGAACACCGGCAGCTCCTCGGGCCAGACCGCGCGGACGGCGGCCGCCACCTCCAGCGCGAACCGGGCGCGGCCGGCGAAGGAGCCGCCGTAGCCGTCGGTGCGGTGGTTGGAGTGCGGCGAGAGGAAGGAGTGGATCAGGTAGCCGTGGGCGCCGTGCACCTCGGCGACCCGGAAGCCGGCCTCGCGGGCGCGGACCGCCGCGGCGGCGAAGTCCCGGACGAGTTCGGCGATCTGCTCGACGGTCAGCTCGTCCGGCACCGGGTAGCCGGCACCGAAGGCGACCGGCGAGGCGCCGACCGGCTGCCAGCCGCCGTCCGCGGCGGCCAGCGGCCTGGAGCCGTCGTTCGGGCGGCCGGTGGAGGCCTTGCGGCCGGCGTGGGCGAGCTGGATCGCGGGCACCGCGCCGTGGGCGGTGATCAGTGCGGCGACCCGGGCCAGCGCCTCCTGCTGCCGGTCGTTCCACAGGCCGAGGTCGTAGGGCGAGATCCGGCCGTCGGCGCGGACGGCGGTGGCCTCGGTCATCACCAGGCCGGCGCCGCCCGCGGCGCGCGCCCCGAGGTGGGCGAGGTGGAAGTCGGTGGCGACGCCCTGCTCGGGGCCGTCGGGCGCCGCGGAGTACATGCACATCGGGGCGAGCCACACCCGGTTGGGCACGGTCAGCGAGCGGAGGGTGATCGGCTCGAACAGGGCGCTCACGGCAGCTCCTTCGGCGGTGGCCCCGACGGGCCTGCGGGCTGATGCTGCTCAGTACGATAACTCTCGTACTACGAGAACTGTCAAACTACGATGATCCTCGTACCATGAGGGGGTGACCGAAACCCGCCACGACGCCTGCGTGCCCCTCCCGGAACCCGCCGTCGGCGAGATCCGCCTGGAGGCCGTGCTGCACGCGCTCGCCGACCCCGTCCGCCTGCGGATCGTCTCCTCGCTGGCGGGCTGCACCGACCAGGTCAACTGCCTCGCCTTCGACGTGCCGGTCGCCAAGTCCACGCTCACGCACCACTTCCGGGTGCTGCGGGAGGCCGGGGTGATCCGGCAGGTGCGGCGCGGCACGTCCAGGATGAACTCGCTGCGCGGCGAGGACCTGGCCGCGCGCTTCCCCGGCCTGCTCGACAGCGTGGTGGCCGGCCACCGGGCGTCCCACCGGCAGCCGGTCTGACGTCCCGCCCGCGCGGACCGGGCCTCAGGCGGTCGGGACGCGCCCGCCGCCGCGCAGTTCGGCCAGCAGCACGCCCTGGTCGGCGATCATCTCGGTGAGGATCCGCCGCGCCGCGCGCAGCAGGTCGGCGACGTCCGGGGTGCTCAGCTCGTAGACCACGGTGTTGCCCTCGCGGGTCGCCTTGACCAGGTTGGTGCGGCGCAGCACGGCCAGTTGCTGGGAGAGGTTCGAGGGCTCGATGTCCATCTCGGCGAGCAGCTCGCGGACGGGACGCGGACCCTCCTGGAGGAGTTCGAGGACACGGATGCGGGCCGGGTGGCCGAGGGTCCGGAAGAACTCCGCCTTGGCCTGGTAGAGCGGGACCGGCATGCTCAGTCGTCCTCGTCTTCCTCTTCGTCCGGCGTGTGGGGCAGCTCGACGCCGTGGCGCGCCGCGATCCGCAGCAGGCTCGCGATCCGCCCCCGGTAGGCCTGCACGCCGTCGTCGTCGCCCGCCTCCAGGGCGGCGGCGAGGTCGCCCCGGGCCCGGACCAGCTGCGCCCCGAGCTCCTCGCGGAACAGGTCCGTCACGGCTGACCTCCGATGCCGGCAGCGGCGCCGGCCCACCGCCCGGGTCAGGCCCGGGGGGTCCAGCATCCAAGACTGGGAAGACTTCTTCAAGTTTCCGACCGAGTACGACACCTCGCCCATCGGACGGTGTATCGGCCCGGCCGCACCGGCCACCGGCGGCCGGCGCGGCAGCCGCGCCGTCAGCCGCGGAAGCGGTGCGCGGCCCGGCCGCGGACCCCCGGGGTGCAGGCGAAGATCCCGCCGGCCAGCGGCTGCTCGGCAAGCTGGGCGGGGGTGAGGTTCTCGGTGGCGGTGGTGATGTACAGCGTGTCCAGGTCGGGGCCGCCGAAGGCGCAGCTGGTGGTCACGGTGGCAGGGACGGCGACGACCGTGTCGAGGGTGCCGTCCGGCAGGTAGCGGCGGACCGTGCCGGAGAAGGCCACGGCGACCCACACCCCGCCCTCGGCGTCGACCGCGAGGCCGTCCGGGACGCCGCCCTCGGTGGTCACGAAGGGGCGGGGGTCGAGCAGCCTCCCCTCCCGGTAGCGGTAGGCGCGGACCTCGCCGGTCGGGCTGTCCGCGTAGTAGGCGGTGGCGCCGTCCGCCGTCCAGTCGAGGCCGTTGGAGATGGTGACCCCGGACAGTGCGGTGTGCACAGTGTGGTCAGGGTCCAGCCGGTGCAGGGTGCCGCGGCCCGGCTCGTGCGAGTAGGCCATGGTGCCGGCGAGCAGGCGGCCCTCGGGGTCGCAGACGGCGTCGTTCATGCGCAGTTCGCCGCCCTCGGAGTCGAGGTCGGCGATCCGGGTCGTCCGCTCGCCGTCGAACAGCGCGAAGCCGTCGGCGACGGCCAGGACGAGCCCGCCGGACTCGCGCAGCGCCACCGCGCCGACCGGCAGGCCGGCCTCGAAGAGGGTCCGCCGGCCGGTCGCCGGGTCCCAGCCGTGCACCCGTCCGGCCAGGATGTCGACCCAGCGCAGGACCTGGTGGCGGTCGTCCCAGAGCGGGCTCTCGTTGAGGTGGGCGCGGTCGCGGACGACCGGCTCGGCGTGCAGGGTGCGGGGCATGGGGGCTCCTGGTCGGGCGGGTGCGGTGGCCGGTGGGGGCGGCCCGGTGTCAGGAGAGAACGATGCGGTGGTGCGTGGTCAGCCTGCGCTGCGCGTCCAGGATGTGGAAGGAAACCATCGGCGGGTGGTCGAATGCCAGCTCCTCGCCGCTCTCGAAGGGCAGCAGGGCGGTGGAGACCACGCCGGGCGCGACCGCCAGCGGCAGGCCGGCGAAGCGAGTGGCCGCCGGGGTGTGCGCGTGGCCGCAGAGGACGGCGGCGACCTGCGGGTGGCAGCGCAGCACCGCGGCGAGGCGCTCCTCGTCGAGGAGCCGGATCGGGTCGACGACCGGCACGTGCAGCTCCACCGGCGGGTGGTGGAAGGCGACCACGGCGGGGACGTCCCGGCGGGCGTGGCTGAGGGTGGTGTCCAGCCAGCCGAGGGTCTCCTCGTCGAACCGGCCCTCGTTCCGGCCGGGGACGCTGGAGTCGCACATCAGCACGGTGAGGCCGGGCAGTTCGTGCAGCCGGTTCACCGGCGCCGCGGACGGCTCCTCGCCGAGCAGCGCCGTCCGGTAGGTCGCGCGGTCGTCGTGGTTGCCCGGGCAGGTCAGCACCGGCCACCGGTCGGAGGCGAGCACCCGGGCGGCCGTGCGGTACTCCTCGGCGCTGCCGTGGTCGGCGATGTCGCCGGTGACCAGCACGGCGTCGATCGGGCCGGGCAGCGCCTCCAGGTGGGCCATCACCCGGGCGGCCCGGGCCTCGGCGCGGGCACCGCCGTCCGGCCCGTCGGGACCGGGCCGGTCCTGGCCGAGGTGGATGTCGCTGAGGTGGGCGATCACCGGCATGCGGCGCCTCCGGGCGTGGGTGCGAGGACGTCGGGCCCGCGGGCGGGCAGGTCGGGGCGGTGCGGCGGCCGCCGGGACGGGCGCCCGCGGACGGCGCGGACCGGGCGGGACGGCACAGCGGGTCCCGGCGCCCGTGATCCGGGACGGGCGACGCCTCCGTCTGCGCCGGCCGGTGCGGTGCCACCTGACGGACCTCCCCTGATCCCGCCGGACGGAAACCCGCGCCCGCACCCGGCCGGCACGGGCCCGCAGCACCGTCGCCGGCCCGACGCGGGGTCGGGCCGGCGGCCGTGGTCGCGCCCAGAAGGGGCCGACCGGAGACCGGGGTCAGCCGGCCGGGACCTCGGCGGGGCGCTTGAACATCCGGGTCGCGGTGATCTCGCCGTGGACGGTCGGGCCGTCCGGGTCCTGCGGGGCGGGCAGGCCGGGGCGCAGGTGCTCCTCGACCGAGATGTACTTCAGGCCGGCCCGCAGGTCGGCGTCGTTGCGCAGCCGGATGACCAGCGGGAACTCGGCGAGCGCGGTGGTGTCGAACAGGCCGGTGGTGTAGATCAGCTGGACGCCGAGCGCGTCGGCGACGGCCCGCTGCAGCTCCAGCAGGTAGGTGGCGTTGGCCCGGCCGATCGGGTTGTCGAGGAACAGCGTGCCGGCGTGCCGCAGCTGCGACTGGCCGCGGTCGTTGGCGCGCAGCGCGGCCATCGTGCAGTAGAGCGCGATGGCGGCGGTGAGCAGCTGGCCGCCGGAGAAGACGTCCGACATCTGGCCGACGCCGACGCGTTCGGCGCGCAGCACCGCGTCCGGCTTGAGGATCTCGACGCTGACGCCCTTCGGGCCGATCGCCGCGGCGACTCCGCGCAGCAGCAGCGACATGCCGTCGCGGCGCAGGTCGGAGTTCTTCTTCACGGCCGCGCGGGTGGCCTCGTCGATGACCTCGCCGAGGCGCTCGACCAGGACGGCGTGGTCCGGGTCCTCGAAGCGGATCCGGAGGAACTCCTGGCCGGACCACTCCCCCAGGCCCTCCGGGAGGCGGGAGAGCCGCTGGGCGGCGCGCAGCGTGGTGAGCGAGGACTCGACCATGCCGCGCAGCCGGTCGACGATCGAGCCGCGGTTGCGGTCCAGCTGGGCGAGCTCGTCCGTCAGCACGCGCAGCCGGGGAGCGAAGGCCGCGGCCCAGGCCGCGGCGTGCTCGGGCAGTGCGGCGGTGGGCAGTTCGCGGATCTGCTGGCGCGCCGGGGTGCGGACGGCCTCGTAACGGGCCGCGTTGGCGTGCCGGATCAGCGCGTCGGAGGCGTCGCGGACGGAGAGTTCGGCGCCGCTCAGCTCGGCGGCCGCCGTCCGCAGGGTGCGGCGGCTGTCGGTCGCGGCGGTGCGGGCCTCGGCGAGGTTGCCGAGGTACGGCTCGGTCTGCGGCTCGGCCTCGTCCGGGGTGTCGCGCAGGCCGTCGCGGAGCTGCGCCGCGGCCTCGTCGAAGTTCGCCGCGGCGGTCTGCGCGGCCTCGAAGGTGCGCAGCAGGTCGGCGTGTTCGGTGCGGGCCGTCTCCAGCCGCTCGCGGCGCTCGGCGAGCCGGGTGGTGGCGGTGCGCAGCAGCGTCTGGGCGTGCTCCGGGTCGGCGGGGACGAGGTCCTCGGGGAGTTCGGTGTGGGCCTCGCCGTCGGCCGGGGCGGAGCGCTCGGCGTCGCCGCGGAGCCGGCCGAGCTGTTCGCTGGCGGTGGCGGAGCGGGCCTCGATGGTGGCGACCAGTTCCTCCGCGCGGGCGGCGGCGGCCTGCCGGGCGGGGCCGTCGGCGCCGTCCGGGCTGGCGAGGAGCTCCTCGGCGCGGGTGCGGACCTTGTTGGTGAGCCGGTCGAGCTCGGCCGCGGCGGCGGCCTCGTCGCCCTCGGCGCGGGCCTGCTCGGCGCGCAGGTCGGCGCCGACGCCGACCTTCTCGTACACCTGGGAGGCCGCGCGGTAGGCCTCGCGGAGGGCGGGCAGCGAGGCGGGGGTACCGGTCGGCTCGGGGGCGTCCTCGGCGAGGGCGGAGAGTTCGACTCGCTCGGCGCGCAGGGTGCGGGCGGTGCGGCGGGCGTCGTCGGCGGCCCGCTGGGCGGCGCGGCGGTCCTCGTCGCAGGTGCGGGCGCGTTCGGCGCAGACGGCCTGGCGGCGGTCGCACTCGGCGGCGTCCTCGGCGAGTTCGCGCTGCCGGCGCGTCCAGGTGGCGCGCTCGCGGAGCCGGAAGGCCAGGCCGGCCAGGGCGTCGGCGCGGCGGCGGGCCTGCTGGGCGGCCTCGCGGCGTTCCTCGTGCGCGCCGGCCGCGGCGGCGTGGTCGCTCTCCGCCTCGGCGTGCTCGGCACGGGCGGCGGCGAGCACCGCGGCGGCGGTCTCGGCCTGCTCGCCGGCAGCGCTCACGGCGTCGGCGAGCTCGCCGAGGGTGCCGGGCGGGCACTGGGCGTGCCAGGAGGCCAGCCGGGCGGCGAGCGCCCGGTCGTGGCCGAGCCGGGCGGCGAGTTCGCGGATGTGCTCCTCGCGGGCGGTGGCGCGGCCGCGCAGCTCGCGGCGCTCGTCGTCGGCGGCCCGCTCGTCGTGCATGGCCGGGTTCGGCGGGACCAGGAAGAACGGCGGCTCGTCCTGGATCGGGGCGATCAGCGCGGCGGAGGTGCCGACGGCGACGGTGGAGCGCGGCAGCAGGGCGGCCGCCTGCAGCGCCTCGCGGGCGCGGTCGAGCGAGGACGGGTCGGTGACCACCACGCCGTCGACCAGCTCGGGCCGGGCGGCGAGTATCGCGTCGTGGTCGGCCGGGTCGACGGACTGCGCGAGGTAGCGCCAGCCGGGCAGCGCCGGGATGCCGTGCTCGCCGAGGTACTCGACGGTGGCGAGCACGTCGGGGCCGGGCGGCAGCAGGCCGCCGTCGCCGAGCGCGGCGAGGATCCGGGAGTCGTCGGCGGCCGCGGTGCGCAGGTCGAACAGCGTGCGCTCGGCGGTGGCGACGGCCCGGTCGAGCTGCTCGCGCAGGTCCTCCGCGCTGCGGTCCAGGACGGCGGGGGTGAGGAAGCCCTCGTCCTCCGCGGCGCCCTCCTGGTAGGGCGTCAGGGCGAGCAGTTCGGCGAGCCGGGGCTCGGCGGCGAGCAGCGCGGCGGTGCGCCGCTCGGCGGCGAGGGCGCGTTCGGCGGCGGCGCGGGCGTCCGTGGCGCGGGCGGCGGCGAGTTCGGCGCGGGCCTCGGCGGCGGCGGACTCGCGGAGCCGGGCGGCGGCCTGCTCGGCGGCGCCCCGGACCTGCTCCAGTGCGGCGGTCGCGGCCTTCTCGGCGTCGGAGGCGTGCAGGGCGGCGCGGGCCGGGTCACCCAGAGGATTGGACGCGGTTTCGGAGGCGTCGATCCAGCCGGCCTCCACGGCGGCGGCGGTCTCCTGCTCGACCTCGGCGAGGCGCTGGCGCAGGTGCTCGGCCTCGCTGCGGGCCTTCTGCGCGGCGGTGGCGGCGGCGGTCGCCTCGGACTGGGCGGTGGAGCCGTCCTCCTGGAGTTCGCCGGCGCGCAGCTCCTCCTGGTCGGCGCGGGCCTCGGCGGCGAGCGCGGCGGTCTCCAGGGCGCGGGCGAGGGCGCCGGCGGCCTGGGCGCGGGCGGCGAGGGCCGGGGCGGCATCCAGCTCGGCCTCGCGGATCGCGGCGGACACCCGGGCCGCCCGGTCGGCGGCGGCGCGGTGCCGCAGCACGGCCTCGGCGGCCTGCCAGGCGGAGTGCAGGGTGCGGGCCTCGGTCAGCTCGCGGCGCAGGGCGGCGGCCTCGCCGGTGGCGGCGGCCAGGGCCAGGGTGGCGTGCCGGTGGGTGAGTTCGGCGGTGATCAGGGAGTGCCGGGTGCGGTCGGACTCGGCGGCGGTGACGGCGCTCGCGGCGGCGGCGACCTCCACGGCGAGGTCCTGGGCGCGGTCCCGTTCGGCGCCGGCCCGGGCGCCGAGCGCGCCGGCCAGGCGGCGGGTGCGGCGCTCGGCGGAGCGGTGCGTCTCGCGGACGGTCTCCCGGGCGGCCGTGGCGTCGACGATCCGCTGCAGCAGGTCCAGCGAGCCGGCGGTGAAGTCGCGTTCGGCGGTGAGTTCGGCGCGGCGGCCGAGCTTGGCGGCGAAGCCGTGGACGAGGTCGGCGAGGCCGTCGGTGTCCCGGGTGTCCGTGACGGCGCGCAGCAGCAGGTCGGTGAAGTCGGCGTCGTGCTTCACCGCGAACAGGCCGGCCGCCTCGCCCTCGTCGGCGTTCATCTCCCGCTGGTAGCGGAAGAGTTCGGGGTCGAGGCCGAGGTCGCCGAGGTGCTCGTTCCAGCGGTCGTGGATCTCCTCGAAGGTGAGGTCGAGGTACGGGTAGGCCTTGCCGGCCTCCGTCATGGCGTCCCGGAAGCCCTTCATGGTGCGGCGGCGGCCGCGGGCCTTCTGGTCACCGGCCAGGCTCACCCGCTCGGCGACCGGCAGGGAGTCCAGGGTCAGCCCGGGGCCGGGCCGGAAGGAGTACCAGAGCTCGGCGAACTTCCGCGGGTCGGAGGAGACCTGGCGGCCGCGCCACTCGCTGACCTTGCCGACGACGATCAGCTCGCCGGTCACCGTGTGCTGCCACTCCAGGGCGACGTGGCCGCAGTCGTCCGCGAGCAGGAACTTGCGCAGCACGCCGGAGCTGGCGCCGCCCAGGGTGTTGCGGTGGCCGGGCAGCATCACCGAGAAGATCAGCTTCAGCAGGACGGACTTGCCGCCGCCGTTCTCCAGGAAGAGCACGCCGGCCGGGGCCGGGCGGCGGCGCGGCCCGTCCGGCTCGGCGCCGAACAGGCCGATCTGCTGCGGAACGGGCTCCGCCACCGGCTCGCCGACCCCGCGCAGGTCGAGGACCGTGTCGGCGTACCGGGCACCGGCCGGTCCGATCGAGTACAGGCGGACCCGGTTGAGCTCGTACATGGTGCTGCGGTTCTCCAGAGTGGGTGCCGGTCGGCGGGGACCGGCGCGGAGTGTCGGGGACGGGGTGTCGTCGGTGGGGTGTCGGGGTGGGCTCGGGCGGCGGGTCAGAGGGAGTGGAACGGCAGGCCGGCGTCGGCGACGAGTTCGTCGGAGTCGTCGGCGGGCATGAGCGTCGCCGTGCCGTCCGTCACCGGGACGACGCCGAGGTCGGTGAGCTCCGCCATCGCGGCCGAACCGGCCAGGTCGCGGACCTGCAACTGATAACGCGCCGTGGTGCGGAAGGTGCCGCCGGCGTCGTCCGAGGTCTTCTGCAGGAACCCGGAGTCGACCAGGAACAGCACCGCCTTGGAGACGATGCCGGTGGTGGAACCCGCCAGGCGGCGGGCGTCCTTCGTCGCACCGGTGGACGAGCGGCGGGCCCACACCCGCCAGGCCGCCTCCAGGCCGGGGGCGTCGCTGGCCGGGTCGGTGACCTCGCCCTGCGCCTCGGCCCGCTCCTCCAGCCGGCGGCACGCCTGCCGGACGAAGGCGTCCACGCCGTTGACCGTGACCCGGCCCAGGTAGCCGTCGTCGGCGAGGTCCTCGGGACGGGGGAAGGCCAGCGCCGCCACCGCGAGGTGCGCGAGGCCGTGCAGGAAGCGGTCGGCGGACTCGGAGGCCGCCCGGCGGGAGTAGTCGCCCATCCGCACCGCGAAGACCGAGTCCTCGGCGGCGGCCACGGCCATGCCGGCACGCGGCGACACCTCCAGGACCACCAGGCCCATGCCGGTGGCGACGGCGTCGGCGAGCCGCGCGAACGGAGGGTCCTCGCGGAAGCGGCGGACCAGCTCGGCGTACTCGGCGTCCCGCGCGGGGAGCAGCTTGGCCTGCAGCCCGAACGAGACCAGCCGGGCGGCATCGGCGACGTCGGCGGGGGTGACGGGCGCCGCCACCGGCTCGGCCTCGGGGGCCCACGCCGCATCGTGGTTGATCGTCACGGACGGGACTCCTTGCGGGAACGGGACACGAGCTGTCGAGGGGCAGGCGCCAGGGGCGCGGGAAACTGCGCAACCCGGGAGTGGCGCAGTCCGGGGGCAGGGGCAGCCGATGGTGGGGCGGGTGCGGGATGGGGGCCTTCCGCTTCGCGCGGTTCTCCCCCGGCCTGGCGGCCGGGAGGCGCCCCCACACGCCCCTGGAGGCGGGCCGTGCCCGTACGGTCGGCCACGGCCGAGTTGCGCGGTTCTCCCCCGGCCTGGCGGCCGGGAGGTGCCCCCACACGCCCCCGGGGGTGTCCCGCTCGTGTCAGCCGTGGCATCAGCCGGCCTCCTTGCGGTCGGCGGCCATGCCGGCGGCGTCGAGGAGGGCGCTGCCGACGATGAGGTCGGCGCCGCCGAATTCGGGGTCGTCGAGGTGGGTGCCGTCGTCGACGGCGAAGAGCAGGCGCTCCTCGCCCTGGCGGTAGGCGGTGCCGACCGGCGGGCTGGCGGCGTGGACGGCGAGCAGGGCGACCAGGTACGGCAGGTCCGGGTCCTGGCGGCGGGCGTCGGCGAGCAGTCCGGAGAGCCGGCGGGGTGCGTCCGCGGGCAGGTCGAGCAGGTCGAGCGCGGCTTCGAGCTGGGCCTCGCTGAAGCGGCTGTCGTCCGGGGTGGCGACCAGGTCCGGCTCCGGCAGCTCCGCGCCGAGGTGCTCGCGTTCGACGGGCGGGGTGAGCAGCAGGTCGACGAGGTCGGCGACCCGGACGGAGACGGGTGTCCGCAGTCCGGCGCCGCGCGCGAAGAAGGCGTCGGTGGGCCGGACGGCCTGCTCGACGGGCAGCTCCAGCAGCGGGGCGAGCAGGTGGCCGTACAGGTCGATGCCGCTGCGGGCGCTGGGGGCGGCGAAGGCCTGGCGGTCCTGTTCGGCGCGGAAGAGCGGGCCGGCCTCCAGCAGGCGGGTCTGCAGCTGGGTGTGCCGGCGGATGCAGTCCTTGACGATGTCGACGAGTTCGGCGGCGCGCCGCTTGTGCTCGGGGTCGATGCTCTCGTCGCGGGCCTTGCGGATGTTGGTGAGGATCGCGTTCTCGTGCCGGTACCGGTCGGCGATGTGGTCCAGGGCCTCGTCGATGAGGTCGGGGACGGTCTCCATCCAGTCGACGGCGCGGACGTTGCGGCGGGTGGCCTCCAGGGCGCGGCGCAGCGTCTCGGCGTACTGGACGGTGCGGTAGCGGGCCTGTTCGGCGGCGAGCTGGGCGTCGGCGAGGCGGCCGCGGCGGATCAGCACCTCCAGTTTGACCTCGGCGGCGATCTGGGCGGAGGTGACGTCGGTGTCGAGGGCGCCGACGAGGACGTTGACGGCCTCGTCGGTGGTGCGCAGGTAGACGCCGCCGTCGGGCCCGGGCACCTCTTCGACGAGCTTGAAGTCGTAGTCGCGGCGGACGTAGGCGCCGTCCGGGGCGAAGGTGCCGTAGACCGCGCGGAAGCCGCGGTCGACGCTGCCGACGTTGATCAGCGACTCCAGCACCCAGCGGCCGACCCGCTCGTGCTCGGCGGTGCTGCGGGTCGGGTTCTGCGCGGCGATCCGGGGGTGGAGGCGGCCGAGCACTATGTCGCGGTCGGCGCCGGTGTCGAAGTCCATGTTGAGCGTGACGAGGTCGATCACCGCGAGGCCGACCTCGGCCATGGTGTACGAGCTGTACTCGCCGGCCAGGTTGACCTTGCGTGCGTCGAGGTCGTGCAGCGGTGCGGTGCAGGCCAGCGCCTTGAGCCGGCGGGCGAGGCCCTCGTCGGCGGCCGGGCCGGGTGCGGGCCGGGCGGCTGCGGCGGGCGGCCGGAGCTCGTACTCGGCGGACTGGTCTGCGATGGCGGTCACGGTGGACAAGGTTAGAGGTTCGCACCGACAACATCCGAAACGAGCCTGCTTGCCCCGGTTCCGACGGCCCCGGGCGCCGCCCGCCGCCATGTTGAACATGTTCAGTTTCCTACTTGAACGTGTTCAATTCCCGGGTCTAGAGTCGGGCCATGACCAAGGACACCGACCCGGCGGTGGACCGGGACGCCGCGCTGCGGCGTATCCGCACCTGGCTGTGGATCTTCATCGTCTGCCTCGTCCTGAGCGGCCTGACCGCCTTCCCGCTGGAGTCCGAGGCCCGCTGGCTGGCCTCCGCGGTCGACGGCAGCGGCCTCGGCGGGCACTGGCCGGCCCTCGCCGAGCGGGCGGGCCTAGTCCGCGACGGCATCGCCGACACCAACGCGCGCTACCCCTTCCTCGCCTACGGCACCGACTGGCTCGCCTTCGCGCACCTGGTGATCGCGGCCGCGTTCTGGGGGCCGCTGCGCGACCCGGTGCGCAACGTCTGGGTGATCCGGTGGGCGCTGCTGGCCTGCGCCGGGATCCTGCCCCTGGCGCTGATCTGCGGCCCGCTGCGCGGCATCCCGCTGTACTGGCGATTCGTCGACATGTCGTTCGGAGTGGTGGGTGCCGTTCCGCTGCTGATCGTGCTGCGGGAGATCCGCCGCCTGGAGTGGTCCCGGGCCGTCACCGCGCCCAACGGCTTCACCGCCCCGGCGGCCGTCCGATGACCGCCGCCCCCACCGGCACCGGCACCGGCGCCGGCTCCCCGACCGGTCTCGACCGCCTGGACTTCGCCTGCTGGGTGGCGCACTTCACCGCCGAGGCGGCCTGGCGCGCCGGGCTGGGCGACCCGGACTGGTCCCGGGGCGCCCGGGCCTCCGCGGCCCTGCTGCGCAGCCTGCAGAAGTTCCAGGTCGGCGAGGACGGCGACGGGACCCGGCTGATCGCCAAGGCCGAGGCCGCGGGCGACCCCGACTACGCCGCCGCCGTCCGGCTGTTCGTCGCCGAGGAGCAGAACCACGCCCGGCTGCTGGCCGCACTCCTGGCGGCCGCCGGGACCCCGCTGCTCGGCTCGCACTGGAGCGACGCCCTCTTCGTCCGCTTCCGGCGGATGCTCGGCCTGCGGCTGGAGCTCATGGTGCTGCTGGTGGCCGAGGTGGTCGCCGTGCCGTACTACCGGGCCGTCCGGGACGGGGCCGCGGACGGGCTGGTCGCCGAGGTGGCCGGCCGGATCGCCGCGGACGAGCTGCGGCACATCCCGTTCCACTGCCTGCGGCTGCGGGAGTCGATCGGCCTGCTGCCCACCCCGCTGCACTCCCCCGCCATCGCCTTCTGGCGGCTGCTCGCCACCGCCGCGGCCGGGTTCGTCGCGCTGGACCACGGCCCGGCCCTGCGGGCGCTGGGCGTCGGCCGGCTGCACTTCGTCCTGCGGTCCGCCGCGGTGGCGGCCGAGGCGGCCCGGGCCCTGGGGCCGGCCCGGTGACGGTGCAGCCGGGCGGTCCGCCGCCCCGGGCACTCGGCGTGCTGGCCGCCGGCCTGGCGGTCCAGGTCGCGCTGTACATCGCCTGGTCGGCGGTGCCCTGGGTGGGAGCGTTCGCGCAGTCGCCGGTCGGTGTCCTGATGTGGTGGCTGTCGGTCTGGCTCGGCCCCGTGGCGAACGCGGTGCTGTCCCGGCGGTGGATCCGCGAGGGCGGCGGGCTCGGCCCCCTCGGGGTGGGGCTGTGGACCGTGCGGGCCTGCGCCACGGGCACCGCGGCGTGGGTCGTCGCCGTCGTGCCCCTGTTCGTCCTCGCGATCGTCCTGCTGTGACCGCGCGGCGCCGGCGGCCGGCGTCGTGCGCCCCAACTCCCCGGCGCCGCGGGCCCGTCCGGCGCTGTGGAGCACCGCCGGACGCGAACGGGTGACGACCGTTCGGCAAATCCCTGCACCCGGGTGACGGGCCCGTCACCGGGGCAAACGATCAGGCCCTACGATCACCACCAGGAGCTGCTGGAAGGCGGACGGACGCGTGGCGGACGCGGTGATCGATCTCAATGCGGACCTCGGCGAGGGGTTCGGGCGCTGGACCCTGACCGACGACGAGGCCCTGCTGTCCGTGGTGACGAGCGCCAACGTGGCGTGCGGCTTCCACGCCGGGGACCCGTCGACGATGCGCCGGGTCTGCGCGCTGGCCGCGGAGCGCGGCGTCCGGATCGGCGCCCAGGTCTCGTACCGGGACCTCGCCGGTTTCGGCCGGCGGGCGATGGACGTGCCGCCGGACGAGCTCGCCGACGAAATCGCCTACCAGATCGGCGCCTTGCAGGTCTTCGCGCGGGCGGCCGGCTCCCGGGTGTCGTACGTGAAGCCGCACGGGGCGCTGTACAACCGGGTGGTGGCCGACGACGAGCAGGCCGAGGCGGTGGTGTCCGGGGTGCTGCGGGCGGGTGCGGTCTGTGACGGCCCTCTGCCGGTGCTGGGCCTGCCGGGCTCCAAACTGCTGGCCGTGGCCGAGGGGGTGGGCCTGCCGGTGGTCGCCGAGGCCTTCGCCGACCGGGCCTACACGACGGCGGGGACGCTGGTGCCCCGGCGGGAGGCGGGCGCCGTGGTGCACGACCCGGAGGCGGTGATCACCCGCGCCGTGGGGCTGGCCCGGGACGGCTCGGTGGTGGCCGCCGACGGCGGGACGGTGTCCGTCAGCGCCCGTTCGCTCTGCGTCCACGGGGACACCCCGGGCGCCGCGCAGCTGGCCTGGCGGGTGCGCGGGGCGCTCGCCTCGGCCGGGGTGCGGGTGGAGGCGTTCACCTGATGGCCGGTCAGCGATCCGAGGAGCACGCACCACCGGCCCGGCCGGTGGTGCGCCCGGTCGGCGAGGACGCCCTGCTGGTCACCGCGGGCGGCGCCGCACAGGTCGCCGCCCTGTACGCCGAACTGCTGGCCCGTCGCGAGGAGTTGCCCGACATCGCCGAGATCGTGCCGGCCGCCCGCACCGTGCTGCTGGACGGGGTCGCCGACCGCGCCGCGCTCGCCCGGACACTGGCCGGCTGGGAACTGCCCGACCGGCCGCCCGCCGACGGGCCGTCGGTGACCGTGCCGACGGTGTACGACGGCGCGGACCTGGCCGAGGTCGCCGCCCTCTGGGACGTCTCCCCGGAGGCCGCGGTGCGGATCCACACCGGCGCCGAGTACCGGGTGGCGTTCTGCGGCTTCGCCCCCGGCTTCGGCTACCTCACCGGGCTGTCCGAGCGGTACCGCGTGCCGCGCCGGGCGACCCCGCGCAGCGCCGTCCCGGCCGGGTCGGTGGCCCTCGCCGGCCCGTACACCGGCGTCTACCCGCGGTCCTCCCCCGGCGGCTGGCAGCTGATCGGGCGCACCGCGCTGCGGCTGTGGGACACCGCGCGCGAGCCGGCCGCGCTGCTGGCACCGGGGACCCGGGTCCGCTTCGAGGCGGTGGCCGGTGGCTGAGCTGCTGGTGGTGCGGCCGGGCCCGCTGACGACCGTGCAGGACCTCGGGCGGCGGGGCGTCGCCCACCTCGGCGTGCCCCGGGCGGGCGCCCTGGACGAGCCGGCGCTGCGGGCCGCGAACCGGCTGCTGGGCAATCCGGTGGACGCGGCCGGGCTGGAGACCACCCTCGGCGGGACGGCCCTGCGGCCGTCGGAGCCGGTGCTGGTGGCGGTGACCGGCGCGCCCGCGCCCGTCCGGGTGGACGGGCGGCCGGCCGCCTGGGGTGCGGCGGTCAGGGTGCCCGCCGGCGCGCTGCTGGAGGTGGGCGCGGCGACCGCGGGGGTACGCAGCTACCTGGCGGTGGCCGGCGGCATCGCGGTGCCGCCGGTGCTGGGCAGCCGGTCGGCCGACCTGCTCTCGGGGCTCGGCCCGGCGCCGCTGGCCGAGGGCGACCGGCTGCCGGTGGGGGCGTTCCACCCGGGGCCGGCCGCAGAGCTGGTGCCGCTGCCCGGCCCGCCGCGGGAACTGGTGCTGGGCCTGCTGCCGGGGCCGCACGCCGACTGGTTCGCCGGACCGCCGCCGGGCGCCGGGTACCGGGTGGCGGGGGCCTCCAACCGCATCGCGCTGCGCACCGAGGGGCCGCCGGTGGCCCGTCTGCGCGGCGGCGAACTCCCCAGCGAGGGCATGCTGCTGGGCGCGGTGCAGGTGCCGCCGGACGGTCTCCCGGTGGTCTTCCTCGCGGACCACCCCACCACCGGCGGGTACCCCGTGATCGGTGTCGTGCCGCGGGCCGACCTGGCCGCGGCGGCGCAGGCCCGGCCGGGTACGCCGGTGCGCTTCGCGCCCCGCCGCGGCTGATCCGCGCGGACGGCGGGAGGGTCACCGGGCGAGGTAGCCGCCGTCCACCGGCAGCACCGCGCCGGTGACGAAGGAGGCCTCGTCGGAGGCGAGGAAGAGGATCGCCCGGGCGACCTCCTCGGGCTCGCCGAGGCGGCCCATCGGGTGCTGCTGGACGATCGCCTCCAGGTACTCCGGCCCGCCGGGCTCGTCCGGGAGCTGCCGGACCCGGTCGGTGCGGATGGTGCCCGGGGCCACCGCGTTGACCCGGACGCCCTGCGGGGCGCACTCCACGGCGAGGTGCTTGGTCAGCCCGGTGGCGACGAACTTCGCCGGGCCGTACACGGCCTGGCCGGCCTGGCCGGCGAGGCCGGAGATCGAGGAGAGGCAGACGATCGAGCCGCCGCCCGCGGCGGCCATCCGCTCGATCGCGTACTTGCAGGTGAGGAACATGCCGCGGCCGTCCACGGCCATGACGGCGTCCCAGTCCTCGGGCGTGGCCTCGGCGACGGTGTGCAGCGGGATCACCCCGGCGTTGGCGACGAGCACGTCGATCCGGCCGTAGGAGCTCACCGCCGCCTCGATCATCGCCCGGGCGTCCGCCGGCACCGAGACGTCGCCGGCCACCGGCACCGCTTCGGCGCCGTCGGCGGAGAGTTCGGTGCAGAGCGCCTCGACCGCGGGACCGTCGATGTCGGTCAGTACCAGCCGCGCGCCCTCGTCGGCGAAGAGTTCCGCGGTGGCGCGTCCGATCCCGCGGGCCGCGCCCGTGACCACCGCCGCCCTGCCAGCCAGCCGTCCGCCCATGCCGTCCGCTCCCGTCCGTGTGGTGACCCGGGGCCAGCATGCCGCAGCCCGCCGGCCGCACCGAGTCTGACATGCCGTCACGCCGGTGGGCGGGCGGGCGGACGGGCGGGCGCAGGCGGGGTTGCGGGGCGGCACCGGATCTTGACCCTGCGGAAAGCTGCCGGTCATCTTGAATGCCTATTCTCCAGCTGCGCCGGAGGGGGCCGGGCGCCGCAGCAGGCGGCGCCGCGGAACGGCAGGACCCGGCAGCCGCACCCGACCGCGTCGCGCCATCGGCGGACCGCGCACACCACGAACGAACAGGACAGCCCCCATGCACACCCACCGACGGACGCCCCAGGCGGGTGCCCGGTGATCGACTGGTTCCACGCGGCCGTGCTCGGCCTCGTCCAGGGGCTCACCGAGTTCCTGCCCGTCTCCTCCAGCGCGCACCTGCGCGTGTTCTCGGCGCTGGCGGGCTGGGACGACCCGGGGGCGGCGTTCACGGCGGTGACCCAGCTGGGCACCGAGTCGGCCGTGCTGATCTACTTCCGCCGGGACATCGCCGCGATCGTCGGCGCCTGGGCGGCCTCGCTGTTCAGCCCCGCGCGGCGCAGCGACCCGAACGCCCGGCTGGGCTGGTTCGTCATCGTCGGCACGCTGCCGATCGGCGTCTTCGGCGCGGCCTTCCAGGACACCATCGAGACCTCGCTGCGCGACCTGCGGGTCATCGGCACCACACTGATCGTGTTCGGCCTGATCCTGGCGGTCGCGGACCGCTCGCGGGCGGTCCGCAACGCCCGCCCGATCAGCGATCTGACGCTCCCCCACGCGGTGGCGTACGGCCTGGCGCAGTCGCTGGCCCTGATCCCGGGGGTGTCCCGCTCGGGCGGCACGATCAGCGCGGGCCTGCTGATGGGGTACAGCCGGGAGGCGGCGGCCCGCTACTCGTTCCTGCTGGCGATCCCGGCCGTGCTGGCCTCCGGCACGCTGGAGCTGTTCAAGATCGGCGAGGGCCCGGCGCCGGCCTGGGGGCCGACCCTGCTGGCCACCGCGATCGCCTTCGCGGTCGGCTACGCCGCCATCGCCTGGTTCCTGAGGTACATCTCGCACAACAGCTTCATGCCGTTCGTGGTGTACCGGGTGGCACTCGGCGTGGTGATCATCGGACTGGTCACCACGGGGGTGCTGGCCCCGGACGCCGGCACCGGCGGGTAGCCCCGCCCGGCAGACGCACGGGGCCCGGTCCGCTCGCCGGACCGGGCCCCGTGTCGTGCGCGGGTCGTACGGGTCGTCCGCGGGACCTGCGCGGTCAGTCGCGCGGGGCGGCCCGGCGGCGCCACACCACGACACCGATGATGGCCGCGGCCAGCAGGGCGACGACGACCACGGTGGCCGTGCCGCTGCCGGAGCCCTTGTCGGAGGCGGCCGGGGCGGTGGCCTCGGGGCTCGCCGAGGAGGGTGCGGCACTGGGCGTGTCCGAGGGGGCGGCGGACGCGGTGGTCGGCGCGGCCGAAGGGGTCGCGGACGGCGAGGCGGGCAGCGGCTTGGCCCCGGGCGAGGCGGCGGCGAGCTTCAGGACGGGTGCGGGCTTCGCGGGCTCGGCGCCGCCCTGCGGCAGCTCGATCCAGCGGTCGACGTGGCCGTCGGAGTAGGTGACCAGGGTCTTGAAGGCGACCGACTTCTCGTTCGGCAGCTGGCGCACCTTGATCGTGTACGCGGCGTTCTTGCCGGGGGCGAGCGCGGCGCCGGCCACCTGGTAGCCGTCCTCGGACGGGGTGAAGGTCCAGCCCTTGGGCGCCTCGACCAGTGCGACGTCGGACGGCGCGATCCCGGCCGGCAGCACCACCTTGACCTGCTTGATGCCCGCGCTCGACGACTCGCCCTCGGCGTCGAAGGCGACCACCGCGTCGGTCGCCAGCGCCTGCGCCGTCGCGGACTCGACCTCGACGTGGGCGAGGGCAGGCGCCGCCAGGGCGAGCACACCTGCTGCGGCGGCCAGCGGAACGGCGGCGCGGGCAAGGAGGCGGGATCGGTTCATCGCGGCGGTGCTCCCCGGGGTGGACGGCCGGCCTGCGGCCGGCTCGGCGTCCTGCCCATGATGCCGCAACGGGACGGGCCTCCCGTTCCCGATCGCCGATTCCGATGATCTAGTGGCGCTCGCGCGAAGTGAGCCGTACCCTCACGGCGGCGTGCACCTCGGCCTCTTCCGCCGGGTCGGCGGCGAGCCGGCGCAGCCGCTCCAGCACCCGCACATCACCCGTTGTGGTGACGTGGCGGGCGGCGAGTTCACGGGTCGACTCCTCGCAGTCCCAGAGGCATTCGACCGCGGGGCCCTCGGCGAAGTGCGGGTCGGTCGCGGCCAGCGCCCGGGCGGCCCGGCCGCGGAGCTCGGAGGAGACCGTCTCGCCGTACACGTGGCGCAGGGCGGGGACGGCAGCGGCGGCGGCCAGCCGCCCCGCGCCGTCGACCAGGGTCGCCAGACCCGCGCCGTCGGTGCCGCGCACGGAGATCCAGCGGCGCAGCGCGTCCACCACGAGCGGACCGTCGGCGGGCTCGCCGGCGTCGGCCAGGAGCTGCACGGCGGCCTCGCCGAGCGCGCTGTCGGCGCCGCCGGTCGCCGGGTCGGCCCAGCGCCGGGCGTGCGCCAGTGCCTCCGGTCCGCGCATCCGGCCGAGCACCTCCAGGGCGGCGGTGACGATCCGCTCGTCGACGTCGGCGGCGGCGGCCTCGATCAGGCCGGCCGCGGCCGGATCGTTCCGGTCGACGAGGTGGCGCAGGGCGGCGCCGCGTGCGCCGGGCGCGCCGTTCCGGGCGGCGTCCAGCACGGCCGGACGGTCCTCGGGGCGGACGACGGCGGCGAGGCAGCGGGCGGCCGCGGCGGCGCGGCGGGCGGCGGCGACAGGGTCCCGGCCCGGTCCGGCGGGGTCGGCCGGCTCCTGCTGGTCGGCCCAGGCGAGCACGTCGGCGGTGCTCCAGCCCGGGGTGACGCCGCCGCGGTTCATCTGGCGCTGCCACAGGTCGAAGGGGGACTGCTCGCTCGCCGCGGCGATCCGCGGGTGGTGCGCGGCCCACAGCCGCCAGGGCCGCGGCTCGTACGCGCCGCGGACGGCGGCGCGCAGCTCCGCGTCGCCCTCCGGGCCGGCGGGGAAGCGGCCGAGGACGGCGGGGGCGAGCGAGAGCAGGGAGCGGTCGTCGTCGCGCAGCGCGAGTTCGTCGAGCGCCCAGGCCCAGTTCCAGCCGGTGGCGGTGTAACCGCGCAGCAGGTCGAGGGCGTCGCGGCGGCCGTAGGCGGCGAGGTGGCCGAGCACGGACAGGGCGAGACCGGTACGGGCCTCGTCCTGGTCGAGGACGTCCTCGGGGGAGCGCAGGTGGGCCTCGATGCCGGCGAGCGGCGCCTCCAGCTCCATGTAGAGGCGTGCGTAGTAGAGCGAGCGGTTCTCGACCTGCCAGTCGGCACGGGGGTCGTGGGTGACGCAGGACTCGAGGGCGGCGATCGCCTCGGTGCGGTCGGCGGCCAGGGCATGCAGTTGTCCGTCGCCGCGGCCCCTCTGCAGGAGGCCGACGAGACTGGCACTGGGCGCTATCACTGGCTCGAACATGAGGTCAGCATCCGTTGCGGCGGTCGTCGAGGCAACGGCTTTTCCGTCGCCGGGGGTGGATCGGTCCTGGACAGGCGCCCGGGCGCCGGAATCACCGAAGGCTACCGCTTGGGGCCGTTATCTGCACACAGGGCAACGGATCGGCGGCGGAAAGCCGCCCCTGCCCGCCCTGCCCCGCAGCCGCTCCGGCATATGCCTCCGGAAAGTCCACGGACGATGTCCGCAAATCCCCCACATCGGACGGAACGCTGTGGCAGGCTCGGGGAACGGCCCCGCGCGGGCCGCACCCTCACCCTCCTCCGAACACGCAGCGAGCCCCGATGAGCCTGACCGCCGGCCACGCACCAGCCGTGAGCCGTCCGGGAGACGTCGCCGCCGCCGAGTGGGACCTGCTCACCGACGACGTGCACTGGTCGGACGGCGCCTACCGCCTGCTCGGCCGCGACCGCGGGCTGGGCCCGCTCACCCTGGACGCGCTCCCCGCCCTCCTGCACGCCGAGGACCGGCCGCAGCTCTGCCGCCTGGTCACCCGGATCCTGGTGCACGGGCAGACCGGGGCGGCGACCGTCCGAATACGCCGCCCCGACGGCCGCACCACCACGGTGCGCTGCAGCGGCACGCCCCTGCTCGGCCGGGACGGCCGGGCCACCGCGCTGCGCATGCTGATCCGCCCCGTCCGCACCTGACTCCCCGGAGGGCACGGCACCGTTGTCAGGGGGCCGTTGTCAGAGCGCCGTTGTCAGGGCACCCGGGAGACCGGTCCAGGGGGCGCGACCACCGCGGGCCGCCGAACACGACTCCTGGACCTGCCGGCGGCTAGACCTGCCGGCGGCGCTGCGGCATCACCGCGTCGATCTCCTCGCGCAGCTCCGCGACCTCCGGTACGCCTTGGTAGCGGCCCGCCAGCCGGTACATCTCGCGCAGCCGGTCCCAGGTCCGCAGCGAGGACGTCTGGTTGATCGCGTTCATCGCCAGCTTGGCCTGCAGGCAGGCCTCGTCCGGCTCGCCGGAGATCCAGTAGACCGAGGCCAGCGTGATCTGGTCGAGCAGCGCCGAGCGCTCCCGGCCGGCCGGCCGCAGGTCGATCGCGCGGCGGGCGTGCTGCTCGGCGAGCCGCACCGCGCCGGGGTCGTGCTCGGCCAGGGTGCGGTAGACCAGCGCCTGCATGCCGTGCAGCTCGGCCTCGTTGAAGAGCTGCATCCAGCTCGGCGGCGCCTCGTCGGTGTCCTGCACGAAGAGGTCCTCGGCCTCGCCCAGCACCCGCCTGGTCGCCTCGGAGCGGCCGAGCGAGGCCTGCGCCCAGGCCTCGACGGTGTGCAGCATGGCGCGCGTCCGCGGCTGGGCGCGGTCGCCGGCGCTGGCCTGGGCGAGCTGCATGAGCTCCAGGGCGTCGTCGGCGCGGCCGAGGTGGAGCATCTGGCGGGCGGCGCGGGAGATCGCCTCGCCGGCCCGGGGCCGGTCGTCGGCCTCCTTGGCGGCCTGCGCGGCGATCACGAAGTACTTCTGCGCGGTGGGCTCCAGGCCGACGTCGTGGGACATCCACCCGGCCAGGACGGCCAGGTTGGCCGCGACCGTCCACAACCGGCGCTCCACGGCCGGGGTGTGGCGGTGCGTCAGGATGCCGCCGACCTCGTTGAGCTGGCCGACCACGGCCTTGCGCTGGAGGCCGCCGCCGCGGGAGGCGTCCCAGGCCCGGAAGACCTCCACGGACCGTTCCAGGGCGGTGACTTCGTCGTTGCCGACCGGGCCGGCGTCGTACACGTCCACGACGGGTTGCGGGCCGCCCTGGGTCAGCACGTGGCGCGGGCCGGGCCGTTCGGCCGCGTGGGCGACGCCGTCGCCGGTGAGCCAGTCGTGCAGGTTGTCGGCGATGACGGTGCCGGCGGCGAGCGCCGCGCCCGCGCCGACCAGACCGCGTCGGTTCAGCATGAGGTCCATTCCCGTGAACTCGGTGAGGACCGCCGCTGTCCGATCCGGCTGCCAGGGCACGACCGCCGCCGTCTCCGTGGGGGTGCCCGCCCTGGTGGGCCGGTGTCGCTCCAGACCGAGGTCCTCTGTGGTGACGACACGGCCGAGCCGCTCCGTGAACACGGCGGCGAGCACCCGCGGCACCGGATCGCGGGGGATCTCCCCCTGCTCGATCCAGCGCCGCACCCGCGAGGTGTCGGTGGACAGCTGCTGCTGACCCATCGCCGCACCGCGCCGGTTGACCAGCCTGGCGAGCTCGCCCTTGGACCATCCGGTCAGGGCGAACAGGTCGGCGAGTCTGGCGTTCGGCCCCTTGCTCACGTGAAGCCCCCAGGTTCCTCGGCTGATTTCGACAGTAGTGGCTCTGTCACATGCCACGCGACCATTCGCCAGGGTTCGCCAGGGCACGCCACATGGTGTGCCAGTGCCGACGCGGTGTCAGGTAGGAAGGCGCCACCCCGACTTCGGAGCCGGGAGGCGGCCGGGACGTCCACGGTTCCGGCCCGACGGGTCGTCAGAGGCCCGTCCGAACGGCTCCGGGCGGACGCCTCCGGGACTCCCCGGAGGGGGTGGCGCGGCCGGGTGGCGCGGGGGCGTCGGGCACGGCGCGGCAGGCGGACACCGCATTCCCCAGGGTGCGGAGGAGGCCCGCCGGCACCGCGCCCGACGCCCGCACTCCACCCGGGCCGCCGGTCGCGCCAGGGGCAGTTCACGGGCCCCGGCCCGACCTGGCGAAGACGGCACCGCAGTCGGCCAGGAAGGGACCCTCACCAGCCCATGTACTCCACAGCCAGCACCGGCACCCGCCCGGCACCCGCCCCCGAACCGGGAATCGCGCGCCACCTCCCGGCGCAGGCCCGCCCCGCGCTGCGGCCGCCGACCGCGGCCGGCGGCCGACCCGCCCCGCGGGGCACCGAGCTGCGCGACCCCCGCACCGCCCTGGCCAGGACCGCGATCGCCGGTCGGCCGGAGGCCCCGCTGCGGTCGGTCCCCGGCCGACTGCTGACCACCCGCACGGGTGAGGGCTTCGTCGACCGGGTCGACCCCGCGGCGCTGCAGACGCCCGCCGTGAAGGCCGCCCTGGCCGCCGTCTCGCGGATATGTCCCGCCTTCCTCCCCCGGCAGGTGCTGCGGGAGGGCAGCCGGCACATCCTCGTCGCCGGCACCATCGGGCGGGCCCCGGTGGTCGCCAAGTGCCTGGCGCCGCAGGCCGCCCGGGACGAGCAGCTGGTCGAGCGGTTCCACCACGAGGTGGCGGTCTACCGGGCGTTCGTCCGGCACCGCCCGCCGGTGCGGCTGCCCCGGCTGGTGGCGGCCGACCACGACCGCTGCGTGCTGGTGCTGGAGCGGGTGCCGGGCCGGCCCGCGGCCCGCGAGCGGCACCCGGTGAACCCGCCCACCCCGGGCGAGGTCCGCGCGGTGCTCGGCGCGGTGCGCACGCTGAACCTCTGGCGTCCGCCGACCGACGTCTTCGGCAAGCCGCTGGACTACGCGATGGAGATCGCGCGCTTCCACTCGGTGGGCCAGCTCACCGACCGGGACGCGGGCGACCTGCGCCAGCTGCTGCACGGCCTGGCGAACACCCCCCGGCAGCTGTGCCACGGCGACGCGCTGCTCGGCAACATCCTGCTGGCGCCCTCCGGACCGGTGCTGCTCGACTGGGAGGAGGCCGGCTGGTACCTGCCGGGCTACGACCTGGCGGTGCTCTGGAGCGTGCTCTCCGGGGACACCGCGGCCCGCCGGCAGATCAGCCAGCTCGCGCAGTCCGGCGGGACGCTGGCCCGGGACGCCTTCCTGGTGAACCTCGTCCTGGTGCTGATGCGGGAGATCCGGCTGCACGACGTCCCGGGCGCGGGCGAGGAGCAGCGCATCATGATCCGCCGGCTGTACGACGACGCGGCGCTGGCCCGCCGCGCGGTGCGGGCGGCGGTCGGCACCCGCTGAGGAGGTCGCGGTCCGCGTCGGACCGGGTCGGGCCGGAGCCGCTCCGGACTACCCGGAGCGGCGCGGACCTCCGCGTTCCAGGGCGGCCGCGGCGAGCGCGTCCAGCACGGCGTCGTCCGGCGGGAAGTGCGTCCGGCTGCTGAGGACGTCCCGCAGGTAGCGCTCCAGCGGGTGGCGCCGGCTGAGCCCGGGGCTGCCGCTGAGGGCGACGGCCTGTTGGACGGCGGCGTTGGCGGCGCGTCCGGCGAGCAGGTGGGCGGCGGCGCTGCGGGCGGCGGCACCGGGGTCGCCGCGGTCCACGGCGGCGGCGACGGCGGTGAGCACCTCCTCGGCGCCGATCAGGGCGGCCTCGATCTCGCCGAGCGCGGAGCGGTGGCGCGGCAGGGTGGCGAGCGGTTCGGTGAGGTTGGCCGGGGTGCGCAGGCGCAGGAAGCGGACCAGCCAGTCCCGGGCGGCGTGGGCGGTGCCGAGGTGGACGGCGGCGAGGGCGAGGTCGTGCCAGGCCCGGGCGGTGTCGTCGGCGGCCCGCTGCTCCGGGGTCTCCCGGCCGGGCGCGGTCAGCCGGACGGCCAGTTCGGGCGCGACCCGCACCCGGTCGAGGACGACGTCGTGGCCGGCGCTGGCGCGCAGGCCGAGCTGGTCCCAGACCGGGTCGATCTCCAGGCCGGGGCTGTCGCCGCGGACGAGGAACAGGCCCGTCCGGGGGACGGCCTCGTCGGTGCGGGCCGGGACGGCCATCCAGGCGAGCGCCTCGGCGCCGCTGCAGTCGTGCTTCCGGCCCGTCAGCTCCCAGGCCTCGCCGTCCCAGTGGGCCACCGTGGCGGGTGCGCCGGGATCGCTGCGGAGCGCGCCGAGCAGGGCCGGTCCGCGGCGCGACTCGGTGAGCACCCTGCGGTACGCGGCGGCGGGCCACAGCCCGGCGCGGTCCTGTTCGGCGTGGAGCAGCAGGGTGTGGGCGGCGAGCACGGCGACGGAGGCGTCGCCGCGGCCGAGTGCGGCGAGCACGCGGACGGTGTCGGCGAGTCCGGCGCCGGCCCCGCCGTGCCGGCGGGCCACGGTGAGGGTGAGCAGGCCGGCCTCGTGGACGGCCTCGACGCCCTGGTACGGGAAGGTCCCGTCCCGGTCGTGCTCCTCCGCCCGGGCGGCGAGCAGGTCGGCGACGCGGGGCAGTCGGGCGAGGGCCTCGGTGACGGCGGCGCGCTCGTCGGGCGGGGCGGTGGCAGGTGTCATGGCGGGTGCCTCCGGGCTGGCGGCGGGACGCGGGCTGCGGGGCGGCAGGTGCGGGCCGGCGGCGGGGCGCTGCGGCGCGCGGCCGGCGGCGCGGGCGGCCTGGCGGCGGCCCGGTGCCGCGGGGACGTGGGGGCCTCGGGCCCCGGTCATCTGCCCGGACAGGTCCCGCCCGCGTCGCGTCGCAGGTCCAGGTGCCTGCGGCGGGTGAGCAGCGGAGGACGGCACGACATGCCGGTGACTGTACGAAGCGTTGATCGTCACCGTCAAGCGCGTCCGTACCGGTCGGTTCAGCCCTGCTGGAACATCTCCGCGGGCAGCGGCTTGAGCAGCTGGTAGAGGTCGTCCGCGATCGGGCGGTCCCAGGAGGCGATGGTGACCAGCACGCCGTCGCTGCGGCCGAACTGGGAGCAGAACACCCGCTCCTCGGAGACCTTGACCTTCTTCACGATCAGCAGGTCGTCGCCCAGCATCACCGGGAAGTCCTCGGCGGAGACGTAGTCCACCGGCTCGTCGTTCTCGAGGGCGGCGAGCAGCTGGCGGACCTCGAAGGGCACGCCGTCCTCGGGCTCCCGGGCGGGCGAGCCCTCCGGCAGGTTGCCGATGAACATGGCCGGGCCGCGGCCGCCGAAGAGGTCGTAGCGCAGGAAGATGCCCTGGCACGAGCCGTCCTGGGCGTTCATCGTCATGGCCCCGAAGTGCCCCGGCCAGTCGCCCGGGTCCATCGCGAGCACGTCGAAGTCCGGACCTGCGGGCGAGCCGGAGCGACGGCGGAGGAATGACATGACACCATCGTACGGGTCGGGGGCCGCGGGGCCCGCGCACGGGTGCCCCGGCGCACGCGGGCGCACGGCGGTGACCGGCCGGGCATCGACGCTCAGAGACCAATGTTGACTCTGAGCAACCGTCCGGGCTACGTTCGGTTCAGCACGACAGCCGCTGTGGGTTCGTCCCACCGGGGGGCGGCTTGTTCAAGCGTGCCATGTCACGCTTCCCTCGCTCAGCACGTCCTCGTGCGAACAGACCTGATCCACCGTCGCCGCTCCGCCGCCCGCCAGGGTGCCGGGCCGGAGGGCGGAGCAGTACGAACGACAATTCCACAAGCCAGGTTCGCGGGGCCCCGGCCCGTCGCACTCGCGGACCTGTCCGGGGCACCGCCGCGTGGGGGCGTGCGGATGACCCGGACCTTCGGTACCGCAGCCGAGTAGCTCTCGGCCCGGTGCCATCCTCCCTGCGACGACCGGCCCTTCGCGGGCCCGGGTGGCCGAACGCACTCCGGTGCGTGCGGGGACACCTCGGGAGGAGCTCGTCGCCGGCGCCGGTGACGGGCAGCACAGCGGGCGCCGTGCACGACCGCGTGGGGGCGGTCGGCACGGCGTCTGCCTGCTCCATACTGTGGGCCGCCGCTTGTCCAGCAGTCAACGAGTTTCGGTCCATCAGAATTCATTTGTGACCTCCGTGCCGTCACCGGGGGTTCAGCCGGAGGTCCGCCGGGCGCCGGCGTCAGGTGAGGTCGAACTCGCCGTCCCGGGCACCGAGCACGAAGGCCCGCCACTCGGCCGGGGTGAAGACGAGGGCGGGGCCGTCCGGGTTGCGCCCGTCCCGCATCGCGATGAAGCCGTCGACGAAGGCGATCTGGACGTCTCCGTCGCCCTGGCTGCTGGAGAGCCACTCCGCCCCGTCGAGGTCGAGTCTCGGCTTGGGCATGCGCCCCGCGCCGGTCACCGTGTCGGTCGCCATCCCCTGCTCCTCACGCTGTCGTCCGGGCTCCAATGTAGCCAGCGGCCGGTCGGCGGCGGGGCGACTTCGGCCCGTGGGCGGGCGATGCGGCGGATCGCCCGCCGGGCGGCGGCCGGCTGTGGTAGACACGGCCGCCATTGGCCCGTCCCGCGGCGCGGGGCTGCGAGAGTGGTGCCCGCACGATCGTTCAGCCACCAGGGAGCAGCCGATGGACCGCCGGGCCGGCACGCGCGCCGATGTGATCCCGATCTCCGACGCCCCGTCAGCCCCCGGTGCCGGGTCCGCGACCGCGACCCGGCCGGCGGCGGTGCCCAGGCCGACCCGGCCGTCGGGGCACGGCCGGGTCGGGGTGGTGCTGGTCTCGCACAGCCAGGAGCTGGCGCTGGCGGTGCGCCGGCTCGCGCTGACGCTGTCCGGCAGCGACGACCCGGCGCCGGTCTCGGCGACCGGCGGCACCCCGGACGACGGCCTCGGCACCAGTGCCGTCCTGGTGGCGGCCGCGGCCCGGCGGGTGGACCAGGGGCACGGGGTGGCCGTCCTCTCCGACCTGGGCAGCGCGGTCACCACGGTGCTGGCGCTGCTGGCCGACGCGGACGAGCACGGGCTGCCCTTCCCCGTGCGGTTCGCCGACGCACCGTTCGTGGAGGGCGCGGTGGCGGCCGTGGTCACCGCGACGGCCGGCGGCGACCTGGCGGCCGTGCTGGACGCGGCCGAGGAGACGTACCGTCAGCACAAGACCGGTCGGCCCCATTTGTGACGGAACGCCCTCCGGGTGACCGGTGCGCCGCTAGCATCGGCCGGGAGCGCGGGGCGGGGAGAGGCTCCGGCCGAACGGGGGGAGTCCCAGCATGCGCGTGGTCGTCACCGGCGGAGCCGGCTTCATCGGCGCCAACCTCGTCCGGGAGCTGCTGACCCGCCCGGAGGTCGAGGAGGTCCGGGCGGTGGACGACCTGTCGACCGGCGACAAGGCCAACCTGGACGGGCTCGGCGTGACGCTGCACCAGGGCACGATCCTCGATTCGGCGCTGCTGGACGAGGCCTTCGCGGGCGCCGACGCCGTGGTGCACCTGGCCGCGCTGCCCTCGGTGCCCCGCTCGGTGAAGGACCCGCTGGCCAGCCACCACGCCAACGCCACCGGCACGCTGGAGGTGCTGGAGGCGGCCCGCCGCGCGGGCGGCCTGTACGTGGCGGCGGCGTCCTCCTCGTCGGTGTACGGCGCCAACCGGGAGCTGCCCAAGCGCGAGACCATGCGCACCGCGCCGATGAGCCCGTACGCGGTGAGCAAGCTGGCCACCGAGGCGTACCTGGCGGCGTACCACCACTGCTACGGGCTGGGGGTGCTGCCACTGCGCTTCTTCAACGTCTTCGGCCCGCTGCAGCCGGCCGGGCACGCGTACGCCGCGGTGGTGCCGGCCTTCCTGGACGCGGCGCTGGCGGGGCGGCCGCTGACGGTGCACGGGGACGGCGGGCAGAGCCGGGACTTCACCTACGTCGGGACGGTCGCCCAGGTGCTGACCGGGGCGGTGCTGCGCCGGGTCGTCCACGCGGATCCGGTGAACCTGGCGTTCGGCACCCGGACGACGCTGATGGAGCTGGTCGGCGAGCTGGGCTCGGTGCTCGGCCGCCCGCTGGAGACGGAGCACACCGAGCCGCGGGCCGGGGACGTCCGGGACTCGCAGGCGGACAACGGGCGGCTGCGCGAGCTGTTCCCGGACGTCCGGCCGGTGCCGCTGCGGGAGGGCCTGGAGCGGACGGCGGAGTGGTTCAGCCGGCGCTGACCGGCGGTTCGAAGGAGAAGACGGTGTGCTCGGCGCCGGCGAGGGCGAGGTCCAGCCGGTGCCGGGCGTAGCCGTCCAGCGGGGGCAGCGCGTCCTGGGCGAACCAGCCGACCTCCAACGACTCGTCGTCGTTGACCCGCGGCTCGCCGGCCAGCAGCCGGCAGCGGAAGGTCAGGTCGAGGTACTGGGCGCAATCGCCGTTCGGGTAGTGCTGCATCGGGGAGACGGTGACCGAGGTGAGCCGCTCGGGCCGGACGCTCACGCCGGTCTCCTCCAGCACCTCGCGGGCGAGGCCGTCGGCGGGCTGCTCCCCCGGGTCGAGGATGCCGCCGATCAGCGCCCACCTGCCGTTGTCGCTGCGGCGGTTGAGCAGGACGCGGCCGTCGTCGTCGACGATCACGGCGGCGACCCCGGAGAGCCAGAGCGGGCGGGTGCCCACGAGGGCGCGGAGTTCGGCGAGGAAGCTCGGAATGGCCATGGACCGACCCTAACCCGCGGGGTCGGGCCGGGCCCGCGTCAGCCGCCGTCGGCCGTCCGGCGTGCGGTCCGGCGTGCGGTCCGGCGCAGCGGGCGGGCCGGGGAGCCGACCACGACGGTGCCGGCCGGGACGTCCTGGGTGACCACGGCGGCCGCGCCGACGAAGGCGTCCTCGCCCACCGTGCGGCCCTGGAGCACCACGGCGTTGGAGCCGACGGTGGCGCCGTCCGCGAGCCGGACGGAGCCGGAGACGTTGCCGCCCGGGTAGACGGTGACCCGCTCCCCCAGCACCGCGTCGTGGCCGACCGTGGCGTTGTAGTGCACCTGGCCGTGCGCCCCGAGGCGGACGCTGCTGGAGACGTACGCGCCGCCCATCACCAGGCAGCCGGGGGCGAGTTCGGTCTCCGGGGCGATCAGTGCCCGTGGGTGGACGAGCAGCGCGGGCTCGCCGCCCGCCGCGTCCAGCAGGGCGGCGAGCCTCAGCCGGACGTGCGGGTCGGCGATGCCGACCAGGTAGCGGCTGCCGGGCGGCAGGTCCTCGGGGGCGAGCACCTTGAGTCCGCGGACCTCGGTGCCGCGGGCCCGGTCGTCGAGGAATCCGGCCACCGGGACGCCGGCCGCGAGTGCGGTGTCGAGTGCCTCGCGGCCGACGCCCCCGGCGCCGGCGATCCACAGCTGGGCTTCGGTCATGGCTCCATCATCGGCCGGCGGCGGCGGGTGAGGCTGCGGACGGGGCGGCCTCCTCGGCCTCCCGGGGGGCGGGCAGCGGGACGACGACGCGGGCCGGCGGCTCGGCCGGGACGGGGAAGCCGGGGTTGACGCCGCCCGCCGCGGTGATGCCGGCCGGGCGGAGCAGCACCCCGACGGTGAGCAGCAGGATGCGCAGGTCGAGCAGGAGCGAGCGGTGCGCGATGTACCAGAGGTCGAGTTCGATCCGCTCCGGCCAGGTGATCGAGTTGCGGCCCCTGACCTGGGCCCAGCCGGTCAGGCCGGGGCGGACGGCGAGCCGGCCGCGCTGGTGCTCGGAGTAGTGGACGACCTGTTCCGGCAGGGTCGGCCGGGGGCCGATGACGCCCATCTCCCCACGGGCGACGTTCCACAGCTGGGGCAGTTCGTCGAGGCTGGTGGTGCGCAGGAAGGTGCCGAGCCGGGTGATCCGCGGGGCGTCCGGCTCGTCGGCGTAACGTTTCTCCCGCATGGTGCGGAACTTCAGGATGTCGAACTCCTTGCCGTGCCGTCCGGTGCGGGTCTGCCGGAACAGCACCGGGCCCCCCATGGTGCAGCGGATCAGCACGACGATCAGCAGGCCGAGCGGGACCGCGACGGTCCCGGCCGCCGCGGCGATCAGCAGATCGCCGCCGCGCCTGACTCCTCCCCCAACAGTCTGCATGCTCTCCCCCGAACGGGTGTGGTGGTGTGGACGGGCCCTCAGCCGACCGTCCAGGGCAGCCTTCTGGCCCTGGCCACGGCCGCGTAGGTCTCCAGCGAGACCCGGGCCACCGCACGCTGGTCGAACTCGGCGAGCGCCCGCGCGCGGGCCGCCCCACCGAGCCGCGCCCGCAGGTCCGGCTCGGTGAGGAGCCGGTCCAGCGCCGTGGTGAGTGCCCGGGCGTCCCCGGGCGGTGCGAGCAGCAGGTGCTCGCCGTCGGTGCCGATCTCCCGGCAGCCGCGGATGTCGCTCAGCACCATGGGCAGGCCGCTCGCGGCGGCCTCCATGGCGGAGCGCGAGAAGCCCTCGCGGTGCGACGGCAGGACGAAGACGTCCAGGGCCGCGTACAGCTCGGGCATGTCGGAGCGGGCGCCGAGGAAGTCGGTGCCGCTCTCGGCGCCGTCCAGTGCGTCCGGCTTGTCCGGGTCGGGCGGGCCGATCCAGACGAAGCGGGCCTTGCCGGCGAGTGCCCGCGCGGCCTCAGCGAACTCCCGGATGCCCTTCTCGGCGACCTGCCGGCCGACCCCGCCGACCAGCAGCTCGCCCTCGGCGACGCCGAGTTCGGCGCGGAGCCGGGCGCGTTCCGCCGAGCGGTCGGCGGTGAAGCGGGTGAGGTCGACGCCGTTGCCCACCACCCGCGAGCGGTACCGGGGCACCGCGCGGGCGAGGGTCCGCCGGTCCTCGGCGTTCTGGTACAGCTCTGCGTGCGAGAAGCGGCCGGCCACCGCCTCCGCGCTGAGCACGAAGGCCCGCTTCGCCAGCGGGTCGTGGGCCTGCGCCCACAGGCCGTGGCAGGTGTTCACCACGACCGGGACCCGGGCCAGCCGGCCGAGCACCCGGCCGAGCACGCCGGTCTTCGGGTTGTGGGTGTGCAGCACGTCCGGTTCGATCCGGCGCAGCACGGCCAGCAGTTCCCGTCCGGCGGCGGCGTCGGCCCGCGGGTGCCAGGCGCGGGTCAGGGCGTGCAGCGGCTCGTGGCGCACGCCGATCGCCTCCAGCTGCGGCACGTACGGGCCGGGGGCGCTGATGCCGTAGGTCTCGAAGCCGGCCTCCAGGTCGACGGTGAGCTCGGTGGCGAGCAGCAGCTGCAGGCTCATGTCGACGGTGGTCAGGTGGGCGACCCGCAGCGGGCGGCCGCCGGGACCGCGCAGTCGGGGCCCGGGCCGCGGGGCGCGGGCGGCGGTCTCAGGCACGGGCGCCCACCGCCTTGGCGGCGGCCACGATCCGGGCGTAGGCGCGCTCGGGCAGCAGCCGGCCGTGGAGCTTGGCGCGGAAGAAGTCGATCGGGTCGGTGCGGCGGACGGGCACCCGGCAGAACCGGGCCGGGTCCGAGCCGGGGAGGTTGCGGCCGACCTCGCCGGTGGCGGCCGTCCGGAAGCGGGCGCGCAGCGCGACCGCCATGTGCGGCACCGGCACGCCCCAGGTGTAGGCGAAGTGCCGGGGCCGGGTGCCGAGGTGCTCCTCGACGTCGTCGTTGCAGCCGTCCAGCTCGGCCGTGGTGAGGAGCACCGGCCGGGCGTGGCTGCGGGTGTGGTTGGCGACCGTGCAGAGGCCGGAGTCGGCCATCTCGCGCAGCTGCGCCCAGGTGAGACCGGGCGCGGCCGGGCCCTTCGCGGTGGAGCCCTCCCAGCGCATCTCGCCGCCGACGTGGCCGCTGGCCAGGTAGACGGTGAAGGGCAGGCCGCGTTCCTCGAGCAGCGGCCAGGCCCGCTCGTACACGTCGGCGAAGCCGTCGTCGAAGGTGAGCACGGTGCTCGGGGTGGGGCGGCCGGCGGCCAGCCGGTCGGTGGCCTCGTCGATGGAGACCACCCGGCCGGGCGGCAGGTCGGCGAGCAGGTCCAGCTGGGCGGTGAAGTCGGCGGTGGCGACGTCCAGTTCGTCGGCGGTGCCGCCGCCGATCCGGTGGTAGATGAGGTACGTGGCGCCCTCGCCCGGCACGGAGCCGGCGGCGCGGGCGAGTCCGCGCTTCAGCGTGGTGCGGAAGCCTCCGGCAGCCGCGGGCGCGGCGGTCGTCCCCATCGTTCTCCCCTCCGCGGCGCGCTCCCCGGCGCCGTCCGGCCGGCCCCTGCCCGGCGGCGGTCGAGGGCCGGGCGGGAACCACAGTAGGGGGAAGTGTGGGGCTGCTGCCCGTGAAATGTGAAAGAAGCGCGCAGGCGGGCCGAAAACCGGCCCGTCCGGTCATTCCGTCGGCACTTCCGGCCGGAAATCGGCGGGGTCCGCGGGAATTCGGCCGGGGAGTCGGGAAAAGCGCGGCACATGCCGGACGCCGCCGTCCGGAATTCGGTCGGGTGTCCCGTCCGGGTCGTCAGCCGACCCTGGCCGGCGGGCGCAGCACGGCCACGGCGACCCGGGCCAGCACCACCACGCCGGCGCCCAGGCAGCCCGCGACGGCCATCGCCCAGGCCGGGCCGCCGGTGTCCGGGACCAGCACGGCCACCAGGATGCCCACCGCGATGCAGGCCGCACCGACCACCGTGAGCAGCAGCTTGTGGCGCTCGAGCGCGCAACCGCTCCACATCCGCGCCCAGCGGGTCACCGCCTCGTGACGATCCGTGTGCACCATGTCCTCCACGCTACTCGGGCACCCCGCAGCGGGCACACCGCCAGTGTCCACGAGAAGGCCGGAAAGGCGCCCGCGCACGCCGGACGAAATTTCGCCGACGGCCGTACAACCATCCGTCGGGTCCGGTGGTCTCCATTACATTGAGCGATCCAGGAGCCGTCCGCGGCCGGGCAGGGAGTCCCCGGCAACGGACCGGATCACACCGGGGGCGGAGCCGCCGCACCCGGGGTCGGAGGCCGGGCTCCGCCTGCCGACGGTACCGCCACGCCGCACCGCGGCGACCGAGGGGGGAACCGCGTGCCGTACTCCGAGTCCACGACCTTCAGCGATTCCACGACCGTCCGCACCCCGTCGACCCGGACCCCCGTGCGCGGGGCGGTGCACGCCCGCCACGGCACCCCGGCGCTGCGGGACCGCGGCAGCTGGCTGCGGCTCACCCCCGTCCAGCCGCTCTTCCGGGCGCGCGCGGCGCAGCGGCTCGCCGTCCTCGCCTACCACGGGGTCACCGATCCCCGGTCCTTCGGCGCCCAGCTGGACCGGATGCGCCGGCTCGCCAACCCCGTCTCGCTGTCCGACGTCGAGCGGGCGGTCTCGGAGGGGCGGCCGCTGCCGCCGCGGTCGGTGCTGATCACCTTCGACGACGCGGACCGCTCCGTCTTCACCCACGCCCTGCCGATGCTCGCCGCCCGCGGCATCCCGGCCGCCGCCTTCGTGATCGCCGAGCTGATCGGCACCGACCGGGCGTTCTGGTGGCACGAGGCCGCCTACCTCGCCCGGCACGGCGGCCGGGCCCGCCTGCTGCCCGGCGGGCCGCCCGGGCGTCTGCTCGCCCGGCTGCGCGAACTGCCCGACCCGGACCGCCGCCGCTGCCTGCAGGAGCTGCGGGTCAGCGCGGACAGGCGGCCGCCGCGGCAGGAGCAGCTCCGCCCCGAGGACCTGCGGGCGCTGCGGGACGCCGACGTGGCGATCGGCAACCACACCCTCGGCCACCCCTCGCTGGCCCGCTGCGACGACTCCACCGTGCACACCGAGATCACCGGCGCCCACCTGGCGCTCAGCCAGTGGCTCGGGGAGGCGCCCACCGCGTTCGCCTACCCGGACGGGGGGTACGACCCGCGGGCCGACGCGGTGCTGCGGCGGCTGGGGTACCGGCTCGGTTTCCTCTCCGACCACCGGCTCGGGCCCCGGCTGCCGGCCCACCCGCTGCGGATCAGCCGGCTGCAGGTGGACTCCACGACCGGGACGCGCCGCTTCGACACCATCCTGTCGGGCCTGGAGCCGGCGGTGCAGCGGCTGCGCGGCGCGGCGGTGTGAGGGGCGGCGGTGTGAGGGGCCGGCCGGGGCGCGTGGGTGGCACCTCACGCGCCCCGGTGTGCGGCCCCGCGTGTCAGGGCGTGTCCAGCAGGCGGGTGCGCAGGGCGGTGACGAGGGCGGGGTCGGCGTCCAGGCGGGTGGCGGCGTAGTCGGCGACGGAGCCGTAGCGGTCGGCGAGGCCGGTCAGGAAGCGGCGCATGATCCCGGCGGGGGCGCGGCCGTAGCCCGGCCAGACGAGCGTGAGGTCGGGGTGGCGGGCGTGCCATTCGGCGACAAGGCGGGCGGTGGCGTCCTCGGTGCGGGCGAAGTCGGCCAGGACGTCCTCCTCCGGGACGCCCAGCAGGGTCAGCACCAGGGCCGCGACGATGCCCGTCCGGTCCTTGCCCGAGTAGCAGTGGAAGACCAGCGGCGCATCCGCCCCGGCGATCACCCGGAGCACCTGCGCCAGCTCGTCGGCCCCGTCCTCGGCGACCTCGGCGTAGCGCTCGGCCAGGTAGACCGCCGGGTCGACCTCGGGGCCGAGGGCGGCCTGGTCGTAGGGGCGGTGCTCGATCGACAGGTTGTGGAAGGCCAGCCCGGGGAGTTCCGGGACGCGGGCGGTCTGCGCGATCTCCCAGGGGTAGCGCAGGTCGATCACCGTGCGGACGCCCAGGGCCTCCAGACGGGCCAGGTCCGGGCCGTCCAGCTTGCCGAGCGAGTCGGAGCGGAAGAGCACGCCCGGCCGGAGGGTGCGGCCGTCGGCCGTCCGGTGGCCGCCCAGGTCGCGGAAGTTGCACAGCCGGTCGAAGACGATCGTGTCGGTCATGCCGTCACCCTACGAACCGGCCCGCCACGGCGGGCCGGAACGGGCGGATCCACCGGTCAGCGGACGGGCAGGCCCCGGGAGATCAGACGGCCCTCGGGGTAGGCGGCCGCGGCCTCGGCGAGCGAGGACGGGCGGCCGCTGTGCAGCACCGTCAGGGTGCCGGAGCCGGGGGCGAGGTCCCGGCCGTCGAGGCGGCGCAGGGCCTGGGCGGCCACCGCGTCCGCGGAGCCGTGGAACCGGAGGCCGGGGTCGGCGATGCCGGCGAGGGCGGCGGTGATCTCGTCCCGGACCAGTTCGTAGTGGGTGCAGCCGAGGACGACCGTGGTGGTGCCGACGGGGGTGCGGCCCGCGGCGTCCGCGACGGCCGCGGCGACGGCGGCCCGGTCACCGCGCTCCACGGCGTCGGCGAGTCCCGGGCAGGCGACCTCGGTGACCTCGGCGCCGCCGCCGAACTCGGCGATCAGCCCGCGCTGGTAGGCGCTGCCGGTGGTGGCCGGGGTGGCCCAGATCGCGACCCGGCCGCCCGCCGCCGCGGCCGGCTTGATCGCCGGGACGGTGCCGATCACCGGCAGCCCCGGCTCCAGCTCGGCCCGCAGCCGGGCGAGCCCGTGCACGGAGGCGGTGTTGCAGGCGACGATCAGCGCGTGCGGTTCGAACGCCGCGGCGGCCCGGGCGCAGGCCAGGGCGTGCTCGGCGATGTCCTCCGGGGTGCGCGGGCCCCAGGGCATGCCGTCGGGGTCGGAGGACAGCACCAGGTCCGCGTCGGGGCGCAGTGCGCGCAGGGCGGCGGCGGCCGCGAGCAGTCCGATTCCGGAGTCCACCAGTGCGATCTTCACAGGGGACGACTCTACCGAACGGCTCCGCACGGGAACCGCTGCGGAGGGGCGGTGGTGCGGCAGACTGCCGGAGTGACCGTGCTGCTGTGGGTGTCCGCGCTGTCCCTGGCGACCTGGGTGTGGCTCGCCTGCTGCCACGGCATGTTCTGGCGCACCGACCGGCGGCTGCCGCCCCGGCCCGCGCCCCGCCGGTGGCCCTCGGTGGCGGTGGTCGTCCCCGCCCGGGACGAGGCCGCGGTGCTGCCGGACTCGCTGCCCGGTCTGCTCGCCCAGAAGTACCCCGGCGCCGCGCGGGTGATCCTGGTCGACGACCACAGCTCGGACGGCACCGGCGCCCTCGCCGGCCGCCTCGGCGAGGGCGGCGGACTGCCGCTGACGGTGACCCTCCCTCCCCCGCTGCCGGCCGGCTGGACGGGCAAGCTGTGGGCCCTGCGGCACGGCGTCGAGCTCGCCGGCGACACCGACTTCCTGCTGCTCACCGACGCCGACATCGCGCACGGCCCGACCCTGCTCGCCGACCTGGTCGCCGCGGCCGGGGCGAACGGCCTCGACCTGGTGTCGCAGATGGCCCGGCTGCGGGTGGAGACCCGCTGGGAGCGGCTGATCGTGCCGGCCTTCGTGTACTTCTTCGCCCAGCTGTACCCGTTCCGGTGGAGCAACCGGCCCGGCTCCCGGACCGCGGCGGCGGCCGGCGGCTGCACGCTCGTCCGGCGGGTGGCGCTGGAACGGGCGGGCGGGGTGGCGGCGATCCGCGGGGCCGTCATCGACGACGTCAACCTCGCCCGGGCCGTCAAGCGGACCGGCGGCCGGACCTGGCTCGGGCTGGCCGAGCAGGTCGACAGCGTGCGGCCGTACCCGCGGCTGGCGGAGCTGTGGCGGATGGTGTCGCGCAGTGCCTACGCCCAGCTGCGGTACTCGCCGCTGCTGCTGGCCGGGACGGTCCTCGGACTGGCACTGGTCTACCTGGTGCCGGTCGTCGCGCTGGTCGCGGGGGCCGCCGCGGGGTCGGCGGCGGTCGCGGCGCTGGGCGGGGCCGCCTGGGCGGTGATGACGGGGACCTTCGTCCCGATGGAGCGGTACTACGGGAGGCCGTGGGCGGAGGCGCTGCTGCTGCCGTTCACCGCGGGCCTGTACCTGCTGATGACGGTGGACTCGGCCGTCCAGCACCGGCGCGGCCGAGGAGCGTCCTGGAAGGGCCGGAATTACGGACGGCCGTAGGGCGCGTGAATCCGCGCAATTCGGATCCGGCCCGCATTGTCAGATACGGCAAACCCGAAAAGAGGGGCGCGGGGAACTGCGCAATTCGGAAGGCACTGACCAGGTGCCTTTCCACTGCGTGCAGTTCCCCGCGCCCCCGGGGTCACCCAGTCAGGTCAGGCGGAGAAACGCTGGGCCTGCTCGGCGACGCGGCGGCCGAGGTGCTCGGCGGTGGCCAGGTCGGACTTGTGCATGGCGTCGGCGCCCTGGTCGCCGTTGGACTGGGCGGCGGCACCCAGCCAGACGCCGAGGCGGTTCAGGTCGAACTCGGAGGCGGTGGACTTGTTCCAGCCGGGCAGCAGGCCGAGGCTGACCCACATCATGCTGTGCTGGGCGGCGAAGACGGAGAGCGACTGCAGGGCGTGCAGCTTGTCGCCGCTCTTGGCACCGGAGTTGACGAAGCCGGCGGCCAGCTTGTCCTTCCACTGCTGCTGCATCCAGCGGCCGCTGGTCTTCTCGACGAAGGTGCGGAAGGCGGCGGAGACGTCGCCCAGGTAGGTCGGCGAACCGAAGATGATGGCGTCGGCGGCGTCCAGCTGCGCCCACTGCTCGTCGGTGATCTGGTCGACGGCGATCAGGTGGACGGTGGTGCCGGCGACCTCCTCCGCGCCCTGGCGGACGAACTCGGCCTGCCGGGCGGTGTGGCCGTAGCCGCTGTGGTAGGCGATGGCGACGCTGATCTCGCGTGACATGCTGTCAGATCCCTTGGATAGAAGGAGAGCAGAGCGGTCGCCGCGCGCTGCGCCCGCGAACGACCCGACGCCGTAAGGCTGCCAGCTGCGGCAACGCCGTCACAACGCCGGATCGACGGGTTCGATCACAGGGAATGACCGGCCGGGTGCTCACCGTTCCCGGCAGGCCCGGTGGTTCACCGCCCGAGCAGGCGGAGCGCGGTGGGCTTGGTGAACTCGTACCTGGCCATCTGTTCGAGGTCGCGGAGCCAGCGGGCGGGGCCCGGCGGGGCGGCCAGCACTTCGAGGTAGAGCTGCTCGAAGGCGGAGGAGACGCTCTCCAGCGAGAAGCGGCCGACCACCCAGTCCCGTCCCCAGCGGCCGAGTTCGGTGCGGCGGCCGGGGTCGTCGAGGAGGCCGCGGATCTGCTCGGCGAGCGGGCCCGGGTCGCGGCTGCCGTCGCCCCAGCCGTACATGCAGCGGGAGGCGTGCGGTTCGACCAGCGGGCCGGGTTCGTGGACGGCGGTGTAGCCCGCTGCGCCGTGCACGACGACCGGCTTGGCGAAGGCGAGTCCGCGCAGGGCGGAGCCGCCCATGCCGAGGACGACGTCGGCGGCGTCGTAGGCGGGCCGGGGGTCGGCCAGCTGGCCGGGGACGAGGACGGCCTCGCGGCCGAGGGCGGCGTTGGTCTCGGCGGCGCGCCGGCGGAGCCGGTCCAGGCTGGGGCCGGCACCGACGATCGCGAGGCGGACCCGCGGGTCGTCGAGGGCGCGGACGGCGTCGACGGTGAGTTCGGCGCCGGCGTCCTTCTCCAGGTCGGGCACCAGGCGGGTGACGATGGCGAGCAGCAACTCCTCGTCTTCGATGCCGTGTTCGCGGCGCCAGGCGGCGCCGTCGGCCCGGCCGGGGGCGTCGGTGGCCGTGTTGACGGGCGGTTCGACGAGCCGGACGTCGCGGTGGCCGAAGGCCCGGCCGTCGCCCACGAGGGCGCCGAGGCCGAGCACCAGCGGCTGGTGCCGGGGCATGCCGCGCAGCATCCGGATGCCGTAGAAGGTGGTGACCACGGGGATGCGGCCGAGCCGGCCGGGCCCGAAGTAGCCGTTGCGGGCGGCCCGGACCTCCCAGGCGTGGACGAGTTCACTGCCGTGCTCGTCCGCGAGCCGGTCCAGCCGGCGGCGGACCTCGCGGTGCGGGGTGTCCGGGCCGCCGGCCACCACGACGTCGAGGCCGTGCCCGGCAGCGACGCCAACCAGGGGGGCCTCGCCGGCCACGCCCTGGGCGAAGAGCACCGGGTCGTGGCCGCGGTCGCGCAGGGTGCGGGCGATGTCGACGGCGTTCAGCTGCGCCCCGCCGAGGGCCAGGTTGTTCAGGTGCACCAGCACTCTGACGGGTCTCACCGCGGTCACTCCTCCCAGTGGTGCGGGACGAAGACCGGCGCGGCCAGCACCACGGCCCGCGGCGGGGTGTCCAGCAGGGGACCGAACACGTCGAACTGCCCGACGGAGTGCCAGCTCATCAGCGTGCCGCCGTCGGTCCTGCCGATGGAGTAGACGCCGGCCCAGAGGGTGTAGCGGCCGCGGGGCAGCGGCAGCCGGGGGATCACGCAGGCGACGTGGTGGTCGCCGCCGCCGAGCCGGATCTCGTGGCTGATCTGGAAGATCGGGCTGGAGGTGCCCTCGCTGACGCCGAGGTGCAGGGTGGCGTCGCCGCGGTAGTCGCCGCCGAGGGTGAGTTCCACCGTCATCGGCTCGTCGGTGGTGAGGTTCTCCCCGTCCTCGCCGACGAGTTCGTGCTTGAGCAGCTGGAGCGGTTCGCCGGTGCGGGCGGAGGCCTCGGACTGGGCCTCGATCGAGTCGCGGTAGCCGGCCAGGGCGTCCTTGATGCCGGCGTCGACCCGGACGGTGCCCTGCTCCAGCCAGACGCCGCGGCGGCAGATCGACTGGACGGCCGGCAGGTCGTGGGAGACGAAGACGATGGTGGTGCCCTGCTCGGCGACCTCGCGCATCCGGTCCAGGCAGCGTTGCTGGAAGACGGCGTCGCCGACGGCGAGCACCTCGTCGACGAGCAGGACGTGCGGCTCCAGGTAGGCGGCGACGGCGAAGCCGAGGCGCATCTGCATGCCGGAGGAGTAGAACTTGACCTGCCGGTCGATGGCGCCGCCGAGCCGCGCGAACCCGACGATGTCGTCGAAGCGGGCGGCGACCTCGCGGCGCTTGAGGCCGAGCAGCGCGCCGAACAGGTAGACGTTCTCCCGGCCGGTGAGGTCGGGGTGGATGCCGGCCCGGATCTCGATCAGGGCGCCGATCCGGCCGCGGACGTCGATGATCCCGCCGTACGGGTACATGACCCGGGTCAGCATCTTGAGCAGGGTCGACTTGCCGGAGCCGTTGGAGCCGATCAGGCCGACGGACTCGCCGGGTTCGATGTGCAGGTTGATGTCGCGCAGCGCCCAGCGCCAGTCCTCGCCGCGGCCGCCGCGAAGCCGGCGGGCCATCGACTCGACCTTGTCGCGCAGCAGCATCCGCTGCTGGTCGGCCCTGAAGCGCTTCCAGACGTGCTCGGTGCGGATCGTGCCCGGCTCGTACTCACGCGACATCGGCGATCCCCGTTTCCAGCTTCTTGAAGAACAGGTAGCCGCCGACCAGGAAGACCACCGAGGAGACCGCGGCGATCGCGGTGAGGCCGGTGTCGGGGGCCTGCCCGTACAGCAGGGCGCGGCGGTAGCCCTCGATGACGGCGCCGAGCGGGTTGATGCCGCAGTAGACCTCCTGCAGCCGGACGGGGATCCGGGCCAGCGGGTAGGCGACCGGGGTCGCGAAGACGCCCATCTGCGTGATGATCGGCAGCAGGTGGCGGACGTCGCGCAGGTAGACGACGGCCACGGAGAGGATCAGGGCGACGCCGTAGGTGAAGGCGAACTGGATCGCGAGCAGCGGCAGCACCCACAGCGCGGTCGCGGCGGGGGCCGTCCAGGTGGCCAGGAAGAGCACGGCGAGCACGCCGACGCCGATCAGCATGTCGACGGCGGCGACCAGCATGGTGGCCAGCGGGAAGACCTCGCGCGGGCAGTACACCTTGTTGAGCAGGCTGAGGTTGTTGGCGAGGCTCAGCGCGCCCTGGTTCATGGTGTTGCTGAAGAACTGCCAGACGATCAGGCCGACGTAGGCGAAGAGCGGGTAGGACACCCCGCCGGTGTCGATCCTGACGGCGCGGTGGAAGACCAGGGTGAAGATGGCGCACAGCGCGAGCGGGGTGAGCACCGCCCAGGCGAAGCCGAGGACGGCCTGCTTGTAGCGGGCGCGCAGGTCGCGCTCGGCGAGGGCGCGGACGAGTTCGCGGGCCGCCCAGAGTTCGCGGGCGGTCTGCGCCGGGCGCAGCCGCCGCTTGAAGAGCAGCTCCGGCGGCGGTCCTTCGGGTACGGCGGGCCGGGCCGCCGTCTCCGTGTCGCGCCCGTCGACGACCTGCGCGCTCTGTCCCCCCACGGGCCCCCGCCCTCTCGCATGTGGCTGCCGGTGGGCCGCAGCTCAGGCGGTGCGACCCGGGCGACCCACTCTGGCACAAGGTGTGCGCGCCAGGGGCTGGTTCGGTGAAGGTGGATCGGGTAGGGGGCGGGCCGGATCCCGGGCCGCCGCCGGGCGGCTGCGCGGCCCGTCCGGGTCAGTGGTGTTCGACGAGGGTGTCCATGGCGTCCGGCATCCGTTCGACGCCGCCGGCGCCGGTGGGAGAGGTCCGGCCGGAGCCGACCAGGACGGTGGGGATCTCGGTGATGCGGTTGCGGGCCATCCGCCCGGGGGCGTCGGCGACCAGCCGGTCGACCTCCGGGGAGCGCCAGGCGGCGCGGAAGGCCGCGGGGTCCAGGCCCTGGGCGAGCGCCCAGGCGGCGGCGCCGGACTCGGTGGTGAGGTCCTCGTGGCGTTCGCGGACGGCCCGGAAGACCTCGGCCTGCAGGCGGTCGACCGCGCCGAGTCGCTCCAGGGTGTAGTAGAGCCGGGCGTGGCCGAGCTGGCGCTGCTCGTCGGGGCCGCCCTGCCAGACCGCGGGCACCCGGCGCAGCACGACGTCGTCGCGGTGCCGGGCCGCCCAGCGCTCCAGCGGCTGCTCGAACTGGGCGCAGTGCTTGCAGCCGTACCAGAAGAACTCGACGGCCTCCTGCCGCTCGGCGGCCGAACGCTGCGGGTGTCCGGGGTGCGGTGCGTGGGCGGGGAGCAGTGCGTGGGCGCCCTCGCGCGGGGTGTCCGGCGCGGCGGCCGCGGCGGTGGCGCCGGGGGCCATCGCGGCGGTGGCGGCGGTCGCGGCGAGCAGGGCGGTGGCGGTGCGCAGCAGCTTCACGGCGCCAGCCTGGCAGTGACGGTGCGTCAGTCTCCAGCCGAGGAGGGGCCGGTGGGGACGGATTCGCCCGATCGGCCGAGCAGTCGGCCGATCGGGCAGTCCGGGCACACCGTCGGGGTCAGGCCTCGGGGGTGTGCTCGGACTTCGTCAGGGCGGTGTGGTCCGGTGCCTGGGCGGGCCGGGGCAGCGCGGGGGTTCCGGCCTGCTCCCCCGCGGGCGCCTCGACGGCGGGCGTCCCGGCGGCGGGCTCCGGCGCGGCGGCGGGGGCGGCCCCGGCTGCGGCCTTGGCGCCGGCGTCGAAGAAGCGCAGCAGCTCGACCGGGAACGGCAGCACCAGGGTGGAGTTCTTCTCGGCGGCGACCTCGACGACGGTCTGCAGCAGGCGCAGCTGCAGGGCGGCCGGGGTGGCGTCCATGACGGTGGCGGCCTCGGCGAGCTTGGCGGCGGCCTGGAACTCGCCGTCGGCGGTGATGATGCGGGCGCGCCGCTCACGGTCGGCCTCGGCCTGGCGGGCCATCGAGCGCTTCATCGAGTCGGGCAGGGCGACGTCCTTGATCTCCACCCGGTCGATGTGCACGCCCCAGCCCACGGCCGGGCTCTCCAGCATGAGTTCGAGGCCGCGGTGCAGGTTCTCCCGGCCGGAGAGCAGGTCGTCGAGGTCGCTCTTGCCGATGATGGAGCGCAGCGAGGTCTGGGCGACCTGGGACATCGCGAACGTGTAGTTCTGCACGTCGACGGTGGCCCGGATCGGCTCCACGACGCGGAAGTAGACCACGGCGTCGACCCGGACGGAGACGTTGTCCCGGGTGATGCCCTCCTGGGCCGGCACCGGCATGGTGATCACCTGGACGTTGACCTTGCGCATCCGGTCGATCAGCGGGATCAGCAGCGTCGGGCCGGGGCCGCGGACCTGGCCGCGGACCTGGCCGAGCCGGAAGACCACGCCGCGCTCGTACTGCTGGACGATCCGGACACCGGTGAGCAGCCAGAGCAGACCGGCTCCGACGATGATCGCGAGCACTGCCATCGCGTACCTTCCCCCGTCGCGGCGCAGCCGTGCCGGGTCCGGGGTGGCCCTGTCGCGCGGTGCGAGCCGCGCAGGCCAGTATGCGCGCACCCGCCGGCCGCGGACAGGCGGGGGGCGGATTCGCCCGTGCGGGCCGCCCGGCGGCCCGTCAGGCGCCCGGGCGCGGGGCCTCCGGACGGTGCGTCGGGTCCGGTCGGACGGTGCGTCGGGGGCTGCGGGCGGTCTCGTCGAGCAGCTGCTGCCAGGCGTCGGCGACCACCGCGAGGTCGAAGCGCTCCCGTGCGTGGCGGCGCGCGGCGGCGCCGAGTGCGCCGTGCGCGTCGGCCAGCAGCTTCTCGACCGCGCCGGCGAGGGCGGCCGGGTCGCCGGGCGGGACGAGACTGCCGGTGACGCCGTCCAGGACGACGTCACGGACCCAGCCGACGTCGGTGGCGACCGCGGGCAGCCCGGCGAGCGCGGCCTCGACCAGGACACCGGGCACGCCCTCGCTGTCGCTGGTGAGCAGCAGGGCGTCGGCGGCCCGGTAGAGCGGGGCGGGATCGGCGAGGGTGCCGAGGAAGTGCGCCCGTCCGGTGGTGTCGCGGGAGGCCGCCGTGCTGCGCAGCGGGCCGTCGCCGGCCACCGCGAGGTGGACGCCGGGCAGCAGGGCGAGGGCGTCCAGGGCGAGGTCGGGGCGCTTCTCGCGGGCGAGCGCGCCGACCCAGGCGAGCAGCGGGCCCTCGGCGGGCAGGCCGAGGGCGGCGCGGGCGGCCCGCCGGTCGGCCTCGTCGGCGGCGGGCGGGTACCGGTCGGCGGCACGGCCGTTGGGGATGGTGCGGACCGTCCGGGCGGGCAGCCGGTAGTGGTCGAGCAGGACCTCGCGGGCGCCGTCGGAGATCGCGGCGACGGCGGCGGCCCGCCGCAGCAGCAGGCCGGTGCGGAGCCGGCGGACCGGGGAGGCCGTCCAGTGCCGGGGGTCGCCGATGTTGACGTAGACGAACGGGGTGCCGCTGCCGACCAGGGCGGCGGCGCAGGCCGGCAGGGTGGAGGAGCCGTGGGCGACGACCACGTCGGCGCGGCGGGCGGCGGCGCGCAGCGCCCGCAGGGTGGCCGGGTGGTAGCGGCCCGGGCCGAGTGGGCGGGCGTCCTCGGCGTCGGCGTCGGGGTGCGGCCGGAGCGAGCGCAGGTCGGAGCGGTGGCCCCGGTCGAGCAGTTCGGCGTGCAGGTCGCGGGCGAGGTTCTGGGCGCCGCGCCGCCGCGGGTCGGTGACCAGGTGCAGGACGGCGGGACGCACGGACTCGGCGGCTGGCATGCCCCGACCCTGGCACAGCGCGCGCACCCTGCGCAGGCGTTCGGGGAGGCGCACTCCAGGGGCAGCGGTCCAGGGGCAGCACTCCGAGGGCGCGGGGAACTGCGCAATCCGGATGGGGCTCGCCGTACGAATCGGGGCCGGCCCCTTCTGTTGTGGTAACCGCCCTCGGATTGCGCAGTTCTCCCCAGCCTTCGGCCGGGAGGTGCCCCCCACGCGCCCCTCGGTGGGCGCGCCGCACGGCGTCCTGGTGGATTTCCTGGCGGAGGCGGGTCCGGGCTGGGATGCTGAGCGCCTGTCAGGGCGTAGGACGGACGGGAGACCGGCCGCGCCGGTGTTCCCGGGGGGTCGCTGCTGTGCATGTGCTCTACGTGATCGACAGCCTGCACCGGATCGGCGGTGCCGAGCAGGGGTTGGCCTCGATGGCCCCGCACCTGGTGCGCTCGGGCGTCCGCCTGGACGTCGCGTACCTGAAGGACTCGCCGGGGGGCTTCCAGCCGGAGCTGGTCGCGGCGGGCGCCCGGGTGTTCGGCGTGCACGGCTCGGGGCGGGCCGGGCGGGCTGCGGCGCTGCGCCGGCTGGTCCGCGAGCACCGGCCGGACCTGGTGCACACCACGCTGTACGAGGCGGACGTGCTGGGCCGGGCGGCGGCGCTCGCCGCGGGCACGCCCGTGGTGTCGAGCCTGGTCAACTCCTCGTACGGGCCGGAGCACCTGCACGCGCGCGGGCTGTCGCCGTGGAAGGTGCGGGCGGCGCAGGCGGTGGACGCGGCGACCGCGCAGGGCACCCGGCGCTTCCACGCGCTGACCCGGCACGTCGCCTCGTCGATGGCGCGGCGGCTGCGGGTCTCGCCGGACCGGATCGACGTGGTGCCGCGCGGCCGCGACCCGGAGCTGCTGGGGTCGGTGACGCCGGAGCGGCGGGCGGCGGTGCGGGCCGCGCTGGGGCTGGCGCAGGACACCCCGGTGGTGCTGGCCGCCGCCCGGCAGCAGTACCAGAAGGGGCTGGACGTGCTGGTGGAGGCGTTCGCCGGGGTGCGCCGGCAGGCGCCGGAGGCGGTGCTGCTGCTGGCGGGCAGTCCGGGCACGGAGACCGCCCGGCTGGAGGCCCTGGCGGCCCGGGCCGGGCAGGTGCGGTTCCTGGGCCCGCGCGGCGACGTGTACGACCTGATGGCGGCCTCGGACGCGTTCGCGGTGCCCTCCCGGTGGGAGGGGTTGGGCAGTGCGGCGATGGAGGCGATGGGGGTCGGGGTGCCGCTGGTGTGCGCGGACGTCCCGGCGCTGCGCGAGACCGTCGGCTCGGAGGACTACGCGCTGCTGGTGCCGCCGGAGCGGCCGGCCGAGCTGGCGGCGGCGCTGGTGTCGGCCCTGGACGACCGGGCGGCGGCGCGGCTTCGGGTGAAGGCGGCCCGGGCGCGGTTCCTCACCTCGTTCACGCTGCCGCAGGTCTGCGGGCAGATGGTGGGCTTCTACGAGCGGTCGCTGCGCCGGGTGCCGGCCGGCCGCTGAGGCCCTTTCGGATCGACCACCGAAGTACCGCTCCGCACAACGGAGTTGACATGCCACGGAAAGCGGACAAAGCCGCCGCAACCATGGCAGGGCGCGCGGGAGGGCCGAAATGCGGCCGCCGAGAATCGCCAAAGCGCTTGCGCCGCAGGTCCGCGAAGGCAAGCATCGCAGGGGGTAAGCGGGCTGCCGGGGGGGGGGTACGGCTATCCGCGCGAGGCATCCGGGCCGGGGCGGCCGGGTGGGCAACGCCGTCAGGGGGCCTGATGTCACAACGACTGCCACGATGCGCCGTCCCGCCGGACGGTCCGCGCCGGTCCGCCGCGTTACCGGCCACCTCCACCTGATCGCGTCCGCCCCGGTGCCGGGGCCGCCGCACCCGACCCTGCCGCACCCGGCGGCACCGGGGTCCGCCGAGGCGGGCCGGCCCGGTGACCCGCGTGCCCGCACCACGATCGCGAGGGGAACCAACCGGTGGAACCGGCAAACCACTTCACCGTCCTGCGGCGCTACTGGCGGCTGCTCGCCGGGTGCACCCTCGCCGCCCTGGTCATCGGCTTCCTGCTGACGCCGGCGGGCGACGCCGTGGACGACGGCAAGTGGCAGTGCAAGGTGGCGATCACCCCGGTGGCCGGCGCGGGCGAGTCCGTCCGGGCCGACCAGGTGCTCAGCTACGCGCAGGGCTCGAACGTGACCACCACCGCCGCGAAGAAGCTCCACGTCACGGACGTGGCCGCGCTCGCCGCCCGGCGCACCGTCACCGCGGCCTCCACCCAGATGCTGGTCTTCACCACCACCGGCCCCACCCAGCAGTCCTGCACCGACCTGGCGGCAGCGCTGTCCGACGCCACCATCACCGGCTACGGCCAGGAGTCGAAGAAGAGCGCCGACGAGTCGATCAAGCGGCTCCAGGCGCAGGCCGACACCCAGCAGGAGCAGGTCAACAACCTGCAGCACGCCTTCACCAAGGCCGGCTCCGCCGACCAGCCGAAGCTCCAGCCGCAGCTGACCGCCGCGCTCAACGCGCTCACCAAGACGCTGACCGACATCAGCACCCTGCAGAACTACAGCCAGACCGACGCCGTCCAGCAGTGGGGCAGCATCGACGCCAAGGAGGCCGGCGGCAGCCTGCTCAGCTCGCCCAGCCGCGGCGTGCGGCTCGGCCTGGCGGTCGTCCTCGGCCTCGCGCTCGGCATCGTCGCCGCGGTGATGCTCAGCCGGATGGACACCCGGCTGCGCACCCGCAACACCACCGAGGAGGCGTTCAACCTGCCGGTGATCGGCGAGATCCCGCAGCTCGCCGGGCGGCTGCGCCGGCTGCGCGAGCCGCTGGTGGTGGCCCGGCCCTCCGACCCGGCGGCCGAGGCCTACCGTTCGCTGCGCTCCACCCTGCTGCTCACCGGCCCCGAGTCGCTCTCCGGCCGGCCCGGCAGCGAACCGGCCGCGCCGGGCCGCGCCGGGCCCGCACCGGTGATCCTGGTGATGTCCGGCCGCAGCGGCGACGGCCGCACCACCACCGTCGCCAACCTGGCCGCGGCGCTGGCCGAGACCGGCCGGGCGGTGCTGGTGCTCGACTGCGACTTCCGGCACCCGCAGACCCACCTGCACTTCGGCATCGGCGACGGCCCGGGCATGGCCGAACTCCTCAGCGGGGAGCGGCTGTCCGGGCTGGACGACCTGATCCGGGAGACCGGCACCGAAGGCGTCCGGCTGATCACCGGAGGCAACACGACGGCGTACCCGGCCGCGCTGGTGCTGCGGGCCGGCGAGGTGCTGCGGCGGGCCCGCGAGCACGCCGACGTGGTGCTGATCGACACCTCGCCGCTGCTGCACGCCAACGACGCCTACGACCTCGTCCAGCACGCCGACGCGGTGCTGGTCACGGCGATGGCCGGCAACGTGACGCCGGAGCAGGCCGACCGGGTCTCCGAACTGCTGGCCCGCACCGGCGTGCCGGTCGCCGGCGTGGCGCTGCTCGGCACGGTCGGCCCCTCCGGCCGCCGGCTGAAGCGGGACGGGCTGAGAACCGGTGCGCTGCTGGTGGGCCGCACGTCCGCCGCCGGGCCGCGGTCCGAGGAGGGCCGCCGCTCCCCCGCCGCGGTGCGCGAGGAGTCCGTCGCGCGGACCGAGCCGGCCGACCGCGGCGCGGCACCCGCACCCGCACCGGCGCCCGCGCCCGCGCCGGTCGCCGAGGAGCACCACCGGGCGGCGCCCAGCTGGGCCCGCCGCCCGTCCGCCGACTCGGTGGTGGAGACGACCCTGCAGCTGCGCGAAATCGAGGAGCGGTGAGCGGCCGGCGGCGGGTGCTCTGGCTGGCCAAGGGCCTCGGCCGGGGCGGGGCCGAACAGTTGCTGGTCAACTGCGCCCGGCACGCCGACACCGGGCGGTACGAGATCGAGGTGGCCTACGTGCTGCCGTACAAGGACGCCCTGGTGCCCGCGCTGGAGGCGGCGGGGGTGCCGGTGCACTGCCTGGGCGGGGCGCCGGGTGCGCTCTGGCCGCTGCGGCTGCGCCGGCTGCTCGCCGACCGGCGCTACGACCTGGTGCACTCGCACATGCCGATCCCGGCGGTGGCGGCCCGGCTGGCCGCGTTCGGGCCGCGGGCGCCGCGGCTGGTGCACACCGAGCACAACGTCTGGGAGCGCTACCGGACGGCCACCCGCTGGGCCAACGCACTGACCTACCGGCGCAACGACGCCGTGGTGGCGGTCTCGCACGCGGTGGCGGCGACGATCGCCCGGCGCCGCCCGGACGAGCACTGGGTCACCGTGGTGCACCACGGCCCGGACCTGGCCGGCGCCCCCGAGGGGCCGGCCGCCCGGGCCGCCGCGCGGGCCGGACTCGGCCTGCCGGCCGACGCCCCGGTGATCGGCACGGTCGGCAACCTGACCGCCAAGAAGGACCAGGCCACCCTGCTCGCCGCCTTCGACCTGCTGCGCCGCGAGCACCCCTCGGCGGGGCTGGTGGTGATCGGTGCCGGGCCGCTGGAGGCCGAGCTGCGCGCCCGGGCCGGCGCGGGCGTGGTGTTCGCCGGCTCCCGGCCGGACGTGCCGGCGCTGCTGCCCGCGCTCGACGTGTTCACCCTGAGCTCCCGCCAGGAGGGTCTGCCGGTGGCCCTGATGGAGGCGATGACCAGCGGTCTGCCGTCGGTGGTGACCCGGGTCGGCGGGATGCCGGAGGTGCTGGACGACGGTGCCGAGGGGCTGCTGGTCCCGCCCGGCGACCCGGCCGCGCTGGCCGCCGCGCTCGGCAGCCTCGTCGCCGACGAGGGGCTGCGCGAGCGGCTCGGGAAGGCCGCCCGGGAGCGGTCCCGGACCTTCGACACGGCCGGGGCGCAGCGTGCGATCGAGCAGGTGTACGCCCGGGTACTGGCCCGTTGACCGATGCGGTCACCGACCGGCAGCACCCGCCGAGCGAGACGACATGGAGCCGAAGACCCAGATGACCGAGTCAAGCGCCGGGCTGACGTACCGTCCGCTCGTGGACGAGGACACGCCCGCCGTGCTGGACCTGCTGACCGCCTCGCTGGCGGGCGGGCCGACCGGCACGCGCAGTGCCGAGTTCTTCGAGTGGAAACACCGGCGGAACCCGTTCGGCGCGAGTCCGGGCCTGGTCGCCGAGGGCCCGGGCGGGCGGCTGGCCGGGGTGCGGCTGTTCCTGCGCTGGCAGTGGCAGACGGGCGGACGGGCGGTGCCCGCCGTCCGCCCGGTGGACACCGCGACCCATCCGGAGTTCCAGGGCCGCGGGATCTTCCGCGATCTGACGCTGCGGCTGCTGGAGGAGGTCTCCGGCGACACCGAGCTGGTCTTCAACACCCCGAACGGCAACAGCCTGCCGGGCTACCTGAAGATGGGCTGGCGGGAGCTCGGCCGGGTGCCGATCGCCGTCCGGGTGGCCCGCCCGGCCGCTTTCGCGCGCGGTGCGCGGGCGGCGCTGGCCCGGCGCCCGTCGGATGCGGCCGGGCCGCCGGTGTGCGTGCTGCCGACCGCCGAGGACTGGTTCGCCGGCCCGCGCAAGGGTCTGGACGAGCTGCTGCGCGAGCGGGCCGCGGCGGACGTCACCGACACCCGGCTGGCCGTCCGGCGCACCGCGGACTTCCTGCGCTGGCGGTACGGCGACGCCCCCGGGCTGGACTACCGGGTGCTGACCTGCCACCGCAGCGGCGAGCTGACCGGGGTGGCCTTCGGCCGGCCGCGGCGGCGCGGGCCGCTGGCCGAGTTCACGCTCGCCGACGTGATCGTCCGGCCGGGCGACCGGGGCAGCGCCGCCCGGCTGCTGACGCAGGCCGCGAAGGCGGGCTGCGACCACGTCGCGGGCCACCTCGCGGCGGGCACCGAGGCCGCCGCGGCAGCCCGGCGCAGCGGCTACCTGACGGCCCCGCGGACCGGGATGGTGCTGGCCGCCCGCTCGCCGGCCGGTCCGCTCGCGGCGGGCCGGACCCCGGCCGACTGGCGGTTCAACCTGGGTGACCTGGAGGTCTTCTGATGGCCGCCGCGGCGGCCCGGCCGACGGTGACCGCGGCGGCCGCGCTGGCCCGGCGGGTGCCCTGGCCGTCCGCGGTGGCGGCCGCGCTGGTGGTCGGCTACGTGACGCTGTTCGTGCTGGCCATGGTGCACACCGGGTACGACACCTGGGGGGCGCTGCTGGTCCTGCCCGCGCTGATGGCGATCGGGACGCCGATCCTGGCGCGGGTCGCCGCCGCCAACCCTGAGAAGGACGTCTTCCGGCTGCTGATGCTGGCGATGGCGCTCAAGCTGCTGTGCGCCTTCCCGCGGTACCTGATGGCCTTCGTGCTGTACGGCGGCGCGGCCGACGCGAAGATGTACCACCAGCGGGGCAGCGAGCTGGCGCTGTTCCTGGACACCCACAGCCCGCTCTCCGGGGCGTTCCACTACGACCTGGGGATGAAGGTGGCCGGCACCGGCTTCGTCATCATCGTGACCGGCGTGGTGTACGCGATCACCGGACCGTCGCTGGTCGGTGGCTTCCTGGTGTTCTCCTGGCTGGGCTTCTGGGGCCTGCTGCTGTTCTGGCGGGCGCTGCAGATCGCCTTCCCCGAGGCGGACTCCCGGCGGTACGCGAAGCTGGTGTTCTTCCTGCCGTCGCTGCTGTTCTGGCCGTCCAGCATCGGCAAGGACGCCTGGATGATGTTCTGCCTGGGCCTGACCGCCTACGGCGTGGCGCGGTTGCTGGACCGCCGGTTCGGCGCCTTCCTCTGCATCGCGCTGGGCTCGCTGGGCACCGGCATGGTCCGCCCGCACGTCACCGTGCTGGCCGGCGCGGGCCTGACGGTGGCGTACGTGCTGCGCCGGCGGCCGCAGCAGGTGAGCGCGCTGGGGCCGCTGAAGACGGTGCTCACCGTCGTGGTGCTGGGCGTGATGGTGATGCTGATGCTGCAACAGGTGTCGACGTTCTTCGGGACGAGCGGCACCGGCGGCGACAGCGTCAACCAGGTGCTGTCGGAGACCTCGCGGCGGACCTCGCAGGGCGGGTCGGTGATCAACCAGGCGGCGGAGGACGAGTCGCCGCAGTTCAGCCTGAATCCGGCGGGGCTGCCGGTGGCGGTGGTCAGCGTGCTGTTCCGGCCCTTCCCGTTCGAGGCGTCGAACGTGCAGAACCTGGTGCAGTCGGTGGAGTGCTTCGCGCTGCTGGTGATGTTCATCCGCAGCTGGCCCCGGCTGAGCCAGGTGCCGCGGTGGTTCCTGCGGCGGTCCTACATCGCCTTCACGATCGTCTACACCCTGCTGTTCTGCTGGGCGTTCTCGACCATCAACAACCTGGGCATCCTGTCGCGCGAGCGCGTGCAGGTGCTGCCGCTGGTGCTGGTGCTGCTCGCCGTGCCGCGGCCGGACGCGGACCGCCCGAAGGTCCGGGCGCACTCCCGGCCGCCGCTGTGGCGGGTGCAGCCCGGCCAGTGGGGCGGCCGGCCGGAGCCGCCGCCCGGCGGTGCACCGACCGAGACCGCACCACCCGACGCCGTCGCGGCGGCACCCGGCTCCGCGCGGACACCCGGCAACCGACCGACCCTGGGGGGATCGACCCGACCATGACGACCACCGACCTGGACACTCCCGCCGCCCTCGGCGGCACCCCGGCCTTCCCCGGCGGCCTTCCGCTGACCCGGGTGAAGGTCCCGCACGCCGAGGAGGCGCTGACCCGGATCGCCGCCGTCCTGGAGAGCGGTCAGCTCACCAACGGGCGGACGGTCGCCGAGCTGGAGGAGCGGGCCGCCGAACTGCTGCGGGTGCCGCACGTGGTGGCGGTCTCAAACTGCACGGCCGGCCTGATGCTGGTGCTGCAGGCCGCCGGGGTGGACGGCGGCCGGCCGGTGCTGATGCCCGGCTTCACCTTCTCGGCGACCGCGCACGCCGCGCACTGGGCGGGCGGAACGCCGCTGTTCGCCGAGGCCCGCGAGCAGGACGTCACCCTGGACCCGGAGGACGCGGAGGCCCGGCTCAAGGCCGCCGACCGGCCGGCCGCGCTGATGGCCACCCACGTGTACGGCACGCCCTGCCAGGTGGAGCGGCTGCAGCAGGTCGCGGACGGCGCCGGGGTGCCGCTGGTCTACGACGCCGCGCACGGCTTCGGCAGCGCCCGCGGCGGCGTGCCGATCGGCGGGTTCGGGCTGGCCGAGGTGTTCTCGATGAGCCCGACCAAGGTGGCGGTGGCGGGTGAGGGCGGTCTGGTCGCCACCCGGGACGCCTCGCTCGCGGCGACCCTGCGCACCGCCCGCGACTACGGCAACCCGGGCGACTACGACACGCTCTTCCCCGGGCTGAACGCGCGGATGAGCGAGCTGCACGCGGCGGTCGGCCTGGCCTCGCTCGCCGGCCTGCCGGAGCGGGTGGCGCACCGCGGCGCCCTGGTCGCGGAGTTCGCGGCCGCGGTGGCCGGGCTGCCGGGCCTGCGGCTCGCCCTGCCGGAGCCGGGCGACACCTCGACCTTCAAGGACCTGACGCTGATCGTGGACCCGGCCGCCTTCGGCCTCGACGCGGCGGAGCTCGGCCGGGCGGTGAAGGCCGAGGGGGTGGACACCCGCCGGTACTTCCACCCGCCGGTGCACCGCCAACGGGCCTACGCGCACCTCGGGCAGGCCGGGTCGCTGCCGCTGACGGACCGGCTGGCCGGCTCGGTGCTGACGGTGCCGCTCTGGTCGCACATGGACGCGGCGGCGGTGCGCCGGGTGGCCGGGGCCGTGGTGAAGGTGCAGGGCCACGCCGATCGCCTGCGGGCGGCCGGGATCTGACGGGCCGTCGAAGGCCGTGGGGCGGGCCCGGGCGGGCCCGTGCCACGGCCGGGTACGAGCCGGTACGACGACTGGGCGGAACGGGTGATGGCGGTTGGACCGGGCCGTCCCGGCCTCGGCAGGATGGCCGGCGGGGCCCGCGGGTCCCGGCCGGGCCGGGGCCGGCGCGGTCCGACGCATTTCGAGGAGTCACCCGGTGTTCAAGGGATTCCGCAGCTTCCTGCTGCGCGGCAACGTCGTCGACCTGGCGGTCGGCATCGTCATCGGTGCGGCCTTCACGGCCGTGGTGACGGGCTTCGTGACGGCGTTCCTGACCCCGCTGATCGGCATCGCCAGCGGCGCGGTCGGCGACTACAGCAAGGAGGCCTTCACCGTCGCGGGCACGGTGTTCCCGTACGGGGCGTTCATGAACGCGCTGATCAGCTTCGTACTGATCGCCGCGGTCATCTACTTCGCCGTGGTGGTTCCGGTCGGCCGGCTGCAGGCCCGCTTCGAGCCGCGCAAGGACGTGCCGGTGGCGAAGGCCGACTGCCCGGACTGCCTGAGCACGGTGCCGGTCGCGGCCGTCCGCTGCGCGCACTGCACGACGGAGCTGGCGGGCCGTCCCGGCTTCCCGGCGCAGAGCGTACACGTCGGCTGACGTGCGCTTTCACCGGTCGGTCCGGTCCGTCGCCCGACGGCCTGGGCCCACCGGCGCGCGGTCCGGAGCGCACGCCCTCCGCCTCGGGCGGCGGAGGGTCCGACGGGCCGATGCCGACGGTTCGCCCGGCGTTCGACCGGCGGTCAGGAGGGTCGGATGGCTTGAACTGGTCGAGAGTATGTCTGATTTGCACACTTTCGAGCGCTTCGAGCGAGCGAAGACTGTGTGAACGGTCGAAATCCCACCTCTTCCACTCTCCTCAGCAGGCACGTTGTGGGCTTACGGTATGCCCCATGACCTCGCCCCGCTCCTACGACGGAGTCGGCTACCCCTCTCCGTCCTTTTCCTCCGGCACGCCCATCTACGACAGCCTTGTCGCAGAACGCGGCGTCCCGCAGATCGCGCCCATCAACGTGCCGGCGGCCCTGCCCCCGGCCACCTACGGCTCGAGCTACGGCAGCAGCTACAGCAGTGGCTACGGCACCGGCTTCGACAGCCCGGCCGGCGGCCTGCCCGCGCTCCCGCCCGCCCGCCTTGCCCTGGGCCCCGGCCCCAGCAGCGGCCCCGCCACCACGTACATCCCGGCGCAGACCGCGCCGTCGGTGTACGCGGCGGCCCCGCAGCCGGCCGTCCCCGGGTACGGCGGCCCGCAGCCGTACCTCCCCCCGCAGCGCCCGCAGGCCCCGGCCGCACCCGTCCCCCAGGTCGGGTACCCGTCCGGGCAGAGCTTCGGCGGCCAGAACAGCTTCGCGTCGGCGCCCTCGGGCATGACCGGCCAGCAGTTCGGTGCGCAGGGCTTCGGCCAGGGCACGCAGCAGGGTTTCGCCGATCAGAGCTTCGGCGGCAACCAGCTGCGCCCGGCCGCGCCGGTCGCTCCGGTCCGCCCCGTCCAGCAGCAGTACCCCGGCCCCGCGTACTACCCGCAGGCCGGCTGACCGAAGCCGCACCACCCCGGCGAACGAGGGCGCCGGGCGGAGCAAGGGCACGAGGTCTTCCTCTCCGGGGCCGTCCGGCCCGCCGTACCAGGCGGACCGGGCGGCCTCCGCGCATTCCCGGCCGCGGCACCGGAGCACCTCCGCCGACTGGCAGGATGGGGGCATGCCGCAGCTGACCGCCCTCCACGTCTATCCCGTCAAGTCGACCTACCGGCTGAGCCCGGACACCGCCGGGGTGGAGCCGTGGGGCCTCGCCGGCGACCGCCGCTGGATGCTCGCCAACCCGGCCGGCCGGGCCGTCACCCAGCGCGACGACCCCTCCCTCGGCCAGTACCGGACCCTGCCGCACCCCGACGGCTCACTGACCGTCACCGCCCCCGACGGCGCGAGCGTCCACGTCCCCGCGCCGAGCACCGCCGCGGGCGACCCGGCCGCGCAGGCCGACGTCTTCGGCACCTTCTTCCCCGCGGTCGAGGCCGCGAAGGAGGCCCAGGTCTGGTTCGGCGACCGGCTCGGCGACGTCCGTCTGCTGCACCTGGAGGACCCGGCCGGCAGCCGGCGGATCGACCCGGAGTACGCGCGGCCCGGCGAGACCACCAGCATGGCCGACGGCTTCCCGCTGCTGCTCGCCACCACCGCCTCGCTGGCCTCGCTCAACGAGCACCTCGCCGCCGACCACCCCGCGGGCGACCGCCGCGCCGAGCCGCTGCCGATGGAGCGCTTCCGCCCCAACCTGGTCGTCTCCGGCACCGAGGCGTGGGCCGAGGACGGCTGGCGGCGGATCCGGGTCGGCGAGGTGGTCTTCCGGGTGGCCAAGCCCTGCGGCCGCTGCGTGGTCACCACCACCGACCAGGAGACCGGTGAGCGCCGCGGCCCGGAGCCGCTGCTCTCGCTCGGCCGGCACCGCCGCTTCGGCAAGCAGCTGGTCTTCGGTCAGAACCTCGTCCCGGAGCGCCCCGAGGGCGTCACCGGCAGCCTGCTCGGCACCCTGCGGGTCGGCGACGAGGTCACCGTCCTGGAGGAGGGCCCGCGACCGCAGCCGGACGCCCGGCGCTGACCGGCACCGTGCCGTCGCCCACTCGTTGTAGTGCGCGGACGGCCCCCGTACCGCGGCCGGGGGTGCCCCCGCGGGCGGCCGACCATCGCAGGGCTCCGACGAAGGTGGGGATGACAGACCGCATGGCAGAGCAGAGGGTCCGGGTCACGCAGGACAGCGGGTCCCGCTGGCGGCGCCGCGCCGGCGAGTACGACACGCTCCGGGAGGCCCTGGAGGCCGCGGAACCGGGCGACACCGTGACGGTGCGGCCGGGCGTCTTCCGCGAGGCGGTGCTGCTCGACAAACCGGTCACCGTGCTGGCCGCCGAGGGCCCCGGCAGCGTCCGGATCAGCCCGCCCGCCGGGGTGCCGCTGACCGTCACCGCCGCCGCTACCGTGCAGGACCTGGTCGTCGAGGGCTCCGACCGCTCGCTGCCCGCCGTCCTGGTCACCGCGGACGGCGCCCGCCTCACCGGCTGCCGGATCGACACCCAGGCCTCCGCCGGGGTCGAACTCGGCGACGGCGCCTCCGCCGTGCTCCGCTCCTGCACCGTCGCCAACCCGGCCGGCCTCGGCGTGCGGCTGCGGCCCGGCGCCCGGGCCGGCCTCCAGGAGTGCGAGGTCTCCGCGGCGGGCCAGGCCGGCATCGCGGTGCTGGGCGGTGCCGCCGCCGTGCTGGACCGCTGCAAGGTCCACCACACCGGCGGCGCCGGGCTGCTGCTCACCGGCGCCGGCAGCGGCGCCGAGCTGACCGGCTGCGAGATCTACGAGATCCGCGGCAGCGGCGTGCAGGCCGAGGACGGCGCGGTCGGCCGCCTCACCGACTGCACCGTGCACCGGGTCACCGGCAACGGCCTCACCCTGGACACCGGGGCCGAGCTGGTGCTCGTCGGCTGCCGCATCCACGACCTGCCCGAGAACGCCGCCGACCTGCGCGGCCGCGCCCGGCTGCGGCTGGAACGCTGCACCCTGCACACCTTCGGCCGCGGCGCGCTCTCCGTCTGGGACGCGGGCACCGAGGTCGAGGCCGAGGGCAGCGAGATCCACTCCGCCGGCGGCGACTACCCGGCGCTGTGGGTGAGCGACGGCGCCCGCCTGGCCCTCGCCGACTGCACCCTGCACGACCTCCCCGACGCGCTGTTCGTGCTCGACCGCGACTCCCGGGCGAGCGCCGCCGACTGCTCGTTCAGCCGGATCCGCGCCTCCGCCGTCTCGGTCAGCGGCGGCGCCACCGCCGATCTGACGGACTGCCGGATCCAGGAGGCCGGCACCGGCCTCTGGTTCCGCGACCACGGCAGCGGCGGGCTGCTCACCGGCTGCGAGATCGCCGACGTCGCCACCGGCGTGATCGTGGCCAAGGGCGCCGACCCGGTGCTGCGCGCGTGCACGGTGCGCGGTGCGGGCGACGCCGGGGTGTACGTCTCGGCGCAGGGCCGCGGCACCTTCGAGGACGTCCGGGTCTCGCACGGCCGCGGCTTCGGCTTCCACGTCATCGACGGCTGCCGCACGGTGCTCACCCGCTGCCGGGCCGAGCAGAACGGCCGGGCCGGTTTCGAGTTCTCCGAGGCGGGCCCGGTCACCGAGGGCTGTGTCTCGGACGACGTGCCCCCGCCGCCGCCCGCCCTGCCGGTGCCGCGCACCGCGCTGCCCGCGGGCCCGCCGCCCGTCCCCGCCCCGGCGTACCCGCCGCTGCTCGCGCCGGCGGCCGGGCCCGCCCTGCTGCCCGCGACCACCCGGCTCACCAGTGCGGGCCCCGCCCCGGCCGCCACGGCCGCGATCGCGCCGATCCCCGACTGCCGCCCCGCCGACGAGGCGCTCGCCGAACTGGACGCCCTGGTCGGCCTGGCCACCGTCAAGCAGGAGGTGCGCACCCTGATCGACCTGATCAGCGTCGGCCGGCGCCGCCGCCGGGCCGGGCTGAAGGCGCCCTCGCTCCGCCGGCACCTGGTCTTCACCGGCGCCCCCGGCACCGGCAAGACCACCGTCGCCCGGCTGTACGGCGAGATCCTGGCCTCGCTCGGGGTGCTGCAGCGCGGGCACCTCGTCGAGGTGGCCCGGGTCGACCTGGTCGGCGAGCACATCGGCTCCACCGCGATCCGCACCGCGGCCGCCTTCGACCGGGCCCGAGGCGGGGTGCTCTTCATCGACGAGGCGTACGCCCTGGCACCGGAGGACGGCGGGCGGGACTTCGGCCGGGAGGCGATCGACACCCTGGTGAAGCTGATGGAGGACCACCGGGACGAGGTGGTGGTGATCGTCGCCGGCTACACCGCCGAGATGGAGCGCTTCCTCGTCGCCAACCCCGGCCTGTCCTCGCGGTTCTCCCGGACGGTCACCTTCCCCGACTACAGTGCCGACGAGCTGCTGGAGATCGCCCGCGCCCAGTGCGCCGAGCACGAGTACGCGCTCGCCGAGGAGACCGAGAAGGCGCTGCACGAGCACTTCGCCGGGCTGGAGCGCGGTCCCGGGTTCGGCAACGGCCGGACGGCCCGGCAGGTGTTCGAGACGATGGTGGAGCGGCACGCGATGCGGGTCGCCCAGCTCGCCGACCCGTCCACCGAGGAGCTGCAGTTGCTCGTCCCGGCGGACCTGCCGCGCTGACCGGCCCGGGCGGCCGCGGGCGTTCCCGGAACCCGGAGTCCCGGTGTTCCCGCGGGCTCCTCCGAGTCCCGGTGTTCCCGCGGGCTCCGGCGGCCGGGCCGCGTGCGAGGATGGGCCGGAGCCGACCGGAGGAGGACCCGTGACCGACAACGCCCAGATGCTCGCGGAGCAGCGCCGCGCGCTGATCCTGGACGAGGTGCGGCGGCGCGGCGGGGTCCGGGTCAACGAGCTCACCCGGCAGTTGAACGTCTCCGACATGACGATCCGTCGGGACCTCGACGCGCTGGCCCGCGCCGGTGCGGTGGAGAAGGTGCACGGCGGGGCGGTGCCGGCCGGTCCGGCCCGCACCCACGAGCCGGGCTTCGCGGTGAAGTCGGCGCTGGAGCTGACCGCCAAGGAGCAGATCGCCCGGGCCGCGGCCCGGCTGGTCTCCCCCGGCGCGGCGATCGCCCTTTCCGGTGGCACCACCACCTACGCGCTGGCCCGTGAGCTGACCGGGATCGAGCGGCTGACGGTGGTCACCAACTCCGTCCCGGTGTCGGAGGTCTTCGAGCAGGCGCACCGGGCGGGCGGCCCGGCCGCGACGGTGGTGCTGACCGGCGGGGTGCGGACGCCCTCGGACGCGCTGGTCGGCCCGGTGGCGGACCGGGCGATCCGCTCGCTCCGCTTCGACCTGCTGTTCCTCGGCACCCACGGGGTCTCGCCGGAGGCCGGGCTCTCCACGCCCAACCTGGCGGAGGCGGAGACCAACCGGGCGCTGGTCGCCTCGGCCCGGCGGACGGTGCTGGTGGCCGACCACACCAAGTGGGGCACGGTCGGTCTCTCCACCTTCGCGTCCCTGTCCGAGGTCGGCACCTGGGTGACGGACTCCGGACTGCCGGCGGAGGCGGTGGAGACGGCCCGCGAGCTGATCGACGAGGTCGTCCTCGCCTGAGCCGGCTCCCGGCGGCTCCCGCGGCCCAGGCACGGGTGGCCGCGGCGGCTCCGGGCACGGGTGGCCGCGGCGGTCGTCACCAGCGCGGGATGCGGCGCCGGTACGAGGGGTCGATCCGGCGCAGGTAGCCGGTGTCGTCGCGGGTGCGCAGACCGCAGGCGAGGTACTGCCCGTGCAATCGGGCCAGGGCGTCGCGGTCGAGTTCGACGCCGAGGCCCGGCCCGGTCGGCACCCGGACGGCGCCGTCGGCGAGGGTCAGCACGCCGGGCTCGATCACGTCCTCGGTCCGCCAGGGCCAGTGGGTGTCGCAGGCGTGGGTGAGTTCGGGCGAGGCGGCGGCCAGGTGGGTCATCGCGGCCAGGCTGATGCCGAGGTGCGCGTTGGAGTGCATGGACAGGCCGAGGCCGAAGGTGTCGCAGATCCCGGCGAGCAGCCGGGAGCGGTGCAGGCCGCCCCAGTAGTGGTGGTCGGCGAGCACGATCCGCACCGACCTGCGGGCGACGGCCGGCGGTACGTGCTCGAAGGCGGTGACGCACATGTTGGTGGCGAGCGGGATCGCCGTCCCCTCGGCCACCCGGGCCATGCCGTCCAGCCCCGGGGTCGGGTCCTCCAGGTATTCGAGGACGCCCTCCAGCCGGCCGGCGGTGTCGAGCGCCGTGCCGACCGTCCAGGCGGCGTTGGGGTCGAGCCGCAGCGGCAGCCCGGGGAAGGCCTCGTGCAGGGCGAGGACGGTCTCGACCTCCTCGCGCGGCGGGCGGACCCCGCCCTTGAGCTTCAGTGCGGTGAAGCCGTACGCGTCGACCAGGCGGCGGGCCTGGGCGAGGACCCCGGCCGTGTCCACCGCCTCGCCCCAGCCGTCCGGCGGCCCGCCGGGGTGGCCGGCCCACTTGTGGAAGAGGTAGGCGCTGTACGGGACGGCGTCGCGGACCCGGCCGCCGAGCAGATCGCTGACGGGCCGTCCGGCGGCGCGGCCCTGGACGTCCAGGCAGGCCACCTCCAGCGGGGAGAAGACCCGGTCCACCGTGGAGGCCGCGGTGATCGGCCCGGTCAGGCCGTGCCGATCGGAACCCGTCCGGCCGCCCAGCACGGCGGCGACCCGGGCGCGGATCCGGCCGAGGGCGTGCACCGGCAGGCCGGTCACCGCCGCGGCGGCGGTGCGCAGCCGCTCCAGGTGGCCCTCGTCGGCGGTGGTCTCGCCGAGGCCGGTCAGCCCCTGGTCGGTGGCGACCTCGACCACGGCCCGCAGGGCGTAGGGCTCGTGCACGCCCACGGCGTTGAGCAGCGGCGGCTCGCGGAAGGCGACGGGGGTGACGGTGACCGCGGTGATCCGCAGATCCGGCGGGCCGGGCGGGTGCGGCGGCACGTACGGGGTCGGCCGCACGGACGGGTGCGGCGACTCGGACGGCTTCGGCGGCTCGGACGGGTGCGCGGGGTCGGGCCGGGCGGGGGTCAACGGTCGGTGCTTTCCGGGAGGGTGGCGAGGGTGGCCAGTCCGGCGTCGACGAGGACGCGCAGGCGGTCGAGGTGTTCGGGCGTGGGATCGGTCAGCGGGGGCCGGACGCCGCCCACGGCCCGGCCGCGCTGCCGTACCCCCGCCTTCACCAGGGAGACGGCGTAGCCGGGCACCGCGGCCCGCAGCTCGACCAGGGGCAGGTAGAAGGCCGCCAGCAGCCGGCCGACCAGGGCCTCGTCCCCGGTGGCCAGGGCGCGGTGGAAGGCGAGGGCGATCTCCGGGACGAAGGCGAACGAGGCGGAGGAGTACTCCCGGACGCCGATGCCCCGGTAGGCCGGTGCGGTCGCCTCGGCGGTGGGCAGGCCGTTGAAGAACCGGAACGGCTTCCCGGAGGGACGCAGTTCCGTCTCCACGGCCGTGATCATCCGGGCGAGCAGTTCGAGGTCGCCGCAGCCGTCCTTGATGCCGACCACGTGCGGCAGTCGGGCGATCTCGACGGCGGTGGCGACGTCGAGCCGGGCCGTGTCGCGGTGGTAGGCGATCAGCGGGAGCCCACCGGCCTGGGCGACCTGGCGGGTGTAGGCGACCAGGCCGGACTGCGGCGGCCGGACGAGGTAGGGCGGCATGAGCAGCAGTCCGTCCGCGCCGGCCTCGGCGGCGGACCGGGCGAGGGCGCGGGCGGTGGGCAGGGGTCCGCCGGCCCCGGCGAAGACCGGCAGCCGGCCGGCGGCGACCCGGACGGCCGTCCGGACCAGCACGGCGTGCTCGTCGGGTGCCAGGGCGTGGAACTCGCCGGTGCCGCAGGCGGCGAAGACCGCACCGGGGCCGGCGGCGATGCCGGACTCCAGGTGCTCGGCGTACACCGCGGGGTCGACCTCGCCGTCCGCACCGAACGGGGTCACCGGGAAGAACAGCGGGCCGTCGTACATCGTCGCCTCCTCGTCACCCCCGTGCGTACGGCCGGCGGACCGGCCCGTGCGGCCAGCCTGTCCCCGCGGCCGGTGCGGTGGCGGGCGGCGCGCCGACGGTCACCCGGCAGGCGCAGCAGCGGATCGGCGGGCCCGGGCGGAGCCACCGGACGCGGCGGACGCGGCGTACGGGTGGCAGGCCCGGGGACGCGGGGAGCTGCGCGATCCGGCTCCCCGGTGCTCCAGCGTGCGGACCACCGGGGAGCCGGATTCGCCGTGGGCCCCGGTCAGCGGCGGCCGGCGAGGGCCAGGTCCTGGCGCAGTTCGGTGTAGGCGGGCTTCGGACGGTAGTCCTCGGTCAGCAGGTTGGCCGAGCCCTGGCCGGAGAAGGTGTTCGGGACCCAGGAGTACTTGTCGGTGAAGCCCCACACCGTGAAGTCGGTGCAGTGCGCGGTGAGCAGGCAGCCCTGCAGCAGCACGCCGTACCCCTCGGCCTGTGCCTCGGTCTTGGTGGCGTCGGCGGGCATCACCATCCGGACGTCGGCCTCGGTGATCGCGGTGTCCAGCCCGAGGGCGTCGAAGCGCGCCAGGTTGTCGGCGATGTCGTGCGGGGCGGGGTACTGGACGGCGAGGTGGCCCTGGACGCCGACGCCGTCGATCGGGACGTGCTGCTTCTTCAGGTCGGTGACCAGGGCGAGCAGCGCGGTGCTCTTGGGGTTGACGCCCTCGATGTTGTAGTCGTTGATGTACAGCTCGGCCTTGGGGTCGGCCTCGTGGGCCCAGCGGAAGGCGTCGGCGATGTAGCCCGGCCGAGGGTGCGCAGCCAGAGGGAGTCGCGCAGGGTGCCGTCGTCGTTGAAGGCCTCGTTGACGACGTCCCACTGCCAGATCCGGCCCTTGAAGTGCTTGACCTCGTCGGTGATGTGACGGTGCAGGACGTCGCGGAGCTCGTCCGGGGTGAAGCCGCCGGAGGTGAGCCAGCCGGGCAGCTGGCTGTGCCAGACGAGGGTGTGGCCGCGGACCAGCTGGTGGTTGTCCTGCGCGAAGTCGACGAGGTCGTCGGCGGGGCCCCAGGTGTAGGTGCCGCGGACGGCCTCGACGGACTCCCACTTCATGACGTTCTCCGGCGTGACGGAGCTGAACTCGGTGGTGGCCTTCTCCCGGTACGGGGTGTCGGCGGCCAGGGCGGACATGTCCACCGCCGTACCGATGCGCAGGCCCGCGCGGCGGCCGAGCTCGCCGAGGGTGCCTGCGGCCGGGCCCTTCGCCCGGGAGGCGGCCCGGGCGTCGCCGGCCTGGTCGGCGGCAGGTGGGCTGCCGGCGGGCGGGGTGGCCGCGGTGGCGGTGGGGAGGACGAGCACGGAGACGGCCAGGGCTGCGGCGGTGGCCGCCACGAGGGCGGTGCGGGTCGCACTGATCACGGAAGTCCCTTTCGCGAGATCACATGACGATGGCTCTCGAAACTTTTCGTAGATGGCTACGCAAGTTTCAGGCACGCTAGCGGCCCGAATTTTGGGCGGTCAATCCCCGTGCACGGCAGTATTTCGGGCGGCTGACGCCGGCTCATGCGGATGGAACCCGAGCGAGGAAGCCTCACGCAGACGTGCGCGAGACCGCGGGATCGCCCGGGGTCTGGTCGAAACTCTCGCCCTGGTCTACGATTCTGCCGCCCGGCGGGTCCGCGACTGGCGTCCGGCCGGTGGGCGCTTCGGCCCGGTGTGGGAGTGGCCGCGGCGCGGCTGCGGTGCGAGGGTCACCGCACACGTCGGCCCGGGGAGTACGTGGCGCACTCCCCGGGCCGTCATGGCTATCGCGCGAGGTGGGACGGGTGGCGTGGCGGGCGGAGGAGGCCGCCCGGGGGCCGGGCTGCGGCTCGGCCCGGCGGGACCGGACGGGCCCGGGTGGCTCAGCCCAGGCCGATGGACGTGCCGGCGAGGAACTCCTCCAGCTCGGCGACGTAGGGGGCGATGTCGATGCCGTGCTCGGCGAGCCAGCCGTCGGAGTAGTACTTGTCGAGGTAGCGGTCGCCCGGGTCGCAGATGAGGGTGACGACGCTGCCGGCCTGCCCGGCGGCGCGCATCTCCGCGACGATCCGCAGGGCGCTCCACAGCCCGGTGCCGGTGGAGGCGCCGGCCTTCTTGCCGAGCGCGTCCTCCAGGATGCGGACGGCCGCGATGGACGCGGCGTCGGGCACCTTCATCATCCGGTCGAGGGCGCCCGGGACGAAGCTCGGCTCCATGCGGGGGCGGCCGATGCCCTCGATCCGGGAGCCGCTGGCGCAGGTGGCGCCGGGGTCCTGGTTGACCCAGCCGTCGAAGAAGCAGGAGTTCTCCGGGTCCGCCACGCAGATCCGGGTGTCGTACTGCATGTAGTGCACGTAGCGGGCGATGGTCGCGGAGGTGCCGCCGGTGCCGGCGGTGGCGACGATCCAGGCCGGCTCGGGGTGAGGCTCCAGCTCCAGCTGGGCGAACACCGACTCGGCGATGTTGTTGTTGCCGCGCCAGTCGGTGGCCCGCTCGGCGTACGTGAACTGGTCCATGTAGTGGCCGCCGGTCTCTTCCGCGAGCCGGGTGGACACCTCGTAGACCTCGCAGGGGTCGTCGACGAGGTGACATCGGCCGCCGTGGAACTCGATCAGCTCGATCTTGGCCCGGCTCGTCGTCCGGGACATCACCGCGATGAAGGGCACGCCGATCAGCTTCGCGAAGTAGGCCTCGGAGACGGCGGTCGAGCCGCTGGAGGCCTCGATGACCGGCTTGCCGGGTCTGATCCAGCCGTTGCAGAGGCCGTACAGGAAGAGCGAACGGGCCAGCCGGTGCTTGAGGCTGCCGGTCGGGTGGGTGGACTCGTCCTTCAGGTACAGGTCGATGCCCCACTCCTCGGGGAGGGGGAAGCGCAGCAGGTGGGTGTCGGCGGAACGGTTGGCGTCGGCCTGGACCTTCCGCACCGCCTCCTTCAGCCAGGCCCGGTACTCCGGGTCGGAGCGATCCACGTCCACGGTGTGCAGAGCCATCGCGAGCCTCCTTGTCCTGACGTTGTCCTGACGACGTCACCTCCACCAAGCGTAACAGGCAACTACAATAAGTGACTGTTACGGCATCTCCAGCGAACCCTTATCGGGTGGCAGAGGGGTGAGACCGTGCGCTGTGCCGGACGACCCGCCGGAGGCCGCTGACCTGGGCGGGCGTCCTGCCCGGTGCCCGGCGGGTGGGGCCCGCCGGGTGGCCGGGCGCCCGGGTCGCCGGGCGCCCCGGGCGGACGGCCCGGGGCATCCGGCGGGACGGCGGTCAGTCCGTGGCGATCGCCCGGAGGACGTCCAACCTGGCCGCCCGGCCGGCCGGGCGGAGGCCGGCGACGGCGCCCGCGACCAGACCGGCCAGCAGCACCACCGCGAGCCGTCCGGGCGGCAGGTCGAAGGAGCCCGTACCGGCGCTGTCGGACGCCCGGACGAGCGCCCACCCCAGGAAGGCTCCGAGCCCCAGGCCGCCGACCGTGCCGAAGGCGGCGACGAGCACCGACTCCCAGCGGACCATCGACCGCAGCTGCCCCCTGGTCTGGCCGACCGCGCGCAGCAGGCCGAGCTCACGGGTGCGCTCGTGCACGGCCAGCGTCAGGGTGTTGGCGATGCCGAGCAGGGCGATCAGCACGGCCAGGGCGAGCAGGGCGTAGACCACGGAGAGCATGGTGTCCACACCGCCGGCGGCGCTCGCCGCGTACTCGGCACGGTCCTGCACCTGCGGGTTGCCGTAGGAGTCCGCCACCTTCTGTACGGCGGCCTTGCCGTCGGCGAGGGAGACGCCGGGCCGCAGCGCGACCGCGACCATGGTGCCGCTGTCCTGGACGCGGTGCGGGGCCCAGGCCTGACGGGTCATCAGGTAGTCGCCCGCCACCCCGCCGCCCTCGTACAGGGCCCGGACGGTGAACGGTTCGGTGCCGTCGGTGAAGCCGACGGAGACCGTGGAGCCCAGCTGCCAGCCGCGGGAGGCGGCCTCGCTGCGCGAGACGGCGAGGCCGTCGGTACCGAGGGCGGCGAGACTGCCGTCGACCCGCCCCAGGTCGACCACGCCGGGCAGCCGGGCCGGGTCGGTGATGTCCAGCTCGCGGCCGTGCCCGTCGACCCGGGCGACCCCGCGACCGAGGCCCACCGCCTGCTCGACCTGCGGCAGCTGCCGCACGGCCTCGGCGAGCTTCGGGCTGACCCCGCTGCCGCCGGCCCCGAAGGCGGGTGCGGTGACGGCGAGGTCGCCGGCGAAGGAACGGTCGACGGTGTCGTTCAGGGTGGCCCGGATCGACGCGGCGAACACGGTGAACAGGGTCACCACCGCGACGCCCACCATCAGGGCGGTGGCGGTCGCCGCCGTGCGGGAGGGGTTGCGGGCCGCGTTGCGGCGGGCCAGCGCACCGCTGACACCGCGCAGCCGCGGCAGCGGCGCACCGAGCACGCGGACGGCGAGCGCTGCGGCGACCGGGCCGAGCACCACCGTGCCGGCCAGTGCGCAGACCGCGCCGACGGTGGTGAGCAGCACCGAGGGCCCGCTCGTCGCGCCGCGCACGGTGAGCACGGCACCGCCGGCCAGCAGGGCCGCGCCGAGGACCGCCCGGACCCGGCCGGTGCGGCCGCTCGCCGCCTCGTCCACCGCGCTCTCGCGGAGTGCGGCGAGCGGGGCGGTGCGGCCGGCCCGGACGGCGGGCAGCAGCGCCGAGCCCAGGGTGACCAGGATGCCGACGGCCAACGGCAGCACGACGGAGGTGGTGGCGATCACCATGCCGCCGGTCGGCAGCGAGAAGCCGAGCGCGGAGAAGAGCGCGCTGAGCCCGGCCGCCACCCCGATGCCGCCGACCAGACCGGCCGCGGAGGCGACCACGGCGACCACGGCCGCCTCGGCGAGGGTCGAGCCGAGGACCTGTCGCCGGTGCGCGCCGAGCGCCCGCAGCAGCGCGTTCTCCCGGGTGCGCTGGGCGACCACGATGGCGAAGGTGTTGTGGATGGTGAAGGTGGCGACCAGCAGTGCGATCCCGGCGAAGACCAGCAGCAGGGTGGTGAACATGGTCAGGAACCGGCCGGAGACGTCCGCGGTGGACTCGGCGGTCGCGGCGTGCCCGGTCAGCGCCTCGACGCCGGTGGGCAGCAACGGCTTGACCCGGTCGACGAGCTGCTGCTGCGTCAGGGTGTCGGAGCGCAGCCGGATCGCGGTGGCCTGGCCCTCGCCCTTGGGCGTGAGGTAGCGCTCGGCGTCGCCGAGGCTCAGCCCGGTGAAGGTCGAGGGACCCATGCCGTCGGCGTCGGCGCCGAAGGTCGCGATGCCGACGACGGTGATCCGCACCGGGTCCGGGGTGCGCAGCACGGTGGTGTCGCCGATCCGGAGGTCGCCGGCCTCGGCCGCGCCGCGGTTGACGACGGCCTCGCCGGGCGCGGCGGGTGCCCGGCCCTCGGCGAGCCGGTAGGGGTTGAGCGTGCCGTCGGTGAGCCAGTTCCCGGCGAGGGTCGGCGGGCCCTTGCCGCCGATCGGCTCGCCGTTCCGGCCGACCAGCTGGCCGGCGCCCTGGACGGACGGCTCGGCCGCGCTCACGCCGGGAACGGTGCGCAGCCGGTCGGCGAGCGATGCGTCGACGGGTGCCCGGACGCCGCCGGGGACGTTCTGTGCGGGCAGCACGTCGGCGCTGCGGACGACGGCGCCGGTGCCCGCGTTGGCGTCGGCGAACAGGGTGTCGAAGTTGGCCCGCAGGGTGTCGCCGAGCACCATCGTGCCGGTCAGGAACGCGACGCCGAGCAGGACGGCGAGGACGGTGCCGACCAGGCGACGCCGGTGGGCGCGGGCGGAGCGGACTCCGATCCGCAGGGCGGTGTTCATCGCCGGTCACTCTCCCGTGGGCCGGTGGCCGCGGTCGGGACGGTGGTCGGGGAACTGGTGGTCTGGTTGCCGGTAGGAGGGACGGTGGTGAGGGTGGTGGCGCGGGTGGCGGCGGCCGGGGTGTCGAAGGCCTTCATCCGGTCGAGGACGAGGTCGGCGGTCGGTGCGTCCATGCTGTCGACCAGTCGGCCGTCGGCCAGGAACAGGGCCCGGTCGGCGTAGCCCGCGGCGGTCGGGTCGTGGGTGACCATGACCACGGCCTGGCCCATGGTGTCGACGGCCTGCCGGAGCAGGCCGAGCACCTCGGCGCCGGAACGGGAGTCCAGGTTGCCGGTCGGCTCGTCCGCGAAGACGACCTGCGGCCGGCCGGCGAGGGCGCGGGCCACGGCCACCCGCTGCTGCTGGCCGCCCGAGAGCTCGGCGGGCCGGTGGTGCAGCCGGTCGCCGAGGCCGACCACGTCGACGAGGGCGTCCACCCATTCCGCGTCGGGTGCCCGCCCGGCGAGGTCGAGCGGCAGGGTGATGTTCTCCCGGACGGTGAGCGTGGGCACCAGGTTGAAGGACTGGAAGACGAACCCGATGCGCTCGCGGCGGAGTTCGGTGAGCCGGCGGTCGTTCAGGGTGCCGAGTTCGGTGCCGCCGATGTGGGCGCTGCCCGCGCTGAGGGTGTCGAGGCCGGCGGCGCAGTGCATCAGCGTGGACTTGCCGGAGCCGGACGGGCCCATGATCGCGGTGAACCGCTCGGCCGGGAATTCGACCGTGACGTGGTCGAGCGCCCGGACCTGGGTGGCGCCGATCCCGTACACCTTCACCGCGTCGGTGACCGCGGCGGCGGGGTGCAGTCGGACGACGGTCACTTCGCACCGCCGGGACGGTCCGTGCGGTCGCTGCGCTCGGTGAGCACGGCCCGCTTGGCGCGGTACTCGTCCTCGTCGATCTCACCGCGGGCGTACCGGTCCCCGAGCGTGGCGAGCGGTCCGCCGCCGTGGTGCCAGCCGCCGGGGCCGTGGCCGCGGCGCCAGACGGTGCGCCGCAGGATCAACACGACGAGGAGGATCACGGCTGCCCAGAAGAACGGGATCAGCAGGATCCACGGACCGGGCCAGTGGCCGTCCGCGTGGGCGAGCAGGGTGTCCATGGTGTCCGTCTCCTCGGTGCAGGTCGGGTGTGGTGACTGCACCGAGCCTCTCGCCGCGGCCCCCTGCCGCGCGTCGTCCCACCAGCGGCTCCCGGGGTACTCCCGCCGTAGTACCGGGACCGGGCGGGCCGCCGCCGCGGACCGCGAGGAGGTGACGGGCCCACGGCCGCCAGACGGCACGGGCGGTGGTCGCGGCAGCCGCCAGGAGGAGGACGGGGACGAGGGTGCGCACCACGGTGCGCAGCAGGGTTCGCATGCGGTGAAGTCTTCTCCGCCGCCGCAGCCGCCACCATCCCCCTGGCATCCGGATCCGACCTGCACCCCACTGCAGTGCCGCCCCTGCAACCAGCACCACCCCCCGGCGCCGGTGCACCGGCCCGACGGCCCGGCGCTAGCCCAGCCAGCCCGGCCGGACGAGGCCGGACTCGTAGGCGAGGACGACCAGTTGGGCGCGGTCGCGGGCGCCGAGCTTCACCATCGCCCGGCTGACGTGGGTCTTGGCGGTGAGCGGGCTGACGACCAGTCGGCGGGCGATGTCCTCGTTGGAGAGGCCGAGGCCGACCAGCGCCAGCACCTCCCGCTCGCGGTCGGTGAGCGCCGCGAGCACGGCCGGACCGCCCTCCGCCGGGGCCTTGGAGCGTGCGGCGAACTCGCCGATCAGCCGCCGGGTCACCCCGGGCGAGAGCAGGGCGTCGCCGGCGGCGGCGACCCGGACGGCGCGCAGCAGTTCGGCCGGTTCGGTGTCCTTGACGAGGAAGCCCGCCGCGCCGGCCCGGAGCGCCTCGAAGACGTACTCGTCGAGTTCGAAGGTGGTGAGGACCACCACCCGGACGCCGTGGAGCGCCGCGTCCTCGCCGATCCTGCGGGTGGCGGCGAGCCCGTCCAGCCGGGGCATCCGGATGTCCATGAGGACGACGTCGGGCCGCAGTTCGGCGGCGAGGGCGACGGCCTGCTCGCCGTCGTCGGCCTCGCCGACCACCTCGAGGTCGGGCTGGGCGTCGAGCAGTGCGCGGAAGCCCGCCCGGACGAGCACCTGGTCGTCCGCGAGCAGCACCCTGATCACCGGGGTTCGCCTCCCGTCGGTTCCTGCGGGCCGCCGCCGCGGAGCGGCAGCCGGGCGAGGACCCGGAACCCGCCGTCGGGCCGCGGCCCCGCCTCCAGGGTGCCGCCGGCCGCGGCGACCCGTTCCCGCATGCCGAGCAGGCCGCTGCCGGAGCCGCCCGGCTCGCCCGCCCCGGCCGGGCCGGGGTCGTCGATCCGGACGACGAGCCCGTCCCCCGACCAGTCGAGCAGGACCTCGGCCCTGCGGGCCGCCGAGTGGCGGATGACGTTGGTCAGGGCCTCCTGGACGATCCGGAAGGCGGTCAGGTCGAGCCCGGGCGGGAGGCTGCGGGGTCGGCCGCGGCCCTGCACCGTGACCGCGAGCCCGGCCTGTCCGGCCTGCTCGGCGAGCTCGTCGAGCCGGTCCAGGCCCGGGGCGGGGCTGCGCGGTGCGGTGGCGTCCGGGCCGCGGAGCGTGCCCAACACCTGCCGCACCTCGCCCAGGGCCTCCTTGCTTGCGGCCTTGATCGTGGTGAGTGCCGTCCTGGCCTGTTCGGGCCGGGTGTCGAGGAGTTCGAGGGCGACACCGGCCTGCACGTGGATCAGCGAGATGCTGTGGGCCAGGATGTCGTGCAGTTCGCGGGCCATCCGCAGCCGTTCCTCGTCGATCCGGCGCCGCTGGGCCTGCTCGGCGGCGGCCCGGACGGCCTCCATCCGCTCGGCGCGGAACCGCAGGATCTCGGCGACGGCCATCACCAGGAGCAGCCAGGCGGCGATGCCGAGCTCCTGCCAGCCGTTGGGCTGTGCCGCCGGGCCGCGCAGCCAGTCCTGCGGGACCGCGAAGGAGATCAGCAGGTGGGCGGCGTAGAAGGCGCCCGCGCACGCCCACGCGGCCCGGCGGTGGCCGCGCTTCACGGCGGCGCAGAAGGCCACCACCAGACTGAGGAAGACCGGACCGTACGGGTAGCCGGCCAGCAGGTAGGCCACCGTGACGACGGTCGTGCCGACCACCACGGCGACCGGCCGGCGCTGCCGGAGGACGAGCATCGCCGGTCCGAGCAGGAGCAGCAGGTAGCCGAGGGCGTCCAGCGGGAGGCGTCCGCCCTGGTGGCGGGCGGCGGCGCCCGTCCCGGCCAGCTGCGCGACCGCGACCAGCACCGAGGAGGCGACCGGCCAGCCCGCCTTCGAGGCGCGGACCCACGGCGGCTGCCAGGGCGGCGGTTCGTCGGTCATGCCGGGAAGGCTAGCCGCCGACCGGCCGCCGGGGCGTCAGCCTGCCGGGGTGGGCGCGCCTACTCCCCCGGGAGTAGACGCGCCCACCCGCACCCGCTGCACGGCGCCGCCTCCGCGGCCCCGGGTCGGGACTGCGGACAGCTGCAGCACCCGGACGGTCCTCCGCGCCGAGCCCGGCCGGTCCTCAACGTCGGGCACCGGACGACGGCGCCCGTCAGCCCTGCGGCTCGGGGATGCGGACGGCGGCGCCGCTCACCCGCACCCGCCGCTCCCCCTCCCGCAGCTCGACGCGGAGCACGCCGGGACGGCCCATGTCCTCGCCCTGGTGGAGGGTGAGCACGGCCTGCCCGAGGCCCTCCAGCTCGCTCAGGTAGGCGCCGAAGGCGGCCGCGGCGGCGCCGGTGGCCGGGTCCTCGACCACGCCGCCGACCGGGAAGGGGTCGCGGACGTGGAAGACCGTGTCGGAGACCCGGTGGACCAGCTGCACGGTGGTCAGGTCGAGCCGCGTCATCAGCCGGGCCAGCCGGTCGAAGTCGTAGGCGAGGTCGGCGAGCCGCTTGCGGGTGGCGGCGGCCAGCACCAGGTGGCGGGCGCCCGCGTAGGCGATCCGCGGCGGCAGCGTCTCGTCCAGGTCGTCGGCGCTCCAGCCGAGGGCGGCCAGCGCCTCGGCGACGTCCGCGTCGGAGGCCGCTTCGACGGCGGGCTCGACGCTGGTCAGGGTGGCCACCGGCCGGCCCTCCGGGTCGACGGTGACCTCGACCGGCACCGGGCCGGCCTTGGTCTCGAACAGCAGCTCGCCGGGGCCGATCCGCTCGGCGAGGGCGACGGCCGAGGCGATCGTGGCGTGGCCGCAGAACGGCACCTCGGCGAGCGGGCTGAAGTACCGGACCTCGAAGGTCCGCGCCCCGCGGGCGGTGAGGAAGGCCGTCTCGGAGTAGCCGAGCTCGGCGGCCACGGCCAGCTGCGTGGCGTCGTCCAGCCCGGCGGCGTCGGGCACCACTCCGGCCGGGTTGCCTCCGGCCGGGTCGGCGGTGAAGGCGGCGTAGCGCAGGACCTCGGTACCGGGTGGAAGCGTCATGCCCGGCAGAACGTGCCGGGTCCTCCGGTGATTCCCGCCGGACCGGGGCCGGCCCCTCCGGAAGCCGTCGCCCACGGCCGCACCCGGACCCGGACGGCCCGCACCACCGCCCGCACCACCGCCCGCACCTCGGCCCGCACCTCGGCCCGACGACGGGTCACCGGGATGTAACCTCCGGTCCCCGATCCGCCATGAGAGCGAGACCCGCCTGCAAACCTGCTGTCATGACGGGCCGTCATCCTTGAGGTCAGAGGTAATCAGCCGAAAGGAACTCAGAATGAGCGACTACTCCGTACTCGTTGCCGCCCTCGTCGAGCTGTCCGGCGAGCGTGATCTCGGCATCGGCGCCCCCGTCGCGGTGCGCGGCCACGAGGCCGACCGGCTCGCCAGCCTGGCCCGGGGCAGCAGTGAACCGCCCGCCGACCGGCCGGCCCCGCTGCTGCGACTGCTGCGCCGCCGCACCACCGGCCGCCTCGGCTTCTCGGTGTGAGCCGCCGCGTCCGCGAGCCGTCGCAACGGCCACGGAGCCCCGCGGACGGTGGTCCACGAGCGGCGGTCCCGACGGCCCGTCACCGGTCATCCGGTGGCGGGCCGTCGTGCGTCCACCTCGATCTCGATCCTCATCCGGGGGTCGGCGAGGCCGCAGACCATCATCGTGGCGGCCGGGCGGACGTCGCCGAACGCGCGGCGCAGCACCGGCCAGCACGGTTCGAAGTCCTCGCGCCCGGGCAGCAGGTAGCGCACCCTGACCACGTCGGCGAGGGTGCAGCCGGCCTCGGCCAGGGCGGCGGTGATGTTGCGCAGGCACTGCTCGGCCTGGGCCACCACGTCCTCGGAGATGGTCATGGCGGTGTAGTCGAAGCCGGTCGTGCCGGAGACGTGCACCCGGTCACCGTCCACCACCGCCCGGGCGTACCCGATCCGTTCCTCGAATTGCGATCCGCTGAGGATCGTCCGGCGTTCTCCCATGGCCGGGACGGTAGGCGCAGCCGCCGCGATACGTCCAATACCGGACAGGCCGCGTTGTGATATGCCGAGGGATATGGAGGACCGTCCCGAACTCGCCCTGCACCAGCTGCACGCCTTCGCCGTGCTGGCCGAGGAACTGCACTTCGGCCGGGCCGCGGAGCGGCTGGGCGTGGCGCAGCCGCCGCTGAGCCAGCAGATCCGCCGCCTGGAGGAGCGGGTCGGCCATCCGCTGTTCGAACGGCGGCCGGGACGGGTGTCGCTGACCGCGGCGGGTGAGGAGCTGCTGCCCGCTGCGCGCCGGGCGCTCGGCGAGGTCGCGGCGGGGCTGGCGGCGGCCCGCCGGGTCGCGACGGGCGAGACGGGCCGGCTGCGGATCGGTTTCGCCGCCTCGCTGGCGCCGACGGTCCTGCCGGACCTGCTGCGGACCTTCCGCGAACACCGGCCGGGGGTGGAGTTGGACATCCGTGAGATGACGACGGCGCCGCAGGTCGCGGCGCTGCACGGGCACGCCCTCGACGTGGGGCTGATGCGCGAGCCCCCGGAGGACCCGGAGTTGGTGGTGGAGCCGCTCTGGTCGGAGGGGTTCGTCGCCGTCCTGCCGGCCGGACACCGGCTGGCGGGCCTGCGAGCCGTGCCGGTGGCCGAGCTGGCGGAGGAGCCGTTCGTCCTGCTGCCGCGGGACTGCGGGCCGACGGTGCACGACCGGATCGTCGGGGTGTGCCGGGAGGCCGGGTTCGAACCGCGGGTCGCCCAGCGGGCGGTGGAGTGGCAGACGGTCGCGGCCCTGGTCGGCGCGGGGCTGGGGGTGTCCCTCGCGCCGGCGGGCGTGCGCCGGGTGCGGATGCGCGGCGTCGCCTACCGGGCGATCACCCCCGACCGTGCCCGCACCGTCGTCGGGCTGGTCCGCCGGCGCGACGACCGCAACCCGCTGGTCGCCCGCTTCGCCGCCGAGGCCCGGTCGCTCGTCGGGGGCACCACGCGATCACGGCCGGCCGGCGCACCTCACGACTGGGACGTCTCTTCGAAGGCGACGGATACCACCCGGGGGCGCGGGGAACTGCGCGATTCGGACGCGGGCCACCGTGCGGACCAGGGGTGAGCCGGATCGGTCAGGAGCACCGATCCCGGACGGCGCAGCTCTCCCCCGGCCTTCGGCCGGGAGGTGCCCCCGCGCACCCCTGCCGAGTGCCCATGGCAGCCAACCCCTGACGCCGCACCCGCAGCGGCCGGCCTCACCCGTAGGAGCGGGCTTCCAGGACGTTGCCGTCCGGGTCGGCGAAGTAGTACGTCCGCGGGGCGATGCCGCGGGCCCCGAACGAGTCCTGCGCGTACGGGGTCACCGGGTGCCCGCCCGCCTCCAGCCGGGACCGCAGCGCCCCGAACTCCTCCTCCGAGGTGGACAGGCAGACGTGGTTGAGCCGGTTGCCCGCGCTGCCCTCGGCGCCGGGCGCGGCGTTCAGCTGCGGGGCGGCCGTGAGCGGCACCAGGTCGATCAGCGTCCGCTCGGTCACCCGCACGCTGACGAACGGTGCGAGGCCCTTCTCGAACTCGGCCAGCCGCACCGGCTCCAGGCCCACCACGTCGCGGTAGAACGCGGCCGACCGCACCGGATCGGCCACCCACAGCACCACGTGGTCCAGTTCGTACGGCATCGGCTCGCCACCCCTTCGTCCCACCCGTGCACGGCCCTCCCATCGTGCCACCGCCCGCCTCGGCCGTGCCGCCGTTCCGCACGGCGGAGCGCCGGACCCGGGGGAATCACCCACCGACCCGGGGGACCGTCGGGCCGGGGCTCCGGCGACCGGGGCCCTGTCAGCCGCGGCCGGCGTAGACCGCCTGCGGGTCGTGGAGGTAGGGCTGCCAGGCGAGTTCGGCGGCGCCGGCGAGGCCCGCGTGGTCGACCTGTGCGGGAACGATCGGGACGCGTCCGCTGCGACCCCACAGGCAGCGGTCGGCGACCACCGCGGCGAGCCGTTCGGGTGCCGCGGCAAGCAGGTCGAGGTGGAGGCCGCTGAGCACGATCCGGTCCGGGTTGAGGATGTTGACCAGCCCGGCGAGGCCGAGTCCGAGGCGGTCGACGACGTGGGCGACGGCGTCCGCGGCGCCGGGGTCGTCGGCGGCCGAGCGGGCGAGCCGGCGGGCCTGGTCGAGGATCGGGCCGCCGGGGTCGGGGGTGCGGCCGGCGGCGACGAACAGCGCCTCCGGGTCGGTCTCCGCGTTGAGGCAGCCGCGGTTGCCGCAGACGCACGGCCGCCCCTGCGGGTCGACGGTCAGGTGGCCGACCTCCAGGGCGAGCCCGGCACTGCCGGTGTGCAGCCGGCCGTCGATCACCAGGGCGCCGCCGACGCCGCGGTGGCCGGAGGTGACCAGCAGCAGGTGGCGGGCGTCGCGGCCGGCGCCGTGGCGGTGCTCGGCGAGGGCGGCGAGGTTGGCGTCGTTGGCGACGGCGGCGGGCAGTGGGCTGCGGGCGCGCGGGCCGAAGTCGGCGCGCTGCACCTCCTGGGCGAACAGGTCGGCCACCGGGGTGCCGCTGGGCCAGGCGAAGTGGAGGGCGGCGAGCGCGGTGCCGTCGGGTTCGGTGACCGGGTTCGGCAGGGCGAGGCCGGCGCCCAGGCAGCGGCGGGTGGTGGCGCGGGCGAGTTCGGCACCGGCCTCGGCGACGGCACGCAGCATCCGTACCGGGTCGGTGGCGTCCGGCAGCGGCAGGTAGCGGACCTCCTCCAGGCGGCCGCCGAGGCCCGCGAGCGCCACGCTCAGGCTGTCCGCGTGGATCTGCGTCGCCACGACGACCGGCCCGGCCGGGTTGACGGCGAGGCGGTGCGAGGGGCGGCCGCGGCCGCCGCCGGCCGGCCGGGAGTCGACGGTGATCAGCCCGAGCGCCTCCAGTTCGCCGGTGACCGCGCCCGCGGTGGCCCGGGTGACGTCGAGGGCGCCGGTGAGCGCGGACCGGGTCGGCGCCCGACCGGTGTGGACGAGTTCGAGCGCGGGGCCCAGCAGGCTGCGGCCGCGGTCCGGCGCCGGGCGGCGGTGCTCGGCGGCACCGCGACCCTCTGCGGCTGCGGCACCGCGCCCCCCGGCGACGGCAGCGCTGCGTCCTGCGGCGACCGCGGGGCCGCGTCCTTCGTCGGACGCCGGGCCGCGCGTTCCGGATACGGCTCCGTGTCGCCCGTGGACGTCTTCCGGGGGACGGGGGGCACTGGCGTCCGGCGCGGGTCCGCGCTGCGGCTCGGTCGGCGGCTGGGCACTTGTGGGTGAGGTCGGCACTCCTCTATTCTGACTTTGTGCCGCTACTGAACAAAACAGAAGCCCGGTCCTCCGCCGCCGACACCGTCACCGATCCCTCCGCCGGCCCCCGAGCCGCCGCCACCGTGACCCGTGCCCCGCGCACCTGGTCCGCCGCCCGGCTCGCCCTCACCGCCTTCTTCGCGGTGGACGGCTTCCTGTTCGCCGCCTGGGTGGTGCGCATCCCTGACGTGCGCGCCCAGGTGCACGCCTCGCACAGCGCACTCGGCCTCGCCCTGCTCTGCATCTCGGCCGGCGCGGTCGCCACCATGGCCCTGGTCGGCCGGCTCTGCCTGCGGTACGGCAGCCGCCGCGTCACCGTCGGCTCGGTCGCCCTGCTGAGCCTCGCCGTGCCGCTGCCGGCGCACACCCACTCGGTGGCCGCGCTCGGCGCCGTCCTGCTGCTCTTCGGTGCCGGGTACGGTGCCGCCAACGTCAGCATGAACAGCGCCGCCGTCGACCTGGTCGCCCGGCTCCGGCGTCCCGTGATGCCGAGCTTCCACGCCGGGTACAGCCTGGGAGGCCTGCTCGGCGCCGCGGTCGGCGGGCTGCTCGCGGGCACCCTCAGCACGGCCTGGGCGCTCGCCCTCGGCGGCGTGCTCGGCCTGCTCGTCACCGCGGCCGCCGGTGCGGTCCTGCTGCGCGACCCGGACGGCGACGGGCCCGCCCCCGCCGCCTCCCCCGCGGCCGGGACTCCCCGGACGGCGGCGGCGCCCCGGCACGCGCGCCTGCTGGTCGTCCTGCTCGGCCTCACCGCCCTGTGCACCGCCTACGGCGAGGGCGCCCTCGCGGACTGGGCGACCCTGCACCTGACCGACGACGTCCACGCGGGCGCCGGCCTGGCCGCCGCCGGCTACGCCGCCTTCGCCTTCGCGATGACCGCGGGGCGGGTCAGCGGCACCTGGCTGTCCATCAGGCTCGGCGCGACCAGGGTGATGCTGTTCGGCGGCCTGACCGCGGCCGTCGGCATGCTGATCGCGGCACTCGTCCCGTCGGTGCCCGCGGCCCTCGGCGGCTTCGTCCTGGTCGGCATCGGCCTGGCGAACATCTTCCCGCTGGCCATCGGCCGGGCCGGCGCCACGGGCGGCCCGCAGGGCGTGGCCACCGCCTCCGCCCTCGGCTACGCGGGCATGCTGATCGGCCCGCCGGTCATCGGCTTCCTGGCCGACGCCGTCGGCCTGCCGTTCGCCCTGACCAGTGTCGCCGCGGCGGCCGCCCTGGCCGGCCTGCTCGCCGTGACCGTCGGCCGCCCGCAGCGCACCGCCTGACCGCGCCGAACCACCGCCCGACCACGCCCGACCGCACCCACCGCTCCACCCGGCACACCCCGAAGGGCCGGCCCTCCCACCCCGGGAGGGCCGGCCCTTCGCCGCACGCGCGCTGCGAGCGGGGTACTCCCCCCGCCCGCGAACCGGCCGACCGGCCCCGGCCTCCCCGGGGACGCCACCCGCCGTCAGTCGGCGGCGAGCAGGGCCTCCTCGGCGACGTCCGGGTCGGGGTGCTGCTGCCAGGGGGCGAGCGCCGCCGGGAGGCCCGCGGAGTCCGTCCATTCGTGGTGGGCGGTCAACAGGCGGACGCCGAGCAACCCGGCCGCCGTGCCGCCGTCGGCGCGCAGCCGCTCGACGACCTGGTGCAGCAGCGCGGGGTCCGGTCGGAGTGCACCGGGGAAGGCCGGTTCCGGGAGCCGGTGCGGCCGGTCCCGGGTGAGGTCGAGCAGGGCGTCCCAGCGGTCCGGCGCCACGTCCCCGGCGAGGAGGGCGCCGAGGGCCGCGCCGAGGGCGGCCGCGGCGGCACGGCCGGGCAGGCCGGCGGCCAGCAGGGCCGGGACGAGCGGGTCGAACAGCACCGGCGCCACCGCGACGGCGGAATGCTGGCCGGCCAGGTCGGCGAGGCGGTGGCGCTGCCGCGGGTCGTGCCGGGCCTCGGCGGCCAGCCGTTCGACCAGGTGCGGCCACCAGGTGGCGACGGCGGGGTCGGTCGCCCGCCCGGCGAAGAGCGCGACGGCGGAGCGCCGGACCTCCTCCGGTTCGTCGGGGCGCCGCAGCCGCCCGACGACGGCCCGGGCGGTGTCCTCGTCGAGCGGCCCGCGCGTCCGGCGGACGGTGAGCGCGTGCACCGCTGCGGTGGCGCCGCCGTCCCGGATCGCGGTGAGCAGCAGCCCGTCGAAGGGTGCCCGGCAGCCGTCCGGGAGCCGCAGGTGCGGGATGCCGAGGACGGCCTCGCGGACCGCCGCCTCGTCGAGGGCGGCGGCCAGGCGCGGCGCGACGCCGGGGCGGTCGAGGTGGCGGGTGAGACCGGCCGCGAGGACGGCCCGGACGTCCCGGTGCAGGCCGGGGACGTCCCAGACGCGCAGGGCGAGGTCGGCGGCGGGCCGGTCGGGGAGGTCGGCGAGTGCGCGGGCGAGCTCCTTGCCGACGCCGACGGCGAGCCCCGGCCGGGTCAGCAGGTCCGTCAGCAGCCCGGTCCCGTCGGCCTCGGGGAGCCGCCCGAGCAGGCGGCGGACGCCCTGGACGGCGGCCCGGCCGCGGACGCCCCCGCCGAGGTGGGTGAGCAGGACGGGCAGTGCGGCCGACGGTTCGGCGCGGTCGGCCAGCCGGAGCAGGGCGGCGGCCGCGACCGGCTGCGGGGCGCGCTCGGCGAGGTCGGCGAGCCGGTCGGGGTCGGTGAGGACGGCGGCGGCCGCGGCCCGGACGGCGAGCGGTGCGCCCTCGTCGGCGGCGACCGGGCCGACCAGCGCGGTGTGTGCGGCCCGGACCCGCCGGTCGGCGCCGGCGGGCAGCACCGGCAGCCAGCGGCCGTCGCCGTCACCGTCGCCGAACCGTCCTCCGGGGTGCGTCCGGCCGGCGGCGAGGACGCCGGGCAGCAGGTCGGTACGTCGCCGGGCGAGGACGGCGAACACCTCGTCCACCCGGGCCCAGCCGGGGTCGGCCGCCACCAGGGCGGCGCAGCGCCGCTCGCGGACGCCGGGGGCGGCGGGGGCGGCGGGGGCGGCGGGGGCGGCGGGGGCGCGCAGCCAGAGCCGGGCGGCGCGGGCGAGCAGCGCGGGCGGGTGGTCGCCGGTCACCAGCCGTTCCAGCAGGGCGTCGACGGCGGTGAGCGGCGGGAGCAGTTCGGCGGCGGTGAGCAGGCGTTCGGGGCGTTCGAAGCCGGGGGTGCGGAGCAGTCGGCTCCAGACGGCGTCGGCCCGGGCCGGGGAGAGGCCGAGCGGGTCGGCGGGTGCCGTCCAGCGGGGGTGTTCGCGCAGGTGGACGGCGAGGACGAGCAGGACGGCGGCGCGGTCGGTGTCGCCGTCGGCGCCGGCCCGGCGCAGGGTGCGGCGGAGCCAGGTGTCGGCGGCGCTCAGGCATCCGACGGTGGTGTCCCGGGCCTGGGCGGTGGTGAGGACGGCGTCCCGCAGGACCTGTTCGGGGACGGCGGCCAGCAGGTGTTCGGGGGTGCGGGCGGCTTCGGCGAGCACCGCTGCGCGCGCCTCGGGGTGGTCGTGCCAGGCGCGTTCGATGCTACGCAGGACGCGGCCCCAGGTCGGCGCGTCCTGCTGGGCCGCGGCGCGCAGCAGGCCGGTGCGGCCCGTCATCCGGGTGGTGTGCCGGTGGTGGCCGGCCAGGGCGGTGAGGCCTTCCTCGGCCCGGTCGAAGGGCAGCAGCGCGAGCAGGCCGGCCTGCACGTACGGGCTGTCGGCGGTGCGCGCCAGGGCGGGGGCGAGGAGGTCGGCCCGCTCGGGCGCGTCGAGGCTGAGCAGGGTGGTGACGTCGGGGCGCCGGGTGTTCGGCCGGGCGGCGAGGCGTTCACGGGCGACCCGGAGACGGGTGTCGGGGTCGAGCAGGCGCAGGTAGGGCTCGGGGCCCCAGGCCTCCGCGTGGAACAGCGCCCGGGCGGGCCGGGGACGGCAGGTGTCGGCGAGGATGCGCAGGTCCTCGGGGGGCAGGGCGCGGGCGGCCCGTTCGGCCGCGGCGGGCAGCGGGCCGGCCGGCGTCCGCAGCCGGGTGACGGCGCCGGAGCGGATCGCGGCGAGCACCGGGCCGGGCCGGTCGAGCAGCCGGAGTACGGCGTCGGGCGGCAGGACGTCGGGGGCGGTGGTGAGCAGGTGCTCGGCGGCGGCCCGGTCGCGGGCGGCGACGCCGGCGAGGCGTTCGCGCAGCCGCTGCGGGAGCCGCGGGCCGGGCGGGTCGGCCGCGGCCTCCGTGGCGAGCAGGCGGGCGACGGCCCGGGGTGCGGTGCGGGCGAGCGACTGCAGCACGCCGTCGGGCACCGCGAGCAGCGGCAGCCAGTGGTCGACGGCGGCGGGGGTGCAGGCGGGCAGCAGCCGGGCGGCCTCGCGGGCGTCGTGGCGGTCGCGGACCTCCGGGAGCAGCCGTTCGGCGAGGGCGTGCCGCCGGGAGCGGCGCAGCAGCCGGTAGAGGTCGTGCCTCAGTTCGCGGGGTGCGGTGCGGGTGAGCTCGGCGAGGGCCCCGTCGGGGACGGGGAGGCGCCCGGCGGCGGCGAGCGCGCGGTGGGCGAGCAGCGGGTCGGTGAGGGCCGCGGTGACCCGGTCGAGGTCGCGGCGGACGACGGCGAGGAAGAGCGCGGTGTGCCGGTCGTCGTGGTCGCCGGCGTCCAGGGCGGCGTGCAGCCGCAGGTACCGGTCGGTGGTGAGGGCCCGGCCGTGGCCGGCCAGCGCGGCGGCGCGTTCGGGGCGGGGCAGACGGTCGATGTGCGCGGGGATCGGCGGGGCCATCGCGGTCACCGGGACTTCGCGGGGCCGGCCTTTCGGGTCGTCATGGCGGTGATCGTGGCAGCATGGCGCTCTGGGCGCAATGGGTTTTCGGATGCTCGGGGGTAGGTCGTGAAGGTCCTGGTGACGGGCGCGTTCGGGTTCGTCGGGCAGGCGGTGGTGCGGCGGTTGGCCGCGGCCGGGCACGAGGTGCGGGCGCTGAGCAGCAGTCGCACGGACGCCGGCGGGCTGCCCGTCCGGGAGGTGGTCCGGGCGGACGTCCGGGACTCGGCGGCGCTGGCGCCCGCGGTGGCCGGGGTGGACGCGGTCTGCCACCTGGCGGCGCTCACCCGCGGCCGGGAGTCGGTGGTGGACCCGCAGGCGCACCGCGCGGTCAACCTCGGCGGCACGGTCGCCCTGCTGGACGCGCTGCGGGACGGGCCCGGCCGCGCCGGTGTCCGGCCGCTGGTGGTGTTCGGTTCGACGGCGGCGGTGTACGGCGCGCCGGAGCGGCAGCCGATCGACGAGTCGGCGGAGCCGGCGCCGGGCAGTCCGTACGGCGAGTCCAAGCTGGCGGCCGAGCGGGAGCTCGCGGGCCGCGCGGCGGCGGGCGAGGTCCTCGCGGTGGTGCTGCGCTGCTTCAACGCGGCCGGCGCCGGGGACGTGGACGAGGCCCGGATCCTGCCGCGGGCGCTGGCGGTGGCGGCCGGGCGGCACCCGTACCTGGAGCTGAACGGGGACGGCAGCGTGGTGCGGGACTTCGTGCACGTGGACGACGTCGCCGAGGCGTACCTGCAGGCGCTGGACGCGCGGGAGGAGGCGGCGGCGCACGGCGGCTGCCGGGTCTACAACGTGGGGGCGACGCCGGCGAGCATGCGGGAGGTCGTCGCGGCGGTGGAGCGGCTGACCGGGCGTCCGGTGCCGGTGCGGCGGCGGCCGGCGCTGCCGGAGTCGCCGCGGCTGGTGTCGGACTGCAGCCGGATCGGGCGGGAGCTCGGCTGGCGCCCGGAACGGTCGGCGCTGGACCGGCTGGTGACGGACGCCTGGGCCGCGGCCGGCGCGGGGGCCTGACGCCTCCTCCGGTCGAGGCGAACTCCCGACACCCCGGCGGCGCTGCCGCGGCGGCGCGCGGCCGGGGTGGGAAGCTCGACGGATGATCGACCTGATCCGCCGGGGCCTCGTCCAGTGGACCGTCGCGGTGCCGGTACTGGCGCTGGTGATGCTGATCCTGACCTGGGGGCGGTCGCTGCCCGGCCCGGTGGTCGCCGTGGTGGCGCTGTTCCTGGCCGGGGCCGTGCTGGCCGCCGTGCACCACGCCGAGGTGATCGCCCACCGGGCGGGCGAGCCCTTCGGCTCGCTGGTGCTGGCCGTCGCGGTGACCGTCATCGAGGTGGCGCTGATCGTGACGCTGATGGTGGACGCCCCCGTCAAGAACGCCACCCTCGCCCGGGACACCGTCTTCGCCGCCGTCATGATCACCTGCAACGGGGTGCTCGGCCTGTCGATCCTGCTGACGGCGCTGAAGCACCGGGTCGCGGTCTTCAACGCCGAGGGCACCGGCGCCGCGTTCGCCACCATCGCCACGCTCGCCACCCTGAGCCTGGTGCTGCCGACCTTCACCACCAGCACGCCCGGACCTCAGTTCAACACCGCGCAGCTGACCTTCGCCGGGATCGCCTCGCTCGGCCTGTACGGACTGTTCGTCACCACCCAGACGCTGCGCCACCGCGAGTACTTCCTGCCGGTCGGTGCCGAGGGCGAGCTGCTGGACGAGGACGACCACGGCGAACTGCCGAGCCGCCGGTCCGCCCGGGTCAGCCTCGGCATGCTCGCGGTCGCGCTGGTCTCGGTGGTCGGCCTGGCCAAGGGGGTCTCCCCCACCATCGAGTCGGCGGTCGCCGACGCGGGCCTGCCGGCCTCGGTGGTCGGCGTGGTGATCGCGCTGCTGGTGCTGCTGCCGGAGACGATCGCCGCGCTGCGCGCCGCGGCGGGCAACCGGGTGCAGACCAGCCTCAACCTGGCGCTCGGCTCCTCGCTGGCGTCCATCGGGCTGACGGTGCCCTCGGTGGCGGTCGCCTCGCTCTGGCTCAGCGGTCCGCTCGTCCTCGGTCTCGGCGCCTCGCACATGGTGCTGCTGGCGCTCACCGTCGCGGTCGGGACGTTGACCGTGATCCCGCGCCGGGCGACGCCGCTGCAGGGCGCGGTGCACCTGGCGGTGCTGGCCGCCTACCTGGTCCTCGCGGTCAGCCCCTGAACATCGCGGTCAACCCACCGAACACGGGCGGCCCGGCCGGGCCGGGTCCCTCGGCTGCGCGGCCGGGTCACTCGGCGGCGCGAGCGGTGGTCTCGTCGGCGCGGGCGGGGCTCTCGTCGGCGGGCCCGGCCTGGCCGGGGATCCGCAGGTCCCAGCCGACCAGGGCGCGCAGCTGCTCGGCGGTGACGCCGTCCGGGATCGGCTGCGGCGCGTCGTGGCGCAGCGGCGGCTGCCAGCCCTCGTCGGCGGACCAGCTGCGGACGACCTTGGCGGGCGCACCGGCGACCACGCTGTGGTCGGGGACGTCGCCGCGGACGACCGCACCGGCGGCGACCACCACGTTGCGGCCGATCCGGGAGCCGGGCAGGATCACCGCGCCGGTGCCGATCCACGAGCCCGCGCCGATCTCCACCGGCTCGTTGCGCGGCCACTGCTTGCCGATCGGCAGGTCGGTGTCGCGGTACTCGTGGGCCTGGTCGGTGATGTAGACGTTCGGGCCGGTCCACACGTCGTCGCCGAGGACGATCGACTGGTGGCCGACGATGTGGCTGCCGCGGCCGATGACGCAGCCGCCGCCGATCCGGACGATGGGCTCGGGGCCGAGGTCCAGGCCGGGCAGGAAGCCGGCGGAGATGGTGACCCGCTCGCCGATGATCGAGAACGGCCCGATGGTGATCCACTGCTCGTTGAAGACCGCGCCGAGCGGGAAGGCCAGCTTGGTGCCGTCCCCGAGCTCGCCGAACCGGTACGGGCCGGGGGCGCGGTTGGTGACCGCCCCGGTCTCCTGCACCCACTTCCACGCCCGGTGCACGACGTGGCCGGCGGCGCGGCGGCCCCGGAGACGGGCGGCGGCGAGGAGGGTACGGGCGGTCGGCATGCGATCACCGTAGCGGGCGGGCACCCCCGGCGAGGTGCCCGGGCGATCAACATCACACCGGGCCGGGACGGGGCCTGGCAGACTCGCGCCATGGAGATTCCCGAACTCGTCGACGTCCTGCGCCACGAGGGCGCGCTGCTGGCCGACACCGCCGCCGGGACGCCGCTGGACGCGCCCGTGCCCACCTGCCCGGACTGGCGGCTGCGCGACCTGCTGCTGCACACCGGACAGGTGCACCGCTGGGCCGCCGCCCACGTCAAGGGCGGCCTGACCCGGCCCCTGGACGAGGCGGGCCAGGAGGCCGCCTGGGGTCCGGCGCCCGCCGACGCGGACCTGGTGGAGTGGTTCCGCACCGGGCACGCCGACCTGGTGACCGTCCTGCGGTCCGCCCCCGCCGGCCTGGAGTGCTGGAGCTTCCTGCCGGCACCCTCGCCGCTCGCCTTCTGGGCCCGCCGCCAGCTGCACGAGACCACCGTGCACCGGGTCGACGCGGAGGCCGCCGCCGGCACCGCCGCGAGCCCGGTCGCCCCGGCCGTCGCGGCGGACGGCCTGGCCGAGCTGCTGACCGGCTTCGTGCCCCGGCCGAAGTCCCGGCTGCGCAGCGAGTCGCCGCGCACCCTCGCCGTCCGGCCCACCGACGCCCCGGAGAGCTGGCTGGTGACGATCGGTCAGGAGCAGCCACAGGTCCGGCCGGGCGCCGGGCCCGCCGACTGCACCGTCAGCGGCCCCGCGCACGACCTCTACCTGCTGCTGTGGAACCGCCGCGGGGCGGACGCCGCGGACGTCTCCGGCGACCGCTCGGTGCTGGACCTGTGGCGGACGGGCGCCGCCGTCAACTGGAGCTGACGACCGTCCTGCCGCGGCCCGGCCCCCTGCCGGCTACTGGGCCCAGGGGGCCGGGCGGCGCTCCAGGAAGGCCCGCATGCCCTGCTGCGCCTCCTCCGAGCCGAACAGCCGCGCGGACTGCGCGACCCGCTCGTCGGCGTCCCGCTCGAAGGAGTCCACCACGGCCGCGTTCGCCAGCCGCTTGGACTCGGCGAGGCCCTGCGGCGAACCCTGCCGGACGGCGTCCAGCAGCACCTTCAGCGCACCGGCGACGTCGTCGGCGGCCTCGGTGATCAGGCCGATCCGGGCGGCCTCGGCCGGGCCGAAGGTCTCACCCGTCAGGTAGTAGCGGGAAGCGGCCCGCGGGTCCAGCTTGGGGCGCAGCGGCAGCGAGATCACCGCGGGCGCGAGGCCGAGGCGCACCTCGGTGAAGGCGAAGGTCGAGGCGGGGCCGGCGATCGCGATGTCCGCCGCGCCGAGCAGGCCGAGGCCGCCCGCGCGGGCGTGCCCGTCGATCGCGGCGATCACCGGCTTGGGGCAGTCGACGATCGCCCGCTGGATGTCGACCAGGCCGCGCGGGCCGACCGTCGGGTCGCTGCCGGTGGCCTCGGAGAGGTCGGCGCCGGCGCAGAACACCTTGCCGGTGTGGCCGAGCACCACCGCCCGGACGGCCGGGTCGGCCGCGGCCTCGGTCAGACCCTTCACCAGTTCCGCCATCAGGCGGGTGGAGAGGGCGTTGCGGTTGTGCGGGGAGTCGAGTTCGAGGGTCGTCACCGCATCGGCGGTGGTGATGCGGACGAGAGGGCTCTCGCTGGTCATCGTGGATGGCCTGCTTTCCGGCTGAGGGTGGGTCGGACGCGCTCGGGAGGACTCTGGCACGCCGACCGTCCGGTCGGCCAGTACGACCCGGGAAATCCGCTGGCCGGGACGGGTCCGGCCGGGCCAGCATGAGGGCCCATGACGCTCCTCCTGCTCGCTCCCCGGATCAACGAGACCGGTCTGCAGTTGCTCACCCGCGCCCGCCTCCGCGGGCTGCGGGCGCACACGGCCGTGCGCTGGGAGGTCCCGGACGAGCTCGCCGGCCTGCGGCCCGCCCACCTGTACGGCGGACCGCTGTTCGCCGACGTGGCCGCCGGGGCGCTGGACGTCGCCCCGCTGGAGCCGCCGGCCGACTGGCTGGCCACGCTGCCCGCCGAGCTGCTCGGCCGCCGGGTGGAGTGCACGACCCTGGCCGAGGCCCGCCGGCTGCGGCGCCCGGCCTTCCTCAAGCCGCCGGTCGACAAGCTCTTCCCGGCCCGGGTCTACCCGGACGGCAGCGGACTGCCCGGCCCGGACGCCCTCGACGACGACACCCTCGTGCAGATCAGCGACGTGGTGGCGTTCGCCGAGGAGTACCGGCTCTTCGTGCTGGACGGCGCGGTGCGGACGGCGAGCCGGTACGCCGTGGACGGCAGCCTGGCCGTCTCCCCGGAGGTCGGACCCGAGGTGCTCGCCTTCGCCGCCGACGCGCTGGCCGCCGGCGGCCTGCCGAGCGCCGTCGTGGTCGACGTCGGCCGCCTCGCCGACGGCACCTGGGCCGTGGTCGAGGCCAACCCGGCCTGGGCGAGCGGCGGCTACGCCTGCGACCCCGACCACGTCCTCGACGTCGTCCTCCGCGCAGCCGGCCCCACCACCGCCGTCACCCCCGCCGACCGTTCCTACGCCCGCCCGATCCCCGACGTCGTCCGCTAGCGGGAAGGATGCACCCGCGTCTCAGGCCGCCGTCGCGGCCTTGCAGCGCAGTGCCCACCCCACCGCCGGGACCATCGCTGCGCTGGCCGCGGCGAAGAGCCCGGCGAGGGCGGCCCAGCCGAGGGTGCCGTGGCCGATGACCGCGGTGGTGATCAGGACGGGGCCGAGCATCATCGCCGCGGAGAACCCGGTGTTGAAGACGCCCTGGTACTCGCCGTGCGCGCCCTCCTCCGCGAGGTCGTAGCCGAGGGCCCAGCCGGCGGCCTGGCCGAGCACCTCGCCGAGGGCCTGCAGCGCCGCTCCGGCGAGCAGCACCAGCACCGCGGCCCACGCGGGCAGCCCGCCGGCGAGGGCGAAGGCCGCGCAGGAGAGCGCGACGAGCACTCCGCCGCGGCGGAAGATCCGGGCGGCGGCGGTCGGCTCCTCGGTGCCGCGGGTGGCCCGCACCTGGAGCGCGACGACGAGGATCGTGTTGACGACGAGCGTGCAGGCGACGAGGACCCGCGGTGCCTCGGTGCGGTCGACGATCCACAGCGGCACGCCGACCTCGATCATGGCGAACTGCAGGCCGAGCACGCCGCTCAGTCCGGCGACGACGAGGTAGGGCAGGTTGCGCAGGGCGGAGCCGGTCCGCGGCCCGGCCTCGTCCGCGGTGCCGCGCGGCCCGGCCTGCGGGGTGGGCAGCAGCGCGTACATCGCGAAGACGGCGGCGAAGGTGGCGACGTCGGCGAGGATCGCGGCGGTGTACGCGCCGCGGGTGTCGGCGACGAGGACGAGCGCGGCGATCCCGGTGCCGACGCCGATGCCGACGTTGGTGACGACGCGGAGGTAGGCGCGGCCGGCGACCCGGCGGTCGGGCGGCAGCACCTCGGCGTACAGGGCGTTGCGGACGGTCGCGCTGCCTCGGTCGGTCGCGGTGACGGCGCAGGCGAGCAGCACGAAGGCGGTGAAGCCGGACACCAGCGGGTAGCAGGCGGTGCCGACGGCTTCCCCGCCGACCAGGGCGAGCAGCACGGGCTTGGTCCCCCAGCGGTCCGCGGCGCGCCCGGCCGGGACGCCGATCAGGACGCCGCACAGGCCCGCCGCGGTGAGGCCGATGCCGACCTGAGCGGCGGGGAGGCCGAGCATCCGGGTGAAGTACAGCGCGCCCAGGGTCATGAAGAGGCCGTTGCCGAGCGTGTTCACCAGGGTGATGGAGGCGAGCCTGCGGACCGTCGGATCGGGGTGCAACAGGCGTGAGGATGCCCGGGACGCCGTGGGCGCCCCCGTGGAGGTCGTGGTCATGGCATCATCGCACCGCATGCGGATCAGTCACCGGTATTGATTTAGCCCGGGGCTGACGAATGGGGGATCACGTGCACCGTTTCCGGCTCGGCCTGGAGGACCTCGCGGCGGCGTCCTTCGCCTGTTCACCGATGCAGGAGACGGTGCTCAGCCTGCGGATGTGGACGCACCCGGGGACGTACGTCCACCAGACGCCGGTCTTCGAGGGGATCCGGCCGGTGTTCGAGCAGCTGGACTGCGCGCCGCTGCTCCGCTCGCTGGTCGCGACCAACCGCTATGTGCCGGACTTCCTGACCCCGCGCCCGAACACGCCCTTCCCCGAGTTCCCGGCCGAGCTGGCCGCCGTCCGGGCGCTCGCGCCGGACCGGCTGCGCGGCGAGCTGGAGCGGACCTTCCTGCCGCACGACCGGCGGCTGCCGCCGCCGCTGGCGGACGGGCTGGCCGATCCGGCCGGGCTGATCGCCCGGATCGCCGACGCGCTGGAGACCTACTGGACGCACTGCCTGGCACCGCAGTGGTGGCCGCGGGCCCGGTCGGTGCTGTACGCGGACATCGTGCACCGCTCCCGGGTGCTGGCGGAGCGCGGCGCGGCGGCGCTCTTCGAGGACCTGGACCCGCGGCTGCTCTGGCAGGACGGCGTGCTGACGATCCGCCGGGACTGGGGCGACGGCGACACCGACATCGCCGTGGGCGGCCGCGGCCTGGTGTTCACCCCGACGTTCTTCGCCCGCGGCGCCATCACCAGCATCAGCGACGACCATCCACCGGCGATCAACTACCCGGCGCGCGGGCAGCGGACGATGGCCGGCCCGGCCGCACCACCGCCCACCCGGCGGGCCCTGGAGCAGCTGGTCGGGGCGCCCAAGGCACGGCTGCTGACCATGCTGGACGAGCCGACCAGCACCACCGAGCTGGCCCGACGGCTCGGCGTCACCCCGGGTGCGGTCAGCCAGCACCTGGCCGTGCTCTCCGAGACCCGCCTGGTGAGCCGGGCCCGGCACGGCCGGGTGGTGCTGTACGCGCGCAGCCCGCTCGCCGACGAGCTGCTCCGGCAGGTCGTCCGACCGATCGTCAACTTCGAGTCCTGACGGCACCGTTGACCGCATTGGTCCATACCACCTACAGTCGTCGACGGCTTCCCGGCACCCCTGTACGGCACCCCCACACCAGACAGGGAGACCACCATGCACGACCGGCCGCCACGGCGCGCCAGGGCCCGTACCACCGCCCTGCTCGCCGTGCTCGCACTGCCGCTCGCCCTGCTCGCCGCGGTCCCGGCGCACGCCGCCGGCCGCCTCACCGCGAGCTTCACCACGGCCGACAACGGCTCGTGGTGGAAGGGCACCTTCGTCGTCCGCAACGACAACGCCACCGCCGTCACCGGCTGGACCCTGGAGTTCGACCTGCCCGCCGGGGTGACGGTCTCCAGCAGCTACAACGGCCAGGCCACCGTCACCGGCCGGCACGTCACCGCCGTCAACGCCTACTACAACGGCACCGTGCAACCGCACGCCACCACCGAGCCGTACAGCTTCTGGTTCGTCGCCAACGGCCCGATCGGCACGCCCACCGGCTGCCGGATCAACGGCGACAAGTGCGACGGCAGCGCCGACGTGCCGCCCGGCGCGCCCGGCACCCCGCAGGTCACCGACACGACCGCGCACACGGTCGCCCTGAGCTGGCACGCCGCCGGCGCCGGGGACTTCCCGGTCGCCTCGTACGAGGTGCTGAACGGCTCGACCGTGCTCGGCACCTCCGCGACCACCTCGGCGACCCTGACCGGCCTCACCCCGGCGACGGCGTACGGGCTCACCGTGCGCGCCAAGGACAGCCGCGGCAACACCGGCCCGCTCAGCCCCGCGGTGACCGCCCGGACGGTCGACCCGGCGAGCGACACCGTGCCGCCGACCGCGCCGGCCGCCCTGCACACCACCGCCGTCACCTCCAGCAGCGTCGCGCTGGCCTGGACGGCCGCCACCGACAACCAGCGGGTCGCCGCCTACGACGTGTACCGCGACGGCACGCTCGCGCAGACCGTCACCGGCACCGCCGCCACCGTCACCGGCCTCTCCCCAGCCACCGCGTACGGCTTCACCGTCCGCGCGCGGGACGCGGCCGACAACGCCTCACCGGCCAGCCCGGCACTGAACGTCACCACCGCGGACCTGGTCGGCACCGGCAAGTACGCCCGGGTCGGCTACTTCACCCAGTGGGGCATCTACGGCCGCCAGTACTTCGTGAAGAACCTCGACACCTCGGGCAGCGCCGCCAAGCTCGACGTGATCAACTACGCCTTCGAGAACATCGACCCGGTCAACCTGACCTGCCTGTCCGGAGTCACCAAGGGCACCACCGCCGACCCGCAGGACCCGGACCAGGGCACCAACGCGGGCGACGCGGACGCCGACTACTCCCGCCCGTTCAGCGCCGCGCAGTCCGTCGACGGGGTCGCCGACGACGGCTGGGCCCCGCTGCGCGGCAACCTCAACCAGCTGAAGAAGCTCAAGGCCAAGTACCCGAACCTCAAGGTCGTGGTCTCGCTCGGCGGCTGGACCTACTCCAAGTACTTCTCCGACGCCGCCGCCACCGACGCCTCCCGCAAGAAGCTCGTCTCCTCCTGCATCGACCTCTGGATCAAGGGCAACCTGCCGCTCTACAACGGCGCGGGCGGCCCCGGCGCCGCCGCCGGGATCTTCGACGGCATCGACCTCGACTGGGAGTGGCCCGGCTCCCCCGACGGCCACGCCGGCAACCACTGGTCGGCGAACGACAGGACCAACCTGACGGCGCTGCTCGCCGAGTTCCGCACCCAGCTGGACGCCCTCGGCGGCCCGCACCGGCTGCTCACCGCCTTCACCCCGGCCGACCCCGCCAAGATCTCCCAGGGCTGGGACCTCTCGAAGATCTTCCAGTCCCTCGACATCGCCAACGTCCAGGGCTACGACTTCCACGGCGCCGGCAGCGACAACTCCTGGGAGCCGAACCGCACCGGCCACCAGGCCAACCTCTACACCGACGCCCAGGACCCGTACGGCTTCCACTTCTCGGTGGAGTCGGCCGTCCAGACCTACCTGGACGCCGGGGTCAACCCGCGCAAGCTCACCATCGGCCTGCCCTTCTACGGCCGCGGCTGGCAGAACGTGACCGACGGCGGGGCCAACGGCGAGTGGCAGGCGGCGGGCGGCGCGGCCCCCGGTCAGTTCGCCGAGGAGGCCGGCACCCGCGGGTACAACAACCTGCTCGCGAGCGTGCCCAACCTGACGGTCCGCCACGACGAACAGTCCGTCTCCACCTACGGCTACACCGGCGCCGGCGCCGGCGGCCAGTGGTGGACCTTCGACGACCCCTGGTCGATCGGCAGGAAGACCGCCTGGCTGAAGTCCAAGGGCCTGCTCGGCGCGATGATCTGGGAGATGTCCGGCGACACCCCCTCCGGCACCCTGATCACCGCCCTCGACACCGGCCTCAAGCAGTAGCCCGGCCACCGACCCAGGGGCGCGGGGAACTGCGCAACCCGGATGCGGGCGCCGTCCGAATGACGGCCCACCCGGGTGTGCGTCAGTTCCCCGCGCCCTCGGTCCTCACCGCCCGGCGACCGACGCCAGCTTCCGCGCGGCGCGGTGCTCCCGCATCACCTGCGCGAACGTCGTGTGCCCCTGCGTGGTCCGGGCGAAGGCCCGCCACGCGGGGTTCACCAGGCAGACCGCCGCGTGGAACAGGTGCGGCCGGCGCTCGAAGGCACCGAGCATCACCTTGCCGGCCCGCATCTCCACGCCCAGCCCCGCCTTGATCGCGAAGGCGTAGTTGAGCGCCTGCCGCCGCACGTCCGCGTTGCCCTCGGCCTCGGCGAGCTTCACCGCCCACTCGCCGGCCAGCCGGCCGGACCGCAGGGCGTACGAGATGCCCTCGCGGGTCCACGGCTCCAGCAGTCCGGCGGCGTCGCCGGCCACCAGCACCCGCCCGCGGGAGAGCGGCGAGTCCTCGGCGCGGCAGCGCGTCAGGTGCCCGGACTCGATGCTCGGCTCGAAGCCGGAGAGGCCCAACTGCCGGATGTAGTCCGCGAGGTACTGCTTGGTGCGCTCGCCGTCACCGCGTGCCGAGATGACGCCGACGGTCAGCGTGCCCGAGTCGGTCTTCGGGAACACCCAGCCGTACGAGCCGGGCAGCGGGCCCCAGTCCAGGTGGATCCGGCCGGCCCAGGCCCGGGAGACCTCCTCCGGCACCGGGATCTCCGCCTCCAGGCCGAGGTCGATCTGGTCGAAGGAGACGCCGACGTGGCGGCCGATCCGGCTGGCCGAGCCGTCGGCGCCGACCACCGCGCGGGCCTCGATCCGGCGGCCGTCGGCCGTGGTGACGAACACCGTGCGGCCGTCGCCGTCCTGCTCGACGCCGGTCGCGGTCACGCCGGTGACCAGCACCGCGCCGGCCTGCTCGGCGGCCTGCACCAGGCGCAGGTCGAACTCGTCCCGGTTGACCAGGCCGAACAGCATGCGCTTGGAGCGCCGGGTCCGGGTGAAGCGACCGCCGAGCGCGAAGGTGACGGCGTGGACGCGGTCCTGCAGCGGCAGCTTGAAGTCGGGCGGCAGGGTGTCCCGGGAGGGGCCGATGATGCCGCCGCCGCAGGTCTTGTAGCGGGGGTGCTCCGCCTTGTCGAGGAGCAGCACCCGGCGGCCCTGGGTCGCTGCGGCGTACGCGGCCGAGGAGCCGGCCGGGCCGGCACCGACGACGACCACGTCCCAGACGCCGCCGAGCGGGTCGGGCCCGGTGGCCTCGGGGTCCACGGCGGTCTGGCCGGAGGCGTCGGGAACGGCCTCGTTCCCGACGGCCTCGTGCTCGTCGGAGTGCGGGTCGAGGGAGCTACCGGTGTCAGTCACGATCGCATCCTAGACCCGTCCGCCACCGCCGCGACCAGGGATGACTCGGGTCACGGCGAGGTGCCGACCTATGATCGGACAAATCACCCGCACCTCGTCAACAGGAGACACCTGATGACCCAGCAGCACCTGGCGGCGGCAGTCCGATCCCTGATGCCGCGCGCCAAGGCCGACCTGGCCGAGCTGGTCGCGTTCCCGTCCGTCGCCGACCCCCGGCAGTTCCCGGTCGAGGAGTGCGAGAAGGCCGCCCGCTGGGTCGCCGACGCGCTCGCCGCCGAGGGACTCACCGGCGTGCGGCTGCTGGACACCCCCGACGGCACGCAGTCCGTCTACGCCGAACTGCCCGGCCCGGCCGGCGCCCCGACCGTACTGCTGTACTCGCACTACGACGTCCAGCCGCCGCTCGACGAGAGCGCCTGGCTCAGCCCGCCCTTCGAGCTGACGGAGCGTGACGGCCGCTGGTACGGCCGCGGCGCCGCCGACTGCAAGGGCAACATCCTCATGCACCTCACCGCACTGCGGGCGCTGCGCGAGGTCGACGGCGGCCTGCCGGTCGGCCTCAAGGTCATCGTCGAGGGCTCCGAGGAGCAGGGCACCGGCGGCCTGGAGCGCTACGCCGAGGCCCACCCCGAACTGCTCACCGCGGACGTGATCGTCATCGGCGACACCGGCAACTTCGCCCCCGGCCTGCCCACCGTCACCGCCAGCCTGCGCGGCATGACGGTGGTCGAGGTCGCCCTCACCACGCTGGGCGGCAACCTGCACTCCGGCGCCTTCGGCGGCGCCGCCCCGGACGCCCTGCAGGCCATGGTCAGGCTGCTCGGCACCCTGCACGACGAGCACGGCGACGTCGCCGTGACCGGCCTGACGGCCGACCAGGTCTGGCCGGGCGTCCAGTACGACGAGGCGCAGTTCCGGGCGGACGCCAAGGTCCTCGACGGCGTCGGGCTGACCGGCACCGGCACCGTCGCCGACCGGCTGTGGGCCCGCCCCTCGGTCACCGTCCTCGGCATCGACGCCCCGCCGGTGATCGGCGCCACCTCCTCCGTCCAGGCCGCCGCCAAGGCCCTGGTCAGCCTGCGCATCCCGCCGGGCATGGAACTCAAGGGCGCCCAGCAGGCGCTCGTCGCCCACCTGGAGGCGGCGGTCCCGTGGGGCGCGCAGGCCACCGTCACGGTGCTCAGCGGGGGCGAGGCGTTCAGCGCCGACACCTCCGGGCCCGCCTACGAGGCGATGGGCGAGGCCATGCAGGAGGCGTTCGGCCGCCCGATGGTCACCTCCGGCGAGGGCGGCTCGATCCCGCTCTGCAACACCCTGCGCACCCTCTACCCGCAGGCGGAGATCGTCCTGATCGGCGTGGAGGAGCCCACCACCCAGATCCACGCGGTGAACGAGAGCGTCGACCCCGAGGAGCTGGAGCGGATGGCCCTCACCGAGGCGCTCTTCCTGCGCGCCTACGCCCGGCTGCGCTCGGTCTGACGCACCGCCCGACGCGCTGTGGCACCGCCCCGGGTGCCGTCCCGACGGACGGCACCCGGCCGCGGTCCGCGGCGAGCACCGCGTACACCGTCGCCCCGACCGCCAGACCGGCCCCCGCCCCGAAGCAGAACTCCGGAACCAGCGAACGCTGCCGCCGGGCCAGCCGGTGCACCGCCCCCACCGCCGCGGCCGCCACCAGGCCCACCGCGGCGGTGGGGTGCGGCTGCGGCGCCGACGGCAGCTCCGCCCGGCGCCCCCGGGCCCGCAGCACGGCCAGGCCCAGCAGCGACGTCCCGTACTGCAGCACCGTGCAGAGCGGCAGCCCGGCCGCCACCGGCCGCTCCAGCACCGGGAACGCCCGCACCCCGGCCCGGCCGGGATGGGTGAACGAGTCCCAGAGCACATGGCTCGCAGCACCGACCGCCGCCGACAGCACGAACGTCCCGGCCCCCGCGGCACCCCGCGGCAGCGGCTCCTCCGCCGGCAGCGGCAGCAGACCGGCCAGCGGCTCGCGCAGCAGACCGTGCCAGGCCGCCACCATCCCGGCGGCGATCCCCGCGTCCACGGTCGGCACGGCCCACCAGCGGTGCGTGATGGCCCCGTACCGGTAGACGCCCGGCAGCAGTGAGTCCGCGAAGAACGGCACGTCCGGCGCCATCGACCCCGCCACCAGCCCCGACGCCACCCACACCCCACCGTCCCCCCGCCCGATCAGCGGCAGGACCGCAGCAACATGGCTCAACGTGAACGGCACCCCTCCATCCTCCCCGCCCCTCATCGCATCCCGCACCGGCAGAGGCACGGGCACGGGCACGGGCAGGGGCACGGGCGCCTACCGGCGCGACCTCCGACGGGCGCGGAGTTGCACCCCCGGCCGCCAAGTCGGGTAAGCGCCACGGAACCCGAATAGCGCTAATTCAAATAAATCGCGCCACCCCACCAACGTCCCGCTTTCCCCACCAACTGGTGCCGTGCCAGGGACGCCCGGGGGCATCCCAGCCGCCAGACCGAGTGAGCGCCACGCAACCCGAATGGCGCCAAACCACAAAATGGCGCCCCCAGGCACCACCCCCAGGGGCATGTGGCGGCACCCCCCAACCGTCAGCCCGGAGGACCGCGCCACCCCACCAGCGCGAACCTGCAGAATCGCGCCCGCCCCGGTCCAGCCCCACCACCTCGCACCCCCACACGCCCGCCGCGTACCACCCCTC
>NZ_JOAI01000024.1 GCF_000717715.1 Streptomyces sp. NRRL B-24484 | reverse complement strand
CCGCAGTCCGGCCGGTGCCTGGACGCGCCGAACGGCGCCTCCGCCAACGGCACCCGGCTGCAGATCTGGGACTGCAACGGCGCCGCCGCGCAGAAGTTCGCGCTGAGCTGAGACCGGGCGGGCGGCAGGGGGCGGCCACTGCACCCCCTGCCGCCCGCGCGGCACCCTGGCCGCGCCCGGCCCGGTCGCGGCCCCCGGTCACCGAAGGTCACCGAGGTGCGCCGCGCTGCAGCGCCGTCCGGCCGTGGCGGCCACCGTGACCTGCGGTGCCGCGGCCCGCTCGTCCCGGCGGGTGCACGACGGCCGGATCCGGCCGGACAATGGAGGCCGGGGCGTCGGCGTGGTGGAGAGGGCGTGATCGCCGTGGCACCGGACACGGGCCGCTGGATGCTGACCTTCCCCGGAGCGGCAGGGTCCCACGGCGAGCAGGACGCCGTGGTGGTCGAGCGGCAGGCCGGGTACGGCCCGCACGGACACCCCGTCTACGAGGACGCGGACCGGGCCGTCCGGGTGGAGATCGAGGACGGCGGACTCGTGCACGTCCTGGACCTGGTCGGCCGGCCCGTGCCGGACACGCCCGTCCACGCCGTCCCGCTGCGCTGAGAAAAACCGGTTGGGCGCGGCCGGGCCGGGCTGATAGCGTCCGGTCAGCCGTGAGACGACCGAAGGAGGTGACACCCGTGAAGGCTGTATCCGTATGGGTGCTCCCCATCTCCGTTGCGGCGGGCGACTGACCGAGGTGTCGCCGGGAGCGCCTGCTCGATGGCACTCCCGAGAGGCAACTCCCATGAATCCCCTGAATCCTTCGCCCTCCACCCCCGTGGGGGGCGACCGTGCGGTCCCGGTCGTCCGGGTCTCCGACACGCAGTGGCAGGCCGTCGAGGACGGCGTGGTGGCCGGCACCGGCGACGCATCGCTCCGGCCCGACGGACGACTGTTCGTCAGCATCGACGCCTGGCACCGCGCCGCGTTCGACCGCATCGCCGAGGCCGTGCTGGCCGACCTGCCGGCACCGCTCCACACCCTGGTCGACGAGAACGACCACGAGGAGGCCGCCGCCTGGGCACGGCTCGGCTTCACCACCGAACGCCGCGAGTGGGGCCACCTGGTACCCACCGACCCCCGCACCACCGGCGCGGTGCCGTGCCCGGAGGGCGTGACGATCGTCCCCGCCGGCTCCGCCGAGGAGGGCCCGCTGCGCGAGCTGGACCGGATCGTCCGCGCCGAGGTCGAGTCCACCGTCGGCTGGCGGAGGATGCCGGCCGAGGTCCTGCCCCGCCCGACGGGGGACACCGTGGTGGACCCGTCGAAGTACGCGGTCGCGCAGGAGGGGGACCGGTACGTGGGCCTCGTCCGGGTGGTGCCGTTCCTCCGGCAGCCCCGGATCGGCCTGATCGCCGTCCGGGCCGACCGGCAGCGCCACGGCATCGCCCGGGCGCTGCTCGGCCACGCACTGGGCGCACTGCACGCATCCGGGCGGACCACGGCCTGGGCCGAGGTGGACGAGTCCAACACGGCGGCCACCGCCCTCCTCGCCGGCTTCGGCGCCCGGCGCACCTGCAGCACCCTGGAGCTCGTCCGCCGCTGACCCGCGGCCCCCGACGGGCGCACCCGGCCGTCCGGCCGGCCGTCCGCACCACCACCGACACAGAAGTGAGGACGCATGACCAAAACCGCAGGAGGCATCGAAGTGCAGGGCACCGTCGTCGAGTGCCTGCGCAACGCCACCTTCACCGTGCAGCTGGAGAACGGGCACAAGGTGCTCGCCCACATCAGCGGCAAGATCAGGAAGAACTACATCAAGATCCTCCCGGAGGACAAGGTCCTCGTGGAGCTCAGCCCCTACGACCTCACCCGCGGTCGCATCCGCTACCGCTTCCGGTGATCGCCCGCCGACGGTGACAACCTGTGAACGGCCCTGCCGAACCACCCGGTTCGGCAGGGCCGTCCGCCTTGAGCAGGACCGCAGCCCGGGGCGCCGGTTGACGGGCTCCGGCCCCGGCCTGTTGGATGACCCGAAGTTGGCTATACATCTTCGGGCCGTGGGCATGCGCCGGCGCCCGTTCGGAAGGGGGCGGGGTGACGCGGGAAGCGGTTCCGTTCGTGGTGCTCGCCGCCGCCGTGCTGCACGCACTGTGGAACGCCATGGCGCACCGCAACGCCGACAGGACGGCCGGGTTCGCGCTGATGAACACGGCGACGCTCGGCTGCGGCGCCGTGCTGGCCTGCCTCGTCCCGCTGCCGGACCGGGCCGCCTGGCCGTTCCTCGCGGCGTCCACCGTGCTCCAGGTCGGCTACCAGCTGCTCCTGCTCCAGGCGTACCGGCTCGGCGACTTCGGGCAGATGTACCCGATCGCCCGCGGCACCTCGCCGCTGGTGGTCGCGCTGCTGTCGGTCACCGTGCTCGGCCGGGCGCTGCCCGCCGGGCAGGCCGTCGGCGTGCTGGTCGTCTCGCTCGGCCTGGCCGGGCTGGCGTTCGCCGGCGGACGGCCCGGCCGCGCCCACCTGCCCGCCCTCGGCGCCGCCCTGGGAACGGGCGTGCTGATCGCCGGGTACACCGTGGTGGACGGCGCCGGCGTCCGCCGGGCCGGCGGCACCGCGGGCTACCTGGCCTGGATGTTCCTCGCCCAGGGCGCCGCGGTGCTGCTGGTCGCCCTCGCCGTCCGGGGCCGGCCGCTGCTCACCGCGATGCGCAGCCGGCCGTGGCAGGGTCTGGCCGGCGGGGTGATGTCGCTGGTGGCGTACGGCCTGGTGGTGTGGGCCCAGACGGTCGGCGACCTCGCCGCGATCGCCGCACTGCGCGAGACCAGCATCCTGATCGCCGCGCTGATCGGTGCGCTGGTGCTGCGTGAACCGCTCGGCCGCTCCCGGCTCGCCGCCGGGGCCGCGGTCCTGGTGGGCATCGCGGTGCTCCGGCTCGGCCACGGTTGACCTCGTACCGGCGCGTCGTCCGGCGCAAGGGCGTCCGGGGCAAGGTCGTCCGGCGCAAGGGCGTGCCGGTGAGGTGCCACCCGCACGCCCTCGGGGGAGACGGCCTACGGCTTCGGCGGCAGGTCCGGGGCCGGCAGGTCCGTGAGGCGGGCGAGGACGTCGACCAGGGCGGCGGCCCGGGTCGGCGCGTGGACGGACGCCACGTGGACGGATGCCCAGTCGGCGGCGAGGACCAGGAAGGCCGCGAGGTCGCGGTCCACGCCGGCGAGGAGGCCGCGGAGCTCGCCGACGGAGAGCTCGATCTCCTCGGAGTCGCTGAGCCCGGTGTCGACGACGAGTCGGACGGTGTCACCGTGCGGCAGAGCGGCCGGAGTCACCGGCTCGTGGCCGTACCAGAGGGGCTCGCCGGCCTCGGTGACGCGGTACCAGTCGCGCCGGTCCTCCAGGCCGTCGCAGCAGCCGGGCCGGAAGACGACGCCCGTCGAGGTGTCGGTGACCTGCAGCCCGCCGGACGCGCAGAGGCCCTCACCCGCCGTCAGCAACCCGTGCAGGAAGGCGCCGACCGGGTCGTCCGGCCCGGGCGGGACGCCCTCGCCGCCTTCGCGCAGGTACTCGGCGAGGCCCATCACCACCGTTCCGACCTCGGCCGGGGAGAGGCCGCCGTGCAGGGGCAGCAGGGCGAACGGCTCGACGTCGACGACCGGCCAGAGGCCGAAGGAGTCCGGCGGGACGATCTCCAGGACGGGCTGCATCACGATCACCGCCGCATTCTCGCCCGGGCGATGGGCCGGGTGCATCCGGTTTCCGTGCCGCGGGCGCGGGCTCCCGGCCCCTGATCGGGTGAGGTTCGCGCGGGGGCGCGGAGTGTCCGGGAGGGGGCTGCGGGTCGGCGGCTAGCGTGGCGGGCGGCCCGTGCACCTGCGGTCCGCCGCAGCAGGGAAGGGGAGATCCTTGGAGTTCGACGCCGCGACCGCGGTCACCACGACCCGTCCGACGCGCAGGACGGTGCTCCGCGGGCTGGCGGCGGGCGGACTGGCGGCCGGGCTCGCGAGCCGGTCGCCGGCCACGGCGCGGGCGGCGGGCCGGGACACCGGCTGGGACGCGTTCGCCGCCCTCGTGCGGGCGGAGTTCACCGCGATGGGCCTGGTCGGCGCGGCGGTGGCCGTGGTCGACCGGGACGGGGTGCTGCTGTCGCTGCCGCTCGGCGTCCGCGACCTGGAGGGCCGCGCGCCGGTCACGCCGTCGACCCGGTTCCTGGTCGCCTCGACGACCAAGGCGATGACCTCCCTGCTCACCGCCGTCCACGTCGACCGGCGGCAGCTGTCCTGGGACCAGCGGGCGGTCGACGCCTGGCCGGGCTTCCGCGCGCCCACCGACCGGCTGACGCACTCGCTGAAGGTCCGAGACCTGCTGGGCATGGCCACCGGCATCGACGAGCCGCCGGCGCTCTCCGGCCTCCACGAGGGCGACCCCACCGCCCCCCAGCTCCTCCGGTCGCTGGTCACCCTCCCGGTGGCCGGCCGGCCGAACACCGCCTTCCGCTACAACAACACGGTGTACTCCGTCGGCGGCTACCTGCCGCTGCTGGCCTCCGGAGTGACCGGCGACGACCTGACCGGCACCTTCGCCACCGAGATACGGGACCGGGTGTACGGGCCCGCGGGCATGGCCGGCGCCCGGATCGCGGACGACCCCCGCGGGCTGGTCACCGACTTCGCGCGCGGCACCGCCCTCGACCTCACCGCCGCCGCCCGGCCGCTCGCCTACGGGCCGGTCGGCAGCTACGCGCCGGCCGGCGGCACGCTCGCCTCGCTCGACGACATGGCCGCCTTCGTCCGCCTGCAGCTGCGGCGGGGCGTCTCGGTGGACGGCCGCCGCGTGGTGTCGGCGCAGAACCTCGCGGAGTGCTGGAAGCCGCACGTGCCCGTCCCCGTGTCGCCGGAGTTCGACCCGGACGTGACCGCCTCCGGCTACGGCATGGGCTGGATCCACCACCGCTTCCGCGACGGCACCTCGCTGGTCTGGCACAACGGCGGCATCGACGGCTTCAGCTCGTACATGGGCTTCCTGCCGGAGCACGACCTCGGGCTGGTCGTGCTCAACGCGATGAACCCGGCCCCGACCGGGCCGTACTTCCACCTGTACGTCCTCAACCTGCTGCTCGGCGAGCGGTTCGGCCTCAACCGGGGCGTCCCGGAGAAGGTCCACGCCGCGCACCTGGCCGCCCTGCAGGGCCTGCGCGACCTCGGGAGCCGCACCGCGCCGAGCGACCCGGGGGCGACCGCGGCGTTCCTGGGCCACTACGAGGGCGGCTACCGCCTCACCCGGCAGGGCCTCGACCTGTCCCTCCACCTCGGCCCGCGGACGATGCCGCTCGGGGTCCTGCCCGACGGCAGCTACGTGGTGACCACCGGACTGCTGGTCGGGAACGAGGTCCGCCTGACCCGGGACGCCGACGGCACGCCGCGGGTCGAGGTGCTCGGCTTCGAGACCGTCCGGCGCACGGTCGGGCTGCCCTGACCGCAGTCCGTTCAGACCGTCCCGGCCCCGGCGCCGTGCCGCTGCCAGGCCGCGACGATCCGGTCGCGGTCCGCCCCGAAGTCGGGGCCGGGGCTGAACGGGGCGGTGACGGGGCAGTGCAGGGTGACCACCTTGCCCGCCGTGGTGCGGAGCTCCATCACGGCGGCCTTCCGGACCTGCTCCTCGTGGACCGAGGCGATCCCGCTCCACGGGAGGACGGGCCGGGTGGCGAAGAACCTGCGGATCCCGATGCCGTCCCCGCCGACGACCGTCCCGGCCCCGGCGGCGGCGAGTACGCAGAAGGCGGGCAGCAGTACGGCGAACGGGACGTAGTACAGCGGGAAGGACGGGACCGCCAGGTAGGCGGCGACGCCGATGACCAGGTGGGAGACGGCGTGCCGGAGGGCGAGCCGGACCAGCCGGGCCGGCTTCATGGTGAAGGTCGAATGCTCCACGGGCGGGACAGCAGGGGATCACCGGCCGGCTGCACCAGGTCCGGTGGACCGCGCCCCGGGAGCGCAGCCCGCGGGGGTGCGGCCGGCGCGGACTCAGCCGCTGGGCGGCCGGGTGTCGACGGGGTACCAGGCGGCGTTGCCCGGCGCAGGGTTGAAGTCGTAGCGGACGCCACTGCGGCCGAGTCCGACCAGGGCGAGCGAGGTGGTGGCCCAGACCCGTCCGCCCCCGAAGTCGCGGTGCTGGACGAGTGCGGCCGGGTCGGTGCGGTCCAGGCCGTCGCCGTCGGCGATCGCCGGCCAGTCGCCCCACACCTCGGCGGTCGGCGCGTCCGGGCCGCCGGTGGTTGGCGCGTCCGGGCCGCCGGTGGGCGGCTCGGGCCGGTGGACGGCGGCCAGCCGGGGCCGGAAGTGCGCGAGCCGGGCGGCCATCATCCGCGAGGCGCTCCGCGAGGAGGTCCGGTGCGAGGCGAGCCCCTCCATGCCGTCGTTGATGACGGCGTGCAGGCCGGGCTCCAGCGTGCTGCGGGTGAGCTCGGCGCCGCTCCACCCCAGCATGGAGACCGCGTCGGGGCCGGCGGTGATCAGGTGGAACGGGTCGTAGCGGGCCCAGTCGCGGCCGGCCAGGTCGTCGCCCTCCGCGGCCAGCAGCGGCAGCTCCCCGCGGGAGAGCCGGTGCGCGGGGTCGGCCGGGAGCCCGAAGCCGTTCAGGATGCAGGCGAGCCGCGGCGTGCGGCCGGCGCCGCCCGGGTCGACCGCGAGCCAGGTGCCGCCCGCCAGCAGGTCGAGTCCGCCGAGCAGCCGGGGCCGGGCCGGCCAGTGCCGGGCCGGCGGCAGCCAGGCCCGGTCGGCGTACTCGTCCCGCGCGGCGAGGACGACGACCGGTACCGGCGAGCCGGGGTCGAAGCTGACGAACACGGTGCACACGGCGCATCCCCTCACCCGAGCCGGTTCCCTGCCTGTGATCCTCGCACGGCGGCGCGCGGCCCGGGCCGGCGGGCCGTCCCGTCCCGCCGACGGGACTTGACGCGCAGTCCGGGCCCGCGGCGGCGCCCCGCACGGCCGCCCCGGGCGGCAGCGGTTCCCGATCTTCCGAGAAATCTCGACATGAAGTATCTTGATGTCGAGATTCATATCGGAGGCGACGAACGGGGGCCCGCCGTGCGGCGGAAGCGCAACACCGACGGACTGCTGGCACAACTGCGGCGACCGCCGGGCGGACGCGACGGGCGGACGATGCTGCTCTCCCAGTTCGTCGACCGCACCGGCACCGGCGTCTGGTCGGCCGCGTCCGTCCTGTGGTTCACCTTCGTCCGCGGCCTCGACGCCGGGCAGCTCGGCCTGCTGCTCGGCGTCGGGGCGGTCGCCGGGATCGCCGGATCGCCGCTCGCCGGCCGGGCCGCCGAACGCTTCGCCGTCCGGGGGCTGCTGACCGCCTGCCACCTGCTGCGCCTCGGCACCACGCTCCTGCTGCTGGTCGTCGACGACTACACCGTCCTGCTGGCCGCGGTGGCCCTCACCTGCCTCGGCGAGCGGGCCGCCAAGACGCTCGAAATGCTCTTCGCCACCCGGGTCGCGGGCGAGCGCCGCGGCGTCTACCAGGCGCTCTTCCGCAGCACGGCCAACGCCGGCTACGCGCTCGGCGCGGGCATCGCGGCCCTCGGACTGGCCGTCGGCACCCCCGCCGCGTACCGGGCGCTGATCCTGGCCAACGCCCTCTCCTTCGTGCTGGCCGCCGCCCTCGTGCTGCGCACCCGGGAGCCGGCCGGCGGTGGGCCGGTCGTGGCGCGGAACGCGGACGGCGGGGGAACGGGGCCCGCGGCGCCGGCCGCCGCGCCCGGCCCCTGGCGGGACCGCGGCTACCTGCTGTTCGTCCTGCTCGACATCCCGCTGAACCTCGACGACTCGGTGCTCAACGTGGGCCTGCCGCTCTGGCTGGTGCACCGCACCGGCGCCCCGCACGCCCTCGTCCCCGCCTTCCTGGTGATCAACACCGTCCTCGTGGTGCTGCTGCAGCTGCGCGTCTCCGCCTGGGCCGAGGGCCCGCGCGGGGCGCTCAGGGCGCTGCGCTGGTACGGCGTGACGCTGCTGGCCTGCTGCCTGCTGCTGGCGGCCGCCACCGGCGCGGGCACCCCGGCGGCCTCGGCCGCGCTGCTGGCGGCCGCCGTCCTGGTCACCCTCGCGGAGCTGCTGCGCTCGGTGATCTCCTGGGAGCTGGCGGTGAGCCTGGCCCCGCCGCAGGCCCGGGCCTCCTACCTCGGGGTCGCCGGGATGGCCCAGTCCGTGCAGAAGTCGGTCGGTCCGCTGCTGCTGACGGGCCTGGTCATGACGGCCGGGCCGCTCGGCTGGATCGCGCTGGGCGGCGCGGTGACCGCCCTGGGCGCGGTCCAGCGGCGCGCGGGCCTGCGCCGACTGGCCGGGCAGGAGGCGGTGGCGTCGGCGGCGGCCCGGTCCGACCGGTCGCCCGCCCCCGCGGCCGGGGCCGTGTCCCCCTGACGGGTGATTCCGCCGTCCGGCTTCAGCGGGTCGTCGGAGCCCGCCGCAGGCCGGGTGCAGGGGCTTCGCGCAGGCCGCCGTTCGGGCGACATGTGCGTCTGGTCACATCGCTCCTCACAAAAATGCTAGGACGTCCTACTATATTTGTGTTCAGTAGCCTCCGCCGAACCGACATGAGGTCCTCCATGAGTGATCTGCACCGTCCCGTGCACCCCGTCCGACTGGTCACCGCGTCGGCACTGTTCGACGGGCACGACGCATCGATCAACATCATGCGGCGGATCTTCCAGTCCCAGGGCGCCGAGGTCATCCACCTCGGACACAACCGCTCCGTCCAGGAGGTCGTCGACGCGGCGCTGGAGGAGGACGCCCACGGCGTGGCCGTCTCCTCATACCAGGGCGGACACGTCGAGTACTTCGAGTACCTCGTCGACCGGCTGCGCGAGCAGGGCGCCGAGCACGTCCGCGTGGTCGGCGGCGGCGGCGGCGTGATCGTTCCCGAGGAGATCGCCCGGCTGCGCAGCAGCGGCGTCACGATCTTCTCGCCGGAGGACGGCCAGCGGATGGGCCTGGCCGGCATGGTCAACTCGGTCGTCAAGGACTGCGACTTCGACCTGTGGGACGGCCGGGCGGCCGACCTGGACGCGCTGCTCGCCGGCGACCGGTTCGCGATCGCCCGCAGCATCACCGGCGCCGAGCTGGGCAAGCTGCCTGCGGACTTCACGGAGCGGGTGCGCGCGGCCGCCGCGGCCCGGGTGACCCCCGTCCTCGGCATCACCGGCACCGGCGGCTCCGGCAAGTCCTCGCTCACCGACGAACTGGTCCGCCGGTTCCGCGTCGACCAGCAGGACAAGCTGCGGATCGCCGTCATCGCGGTCGACCCGACCCGCCGCCGCGGCGGCGGCGCCCTGCTCGGCGACCGGATCCGGATGAACTCCCTCGACGGCCAGCGGGTCTTCTTCCGCAGCCTGGCCACCCGCGGCAGCCACGAACTGCCCGAGCACCTCACCGACGTGCTCGACGTCGTCAAGGCCGCCGGCTTCGACCTGGTGATCGTCGAGACGCCCGGCATCGGCCAGGGCGACGCCGCCATCGTCCCCTTCGTCGACACCTCGCTGTACGTGATGACGCCCGAGTTCGGCGCCGCCTCGCAGCTCGAGAAGATCGACATGCTCGACTTCGCCGACGTCGTCGCCATCAACAAGTTCGAGCGCCGCGGCGCCAAGGACGCGCTGCGCGACGTCGGCCGCCAGCTGGTCCGCAACCGCGAGGCGTTCGGCCGGCGGCCCGAGGACATGCCGGTCTTCGGCACCTCCGCGGCCACCTTCAACGACGACGGCGTCACCGCGCTCTACCAGAGCCTGCGGGCCGGCCTCGCCGAGTACGGCCTGCCGCTGACCGAGGGCGCCCTGCCCGCGGTCGCCGTCCGCCACTCCTCCGGCATCCGCCAGGTCGTCCCCGCCGAGCGGGTCCGCTACCTCGCCGAGATCACCGAGACCGTCCGCGGCTACCACGCCGAGACCGAGCGGCTCACCGAGGCGGCCCGGTCGGTGCAGCGCCTGGACGTCGTCCGCGGCCAGCTCGCCGACGCCGGGCACGACGCGGCCAACGTCGACGCGCTGCTCACCACCGCCCGCAAGCAGCTCCCGCACGAGGTCGCCGAGCAGATCGAGAACTGGCCCGCGGTGGTCGCCTCCTACTCCGGTGACGAGCAGGTCGTCGTCGTCCGGGACAAGGAGATCCGCACCAAGCTGACCCGCGAGTCCCTCTCCGGCAACCGGATCCCGCGCGTCGCGCTGCCCCGCTTCACCGACCACGGCGAGCTGGTGGGCTTCTGGCGCCGCGAGAACCTGCCCGGGCTCTTCCCGTTCACCGCCGGCGTGTTCCCGTTCAAGCGGGACGGCGAGGACCCGGCCCGCATGTTCGCCGGCGAGGGCGACCCCTTCCGCACCAACCGCCGGTTCAAGCTGCTCTCCGAGGGCCAGCCCGCCACCCGGCTCTCCACCGCCTTCGACTCGGTCACCCTGTACGGCCGCGACCCCGACGAGCGCCCCGACATCTACGGCAAGGTCGGCACCTCCGGCGTCTCGGTCGCGACGCTGGAGGACATGAAGGCGCTCTACGACGGCTTCGACCTCGCCGCGCCGACCACCTCGGTGTCGATGACCATCAACGGTCCGGCGCCCACCGTCCTGGCATTCTTCCTCAACACCGTGATCGACCAGCAGACCGAGGCCTTCCGCGCCGCCGAGGGCCGCGAGCCCTCGCCCGAGGAGGCGGCCGGCCTGCGGGCGCACGCACTGGCCAACGTCCGCGGCACGGTGCAGGCGGACATCCTCAAGGAGGACCAGGGCCAGAACACCTGCCTGTTCTCCACCGAGTTCTCGCTGCGGATGATGGCCGACATCCAGGAGTGGTTCATCGCCAACAAGGTCCGCAACTTCTACTCCGTCTCGATCTCCGGCTACCACATCGCCGAAGCCGGCGCGAACCCGATCAGCCAGCTCGCCTTCACGCTCGCCAACGGCTTCACCTACGTCGAGGCGTACCTGGCCCGCGGCATGGACATCGACGACTTCGCGCCCAACCTGTCGTTCTTCTTCTCCAACGGCATGGACCCGGAGTACTCGGTGCTCGGCCGCGTCGCCCGCCGGATCTGGGCCGTCGCGATGAAGCAGAAGTACGGCGGCAACGAACGCTCCCAGAAGCTGAAGTACCACGTGCAGACCTCGGGCCGTTCGCTGCACGCCCAGGAGATGGACTTCAACGACATCCGCACCACCCTGCAGGCGCTGATCGCCATCTACGACAACGCCAACTCGCTGCACACCAACGCCTACGACGAGGCCGTCACCACTCCCTCCGAGGAGTCGGTGCGCCGGGCGCTGGCGATCCAGCTCATCATCAACCGCGAGTGGGGCCTCGCCATGAACGAGAACCCGCTGCAGGGCTCGTTCGTCATCGACCAGCTCACCGACCTGGTCGAGGAGGCCGTGCTCGCCGAGTTCGACCGGATCAACGAGCGCGGCGGCGTGCTCGGCGCGATGGAGACCGGCTACCAGCGCGGCCGCATCCAGGACGAGTCGATGCTGTACGAGCAGCGCAAGCACGACGGCACCCTGCCCATCATCGGCGTCAACACCTTCCGCCGCCCCGGTGGCGACGGCGAGCCCCAGCAGCTGGAGCTCGCCCGCGCCACCACGGCCGAGAAGGAGTCCCAGCTGGAGCGGGTCCGCGACTACCAGCGCGGGCACGGCGCGGAGGCCGCGGAGGCGATCGCCCGGCTGAAGACGGCCGCCATCAGCGGCGAGAACGTCTTCGAGGTCCTCATGGACGCCGCCCGGGTCTGCTCCCTGCAGCAGGTCACCGAGGCCTTCTTCGAGGTCGGCGGTCAGTACCGCAGGAACGTCTGACACGGACGGCCGGCACCGTCGGGCCCCGGCCCGCCCCCACGGGCGGGCCGGGGCCCGACCCGTTCCGCCCGGGTGTTCGAGTCCTCCGCGCGGCACTCGCACGGCACCCGCGCCGCACCCGCACGGCGCAGCACGGCGTGGCCCCGGTGCGTGCGCGGGTTCCGCGGCCTACCGTCGTCGGCGAGACCCGAGGAACGGGAGGACGCAGTGCCCGAGCAGAAGATCACCACCTTCCTGTGGTTCGACCACCAGGCCGAGGAGGCGGCGCGGTTCTACACCTCGCTCTTCCCGGACTCCCGGATCGTCGACGTGCAGCGCTACGGCGAGGTCGGCCCAGGCGCGGCGGGCTCGGTGATGACGGTGTCGTTCGAACTCGCCGGGCAGCGCTACCTCGCCCTCAACGGCGGCCCGATCTTCCCGTTCACCGAGGCGATCTCGCTGCAGGTGAACTGCGACGACCAGGCGGAGGTCGACCGGCTGTGGGACGCCCTCACCGCGGACGGCGGCCGGGAGAGCGACTGCGGCTGGCTGAAGGACCGCTACGGGCTCTCCTGGCAGATCACCCCCCGGCGGCTGACGGAACTGCTCGGCGACCCGGACCCGGTCAGGTCCCAGCGGGCGATGCGCGCGATGCTGCAGATGCAGAAGATCGACATCAAGGAGCTGGAGGACGCCCTCGTCGACGACGGCGCCACTGGAGCGGCCTCGTAGCCGGCCCGGTCCGGACGCCCGCTTCTTCGTGTCATCCGCCAGTACGGCCGTCCGGTGACGCGGAGGAGACTCTCTGCCACGACCGCGATCCCGCGCGCCCCGGACACCCGGGAGCGCGCGGGGTCGCGGACCGGACGACGCGCAGGAGGGGGCGGCACATGGGTGTGCAGCAGTACGACGGGATCGGCGAGGCGTTCGAGGGGTTCAAGTCCCTGCCGTTGATCCGCTACGGGGAGGTGCCCAGCTTCCTGGGCATGGTCGGCGAGGTGAAGGACCGGTCGGTGCTCGACCTCGCGTGCGGAACCGGCTTCTACAGCCGCGAGTTCAAGCGGCGCGGCGCCACGGACGTCCTCGGCGTCGACATCTCCGGCGAGATGATCGCCGCAGCCCGGGACATCGAACGGCGCGAGCCGCTGGACATCCGCTACGAGGTCGGCGACGTGGCCCGACTGCGGCCGCTCGACCGGCGGTTCGACCTCGCCGTGGCCGTGCAGTGCCTCAACTACGCCGAGACCGTCGCGGACCTGGAGCGGATGTGCCGCAGTATCCACCGCAGCCTCGTCCCGGGCGGCGAGTTCTTCGTGTTCGCCCAGAAGCCCGACTACGCGTTCGACTGCCCGGACCTGGAGCGCTACGGCTTCCGCTGCGAACCGACCGGCGAGGAGACCGGAACGGGGCCGCAGGTGCGCGTCACGGCCCTCCTCGAACCGCAGCCGATCGGCATCGTCGCCTCCGTCCCGCGCCGCGAGGTCTACGAGCAGTCCCTGCGGGCGGCCGGGTTCGTCGGGCTGGAGTGGCACCCGCTCCGGATCTCCGAGGCCGGACTCCGCGCGTACGGCGAGGAGTTCTGGGCCGACCTCCTCGCCCACCCGCCGCTGGAGATGCTGCGCTGCCGCACCTGAGCCCGGCACGGTCCCGCCCCGCGGCCGGCGGGATCGGCGGCCGCGACGACGGGGCCGTCCGGGTGCCTTCCGGGCCCCGCGCGAGCGCGCGGGGCCCGGCCGGGGTATGCCGTTCCCCACGAGACCGCCGAGGGACCCGCGAGGAGAACGACGTGTACGCAGCAGTGCGACGGTACGAGGGCGTGACCGATCCGGCGGAGGCGGGACGCCGCGTGGCCGAGGGGTTCGTCCCCCTCCTGCGCCGCGTTCCCGGCTTCGTGGCCTACTACTGGGTCGACGCGGGGAACGGGGTGATGGTCTCCACCAGCGTCTTCGAGGACCGGGCCGGCGCCGACGAGTCCGTCACCAGGGCGGCCGACTTCGTCCGCGACAACCTCGCCTCGCTGCTCCCCAACCCGCCCCTGGTGACGGCGGGTCAAGTCGTCGCTGCCGGATAGCACTCGACCGCACCCGGGCGGCCGCCCGTCGGTGTGTCTCTGAGTACGGATACTCATTGCGCCCGGCCGTTCGGGAGCGGATGATCTCCACCGCCATGGTTTCCACGAGGGGGCGGGGATGATCGAGTTCGACGACGACCGGTACGAGGAAGCCGAGTACGGCGACGCCGAGTACGAGGACGTCGACGACGGGGCGGCGGTGCCGCGGCGACGGCGGCGCGCCGTCCGGATCGGCATCGCCGTCGTCTGCGCCGGGATGCTGACGGTCGGCGGCCTCGGCGCCTACAACGTCGCCAGCGCCGTCTGGGGCGGCTCCGGCGGCCACGGCGGATCCGGCGGCGGGGGCGGGGGCGGGGCCGCCGGGCCGACGCAGCCGGCGGCCGCCACCCGGGTGCCGACCGCCGACCAGGCCGCCACCGCGGCGAAGGGCTTCCTCGACGCCTGGGGCAAGGGCGACTTCGCGGCCGCCGCCGCGCTGACCGACCGCCAGGACATCGCCACCGGTGCGCTGTCGGACTTCCAACAGCAGCTCCACCCTCGCGAGTTCACCCTCGCCCCGACCGGCCCGGCCCCCACCGCGGGCCGGCCGGGCGGGACGACGGTGGGCTTCCACGCCAGGCTGCGCTTCGAGGGCACCGACCGCGCCTGGGAGTACGACGGCCGGCTCGGCGTGGTGCGCACCGGCGAGGGGCGGATCGCCGTCCACTGGGAGCCGGCCGTGATCCACCCCGGGCTGGCGGGCGGCGGGACGATCGCCGTGCAGACCGTGGACGCCCTGCCCGGCCGGCTGGTCGACCGCAACGGCAAGCCCTTCGACGACTCCTCACCGGTCAAGGCGATGCTGGCGGGCGTGCGGACGGGCAAGGACGCCTCCGGCACACCGGGCCGTGCGGTGGTGATCGTGCGCGGCGCCACACAGCCGGCCGAGCAGCTGTTCGCCCTCACCGATCCCGGCGCGGCCGAGTTCCGGGTGACCCTCGACGCGGAGCTCCAGCGCGTGACGGAGGCCGCGCTGCGGGAGCAGACCGCGGGCGGCCGGGCCGGTTCGGCGGTCGTCGTCGAGCCGAGCACCGGACACGTGCTGGCGGTGGCCAACGCCGGCACGTTCGACCGCGCCTTCGGCGGCGGGATCGCACCCGGCTCCACCATGAAGGTGGTGACCGGTGCCGCCCTGCTGGAGGCCGGCCTCCGCCCGGACGGCCCGGCACCCTGCAAGGACACCGCCAACTCCCCGAAGGCGTGGCACAACGACGAGCGCGGCGACCACCTCGGCTACACCCTCGCCGACGACTTCGCCCACTCGTGCAACACCGCCTTCATCGAGCAGGGCCTGGCGAAGCTCCGGCCGGGCACGCTCGCCCAGGTCGCCTCCGAGCAGTTCGGCCTCGGTCTGGAGTGGCACACCGGTCTGCACAGCTTCGACGCCCGGATCCCGGCCCCGGGCAGCCGCGACGAGCAGGCCGCCGAGTACATCGGCCAGGGCGGCATCCAGATGAACACCCTGCTGATGGCCTCCGTCGCGGCGACCGTGCAGAGCGGCACCTTCCGCCAGCCGGTGGTGGTCGACGGCGTCGCCGACCGGGCGAACGCCCCCCGCCGGCTCCCCGCGGGGGTGGCGCGCGACCTCCGGTCGATGATGGCGAAGACCGTCCGGGAGGGCACCGCCCGCACGCCGATGGCCGGCCTCACCGGGCAGGTCGGCGCGAAGACCGGCACGGCCGAGGTCGACGGCAAGAACCCCAACAGCTGGTTCATCGCCTACCGCGGCGACCTGGCCGTGGCGGTGGAGGTCGAGGGCGCGGGCCACGGCGCGGACGCCGCGGGCCGGGCCGCCGCCGAGATCCTGCGGACGGGCAACGGCGGCTGACCACCCGTCACCGCGGCCGTCACCGCCGCTGCCGCGCCCCGGGCCGGGCCGGGGCCGGCTCCCCGCGCGCTGCGGGGCCGGCTCGTCGAGTCCGCGCGCTCGCCCCGCTTGTCGCGCGCTGTCCGCGTCGGCGGGACGATCGGCACAGGTCCGAAAAATCCCGGCAATCGAGGACGGATGAGGCGTATGGTCGTGAACCCCCCTCAAGGGAGAGGAGTTGACCTGATGGGACTCTTCAGGGACGCACCGCCCCAGGTGCATCCGGAGTACACCCACCTGCGCTTCATGGCCGCCGGCTCGCCGTCCTGGTGGAAGCAGAACCGGCACCGCGTCCTGGCCGTCGCGGGCCTCCTCGTCGGCTTCTGGCTGGCGGGACACCACGACGCCGCGCCCGGCACGTGCGACACCCCGGCCGCCACGGCCAGCCCTGCCCCCTGATCCGGCGTCCGGTGCCCTGACGGGCTCCGCCGTGCCCCGTGCGACCCCGGATCAGGGCGGTGGCGCGCCGTACTCGACGGCGACCCCGGCCTCGGCGGCCCGGGCGACGACGGCGGGGACGGCCCGTTCGGCGAGGGCGGCGATGGTCAGGGACGGGTTGACGGTCAGCGAGGTCGGGACGGCTGCGCCGTCGGTGACGAACAGGCCGGTGTGGCCGCGCAGTTCGTTCCGGTCGGTGAGGGCCGAGGTGCGGGGGTCGTCGCCGATCCGGCAGGACCCGAGCGGGTGGGCGGTGACCGAGCCGCCGACCCGCTCCGTCCAGGGCCGGACGGTGCCCAGCCCGTCCTGCTCCAGGACGGTGCGCAGTTCGGCGTCGGCGGCGTTCCAGCCGGCCCTGGTGGCGGCGGTCGGCGCGTAGGCCATGGTGCCGAGTCCGAGGCCCGGGGCGAGGCGGACGAAGCCACCGGTGGGCGGCGGCGGGCCGAACGTCCCCTCGTTGTCGTCCTCGGTCATGGCGAGCACCGTCAGCCAGGACCGCCACGAGCGGCGCAGCTCGCGCTTGCCGGTGCCGAACCACTCCGGGCCGAGGGTGGCCCGGGCGAGGGTGTTGGTGATCGGCGGGAAGTAGATCTGCTGGAGCGTGAATCGGCTGAACTCGGGGGCGCTGCCGTCGAGGTGGTCGAAGCTGGCGGTGGTGATGGGCTTGCCGATCGGCAGCGCGGCGTACGCGGAGCCGTCCGGACGGGCGAGGCCCAGCAGGTCGCGGACCTTGGTCTCGTCCAGGAGGGCGACGGAGACCCGGTCGCCGTTGCCGGAGAAGTAGCGGCCGACGGCGGCGGGGATGCCGCCCAGGGCGAGGGCGGAGCGCTGCAGGACGACCGGGGTGCCGACCGCGCCGGCCGCGAGGACGACGACCTTGGCGTGGACGGTTCCGGTGTCGAGGGTGCAGCCGTAGTCGGAGGGATCCAGCACGGTGTAGCGGACGGCGTACCGGTGGCCGTCGATCCAGGACGGGACGACGGCCTGCACCTCGTGCAGCGGCCGGACGTCGGCGCCGTGGGCCTCGGCGGCGGGCAGGTAGTTCAGCAGCATCGAGCGTTTGGCGTCGAAGCGGCAGCCCGACAGCATCCAGTTGCAGTCCGTGCAGCGCGCCGGGTCGACCGCGACCGGCACCGGGTTGCAGGTGCGTCCGGCCCGGTGGCAGGCCGCGGCGAGGACGCCGCCGGCGTACGAGATGCCGTCCCAGTCCAGCCGGCTGGTGGGCAGCGACTGCTCGACCCGGTCGTACCAGGGGTCGAGGGCGGCGCGGGTCAGCGCGGCGGGCCAGATGCGCCGCTGCAGGCTGCCCCGGCGTTCGAAGACGAAGGAGGGGGCGCGCAGGGACGCGGCGAAGTACACCACGCTGCCGCCGCCGACACAGTTGCCGGCCACGACCGAGATGCCGTCGCCCTTGATGACGTCGACGATCCTCGTGTAGCTGCCGAGCCGGAGGTCGTGGGTGAAGTCCGCGGCCGCCAGCCGGGGGCCGCGCTCCAGTACGGTGACGCGGGCGCCGCCGGCCGCGAGGTGGTAGGCGGGGATCGCGCCGCCGAAGCCGGAGCCGATCACCAGCACGTCGGTGGTCTCTGCGCTCATGCCGGGCTCCCCGAGGGCGTGGTGCGCGGATGGAGGTCGGCCAGCGGCCGGCCGTAGGAGTGCTCGGGGAAGCGCCACAGGCCGTCCGCGTCCGGCGGCGGGAAGCCGATCCAGGCGAGCCCCGGGTGGCCGCCGGCCACCGCGGCTGCGGTGTGCTCCTGGGCGGCGGTGTCGAACGCCAGGCCGACCAGCAGGGCGAGGACCTGCCAGACCGGCCGGTCCGGCTCGCCCGGGTCGAACAGGCCGGTGACGAGCGCCGTTCGGTGGTCGAAGGGCAGGCCGGCGAACGGCGGCCAGCCGGGCGGCAACCACACCAGGTGGGTGGCGGCCCGGGCCAGTGCGCGGGCGTCGAGCAGGCCGGCGATCTCCGGCAGCCACGGGCCGAGCGGCAGGTCGGGGGAGGCCAGCACCTGGACGGCACCGGCCTGGACCGCGCCCGGTCCGGTGACCGCACCGGCGATCGCGAGGTCACCGGGGCGGCGGCGCTGCCCGGGGATCAGGGTGTCGGCGAACGCCTCCAGGCTCCGGACGGTCCAGGAGCCCAGGTCGGCGGCGCGGGCGGCCGGAGCCGTGCCCGGCGGGCCCGCGGCGAGGACGGCGGCGGTGGCGGCGAGGGCCTTCAGCAGGCCGCGCCGGTCGAGCGGGGCGGGGGACACCGGCCGCTCACCCGCCCGACGCACAGCGCAGATCGGCCGGCAGCCCCGTGGTGAAGCCGCTCTCGCCGGAGGCGGTGCCGTACGCGGCGAGCTCCTCGGCCAGCGCGGGGTGGTGCGGCCGGAGGGCGAGGACGGCGTCGCCGATCCCGACCGGCACGCCGTCGACGCGGAAGTGCGTCAGCCGCGCCCCGGCCCGCCGGGCGGTCCGGTCCCACCAGTACTGGCCGTCCCAGGCCACCCGCGGCACCGCACCGCCGGTGGACTGCACGCTCCAGTGGTCCTGCTGGTAGTAGCGGCAGGTCAGCAGCGAGGCCGCGATCCGCGCGGGCTCGGCGAGCAGGAAGCGCAGCGCGCCTCCGTCGTCCAGGGTGATGTCGCGCTTGCTGTACTCCACGCACAGCGGATCGGCGAACATCAGCCACCACGGCGGCCGCTCGCCCTCGCCGTAGCGGTGCCACGCACAGGAGGCGGCGAAGTCCGGCTCGGTGAACGGGCCCGGCAGGGCCGGGGGCGAGACGGCGGCCGCCGGGGCCGCCGCGGAAGCGGCAGTGGCACCGGCGGGGGCCGCGGCCGCGGCGACCGTTCCGGCGGCCAGGGCGGCGGCGAGCAGGGCGGAACGCAGACGTGGACGGGACACGGGGCCTCCTGGAACGGAGCAGGACGGGGGTGTCGCACGAGGATCCGGCCCGGCGCCGCAGCAGTGGCGGCGGGGCGCCCGGCCGGCACGGACGAGGATGCGGCACGGCCACCGGCGAGGACAAGGGATGTGACGGTGACTCATCCACTGCACTCACAGGCAGGTCGAGTGCCACGTACAGGAGCCTGCCGCAGCACTCTTGACGGCTCATCAGCTCCAGTGGTTCGGTGGCTGAGCCACTGACGACCGGAGCGCGGACGGCGAGGAGGACGGGCATGGGATCGCGCGGAACCTCCTTCGCCGAGACGCTGCTCGGCACCGCCCGGATGACCGGGGAGGCCGAGGAACACCCCGTGCGCCTGGACCTCGCGGTGCGTGCCGGCACCCTCGTCCTGCCGCACCGCACCACCGTCGCCGCCGTGACGGGCCGGGTCCGGATCCGGGGCATCGCCGACGACCCCCGGGCCACCGGGGAGTTGGAGATCTCCCCGTCGCGGCCCGGACGGATCCGGTACCGGCTGGAGTTCACCGCCGGCGGCCGGCGCTTCACCCTGGACGGCCGGAAGTCCCTCTCGCTCCGGCGGCCCGTGCGCTCGGCGACCGTCCTGCCGTACACCCTCTCCGCGGACGGCCGCGAGGCCGGTCGCGGCACGCTGCGCCTCCCGTGGACGGGACTGCTGCCCTTCCTGGCGAGCTGGCGCTTCCCCCGCCACGGCGAAGGGGCGCGGCAGTTGGGGACGCGCTGGGACGGCCGACCGGGCCGCCTCGAGGTCTGGTACGCCACACTCACCGAACCGGCCGGAGGGACGGGCGTCTGGCTGCACCGCGAACTGGTCGCACCCGCCGACGGCTCGCCCGCCCGGGTGCACGGCTGGATCGCGCTCTTCCCGCCCGACGGCCCGCCGACGCACGCCCGGTTCGGCCCCGAACCCTGGCCGCCCCGCCGGGAGTTCTCCGCCGCCGCCGATACGGAGAACGAGGACGGGAAGGGGAACGGCGTACGGCACCTGCGCGGCACCGCCGGCCCGTACACCTGGGACCTCACCGAGCAGCCCGCGGGCGATCCGCTCTACACCTTCCCCCGCTGGGCCTGGCACCACGGCGGGCTGCCGGCCGCGCAGATGCTGCCCGCCGCCGTCTCCCGCTACACCGGCACGATCGAGCACCCCGGCGGCGTGCTCCGCCTCGACGCCGCCCCCGGGGCGACCGCCCGGATCCACGGCCACGGCAACGCCGAGCGCTGGGCCTGGCTGCACGCCGACCTCGGCGGCGGCGACGTGCTGGAGGTGGTCGCCGCCGTGTCCGGCAGGCCGGGGCTCGACCGGCTGCCGCCCCTGGTCTTCCTCAGACTCCGCCACCGCGGGCGCACCTGGCCGCGGAGCGCCGCCCGCCCGGCACTCGGCTGGGCCGGACCGGGCCGGTTCCGGGCACGCATCTGCCTGCCGACCTGGACGGTCACCGGCCGGACCCTGCTGCGCCGGGTCCGCGTCACGGTCACCCAAGCGGAGGAACGCACCCTGACCCTGGCGTACACCGACCCCGACGGCCGCCGCGCGGTGTGCCGCAACAGCGAGGCCGCCGACGCCCGGATCGTGCTCGAACGCTGGTGGGGCCGCTGGCGCCCGGAGGCGGCCTGGACCCTGACCGGAACCGCCCACGCGGAGGTCGGCGGCCGGTGAGCCCGCACCGCCGGGCCCCGTCCGCACGGCCTGCCGCGACCACCATCCCCGGACGGGGCCACCACCCCCGGGCGCGCCAACCCCGGCCCGTCCGCCACCGGCCCGACCCCCGGGCCGGCGACCGAACTGCCCGGCCGGGCAGCCGAGGAACGAGGAGACCGATGCCGGTGCCGCCCGAGACCATCCAGCGCCGATCCGTCGTCGACCTGCTGGCCCACCGGCTGCGCCAGGACATCCTGAGCGGCCTCCACCTCCCCGGCGCCCTGCTGCCGCCCGAGCGGGACCTCGCCGCCGGCTACGGCGTCACCCGCACCACCCTCAAGCACGCCCTCTCCCGCCTCGAACAGGCCGGCCTGATCAGCACCCGGCACGGCATCGGCACCCGGATCCGCGACTTCCTCCACGAGGGCGGCGCCGACCTGCTGCCGATGCTCGCCGCGCACGACCCCGGCTGGCTCACCGAGGTGTTCGAGGTCCGCCGGCACATCGGCGCGCTCATCGCCCGCCGGGCCGCCGCCCGCCGCACCGCCCGCCACGCCCGGCGCCTCGACGAACTCCTGCAGGCCGTCCGGGACGCGCCGGACGGGGACGCCGCCCAGCTCGCCGACGCCGAGGTCCACCGCGAGCTGGCCCGCGCCACCGGCAACCGGGTGTACCTGCTGCTCACCAACACGCTGTTCAACGCCTACCTCCCCGTCCGCGCCGCCCTGCGCGCCCCGTTCGAGGACGCCGCGTCCGCCGCCGACCGACTGGCCCCGGTCGTCCGCGCGGTCGCCGACGGGGACGAGGTCCGGGCCGGGCACGCCGCCGAGGAGTACCTCCGCGCCACCGAGGACATCATGCTCGGCTCGCTCGGGGCGGCCCGCGCCGACTGACCGCGCCACCCGCCGTGGAGGAAGCCGGCACCCCCCTTGGAGGTACCGACAGCCGTTGCCGCGGGGCCGGGCAATCGAGCCGGAGGTCTTGACCGTCCCGGCCGCGCTTTCTACATTCTGTGGAACCGAATCGCGGAACCACCGTTCCGCATCGCGGATCTGTTCCTGGGTCGGGCCCGTTCGCCGCGGGCCCGACGGGTGGGCGACGGCACCGCCGTCCGCCAGGGTCGTCCCGACGTCGCCGTGTCCCGTTCCGGCCGCCGTCCCCGGGCCCGAAACCACCTCGGATGTGGAGGACAGCACATGGGACGTCGCGAAGCGCCCGTGAAGCCCGCAACGCCGCCGCACCCCGTCGACGAACTGCTGCCGCCCGGACGGATGGCGACCGTCGCCCTCCAGCACGTCGCCAGCATGTACGCCGGGGTCGCCGCACCGCCGCTGATCATCGGTGCCGCGGCCGGTCTGACACCGGCGCAGCTCACGACCCTGCTGGCCGCCAGCCTGTTCATCGCCGGCATCGCCACCCTCCTGCAGACCCTCGGGTTCTGGCGGGTGGGCTCGCGGCTGCCCTTCGTCAACGGCGTCTCCTTCGCCACCGTCTCGCCGGTCCTCGCCGTCATCGAGGCGGAGAAGGACGCGGCCCTGCCGCTGATCTTCGGTTCCACGCTCGTCGCCGGACTCTTCTGCTTCCTGCTGGCACCGGTCTTCTGCCGGCTGGTCAGATTCTTCCCGCCGGTCGTCAGCGGCACGGTGATCACGCTGATCGGCGTCTCCCTGCTGCCCGTCGCCGGGAACTGGGCGCAGGGCGGCAACCCCGCCGCGCCGGGCTACGGCTCGCTCGCCGACCTCGGCCTCGCCGGGGTCACCCTGGTGTCCGTGCTGCTGTTCCACCGCTTCCTGCGCGGATTCTTCCAGCGGATCGCGATCCTCCTCGGCCTGCTCGTGGGCACCCTGGTGGCGATCCCCCTCGGCAGGGTGGACGCCCATGCGCTCGCCGGTCTGCCGCTCGTCGAGCTGCCGCACCCGTTCGCGTTCGGCGCGCCCCGGTTCGAGGTCGCGGCGATCGTCTCGATGCTGGTGGTCATGGTGGTGTCGATGACCGAGTCCACCGCCGACATGATCGCGCTCGGCGAGGTCGTGGAGCGGCCCGCGGACGACCGCACGATCGCCGGCGGCCTGCGCGCGGACGGGATCGCGACCGCCCTGGGCGGCGTGTTCAACGGCTTCATCTGCTCGGCCTTCGCCCAGAACATCGGGCTGGTGGCCCTCACCAGGATCCGCAGCCGCTTCGTGGTGGCGCTGGCCGGCGCCCTCCTCGTCGTGATGGGCCTGCTGCCGGTCGTCGGCGGACTGGTCTCGCTGGTGCCCCAGCCGGTGCTCGGCGGAGCGGGCGTGGTGCTGTTCGGGTCGGTCGCGGTGGCGGGCCTGCGCACCCTCGGCAAGGCCGACCTGAGCGTCGGCTCCAACGCGATCATCGTCGCGGTCAGCCTCGCCTTCGGGATCTTCCCGATCGCCTACCCCGGCTTCTACCACGCCTTCCCGGAGCAGATCGCGACCGTGCTGCACTCCGGCATCTCCGCCGGCTGCCTGCTGGCCGTCACCCTGAACCTGCTCTTCCACCACCTCGGCCGCCGGCCCGAGGTCCAGCCCGCGCCCGTGCCGCCGCCGCCCCGGACCCCGGCCGCGGACCGGGTGGCGGACCCGGCCTGACCCCCGCCGGACCGGTGCGCCGCCCGGCCGACGCGTCAGGCGCGTCGTGCCGGGCGGCGGGCGGGCGCCCCCGATGATGAGGGGATGCGCGACCTGACCACCGTCACCGCCTTCGTGACCTTCTTCGCGGTCATCGGCCCGCAGAAGGTGCTGATCGCGTTCGCCCGGCTGAGCCGCACCCGCACGATCGGGCAGATGCGCCGGCTGACGATGGTCAGCTCGCTGCTGGCGGCGGGCGTCGGCATCCTGATGGCCTACACGGCCGAGTTCCTCACCTCGTTCTTCCACGTCTCCGACCAGTCCCTGCAACTCGCCGGCGGAGTGATCTTCTTCATCTACGCCGTCGCCCTCGTGATGGGCATCCACCTCGGCGAGGGCGGGGACGAGGACGCCGACTCCCTCCACCCGATGTTCGAAGGGGTCCGGGAGCTGCTGCTGCCGTACATCGTCAGTCCGCTGGCGGTGACGGCGGAGCTGCTCGGATCGCTGGACGAGAACAGCTGGAACTGGCGGACGACCGTCGCGGGCATGTACGTCCTGGTGATCGTCATCGACTGCGTCTGCGTCCTGCTGCTGGCGCCGCTGCTGCAGCGGACCCACGGCACCGTGCTGGAGGTGCTGTCCCGGCTGCTGGGCCTGCTGCTCGCGGCGGTCGGCGTGGAGGTCTTCCTGTCCGGCCTGGAGAGCCTGGGCGTCCACCTGTCCGACCCGCACTACTGAGCCGTGGTCGGCCGCCGCTGGACGGGTGGATTGCGCGCGCCCCGGCGCGCGGCGGCGCCCGGTGCGGCCCCGCGCCGACCAATACTCGCGTGGTGGCGCCGCCGCACCGGAGCCGCGCCCGCCCGGACGAGGGGAGTGGTCGATGGTTCGTCACGGTGGCCGGACGGGCACCGGGCCCGCAGCACGCGCGGCCGTGCCGCTGCTGGCGGGAGTGCTCCTCGCGGGCTGCACCTCCGGGTCGGCGAACGGCCCGGTGGTCGCACCCGCACCGAGCCCCTCGTCCGCCCCGGCGACCGCACCCCCGGCGCAGCCGGCACCGCAGCTGACGGACCAGCAGGTGGCCTCCGCCGTCGCCCGGATCGACGGCTACGTGCAGAACGCGATGGCGAAGACCGGCGTGCCCGGCGCGGCCCTCGCTGTCGTGCACAAGGACAAGGTCCTCCACGTGAAGGGCTTCGGCCTCCGCCGGCTCGGCTCGCCCGAGACGGTCGACCCGGACACCGTCTTCCAGCTCGCCTCGCTCTCCAAGCCGATCGGCTCGACCGTGGTCTCCGGAGTCGTCGGCCAGAAGACCGTGACGTGGGACGACCCGATCGCCGCCCACGACCCCGGCTTCGCCCTGGCCGACCCGTGGGTGAGCAGCCACGTGACGATCGCCGACCTCTTCTCGCACCGCAGCGGCCTGCCCGACCACGCCGGCGACCTGCTGGAGGACCTCGGCTACCAGCGCGACTACATCCTGCAGCACCTGCGCGACCACCGGCTCGCACCGTTCCGCGCCAGCTACGCCTACACCAACTACGGCCTGACCGAAGCGGCCGTCGCCGTCGCCAAGGCCAAGGGCGTCCCCTGGGAGGACCTCGCGGCCGACGTCGTCTACAAGCCGCTCGGGATGACCTCCACCAGCTCGCTGCGCTCCGCCTACGACAGCGCCGCGAACAAGGCGACGCCCCACGTGCGGACGGACTCCGGCTGGCAGGTCAGCACCACCCAGAACCCGGACCCGCAGGCCCCCGCCGGCGGGGTCAGCTCCACCGTGCAGGACCTCGCCAAGTGGATGCGGCTGCAACTCGCCGACGGCAGCTTCGAGGGCCGGCAGATCGTCGACGCGACGGCGCTGAACCAGACCCGGCTGCCGCACATCGTCTCCGGCCCGCCGCACGCCCCCGCGGGCAACGCCGGCTTCTACGGCCTCGGATGGAACGTCAACTACGACTCCCACGGACGGCTCCGGCTCAACCACTCCGGCGCCTTCGACCTGGGTGCGGCGACCGTGGTGACGCTGCTGCCCTCCGAGCAGCTCGGGATCGTCGTGCTGACCAACGGCCAGCCGATCGGCCTCCCGGAGGCCGTGGCCGAGGAGTTCTTCGACCTCGCCCAGGAGGGCCACGAGACGGTCGACTGGCTGAGCTTCATGGGCAGGGTCGTGCCCGCCGCCTCCGAGGGGCAGGTCTCGCCGACCGACTACACCGAACCCCCCGCCGGCGCCGCCCCGGCCAAGGCGGACTCCGCGTACGTCGGGACCTACGCCAACGGGTACTTCGGGCCGATGACCGTCACCTCGCAGGACGGCAAGCTGGTCATGAGCCTCGGACCGGACGACCTGAAGTTCCCGCTCCAGCACTACGACGGGGACGTGTTCAGCTTCCGGACCCGCGGGGAGAACGCCGTCGGCCTCTCCGGGGTCACCTTCACCGTGGGCGCCGACGGGAGGGCCTCAAGCGTGGTGGTCGAGCAGTTCAACCACGACGGACTCGGAACCTTCACCCGCAGCTGAACCCGTCCGCGGCGGACCCGGGCGGGCGGCGGACAGCCTCGGCCGAATGACCACCACGCTGAACGACTCCGTCCGTGCCGCCCCCGCCGGCCCGCGGAACCGTTCGCCGTCCCGCAGCGTTCGGCCGACGGGCACCGCCGACGCGGCGGAGCGCCGCGCGCGGACGGACGGAGCACGGCCGTCCGCACGGACGACAGCGATGCAGGGGGCAGCCGGTGGAACGTGCGGAGATCACCGAGGAGACGGTGGCGCTGGCCCGGGAGGCCGCGCGGACCGATCCGGCCACCAGCCTGCCCGAGCTGGCCGTGACCCTCCAGCGCTTCTCCTTCCGTGCGCGTGACCGCACCCTCGCGGAACGCACGGCGCTCGTGGCGGAGGCCGCCGACATCTACCGCCGGCTGCTGGACGGCGGCGCCGAGGCTCACCGGCTCTCCGCGGCCTACGCGCTCGGCTCCCTGGCCCAGAGGTACTCGCTGGCCCACGCCGACGACCGCGCGCTCGCCACCCGCCGCGAGGCCGCCGAACTCGCACGGCACCTGCCGTCCGAGCCCCTCCGGGCGGGCGAGGTCGTCGGCCCGGGCAACGGCTTCAAGGCGTCGCTGGCGTTCGCCCTCGCGGAGGCCGGAGAGCTCGACGAGGCGGTGGTCCTCCTCCGGGACGTGACCGACGCCTATCGCGCCGCGGCTCCCGAGGGCGAGTTCTGGGTGGTGTGGGGCATGATCGAGCTCGTTGCGATGCTCGGTCCGGCCGGTCGCACCGGCGAGAGCCTGGATGTCGAGCGCGAGGGAGTCGACCGGATGCGCCAAGACCCCCGGCGGCTGCCGCACAGCCCCGGTGTGGCGCTGCGGGAGGCCGGTGCCGCACTCTGGTTCGCGGCTGCGGGCCGGTCCGAGGAGGCCCACCGGTTCCTCGGCGACGCGCTGAAGTCCAGCGAGCAGCTGCCGCCGGAGGGATCGATCGCCGACTTCGGCTTCCTGGAGAGCTTCCGGGCATCGCTGTTCGCCCGTTCCGGCGTGCGGGACGAGCCGGCCGTGTCCGGTGAGCCCGTTCCCGGGCCTGTGCCCGCGCCCGCCCTGCGACCGGTCCTGGGGGTGTCCTTCCACCACTGGTCCTTCAGCCTCCGGGAGTCCTTCAGGGCCGGACTGGGCGACCTGGACCGGGCCGTCGAGGCCGCCACCGCCGAACCGGAGGGCACCGGCTCGCCGACGTGGCCCACCGACCCGGCCCGACTCGCGGAACTGGGCACCCTGCTCCGGCGCCGCAACGTCCGCCGGGCGGTCCTGCGGGACGAGCACCCGTACTCCTACCACGAGGTGACGCTCCCGAACCTGCAGCGCAGCGTCGACCTCGAACGCCGCCTCCACGAGGCGGACCCCGCCACCACCGACCGCCTCGTCCGGGCACTCACCGACCTGGCGATGGCACAGCTGGTCGTCGGCGCCAACACCGCCGCCACCGGTACTCTGCGGGAGGCCCACGCGCTCGCGACGGCGAGCGGCTGACCGGGTTCCGGCTCCTCGCGGCCGCGGCGGTCGGCCGCTGCCCTGCGACGACCGGTCGCCGTGGGGGACCGGTGGCCCCGGTGGTCGGCGAGGTCGTCAGGTACGGCTCGCCGTGCAGTGCATGGCCGCGGTCCGGGCGGGCATGAATGACGGGTCCGCGCCAACTCCACTCGGAAGGCAGTCACGTGAAGCGCAAGACCTGGTCCCTGGTCACCGCCCTGGCCACCGTGCCGCTGGCCCTGTCCAGCACCGCCGCCGTCGCCCAGCCGGCCACCACCGGCGCGACGGCGGCCGCCGCCTGCACCTACACGCCGGCGGTTCCGGCCGACAACTTCAAGGGCATCCCCGTCTTCGACGCGAAGAAGGCCGCGAAGCCCTACAGCGCGACGCTGCGGACCAGCCAGGGCGCCATCACCTTCAAGGCGCTGACCGACAAGGCCCCGTGCACCACCTTCTCCTTCCGGTTCCTCGCCGAGCACGACTACTTCGACCGCAGCCACTGCCACCGGCTCACCACGCAGCGGATCTTCGTGCTGCAGTGCGGCGACCCGACCGGCACCGGCAGCGGCGGCCCCGGCTACTCGTTCCCCGACGAGAACCTGGAGGGCGCCACCTACCCCGCCGGAACGGTCGCCATGGCCAACGCGGGCCCGAGCACCAACGGCAGCCAGTTCTTCTTCGTCTGGAAGGACACCAAGCTCTCGCCCGCCTACACACCGTTCGGCCAGGTCACGGCCGGGCTCGACGTCCTGCAGAAGATCGCCGCGGGCGGTGAGGACGACCAGAACAACCCCGGCGACGGATTCCCGAACCTGCCCGTGAACATCCGGCACGTCGCCCTCGGCAAGCGCTGACCGTCCGGCCGCCCCGCCGCTGACGCGGGGTGATCGCAGCACCCGTCGCCACCGCCTGCGGCGGCCCGTCCGGATCCGCACCGGACGGACCGCCGCAGGCCGGGGCCGCAACGGAGCTGACGGACCGTCGCCGACCGGTGTCGCCCGAGTCACGGAACCACAACCCGCAGGTCTACCGCCGAGTACCCCGATACCTTCTGGCCCTCACCACCCGTTCTCCCAGAGGACCACCATGCGCCCCGCCCCCCTCGCCGTGGCCGCCGCCTGCGGACCCCCGGACGCCGACCCCGTCCAGCAGTCCACCGCCGCCGCTCCCGCACAGCACCCCGCCGAAGCCTCCGCCGCCGCTGCAGCCACCCCGACCGGTGCAGCCGCCACCGCCGACCGTGCGGCCACGCCGACCCCGTCCGGCAGCGGCGAGAAGCCGAAGGACGTGGAGATCACCAGTTGCTCGGTGGATCCGACGCTGCACCGGCCGTCCGCCGAGCTCTCCGTCACCAACCACGACACGAGGGCGTCCACCTACCTGGTGCGGGTCGAGTTCGTCGACGCCACCGGAACCCGCATCGGCGAAGGCACGGTGACCGCCAGCGGCCTCGCGCCCGACCGGCCGACCGTCCTCAAGGCGCAGGGCACCACGACCGCCACCGGCAGGACCTCGTGCCGGCTGGTCGAGGTCACCCACTACGCCACGCCCTGAGGCCCGGCGGCCGAGGCCCCGCCGCCCGCCGGGCGGGGGAGTGGCCGAGGGGCCCTGCGGGCGCGTCCGACCGCTGTCGGCCCGGTGTCGGCCCGTGTCTGCCCGTGTCGGCCCGGTGATGCCCGGGGCCGGCCGGGACCGGTCGGCGGTTCACAAGACCGGCCGAGGCGATTAGAGTCCGAGTCAAGATCGACGGAAGGGGCCGGCCGTGAGCAACGCGATCCCGCCGGGACGACGATCGGGCCGTCCGGCCGGGGCCCAGGGGGAGCCGGAGAGGTTGACCGACCGGCAGCGGGCCATCCTCGACTACGTCGCCACCACCGCGGCCCGGCGGGGATACCCGCCGAGCATGCGGGAGATAGGCCAGGCCGTGGGGCTCAGCTCCACCTCCTCGGTCGCGCACCAACTCGGTGCGCTGGAGCGCAAGGGCCTGCTCCAGCGCGACCCGCACATCCCCCGGGCCTACCGGGTCCGCCGCAAGGACGGCTACGAACCCCCGCCCGCCCGGGAGGCCGGGCACGGCCTCGTCGACGTCCCCGTCGTCGGCCGCATCGCCGCAGGCCGGCCGATCCTCGCCGAACAGGACGCCGAGGACGTCTTCATGCTCCCGCGCCGCCTCACCGGCACCGGGGACGTGTTCATGCTCCGCGTCGTCGGCCGGAGCATGACCGGCGCCGCGATCTGCGACGGGGACTGGGCCGTCGTGCGCAGCCAGCCCACCGCCCAGTCCGGTGAGATCGTCGCCGCCATGATCGACGGCGAAGCCACCGTCAAGCGGCTGCGCCGCGACGGCGACCGCACCTGGCTGATGCCCCACACCCCCGACTACGAGCCGATCCCCGCCGACTCCGCCACGATCCTCGGCAAGGTCGTCGCCGTCCTGCGCAGACTCTGACCCGCCGCCCGCCGCCCGCCGCCCGCCGCCCTCCGCCGGGCGTCGCTGCGCCGAGCCGGGGTGCCGTCGCCCTGTCGTGGAGCGTTCTATGGAGCGTCGCGGCTCGCCGGCTCAGGAGTAGTCCGCGGTGTTCCGCACCTCGCCGAACCGGGGGAAGATCCTCCCCACGGTGAAGTCGTGCTCGTCGGCGGCGAAGCCGGACATCGCGTCGGCGACGAACTCCAGCTCGTAACCGTGGTCGCTCGCGGCCCGCGCCGTGGACTCGACCCCCATGGTGGTGACCAGCCCGGCGAGCACCAGCGTGCCCACGCCCAGCTCGCGCAACCGCTCGTGCAGGTCGGTGCCGTGGAAGGCGCCGACGGTGCGCTTGACGACCACCACGTCGCCGGGCCGGACGAGGCCGTCGGCGAAGTCGCTGCCCGGCGGCTGCTCGGCCGTGTCCGGCCGCTCCACGCGAACCTGCACCACCGGACGGCCGCTCTCCCGGAACACCTCGGCCAGCCGACGGCAGCGCGTCAGGACCTCGTCGCCGGAGTGCGGGGCGAGGGGCAGGGCGATGATGCGGGGCATCAGGTCGACGAGGATCAGCGCAGCGGTCACGGAGATGATCGTAGGCCAGGACCGGTGGCCTGCCGCCCGCGGCCCAACAGGCAAGCGCACCGGGCCGATTCGCCTAGACCGCGAATATCCCCAGCCGCAGCAGCGCGAGGACGGAGCCGTCCACCACCGCCACCAGCGCGAGGACGGCCGACACCCCGCGCAGCACGGACACCTCGAAGCACCGCTCGACCAGCCCGAAGGCCTGCACGGCGAGCATCGGCGACGCGAACAGCACGACGAAGAACGCGCCGGAGAGCACCAGCGCCACAGGATTCATGTCAGGCTCCTCCTCCCCGCTCCCGAGGGAGCCGCACCATCCTGGCACCTCATTTGAACGCGTTCAACACTGAGGCCGGGGCGCCCCGGAGCCGGAGCCGTTCGTACCCGTGCCGAGGACGTCCGGCCGCCGGCCCGTACCTCGACGGTCGGCGTGTCAGTGCGGTGTGGGAGGTTCTCACCCGTGACGAGTGAGAGCACTGACAGCGTTTTCGCAGGCCTGGACGCCATCGACTGGACGTCCCTGGAACATGCCTACGGTCCGGCGGGTGACGTTCCGGACCAGCTCCGGGCCCTGTGCGGCGAGGACGCCGACGGGCGTGAGCAGGCCCTGGACGACCTGTACGGCAACATCTTCCACCAGGGCAGCCGGTACCAGGCCTCGGCCTCCGCGGTGCCCTTCCTGGCCCGGATGGCCACGGCCCCGGCGTTGCCCGGCCGTGCCTCGGCCGTGGAACTGCTCGCCGCGCTGGCGATCGGCTTCGACGAGGCGCACCTGCCCGGCGGGGTCGCCGTCGAGGAGTGGCGGCGCGACATGGCGGACCTCCGGGCGAAGGACCCGGCCGAGATGCTCGCCGAGTACGACGCCTGGGTCGCCCGGGCCACCGACGAGGGGGAGCGCCGGGCCCGCGAGTTCCAGCGCCGCATGTTCGACTTCGACCGCCACCTCGCCTCGGGCGAGGCGGAACTGGCCGCCTACGACGCCGTCAGGCGGGAGGTTCCGGCGCTGGCCGCACTGCTGGCCGACCCCGAGCCCGCCGTCCGGGCCGAGACCTGCCGCCTGCTCGCCTGGTTCCCGGAGGAGGCCGCGGCGGCCCTGCCGCTGCTGCTGGACCTGGCCGACCGCGAGACCGTCCCGGCGGTCGCCGCCAGCGCGCTGATCGCGGCCGGACTGCTCGGTGACGAGGCCCTCGTGGAACGGCTCCGGTCGTTCCTGACCGCCGACGCGGCACCGGTCCGCCGGGGCGCCGCGATCGCCCTCGCCCGACTCGGCAGCACCGGGGCCGAGTCCGCCGTCGATGCCGCGGTGCTCGCCGAACTGGCCGCCGTCGAGGCCGACGACTCCGACTCGGAGGAGGAGTCGGAGTCGGACGGGCCGACCGTCCCGTTCCACGACGGCGACCTGCGCGGGTACGCCGCCCTGGCCCTCACCCAGGTCGCCGACCGCTACCCGGCCGAAGCCCTCGCCGCCGTGACCACCGGCCTCGCCTCGGCCTCCGGACCGGCCGCCTTCCCCGTCACCGCCGCAGCCCTCTCCCTGGCCTTCGGCAACCGCCCGCCCACCGCCCTGCCGCCCTTCGCCGACCTGGACGAAGGCCAGCAGCGCCTGGTCACCACCCTCGCCTCGATGGGCGACGACACCTGGTGCTGGGGCAACTTCCGGGAGATCCTGCGCGGCTGGCAGATCCCCGCCGACCAGGCGGAACTCCGCACCTACGCAGGCCTCCCCACCACCTGAGGCCCCACCCCAGCCCCCCGGCTCGGGCCCCGGGCCGGGGTGAGCGCGTTCGGACACCGGCGTCTTCCCATCGGTGTCCTCCGGATCTTTGGACGGAGATGGTTCGGGGCATGTCGTCGGTGGACGCTCTGGCGGAGCTGGTGGGGTGGCGTGGCGGAAGGTCCTCGTCGTGCGACTGGGCGGCGGTGGAGGGCGAGATCGGGCTCGGGCTGCCCGGGTCCTTCAAGGAGATGGTGGAGGTGTTCGGGGCGGGGGAGTTCAGCCAGTACCTCTTCGTTCCCGGCGCGGGCGGAGCCGACTCCCCCGCACGCCTGACGGCCGCGTGGGCAGCACCCGCCGTGCACGGCTCGGGAATCCTCGATCCGTACGTCGCGCGACCGGCCCCGGGCGGGCTCGTGCCGTGGGGGCAGAGCTGTCAGGGCGACGTCTTCTTCTGGCTCCCCTGCTCGGCCGACCCCGAGGTGTGGCCCGTCCTCGCCCTGGAGGAGGACTCGGTGGCGTGGCACCGGTTCGACATGAGGGTGCCCGAGTTCGTCCTCCAGGTCGTCTCGCCCGGAGGCCAGGCCGCCCCCTTCGCGGTGGGGGACCTCGTTCCGCCGTCGTTCACCCCGCTCGACTGAGGACCCTCGTACGCACTGCCCGTAGGCGCGGGCCTCGACCAGCCGCCGAGCCTTGCCGGTCAGCAGTCCGCGGGTGAACGGCTCAGCACCCGCGCCAGTACGAGGGGCGCATCACGCGGGCTTCCGAGGGTCCCCGAGGCGCCCCCCTACGCGTGGTGGGAACCGGACGAACCCGGTCCCTCGCCGCCGACCGTGCCGTCGGGCCACGACGCGATCGAGACGGAGCCGTACGGTGCGCCCCCGCTGCGACCGCTCGCCTACTTGAGCAGCCGGAAGCCCGGCTGTGCGGCCCACGCACGCAGGAACTCCGCCGTGCCGAAGACGGTCGGCAGCGGGCCGTCCGTCATCGCGAGCACACCCGGAAGGCCGGCCACGAGGTCCACCTGGTCGTCGAGCAGTTCGGCGCCGGCGACGCCTCCGACCACGTCCATGGCGGCAGCCGTCAGCAGGGCCGTCGCGAGGTGGTCGACCGGTCGGTTGCACCCGGCGACGACGTCCACCGCCCATACCGGGCTGAAGCCGATGAGGGGCACCGGGTCGGGTTCGTCCGCGTGCTCCGCCTCGAAGACGGCCTCGTCGCCGATGCCCGGCCCCATGACGTGGACCAGGAACGGCCGGCGCCCGTCGACCGCGGGGGAGTGCTCGACACCGAGCCGGTCGGCGAAGACGTTGAAGTCGTAGCCGCCGGGGCGCTTCTCCTCGAACCAGGACGACGATCCGGCGAGGAAGTCCCGGAGCCGCTCGACGACCGAGGCGGGCAGCGGCTCCGCCAACTCGATCACCAACGCAGGGCCACCCATAAGTGCGAGCCCAGCCGACCGATCGACACACCCCCACCTCATTGGCCGACGTGACGCTCCGACGCGGAGCCGGACGGAGCCCCGTGCTCGCTTTTACACCGGGGCACTGACACTCCGGACGGCCAGGAGCCCGAACTTCGTCGAACGCATGGCCGATCCGGAGTCGGGCAGCCGTCTACCCGGCGCCCACGACCCGCCGCCGGACGCCGCACACACAACCCTGACCTGCACAGACGATCGACCGACGAGCCCTCCGCCCGGCAGCCGCGCACCCCTGCGGCCGAGGCGAGCACAACCTCCCGCTCGCGCCCCGGGGCGCCGCACGTTCACCACCGGCGACCCCCGCACCACCTGTACGGCCACCCGCCGCGATGACACCGTGGTCACCCCGGGTGCTCGGCGCCCGGCCCCGGCGAGCCCGGCGGACGGGCCGGCACTGCACGGTGTCCGACCGTCACGGCAGCTGCGCCCGCGCCCGCCGCGAACGCCGCCGGAACCCCGGAACGCCCGGAACCCCGGAACGCCCGGAACCCCCGTCACCACCGTGCAAGAAGCAGGAGTCATCGTCGATGCCAGCCACCATGCGGCTGCTCCACACCTCGGACTGGCACTTGGGCCGGACCTTCCACCGTGAATCGCTCATCGACCACCAGCGGGTCTTCCTCGACCACCTGGTCGCGACCGTGCGGGCGCACCGGGTGGACGCGGTCCTCGTCGCGGGCGACGTCTACGACCGCGCCATCCCCGGCCTGGAGGCAGTGGCCCTCTACGACCACGCGCTGAACCGTCTCGCGGACCTCGGCGTGCCCGTCGTGATGATCAGCGGGAACCACGACTCGCCCGGCCGCCTCGGCGTGGCCTCCCGGCTGATCGAGCGCGCCGGCATCCACCTGCGCACCGCCCCGGCCACCTGCCACATCCCCGCCGTGCTCGACGACGAGCACGGCCCCGTCGCGTTCTACGGCCTGCCGTACCTCGAACCGGCCATGACCCGCGACACGCTCGGCGCCCCTGCCGCCACCCACGAGGCGGTGCTCGGCGCGGCGATGGACCGGGTCCGGGCCGACCTCGCCACCCGCCCCGCGGGCACCCGTTCCGTCGTCCTCGCCCACGCCTTCGTCACCGGCGCGGCCGAGAGCCGCGACAGCGAACGGGACATCACGGCCGGCGGCATCCCGACGGTGCCCGCGTCCGTCTTCCACGGCGTCGACTACGTGGCCCTCGGCCACCTCCACCGCGCGCAGCGGATCACCGACCGCATCCGCTACAGCGGCTCCCCGCTCGCCTACTCCTTCGGCGAGGCCCGCCACCCCAAGACCATGTGGCTGGTCGAACTCCACCCCGACGCCGTCCCCACCGCCGAGGCCCTGCCCTGGCCCGTGCCCCGTCCGCTCGCGCAGCTCACCGGGCGCCTGGAGGACCTGCTCGCCGACCCGGCGCACGAGGCCGTGAGCGAGGCCTGGCTGCACGTCACCCTGACCGACGCGCAGCACCCGGTCAACGCGATGGACCGGCTGCGCAGCCGCTTCCCGCACGCCGTCCACCTCGCGTTCGAGCCCGAGGGCGGCACTGACGCCGTCGCCTCCTCCTACGGCGAGCGCACCCGCCACCGCACCGACACCGAGATCGCCCACGAGTTCGTCAGCCACGTCAGGGGCGGCCGGGACGCCGACCCGGCCGAGGCGGCACTGCTGCAGCGCGCCGTCGAGGAAGCCCGTGTCGACGAGGCCGCGAAGGAAACCGCCTGATGCGTCTGCACCACCTCTCCCTGCAGGCCTTCGGGCCGTTCCGGACCGCCGAGGAGGTCGACTTCGACAGGCTCGCGGAGAGCGGCCTGTTCCTCTTCCACGGCGCCACCGGAGCCGGCAAGTCCACCGTCTTCGAGGCGGTCTGCTTCGCCCTCTACGGCAGCGTCCCCGGCACCCGCCACCCGCTGTCGCTGCGCAGCCACCACGCCGATCCCGGCACCGCCACCAAGGTCGAGCTGGAGTTCACCATGGCGGGGCGCCGGCTGCGGATCGTCCGCACCCCCCAGCAGGAGAAGGACGGCCGCGCCACCCCCGTGGCGGCCACCGCGCACCTCTGGCAGCGGCACACCGATGCGTCCTCCGGAGCGGAGGAGTGGCGGCCGGTCTCCTCCGGACACCAGGAGACGAACGGCGAGATCACCGCCCTGCTCGGAATGAGCCGCGAACAGTTCTGCCAGGTGGTGCTGCTTCCCCAGGGCGAGTTCGCCAGGTTCCTGCGGTCCGACGCCAAGGAGCGGGGCGCCGTCCTGAGCCGCCTCTTCGGCACCCACCGCTTCACCGCCGTCCAGCGCTGGCTCGCCGACCACGCCAGGGAGACCGGCCGGCTCCGCGACGAGGCCCGGGACGCGGTGTGGCGCGAAGCGGACCGGATCCAGCACGCCGCCGCCACCGCCGGCATCACCACCACCGCGCCCACCCCCTCCGCCGACACCCCGGAGCTCACCCCCGCGCAGACGCTCCACTGGGCCCGCGAGCTGCACGCCGCCGCCGACGCCACGTACCGGGACGCACAGACCGCACTGGCGACGGCCCGCGCCGAACACTCCGCCGCGACCAGGCACGCGGAGGCCACCCGTGCCCTGGCCGAGCGCCAGCACCGCCACCGCGTCGCGACCACGGCCCTCGCGGACCTGCGCGCCCGGGCCGACCACTTCGAGGAACTGGCCGGGACGGTCGACCTGGCCGCCCGCGCCGAGCCCGTGCGGGCCCTGCTGAACGCCGCCGACGCCGCCGACCGCGAACACACCACGGCGGCCGAGGCGGCGGACCGGGCCCGGCAGGACCTGCCCGAACCGCACACCCGGGACGGCGACGCGGATCTGGCCACCGCCGAGAACCGGCTGACGAACGACATCGGACAGCTGGAGGCGCTGCGCCCCGAGGAGCAGCGCGCCGCCGACCTGGCCGCCGAACTCGCCCGACTGGACGCGGAACTGGAGCAGGCCGAGGCCGACCAAGCGGACGTCGCGGAGTGGCTTCAGCAGGCGGACGCGCGGCGCGCCGAGCACACCGCCCGGCTGGAGGCGGCCCAGCGGGCCCACGCCGAGGCCACCCGGCTCGGCGCCACGCTGCCGCAGCTCACCCAGCGACTGGAGGCCGCCCGGCAGCGCGACGCGCTGGCCGACACGACTGCCGAGGCCCGCGCCGAGGCCGAGGCGCTGAAGAAGGCCGCCCACACCGCGCGCGAGCGGGCGGTCGACCTGCTCTCCCGCCGTCTGGAGGGCATGGCCGGTGAACTCGCCGGACAGCTGGAGCCCGGCCGCCCCTGTCCCGTCTGCGGCTCCCCGGCCCACCCCGCGCCGGCGACCGCCGCGGCGGGACACCCGACCCGGGAGGAGGCCGCGCAGGCCGACGAGGAGTTCGAGGCCGCCCGCCGGGCCGCGCAGGCGGCCGAACTGGCCGTCAGCACGTACGAGGCGCAGGCCCGTTCCGCCGAAGAGGTGGCGGGCGGTGCCGCGACCGCCGACCTCGCCCGGGCCCTCGACGACGCCGAGCGCACCCACACCGACCTGCTGCACGCGGCCGCCGAGGCCGCCCCTGCTGAGGAGCAGCTGCGGCAGTTCGACGGGACGCGCGCCGAGCGCACCGACGAACTCGTGACGATCGGCCGGCGCATCGCCGACTACCGCGGACGACGGGAGGCCCGCAGCAGTGACGCCGAAAGCCTCGGCCGACGGCTGGCGGACGCCCTGGCCGGGCACCCGACGGTGACCGACCGCATCGAGCAGCTGGCCGGGCAGCGGGCGACCGTCACCGCCGCCCGCACCGCGGTCGGGCGCGCCGACACCGCGGCGGCCACCCTGGCCCGGGCCCGCCGCCACGCCGAGGAGCAGGCCACCGATGCCGGCTTCGCGTCCCTCCTCCAGGCGCGGGAGGCACTCCTGCCGCGCGAACGGGTCCTCGCCCTGACGGCCGAACGCGACGCCTGGCAGACCGAACAGACGACCCAGCGGGCCACCGTGGACGACCCGGCCGTCGCGGCGGCGGCCCGGCAGGAGGCCGCGGACGCACCGGCCGCCGACACCGCCCTCGCCGAGGCCACCGAACGGCTGACCACCGCCACCACCACCGAGAGCACCACCCGGAGGTGCTGCGAGGCGCTGGCCGGACACCTCGACGCCCTCACCGCGCACACCACCCGGCTCGGACCACTGGCCGAGGAGCACGCGCGCGCCCGGCACCTCGCCGAGCTCGCCGCCGGCACCTCCACCGACAACCAGCTGCGCATGCACCTGGAGGCCTACGTCCTCGCCGCGCGGCTGGAGGACGTCGCCCGCGCAGCCAACACCCGCCTGAAGCGGATGTCCTCGGGCCGCTACCTGCTCTCGCACACCGACGCCCGGACGGGCCGCGGCCGCTCCGGACTCTCCCTGGAGATCCTGGACCAGTGGACCGGCCGGACGCGCGACACCAAGACCCTCTCCGGCGGCGAGTCCTTCTTCGCCTCGCTGTCCCTGGCCCTCGGCCTCGCCGACGTGGTCGCCCACGAGGCCGGCGGCAGCCGCCTCGACACCCTCTTCATCGACGAGGGATTCGGCAGCCTGGACGAGGTCACCCTCGACGAGGTGCTCCAGGTCCTGGACGAACTGCGCTCGCACAGCCGGGCCGTCGGCGTGGTCAGCCACGTCGGGGACCTGCGCCGGCGCATCCCCACCCAGATGCACGTGCGCAAGAGCGAGAACGGCTCGACCATCCGGGCCCTGGACCACGCACCCGCCCACTGACGCGCGGCGGTTTCCGGAAATTTCTCCGCGGGAGGTGTAGAGATCCGGTCGGCGGCTCCGTTCACGGGGTGCGTGCGCCACACTGGCCGCGCCGGAGATCATGATCGAGGAGTTCACGTGCCGAGGTACCTGCTGATGGTCAACCACGACGGCGGAGCGGTCGAGGAGCCGATGGACGCGTGGGCGCCCGCCGACGTCGCCGCGCACTTCGACTACTACGCGGCGCTGAGCGAGGAACTCGTCGCCAGCGGTGAGATGGTGCGGTTCACGCCGCTGGCGGACCCGCGGCTCGCCAGGATCGTCCGGTCGGACGGCGTGTCGGCCCCGGTGGTGACGGACGGTCCCTTCCCGGAGTCCAAGGAGGTGCTGGCCGGCTTCAACGTCGTCGAGGTGGACTCCGAGGCCCGGGCCCTGGAGATCGCCGCGCGGATCTCGGCGGTGCCGGGCCCGGGCGGAGTGCCGACGCGGCAGCCCGTCGAGGTGCGCCAGGTCATGACCGACAGCGCCTTCGACCTGTGACCGACCGGCCCGAGGTCGAGGACCTGCTGCGCTCCCTGGCGCCGCAGGTCCTCGGCGTGCTGGCCCGGCGGACGGGCGACTTCTGCGCCTGCGAGGACGCCGTCCAGGAGGCCCTGATCGCCGCCGCCTCGCACTGGGCGGCCGAGGGCGTGCCGGAGAATCCGCGCGGCTGGCTGCTGCAGAGCGCCACCCGCCGCCACATCGACCTGATGCGCAGCGACACGGCACGGCGGCGGCGCGAGGAACGCGTGGCCAGGGAATCCGTCCCGGCGCAGGCCTCGGGGGTCGACGACTCCCTGGCGCTGCTGTTCATGTGCTGCCATCCGGTGCTCACCCCCGCGTCGGCGATCGCGCTCACGCTGCGGGCGGTCGGCGGCCTGACGACGGCACAGATCGCCGCCGCCCATCTCGTCCCCGAGGCGACGATGGCGCAGCGCATCAGCCGTGCCAAGCAGCGGCTGAAGGCCTCGTCTGCGGTGTTCGAGGCGCCGGTGCCGGGCACGGCGGAATGGTCGGCGCGGCTCCGCTCGGTGCTGCACGTGCTGTACCTGCTGTTCAACGAGGGCTACACCACCTCGGGCGGGCCGGTCCTGCACCGCGCGGACCTGTCCGGCGAAGCGATCCGGCTGGCCCGGCAGCTGCACCGGCTGGTGCCGGGCGAGGGCGAGGCGACGGGGCTGCTGGCCGTGATGCTGCTGACCGAGGCCCGCCGTCCGGCGCGCACGGGACTGCACGGCGAGCTGATCCCGCTGGCCGAACAGGACCGTGCCCGCTGGGACGGGAGCCTGGTCGCCGAGGGCACCGCGCTGCTCGTCGGGTCGTTCGCGGGTCCGGCCGCCCGCCGGGGCCGGCCGGGCGAATACCGGCTGCTGGCCGCGATCGCGGCCGTGCACGACGGCGCGGCCCGCGCCGAGGACACCGACTGGCCGCAGATCCTCGGCCTGTACGGGCTGCTCGAACAGGTGGCGGGCAGTCCGCTGGTCACGCTCAACCGGGCGGTCGCACTCGCCATGGTCGAAGGTCCGACCGCGGGCCTGGCGCTCCTCGACCGTCTCGGTACCGACGGCGGGCCGCTCGCCGCCCTGCACCGGGTGGACGCCGTGCGCGCCCATCTGCTGGAGACGGCGGGGGAGGAGGCCGCGGCCCTCGACCACTACCGCTCGGCGGCGGCCCGGACGACCAACCTGCCCGAGCAGCGGTACCTGATCGCCCGGGCCGCCCGGCTGCACCGGCACGCCCCACCGCCGACCGGCTCCGACGGGTCACCCGGAGCGGACGGCGGCTGACGACGCACCGGTGCCCGCGCGGCGGCCGGGAGCGCACCTCCCGGCCGGCCTGGCCTCAGAGCGGGGTGAGGACGTCCTGGTGCGCCCCGTCGAGGACGAAGCCGTTGTCGAACCGGACGCGCACCGTCACCCGGTTCCCCTGCTCCCGGTACGCCGACCACTCCGGTTCCAGCGCGGCGATCTCCGCCTCCAGCCGCTTCCGGCTGGCCTCCGGCATGGTGTGGGCGTAGTCCTCGAACAGCGCCTTGAGCCGCTGGTACTCGAGGACCTCGTCGCTCGGCGGGAGTTCCCCGTCCACCCGTTCGACGGTGCCCTCGATCCCGGCTCCCAGGGAGAGGAACCCGACCGTCGTCGCGGCCTCCCCGGCGACCGCGCCGCCGATCCCGAGGTCCTCGGCCAGCCTCACGCGCAGGCCCTCCACCAGGGTCATCCGTCCTCTGCCTCTCCGTCGGTCCGTGTCGCCGGCGCCGCCGGCCACGATCATTATCCGGGGGTGCTGCACGGCGTGTGGACGCGGCCCTGGAGGCACGGCGGAGCACTCACGGAGTGGCGCCGATGGGGACGGACACGGCCGCCGCCTCGGTGGCGTCGACGGGTACCGCGGCCTCGGGGCGGCGCAGGTCGAGGACGATCAGGACGGCGGCGGCGACGCCCAGGTAGACGAGCAGGACGGTCAGGGCCTGGCTCGTGCCGTGGCCGTCGAAGTAGATGGTGTGGTGCAGCAGGACGTAGCCGTTGCGGGGCGGCAGGTAGGGGCCGATGTCGCGCCAGAAGGCGGGCAGGTAGGGCACGCCGCTCGCGCCGCCGGAGGACGGGTTGCCGAAGAGGACCATCACGACGACCGTCACCAGCGTGCCCACGGGGCCGAGCAGCTTCTGCAGGATCGCGGCGACGAAGGCGACCACGGCGACGACCAGCGAGCAGATCGGCCAGGTGATCCAGAACTTGTGGCTGGGGAAGCCCTGCAGCCAGTAGCAGACGATCAGGTCGATGACGAGGCCGCTGACGACGGCGAACCCGGCGAGCTGGGCGGCCCGCCAGCGGCCGGCCGCCCGGCCGGTCGCGGCCATGAGCAGGGTCGAGCTCATGTAGCCGCCGATGAGCAGCGGAACGAGCATGAGTCCCTGGACGAGGCCGAACGGGTCCTTGGGCACCAGCGGTGTCGGGGCGTACTGCTGCACCTGCACGGTCTGGCCGGTGGCCTTGGCGGCCTCCTCGAACCTCACCGCGAGGTCGAGCGGGGCCAGGTCGCTCATGGACGGCACCACGATCAGGGTGTTCGAGGTGCCGGAGGAGACCAGCGCGCCGAAGATCCGGGCCTCGTCGATCGCGGTCTTGGCCGCGGCCTCGGTCGGGTACGGGGTGACCTTCAGGGAGATGGTCTTCTGGGCCGCGGGCAGGACGGGCGAGGTGCCGACCGTGCCGAACGGCAGGTTGTCGGCCTTGGGGGCGTGCGAGGCGCTCATGTAGGTGGTGGCGAACAGGCACTGCATGACGGCGCAGACGCCCAGCGCCACGAGCATTCCGATCATGGCCCGCCTGCGGTCGGGAGGGTTCCCTGCGGGCAGGGGGGCCGTCCGGGCCGCCTCCCTGCCGGGGCGGATCCGGCCGAACCAGCCGATCACGGCGATGCCGAAGAAGGCGTAGAGGAACAGCACTGTCAGCGGGGTGGAGATGTCGCTCCCGCCGAAGTAGAGCACGTGGTTGATCAGGGTGACCGCGTTCTGCGCCGGAAGGACCACACCGATGTTGCGCCAGTAGACCGGCAGCAGGTAGGTGCCCAGACCGCCGGCGGGTGGGCCGCCGACGGCGATGAAGAGCACCGCCACGATCAGGGTGCCCATCTTGCCCACCAGGGCCTGCACCGCGGCGGCGGCCAGCGCCACCGCCGAGGTGATGAGCCAGAAGCACGGCAGCAGCGGCCAGAAGTGGCTGCTGGAGTACGCGCCGATCCCCAGCCCGGCGATCAGGTCGGTCAGCAGCGCGCCCACCAGCGCGTACCCGGCCAGGATGACCGCCCGCCAGGGCGCGGCGGCAGTGCCGTGGGCCGCCTTGTAGACCAGGACGGCGGCCAGGTAGCCGCCGATCAGCAGGGGCAGCAGCAACAGCGACGTCACCGCGCCGACCGGGTCGGTGGAGGCGAGCGGCGCGACCGTCTGCACGGTCACCGGTTGACCCAGCTTGTGGGCCGCCGCGACGAACGCCGGCTCCAGCTCGGTCTGGGCGAAGAAGCTCTTCGCCGGGACGACGACGACCGTGTCGGTCGCTCCGCCGCTGACGTACCCGCCGTACAGCTCGCCCCGGTCCGCGGCGTCGGTCAGTGCCGCCTGGTCCTTGTAGGAGGTCAGGTCCAGCCCGACCTTCGACGCCACCTCGGCGACCACGGGCGACGGCGGCCCGGTCACACCGAACGGCATGTTCCGGGGGACGAGCAGCTGTTGGGCGCTGACGAGGGAGAGCGCGAGCAGGGCCTGGGCGAAGAGCACCAGCCCCAGCGCGAAGGCGATCTTCACCACGCCGCTCCGTCTGCCCGCGGGCGGTGAAGCCTGAGCCGGTACCCTCGCCATCGCTGTCCTCCAGCCGGCCTTCGTCGCCGCGGGCGAGACGGACCCGGGCGCACGCTGATGCGGGGTCCGAGTCCTGGCGGGGATCGCCCCTCGCCCGCGCGTCGTCGAGCGGCGGCGCAGCGGACCGTTCCGGTTCCCGGCCGGTGTCGGCCCGGATCCCGGTCCGTCCGCCACCGGCCTCGTTCCCTGTCGTGAGCCATCACCACACAGCCTCGATCGGGCGGCAACTCGGGCGGCGCCGGGCTGCCGCCGTCCGCCCGCCGCGCCGCCCGACGGCCCGGCGCGGTGTCCGTGGGCCGTCGCGGCGGGGGAGGAGGGCGCTCCGGGAGTGCGCTGTCCGGGGGACGCCGCCGGGTGGCGGCCGGGCCGCGGGGTCGTGCGGCGCGATACTCGGCGGATGCTCAGCAGCCTCCGTGACCGCGTGCTCCCCGATCACCAGCGCCGGACGCCGGAGGAGCTGGAGGAGGACCTCGACCTGTCCGCCGGGGACACCCGGGCGAAGCAGTCCGCGTTCTGGACGATGCTGTTCCTGTCGGCCGTCATCGCGGCCGCCGGGGTGCTGACGGACTCCACCGCCACGGTGATCGGCGCGATGATCATCGCGCCGCTCTCCACCCCGATCATGGGGATCGCGCTGGGCGCCGTGCAGCGTCGGCGGTCGACGGCGGCCCTGTTCGTGGCGGCCGGGGGCCTGCTGGTGGTGGCCGTCGGGGCGGTGGCCTCGCTGGTGGTGCCCGCCTCGTACGACCTGCTGTCGGACAGCCAGATCTCCAGCCGCACCTCGCCCGGGCTGCTGGACCTGGTGGCCGCGGTCGCCACCGGGTTCGCCGGCGCGGTCGCACTCTCCCGCAGGGACGTCGCCGCCGTGCTGCCCGGTGTCGCGATCGCCATCTCGCTGGTGCCGCCGCTCGTGGTCACCGGCGTCTGCGCCGGGCAGACCGCCTGGTGGCTCGCCCTCGGCTCCTTCGTCCTGTTCGTCTCCAACCTGCTGGCGCTGGTCGTCGCCGGCATGGTCGTCTTCGGCGCCCTGGTGCACACGACCGCCGACCGTCCGGCCGGGAAGGGGTCCGCCCGCAGGACGTACCTGGCGCTCGGCCTGCTGTTCGGGGCCGTGGGTCTGCTGCTGGCGGCGAACACCGCGGCCACCGTGCTCGTGCAGCTGTGGACGACGCGCACCGCGAACGCCGCGGCGGACTGGCTCGCCGCGGCTCCCGGCGCCGCCGTCGTCAACGTCCAGGCGCACTCCCGGACCCTGTACGTCCAGGTGCGCGCCCCCGGCGACCTGCCCCCGGTCGAATCGCTGCTCACCGCCCTCCAGGGGCAGGTCCCCGACGGGCTCCCGGTCGTCGTCACGACGACCGAGGGCCGGCAGATCCAGGCCGGACGGGTCGGCGGCTGAGCCCGGACGGCGAGGCTTCGCGTCATGTCCGGACATATAGGGCAAAGCGGATACGCTGCGTCAAGGAAGCCCGCGACCTCGGAGCGCTCATGGACCGTTACCCGCCCATCGCCGACCACGGACTGGTGGGGGACCTGCAGACCGCCGCGTTGATCTCCTCGCAGGGCGTGGTGGACTGGTTCGGCGTCCCGCGGTTCGACTCGCCGAGCATCTTCGCCGCCCTCCTCGACCACGAGCGCGGCGGCCACTTCCGGCTGGCCCCGGTGGAGCACGCCCCGACCTGCCGTCAGCTCTACTACCCGGACAGCGCCGTCCTGGTCACCCGCTTCATGTCCGAGGACGGCGTCGGCGAGGTCATCGACTGGATGCTCCCCGACCGCAGCAACCGCGCCTCGGACCGCCACACCCTGATCAGGGCCGTCCGCGCCGTCCGTGGCACCGTCCGGTTCGTACTCGACTGCCGGCCGCGCTTCGACTACGGCCGGGCCGAGCACCACGTGACCGTGGACGGCCCGGACGCCGTCTTCCGGGCGCCCGGGGCAGCCCTCCACCTTCGCGCGCTCTTCCCGCTGCACCGATCGGACCGCGACGTCCGCGGCACCGTCACCCTGGAGGCCGGCCAGACCTCGGGCGTCGTCATGACGGCCTGCGGCCCCGACGGCGAGGCCCCGCCACCGCCCACCGAGGCCGGGCTCACCGAGCAGCTCTGGGAGGCCGTCGACTACTGGCAGAGCTGGGTGCGCCAGTCGCACTACCGCGGCCGGTGGCCCGACGCCGTCCACCGCTCCGCGATCACCCTCAAACTGCTCACCTACGCCCCGACCGGCGGCCTGGTCGCCGCCCCCACCATGGGCCTGCCCGAGCAGGTCGGCGGCGAGCGCAACTGGGACTACCGCTTCACCTGGATCCGCGACGCGTCCCTCTCGGTGCGCGCCCTGCTCGACCTCGGCTTCACCGAGGAGGCCGAGGCCTTCACCAGCTGGCTCAACGAACGCCTCCGCGAACGCCTCGACCTCCCGGGCGAACGCCTGCAGATCATGTACCGCATCGACGGCGACCCGCAGCTGACCGAAGAGATCCTCGACCACTTCGAGGGCTACCGCGGATCCGCGCCGGTGCGCGCCGGCAACGCCGCGATGGACCAGCTCCAGCTCGACATCTACGGCGAAGCCCTCTACGCCCTCGCCGAAGGACGCCGGTCCGGCGTCCAGCCCGGCTACGACGGATGGAAGGCGGCGGCGAAGACCCTCGACTGGCTCACGGAGAACTGGGACCGCCCGGACGAAGGCATCTGGGAGACCCGCGGCGGCCGCCGGGACTTCACCTTCAGCCGGGTCATGACCTGGGTCGCCTTCGACCGCGGCCTGCGCCTCGCCGAGGAGTTCAGCCGCCCCGCCGACCTCGTCCGCTGGCGGGAGACCCGGGACGCCGTACTCGAACAGATCATGGAACGCGGCTGGAGCGAGAAGGAACAGGCCCTCGTCCAGCACTACGACGGCCACGTCCTGGACGCCTCCCTGCTGCTGATCCCGCGCGTCGGCCTGCTCGGGCCGAAGGACCCCGCCTGGCTCTCCACCCTCGACGCGATGGACCGCAAACTCGTCTCGGACAGCCTCGTCTACCGCTACGACCCGGCCGCCTCACCCGACGGCCTGCGCGGCTCGGAGGGCACCTTCAGCCTCTGCACCTTCCTCTACGTCGACGCGCTCGCCCGGGCCGGCCGGCTGCGGCAGGCCCGCTACGCCTTCGAGAAGATGCTCACCTACGCCAACCACGTCGGCCTGTTCGCCGAGGAGATCGGCCCCTCCGGCGAGCAACTCGGCAACTTCCCGCAGGCGTTCACCCACCTCTCGCTCATCATGGCGGCGTCCTCGCTCGACGACGCCCTGGACCGCGCCACCCGGCGCTGACCCGGAGAGGAACCGACCGTGGACGCAGGCCAGGACCCGGAGCCCACCGGACAGCAGCGGGCGGCGCGCCTCGACCGGGCCGCGTTCGACGCCCTCCACCGGCGGATCAGCGCCGCAGCCCCCGCCGCCGCGCCCGCCGGCGAGCACCCGCGCGGAGCCCTGGAGACGATCACCCCCGCCCGCGTCCTCGCCGCCGCCGGCGAGGTGCGGACGGGCCGTCACGTGAGCCTGGCCGCACCCGTGGGGACACGCGCGAGGCCCGACAACCCGGAACCCGCCCACCACCCGATGACCGGCGCCGTCGCCGGGCGGCTGCGCGGCGAAGGGCTGGAATTCGCGCGGGACCGCATCGAGATGAACGTCCACGGGGACGCCGACAGCCACCTCGACGCGCTCTGCCACGTCGTCTACGACGGCACCCTGTACGGCGGCGTCCCCGCCACCACCCTCACCGCGACCGGCGCCGGGGCCCTCACCGTCGGCCTCGCCGAGGCCGGCATCGTCGGCCGCGGCGTCCTGCTCGACATCCCCGGACTGCGCGGCGTGCCCTGGCTGGAACCGGGGGAGTACGTGACGGCCGAGGACCTGCAGGCCGCCGAGGAGGCCCAGGGAGTGCGCTTCGGTGAGGGCGACCTGCTCTTCGTCCGCGTCGGCCACCGGCGGCGGCGACGGGAGATGGGGGCATGGGACGCGGCCGCCGCCCGGGCCGGCCTGCACCCCGCCGCCGTGGAACTGCTGGCCGAGCGGCGGATCGCCGTCCTGGGCAGCGACAGCAACAACGACTGCGCGCCGAGCCCGGTCGACGGGGTCGGCTTCCCCGTCCACGTGCTCGCCGTCCACGCCCTCGGCATCCACCTGCTCGACTACCTGCAGTTCGAGGAACTCCTGCCGGTCTGCACCGAGGAGGGCCGCTGGTCCTTCCTCTGCATGGTCGCACCGCTGCGCCTGGCCGGCGGGACCGGCTCCCCGGTCAACCCGATCGCCGTCCTCTGAGCCCGCCGATCACCGACCGCGTTCACCGGACGGTGTTCACCGGAGGCAGCCCCGCGGTGAAGCGTTCGAGCTGCGAGCGCACCAGCGCCCGGGCACGCGGCTCGAAGGCCGAACTGTTCCCGCCGACATGAGGGGTGATCAGCACGCTCGGCGCCGACCAGAGCGGATGGCCGGCCGGCAGCGGCTCCGGGTCGGTGACGTCCAGCGCCGCACCCAGCCGCCCGCTGCACACCTCGCGCACCAGCGCACCGGTGTCCACCACCGCACCCCGGGCGACGTTCACCAGGAGGGCGCCGTCCTTCATCCGGGCGAGGAACCCGGCATCGACCAGCCCGCGGGTCTCCGGCACGAGCGGCACGGTCAGCACCACGACGTCCGCCGCGCCGAGCAGGCCCGGCAGCTCCCCGAAGGCGTGCACCGGACCGCCCGGGGCCTGCCGCGCCGTGCGCGCCACCCGGACGATCTCGCACTCGAAGGCGGCGAGCCGCGCCTCCACCGCCGCGCCGATCGACCCGTGGCCGACGATCAGGACCGTCCGCCCGGCGAGCGCCGGACGGAACCCGCCCGACCACCTCCCGGCCCGCTGGGACTCCACGAAGCCGGGGATCCCGCGCAACGAGGCCAGCACCAGGGCCACCGCGAGCTCCGCCGTGCTCGCGTCGTGCACACCGCGCGCGTTGCACAGCGTGACGCCCGCGGGCACGTACGGCGCCAGATCGTCGACACCGGCGCTCAGCGACTGCAGCACCCGCAACCGCGGCATCCGCGCCAGCAGCGGCCGGGCCGCCGCCGTGAAGGTGTACGGGATCACGAAGAACTCGACCGCCGCGAGCACCTCCGGGCCCGGCGGACCGTTCGTCCCGTCCCAGACCGCGGCACCCCAGCCCGCCGGCAGGCCCCCCACCTCGCCGGGCGGGTACGGCAGCAGCACCTGCGGGCCGCTCACCGCCCCGACGTCAGTGCCGGACATCTCATCTCCTGCGGGACGCGGGCGGGCACCCGACAGTGGTCGTGCACCAGTCTCACACGGTGACCGCCGACCGGCAGGGAGACGCACATGGAGCCGGCACCCGCACCCCCCGTGATCGTCGTCATGGGGGTCTCCTCCTCGGGCAAGAGTACGATCGGCGCCGCCCTCGCCACCCGCCTGGGCGTGCCGTTCCTGGAGGGCGACGACCTCCACAGCCCGGAGAACCGCCGCACGATGGCCGCCGGCCACCCGCTCACCGACCGGGACCGCGAACCCTGGCTCGCGGCGCTGACCGAGCGCATCCGGCAGTGGGCCGACGACGGCCGCGGCGGCGTCGTCGCGTGCTCCGCCCTCAAACGCGCCTACCGCGACCGGTTCCGGGCGACCGGCGCCCCGATCCGGTTCCTCGCACTCGACCTCGACCCCGAACTCGCCGCCCGCCGCAGCGCCGCACGGACCGGCCACTTCATGCCGCCCGGCCTGATCGACTCCCAGTACGAGACCCTCGAACCGCTCGCCGAGGACGAACCCGGCGCCACCGTCGACGCCGCCGGCAGCATCGCCGAGACCCTGGCGGCCGCCACCGCGGCCCTCGCCCGCAGCACCGCCCCGCCGCACCCCGATGCCCGCCTGCACTCGCCTTCCCGGGGCCGCCGCTCTAGCGTCGACGGAGATGGTCCCGGCCCCGCCCGCCGCCCCTGAGCGAGGCAGCGGGCGGGGCCGCAGGACGGCCGGCGCCGAGCCCCGCGGGGGCAGCACCGGCCCGGAAACGGAGTCCCCGTGGCTGACACCCAGCACTACGACGTCATCATCATCGGCACCGGCGCAGGCGGCGGCACACTGGCCCACAGCCTCGCCCCCACCGGCAAACGGATCCTCATCCTCGAACGCGGCGGCTACCTGCCCCGCGAACGGGACAACTGGGACTCCACCGCCGTCTTCGTCAAGGGCAAGTACCGGGCCCCGGAGTACTGGTACGACAAGGACGGCAACGCCTTCCCGCCCGAGGTCAACTACTACGTCGGCGGTAACACCAAGTTCTACGGCGCCGCACTCTTCCGGCTGCGCCCCGAGGACTTCGGCGAACTGCGCCACCACGACGGCCTCTCACCGGCCTGGCCCATCCGCTACGAGGACCTGGAGCCCTACTACACCCGGGCCGAGCACCTCTACCTCGTCCACGGCCGGCACGGCGAGGACCCCACCGAGGGCCCGGCGAGCGCCCAGTACGCCCACCCCCCGGTCGAGCACGAGCCGCGGATCCAGCAACTCAGCGACGACCTGGAGAAGCAGGGCCTGCACCCCTTCCACCTGCCGATCGGCGTCAACCTCAGCCAGGACGCCACCGGCCGGGCGGCGCACGACAGCGTCTGCATCCGCTGCGACCGGGTGGACGGCTTCCCCTGCCCGCTCGGCGCGAAGTCGGACGCCCAGGTCATCTGCGTGGACCCGGCGCTGCAGCACGACAACGTCCGGATGATCACCCACGCCGACGTCCGGCGACTGGAGACCGACCCCACCGGCCGGACCGTCACCGGCGTGGTCGCCGAACTCGCCGACGGCACCACCGAGACCTTCGCCGGCGACATCGTCGTGGTCGCCTGCGGAGCGGTGAACTCGGCCGTGCTGCTGCTGCGCTCCGCCGGCGACAAGCACCCGGCCGGGCTGGCCAACAGCTCCGGCGTGGTCGGACGCCACTACATGCGCCACAACAACCTGGCGCTGATGGCCGTCTCGAAGGAACCCAACCCGACCCTCTTCCAGAAGACCCTCGCGCTGCACGACTGGTACCTCGGCGCCGACGACTGGGACTACCCGCTCGGCGGTATCCAGATGCTCGGCAAGTCCGACGCCGAACAGATCCACGGCGAGGCCCCGCGCTGGGCCGGCGCGGTCAGCCCCGACATGCCCTTCGAGGTCATCGCGCACCACGCCGTCGACTTCTGGCTCTGCGGCGAGGACCTGCCCGCCCCCGACAACCGGGTCACTCTGGACGCCGACGGCAACGTGCACCTCGCCCTCGACGAGAAGAACAACACCGCCGGACTGAAACGGCTCCGCCACAAGCTCCAGGGCATGCTGGGCGAGCTCGGGATGCACGAGCACCACCTGCTCTCCCGCAGCATCTACCTGCACAAGGGCATGCCGATCGGCGCCACCGCCCACCAGGCCGGCACCGTCCGGTTCGGCACCGACCCGGCCTCCTCCGCCCTGGACGTCAACTGCAAGGCGCACGACCTGGACAACCTCTACGTCGTGGACACGAGCTTCTTCCCGAGCATCGGAGCGGTGAACCCGTCGCTGACGGCCATCGCCAACGCGCTGCGGGTCGGCGACCACCTCGCCGACCGCATGCGATGAGCAGGAGGGCCAACGAGATGGCAGCACAGCAGATGGACGCCCTGGTCATCTTCGGCGCGACCGGTGACCTGGCCAAACTGGAGACCTTCCCCGCCCTGGTCGGGCTGGTCGACCGCGGAGTCCTCGACGTCCCCGTCGTCGGCGTGGCCAAGAGCGGCTGGGGCCTCGACCAGTTCCGGAACTACGCCGAGGCCTCGCTGAAGCTCAACGGCATGGACCCGACCGCGCCCGCCGCCCGGAAGATGCTCGGGCTGCTCCGCTACGTCGACGGCGACCTCGACGACGACGCCACCTACCAGGCCATGGCCCGGGAGATGGGCTCCGGCGAACGGGCCCTGTTCTACCTGGAGGTCCCGCCCCCGCTCTTCGGCCGGATCGCCAAGGGCATCGCCGACGCCGGCCGGGCGAAGGGCGCCCGGGTGATGGTCGAGAAGCCCTTCGGCACCGACCTGCGCAGCGCCCGCGAACTCAACGCCACCATGCACGAGTACTTCCCCGAGGAGTCGATCTACCGGGTCGACCACTGGCTCGGCCTCGACCCGGTGGAGAACGTGCTCTTCGCCCGGTTCGCCAACTCCGTCATCGAACCGCTGCTGAACCGCACGCACGTCAGAAGCATCCAGATCACCATGGCCGAGGCCTTCGACGTCTCCGACCGCGGCCGGTTCTACGACCGCACCGGCGCCGTCCGGGACGTCGTCCAGAACCACATGCTGCAGGTCCTCGCCACCGTGCTGGCCGAACCGCCCTCGGGCGAGGGACTGGAGTCCTGGCGCGACGCCAAGGCCAACGTGGTCTCCTCGCTGCGCCCGCTCACCCCCGAACACGTCGTGCGCGGACAGTACGACGGCTACCTGGACGTCGACGGCGTCGCCGCGGGCTCGACCACCGAGACCTTCGCGGCCGTCCGGCTCGCCGCCGACTCCTGGCGGTGGGCGGACGTGCCGATCCTGATCCGGGCCGGCAAGTGCATGCCGGTGACCGCGACCGAGGTGAGCATCCACTTCCGCAGCGCCCCGCACGACGTCTTCGGGCTGCGCCCGAGCCCGGCCGCGAACAGCCTGCGGTTCCGGGTCTGGCCGGAGACGCAGGTCGCCCTCACCCTGGCGGGCAAGGCACCCGGCGGCGGCTGGCAGGCCAAGCACGAGGAACTCTCCTTCAGCGAGGTCCCCGGGTCCGACATGCGGCCGTACGACCGCCTCATCGGGGCGGCCCTGGACGGCGACCGGTGGCTGTTCGCCCGGGAGGACACCGTCGAGGCGGCCTGGCGGGTCGTCGACCCCATCCTCGGGAACGCGTCACCGGCCCTCCCGTACGCCAGGGGCAGTTGGGGCCCGAAGGAGGCCGACGCGCTGCTGCCGGACGGCGACCACTGGCACGACCCGAAGTGACGGACCGCCACCGGGCGGGCCCACCGGCCGACGGTCGGTGGGCCCGCGGCCCGGGGGACGGCCGCCTGCGCGGTGTCGGCCGATGGGATGACACCGGCCGTGCCCTCCCGACCGGGCCGCCAGGGGCGTGCTTGACTGGGGCCGAGCCACTCGCAATGGGGAACAGATGAGCCAACTCGACCTCGCCAGGCTGCAGTTCGCCATGACGTCGATCTACCACTTCCTGTTCGTACCCGTCACCATCGGTCTCGGATTCCTCACCGCCCTGCTGCAGACCGGCTGGCACCGCAGCGGCCGGGACGACCTGCTGCGGCTCACCCGCTTCTTCGGCACCCTGCTGGTGATCAACATCGCGGTGGGCGTGGTGACCGGGCTCGTCCAGGAGTTCCAGTTCGGCATGGACTGGTCCGCGTACTCCCGCACGGTCGGCGACGTGTTCGGCGCGCCGCTGGCCATAGAGGGGCTCGCCGCGTTCTTCCTGGAGTCGACCTTCCTCGGGCTCTGGCTGTTCGGATGGGACCGGCTGCCCCCGCGCGTGCACCTGGCGACCATCTGGCTGGTCGCCGTCGGCGGCGCGCTGTCCGCGGCGTTCATCATGGCCGCCAACTCCTGGATGCAGCACCCCGTCGGCTACACGATCGACCCCTCCACCGGCCGGCCCCAGCTCAACGACGTCTGGAAGCTGTTCACCAACCCCGTGTTCCTGCGCGGCTACCTGCACGTGATCCTCGCCTCGCTGGTCACCGGCTCCGTCGTGATGCTCGCCGTCTCCGCCTGGCAACTGCGCAAGGGCTCGTCCCCGCTGGCCTTCCACGCCGCCGCCCGGCTCGCCCTGGTCGTCCTGGTGCCGGTGATCCTCGCCGCGATGCTGGTCGGCAGCGAACTCGGCGTCACCGAGGGCAAGTACCAGCCCATGAAGATCGCGGGCGCCGAGGCGCAGTGGGACACCTGCCAACCCTGCTCGTTCTCGCTGTTCCAGATCAGCGGCGGCAAGAACGACATGACGCCGACGCAGATCATCGCCATCCCGCACCTGCTCTCCCTGCTGGCCACCAACCACTGGAACGGACAGGTCCTCGGGCTCAACGCCGTGCAGGCCCAGTACGAGCAGCAGTACGGCCCCGGCAACTACATCCCGAACATCTTCATCCAGTACTGGTCGATGCGGGTCATGGCCTACCTGGCCGTGGTCGTCCTCCTGGTCGGGCTGTGGGGCCTGTGGCTGCTGTGGCGCAAGCGGCTCAGCAGCGCACACCGCTTCCACCGGGTCGCGGTCTGGGCCGGCGCACTGCCCTTCCTGATGAACACCGCCGGGTGGCTGCTGACCGAGAACGGCCGCCAGCCCTGGATCGTCCAGGGCCTCCAGCTGACCCGCAACGGCGTGTCCCCGTCGGTCAGCACCGCCACCGTCGCCACCAGCCTGATCGTCTTCTTCCTGCTCTACGCGGCGCTCGCCGTGGTGGCCGTGGTGCTGCTCACGCGGTACGCCCGCAAGGAGCTCTCCCCGCCCCCCGCCGAGGACACCGCGGTCCCGGCCCTGACCTACTGAGGCCGCCCGATGGCGCTCGCCACGTTCTGGTTCATCGTCACCGCTGTCCTGTGGACCGGCTTCTTCGTCCTGGAGGGCTTCGACCTCGGCGTGGGCATGCTGCACACCTTCGTCTCCCGCGAGGAGGCGGGCCGCCGGGCCGCCATCAACACCATCGGGCCGCTCTGGGACGGCAACGAGGTCTGGCTGATCGTCGCCGCGGCCGCGATGTTCGCCGCCTTCCCGGCCTGGTACGCGACCATGTTCTCCAGCTTCTACCCCGCGCTGATCCTGCTGCTGGTCGGGCTGATCGTCCGCGGCGTCTCCTTCGAGTTCCGCGGCAAGGTCGACAGCGCACGCTGGATCCTGACCTGGGACGCGCTGCTGACCGCCGGCAGCCTGCTGGTGCCGCTGCTCATCGGCATCGCGCTCGGCAACCTGCTGCACGGCGTGCCGATCGACCAGAGCCAGGAGTTCACCGGCGACTTCGGCGACCTGTTCTCCGGCTATTCGGTCTTCACCGGGATCACCCTGGTGCTGCTCTGCCTGCTGCACGGTGCCGTCTTCATGACGCTCAAGACCACCGGAGCGGTCCGGGACCGCGCTCTGTGGCTGGCCCGGCGCATCGCCCCCGTCACGGTCCTCGCCGTCCTGGTCTTCCAGCCCTGGACGCACTCCGTCGCCGGCGGCGGCGTGCTGCCGGACGTCCTCGAACTCACGACCGTGATCGCGGCGATCGCCGCCGGCTGGCTGCTCGCCGGACGGCACGAGGGCTGGGCCTTCGTGGCCACCACGGTCGTCATCGCGACGACCGTGCTGTCGTTTTTCGCCGACCTCTACCCCCGGCTGATGGTGTCGAGCACCGACTCCGCCTTCGACCTCACCGTGCACAACAGCGCCTCCGGCGGCTACGCCCTGAAGGTGATGAGCGTCGTCGCGATCGTCTTCTTCCCGCTCGTGCTCGCCTACCAGGGCTGGACCTACCACGTCTTCAGGCTCCGCGTCTCCGCCGAGCAGTTCGACGTGCCGCACGCCCGGCGCGACTGAGCCGCCGGCACCCGGTACCACCCCGGAGACCCGTGGCCCGGTGCCCCGGGCGGCCGGCGGGGGAGCCGGGCACCCGGGGCGGACGGCCGTCGGACCGGCCCGCCGGTCGGGGGCTGGGCAGGTCGGGTCGGGTCGGGTCAGCTGAACCGGAACAGGGCGGTGTGGACGCTGCCGTCCGTCAGCCCGAGCGACGTCGTTGCTGTTGAAGTCGGCCGTGTACGCGTGCGCCGTCCGGGGAGACCGCCACGCCGGCCGGGGTCCTCGCGTCGGAGCTGCTGATGGTGGCGGTGACGGCATCGGTCGCGGTGTCGATCACCGAGACGGAACTGCCGACGAAGTTGGCCACGTACACCCGTGCGCCGTCCATGGATCACACCTCTCTGGGCTTCGTGGTGCACCTCGGCACCTGCTCGGGCAGCATCGCGAGAGGGTGGGACGGCCGGGGCCCCGATGGACCGTCATTCACCGGATCGAGGAGGAATTCCTCCGGGAACGACCTGATCGGCCGACGCGGACGCGCCCGCCGGGTGTGGACGTGCCGGCGGGCGGTCGGCTGCCCGGGTCAGGACGGGTCGGGTGGAGCGTGACCCGGGGCGGCGGTCGTTGGTTGTCGGCCGTCAGCTGTCTTTCGGTGCGGCGCCGCTGCCGTGCTCCCGCTCCCAGGCCGCTGCGAACATCTCGTGCAGCGGGGCGACCGGCAGCACCCTGCCGAACGGGGAGCGGATCGTGTTGCCCCACAGCGGCGTCACGCGGTGGGAGGCGAGCTTGACGGTCTCCAGTGGCAGGTGCGGCGCCTTCAGCTCCGTCCAGCCGCCGGGCAGGAAGAGCGCCCGGCCGGCCCGGGCGCGCTTGGCCTCCACCACCACACCGGTGGCGAGGAGCTCGGTGCGGGCCTCGGTGTGCTGCTTGGCCGTCCAGCCGTTCCAGCGGCGGACGTTGCGGTCGGTGGGTGCGGCGAGCGCCGCGATCTGGAGGTAGAGGGCGGCCGCGTCGGCGCCCACCGCGAGCCGGCTGCGTACCCGGGCGACCAGCTCCGGGCAGGACCGCCGCGGGTCGGCCTCGTACGCACCCGCCGGGACGGCTCCGGAACGGCTCCGGTCGAGCATCCGCTGCAGGCCGCCGCCGGGCAGCAGCGGCGCCACGAGGTCGAGGCCCGCGGCCAGCCCGGGGATCTCCCGGAGCGTGCGCCGCACCTCCGGGTCGGCCGCCGCCGGGCGCAGGAACGCGGTGCCGCGCGGCGCGCAGACGACCAGCGGCCCGGAGTCGTAGGCGACGTGCGGCAGCGGGCCCTCCTCCTTGCGGCGGTCGTCCGCCACCGGTGTCCGCACCGGCCCGAAGCGCCGCGCGATCCCCTCCTCGGTGTCCTCCACGTACCCGCGGTCCAGCTCCAACAGCAGCTCCGGACGGGCGAGTTCGGCGAGCAGCCGGTCGTGCAGGGCGACCGCGCCGGCCACCGCCGGATCGCCGACCGGCCGGTCCGTGCACGCCCACACCAGGGCGCTCGCGATCCGCCGGAGGGGCAGCCCGACGGGAGTGCCGTACCGCACGTCGAGCCCGGCCGGCGGGACGGCCCTGACGTCGACCCCGGTGCTGTACGGGGTGGCCGTCAGCTCCCAGCCCGCCGCCGGCACCGTCCCGTCGTCGGCGGCCTCGTAGCCGCCGGCGAGCCGCCGGGCCCACACCTCCGGCAGGCCCAGCTCGGCCTCCAGCGCATCGGCCGCCCCGTCGTGCAGGGCGGGCTGCGCGCCGAGGCGCGCACACCAGACCGCGGCCATCCGCTCGGCAGCGGCCTCCACCCCGCCGGGCCGCCACAGCTCGGCCGGGTCCTCGGGCAGCGCGGCCGCCAGGACGGCCCGCCGGCCCTCACCGCCGAGCCGCTCGCGGAGCCGGTCGTACGCCTCGACCGTCATCGCCGTCGCCCGGTACGGGGCCTTGCGCAGCAGGCTGCGGTGGTCCTCGCGGTCCGACCCGGCGACCAGGCCGGCGACCACCAGCCGGGCCACCGCCCGCCGGACACCGGTCAGTTCGGCGAAGCGCGCGGCAGCGGCCTCGGAGACCGCGAGCGGGCCGTGCGCGTAGACCGCGGCGAGCAGGGCCCGCAGCCGGCCCGCGTCGTCGCGCTCGACGGCGACGAGCCGGGCCCGCGGAACGGCCGCCGGCACCGGGCCGCCGGCGGCGTCCCCGGCGGCGGGCCCGGCCGCGGGCGCGACGAACCAGTGCTCCGAGGACCCGGGCCTCACGGCGGCGGAGGCCACCGCCGTCCCGTCCTCGCGGAGCGCGTCCAGGACGGCGGCGGCCGCCCGGCCCACCCGCCAGCGGCTGCCGGCGGCGGCGAACGGCTGGTCCGCCCAGGTGCCCAGGAACGCCAGCAGGGCGGTCCGCGCCGGGTCCGCGGTCGCGGCCACGGCCGCCCGCCAGGCCACCGCGTCGATCGCGCCCAGCAACTGCGACCAGTCGTGCGGAGGCGCCGGCGGCGACAGGCGCCGCACCTCCTCCACGAGGGTGCCCGCCAGGCAGGCGCCGTCGGCGGCGAGCGCGCTCAGCGTGGCCGGCAGCGGCACGTCCGGAGCGCGCCGCCACTCGTCCCGGTCACCCGGCGTGACCAGCCCGAACAGGGCGGGCACCAGCTCGGTGTCCGGTGCGGACCCGCGCGGCAGGGGCGGCGCCTCGGCGAGCAGGGTGACCCGGTGGTGCAGGGCGAGCCTGCGCTCGTCCACCCGCACGGCCCGGACGGCCACCGCCGCGACGGCCTCGACCAGCACCGGATCGGTGACCCCGGGCAGCTGGCGGGCGATCGCCGTGCGCAGCTCCCCGGCACCGGCACGGGCGGCCGCGAGCAGCGCCTCCGCACTCTCCCGGGCGACGCCGCGCAGCGCCCGGGAGCCGGCCGCGTCCCGGGTACGGAGCAGGTACCAGAAGGCGGGCGGCAGGGCGACGCCGGTGGAGACGGTGGCGCGCCGGTTCCGCCGCGCCCACTTGCCGGCGGGCGAGCGGTGGCCGTCCAGCTCCCACAGCAGGCTGCCGTCGGCGGTGTAGGCGCGGACGCCGGTGCGGGTCTCGGCCTCGGCGAGGACGACGTCCTCGACCGCGCCCTCCGGGGGCGCCCACAGCCCCCACGGCTGCTGGCCCTGGCGGTCGACGTCGAAGCGGGCCGTGCGCCCGTCGATGCTCTCCAGCAGGAAGTGGTCGGGCGCCGCGTGCCGGTGCGGGGTGCGGTACAGCACCCGGGTGCCGACCAATCCGTCCCGGCAGCCCAGCGGCGCGCCGGTCGCCCCCGCGGGCAGCGGCGCCAGCTGCAGGGCCTCGACGTCCAGGGCCGTGCCGAGCTCGGACGGCTCCGCGGCCGGGTCGGCGCTCGGCGCGCGGCCCGGGAAGTCCGGCAGCTGCACGACCCCGCGGGACTCGCCGGTGACCTGGTCGACCGCCTCCCACGGCCGGTCCCGGAACACGCCGTTGACCCAGGTCCGCGAGCCGTCGGAGAGCTGCAGCTCCAAACGGTCGATGCCCTCGGTGCCGCCCGGGCGCAGCACCCGCTCGCCGCCGTGGCGGCCACCGCCGTCGGCTGTTTCGAACTGGAATCCGTACGCGCCGTCCAGGCTGCCGTCGTACGGCACCAGGCCGCCCCGCTCGTCCGGCGCGAAGGGCTCGTCGGGACGGTCGGCCCAGACCGCGGTGTCGCAGTGGTGGGGGCGGTCCGCCACCGTCCAGCTGACCAGGAAGGAGCCGCCGACGTAGTGGACCGCGAACATGGTGGCGTCGTCGGGCACGGTGAACCGGCAGGACGCGCGGACGCCGTCCGGGGCGACGGCGACCGCGCGGGTGCGTCCGAACACCGTCAGCACCGGCCAGGTGGAGGTCACCCCGGCCACGCCGGGCAGCGGGCCGTCCTCGTCGGGGTCCGCGCCGGTCTCCGGTGCCGTGCCGGGCTCGGCGTCGGCCGCGAACTCGGCGTACACCGACTCCAGGGCCGGCCAGGCGAGTTCCTCCGGGAGGCCGGCCCGAAGCGAGCGGAGCAGCGCACCGGCGGCGCCCGCCTCGGCGAGGGCGTCGGCAATGCCACCGAGGGCCGTCACGGTGGGCCGGTCGAGCAGGGCCGCCAGTTCGGCGACGGCCTCCTCGGCACCGGCCATGCCGCCACCGGCGACGGTGTCGACGAGCTTGCCGACGCGCCCCGCGACAGCCTGGGCGATGCCGTCGTTGCCGGGCAGCAGCGTCACCGCCGTGCCGGCGCGCCGCGCCCGCGACGGCCCCCACTGGGGCAGCAGGCCCGCGTGCACCGTGCCCTCCAGCCGCGGGCCGAACACCGGGTCGGCCGCGAGCGCGGTGAGATCCCGCCGGGACCGCTCGCCCCAGAAGTGCATCCTGACCTGAACGCCCGGGTCCACGACCGCGACACCGGCCGCGAGGCAGGCGTCCAGCAGGTCGGCGTCCAGGCCCTGCCAGTGGTGGCGGGTGGTGTGCACCGTCACCGGCGTGCCGGCCGCCTTCAGACGCGGCGCCAAGCGGCCGACCAGATCGAGGAGTTCGGCCGGGAGCTGCTGGCGGGCGACACCGCCCCCGGACTGTGCCGCGTACTGGTACATGTGGACGACGTGGCCCAGCCAGCGGTGCAGGCCGCCCTCGGGCTCCACCCGGCCCTCCACCAGGGCGTCGGCGGCGCCGCAGCCGATCAGCACCCGCAGCCAGGCCCCGCCGTCCGTGGTGCCGTCGGGGAAGACCTCGACCAGCCCGGCCAGGAGCCCGTGCACCGGCGGATGGGCCGTCAGGAGCGGGGCGGCCGCGTCCAGCAGCGCGTCCGGAACCGACTTGTTCCGGGTGACCGCCAGGACCGCCCCGACCAGCCGCGCCACCTCGGCGTCGCCGTGCCCGGCCGCCTTCGCGGAGGCCCGCGCACCGCGGACCAGATCGGTCGGCAGGTCGGCGGACGAGCCCGCCCACGCGGTCAGCAGCCGGTCGAGGGCCGCGTGCGCGGCGGCCGGTTCCAGCGTCCCGGTGAGGAACTTCTGATGCGCCGCCAGCTCCTTGGCGGGCATGGCCCCGCCCGCCGCGAACAGCTGGGCGTTGGCCTGCCGGTAGCCCCCGTCCACCGGCAGGCCGTGCTCGGCCTCGGCCGCGCGCGCCGCCGCGTAGGCCCGCCCGGCGGCCCGGCCGCCGGTGCCGATCAGCCGGTGCCCGACGGTGTCCCAGAACCACGGCAGGTGCGCCGGCGGCAGCCGCCGTGCCCGACGGGCCATCTCGTCCACGAACGCACCCGGCTTGTGCCAGGACCGGTTGAGCCGGGTGGCCATCTCGACCGTCAGGTCGCGCGCGGCACCCGCGGCCGACGGATCGTGCGCGGCGGCCCAGTCGGGGTACGTGGTCGAGCGGTGCGGCCCGGAGACGGGCAGCAGGGACTCCAGCGAGGCGATCATGACCCGGATCGTCGCACGCCGCACTGACCACGCCGATCCGGCCCCTCGCCGGACCGCAAGCGGGCGCTGCGCCCCGAGTGTCGGGCGCGACCACTCTTCCGGGCCGTCGTGAGAGGGCGTGCGATGCCTCGTTCCGGCGAGGACGGCACCCGGCCGGCCGGTCCGAGGTGCGATCGCCGTCCCGCATCCCGTGGGGCCGGTGACCCGCTGCAACCGCTGCCGTCGGTGGCGTGCAACCGTGGCGGTGCCGACGCGAGAACCCGGCGACGCGAGAACCCGGCGGCGGGGGGTTTCCGGTGGCCGCTCGGCGGCGAGACGACTGACATGGGTAGTTACGTGATCACTGTTCCCGGAACCGTGCGGCAGCCACTGGAGGAACCGGCGCGCCGTGCCCTGTTGGCCGTCGTCCACGGGGCCGATCCGGAGGAGGTGGGTGCCCAGGTGCCCGACCTGGACGTGCTGACCTTGGACGAGAGCGGGGGCACGTTCGTCCTGCGGCTGGAGGTCGACGCCCCCGACCGGACCGCCGCCGGCGAAGCGGCGGTGGACCTGACCAGGCGGGCCTTCGCTGAGGCCGGGTACGAGGCGGACGCGGTGGGCGTCGGTGCTCCCGTGGTGACGGGCATCGACGTCGGCTGACCCCGCGCTCGTGTTCCCGGGCAGCGCCGTCGGCCCGGGGTCTGGGGGAGAGCGCCGTCGAACGGTGACGGCCGCGACCGCATGGTCTCGGCGGTTGATCGCGGTGCCTCGGCTACAGGCCGAGCAGCAGGTCCCGGACCGCGGCCGGGCGGGACAGGAACGGGTGGTGGCCGGTGTCGAGCTCGACCACCTCGTCGGCCCGGCGCGCGAACTCGCGCTGAAGGTGCGGCGGGGTGCCCAGGTCCTGCGCGCAGACGACATAGGTCGAGGGCACCTGCCGCCACGCGGCCGCGGTGACCGGCTCACCGGTCACCCGCACGCTCTGCCGGGCGAGGTGGTTCGCCGCCTGCGCCCGGACGTCGGGGTCGCAGTCCTGCAGGAAGGTGTCCACGAGCAGCTCCGGACGGACCCCGAACGTGCCCGCGACCGGGTCGACGTCCAGGAAGGGGGCCGGGCTGCCGTCCCCGAAGTCCGACAGCCCCTGCCCGACCTCGGGCAGGTAGCTGGAGACCAGCACCAGGTGGCGCACCGAGGCCACGCCCGCGGCGGCCTCGGCGGTGACGATGCCGCCGTAGCTGTGGGCCACCACGACGGTGGGTTCGTCGCCGGCCTGCAGGACCTGCCGGACCGCGGCGACGTCCTCGGCGAGCCCCGGACCGGTGGCACCGCCGGGCACGCCGGCCTCGCCGCAGCTCGGCAGCGCCGGGGCCACGCTCCGCACGCCACGTTCCTGCAGCAGACCGGCGGTGCGGTGCCACCACCACGACCCGTCCCGCACACACGCCCCGTGCACGAACACGACCCTCATCGGCGCCTCCACCTCGGGTTCGGATCCCTTCCGGACCAACGCTAGACGGAGTCGACGCCGTCACGAAGAGTTGACAGCCCGCCGACAGTCCGTCGCCGGCGCGCCACGAGCACCGCGCCCGGGGCCGCGTGCACACCGGACGGGCAACGAGGCCGTCGGACGTGGCCCGGGTCCGGGGCAGCGCCCGGGGGCCGGGGCCGCCGGGGCCGGGCTCCCGGTCGGTACTGTGGTCCGATCGATCGTCGAGAGGTGCCCCCGTGGTTGAGAACCCTGCCGAGTCGCACGCCGGACCCCGGCGGCCACTGCTGCAACTGACCGGGGTGAGCCGCTCGTACGGCGACCGGGCGGTCCTGCATCCGATGGACCTGGCGGTGGCCGCCGGCGAGTGCGTCGCGCTGATCGGCCACAACGGATCGGGCAAGTCCACGCTGCTGCGGGTCGCGGCCGGCCGTGACCTGCCGAGCTCCGGAACCGTCCGGTTCGACGGACTGGCGATGGACGAGAACGACCCGCGGATCAGGGCCCGGGTGGCGGTCGTCGGCGACACGGTCGCCTGCTATCCCGACCTCACCGTGCGCGAGCACCTGCTGCTGGTGGCGGTCGCGCACGGCGTCGCCGGCGCCGCCGAGTGGGTCCAGCAGGTCCTGGAGGACCGGATGCTCGCCGAACGGGCCGACGCACTGACCTCCGCGCTCTCCTCCGGGCAGATGCAGTCCCTGCTGCTGGCCTGCGCGCTCGTCCGGCCACGGGACCTGCTGCTCCTGGACGAGCCCGAGCAGCGCCTCGACCCCGGCGCCCGCCGACGGCTCGCCGACCTGATCAAGGCGGAGCTCGCCGACGGCGTGGCTGTGCTGCTGGTCACCCACCACGCCGACCTCGCCCTGGCGGTGGCCGACCGGGTGGTGGAGCTGGAGGAGGGCCGCATCCTCCGGCAGGGCGCACCCGAGGAGATGCTGGCCGCCGAGACCTCGGGCGTCGGGGCCCTGGGCGCCGCGCACCGCGGGGAGGGCCGGTGAGCGCGACGGACGGCACGGCGGTCGCAGCGGAGGACGCACCCGACGGCACGCCCGCCGACGGAACACGTGTCGGCGACGGGTCCGTCGACACGTCGCCCGTTGACGCAGCGCCCGTCGACGAGTCGCCCGTTGACGCAGCGCCCGTCGACGAGTCGCCCGTTGACGCAGCGCCCGTCGACGAGTCGCCCGAAGAGTGGAGCGATGACGACGACTGGACCGACGAAGCGCTGGCCCTGCTGCGCGCCCTGCGCACCCCGCACCGCCTCAACCGCGCCCGCCAGGTCGCCTACGCCCTCTACTGCACGGTGCTCGTCCTGATCGTCTGGGGAGGCGTTCCCAGCCTGGGGCTGTTCCTGCAGGCCGCGATGGGCGCCGACTACACCGGCCACGGCCCCGCGCTGCTGGCCGCCGCACCCGGCGGCATCGCCGCCGTCGGACTCGCCGTCCTGCTGCTCGCCGTCCGCGACGGCCTCTGGCGCGGGCCGGTGATGCCGCCGCGGGCAACGATCGACTGGCTGCTCGTCCACCCCGTCCGCCCCGGCCCGGTGCTGCGCCCCTGGTTCCGGCTGTCCTGCGGGCTCGCCGTGTTCCCCGGGATCGTCGCGGCCGCCGGTGCCATGGTCGTCCTCGGGCTCACCGTGCGGGCCGGCCTGCCCGCCACCCTCGGCTGGTGCCTGCTCGGCGGGACGTGCCTGCCGCTGCTCGGCGTCTGCGCCGCACTGTCCGTCCAGCGGAGCGAACGGGCGGCCCGCCTGGCGCGCCGGCTCACCCCGTACGCCACCGTGCTGGTCCTCGCGCTCGCCGCACAGAGCGCCCTGGCCGCCACCGGACACTCCGTCCACTGGCTGGACCGGGTCGTGCTGTGGTCGGGCCCCTGGGGCTGGGCGGGGATCGCGGCCCTGGCGCCGACACCGGCCGCCGTCCCGGGCGCCTGGGCCGCCGGCGCCCTGCTCGTCGTGTCGACCGTCGGGTGCCTGGTGCGCGCCGACCGGGCCGCCGCCACCGTCTCGCTGACCCTGCTCCGCGAACGGGCCAGGAACGCCGCGAGCGTCCTCGCCGCCCTGCGGACCGTCGAACTGCGCGCCGCACGACTGGCCGTGAACGCGGCCTCCGGTGGTGACCGCCGACTGAAGGTCCGCCTGCCCGCGCCGCGCAGGGCCTGGCTCGTCGTGTACTGGCGGGACACGCTCGCCCTCCTCCGCTCGCCCGCGCGGCTCGGCCGCGCCGTGCTGCTCACCGTCCCGGCGATGCTGTGCGCCGTGCCCGCCCACACGGCCCGGGGGAGCCTCCTCCTGGCCGCCACCGGCCTGGCCCTGTCCTTCGGCTACCTGGCGGTCGCCCAACTGCTGGAACCGGCCAGGATCGACACGGACGACGTGCGCCGGGCGTTCTGGACGCCGTACCCGTTCGCCGGCCTGATGCTGCGCCACGCCGTCGTGCCGACCGTGCTCGGCCTGCTGCTCGGCGCTGCCGGGAGCGCGGTGGCCGTGCTCTGCGGCGCCGGCCCGGCGGCCTGGCTGGCCCCGGCCGCCGTCCCGGCCCTGGTCGCTGCGGGGCTGGTGAACGCCTGCCGGGGCGCCGCCCGCCGCGACCTGCTGTACCGACCCGCACGGGCGACCGGCGGTGGCGGCGGCAACATCGCGGCGTTCGCCGCCTGGTACGCGGCCGGCCCGGCCGTGGGCGTGCCGCTGCTGGTGCTGCCGTTCTCCGCCGCCCTGCACAGCGGAACGGCGGACTCCCTGCTCCGGACGGCGGCCTTCGGCGCGGTCGTGGCGGCGGGGCTGCTCCACTGGGCCAGGGCCAGGGCGGCGAAGCTGCCCGCACAGGCGGGCCCGGGCCGGGTCGGCTGAGGTCGCGCTCCGCGCGCGGACCGTCCCTCCCCGGCGGGGACGGGGGCGGGGGCGGGACGCGGTCCGGGCGCGATGGGCGTTACGGCGCCGGGGTGCGTGGTCGCCCGGTGGGCGGGCCGTCGCGGCGGAGGACGTGATGATCCCACCTGGCCGGCGTCCTCGGCGATCGCCTTCCCAGGGGTGTCCGGAGGCGCCGAAGCGCAGGTCGTCGGCGAGGAGGGCGGCGTGGTCGCCGTCCGGGCGGGGCCGCCGCCGGTCGCGGTCATGGACCGACCAGGGTATGCGGGTCGACGTCGCCGCCGTCCCAGCCGTGGGTGGAGAATCCGCGTCCCCCGGACAGATAGTGGGTGACGGCTGCGTGCGCGGTCGGGAACATCGGCAGCGGCAGCGCGCCGACCGGCGACCAGCACACGTCGAGGTGCTTGTCCGGTTCGGCGTTCGTCAGCTCGCCGTGCCAGGTCGTGGCGAGGAAGACCGAGAGCAGGAACGGACCCTTGCCGTCCCAGCCCTGGCTGACCTGGACCGTGTGCACGAGCTGCAGGTCCTCCGGCGTGACCAGCAGCCCGGTCTCCTCCTGCAGCTCGCGGGCGGCGGCCTCGTCGAGGCGCTCACCGACCTCGACCTTGCCGCCGGGGAGGGTCCACGCCGGAGTCCGGCTCCAGCCGTCCGCGGCGTAGTGCATCGTCGCGACCGTGCCGCGGGGAAGGTCGTGGGCGATGACGGCCACGGCCTGGCGAAGGCTCTCCACGGTGCTACCTCCAGGTGTCACGGGGTCGGGGATCAAGAAGGCGGGGCGGGGTGGCGCAGCAGGTCCAGCACGGTGCGGGCGTAGCCGAGGACCTCCTCGTCGCGGTGGTGGTCGAGGGCCCAGCGCAGGGCGGGCGGTCGACGGCTGCCCAGGCCCGGTACGCCGCCCACTCCCCGGGCGTCGGTTCGGGTCCGTAGCCGGCGAGGAACGCCGTGCGGGCGCTCGTTGGGCGTGGCCCCGGCCCGGACCGCGATGTCCTCCTCGGACGGCCCGGCCGCACGGGCGCGGTCGAGTTCCCTTCGGCGTTCCCGGTGCCAGGGCAGCTGCTCGCCGACCACACCCCCGCTGATCGGACGGGCGTGGAGGCGCGCCGCGAGCAGACCGGCCTGCCGGTGGACCTCGCGTTCCTCGGCCGGGCCCGGGGTTGCCCCCACGACCGGGGTGCCGGGCAGGGCCGTGGTCACGACGAGCAGCGAGTCGGCATCCGCGGCCAGCAGTGTCGGGGCGCGCCCGGGACCGAGCGCGGGGACGAGCCGCCGGTAGGCCGTCGTCTCCCGCCGGTGCATGCGTTCGTTCCGGTGGCGCTTGGCGAAGAGGCGGCGCCCGCCACCGCTGCGGACCTCCCGGACCGTCGGCTCGCCCGCCCGGTCGTGCGAACGCACTGCGAGCGGTTCACAAGGACCCGCCGTCGCGCGCAGCAGCCGGACGGCGTCGTCGGGGAGGGCGGGTGCGGTCATGCCGGCCGACTCAGGGTGGAGAGCAGGTTGCCGCGGGCGATCTCGCCCAGGGCGTGCACGGTGTACGGGACGGTGTCGGCCGGCAGCCGGTCGAGCGGCCACCAGCGGAGTTCCTCGCACTTGTGCGGTTCCGCGTTGCGCACACGGCCGCCGTGGCGTCCGGGACGGAAGAAGAGCTGGAGACGGCTGCGGTCGGGGTTCGCGCCGAGATGGTGCAGGGTGTGGACCAGTTCGAGGTCGTCCTCCGCGATGGTGATGCCGAGTTCCTCCTCGGCCTCGCGGGTCATCGAGCGGGTCACCGGTTCGCCGCGCTCCATGTGCCCGGCCGGGAGATGCCACAGGCCGGCCGCGAAGCTGGTGTTGCGGCGCCTGCCGAGCAGCACCCCGCGTTCGTCGGCCAGCACGAGGTGGACACCGACGACCAGCGTCGGCGGCTCGGCACTCGTCGCGTGGCGCCCGGCGTGCGCGGGGCCGGTCGCATGGCCGTCCGTACGGCCGTTCGCAGGGGCGTCCGTACGGACGCTCGTGTGGCCGTTCGCGTGGTCGGGCTGGGTCATGAGGTCCTCCCGGTGGGTCGGTCGGCCGCCGGCGAGAGCAGCGGCAGGTAGTGGTGCAGGTAGGGCGCGGCCTTCGGGCCGGGCACCTCGCCGAGGGGGATCAACCGGTCGGCACGCCCGCCGTCCCCGACGGGTCGGCGGCGAGCCGGTCGAGCAGCCGGCGCTGGTGGCCGCCGATCGTGGGCATCCGGTCGGCGGCGGCCCATCGGTGGTCGTCGTGGTCCGGTGAGAGCGCGATCGGGGTGCCGTCCGGGACCACCGTGGTGAAGACGAACTGCCGTGCGCGCAGACCGGACTGGGTGGTGAAGTCCACACTGCGTGCGTACTCCAGCGGCAGGTCGGTGAGACCGGTCTCCTCGGCCAGTTCCCGTGCCGCGCCGGCCGGCAGCGACTCGCCCTCCTCGCGGCCACCTCCGGGGTACTCCCACGCGCCGGGCGGAACGTCGTGCGGGGCCCGGCGGATCACCAGCACACGGCCGGACCGGTCGCGGACCACCACGCCGATGCCGATCCACTCGATGCCCTCCCGGAGGGCCAGGTCGGTCAGCACGTCGAAGTCGGTCATCAGGGACTCCTCGGTCGTCGGGGCGGTCACGGCCGCAGCCGGCCTACGGCGGGCAGGCCGGAGTTCCGTGCGGCGGTGGCCAAGTGGGCTACTGAGAAAGCGAGTTCAGGCAGGTGTGAGCGGCTGGCGCCGATGATGCTGCTGTTCGAATGCCTCGTTCAAACGGATTTCCTCCAGGCGATCCCTGGTCGAATCGGACCTTTTCGAGCATCTGCCGGGAGGAGGGGATGGCGCCTGCTCCATGGGTGCGACGGACCTGGGCAGGGCCGCGGAGGCCAGTGGTCAGGCGGCGAGCGGGCGTTCGAGCCGCGGCCCGTTCGACCGGATCCGAGGCGGTCGCGGTCGCCTTCGCGGGCGAGGAGGCCGCGCGGCGCTTTGCCTCGTACGATTCACCCGTTCGGCTGGTCAACGGCCCGAGCAGGTTTCCGACCGCGGGGCTTGTCGGGATGTCGAGCGTGCTCGGGGTCCTGCGGGCACTGCCGGTGGATCGCCGTTCAGGCGTCGCTCCGCGGCCGGCCGTCGGCGCAGGTCCGCACGGTACGCGCCGGGGCCGCGTCCTCGTGCAGATGCGCCTCGACGGCACCGAGGTGCTGGTCGTGGGCGACGACCGGGTCGTCGACGGGGCCGAGCAGCCGAACGCTCCCGGCGGCACCTTCACCTTCACCGGCAGCCGCCCCACCAGGTCGGCGGCGGACGGTTCCCGGTGGTCGATCACCCGCCGATGCCCGCACGGCTCCGCCGCCGGGACGCCGGAATTCCTGCCGCGCCGCGCCCCCGTCGCACGATGCCCGGGCAGCCGCGCACGGCCGCATCCGGCGGCCCGAGCTGTCAGGCCGTCAGGCGCGCTGCGGGGGCGGTCAGCCGGCCGGGTGTCCCGGTTCGACGACGAGGAACTGGCCCATCATGCCGTCGTCCTCGTGGCGCATCAGGTGGCAGTGGAACATGTACGGACTCTGCGGGTCGGTGTAGTCGCGGAAGACGACGGCGAGGCGCACCGAGCCGGACGGCGGCACGGAGACGGTGTCCTTCCAGCCGGCCAGTTCCGGCGGGGGTGGGCTGCCGTTGACGTCGAGGACCTGGAAGTGGTTGTCGTGGACGTGGAAGTTGTGCACCCGGTTGTGGGTGTTCCTCACCGTCCAGATCTCCGGGACGTCCACGGTGGCCGTGGCGTCGATCCGGTTCATGTCCATCGGCCGGCCGTTGATGGTGTTCCCGTCGAGCGCGAAGGTGCGCGCCACCGCGGCGGCGGTCACCGGCGGCGGGATCGCGGCCAGTTTCGAGGGTGTCGCGGGGGCCGTGCGGAGCTCCGCGTCCGGGTTGAGGAGCAGGAGCTCGAACTCCTCGCTCAGGGCGGCGCCGCCGGAGGGTCCGCGGCCCTTCCTGGCGGGCAGCGGCGCGGGGAAGGACCGCAGGGTGCGCGGCCGGCCCGCCTGCATGGCGACGACGATCTCGGCCCGTTCACCGGGGGTCAGTGCGAGGCGGCGCAGCCGGACGGGTGCCGCGAGGAGCCCGCCGTCGGAGGCCACCATCTCGAACTCGCTGTTGTCGTCCAGGCCGAGTTCGTAGACCCGCATCGTGGAGGCGTTGAGGATGCGCAGGCGCACCCGGTCGGTGGTGACCGGGACGTACGCCCCGGTGATGCCGTTGGTCGTCACCGTGGGGCCGATCAGTCCCGTCCCGGCGTCGTCGCGCTCGTCCAGGGTGCCGTCGGTGTTGAGCTTCTTGTCCTGCACGATGACGGGGAGGTCGTCGACGCCGTACTCGTGCGGCAGACCGGTGTCGGCGCCGGTCCCGTCGTCGACGAGGAAGAGGCCGGCCAGGCCGCGGTAGGTGTGCAGTTGGGTCGTGCCGTGGGGGTGCGGGTGGTACCAGAGGGTCGCCGCTGGCTGGGCGACCGTCCAGGACGGTTCCCAGACCGCGCCCGGTTCGATCGGCTGGTGGGGGCCGCCGTCGAAGCGTGCGGGCAGGTGCATGCCGTGCCAGTGGACGGAGGTGGCCTCGGGCAGGCCGTTGCGGACCTGGACGCCGACCGTCTCACCGGTGCGGGCGCGCAGCGTCGGTCCGAGGATGTCCTGCGAGTAGCCCCAGGTCGGCGTGGACTTGCCCGGCACGATGCTTGCGATGCCGGGCCGCGCCTCCAGGTCGAACCACCGGACGCCGTTCTCCGTCCGGGACTCGGCGAGCGGCGGGACGGGCAGCCGCCGGTAGCCGGCGGGTCCGGGTCCGTCGGACGCCCCGCCCTGCGATTCGCCGTCCGGCGGGGCCTTCCGGACGGCGCCGGAGACGCAGGCGGCCGCCAGGACCGGTGAGGCGACGAGGCCGGCCAGTACTGCGCGTCGAGACCACACACCCACTCGGCCACCTCATGACGCCGGTCGGACAGAAGGCACTCCCGACGGGCCGTGCTGCGAGGGCGCCGTCGGCGCACATCGGATAATCCGACGAGCGGTTCGAAGCTAACACCGGAGGCGCGCGTGGAGCGTCCACGAACCGGGCGTGGCCGTCACCGTCGCCGCAGACCACTCGTTCGTACGAGGGGGGTGCCGAACTGATCACCCGTGAGATCGGTGCGCCGGCCTCGGCCGCGGCCCGCGAGGCGGACGCCCGCCGGCCGCTGAGCACCACCGCGGAGAGGCGGCCCCCGGCCACCCCCGGCGACCTCGGGCAGCCGTGCGGTCGACCACGATGTCCCGGACGCGACCCCTCGACGAACGGAGCACCCGTCATGACGACCATCGCCTACGGACCGCACCCGGACCAGGTGGCGGACCTCCACCTGCCGCGGTCGGGCCCGGGGCAGGCACCGGCACCACTCGTCCTGCTGCTGCACGGCGGCCTCTGGCGCGAGCCGTACGACCGGTCGGGACTGTCGCCGCTCGCGGCGGACCTGGCCTCGCGCGGCTGGGCGGCGGCCAACGTGGAGTACCGGCGGGTGGGCGGGGGCGGCGGCTGGCCGACGACGTTCCTCGACGTCGCCCGGGCGGCCGACCTGCTGCCCGCAGAGGTCGGCCGGGTCGCCGGAGGGGCGGTGGACCCCGGCCGCGTCCTGCTGCTCGGGCACTCGGCCGGCGGACACCTGGCCCTGTGGGCGGGCCTGCGCCACCGCCTCCCCGAGGGAGCGCCCGGACGCAGTGCCGAAGCGCCGAGGCTCGCCGGCGTGGTGGCCCTGGCCCCGGTCGCCGACCTGCACGCGACGTACGACCTCGGCCCCGGCGGCGAAGCCGTGGCCGACCTGCTCGGCGGCGGTCCGGCGCAGGTCGCCGAGCGCTACGCCGCCGCCGACCCGGCGGCCCTGGGGAAGGTCGACCTGCCGACCGTGGTGGTGCACGGCGAGCAGGACCGGAGCGTTCCCGTGGAACTGGCCCGTCGCTACGCCGAGACGTGCGGCGCCCGCCTGCTGACTCCGGGGAACTGCGGCCACTTCGACCTCGTCGACCCCCGCACCCCGGCCTGGCCCGAGGTCCTCGCGGCCATGGACGACCTGCTGGCCCTGCCCGGCGTGTGACACCCGCCGCCCGGAACGGACACGACGCGGGGGCCGGGGCGGAGAAGGCCGGCACGGGAACACGTACTGCGGCCGGGTACCGCGGCTGACTGCGGTACCCGGCCGCAAGCGACCCCGGGGCTCAGACCTCCCGGGGCCCAGACCTCCCGGGGCTCGGGCAGCGCCGGACGGGGACGGGCCGGCGGTCGGTGACCCGACCGGGCGAGGTGTTCGCGTCCTCGTCCACCGCCCCCGTCGCTCACCTACTGGCCCGGGCCGGTCGGAGCGCCGCCTCACCGGCGGTCCGACCGACCCGGGCGAGTTGCCCCTCCGCGTGCTCAGACGCGGTCGGCGGCGATCAGGACGTACTGGAACGAGCCGTCCTTGTAGGAGTTGATGAACGCCTCCTCGATGCCGGTGACCAGCGAGGACGTCGCCCGCAGCTCCCAGTACGGCAGGGTGTCCGGGGTCAGGTCGACGACGGCCTGCGGGACGAGGCGGTTGTCGGCCATCGCCTGCAGGTACTCCCGGCGGGAGTGGATGTTGCACTCGAAGTGCGCGTTGATCTGGGAGACCCACTTCGAGGGCTGGCCGTACCGGGGGTTCCAGCAGCCGGTGATGGTGACGTAGCGACCGCCGACGCCGAGGATCCGCGAGTGCTCGGCGAAGAGGTCCTGCAGGTCGACGTACATGCTCGACTCGTTGTTCCAGGACGCCGAGACCGTCCCGGTCTCGAACGGCATGTGGAGCATGTTGCACACGCGGGCGCCCACGTGGTCGCCGATGCCCAGGTCACGGGCGCGGCCGTTGGCGAACTCGGCCTGCTTGGCCGACAGGGTGACGCCCTCGACCTTGCAGCCGAAACGCTGGTGGGCCATCACCATCGAGCCGCCGCGGCCGCAGCCGGCGTCCACGAGGGTCCCGTCCGTCCCGATGGTCCCGAGGTGGTCCAGGAGGACGTCGGTCTGCGCAGACTCCAGGCGGTGCAGCTCGGCGATCAGCTTCTTCTCGTACGTGCTGTCCTCGGGGTCGCCGAGCGCCGCACGGTCGATCTCGCCGATGCCGTAGTGGTGGTGGTAGAGACCGTCGACGTCGCCCAGACGCAGGTTCACGGGCCGGGCCTCGTGGTCCCAGTAGCGCGCGATGTCGCCCTGGTAGGGAGTCGCCGGGCCGGGGATGACGGCCGAGGCGGGGGCGGCGGCGAGCTGAGTGTTGGTCACAGATGAATCCGTTCTTACCAGAAATCGGGCAGGCTGTAGCGGTAGGTGTTGGTTCGGTGCCAGTAGTGGTTGCCGTCGACCCAGGCGGCCACGCCCCGCAGGAAGCGCAACGCGCGCGGATCGGGTAGCTCGGCGGCCAGGTCGGCCGCCGCGCTCTCGAAGGCGTGCATCAGGTCGTTGTGGACCTCGACCGCCTTCAGGTAGCCGTCGCGGGCGGAGCAGTCCTCGCGCTCCGCGATCACCACCGGGAGGTTCAGGTGCCGGCCGGGGCCGGCCAGCTCCTTGGTGTACGAGTACAGGTCGTTGACGATGGTGGTCGCGTTCCCCGCGAGCGCGATGACCCGCTGCATGGCGGGCAGGGCGTGCAGGTCCGCCGGCAGCTCGTAGCCGCCCACCGTGTCGGTGATGGTCGGGCAGGGGCGGAAGTTGTTGAACTGGCGCATCGCCAGGTACTCCCACACCTCCGGCACGTGGTCCGTCTCGGCCCAGGCGGCCTCCGCGAGGTACCCGAGGTGCAGCCTGGCCATGTCGTGCCGGTACCGGTCGGCCTGCGAGTGGCCGGCCTGCTGGACGAAGTACTGCATCGCCGAGCGGTAGGCGCGGCGCGGTGCGTCCGCGTGGAGCGACTCCGCCCAGTCCGGCTGGTACTCGGTGGTCGTGTGGAGCGGGTCCAGCGCGGTGTGCGCCAGCAGCAGACGGCCGCCGAGGCCGACGGGGGAGCCGCCGTGGTCCTCGCAGTAGCAGTCGTCGAGGGCGTTCTCGGCCGCCATCAGCCGGGTGGCGATCATCAGGTGGTCGACCGACGGCGCGTCGGGGTGGCACGCGACCATGTAGCGGCCCAGCGAGAACCCGTCGAACTGGTCCTCCCAGTCCGGCGGGAAGAGCTCCACCTCGTCCACCGCCCACGCCTTGATCCGCCGGCTGACCTCCTCCACCCGGTGGGGGTCGGGCTCCGCGATCGGGTGGTGGTAGAGCCCCGGGACGGGCCGGCCGGCCACCGGCTCGGCGGCCCGCTCCGGCGCCGCGGACGGCATTTTCTGGAGGGGCAGGTAGAGCCCCGCCGTGCCCAGGCCGCTGGGGCCGCGCAGGATCTGCTGCAGCGCCGGGCTCGGCGTGCGGGGTGCGGCGGCGGCCTGCGGCACGGGCACGGGTGCGTCGGCCGGGGCGGGTGCCGTCCCCGCGGCCGGCGGGAGGACCGAGGGCGGGCCCGGCAGGACGCCCCCCGGTCCTCCGGCGCTGCGGCCGTGGGCGAGGGGACCGGGGCCGGTCCCGGTGGAGGGCAGGCTCGACTGCCCGGGCAAAGGCGCAGGGACGGGCATCCGTAGCTCCTTGGTCAGGTGTGGGAACGTCTCGGGTCCGGGCACGTCGGGCGGGCCCGACGACGGTGGCGCCGGAGGGTGTCTGTGGGCGGGCACTCCGGGCGTGCCGCGCACGTGGGCCCGTGCCGGTCGCGGCGGACCGTCCCGGGGCGTGCCGGAGCAAGGCGCCGGGTGTCGAGGTCCGGCGCCCGGTGCCCGGCGGCTTCCGCGGTGCGTGCGCCGGTACGGCGGCGCGCAGCTCACCACTCGCCGGGGCGGTCCGGATCGGATCGGACCGGCGAGGAGAGGGCGGGGTCGGCGGTGCTAGCCCTGCCTGCGGCCGATCTGCACGTTCTCCAGGACACCGAGCGCGTCGGGCACCAGGATCGCGGCGGAGTAGTACGTGCTGACGAGGTAGGAGATGACCGCCCGCTCGTCGATGCCCATGAACCGCACCGACAGGCCCGGCTCGTACTCGTCCGCGAGCCCCGTCCGGTGCAGGCCGATGACGCCCTGCTTGTCCTCCCCGGTCCGCATCACGAGGATCGAGGTGGTGTTCTCCGCACTGATCGGGATCTTGCTGCAGGGCAGGATCGGAACGCCGCGCCAGGCGGGGACCTGCTGTCCGCCGAGGTCGACGTGGTCCGGGTACAGCCCGCGGGCGTTGAACTCGCGGCCGATCGCCGCGATCGCCCTGGGGTGGGCGAGGAAGAACCGGGAACCCCGTCGGCGACAGAGCAGGTCGTCGAGGTCGTCGGGGGTCGGCGCACCGGAGTGGGTCTGGATCCGCTGCTTGAACGCGGCGTTGTGGAGCAGGCCGAACTCGCGGTTGTTGACCAGCTCGTGCTCCTGGCGCTCGCGCAGCGCCTCGACGGTGAGCCTGAGCTGCTCCTCCGTCTGGTTCATCGGCTCGTTGTAGAGGTCGGCGACCCTGGTGTGGACCCGCAGGACGGTCTGGGCGAGGGACAGCTCGTACTCGCGCGGCTTGAGTTCGTAGTCGACGAAGGAGCCGGGCAGCTCGACCTCGCCGGTGTGGCCGGCCGACATGGCGATCTCGGCCTCGCCGTGCTTGTTCTGACGCTGGAGCGGGATCGCCGAGAACCGCTCGACGTGCGCCCGCAGCTCCGGTGCCGAGTCCAGCACCGCCCGGAAGTCCGCCCGTGCGAGCGTCAGCAGGGTGCCGGAGGTCTCGGCCGTGGCGGTGACGTCCCACACCGCCTCGCCGTCCAGCAGGGCGTGCCCGCCGAAGTGGTCGCCGTCGGCCAGCACCGCGACGGACACCGTCTCGCCGTACCGGCCCTCGGAGGCCTGGGCCACCCGGCCGTGGGCGATCAGGTGGATCCGCTCGGCCGGGGTGCCGCGCTCCACCAGCACCTCACCCGCGCGGAAGTCGCGCTGGACGCAGCGGCCGGCCAGCGCGGTCAGCACGGCCAGGTCGTCGAAGCCGCGGAGCACGGCGAGTTCACCGAGCTCACGGGGGATCACCTGCACGCGGGCGCCGTTCTGGACGAACTCGATCCGACCGTCCCCGACGGTGTAGGTCAGCCGCCGGTTCACCCGGTACGTCCCGCCCTCGGCCTCCACCCAGGGGAGCATCCGCAGCAGCCAGCGGGAGGTGATCTCCTGCATCTGCGGCGCGGACTTGGTCGTGGTGGCGAGGTTCCGGGCAGCGGCCGTGCCCAGGCTGCTCGGCCCGGTCGGCTCGGAATGCGTCGACTGGCTGGTGTCCACCGTCATCGAGCAGGCTCTCCTTCAGTTACAGCGGTGACCGGCACAGTCCATGTCGTACGTGACCGGGGCGAACGGAGCGAACGTCCACGCAGGCCGCTGGCCTCAAGGAGGAAACTAGCCGCCGGCGCGGCCAGTTGGCGCTGTACACCCCTCGCATTGCCTCGATGTGGTGATCTTTTCCGGCGGCATGTTTGTGATCGTCGAGGCTGCATACGATGCACGGTTCGGACTCTCCGCGTCGCTGCCGTCCCCTCGACGCTACGCGGGTGATACCCGCCGTTCCTACGGTGGTCGGGTGAGGCGCGGTTCCGCCGGCCTCCGGCCGGCCGGTGCCGGCCGGTCGGCCCGCGCCGGACCCGCGCCTCCTGCGCTCGAACGACGGACACACCGTGCGCGTCGGGCGGTTCCGCGAGCCGCACCGCAGCCGCGGCGGCCGTCGACGCCGGGGCGCAGCCACCCGCCGCCGTGCCGCTCCGAGGCACGGCGGCCTCCCGGAAGGATCCTCGTGACACCCAGCAACACCGTCGGTTCCGCGACCCGCAGGCGTCTCCTGCGGGCCGCCCTGGTCGGCACGGCCATGGCCGGTGCGATCGGCATGACCGCCACGACCGCGTCGGCCGACGCCTCGGTCGCGAACTTCACCCTCGCCCAGCACGACTGGACCGCCGGCGCCCACACGGCGGCGGACAACGGCATGGCGGAGCTGGACTTCCAGGCCGACGGCAACCTGGTGCTCTACAAGTTCACCGGGGCCGACGTCTACCCGGTCTGGGCCTCCGGGACCAAGGGCAAGGGCGTGGTCCGGGTGGACTGGTCCAAGTCCGGATACGTGAAGCTGCTCAACGCCTCCGGCGGCATCGTCTGCACCCTGGGCGCCCTCAACCCGGCGCCCGGCGGGCACGCCAAGCTCAAGGACGACGGCAACCTGGTCTTCTACAACACCGCCGGCAAGGCCACCTGGTCCACCGGCACCTCGGGTGCGGCGCGCGGCAACCTGAACTACTGCTACACCTGAGCCGCCCGGGTGTCCGTCGTGTCCCGTCGACGGACGGACGGGACCGGCCTCGGCGAGAGCGCGCCCCCTGCGCGTCAGAAGCCGCGGAAGACCCCTGCCGGGTCGAGCCGCGCGGTCTCGACGACGTCCACGAAGTCCAGGTTCGCGATCGACAGGTTCGCGTGGATCTCGTGGATGCCGGCGGGGACGGCCCTGACCGATCCGCTGTGGGTCGCGAACTCCTCGTCGTTCTCGCACTCGTCCCGGGTCACGACGGCCACCGCCAGCAGCGCGTGCTCGGGGTCCCGCATCGTGGTGTCGTCGGCGAGGAAGACGACGCTCAGGTCCTCGTCCGCGGACACGGCGGCGATCACGTCGCCGACCGCGGCGCCGGACCACGCCGGGTCGTCGACGACGTGGACGTCGGCCTCGACGGCCCCGTCGCCGCACGGCCCCGACAACGCGGCGAGCAGGGACCGCCAGGCCGGCTCGTCGCCGAAGTCGGTCCGGACGACCAGTGCGGCGAAGTCGGGACGGCCGGTGACAGCAGGCAGCACTCGGGGCTCCGGTTCCACGGGTGTGCGGACGGGTCCAGGATGCGGGTCCGCACCGACAACCGGCCGACCGGCCCGCGACCGATCGACCGCGGGGCCGGGCGGTCGGTGTCCGCATGCGCGTGTTTCGGCCCCTTCCCGCCCCGCGGTCGGCGGCCGGGCCTACCCGCCGATTCCCGTCCCCGGGGGGAGGGCGAACGGGTCCTCGGGCAGGAAGCAGCCGTAACCCTGCAGCACCTGGGGGTCGTCGAAGACGAGCTGGGTGATCTCGCCCGCGGGGGAGAGCCCGTTCGGGCGGTCCAGGTCGTGCAGGAGCTCCGGGCCGGGCGGACCGGTGTGCCCGGGCGGCCCGGCCGCGAGCCGCCCGAACCGCTCCAGCAGCGCGAACACGGCGTCACGGACGTCCCGGACCTGCTCGGCCGCCGTCTCCTCGGTGGCGCCGGGGGTGAGCTCGCGGTAGGCCGCCCGGGCCGCGGCCAGGAACCGCTCCGGATCGGCGATCACCACGTCCTGGCGCGTCCGCACGCTGACCACCATGCCCGCGGCCGGGACCATCGGTTCGTCCATCGCACCACGGTATCCGGCCGGCGGTGCGGCCCCGGCAGCGGCCCGCGCCGGAACACCCGGCAAGGAGTCCGGAGTTGGCCGGATCTCGACCCACCACTCCGTGTGATGGTGAATGATCACAGCGTGAGCGTGTGGTGGATGAGACGCAGGGACGATCTGCTGGCCCAACTGGCAGCCCTGCTGGTGTACTTCGGCGCGGACCTGCTGGAGGACCCGGGTACCGGCGAACTCGCCCGCACCGCGGCCGTCCTGGCGGGGGAGTACCTGGTCAGCGACCGGGGTGAGGAGGTCCGCCGCGCGGCCGTCCTCCTCAAGGAGGCCGCCGCCGAACTGCACGCCGCCGACCGCTTCCGCGGCACCCTCCTTCCCGTCGTCAACCGCCACCTGCGCTGCGCCGTCGCCCTGTTGGTGCGCGCCCGGGCAGGCCTGGGAACGGCGGCCGGACCGGCCGCCGCAGGGCGCCCGCACGCCGGGGCGATCCGGTAGGCCCCGGCAGGCTGCTCCGGGGCCCGGCGCAACCGGCATCCGTTCGCGTGCGTCTCGACCGGTGGCGACATCGGCAGGCGTCGCCTCCGAGCGCCGTACGGGTCGACCCGCACGGCCACGAGGACCAGGAGCCCGATCCGTGCGCGACGAGACGGCAGTGCCCGACGAGACGGCAGTGCGCGACGAGACGGCAGTGTCCGTCGAGGTGGCAGCGCCCGCCCTCCCCTGGCCGCCCGCCCCGATCAGGACCGAGCGACTCGTGCTCCGTGAGTCCGAGGCCCGGGACCGTGCGGCGTTCATCGAGATGCTGGCCTCGCCCGAGGTGGGCACCTACGTCGGGGGCCACCGGACGCGCGACGAACTCGAGCGCGCACTGCCCGCGGTGCCCGGCCGCCGTCCCGGGCTCTTCACCGTCGACCTCGACGGGGCGATGATCGGCACCGTCACGCTGGAGAAGGCGACGGGGCACTTCCCGCAGGCCGCCGGGAGGGCCGAGCTCGGCTACCTCTTCCTGCCACAGGCCTGGGGCTCGGGCTACGCCGCCGAGGCGTGCGCGGCGGCACTCGACTGGTTCGCGTCCGTGCTCCCCGGCGAACCCGTCGTACTCGCCACCCAGACCGCCAACGCCCGCTCGATGCGCCTCGCGGCGAAGCTGGGGTTCGTCGAGGCGGAGCGGTTCGAGGCCTACGGTGCCGAGCAGTGGCTGGGCGAGTGGTCGCCGACGCCGCACCGGGCCTGACTGCCGCACGCCCCCGCATCCGCACCCGCAGGGCCGTGCAGGTCCGGGATACGCGGGTAGACGCGTAGGGTCGACCCGGACGGACGGGCCTGCGTGGACGAAGGGTGGTGGAGACGGGTGACCTCCGATGCACGGACGGCGACGGTGTCCGTCGTCCGCACCTCCTTCGCGACCCGGGATGCCGACACGGCCAGGCACTTCCTGGACACGGCCTACGGCTCCAGCCTGCGCCTGTCCGGTCTGACCGGAGGTGCCAGCCTGCGGTACGAGCGGATCGACGCCGGCCTGTTCACCCTGGACCGGATCACCCTGCCGGGCACGCTCTCCTTCGCCTGCGAGCCGCTGGACGGCCTCATCGTCAACGACGTCCGCGCCGGGCACCTGGAGGTCGACTCCGCCGGCGGCGAGCAGCGCGCCGGGGCGGGCAGCCTGGTCCTCAACCCGGCGGGCGTGCCGTACACCGCGCAGAGCACCGGCTGCACGATCAACAGCACGACCCTGTCCGCCGAGGTCGTCCGCAGCACCGCCGGTGTCCCGCTCGACGAGCCGGACGCGCGGCTGAACCACTCCGCCGCCCCCGTCACGCCCGCCGCGGCCCGGCTCTGGCGCGCCACCATCGACCTGGTCGCCGACCAGCTCGGCCACGACGAGGAGCTGCCGGCCCTCCTGGTCTCCAGCACCGCCCGGCTGCTCGCCGCCTCGGCGCTCACCGTCTTCCCCGCCCGGGCGGCGCACGATCCCGCGCCGGCCGACGAGACGGACGCCACCCCCACGACCGTCCGGCGGGCCACCGCGTTCATCGAGTCCCACGCCGGCCGGGACGTCACCCTCGCCGAGATCGCCGACGCCGCCTACGTCACCCCCAGGGCGCTGCAGTACGCGTTCCGCCGCCACCTGGGGACCACCCCGCTCGCCCATCTGCGGACCGTGCGCCTGGACGCCGCGCACCGGGAACTGCAGGCCGCCGACCCGGCCACCACGACCGTCACCCAGGTCGCGATGCGCTGGGGCTTCGCCCACCCCGGACACTTCGCCGCGCACTACCGCGAGGCCTACCGGACCTCGCCGAGCGCCACCCTGAACGGCACGCCCTGAGCCCGATGCCGCCGCGGCACCGCGGGCTCACAGCTCTTGCGGCGCCCGACGATGCTGCGGTGGTCGTCGGCGACCACCAGCCGGTCCGCGGACTGCTCGCCGTCCCGGTGGAGCCGGTAGGCCGGCACGCCCACCCCCGATCCCGGCACGTACGTGGTGACCACGGGCCTGAACATCTCCGGCGGGAAGACGGCTCCGGCAGTCACGGGAGGCCGGGATCGGCGAGAAGGGAGTCGCGTGAGATGCGCTCCGAAGGATTTCCCGGAGGAATTCCCGTGCGTGTTCGCATTCACCAGTGCACTTGATGCGAATCCAGTGCGGAGCGTACGGGCGCGGCATGATCGCGGGACCGATGTCGTCCCGGCCCGCGTGTCGCGGCGTGCGTGCGCCGCCCGTCCCGACGGCGCGTCACGGCCGACGTCCGGGGGATGACCGGAGGGGGTCGGGGCGACGTGTTCCGTTCAAGCCCCGATCACCCGGCCGTGGCACCGTATGGCCGCGCCTACGCGCGTAGTGCGCATCCGCCGTTCCCCGCTGGCACGAGGAGTGCTGACACGTGATCAGAGCCTTCCACACCGCCCGCCCGGTGGCCCTCGCCGCCGCCGCGCTCGTCGTCCTCGCCGGTGCGAGCGCCCTGCCGCAGCGGGCCGCCGCGGCCGGGACCGCGACCGCGCACTCGACCGTGACCTCGACCGCGGCGGGCACCCCGAAGCGGATCCTCTTCGACAACAGCAAGGCCGAGACCGCCGGCAACGCCGACTGGATCATCTCCACCAGCCAGCCCGACCCGCTGGGCCAGAACGCCAACCCCACCACCGAGACCTCGTGGACCGGCGCCCTCTCCGCCTGGGGCGTGGCCCTGCAGCGGACCGGCCAGTACAGCCTGAAGACGCTCCCCGCCGGGTCCACCATCACCTACGGCACCGGCGGCGCGCTCGACCTCGCCAACTTCGACGAGTTCGTGCTGCCCGAGCCCAACGTCCGGCTCGGCGACGCCGAGAAGACCGCCGTGATGACGTTCGTGCGAAACGGCGGCGGGCTCTTCCTGGTCTCCGACCACACCGTCAGCGACCGCAACAACGACGGCTGGGACTCGCCGGCGGTCATCAACGACCTGATGACCGGCAACAGCGTCGACGGCACCGACCCGTTCGGGTTCTCCGTCGACCTGCTGAACATCGCCAACGAGAACCCGCGCGCCGTCGCCGACACCACCGACCCGGTGCTCAACGGCGCCTTCGGCACGGTGACCGGCTCCATCATCCGCAACGGCACCACCTTCACCCTCAAGCCCGCCGACAACCCGGCGGTCAAGGGCCTGGTCTACCGCAGCGGCCACAGCGGCACCACCGGCGCCTTCTTCGCGACCTCCGCCTTCGGCAGCGGCCGGGTCGCGATCTGGGGCGACAGCTCGCCCATCGACGACGGCACCGGCCAGTCCGGCAACACCCTGTACGACGGCTGGAACGACCCCGCCGGCACCGACGCGGCGCTCGCCCTCAACGCCACCGCCTGGCTCGCCCGGGGCGGCGGCAGCAGCACCGGCACTGTCGCCCTCACCGACCCGGGCGCCCGCACCGCCACCGTGGGCACCGCGACCGGCCTCCAGCTCGCCGCCACCGACACCGCCGGCGGCACGCTGACCTACACCGCCACCGGCCTGCCCGCCGGCCTGAGCCTCAACGCCGCCACCGGCCTGATCAGCGGCACGCCGACCGGCACCGGCACCTCCACCGTGACCGCCACCGCGACCGACTCCACCGGCCCGTCCTCCTCGGTCACCTTCACCTGGACGGTCAACCCCGGGGGCGGCTCCGGCTGCACGGCCGCCCAGCTGATCGCCAACCCGGGCTTCGAGACCGGCTCCACCTCGTCCTGGACGGAGACCAACAGCGGCGGCGCCTCCACCGTCAACAACAGCTCCGGCGAGCCGCCGCACTCCGGCGGCTACGACGCCTGGCTGGACGGCTACGGCACCACCAACACCGACACCCTCGCCCAGACGGTGACCCTGCCGACCGGCTGCACCAGCTACACCCTCGGCTTCTGGCTGCACATCGACAGCGCGTCCTCGACGACCACCGCCTACGACAAGCTGACGGTCACCGCCAACGGCACCACCCTGGCGACCTACTCCAACCTCAACGCGGCCTCCGGCTACCAGCAGCGGACCTTCAACCTCGCCGCCTACGCCGGACAGACCGTCACCCTCACATTCACCGGCGCCGAGGACTACACCAAGCAGACCTCCTTCGTCCTCGACGACATCACCCTCAACGTCTCCTGAACACCGACCGGTCACCCGCCCGGCAGCGGGTGACCGGAACACGGCCGGCCCGCCCCCGGGCGTTCGGGTGCGGGCCGGACCGGTGCGCCGGGATCAGCCGGCGGCGGAGAGGGAGTCCGGCACCAGGGTCGGGCCCGCCGTCCCGGTGGCGGACGGGTCGCCGAACAGGTTGGCGGTGACCTGGCCGCCCGTGCCGACGGTCCACAGGTCCGGGTCGCCGTCCGAGTCGATGTCCGCCGCCCGGAGCTCGACGTCCGCACCGGTGTTCCAGCCGGTGGCCACCGGGAAGGACCGGTAGGTCAGGGCGCCGGTGTTCGGGTCGGCGGCCAGGTCCTTCCACAGGTCCAGCTCGCCGGTGGACCTCTTCCACAGGAACAGCGCGGTACCGGTGCCACCGCCCGGGGCGGCGACCTCGGTGGAGGCGATCGTCCAGTCGTTCCAGTCGGTGCCGCCGTCCGGCGTGCGGACGTTCAGCGCCACCGGCATGTCGAACGTACCGGTCGTCCAGCCCGCCGGATACAGCGTGAGCGCGGTGCCTCCGGAACCGTCCGGCGCGATGCCCAGCAGGTCCGGGAACCCGGTGGCACGGCCGGAGACCGTCCCGGCCTCCGCGACCTGCGAGGGGTGGTTGCCGGACCAGTCGGTGAGGTCGCCGTTCGGGCCGCCCGCGAGCAGCGCGCCGCCGCTGCCGTCGCCGCCGCGGACCCCCAGGTGGCCGGCCCGGATCCCGGCCGGGTGGTAGAACAGGACGTCCTGGAAGGAGCCGGCGGTGAACCGGCCGGCCAGCGCCACCGTGCCGTCGTAGTCGGCGGGGGTGGCCTCGGTGTTGTAACCCGGGCCGGCCGCACCGATGTTCACCGCAGGGCCGACGTGCCCGTCACCGGTGCCCGGTGCCAGCCAGATGCCCGAGGGCAGCCCGTTGCGGCCGCCGACCGTCACCAGGTCGGGCACGCCGTCACCGGTCAGGTCGGCCGTGGTCAGGTTCGGCGGCGGCGCCGCGGCGGAGAAGAAGAGCTGCGTCGAGCCGCCCGGGTTGCCGCCGGGCGACACGCTCGTCACCGTCAGCGAGTTGACGGCCGTACCGGGCGTCAGCGTGATCACCGCACGGCCGGCGACCGCCGCGACCTCCACCGGGGCGCCGACGTTCAACTGGTACCGGTAGCCGGCCGGCACCGAACCGTCGGCGGGAGGTGCCACGGTCACGGTGACCGGCTTGCCGATCACCGCGCCGCTCGGCTCCGGCACCACCGGGGCACCCTGCCGGGTCGGGTCGAAGGAGAACCGGCAGGCCGGCGACCACTGGCTCTTCCGGCCGTCCGCGTCGGCCCGGAACTGCCACACGAAGTCGGTGATCCGCCCGGCGGCGGCGCCCTCGAAGGACGCGGCGGGCACCTGCACCACCGCCTCCTGGCCCGATGCCACGGTCAGCTGCCCCGGACCCACGGCCGTCACCACGGTGCCGTCGGCCCGGGTGAGCCGGAACTCGGCGCCCAGCGCACGCCCTGACGGACTGTCCAGCCTGGCGCGGAAGGTCACCGACGTGTCACCCAGCACCGTGCCGCCCGCGCACGAGCTCGCGGGGGAGGTGGCGGGGGAACCGACGGAGGGGCGGTCCTTGCCCGCGGGCTGCGCCGAGGCGGGCTGCGCCGAGCCCACCGCGACCAGCACCACACCGACGGCCGCCGAGACCGCCGTCGAACGTCCGAAACGACGCGTGGAAGAAGAATGCACGTACGGCATCGCTCTCTACCGGGGGCCGGTCGGCCCCGATCGGCCCACACCGTAGTCCGGATGATTCGGCCCCGCACGGAATTTCGAACTCCGGTCGGACGTGCCAGGTCCTCGCCTGTGGCGTCAGTGCGGGACGTGCTGTTCGCCGAGCGTGCGCAGGCCGCGGGTGAGGGCGGTGCGCTGCGATGCCGTGAGCCCCGCGGTCAGTTCGGTGTCCGCGGCCTCGGCGGCCTCCGCGCAGCGGGCGAGCAGCTGCCGGCCCTCCGCGGTCAGTGTGAGGACCTGGCGGCGGCGGTCCTCCGGGTCGCGGACCCGTTCGACCGCACCGAGCTCCTGGAGCTGGTCGGCGAGCGCCACGATCAGGCTGGGGGCCACGCCGAGACGGGTGGCCAACTCCTGCTGGGAGGCCGCCGATCCGGCGTCGAGCGCGGCCAGCAGCCCCGCGTGCTTGGGCTTGAGCCCGAGCGCGTCGACCCGGCCGGCGAAGCGGTCGGCCGCCAGGGCGCCGAGGGTGCCCAGGTTGAAGACGATCGTGGCGCGCAGTGCCGCCGCTCCCTTGACATCGCTCATGACGAGAATGGTACCGTCCTCATATCGTTCAAAGCTCGAATGATTTAGGGGGAGACGGAATGGGCGGTCTGTCGGCGGTCAACGCGCTGGCCGCGCTGGTGAGCGCGGGATCGAGCGTGGCCGGGGTGCTCCGCCCCGGACTGGGGCTTCCCGCGGGCGAGCCGGTCACGGCCGGGACGCACGTCTACGCCCGCGCCTACGCCGCGCGGGCGGTGCCGCTGGGGATCGCGACGGCGGTCGCCGTGGCGGTGGGCAGTGCGGCCGTGGCCGGGCCGATGCTGCTGGTGTCGGGCCTGGCACAGGTCGGGGACTCGGCGATCGGCTTCCGGCAGCGGAACCTCGGCATGGGGTTCGGGGCCGGCGCGTTCGCCGTGCTGCACCTGGTCTCCGCCTGGTGGGTGGCCCGGTGAGCGGGGTGACGGCGGTCGAGGCGGCGGCGTTCGGCGCGGAACTGGCCGTCTACGCGGCGGCCGGCTGCTGGGCGTGGCGCCGGCCGGGTCGGCGCTCCCTCCGGCTGGCCGGCACCGTGGCGGCAGTCACCGGACTCGCCGTGCTGTGGGGTCAGTTCGCGGCCCCGACGGCGGACCACCCCCTGCACGGGCCGGCCCGGGCGGCGTTCGAGGTCTGCTGGTTCGGGGCCGGGGCCGCAGCGGCGATCCGCGCCGCCACCGCGGGGTCACGGCGGGACCGGCGACGCGGCGGCCCGGGAGCGGAGCCGGAGGGCCCTCGCACCCGGTGAGACTCCGGCCGGACTGCGCGGTGCCGGCCGCGGCGACCGGGCCGGGCCGCGCGAGCGGGATGTCACACATCCCGCGCAAGGGGGACAGGGACAGCCACAGACCCGCGCAGCAGCCACCGGCGACCGCGAGCCACAAGGCGGTGCGGACGCCGGGGAGGGCGGCGAGTCCGCCACCCGCCAGACCTCCCCACAGCAGCAGGAAGTCGCGGTTGCGCCAGATCGAGGAACGTCCTCCGTCGCCCTCCGTCCGTCGGATCGTGCCCCCGGAGAGCGGGCGCCGTCCCGGGCATCGGCGACGATCCCCGAGGAACGGGCGGAGGCGGACCCGTCCCGGCCGTCGGCGTCGGGCGCTACGCTCTCGCCGGGAACGTCGACGAGGGGTGGGGCTCATGGCGTACGGCGGGGACGTGCTCGCGGGGAACGGTCCGCGGAAGGCGGGCGGGGGAGGGCTGACAGCGATCGGTGCGCTGCTGCTGGTGTACGTGGCGATCTTCGCGATCGCCACGGTCATCAGCATCGTGCAGGGCAACTTCGCCTATCTGATCAGAATGGCCGACAGGAACGCCGAACTGCCCGCCCTGGCGGTGGCCGGCTACTTCACACCGCTCGCGGTCACCCTGGTGTCGACGTCGGTGCTCGCCGTCCTGGCGTTCAGGGGAGTGACCTGGGTACGGCCCGCCGCGGCGGTGCTCCTCCTGGTGACGACGCTCTCCGCCTCCGGCCAGGATCTCTTCGTCCAGCTGACCAACCGCCGCTTGAACGGCTTCCTCGACCTGCCGTTCGACACGATGTTCATCGTGCTGCAGCCGTACCTCGCGCTCGTCGTGGCCGTCGCCGTGGCGGTCGTCGCGATCGCCACCCGCGCGCCCCGGCCGGGCCCGGGCGGCACCTTCGTGCCGCCGCCGTACCCGCCCACCATGCCGCCGCCCGCGCTGCCGGCCGACCGGCCCGGCTCCGCACCCTGACCGCCCGACCCTTCAGCGGGCGCCGCGAAGACGATCGGCGGAGGGCGGAACCGCTCCCGTGTGCCGTGCGTCCTGCCGGATCATGAGGAACGGTCGTGCCGGAGGATGTCTGGCGGGGTGTCTGCTGCCCTTGGCAGCGGTGCTGTTGGTGGTGAGTCTCGCGTGGACCGTCGAGGTCGAGGGCCCACCCGAGCTGAGCGTCGGGATCCGGGAGAACCGGAGCTTCTTCGCGTTGGGCACCCTGGTGCTGAGCGCGCTCGCAGCGCTGGGCGCGGTGGCGGCGGTGCTGCGGGGCTCGCGATGGCGGCTGGCCGCGGTCGGCGCGCTGGGTGCCCTGGTGCTCGCCGGCGTCGGGGTGCGGGTGGCGGCGCTGTCCCCGATGCTGCCGTGCGGGATGTACATCACCCACGAGGACGACGGGTCGTACCGCTGCGTCGATCGGTGAAGCCGTGCCTGCCACGGGCGTTCGGGCCGGTGGGGTGCCGGAGCGCCGCCGGACCCGCACCGGCACCCTGGAGCGGCCCCGCCGCCCCGGCCGGCGCGGATGCGCCCGGTGCGGTCAGTGGTACTCGCAGAGGTAGGCGGTGTCGCCCTCGACCTTGAGGTGGAAGGCGCTGTCGCCCGGGACCTCGAAACGGGTGCCGGCGGCGAAGACCTCCCAGCCGTCGGCGCCGGGCAGCTTGACGGTCAGCGCGCCGCTGATCACGTGCATGGTCTCCGGGGCGGCCGTGGTGAACCGGTAGTCGCCGGCGGCCATGACGCCGACGGTCGCCCGCCCCTTCTCCCGGGCGAAGGCGATCGACTTGACCGAGCCGTCGAAGTACTCGTTGACGCTGAACATGGGCATCCCCCTCGGGGAACGTGCGGGAGCGGGAGGACTGCTCGCCGCCGGTCGGTATCGGCAGGGGAAAGCTACCGGTGGCGGCATCCGTGCCGGCGATCCGTCTCGCTCTGCGAACGCGTCCGTCCGGTGACCCCGCGGGCGGGATCCGGCGGGCGGGACGGCCCGGAACGCCGTCCGCACCTGGGAGGCCGCACCACGGGAAAGCACGGCTCCATCTCCCGTTCCACCGTATATCGCAAGGGGGATCTTGCCGCAAGGCCCCCTTTCCGGGCGATCATGGCCGTCCGCGCGACGGGACGCGGCGGTAGAACGGGGAGCGAACATGAGGGTGCTGTTGTCCACGATCGGCTCGCGGGGCGAGGTCCAGCCGGTGATCGCCCTGGCCCTGCACCTGCAGGAACTGGGACAGGAAGCCGTGGTGGTCGCACCGCCCGACTTCCAGGAGTGGGCGGAGTCACTCGGGGTCACCTACGTTCCGGTCGGCCCGGAACTGCACAGCACGGCGAAGCGGCCGACCGGGACGGTGCCCACGCCCGAGCAGCGACGACGGATGATCGAGGGCACGGTCGCCGAGCAGTTCGCGGTCGTGGGCGCGGCCGCCGAGGGGTGCGACGTCGTCGTGGCGGGCGGCGCCCTCGCGGTCGCGGCCCGCTCGGTGGCCGAGCAGCGCGGCGCCGGCTACGTGTACGCGGCCTTCGCGCCCATGACACTGCCCTCGCCGCACCACGCTCCGCCCGTCTTCGGACTGCTGGGCGACAAGCCGACGGACGGCACGACCGACAACCGGACCCTGTGGGCCCAGGACGCCCAACGCTGGAACGGCATGTGGGGCGCGGCCCTCGACGCGCAGCGCGCCGCCGTCGGGCTCGCCCCGGCCGGTGACGTCAGGCGCCACATCTTCACCGACACCCCCTGGCTCGCCGCCGATCCCGTCCTGGCACCGTGGCCCGGCCCGTCGGAGCTCGACGTCGTCCAGACCGGCGCCTGGACGCTGACGGACCGCCGCCCGCTCCCGCCCGAACTCGAAGCGTTCCTCGACGCCGGCGAGCCGCCGATCCACTTCGGATTCGGCAGCGTACGAGTCCCCGAGGGCATCGCCCGGACGATGATCGCCGCCGCCCGCGCCGTCGGCCGCCGCGCCGTCCTCGCCCGCGGCTGGGCCGACCTCTCGCTCGACGAGGCCGCGCCCGACTGCCTGGTGATCGGCGAGGTGAACCAGCAGGCCCTGTTCCCGCGCGCCGCCGCGATCGTGCACCACGGAGGAGCCGGCACCACCACCACCGCCACCATGGCGGGGACGCCCCAGGTCCTCGTCCCGCAGATGTTCGACCAGTTCTACTTCGCCCACCGCGTCGACCGGCTCGGCATCGGCTGCGCCCACCCGGGCAGCAACCCGACGGTCGACTCCCTCACCACGGCGCTGCGAAGCGCCCTCGAACCCCGGACCGTCCGGGCCGCCCGCACCCTGGCCGACCGGATCCGCACCGACGGCGCACTGACCGCAGCCCGCCGGCTGACCGGGGAGCATCGCTAGGAGTCGCCTGCAAGCACACTCGGGAGGCGTCGGCCCTCGTCCGGGGTCGTTTCGGGTCGTCAGTCGCGGCGGACGGCCTCCCGGTGCGCCTCGGTCGCGACGGCGACCCGGACGGCCGCGTCCACCCAGCTGCGGACGGCGGCCTCCGGGTCGCCGTCGCGCAGGGCGTGGGCGAGGGTGCGCAGCAGTTCGGCGGTGGTGGCCAGGCCCGCGCGGCCCAGCCGGTCGGCGGTGCGCTCCAGGCGGGTCAGGGCCGTGCGGTCCGGGTGGCGCAGTCCGCGGTGGGCGGTGTCGGCCAGCGCGGCGAGTGCCTCGGCGAGGGCGGCGGCGAGCGGGTCGGCCGGCGGCGCCGCGGCGGGGGCGAGGGCGCCGGAGCCGCCGCCGGGCGCCAGGTCGGGGACGACCACGGTGCCGCCCGCGAGCAGCGCGACGGGCTCCAGCACGGTACGGCCGCCCAGGCGTGCGACGGCGGCGCTGACGTGGGTGACGGTGTCCGAGGCGAGCACCGCGGCGAGCGCGTCCAGTGCGCCGGGGCAGGCCGGGTCGTAGGTGGCGGCGAGGGTGGCCGGGTTGCCGGCGGCGTCCCGGACGGTGGCCGCCAGGCGCTGCTCGGCCGCGTCGTAGCGGACGTCCTCGACGGCGGAGAGCCCCACCACGTGCACGGACTCGGCGACGATCCGCGGCCGGACCAGCCGCGGCGGACGCCCCGCCAGGCTGCGCAGCCGGGCGTCCAGGTCGGTGAGCAGCAGCGGCGAGGGCAGGTCCGTCCACGAGGCGCCGACCGGGGAGACGGTGGTGGCGGCGATCCGCCCGCGGCCGAGCCCGAGTTCGCGGGCTGCACTGCGGACGGCACTCTCGCTGACCACGTTGCCGGCGGCGAGGGCGTCCAGGCGGTGGCCGGCGATCCGGCGGGCACCCAGCGCGTGCCCCGTGGGTGGGCGGCCGTCGGCGGGCACGTCCCAGCTGCGGCGCAGCACCACGACCGTTCCGGCGGCCGGGTGGGCGAGGTACACCTCGGCGGTGCGGGCCGTCGCGGTGCCGCGCACCCGGCAGCCCAACGCGGTGAGGCGGACCCGGCGCAGCGGCGTCTCGGCGGCCTCGCGCACGCCCAGCACCTCGGCCGGCGCCGTGCCGGGGTGCGCGGCGGCGCGGTGGCGGGCGTGCAGTTCGGCCAGGAGCAGGGCCGTCTCCTCGGGGCGGTGCTCGGCGGCCCGGGCCGCGTACGCGTCGAGCTGGCCGATCAGGTCGGCGAGCACGCCGGCCGGCCAGTGCAGGGACCGGGCGGCGAGCTCGTCACGGATCCGGTGGAAGGCGGCGGTGAGGACCGGCCCGGCGTGCCCGGCGCCGTCGAGCAGCAGCTCGCCGGCGAGGCCGAGCGCGGTGTCCAACGCGGTGCGCTGCGCCGGGTCCAGGGCCGGCGGGGTGTCCGGGTCGGGCCCGGAGCGGCCGCCGAGGGTGACGGCCGGTCGGCCGTCGGCGGCGCGGAAGGCCCAGACCGCGAGGGCGATCATCTCGCCGCGGCGGTCCTGCGCGGCGTCGGTGACCGCGAAGCCCAGCTCGCCGGGGACGGGGAACCGGACGGTGCAGGCGGCGAGTTCGGCGACGGGCTGCGGGTCGTCCGGGCGTGCGTGGTGCAGCCGGGCGCTGTAGCCGCGTTCCAGCGTCCGGCGGGCGGCGGCCACGGCGCGGGCCCCGACGGCGGCGGTCAGCGCCTCGTCGTCGAGCGCACCGGGGGACCAGGCGGGGGTTCCGGGCTCCTCGGAGCTCTCGGGGGCGCCGGGCCCGGGGGAGTTGTCGGGGACGTCCGCGGCGGCGCGCTGGTGGGCGAGGACGAGGGCGATCCGGTGGCGGCACACGCCGGGTGCACCGCAGGTGCAGCTGCCACCGTCCAGCCCGGTGCCCGGCGGCAGGGCGACGGTGCTGCCGTCGGGGCAGGTGCCGCGGAGCGTGCCGTCGGGGTCGAGCGCGGGCACCGGACCGTCCCCGGCGTCGACCTCCCGGGCGGCGCGCTTGACCAGGCCGCGGTTGGCGAGGGCGGCCAGCGTCTCCGCGTCCAGGGCCAGCAGGTCGGCGCGGGTCGCGGCGCTCACCGGCCGAGCCTCTCGGCGACGAACTCGGCCAGCATCCCCGGTGTCATCGCCCCGACGTGCGCGCCGGCGTCGGCGAGCAGACCGGCGAGTTCGCGGTCGTAGGCCGGGGCCGCCTCCTCGTCCAGCGCGGCCAGGCCCAGCACCGTGGCGCCCTGCCCGGTCAGCGCGCGGACGGTGCGCAGCAGCCGGTACCGGTCGCCGCCCTCGTAGAAGTCGCTGATCACCGCGAGGACGGTGCGCCGCGGGTTCTCCACCAGGCCGGCCGCGTAGTCGACCGCGCGGGCGATGTCGGTGCCGCCGCCGAGCTGGACGCGCATCAGCAGCTCCACCGGGTCGGTCACGTCCGAGGTGAGGTCCACCACCTGGGTGTCGAAGGCGACCAGATGGGTCTTCAGCCCGGGCAGGCTCCACAGGCAGGCCGCGGTCACCGCGGAGTGGATCACCGAACCCACCATCGATCCCGACTGGTCGACCAGCAGGATCAGCTGCCACTGCTCCAGGTGCCGGCGGGTGCGGGAGTGGAAGTGCGGGCGCTCGATCAGGATCCGCCGCTCGGCGGGACGGTAGCGGCCGAGGTTGGCCCGGACCGTCCGGCGGAAGTCGAAGTCGCGGGCCAGCGGACGCCGGCTCGGGCGCGTCGACCGGGCACCGGTGAACGCCTGGCGCAGCTCCGGGGTGAGCCGTTCCATCAGCTGCCGCACCACCGCGGCCACGATCCGGCGCGCCTGGCCGAGCAGCTGCCCGTTCATCAGGTGCTTGGTACGGAGCACCGCGCGCAGCAGGGCGGGGCTCGGCTCGACCCGCTCCAGCACCGTCGGGTCGGTGACGATCTCGTCGATGCCGTACTGCTCGACCGCGTCCCGCTCCAGCCGTTCGATCGTCTCGCGGGGGAAGAGGCGATGGATGTCGTCCAGCCAGTCGACCGCGGTCACCCGGGACGGATCCAGTCCGGCACTGCGCACACCGCGGCGGTCGAGGTCCAGGTCGCGGCCGTACAGCCACTCCAGGGCGGCGTCGCGGGCGGCGCCGTCGGCGCTCGGACGGCCGGTCCACGGTTCGGCGGGGGAGCCGAGGACCAGACGCCAGCGCTCCAGCGCCCGGTCCGGGGCGGGGGCCGGGGCCGGTTCGGCGGTCGGGTCGGGCGGGGTCACCGGGCGCTCCGCAGGCCGTGGCGGTCGAGCAGGGCGGTCACGTTCTCCTCCAGGGCGCGGGCGGCGGCCAGGTGCAGGGGGTCGGCGGTGGTGCGGAGCAGACCGCGGCCGGAGCCGCGCAGACCACGGCGCTCGATCAGCCGGCGGGCGATCCGCTCGCGCTCGCGCGGCGGGAACCAGGCGAACGCCCGGCGCAGGGCCGGCAGGGCGATCAGGAACTCGGCATCGGTGAGCCCGGCGAGGACGGAGTCCAGGACGGCCAGCAGCGAGCCGTCGCCGGAGTCGGCGGTGACCTCCTCGCGGGCGAGGGCGAACAGGCCGCCCAGCCAGTCGCCGAGCGAGCGGGGGTCGCCCGCGGAGGCCAGGGCTGCAGCGGGGAGATCGAGCGGGGTCGGGGTCCCGGCGGGTCGGGGGTCGGCTGCGGCGCTCGGGTCGGCGGCCGGGGCGGTGAGGCTGCGGTGGAGGCCGTGGGCGGCGCCGCGGAGGTCGGCGGGGGCGTGCGGGTCGCGGGCGATGCGCAGGGCGAGCGCGGCGGTGTCCGCCGCGGTCGCGGTGAGCTGCTCGGGGGCGTGGCGGAGCGCGTCCCGGACGCCGGCGAGCGCGGCGAGCCGGGCCGGGTCGGCGCCGGAGCGGCCGTGAGCGCCCTCGACCAGCCACAGGACGCGGCCGACGGCGCCGTCCAGGACGGCCGCGAGCAGCGGGCTGCGGGCGGTGCCGTACACGCGGTCGTGCCGCCACAGGCCGAGCGCGGTGGCGAGGACGGCGCCGAGTGCGCCCGGGTCCGGGTGCCGGGCCACGCCGGCGGTGAGTGTGGTCAGCAGACGGTCCGTGAGGGCGGTGGCGCCGCACAGGACGGTGTCGAACAGCAGGTCGGCGAGGCCGGCGTCGGCCGGTCCGGTGGTGCGGGCGCGGTCGGCGAGGACGGTGGCCGCGGCCTCGTCGAGGGTCGCGCCGTACGCGCCGGCCTCGATGAGGGCGGCGTCGCGGCCGGAGTCCGGTCCGGCCTCCCAGCGTTCGGTGGTGACCGGGTCGGCGCCGTGCGCGGGGCCGGTGGTGCGGTGGCGGCCGGGCACGCCGAGGACGCGCAGCCGGTGCAGCGTCCGGCTCGCCGTCAGGCCGTCCTCGGTGGTGAGGTCGCAGGTCAGCGGGCGGGTACCGGTGGCGCCGATCGCGGCGAGCCGGGCGGCGGCGTCGTGCACCAGCGGCGGCGCGGGCGTGTCGGGGTGCAGCCGCCCGGTGCGGGTGCCGCTCGCGGCGGCGACCATCTCGACCACCACGGGGTGGCTGCCCGGCGCCAGCGGGGCGCGCTCGGACCAGGGCAGCGGCTGGGTCAGGTCGTCCTTGACCAGTGCACCGGCCAGTCCGTCGAGCACGTCGGCGCGGGCCGGCACGGGGTGGCCGCGCAGGGCGGCGAGGCCGCCGGTGAGCGCGGCGGCGGCGACCAGGTCGGCGGTGGAGACCGGGTGGCGGCGCCGGCGCAGCCGGGCGACGACGGACCGCCGCAGCCGGTCGGCGGCGCCCTCGGGGCCGTCCTCCCACAGCCGCTGGTAGTAGGCGGGCGAGGGCATCCCGGACTGGTACCCGGCGAACGCGTCGAGCTGCCGGAACGAGTACGGCACCAGGTAGCTGCCGCAGACGGCGCCCGGCGGCGGAACGGGCAGCCCGGGCCGGCCGCGCACCTCGGCGGGCCGGGCGGCCAGGGTGCGCAGGGCGGGCGTGTGGAAGCCGCCGGTGACGACCAGCACCGTCGCCGACCCCGCCTCGGCGAGGACGGCGCGGACCCAGTCGGCCATGTACGCCTCGCGGGCCCGGTCGCCCTCGTCCGCCCCGGCGTCGCCGCGGACCAGGTCGAAGTAGGCGTCCAGCCGCTCGGCCAGCCCGTCCGGCGGGGCCACCTCGAACAGGCCGTCCCACAGGGCGTCCACCGACCCGGTGCCGAAGCGCTCGCACAGCCGGGCGGTGGCCTCGGCGTAGCGGGCCTCCGCGTCGGCGTACCGGTTGGCGCGCTGCGCGAACGCCGGGTGCCAGGACGGCAGGTCGACGAACAGCACCTCCGCACCGGCCGCCCGGCCCTCCCGCAGCGCCACCCACTCGGGCGAGTAGTCGCACAGCGGCGCCCAGGTGGTGGCGGTGCGGTCGGCGTCCCGGTAGTGGCTGAACACGGCGATCGGCAGGTCGTGGCCGAGCGTCAGCTCGTCCAGCCGGCCGTTGAGGTCGGCCGGCCCCTCGACCAGCACGTACGCGGGCCGCAGCCGGCGCACGGTCTCCGCCACCAGCCGCGCGCAGGCCGGCGAGTGGTGGCGGACACCGAGGAAGACCGCGGGCATCAGCCGGCCAGCAGGTGGCGGGCGTCGTGCACGGCCTGCCAGTGCGGACCGCGCCGCCGCGGCACCCGCTGCTCCAGGTAGCGGCGCAGCCGCGCCAGGTCCTCCGGGCTGTCCTTGGCGGCGGTGCCGGCCAGGCTGGAGACCAGGTCGGCCGCGTTGCCCGGCTCGCCGCGCAGGTACCAGCCGCGCAGCCCGACCGCGTGGGCGACCGACACCGCCTCGGCGGTGCTCATCACCGCGGACGGGCGGTCGCCGCCCTCGGCGGCCCGCAGTTCGCGGAAGGCGGTGACCAGGACCTCCAGCAGGTCGCGGTCGGGTGCCGCGGCCACCCCCGAGCGGCGCAGCAGGTGCCCGGACTCGGCCTCGACCAGGGCGAGCTCGGTGTCCAGGTCCGGGATCGGGAAGACCGTCTCGAAGTTGAACCGGCGCTTGAGCGCCGAACTCATCTCGTTCACGCCGCGGTCGCGGGTGTTGGCGGTGGCGATCACGTTGAAGCCCTGCCTGGCGAAGACCATGCCCTCCGGCCCGTCCAGCTCCGGGACGGCGACCACCCGCTCGGAGAGCAGCGACAGCAGCGAGTCCTGCACCTCCAGCGGGCAGCGGGTGATCTCCTCGAACCGGACCACCCGGCCCTCGGCCATGCCGCGCAGCATCGGCGCGGGCACCAGCGAGCGGCTCGACGGGCCCTCGGAGACCAGCAGGGCGTAGTTCCACGCGTACTTGATCTGGTCCTCGGTGGTCGCCGCGCCGCCCTGCACCGTCAGCCGGGAGGTGCCGCTGACCGCCGCCGCGATCAGCTCCGACAGCAGCGACTTGGCGGTGCCCGGCTCGCCGACCAGCAGCAGACCGCGGTTGGTGGCCAGGGTCACCAGGGCACGCTCGACCAGCGCGGGATCGCCGACGAACTTGCGGGCTATGCCGGCCTCCGCGTCGCCGACGACGAAGCGCAGGGCCGCACGCAGGCTCAGCTCCCAGCCGGGCGGGCGGTGGTCGCGGTCCTCGGCGCGCAGCGCCGCCAGCTCCTCGGCGTACCGGACCTCGGCGGGCGGCCGCTGGAGCTGCTCCTCGGCGGTGGTGGTCATGGCGGCCTTCCCGGGGTGGTCCGTGCGGTCGTCGGTGCAGGTGCCGGTGTCGGTTCCAGTGGCGGCGGGCGGGTTCACGGCGGGCGGGTTCACGGCGTGGTCAGCTCGGTCAGGTCGGCGATCACCTCGGAGGCGGTCACCGGGTCGAGCTCGGCGAAGGTCGGGAACGTCCGGTCGCGGGACCAGTAGTCGCCCGGACGGATGTCGAACCACACCGTCTCGACCCGCTGCTCGGGGTACACGTCGTGCATGCCGACCGCGATGCCGTGCTCCGGGGCGAGCACCACGTACCGGTTCGGGCCGACCCGGCGGGACAGCCAGCGCTCCACACCCGCGTCCTGCGGCGCGCCGCGCTGCCAGCCGCGCCGCTCCATGCCGACCAGCCGCGCGGTCGGCAGCTCCGGACCGTTCTCGAAGCGCGTCAGCCGGTGCCCGGCCCGCTCCTCGTCGGTCAGCGCGTACACCTGGCGGCCGAGCTGACGGAACGGCTGCAGGATCTCGTAGTCGGCGAACAGCTCCGACCAGGCGGCGAGGCCGTCGCCGAGCAGCAGCGGGTGGGCCAGCCGGACGGTCGCCCCCGACGGCAGTGCGAACACCTCGTCCCGGACGTCCGCCAGGGTGCGGTCCTCGGCGACCCGGAACGCCGTCGTGGCGCCGTCCGCCGCGGCCAGCCACACCAGCCGGCGCACCAGGTGCCACAGCAGCGGATGCCCGACGAACAGCTGGTCGAACTCCTCCGCCGTCCACGACCGCCCGGTGACCATCGCGTCCTCCAGACGGCGGATCTGGTCCCCCGCCACCGTGCGGACGTCCTTCTTCAGCGCCGCGAACCGCTTGCGCTCGGCCGGCGCCAGCTCGGCGTCGTCCCGCGCCCCCGGCACCGGCAGGTCCTTGCGGCGGACACCGTCCGCGTCCAGCACGTACGGCTTGAGCTGCTCGTCGAAGCCCACCGTGAACGTGCGGGTGCCGTAGTCGACGACGGTCGTGCCGTCGGCGTCCAGCCCGAAGTCCGGCACCAGGCGGTCGGAGAGCTGCTCCCCGGACAGGCCGAGCCCGGCCGCCACCTCGGCGATCTTCTCCTGCGCCCGGGCCTTCAGCGCCTTGAACTTCACCCGCTGCGCGATGCCGTGCAGGTGCAGCAGGGCGACGTCGGTGCCGATCGCGGCCAGCACCTCCAGACCGTCCACCGCCCGGTGGTGCGCACCCTCGCCCGGCCACGCCCGGAGCACCGGCGTCAGCCGGCGGACCGTCCCGTCGTCACCGAGCCGGCCGAGCACGTGCAGCGCCCACCCGTCCTGCGACGGCATGCCGGCCAGCCGCCACTGCTCGAACACCGCCCAGGCGAAGTCCGTCAGCGACTGCGGCTCGCACACCTCCGCCACCTGGTCCAGGCCCGGGTAGAACGCCCCCGGCTTGGACAGCGCCAGCACGGTGAGCACGTGCCGCACCGCCTCGGGCGGCAGCGCACCCCCGCCGCCGCGCACCAGCAGCTGCGGCAGCATCATCGGCTCCGCCCAGTCGCCGGGCCGCGGCAGCTTCGCCGGCAGCGCGTTCACCAGCGGGTCGGCGGACAGCAGCACGCCCACCACCTCCGCCGCCTCCGGCCCGTACTCGCCGGCCACCGCGAGCACGGCCGGGGCGCCGTGCGCGCCGCCGATCAGCCGCAGGGCGTGCTCGGCGCCGCGCCGGGCCGCACCGACCCTGCCGACCGCGGCGGGCACCAGCAGCCGGGCGGCGTCCAGCCCGTGCCGGCCGAACCAGGAGCGGGCGGTGTCCCCGGCCGACTTGAGGCGCACCAGCCAGTCCGCCATCGTCGCGGCCACCCGGCCGTCCAGGTACGGCAGCAGCAGGGACGCGTGGGCGGCCGGGTTGTGCAGCGCGGCGGCCAGCATCGGCTCCAGCGCGTCCGTCCCGAAGCGGGCGGCGACCCGGCGCAGCGCACCGACGGCGTCCCAGATCTGCTCGCCGCCGCGCCACCCGGCGATCAGCGGACGGCCCAGCTCCTCGTCGCCGTACGCGAACAGCCCCAGCTCCTCGTGCCGGCCGGAGTGGTGCCGGGGGTCGCCGGGCCGCTCGGCCACGGCCCGCATCGTGTCGGCGATCCGCTGCCAGTCGCCGTCCGACCAGCGCGCGTACCAGGACTCGGAGATCGCCCAGGCCTCCTGCTCGCCCGGCAGCCAGCGCAGCTGCGGCCCCTCGGGCCCGTCCGGCGCGGTGAGGCCGGTCAGCACGCGCGGCTTGGCGGTGGAGCGCGGCCGGGTCCACGGCGGACTGGTGAACAGCTCGGGCAGCGAGGCGGCCGGGACGTCCGGCACCCGGTCGGCCACCTCGGTGAGCGGCTGCACCACGGCGGCCTGCTCCGGCGTCAGCTCCGGGAGCAGGCCGAGCGCGGTCTCACGGTGGGCGGCGACATGCGCGGTGAGGAGCTGGACGGCGAGCCGCTGCGCCGCCGGATCGGCGGACGTCGTCGCGGTCTCGGAGAGGAGGCGGACGGCGCGGCGCGGGTAGCGGTGGACCGCCGTCACCAGGGCCCCGCGGGCCGCCTTGTCGTCGCCCTGATGGGCCAGCAGGCCGCGGAAGGCCTCGTCGGACGGCAGCTCGACGAGAGCGGTCAGCAGCTGCTTGCGCCGGTCGCTGTAGTGGTAGTCGTGTTCCAGGGAGTGCAGCAGCAGGGGCGCGGCGTCGCCGCCGAGCCCCTCGGCGACGGTGGCGATGACCTCCGCCGACCAGCCGTCCCAGCCGAGGCCGGGCAGGCGGTCCAGCTCCTTGAGCGGCTCGGCGGAGGAGAGCGAGCAGAGCAGCATCGACCACGCGGCCGTGTCGAGGCCCTCGGACGCGCGGACGCACTCCTCGGCCCAGGCCGTCTCGGACGGCACCAGGTACACCGCCGCCACCAGCCGCGGCAGGTCCTGCCGGCAGCCGGCCAGGGCCTCGACCACGGCGGCGTGGGTCGCCTCGTCGCAGACCGCCAGCAGGGCACGGACGCGGTCCACGGCCGGGCGGTGCGCCGGCGAGGCCGCGTGCCGGTGCTTGACCGTCCCGACCCGCGGATTGAACCGGCGGTTGTTGGACGAGTCCGAGGTCACGTACACCCCCAGCAGCTCGACCACCGCCCGGGCCGCGAACGGCAGACCGTGCTCCACCACCCAGCCGTCCACGACCCGGCGGTAGCCCTCCGGAGAGTCGGCGACCAGCGCAGCCACCACCGCGGCCCCGCGCGGGTCGGTGGCGCCGCCCAGGTGCGCGCGGGCGGCCTCGACCAGGCCGGCGTCGCTGTGCGAGGAGGCGAGCGCCTGCTCCACCCACTCCGTCCGCCCGGCGACGAGGGTGCGGAGCTTCTCCGGGGCGTTCCGGGTCGGCGCGGTCGCCGCACGGAGCACGCCGCCCCGGCGGGGGATCAGGATCCGCCGCCAGGCGTCCGGCAGGACGAAGGTGTCCTCGTCGATCGGGCCGGCCGGGCCGGCCGGGCCGGCCGGGGCGTCCGGGAGGTCTGCGGGCTCTGCGGCGGCCGGGGTGGCCGGGGAGGCGGCCGGGGTGGTCCGTGCGGCAGCCGTCGGGGTTGCCGCGACCGGCTGCGCGGTGGGCGCCGCCCCCGCCGTGGCCTCGCGGTAGCCCTTGCGCTCCTTCTCGGCGACCGTCTTGGCGAAATGCGCCTGCGCAGCCTCCGCGGTCGGGAACTCCTTGCTCTGCTCCCGCCCGTCGGTGCCGCACCGGCCGTACCGCACGGTCACCACACCACCGTCGACCGCGGCCTCCCAGAACTTGTCCGAGCCACCCCCGACGAACTCCCAGCGCCGCACGGCTCCGCCCCTCTCCTCGAACGCTTGATCAGGGGAGGAACAGTAGCCATGCCCACCGACAGGCTCTCCGCCGGGCTCGGCCCCGCACGCGGAACCCGCTCACCACACCGCCCGGCGCCGTCACACACCCGGCGAGCCGCCGGCCCGTCGATCACCGTGCGGCCGATCTACCGTTCGGTGACCCCGGCGGGCGCGCGGCACTGCACGGGCAAGCGACTGTCCGGGGTGCGGTGAGCGAGTGGCTCGCCCCCGGAGCCACTCCACCCTCCTGCGGAGACCGGACGTCGTAGTCGGGGCCCGTCAGCGACCCGAGCGACCGAGGGCCGACGGGAGCAGCGAGCCGCCGTGCGGGGCGGCCGTCCGTGTCAGGCGGTCCGTGCGGTGATGCCCTGGGCGTAGTGGAAGAAGCCGGTCGGGTCGTAGCGGTGCTTGACCCGGGTGAGGCGGGCGTAGTTGTCGCCGTAGTAGGCGTGCTGCCAGTCGGCGAGGTCGGGGTCGGGGAAGTTGACGTACGCGGTGTGGGTGCCGAGGCGGCGGCGCAGGGTGTGGTGGGCGGCGCGGGTCTGGGCCAGCAGGCGGTCCACCTGGTCGGGCGGGGTGCCGGGCTTCCAGTGGGTGCCGATGTCGACGACGTAGGTCGCGGCGCGGTGGGGGTAGGCGGTTTCGTCGGGGCGGGGCCGGTCGCCGGCGTCGCCCATGGCGAAGAGGGTGACGTAGCCGATCGCACCGGAGGGACCGGGCCGCCAGGAGCGGGTCCAGTCGACGATGTCCGCCACGGCGGCGGGGCTCAGCCACCGGTCGGGGACGAGGGACTTGGAGGCGTAGCAGTCCGGCGGTCCGGGGGTGTCCATGAGGTAGTCCTGGGCGGTCCAGAAGTCGCGTTCCTCGATGAACGCCCTGTCGGGGCGCAGTTCGAGGAGCGGGGCGAGGAGGCGGCGCAGGGTGTTCTCGGGTCCGAGGAGCTGGCCGAGGACCCAGAGCGAGGTCCCGCCGTCGCCGGTGTTCCTGAAGCCGATGCGGGTGTCGAGGTCGCCGGCGCGGTCGGCGTCGAGGAGCCGCTGGAGTTCGTGGACGGCGGGCTGGGCGGCGGTGAGGGGGAAGGTCAGGTCGAAGACGGTGGCGCGCTGCCGGCCGACCGGCACGGCGTCGAAGACGAAGGCGGTGTTGATGCCGAAGTTGCCGCCCGCGCCGCCGCGGCAGCCCCAGAACAGGTCGGGGTTCTCGTCGGCCGTGGCCCGCACCAGGGTGCCGTCGGCGAGGACGAGACGGGTCTCGACGAGACTGTCGCAGGTCAGGCCCCACTTGCGGTCGTTGAAGCCGAGTCCGCCGCCGAGGGCCAGGCCGGCCACACCGACTCCGGGGCAGCGCCCGCCGGGGAAGTACAGGCCGGAGGCGCGGGCGGCGTAGACGTCGGAGTTGGTGGCGCCGCCGCCGAGGTGCAGCCGTCCTCCGACCGGCGTGACCCGGTTCATCGCACGGAGGCTGACGACCAGGCCGGTGGTGGTGGAGTACCCGGCGTAGTTGTGGCCGCCGGAGCGGGGCGCGAGCGGCACGTCGTGGGCGGCGCACCAGCGGACGGCGACGCGCACGTCGTTCTCGGTGGCGCAGGCGAGCACTCCGGCCGGTCGGACGGCGGCGTAGCGCAGGTTGTCGGGGGCGGCCTCGAGCGGGTAGTCGGGGTCGCCGGGACGGTAGAGGCGGGCGGCCGGGCTGAGCCGGCGGCGCAGGTCCCGCCAGGCGGCGGGCCCGGGGTCCTGCCCGGGGGTGCGCGGTGCGGCCGCGGCCGGGGAGAGGGAACCCGGAGCGAACGCGAGGCCGGCTGCGGCGACGGCACCGGTGCGCAGGACGGACCGTCGATCGAGCGGCATGGGGCTCCCCGTTCTGCGCGGCGTCCGGCGGGCCTCTCCCGCGGTGCACAGTGCGAGGGTGGGGCCGCGCCGGGCCGCGGGCCGCGGTGACACTCCGCGGGCGAACGGGGTTCACGCGAACGCCTCGGGCCGGTGCCCGCCCCGGGCCCGCCGCCTGGCGGGGCCGCACGCACGCCCCACCCGGCCCGTCACCGCCCTCGCCCACGGACCGTCAGGGGCCGCCCCCGCGGACTACCGCCGCGGGTCCGCCAGCACCCCGGCCGACGCGTCCCACTCCGGCCCGGCCGGCGGGAGGGAGGGCAGCGCGCGCACCCCGTCCTGCTGGAGGGCGACCGTGCGCGTGGGCGCGGGGATCGAGATGCCCTCCACCCGGTACCGCTGGTGCAGGCGCTTGATGAACTCGTGCTTGATCCGGTACTGGTCGCTGAACTCGCCGACGCCGAGGATCACCGTGAAGTTGATCCTGGAGTCCGCGAAGGTGTGGAAGCGGACGGCGCCCTCGTGGTCGGGCACGCCGCCGCTGATGTCGGCCATCACGCTGTCGACGACGTCGAGGGTGACCTTCTCCACGTGCTCCAGGTCGCTGTCGTAGCCGACCCCGACCTGGACCAGGATCGACAGCTTCTGCTCGGGCTGGGAGTAGTTCGTCATGTTCGTCCGCGCCAGGCGGCCGTTGGGGATGATCACCAGGTTGTTCGACAGGTTGCGCACCACGCTGTTGCGCCAGTTGATGTCGACGACGTACCCCTCCTCCCCGCTGGTGAGCCGGATGTAGTCGCCCGGCTGGACGGTCTTCGAGGCGAGGATGTGCACACCCGCGAAGAGGTTGGCGAGGGTGTCCTGCAAGGCCAGCGCGACCGCGAGGCCGCCCACGCCGAGTGCGGTGACCAGCGGGGCGATCGACACCCCGAGGGTCTCCAGGGCGACGAGGACGCCCATCGAGAGCACCACGACCCGGGTGATGTTGACGAAGATCGTCGCGGACGCCGCGACGCCCGTCCGGGACGCGGCCACCGACTGCACCAGTCCGGCGATCACCCGGGCCGCGCTGAGCGTCGCGATCACGATGATCACGGCGGTCAGCGACCGGTCGACCAGCCCCCCGATCCGTGCGGTCAGCGGCAGCGCCGAAGCGGCCACCGCCGCCCCGGCGACCACGGCCGCCCAGGGGACGACGGTGCGCAGCGCGTCGACGATGACGTCGTCCCCGCTCCACTTGGTCCGGCCCGCGTGCTTGCCCAGCCACCTCATCAGAGCCCGCAGCACCAGCCCGGCCACACAGCCGGACGCCAGCGCGATCCCGGCCACCACCCAGTCGTGCAGCACCAAATCCCGGGTCACCGGCCCGCCCCCGCGGTGCGGAACGCGAGGGAACGGGCCGCAGCCGGCCGCCGTATGTACTGTGTCGTCACCTTGTCGCCTGTCAGGTCGTCGTGTCCGCGGTTGCGTTGGAGCGGATGTGCGCATTCCGAACGGACTGCCATCCTGCCCCACGTCACGGCCGCTCCCACAACCGGACCCCCGCGGCCCGGCCGTGCGGACGCAGCGGCGCGGAGCCGCTCGCACGACCGGAGTTCAGCGGCGGTACGCGGCCGTCGCGATCTCGACGAAGGACCGGATCAACGGGTTGGTGTCACCCTCCTTCCACGCCGCCACCACGCGGCTCGGCGCCATGTCCGTCAGCGGCACCACGGCCAGCTCCGCCGGCAGGACGTGTCCGAGCGGCGCCAGCCCGACCGTCCCGTTCCACAGCACGGCCTGCAGGCACTCCTGGACGGCGCGCACCACCGGGCCCTCGCACGGCCCGCCACCGTTCCAGTACGACTGCCAGACCGGGTCGGTGCCGGGCGGGAACCGGAACCAGCGACGATCACTCAGCTCGGCCAGTCGCAGCCCCTCGCGGCGGGCCAGCGGATCGTCGGCGCGCAGGATCACCCCGACCGGGTCGGCCCGCAGTGCACGCACCGTCAGGCCGGCCTCGTCGAACGGCGCCCGGGTCAGCGCGACATCGACCAGCCCGGCGCGCAGCCCGCAGGTCGGGTCGGTCAGATCGGTGTCGCGGATGCGGACCTCGACGCCCGGGTGGCTGCGGCGGTGGGCGGCCGCCAGCCTCGCCACTCCCGGGTCGGTGCCGTCCCCCAGAAGACCGATGGTGAGCGTCGCGGCACCCGCCGCCGCGCTCACCCGCTCCCGGACCCGGTCGGCGTGGTCGAGCAGGGCCCGCGCCTCGTCCAGCAGGACCGAGCCCACCGGAGTGAGCGCGACCCCCGCGGGCGAGCGGGCGAACAGCCGGGCCCCGACCTCGGCCTCCAGCTGCCTGATCGCCCGGCTCAGCGGCGGCTGACTCATGTACAGCCGGGCGGCGGCCCGGCCGAAGTGGAGTTCCTCGGCGACCGCCACGAAGTAGCGCAAGGTCCGTAGCTCCACGCTGCCACGATACCCACCGGGTACCGGTGCCACGGGACGGGTCCTGGACGCCCGCAGGACCCCGGCGGTGCAATCGTGAGCATGACCGAAGACGCGAAGACCAGCGAGCCGCACCCCGTCCCCGCCGTATCGGTAGTGGGCCCCGGTGACGGCGAGACCATCGTTCTGGGCACCACCCGGATGCGCATCCTGGAGGACGGCAGCCGCACCGGGCACCGCCTCGCGATCGCCGAGTCCGTCCTCGCCCCGCACACCCAGGGACCGCCGCAGCACCGCCACACCCGGCACGACGAGGGCTTCTACGTCCTCGCCGGCACTGTGCGGTTCACCGTCGGCGACGAGGACCACGACGCCACCGCGGGCACGCTCGTGATGGTCCCGCCCGGCACCCCGCACACCTTCGCCAACCCGACCGACCGACCCGCCGTCATGCTCAGCACCTTCACCCCCGACCTGTACGTGCAGTACTTCCGCGACCTCCGGGACGTGCTCGCCGCCGGCCGGCCGCTGACGCCACAGGCCACCAGCGACGCGATGAGCCGCTACGCCACCGAGCCGGCCACCGATCCCGCCTGACGCCACCGCCCCGGCCGGTCGCCCTGCGGCCGGAGCACGGTGCAGGCACGCTCACGGTCGCGCCGGACGCCGGGACCGATCTGCGGTGCCGGTTGCCTGCCGGTACGGGCGGACGCCCCGAGGTGCAGCGCGGTGACCTGCGCCGGATCCTGCTCGACCCGGTCCCGGCCGGCACCGTACGACGGGAGCACAAGGCCAGCCACGCCCGCACCCTCGGCAACGGCCGCCACGAGGTGACCTTCGCCGACGGCAGCTCCGTCGTGACGGACCTTCCGATCGGCGCGGACGGCGCGTGGTCACGGATCCGGCCGCTGATCTCCGACGCCGGACTTCGTTACGTCGGCACGTCGGCACGTCGGCACGTCGTTCGTGGAGACCCACCTGTACGACGCCGACACGCGGCACACCGCGGCCGCGAAACTGGTCGGCGGCGGGTCGATGACCGCACCCGCGCCGGGGCAGGAGATCTTCGCCCACCGGGGGTTCGAGTCCACTGACAGAAGATGTCAGGGGAGTGCTCCTAGCCTGCGGCGCATGGACAACAGCACCGGCTTCGGCTTCCTCACCGGCACCTACGACGTCGTCAACCGCTGGCGCAAGGACTTCCTCGACCCGACCGAGGGCGACGACCACTGGGAGGAGTTCCCCGGCATCTCCCGCGCCACCGCACACTTCGACGGGCGGGCCAGCTTCGACGAGATCGATTTCCCGACCAAGGGCTTCACGGGCCTGACCCTGCGCCTCTACGACCCGGCCGCCGACGCCTGGTCCCTGTACTGGTCGAACAAGCGGACCGGCATCCTCTACCCGCCCGTCACCGGCCGCTTCCAGCCGGACGGCACCGGCCTCTTCCACGGCGACGACGAGTACCGGGGCAGCAGGGTGAGCGTCCGCTTCGTCTGGTCGGGGATCAGCGAGACCACCGCCCACTGGGAGCAGGCCTTCTCCGTGGACGACGGCCGGACGTGGATCACCAACTGGCACATGCACCTGACCCGCCGCGAGGACTGACCGGCCGCTACGACCCGGACCTGACGAGCGATCACCCCCGACGGGCTCCTTCGAGGGTGATCGCTGTCCGGTTCCGCCGGGTCAGGCCACGGGTGGGGGAGCTGCCGGGTGCGGGGCCAGTAGTCGTGGTGGCGGGGGTGGGGTCGAGGGATCGGTCAGCCGCAGTGCGTGTGGAAGCCGCCGCTGACGTTGTTCTCGATCCCGCCCTCCCAGTCGATGCAGCTGTGTTCGGCGTGGAGGTAGACCGGTCCGGCGTAGGACCGGTAGTAGTCCTCGTCGAGCTTCGTCCAGGTGGAGGCGCCGGCCAGGCTGAGGCCGGCGAGCATGAGGATCGGCTGGCCCGGGCTGTTGCGGACCGTCACCACGCAGTTGTTGCCGTTGCTGCTGTTATAGGTCAGGTAGACCGTGCCGCCGAGATTGAGGTCACGGTGGTCGACGACGGTGTACCCCGAACCGCAGACTCCGTTGTACCCGGCGGCCTGCGCGGCTGTCGGCACCGTGGTCGCGGCGGCGCCCGCCACCAGGGCCAGGGTGCCGAGGCGGGCAGCGGTTCGCTTCGTCGACGTGCGCATGGGTTCACTCCATTCGGTCGGGCTCGTTGCGGCCGGTCCCGGCCGTGTCCTGCCTGCGACCTGCCGGGCCCGCCGGTCGTGAGCGAGTCCGGTGCGGGGGCGTGCCCGGCACCGGGGACGCGCAGGGTGTGCACGGGCGGGGCGGCGCTTCCGGGCCGGTCGCGCTGAGCAGACTGGCAAAGGCCCGTATCGTCGGCGTAACGCGGCGACCGCAGCGCAGCGGGCCGTGGCGGGCGGTGGGTCCCGCCGGTACGTGAGGCAACTTCCGGTAAAGGCGACGTGCGCGCGACCTTGACGGCATTGGTTCAGTCCAATAGGTTCACCGCGCAGATTCCCACACGGTCCAACATCCTTGTGCCGTGTGGGTGTTGACGCCTGCTCACCGCACTCCGGGAGGGCGGCCGGGTTTCCGCCGTTCGTCCCCGGCCGTGCTCGCCCCGTGCCCTCGCTGCGGTGGCAGCGGGAGTTCCCGTGAAGCCGGCAACCCGCCTTCGGAGGTTCGACACATGCAAGGGACATTTGCACGGCAACGACGCCGCGCCATCAAGAGAGCGCTCTCAACGCTTCCCGTCGTCGCCGCCACGGTGGCGGCCGTCGTCGCCGCGACGGTGAACGTGGGGGCGGTGAAGGCGGAGGCGGCGGTGCCCCCGGCACCGTCGGGCTTCACGCTCACCTGGAGCGACGACTTCAACGGTGCCTCCGGCACCGGGATCGACCAGAACCTCTGGAAGTACGACACAGGGCCGGGCAGCAACTTCGGCACCGGCGAGATCGAGACCATGACCAGCAGCACGTCGAACGTGTACTACGACGGCCAGGGTCACCTCGTGCTCCAGGCCCTGCACTCCGGCTCCGACCCGCGCAGCGGATGGACGTCCGGGCGGGTGGAGACCCAGGCCGCGTCCTTCGGCGCCCCGGCGGGCGGAGTCGTGCGGATCGAGTCCGTCCTCCAGCAGCCCGACGTCAGCACCGCCAACGGCGCGGGCTACTGGCCGGCGTTCTGGATGCTCGGCGCACCGCTGCGCTCCGGCGTGACCTGGCCGAAGTCCGGCGAGGTCGACATCATGGAGGACATCAACGGCCGCGGTTCGGTCTTCAGCACCATCCACTGCGGGGTGAACCCGGGCGGCCCGTGCAACGAGTCGACCGGCATCGGCTCGGGCGAACGCGCCTGTGCGGGCTGCCAGAGCGGCTTCCACGACTACGCGGCGGAGATCGACCGCTCGGTGTCGCCGGAGCAGGTCCGGTTCTACCTCGACGGCAACAACTTCTTCACCGTCAACGCCAACCAGGTGGACCCGACGACCTGGGCCGACGCGATCGACCACCCGTTCTTCGTCATCTACGACCTGGCGATCGGCGGCGGCTTCCCGGACGCCTTCGGCGGCGGCCCGAACGCGGCCACCGTCTCCGGCGGCAAGCTGGTCATCGACTCGGTGGCCGTCTACAACAAGGGCCCGGGCACCGGTGGCGGTGGTTCGGTGACCGGCCGGACGATCACCGGTCCGGGCGGCAAATGCGTGGACGTGGCGGGTGACGACACCGGCGGCGACGGCACAGCGGTCCAGCTGTGGGACTGCCAGTCGGGGGCCAAGGACCAGCACTGGACCTGGAACGGCCAGACCCTGCAGACCCTCGGCAAGTGCCTGGACATCGCCGGCGGCAACAGCGCCGGGGGCACGCAGCTGCAGCTCGCCACCTGCAACAGCGGCGGCTACCAGTCCTGGGTGCGGCAGACCGACGGCTCGCTGCGGAACCCGACCAGCGGCCGGTGCATCGACTCTCCGTCCGGCGCGACCGCCAACGGCACCCGGCTGCAGATCTGGGACTGCAACGGCTCCGGCGCCCAGAAGTTCGCCATCGGCACCCCGATCTACGGCCCGGGCGGCAAGTGCGTGGACGTGGCGGGCGACGACAACGGCGGCGACGGCACCGCCGTCCAGCTGTGGGACTGCCAGCAGGCGACCTCGCTCGACCAGAAGTGGACCTGGAGCGGCCAGACCCTGCAGACCCTCGGCAAGTGCCTGGACATCGCCGGCGGCAACAGCGCCGGGGGCACGCAGCTGCAGCTCGCCACCTGCAACGGCGGCGGCTACCAGAACTGGGTCCCCAACGCCGACGGCTCGCTGCGGAACCCGACCAGCGGCCGGTGCATCGACTCTCCGTCGGGCGCCACGGCTAACGGCACCCGGCTGCAGATCTGGGACTGCAACGGCTCCGGCGCCCAGAAGTTCGCCCTGGCCTGAGGACGCGCAGGACCTGGGCCGCGCACGACGAGGGGCCCCACCCGTGGAGGGTGGGGCCCCTCTCCCCGCCGTCAGATGCCTCACTGCGCGGCGAGCCGGACGGACCACTCGTCCTCGGCGACGGCGAGGCCGCGCTCCAGCGTCTCGACGAGCACCGCCCGGCTCACCGACACCACCGTCGGCTCGTGCCGGGCCGCGGTACCCCGAGCGGCACCACCGCTATCCCGCAGCCGACAGGCGAGGTGCACCCGGTCGCCGTCCGGGAACGCGAAGGCCGTCACATCGTCGGTGCACTCGCCCCACTCCAGGAACACGCACCGGTCGAGTGCCGCCCCGGCCCCGTCGTTGTACATCCAGCTCTCGGCCGTTCGGAAGGCCTCGGACGGCGAGGTGAACCCCTCCGGCGCGCAGTGGGTGTGCAGCCAACGGCTCTGTCCCGTAATCGGTGGTAGCGCTGTGTGGCGGTCACCGGAGGAGGATGCGGTGGCGGAGTAGGGGGAACCCGGCTCGGCCTTGCATCTGCCTCATGATCCGTTTGGTTCGCGTGTTGACTCCCTCGGTGCGGCCGTTGTGGAACGGGAGGGTGAGTCCGGTGTCGACGGCGGCCCGGTCGAGTTCCAGGCCGTTGCTGAAGGAGTGCAGGTGGGGCAGGTCGACGGAGCGAACTGACGTGATCCACTCGGTGAGCTTGGCGTCGTTGCCCTCCGCCGGTGTCAGCAGGTGCGCGAACTCTCCGGTCAGACGGGCGAGTTCGGCCATATCGGGACAGGTCTTGGTGAGTTCTCCCAGGAGTGCGGTGTCCTTGTCTCGCAGGTTCTCGGGGCGGGTGAGGAGGAGGCGTTCACGTTGGGCTGTCAAGAGGTTGCGCAGCGGGCGCTGGCGTCCGTGCAGGCTGAGCGCCGGGCCTTCCTCGCCTCGCTGTCGTCGTGGAGCGGTGACCTGAGGCCGCCCGGCGCGGTCTGAGCGAGGAGCAGCTGGCCGTCTGGGAGAACTTCAAGGTCGTTGACAGGACTGCCCGGTGCTTCCGGATGTTGGGTGTGCCGTTTCAGGTGTTGGCGCCGGCATGGGCTCGGCGTCCCTTGGTGGTGGGGCCGTGCCAGTCCAAGCACATCACGGTGGCGTCGTCCCGGAGCTTGCCGTCGCAGGCGTCGGTGACGGCCGCGACCATGGCGCGCACCACCTCCCGCGGGTGATCGGTGGCGGTGGCGACCATGACGGCGGGCAGGTCGACGGATTCCGCCCGGCGGTCCTGCATGCCGTCGGTGTAGAGCACCAGCCGGTCACCGGGGCGCAGGTTGATGTTTTGCACCCGGTACCGGCCCTGCCCGGCGACGCCGAAGGGCAGGTCGGCGCGCAGGGGCACCTCTTCGACGGTGCCCTCGCGCAGCCTCAGCGGGTGCGGGTGGCCGGCGTTGACGAGCTGCGCACTGCTTCCGTCCAGTGCGATGCGCAGGATCTGGCCGGTGGCCAGGACTCCGGGCTTGTGCTCGAGGAGGGAGTGGTGGGCGCGGTCGGCCTGCTCGGCCAGTGGCGCTGCGACGCGGCGGGCGCCTCGGGAGGCGTTGACGAGGATGGTGGCGATGAGCGCGGCGTTGAGGTCGTGGCCCATGGCGTCGGTCAGGGACAGGTGCAGGGTCTCGCGGTCCAGGGCGTAGTCGTAGGTGTCGCCGGCGACGCTCTCGGCGGGCACCAGTGCGCAGGCCAGGGTGAACTGGGCGGCTTCGCAGCAGGGGGCGGTGGGCAGGAGCTGGCGTTGGATCTCGGCGGCGAGGCTGACGGGGGCGGTGCGCTGGCTCCAGTGGTAGAGGTCAGTGAAGCGGCGGTCGGTGACCACGATGTAGGCGAGGGCGTGGGCCGCCTGCTCCACCTGCTCCAGCGTGTCGTCGGTGACTTCGGTGGCTGCGGGGAGGGAGAGTTCCAGGAAGCCGATGGCATCGCCGCGGTTGGTGACGGGGGTGATCACGCGGTGCCCGTGCCCGTCCGCGTCGTCCCGGACGCTGACCAGTTTCTGGGTGCGCAGGACTTCGTCGTAGAGGCTGCCGGTGAGCTGGATCCGCTCGGGGCCGCGCCCGTGCAGGGTGGTGGCGTCCTCCGTCACCCGCACCACGTACTGGCCGACCAGGTCGAGGAACAGGAAGGACACGTACCGCGCGCCGAACCGCTCGCGCAGGTTGCGCGCCACCACGTCGAGGGAGTCGACCGGCGCCGCCGCCTCGGCCGCTGCGAGCATATCTCCCAGGACCATCCGCTCCCGCGCCACGTCAGCCTCCTCGAAGATCCAGGGCTCTCACCTTCCCGCGATGACCCGAGGAATTCCAGCATCCCGCGGCGCGACCCAAGGTCGACGCCGAGCCGAGTGACGGTCGTGACTGGGGGCTATTACAAATGAGCAGTTGCGAGATTCCATCCCGGACCGCTGCTCAGACCAAGATCATGTCATGGCCCCTTGTGCGCACCCTGGCCAAGCGGCCGCAATTTCATCTGCTGCAGGACTGCGTTCTACCCGCACATCGGCGGGAGCTCTGACCCATCCGGCGTCTGATCCGGCTCACCATTCACGACGTCCTGCACGAAGCCGATCAGGTCGCACTCCGGCTCGGCGAGCCGCCCACTCCAGTCCCCGAGCCCTTCGCCGGCATACTCCTCAACTACATCCACACCGCACGGCCGAACCGGCCGAACGGCACCGCTCCGGCCAGCGACTGGCTCTTCCCCGGGCGCCGAGCTGGACAGCCGATGGACCCCGCCACCCTCGGCAAGCGGCTCGCCAGCGCGGGCATCCCGACCTTCCACGGCCGGACCGCGACCCTGCAGCAACTCGTCCTTCAGGCGCCGCCTTCAGTCGTCGCCGGGATGCTCGGCTACCACGTCGTCCACACCGAGGCCGTCGCCGCACAGGCAGGAGGAACCTGGAAGAAATACGCCCCTGGAGATCACACCCGGTGACCTCACGAGCCGTCAGACAAGATCCTGAGTCATTTCTGAGCACGCCGCCATGCGAGTGTCCGAACCCGAGAAGCGGTAGCAGCGACCGCCGACGCGGTACGGATCCGGTATGAGCACGGACCCTCCGTCCCCCGGACAGCAGCCGAATGGCGAGTCCCCGCCCTCTGGCCCTTTCGATTCCGGGGACCTGCTGCTTGAGACGCTGGCCGCCGCAGTAGACGCTGCCGATGACCTCAGCATTGGCGTAGTCCTGTACTTCGGCGGCGGGACGATCAACGGGCTTCTGATCAGCAGAGCGGCCTGGCTACAACAGTGGACCGCCGCGATCCAGGTTCATCGCCCCGACCTGGGCCTGGGCAACATGCTGCAGAGTTTGCTGGAGGAGGCGACGGACGGCGAGGTCTCACGCATAGGGGCCGGATTCGTGCACTTGCGGGACGTCACCTATCGCAACGGAGCCTTGACTGTGACAACGCAGCTGTGGCGCGGGTCGATCGACAGGCTCAACGGATGGTCGCTGGAAGGAAAGATGACCACGCGGGCGCCAAGGGCACCACGTCCGCTTGACGACACAGAGTGACACGCCTTCGGGCTGAACCAGAGAATCCAGAACACCCGATCACAGACGCTCCTACCAGTAAGCCCTCGTTGTGGCCGCGCGCCGTCATCCGCCGGTGCGGCATCGACCGGATGTATGAGCCTGCTTGCAAATTACGCACCGTGACCCGAACCTTCTGATGTGGATACACGGATCACAGTCGCCATTGTCGGAGCTGCAGGTACGGCTGTCGGGTTGGTCCTTGGAGCGCTCTTTGAACGGTCGCGTGCCCGCGTGGGCTACCTGGCGAAGCAATATCGGGAGCACGTAGCACTGCTGCTGGAATTTGCCCATGCCACATCGCGCCGTGACGAGCTCCGGCGTCAGATCCTGAAAGAGCGTTTCGCAGTCGAGACTGATGCCCGACTTTTCGATAGCAAGCGTGCCAGAAGGGCCTTGCCCGCCATTCATAGGCGCCTTGAGGGCCATTCCTGTGACCTCCTGACTGAGGACGTCGAGGAACTCGCCAAGATTCTTCGAGGTCGGTGGCACCGCAGGCTCTCTCCCCAACGGCGCTGGTTCAGATGACCGAATCGGCCCTGTTCTCCGGACTACGCCCACGCCGGACGGCCGAACCGGCCCAGTGGCTCGGCTACCACACCGCCCACGCCGGGGCCTTCGTCGCCGAAGCCGGCGACACCCGGAAGAGGTACGCCTCCAGAGACCACGGTCAGTAACCTTACAGGCCGTCAGGCCCAGGAACTCAGATCACCTGATCACAGACTCCTACCAGTAAAGACCCCTACAGGGGCTCCCCGCAGCTGCCACAGCTGGACTCGCCATCCTCATACATCATGCCGCAGCAGTAGGCGGTACCGCCGCCGTCGCCCTCGGTGCACTCGAACTCCGCATGGTTGTTCAGGTCCTGCAGGTCTCCGAAAAGTGCGTCACAGTCCGAGCAGGCGTACGCGGTCACAAACTCATCCTTCGAAGAGACGGTCGCCCCGTAGCAGCGCGGCTGCTCGGGGTTACGAGGCAGTAACTCGGCGACACCTTCATAGAAGTAGTCGAGCTGGTCGTACTCCCATGGGGCCACATCGTAGCGACCCCACGTTCCAGCCGTGGGGGTTTGCCGCCACCCTGGTGGCAGACCCTTTGGCCTTCTGGGGTCCACCTGGAAGCACTACGCCCCCGGCAATCACTCACGGTGACATCAACGCCCGCCGCACCGATGAACACAGACCAGACGATCACAGACTCCTACCAGTAGGAGCGGCGGTGCACATCACCGCGGTGTGGGCGGCGACCGTCACGTCCGCCCCGCCGACACTCGGCATCGCCCGCACGGCCGCGCCCCCAAGGTCCCGGGCGAGGTCCTTGACCACCCGGGCGCAGCAGACAGCAGCGGTCCCCGGCCGGCGCGGCAGCGGGCACGGGCACAGGCAGGCCGTCACCAGCCAGACGGTGGCAGTCGATCGCGGTCACGGCGACCAGCATGCCCGCCCGCACCGCTTGGCATGGTCCGTTTCGCTCGGTGCTTGCCCATGGCCCGAAACCGTACGTGCGGGCGGACCGGCACCCGGCTGCGTCCCGCGGCGCTGTCCCGCCGGCTCGGTGTGGTGGCTCCACCGTCTTGTCACGCCGGGGCGCGGGCGACGGTGCCGTATTGGTGGGCCGAGCCGTGCCGCCGATCCGGGACAGCCGCCGTGTGCCGGTGGCCAGCCGTTCGGGCGGCCTCCCGGTGCCGGGGGCTTACTCCGGTGGCGGTGGGATGGTCGGAGGGGCCGCGGGTGTGGGGATGGCCTGCGGGGGCCAGGGCCGGTGGGCGAGGTCGTGGCGCAGGGCGTCGAGTCTGGCCAGGCAGGTGTCGAGGGTGGCGAGGGCGGCGCTGCTGTGTTCGCGGATGCGGTGTTCGATGGCGGCGAGCCGGTCCTCGATGTGCTGCCAGCGCTCCTCGGCGGTGGTGTCAGGTGCGTCGTTGGTCGCTGTCATGGCGGAGGCGGTCGGTGTGGTGGGCGAGGTCGTCGAGGCGGGCGGCGAGGTCCGGATGGTCGGCGACGTGCGGGCGCATCGCCGCCAGGGGCGCTATCAGGCCGGCCGGGTTGGGCGCGCCGAGGGCAGTGGTGAGCGCGGTCAGCGCGGGCCGGGCCCGGGGGGTGAGGCCGGTCGCGGCGGTGACCTGGGCGGCGAGCACGCGCAGGTCGACGGCGTGGTCGCAGGCCCAGTCGCCGACCGCGCGGTCGGCGGCCCGCCGGTCGCGCACCGCTTTGACCCGCTCGGCTCCGGTCGCCGTGTCGGCCGAGGTGCTGTCGGCGGGGCGCAGGCGCAGGTAGCGGTTCTCGGCGGCCTGGCGGCTGGCGACGCCCATGGGGTGGGCGAGGTCGGCCCAGGTGGCGCCGGCGTTGCGGGCGTTCTCCACCAGGCCCGCCTCCCAGCCGGCGAGCTCGGTGCGCAGCTCCCGCAGCAGTACCAGTGCAGCCAGGGCCTGCTCGGGGCGGTCTTCCTGAGGGTGCCGGTCCGTGGCGGCGGGGATCCGGGCGGTGCGGACGGCGTCGTCGATGGCGGCGAGCGCGGCGGCTGCGGCGAGGAAGGAGACCGGGCCGGGTGGCGGGGCCGGGTCGGCGGCGGGATTGGGTGGCATCTTGCTCATTTTGTCATTCTATGGATGACAAGCAGGGTTTGTCATCCAATGGATGACGTGCTAGAACGGTGTCAGGTGAAGCGCACTGGCACCCAGGAGGTGTTTCGCGATGCTGCTGCGCACTGACCCGTTCCGCGAGCTGGACCGGCTGACCCAGCAGTTCCTCAACACGACCGGCACCTGGTCGCGTCCGA
>NZ_JOAI01000023.1 GCF_000717715.1 Streptomyces sp. NRRL B-24484 | reverse complement strand
CGCTGTTGAGTTCTCAAGGAACGGACACTTCCTTCGGACCGCCTTCCAGCGGACCCTCCGGGCGTTTCGCTCTTTCGTGTTCCCAGCTTATCAGATCCGAGTCCGTGCTCTTCACCGACTTGCTTTCTTCACTACCTTGTCGGAACCGGCCTGACGGCCCGTCCGACGTTTCAAACCTTAGCCGATCCCCGCTCCGAAAAGCGAATCCGGCGCCAGTCCGAACGCAATTCCTATAAACGCGCACGCCGAATTCGCACAGGGCCGCGACAAGACGCGACCCAGCCCGAGCCGGGAGGTGGTGTTTCAAGGGATTGGCCGCCCCGGGACCGTCCGCGCGGTTCGCTCGTCCGGTGCTCCCTGTCAGGCAACTCGGAGAACATTACACGTCGGACCCGTCGGGTTCAAGGGGCAGCTGGAAGGCCAGCACCGCGACGTCGTCGTCGTGCTCGGCGGTGACGCCCATGGCCCGCAGCAGGCGGGCGCAGACGACCTCCGGGCCGCCCGCCGCGCCGGCGAGGGTGCGGGCGAGCAGGTCGAGCCCGTGGTCGATGTCCTCGTCACGGCGTTCGACGAGACCGTCGGTGTAGAGGACGCCGGTGGTCCCGGGCAGCAGCTTGAGGGTGTGCGAGACGTGGCAGCCGCTGCCGGTGCCGAGCGGCGGGCCGTTCTGCTCCTCGCTCTGGAGGACGCTGCCGTCGGGGCAGCGCAGCAGCAGCGGCAGGTGCCCGGCGGAGGCGTACTCCAGCGTGCCGGGCGCCGGGTCCCAGACGGCGTAGGTGCAGGTGGCGATCTGGTTGGCGTCGATCTCCATGGCGAGGCCGTCGAGCAGACCCATCACCTCGTGCGGGGGCAGGTCGAGCCGGGCGTAGGCGCGCACGGCCGTCCGGAGCTGGCCCATGACGGCGGCGGCGCGCAGGCCCCGGCCCATGACGTCGCCGATGACCAGGGCCGTCCGGCCGGCGCCGAGGCGGATGACGTCGTACCAGTCGCCGCCGACCGCGGCGTCGGCGCCGCCGGGCTGGTAGGTGGCGGCGACCCGGAGGTCGGCGGGCTGTTCGAGCTTCTGCGGGAGGAGGCTGCGTTGCAGGGTGACGGCGGCCTCGCGCTGCCGGCGCTCGGCGTCGCGGACCCGGGTGGCGGCCTGGACCTGGTCGGTCACCTCGGCCGCGTAGATCAGCAGGCCGGCGGGCGGGCGCGGGCCGGGCCGGGGGTCGAGGGCGCCGAGCGGCGGGTCGGCGGGGGCGAGCGGGACGCAGGAGACATTGTAGTAGCGGCTGCCGGCCGGCCCGAGGATGCAGCGCGCCTTGACGCTGCGGGGGCGGCCGCCGCGCAGGGCCTGGTCCATGAGGGGGAGCACGCCGAGGGCGGTGAGCTCGGGGAGTCCGTCGGCGGCGGGCAGGCCGGCGGTCCGCTCGCCGAAGAGCTCGCGGTAGGCGTTGTTCGCGTAGCCGAGCTGGTGGAGCGGACCGTAGGTGACCGCGACGGGGGCGGGCAGCCGGTCGAGGACGCCGCGGAGTTCGTACAGCTCGTGGATCTCGCGGTGGTCGAGGGCGACGGTCGCGGTGGCCGGGTCGCGGGGGCCGGGGAGGGGCAGGGGTTCGGTGGCCGTCGAGGTCGGGGCGGACGGAGCGGTGCGCCTCGGGGCTCCGGTGAGCCGGGCGCTCCAGCGCATGAGGTTCAACGTCGGCCGCTTCCTCGGGTGGGGGCTGGTCGGTTTCTGAGTGGTCATCACATGATGTGCTCGGGGCAGCACGGGCCGTGATGATCGGCTGGGCAGATCCTGTCAGGCGGAGGTGTCGTTTCGGAAGTCGTATCGCCGGTCCGGCGCATTCGCTACAGACCGGCGTACGCGGGGGCGCTAGGGGCGCTCCAGGAAGCCCGACTCGAACTCCGCGCGCGGGTGCTCCACGGCGCCGAGCGAGACGACCTCGCGGCTGAAGAGCCCGCCGAGGACCCAGTCGGTGAAGACCCGGACCCGGCGGTCGAGGCTGGGCAGTCGCCGCAGGTGGCGAGCCCGGTGCAGCCACCAGGCGCGGCGGCCGGTGAGCCGGCCGCGGCGGGTGTGGGCGACGGCGCGGCCGAGGCCGAGCGAGGTGGAGCAGTGGATCCGCTCGGGCCGGTACGCGGTCGGGTCGCGGCGTTCCAGATCGGCCAGCAGGTTCTCGGCGAGGAGCCGGGCCTGGGCGAGCGCGTGCTGGGCGTTGGGGGCGCACAGCGCACCTTCGGCCGCCGGGTCCGGCACCGCCGCGCAGTCGCCGGCCGCCCAGGCGCCCGCGAGCGGGGTGCCGCCGGGTCCGCGGACCTGGAGGGTGGGCAGGCAGCGGACCCGGCCGGTGGGGTCGAGCGGGAGGTCGGTGTCGCGGAGCAGCGGGGCGGGGCGGACGCCGGCCGTCCAGACGAGGGTGCGGGCGGCGAAGCGGCTGCCGTCGGAGAGGGCCATGACCTGGTCGGCTGCGGACTCCAGGGTGGTGCCGAGGTGGACGTCGATGCTGCGTTCGCGCAGTTCGGCGAGGGTGTGGGCGGCGAGGTCGGCGCTCTCCTGGGGGAGGATCCGGTCGGTGGCCTCGACGAGCACCCAGCGCAGGTCGTCGGCGGTGAGGTTGTGGTAGCCGCGGACGGCGTAGCGGGCCATGTCCTCCAGTTCGGCGATCGCGCCGACGCCCGCGTAGCCGGCTCCGACGAAGAGGAAGGTCAGGGCGGCCTGGCGGAGTTCGGGGTCGCGGGTGGAGGAGGCGAGGTCGAGCTGTTCGAGGACGTGGTTGCGGAGGGCGACCGCCTCCCCGACGCTGCCGAAGCCGAGGCCGTGGTCGGCGAGGCCGGGGACGGGGTCGGTGCGGGAGACCGAGCCCGGGGTCAGGATCAGGTGGTCGTAGCCGAGTTCGGTGGGTTCCGGGGCGGCGCCGCGGGGGGCGGTGTCAACCTGGGCGGTCCGGCCGGCGTGGTCGATCCGGGTGATCCGGGCGGTGAGCACGCGGCACTGCGGGAGGACCCGGCGCAGGGGCACGACGACGTGGCGGGGGTCGATGCTGCCGGCGGCGACCTCGGCGAGCAGCGGGTGGTAGGTGAGGTACGGCTGCGGCTCGACCACGGTGATCTCGGCGTCCCCGGTGCGCAGTCGGGGGGCGAGCGCCTGTTGCAGTACGAGCGCCGCGGCCATGCCGGCGCATCCGCCGCCGACGATGAGAATCCTGATGGGGCACCCCCTGCCGTCCGTGGGCCGTGTGACCTGTTTCACGTCCCGCCGGGACGCCCTCCAATGAGGCAATGCGCGGGGTGCGTTTGTCCACAGGGCGAACGGGATCGGATGGGCCGGATGTGGCGGAGGTTGCCGCGCGGGACGGGTGCGGCGGTGTCGGGTCGCCGGAGGGCGGCTGCCGGCCGGTGGAGGAGCGGCGGCGGTAGGTCCGCTTCTGCCACGAACTCGCCTGAACTATGGTCGGATTGTGCCCCGTCAAGGTCGGGGTCGATCGACCCGGCGGCCGACTGGCCGGCGGGGAACTGGGGAAGGGTTAGTCCGCACCTGTTGAGTGGCGGACGGCTTGGGGCCGCACCGGGGGGTGCGGAAGGTTCGGGCGGGCGCCGTCGGCGTCCGCGGGGGAGGGTTGAAGTGACGGATCAGGAACGTCTGGCGGGCGGCGTGGTGTCGCCGGTGCACGGACGGATCGGGGCGGGCCACGGCTCGGTGCCGGAGCAGCGCGGGCCCGCCGGGTCCGAGCTGGTCGCAACCGGCCCGGGGACGGGGCGGCCGGGACGGCTGCGGGTGGATGCGCGGCGCAATCTGGAGAGCGTGCTGCGGGCGGCCCGCCAGGTGTTCGGCGAGCTTGGCTACGACGCGCCGATGGAGGAGGTGGCCCGCCGGGCCGGCGTGGGTGTCGGCACGGTGTACCGGCGCTTCCCGAGCAAGGAGGTGCTCGTCCGCCGGATCGCCGCGGAGGAGGTCGCCTGGCTGACGGCTCAGGCCCGCGAGTCGCTGTACGGCGGCGGGGCTGCGTGGGAGTCGCTGGCGGGCTTCCTGGGCCGGGCGGTCGCGTCGGGCGCGGGGCGGCTGCTGCCGCCGGAGGCGTTCCGGTACGCGGTGGAGCTGGGCCGGGTGCCCGAGCAGCGCGGGCCGGAGGTGGTGGCGGAGCCGTCGGCCGCTGCCGGGCCGGGTGCGGCGGACGCCGATCCGCGGCTGCTGCTGCAGTTGGTGGCGGCGCTGGTGGCGCGGGCGGCCGCAGCGGGTGAGCTGCGTCCCGGGGTCAGCGTCTCGGACGTGGTGCTGGTGCTGACGGCGGCCGTCCCGGTGCACGCACTGACGGCTGTCCCGGACGGCGCCGAGCCGACGGAGGGTCAACCCGGCGATGCACCGGCGCAGCGGCTGCTGCAGATCCTGTTGCAGGGTCTGCAGGCTCGCTGAGCAAGGGAGTTGGGGTGGTGCGGGCGTCGCCCGCACGGCCCGTACGAGTGGGTCGCGGCAGGTCCGGCTTCCGGCCGGCGCTGTGCTATGCAATCCTTTGCCCGTGCTTGGAGCCATTGTCCCGTTGCGCGGTGTTCCCGCAGCTCGCTGCGGCCGCGCGGCCGCCGGGGTGCGGCGGTGAGCGCCGAGGAGCGCGGTGAGCCGGGGGCCGGTGCGGGCCCGTCCGGCCAGGTGCCGGACCAGGCGGGTGCGCCGTTGCGCGAGTCGCTGGCCGGCCGGGTGCCCGGTCAGGCCGCGGCCGGCCGGGGCGGTGTGACGCCGGAGGCCTTCATCGGCGAGGAGCCCCCGGCGCGGGCCGTGGTGCCCGCGCCGGCGGATCCGGTGGACGGTGAACGTCCCCCGTCCGATGCCGAGTTGACGGCACGGGTACGTGCGGGGGACGACACCGCGTACGAGGAGATCTACCGCCGGCACGCCGAGGCGGTGCGCCGCTATGCGCGGACCTGCTGCCGGGACAGCTTCACCGCGGAGGACCTGGCGGGCGAGGTGTTCGCCCGGACGCTGCAGGCGTTGAAGGCGGGTCGCGGGCCGGAGTTCGCGGTGCGCGCCTATCTGCTGACGGCGGTGCGCAACGTGGCGGCCGCGTGGGCGCGGACCGAGCGGCGCGAGCAACTGGTCGACGACTTCGGCTCGTTCGCGCAGGGCACGGCGGGTGCCGCGATCGACTGCGACCTGGCGGACCCGGGTGCGGACGCCTGGGCGATGGCGCTGGCCGACCAGCGGATGGTCATGCGGGCGTACGCCGGGCTGCCGGAGGACGACCGGGTGGTGCTGTGGCACACCGAGGTCGAGCGGGAGTCGCCGAAGGCGGTCGCGGTGATGCTCGGCAAGACGGCGAACGCGACCGCGGTGCAGGCGCACCGGGCGCGGGACCGGCTGGCCGCGGCCTTCCTGCAGGCGCACGTGTCGGGCAGCCAGGAGCAGGGGTGTGCGGCGTACGCGAACCGGCTCGGTGCGTACGCCCGCGGGTCGCTGCGCAAGCGGGCCTCGGCGGAGGTCGGCCGGCACGTGCAGGGGTGCGCCCGCTGCACGGCGGCCTGTGTGGAGCTCACGGACATCAACCACAGTCTGCGGGCGGTGCTGCCGGGCGGTGTCCTGCTGTGGGTCGGTACCGGGGCGTTCGCGAAGGCGGCCGCGGCGGGGGCGGTGCTCGGCGGTGCCGCGGTGGCGGGTGCGGCGGGTGCCGCGGTGACCGGTGGGGCTGCTTCTTCCGGGGCGGCCGCGGCGGGCGGTGCCTCGGCGGGCGGTTCGGGCGGTGCGATCGGGGCGGTGGCCGGTGAGGGGCTGGGGGTCGCGGCGAAGGCCGGGATCGCGGCGAGCGTGGCCCTGGCCGCTGCGGCCGTGGCTGCCTGGGCGCTGAGCGGTCCGGACGTGTCGCCGGAGGCCGCGCCGCGGGCGGCCGTGGTGTCGTCGGCGCACCCCCCGGCGGTGCAGCCGCCGGGGCCGACGCCGTCGGAGAGTCCGTCGCCCGAGGTGCGGCCGGTGGAGCCGGCGCCGCCGCGGCGTTCGCCGCTCGCCGCGCCGGTCGTCCCGTCGCCGAGCGGGTCGGCGACGGTGGAGCCGCCGTCCCCGGTGCGGACCCCGGAGCCGTCGAGCCCGGTTCCCGAGCCGCCGTCCCCGGAGCCCACGCCCACCCCGAGCCCGACGCCCACGCCGTCGGCCACCGCGTTCTGGCTGGACGACCTGCCGTTCGCCGGATCCGGGCGCCGGGACGCCGAGGACGAGGGCCGGCCGAGCATCCGGCGCGGCGGCGGGGCGCTGGCGCGGCGCCCGGGGCTGTGGATGGCCGGCCAGTGGTACCGGCATGCGCTGAGCGTGCACGTGCCGTCCCGGTTGGCGGTGGACCTGAACCGCAGCTGCACCGCGTTCGACGCGGTGGTCGGGCCGGACGACCTGGCGGTGGGGCGCGGCAGCGTGGTGTTCGGCGTGCTGGGCGAGGACGGTTCGGTGCTGTGGAGCTCCGGTCCGGTGCGGGCGGGCGGGCGGCCGGTGCGGGTGCACGCGCCGCTGGCGGGCCAGCGCTCGATCCGGTTGGTCGCCGAGCGGGCGGAAGGCGGCTTCGCGCTGCTGGACGTCGCGGACTGGGCGGACGCCCGGCTCACCTGCTGAGGGCCGGCCGGCGGCGGGCACGGGCGGCATGCGGACGCCCGGCCGTCCTTCGGGGGAGGGCCGGGCGCCGTGGGTGGTCGCGGTGGTGCCGGGTCAGACCGCGCAGCTGCCGTCGGCGCAGGCCGCGGCGTCGTCGTCGGGTCCGGTGCCGGGTGCGGGGACGAGGGCGCCGGTCTCCTCGGCGACCTGCTGCAGGACGCGCAGGAAGGTGTCCGCCTCCTGGCCGCCCTGTACGGCCCAGCGGCCCTCGAAGACGAAGGTCGGCACGGCGGTGATGCCGAGCGAGCGGGCCCGGTCGAGCTGGTCGCGGACCTCCTCGACTCCCTCCTCGCCCGTGAGGTAGCCGGCCACCCGCTCGCCGTCCATGCCGGCGGCGACGGCGATCGCGGTGAGTGCCGTCCGGTCGCCGATGTCGGTGCCGTCGGTGAAGTGCGCCTTGAGCAGGCGTTCCTTGACGTCGGCCTGGACGGCGGCGCCGTACTCCGTCTCGGCGAGGTGGAGCAGGCGGTGGCCGAGGAAGGTGTTGGCGTGCAGGGCGGCGTCGAAGTCGTAGGTGATGCCCTCGGCGGCACCGAGCTCGGTGACGCGGGCGTCCATGGCGACGGACTGCGGGCCGTACCGCTCGGCGAGCCAGGCGCGGTGCGGGCTCGCCTGCTCGGGGGCGTCGGGCACCAGCTGGTAGGGCCGGTAGACCACTTCGACGCCGTCCTTGCCCGGGAAGCGGTCCAGCGCCTGCTCGAAGCGGCGCTTGCCGATGTAGCACCAGGGGCAGGCGATGTCGGAGTAGATCTCGACCTTCATGGGGGTGCGGCTCCTGTTCGGGGGTGGGGCGGTGGGCGGGCGCGCGGGGCCCGCCCACCAGGTTGAACGGTCAACCGTCCGTTCTGCATTCCCGCCCGGTGTTCCCGACCGGTGCTCCAGCTCTGCGTTCCCGCCCTGCCTTCCCGTCCGGCGACGCGCGGGCCGCGGTCACGCCCCGGGTCAGCCGTCGTGCGAGGCCAGGGCCGTCCGCGGCAGGGCGAGGCAGAGCAGGCCTGCGGCCGCGAACACCCCGACCACCCAGGGCAGCACGGTCGTCATCGCCGGGCCGGGGCCGTCGCCGGCGTGCTGGAAGAACAGCGTCGCGAGGGTGGCGACCCCGAGCGCGCCGCCGAACTGCTGGGCGGTGGAGAAGATCCCGGACGCACCGCCGGCGGTGTCCGCGGGAACGGCCGACAGCACCACGTTGACCAGCGGGACGACCAGGAAGCCGAGTCCCGCGCCGGCCACCAGCAGGCCGGGGACGAGCGGCCAGGCGCCGGTGTGCGCGGCGGCCGCACCGGAGACCGCGTGCCCGATCCACGCGCAGCCCCCTGCCATCAGGACGGCTCCGGTCAGCAGCACCAGCCGCCCGTACCGGACGGCGAGGCCGTCGGCGACCGGGGCGGTGAGGAAGCCGCCGACCGAGAACGCGGCGGTGACCAGGCCCGCCTGCATCGGCGTGTAGCCCTGGCCGAGCTGCAGCCAGATCGCGAAGGCCAGGAAGAAGCCCTGCATGGCGACCGAGAACAACAGCTGCACCAGCAGGCCCACCGAGAACGCCTTCAGCCGGAACGCCCGGGCGGGCAGCAGCGGCGCCGTGCGGCCGCCCCGACGGGACTCGACCAGGGCGAGCCCCACCACGGCGGCGACGCCCGCGGCCAGGCAGAGCCAGCCCCAGAGCGGCCAGCCGTTGCTGCGGCCCTGGACGAGCGGCAGCACCACCGCGACCAGCCCGGCCGCCAGGACGGCGCTGCCCACCAGGTCGGGGCGGGCGGCCGAGCGCTCGCGGTCGGCGGGGACCAGCACCGCGCCCGCGGCCAGGCAGACCACGGCGATCGGCACGTTCACCAGGAAGACCGTCCGCCAGCCGAGGCCGAACAGGTCGGCGTCCGTCAGCACGCCGCCGAGCAGCAGGCCGATCCCGGAGGCGAAGCCCGCGACCGCGCCGTACATGCCGAAGGCGGCGCCGCGCTCCTTGCCGTGGAAGAGCGTGCGGAACGACCCGATCACCTGCGGGGTCAGCACGGCGGCGGCCACGCCCTGCACGGCGCGGGCGGCGATCAGCTGGCTGGGCCCCTGCGCGAGGCCGCAGGCGAGGCTGGCCAGGCCGAAGGCGGCGGTGCCGGCCAGGAAGAGCGTCTTCCGGCCGTACCGGTCGCCGAGGTGGCCGGCCACCACCAGGGTGGCGGCGAAGCCCAGCAGGTAGGCCGAGACCAGCCACTGCAGGTCGGCCTCGGAGGCGTGCAGGTCCCGGCCGACGGACGGGATCGCGACGTTCACGATGGTCACGTCCAGCAGGTCCATCAGTGCCGCGGTCGTCATCACGGCCGCGGCGGCCCAGCGACGGGGGTGCGGCACTGCCGGCGGGCTGTCGGCGGTGGGTGCGAGTGCGGTCATCTCTCCTGCCCTCCAGGAGTCGGGGGCGCAGGGCCGGGGCGCGGGTGGCTGCGCGGGATGGTTATTTCGTTCACCCGAACGAAAGACTTGCACAGAGCCCGAGCGCGCCACAAGTCTTTCGTTCGGCAGAACTAAATATTCGGCCCGTCGAAGGACTCCGCTAGGCTGGCCCCATGCCCGAGCAGCAGCGCCCCACCACCGCGGCACAACCGGCTCCCGGCGCCGACCACGACCGCGACGTGGTGCTGGCCCGGATCTACGAGGTCGGCCGCGAGTCGAGCGCGGTGACGGTGATGTTCCACTCCGCGATCGCCGAGAAGGCCGGGCTGGGCGCCACCGAGTCGAAGACCCTGGACCTGCTCCAGCGCAGCGGACCGCTCACCGCGAAGGAGCTCGCCGAGCGGTCCGGGCTGGCGCCGGCCTCGGTGACCGGCCTGGTGGACCGGCTGGAGCGCAAGGGCTTCGTCCGCCGGGTGCAGCACCCGACCGACCGGCGCCGCGTCCTGGTGGAGCACCGGCCGGAGGCGCTCGGCCGGCTGGCCGAGCTGTTCGAGGACTGGGGCCGCGAGGTCGGGGAGCTCTGCGAGGGGTTCAGCACCGAGGAGCTGGAGGTCGTCGCGCGGTTCCTGACCGGCAGCACCGCCCGGCAGCGCGCCGCGGCCGCCCGGCTGACGGACCGGCCGACCGACTGACCACCTGCCCGACCGCCTGCCTGCTTGCCTGCACGCCTGCACGCCTGACGCAGTGGCGGGCCGGCGTGCCCGCGGACCCGTACGGGTGCTCAGGCCGCCGGCGGGGCGGGCACCACCAGTACCGGGCAGTTCGCGTGGTGGACGGCCGCGGTGCTCACCGAGCCGAGCAGCAGCCGGCTGAATCCCCCGTTGCCGCGGGTGCCGACGACCAGCGTGTGCTGGCCCGCGGTTGCGGCGAGCACGACCTCGATGACGCTGCCGAGCACCACGTACAGCGAGAGCTCCCCGCCGTACGGCCGCGGCCGGGCGGCCTGCACGGTGTCCACCGCGCGGCGCAGTCCGTCCGCCATGCTGCCGGCCAGCAGTTCGATGCTCGGCTGGACGAGTTCGACCATGCCGGGCGGGTAGCCGGCGGGCGAGGGGTTGACGACGGCCAGCACGTACAGCGGCAGGCCGAACAGCTCGGCCTCGGTCATCGCCCGGTCCAGCGCCCAGAGCGAGCCGTCGGAGCCGTCGCAGGCCGCGAGGATCCCGGGCCGGGCCGTCGGGGGCGGCTCGTCGAGCACGGGCAGGGGGACCATCGCGGCAGCCACCCGGTCATGATGCCGGGTCAGCCGCCCCACGGGTGCGACGGACGCGCCGGGGCGCGCCGCCGCGCCCGCACCGTCCCGGAGCGGGCAGCGCCGGGAAGGGGTGGCGTCCGCGCGGGGCGGCGGTGGTCAGGCCGGGCGGGCCAGTGCCTTCCGTTCGACCGGCGGCAGACCCGTCCAGCAGGAGCCGTGCCGGCGGGCGGCGACCCGGCGCAGCCAGAGTTCGGTGGCGACCAGGTCGGCGAGGCCGGCCAGGGTGTCGGGCGGCAGGTCGCGGCCGGGTTCGGCGGCCGAGGCGAAGGTCTGCCGGACGGCGGGCAGGTCGATCAGCCCGGCGTCGGCGAGCAGCGGGCGGTGGAAGAGCTCGGCGAGGCCGTCGGCGGCGAGCCGCAGTCCGGCGCGGGCCTCGTCGGCGCGGTCGGGGCGCGGGGTGCGGCCCCAGTCGGCGGGGAGGTCCGTCCGTCCTGCGCCGGTGAGGATCGAGCGGAGCAGGGCGGGCCGGGCGCCGGGCTGCAGCCGGGTGTCGTCGGGCAGCAGGCGGGCGGCCCGGACGACCTGGTTGTCGAGGAACGGGGCGTGCAGGCGCTGGCCGCGCTGTTCGGCGGCCTGCACGAGGGTGCGGTAGGCGGTGGCGTGCCGGTGCAGGGCGAGCCGGGCGCGGCGGGCACCGGGGTGTTCGACCGGGACGGGGCCGCGGGCGGCGATCCGCAGCCGCTGGGCGACGGTGGTGAGCGCCTCGTCGGAGAGCCAGCGGGCGGCCGGGCCGGGGACGCTCCAGGCGAGGTCGGCGGCGGAGCTGGCGCCGGCGGTGCCGGCCGGTTCGGCGAAGTGGCGGACGGTCAGCCGGACGGCGAGGTCGTCGAGGGCGTCGGCGTAGTCGGCGCGGGCGAGCCGGTGGGCGGCGCGGAGCACGGTGACCGGGGTGCGGACGGTGCCGGTGAGGGCGCCGGCGGTGGCCCGGTCGGCGCCGGCCAGCGCGGCGACGGGGGCGAGGAGTTCGCGGGTGCGTCCGCTGCGGACGAGGTCGGCGAGCCGGGCGGGGTGGCCGTCGAGGACCTGGCGGGCGCCGTAGCCGGTGAGGTGGTCGGTGCCGCCGGCGCGGAAGCGGGCGGCGAGCCGGGCGGCGGCGGTGAGGGCGGGGCCCGGTTCGTCGGTGAGCGGACCGGCGAGCGGGTCGTCGCCGAGCCCTGCGTACGGCAGGCCGGGCGGGACGACGACGTGCCGCAGCCGGGGTGCGTCGACGGCGAGGGCGAGCCGGTCCTCGTCGCCGTGGGTGACGGCGGTGAGGGCCTCGCCGTTCCCCTCGGCGGGTTCGGCGGCGGGCCGCCGGGCCCAGGAGCCCTTGACGGCGCCGGTGCGGGCGGGGGCGGCGGGAGTGCGGGCGGGTGCGCGGCCGGGGCCCGGCGCGAGCGGGACGGCGGCGGCGAGCAGCGCGACGGTCGCGGAGGCGGTGCCGTACGAGAGGTCGACGCCGAGCCGGGGCCGCTCCGGACCGCCGTGCGGGTCGGAGGTGCCGGTGGTGGTGCGGACCCGGCAGCGGACGGCCTCCAGCAGCGCGCGGGTGAGTTCGCGGACGGCGGGGGCGTCCTCGCGGCGGCCCGGTCCGGGCTCCTGCTCGTACCCGGCGAGGTAGGGCCGCCCGCCGCGGATGCCGAGGCTGTGGCCGGGCGGCACCCGCAGCACTCCGGCGTACGGGGTGCCGTGGCCGAGCGCCTCGGGGGACTCGGGGCAGGCGAGCAGGGCGGCCAGGTGGCCGGTGTCGACCGGGGCGCCGATCAGGTCGGCGAGCGGGAGGGCGGCGGTGGCGTAGGCGGTGCCGCCGCGCCATGGGGTGTGGAAGACGGGCTGGGCGCCGGCGAGGTCGGTGAGCAGCACGGTGGAGCGGGTGCCGCTGCGCAGGACGGCGGTGTAGCTGCCGGGCCAGCCGGTGAGGTGGCGGACGGCGCCGCCGCGGGCGGCGGCCAGGCCGGCGGCGAGTTCGGCGTCGGTGGCGCCGCAGCGTCCGAGGACGGCGAGCCGGGTGGTGGCGGGGGTGTCCTCGGGTTCGGGGTGGTCGGGGCGGGGTGGGCCCGAGGTGACCACGGGGTCGGCGCCGGGGCGGAGGGTGACGAGGCGGATCTCGTCGGGCCGCCAGTCGCCGACCGCCCAGAGCGGGTTGGGGCCGGTCCACAGCACGGTCCCGGCCAGCGGGCGGACGCCGTTCGGGGAGGGGTCGCCCGCGCCGTGGGGCTCTCCGCTCCAGCCGGTGAGCCACCGCATCGCGCCTCCGCCTGACGAGGGGTCGGGCGCACGGGGTGTCCCGAAGGGCGGTGCGCCGCAGGAGACATCGTGCCACCGGTTGTGCGGCGTGTGACCCGAGTTGCAGCAGTGGATCACGCGGATGAGCGGCGTCCTCGGCGGCGGCCCGGTACGTCGTCGGCGCATCGGGGCGTTCGGCGGGCGCGGCGGGGAGCGGTCGGCGCGCCGGCGCGGCACCCGCGGCACGGCCGGGGCACGTCGGAGCCGGTCAGCGGCGCGACAACGGGCGGAGCAACGGGCGACGGCGCGGCGGCAGCACCAGCGGCAACGACAACGTGGCGACGGCAGCGGGGCGACGACGGGACGGCTGCCGCGGGGTGGTGCGGCTCGGCCGGCGGACGGGCCGGCCGAGCGGCGGGGTGCCCCGCGGGCGGGACCGGGCCGCCCCCTCCGTGGCCCGGGCCGTCCCCTGTCGCCTCGTGGCATGGACATCGCCGAATGGCCGAAAGGCGTCGCACTGCCCGGGAGGGCATCCGCATGCCCTCCCGGACCCACCGCTGCCCGCGGGGATGCGGCAGCGGTCTCCCCCGGCCCGCCGGGTCCTCGACGGCGGGCCGATCCACGGGGTCCAGCGAATCGCCCACCTGCCGCTGCGGGCAGGGGGCACGGGCGGGCGCACGTCGGCACGGGACCGGAGCACGGGAGTCCGGCCCGGAGCACGGCGGAGCGGGCTCTTCCGCCGCGGGGCGGACGGACCGTCGCCGACAGGCCGTTGGTGCGCGCGATCGCGCCATCCGGAATGCGGCCTCTTAACCCTCGGAACCCGTCCGACTACGCTAGGTGCAGTGGGTGGCCGCAATACGCGCGCCACCCTCCGCGCAGGACCTCGCCAGGGGGTGCCACCGCCACCATGTCCGCCAGTTCACGAGGGCCGAACGAACGGCTCGGCGCACTCCTGTCCCTCGCCCAGATCAGCAACGCCGGCCTGGCCCGCCGGGTCAACGACCTCGGCGCGCAGCGCGGTCTGACGCTGCGCTACGACAAGACCTCGGTGGCGCGGTGGGTCACCAAGGGCATGGTGCCGCAGCGGCCGGTGCCGCACCTGATCGCGACGGCGCTCGGCAGCAAGCTGGGCCGCCCGGTGCCGCTGGAGGAGATCGGCCTCGGCGACACCCAGCCGACCCCCGAACTCGGCCTGGAGTTCCCGCGCGAGGTGCCGGAGGCCGTCCGTTCGGCGACCGAGCTGTGGCGGGTCGACCTGGACCTGCGCAGAGGCCCCGGCGGCGGCCGGTGGAGCGACAGCCTGGCCGGCACCTTCTCGGTCTCGGCGTACGCGACGCCGGTCTCCCGGTGGCTGATCACCCCGGCGGACGGGTCGGTCGCGCGGGAGGCCGCGGCGGCGGACCGCTCCGGCCACCGGGTGGGCCACTCGGACGCGGCGAAGCTCCGCGAGGCCGCCCAGGAGGCCCGCCGCTGGGACTCCAAGTACGGCGGCGGGGACTGGCGTTCCTCGATGGTGCCGGAGTGCCTGCGGGTGGAGGCGGCCCCGCTGCTGCTCGGCTCGTACACCGACGCGGTGGGCCGGGCGCTGTTCGGCGCGACGGCCGAACTGACCCGGCTGGCCGGGTGGATGGCCTTCGACACCGGCCAGCACGAGGCCGCGCAGCGGTACTACATCCAGGCGCTGCGCCTGGCCCGGGCGGCCGGGGACGTGCCGCTCGGCGGGTACGTGCTGGCGTCGATGAGCCTGCAGGCGGTCTACCGGAACTTCCCCGAGGAGGCGGTGGACCTCGCGCAGGCCGCGCTGGAGCGCAACCGGGGGCTGGCGACGGCCCGCACGATGAGCTTCTTCCACCTGGTGGAGGCCCGGGCGCAGGCCAGGGCCGGCAACGCGGCGGCCTGTGCGACGGCCCTGGTCGCCGCGGAGGGGGCGTTGGACCGCTCCCGGCCCGGCGACGCCGACCCGACCTGGATCGACTTCTACACCTACGACCGGCTGGCCGCGGACGCCGCGGAGTGCTTCCGCGACCTCGGGATGCCGTCCAAGGTGCGGCAGTTCACCCGCGAGGCGCTGGCCAGGCCGACCGAGGGCTACGTGCGCTCGCACGCGCTGCGGCTGGTGGTGTCGGCGATGGCCGAGGCCGAGGCGGGGGACCTGGACGCCGCGGTGGCCGCCGGGGAGCGCGCGGTGGACGTGGCCGGACGGATCTCCTCGCAGCGCAGCCGCGAGTACGTGCTGGAGCTGCTGCGCCGTCTGGAGCCCTACCAGGACGAGCGCCGGGTACGGGAGTTGACGGAGCGCGCGCGGCTGGTGCTGACCGCCTCGACCTGAGGCCGCCGCGGATATTCGGATGCACCCCGGGCCGCCCGGTGGCTAACGTCTTCCTCGTCCAGGTGCGCAGGCAGAGGTTACTTCCACTGTTAATGGGCGGGTCGCGGGTTCGAGTCCCGTCATCGGCTTCGGGCCGGTGTAGCTCAGTCGGTAGAGCAGCACACGTCACCTCCGCCGCTTCTGTTCTCTGGACACCACACGTGCATACGACTGCCACCTCCCGGTGCGCAGGACCGGTTACTTCCTCCAAGAAATGAGCCGGCACCCACTTTTGATCTCGGGAGGCAGCGCGCCGGGGCGTCCGGTGCGCAGGCGGGGGTTACTTCTATGGGATCAGGCGGTCCCGGGTTCGAATCCCGGACGGCCGTGCGCGAGCACGGCCGGTAGCTCAGCGGACAGAGCACCTGAACGTCACCTCCGCCGCGGCCGGCCCACGAGGCCGGCACGACCTCGGACGCCCCGGTGCCGCCGCGCCTCCCCGCAGGGGGAACCTCCATGTCTCGCTTCAACGTCCGCCGCCCGAAGACCGGCCCGACCTCGCCCGTGACCACGACCGGGCAGCCTGCCCTCAACCACGCCGGCGGCGTGGGCCACCTGCGCGACGAGAAGTCCGAACTCTTCCTGCTCGCCGTCGCCAACCTGGTCGGCCAGGACACCTTCTACGAGCGCGGCGGCGCGCGCGACGACCGGTACACCGCCCTGGTCCGCTTCCTCGCGGTGAGCGACCCGGAGTGGACCCTCGGTCTGCTGCGCTGGCTCCGGCACGGCGCCGCGATGCGCACCGCCTCGCTGGTCGGTGCCGCCGAGTTCACTCGCGCCCGGATCGACGCCGGCGTGCCCGGCTTCTCCCGGCAGGCCGTCGACGCGGTGCTGCAGCGCCCCGACGAGCCCGGCGAGCTGCTCGCCTACTGGACGTCCCGGTACGGCCGGGCGCTGCCGAAGCCGCTCAAGCGGGGTGTCGCCGACGCCACGCGACGGCTGTACAACGGCCGCGCGCTGCTCAAGTACGACACCGTCTCCAAGGGTTTCCGGTTCGGCGACGTACTGGAGCTGACCCACCCGTCGCCGCACCCCGACAAGCCGTGGCAGGGCCCGCTGTTCCGGTACGCGCTGGACCGCCGGCACCGCCCGGACGAGGCCGTCCCGCCGGCCGGCGACGCCCTGCTGACCGCCAGCCGCGACCTGCTCGCGCTGCCGGTCGAGCAGCGGCGCGCGGTCGTCACCGGCCCCGGCGGCGCGGAGCGGCTGGCCGCGGCCGGCATGACCTGGGAGGCGCTGGCCGGCTGGCTGCAGGGTCCGCTGGACGCTGCGGTCTGGGAGGCGATCATCCCGTCCATGGGCTCGATGGCACTCGTCCGCAACCTGCGGAACTTCGACCAGGCCGGGGTGTCCGACGCGGTCGCCGAGCAGGTCGCGCGGCGGATCTCCGACCGGGGCGAGGTGCACCGGTCCAGGCAGTTCCCGTTCCGCTACCTCGCCGCGCACCGGCACGCGCCCTCGCTCCGCTGGGGCCACGCGCTGGAGACGGCGCTCGGCCACTCGCTCGCCAACGTCCCGGTGCTGCCGGGCCGCACGCTCGTCCTGGTCGACCGCTCCGGCTCGATGTTCGACCGGCCGAGCGCGCAGACCCAGCTCAACCGGGCGGACTCGGCGGCGGTCTTCGGTGCGGCGCTGGCGCTGCGCGCGGCCGACGCCGACCTGGTCGAGTTCGGCACCACCAGCCGGCGGATCAAGCTGCAGCGCGGGGAGGCGGTGCTGAAGGTGCTGGACCGCTTCTCCAACCTCGGCGGCACCGAGACGGGCAAGGCCGTCCGGCAGCACTACCGCGGCCACGACCGGGTGGTGATCGTCACCGACGAGCAGGCGTACGGCGGTTGGCAGGGGGATCCGCTCGCCGCGGTCCCGGCGCAGGTCCCGGTCTACACCTGGAACCTGGCCGGCTACCGGGCGGGCCACGCACCCTCCGGCGGCGCCCACCGCCACACCTTCGGCGGCCTCACGGACGCGGCCTTCCGCCTGATCCCCCTCCTGGAGGCCGGCCGCACCACCCACTGGCCCTGGGAGCAGGACTGACCCCGCAGGGGCGCTGGGCAACCCCCTGAGAGCACGGGGCGACCCGCAGGGGCGCCGGGGGCACCCGAGGTGGACCCCTGTGGTTCTCCGCGCCCCCCGGCCGCCTTCTCGGTGGGCCTCCGTCGTGGCACGATCGCTGCGGCGGGGGCAGCCGAGCGAAGGGGCCGAGGTGCGCTACGACGTCGACGTTCTGGTGGTGGGGGGCGGCATCGTGGGCCTCTCCACGGCATACGCGCTGACCCGGGCGCGGCCCGGCCTCCAGGTCGCGGTGCTGGAGAAGGAGCCGGGTCTCGCCGCGCACCAGACGGGCCGCAACAGCGGGGTGATCCACAGCGGGGTGTACTACCGGCCGGGTTCGCTGAAGGCCCGGTACGCGACGGGTGGCGCCGCGGAGATGGTGGAGTTCTGCCGCGAGCAGGGCATCCCGCACGAGGTCACCGGCAAGCTGATCGTCGCGACCTCGGCCGAGGAGCTGCCGCGGCTGGCCGTCCTCGCGGAACGCGGCCGCGCCAACGGCATCCCGGTGACCGAGCTGGACGCGGCGGGCATCGCCGGGTACGAGCCGGAGGTCCGCGGGGTGGCGGGGCTGCACGTCGGCACGACCGGCATCTGCGACTTCCCGGCGGTGGCCCGCCGCTACGCGGAGCTCGCCGGGCAGAAGGGCGCGGTGCTGCACACCGGGACGGAGCTGCGGGCGGTCGCCCGCCGGGCCGACGGGGTGACCGTGCAGACCTCGGCGGGGGAGGTCCGCTGCGGGGTGCTGGTGAACTGCGCGGGCCTGCACGGCGACCGGGTGGCGCGGCTGGCCGGCGACGACCCGGGGGTGCGGATCGTCCCGTTCCGCGGCGAGTACTACGAACTGGCCGAGCACCGGCGGGGTCTCGTCCGGGGTCTGGTCTACCCGGTGCCGGACCCGGCCTTCCCGTTCCTCGGCGTGCACCTCACCCGGGGCGTCCACGGCGACGTGCACGTCGGCCCGAACGCGGTGCCCGCGCTGGCCCGGGAGGGCTACGACTGGCGGACGGTGCGGCTGCGCGACCTCGCCGGCACCGCGGCCTTCCCGGGGACCTGGCGGATCGCCCGCCGGCACTGGCGGTACGAGCTCGGCGAGCTGCACCGCTCGCTGTCCCGGAAGGCGTTCACCGCCGCGGTGCAGCGGCTGCTGCCGGCCGTCTCCGCCGCGGACCTCGTCCCCGCCGCGGCCGGGGTGCGGGCCCAGGCGGTGGCACGGGACGGGTCGCTGCTGGACGACTTCGCCTTCGCCGGCTTCGACCCGGACGACCCGGCCTCGGCGCGGCGGACCGTCCACGTGCTGAACGCGCCCTCGCCCGCGGCCACCGCCTCGCTGCCGATCGGCCGCGAGGTGGCCCGGCGGGCCCTCGCAGCGCTGGAGGCCGGTGGTGGGGCGCCCGGCCCGGGCGGGGAGGGGCCGGTGCGATGAGACGCGGGCCACGCCGGGACGCCGACGGACCCTCGTAGACTGGGGCGATTGTGACTGCCACCGCCCCCAGCCCCGAGCTGTCCCCGTCCGCCCGGCTCTCCGCCGCCCCGGCCGCGTACCCGGCGCCGATGTACCCGCACAAGGCCACCGAGGCCCAGCACCGGGAGCGGCGCATCCGCAGCTTCCAGCCGCGCCGCGGCCGGATGACCAACGCCCAGGCGGACGCCCTGGACCGGCTGTGGGAGCGGTACGGCCTGGCGATCGACGGCACCCCGCTCGACCTGCCGGCGCTCTTCGGCGACCTCCCGGTCACCCTGGAGATCGGCTTCGGCATGGGCGAGACCACCGCCGCGATGGCCTCCGCCGACCCCTCGACCGGAATCCTGGCCGCCGACGTCCACACGCCCGGCCACGGCAACCTGCTGCAGATGCTGGAGCGCGACGGCTCCCGCAACGTGCGGCTGGCGGCCGGCGACGCGGTGATCCTGCTCCGCGACATGCTGCCGGACGCCTCGCTGGCCGGTCTGCGGGTCTACTTCGCCGACCCGTGGCCGAAGCCCAAGCACCACAAGCGGCGCCTGATCCAGCCGCACTTCCTGGAGCTGGTGCTGCCCAAGCTCGCCCCGGGCGCGCTGGTGCACTGCGCCACCGACTGGGAGCACTACGCGGAGCAGATGCTGGACGTGCTGTCCGCCTCGGAAGAGCTGGAGAACCTCCACCCCGAGGGCGACGGCAGCGGATGGCTGGAGCCGGAGCAGCGCCCGGCCGGCAGCGTGCCCGGTTACGCGCCGCGCCCGGACTGGCGTCCACTGACCAAGTTCGAGCGGGCCGGTCTGGCCAAGGGGCACGTCGTGCACGACCTGCTCTTCCGGCGCCGCTGACCCGCGACGGAGTCCCGCCACTCCCGGTGGCGACGGATCGCCACCGGGAGCTGACGCGCCGTCACCCGGAGTGATGATGGGCATACGGATCGTTCCGGGGACTCCCCCTCGGGCGGAGCCGTCGCCTACGCTTTCCGGGTGAGCCGTCCGCCCAGCGGCAGCCCGTCCCCCTGCACCACGGCCCGCACTGCCGCCGACGAACCGCCCGCGACCCCCGCCGGCACCCGGACCATCCCGGGGCCCCGGGCCGGCGCGGTCCGCCGCCTGCTGCCGCTCTGGGAGCGGCTGGAGGCCCTCCACCGCTCGCTGCACTACCCCGCGCTGTCCTCCTCGCTGGCGGCGTTCGCGCTGGCCGGCAGCGGCGTGCTGATCCTGCACCTGGTGCAGCGGCAGACCGGCACCACCGGGCTGCTGGTCGGCCTGGGGCTCGCCCTGCTGCCGCTGCCCTTCGTGCTGGGCTCGCTGGCCTGGCTGAACCAGACCGCCCGCGTCCCACTGCGGCACACGCTGTTCTGCCTGGCCTGGGGCGCCTGTGCGGCCACCACGGTGGCCCTCATGGCCAACGGCTGGGCCAGTGACTTCCTGGTCGCCCACCAGGGCAGCAGCCGCGGCGAGACGCTCGGCGCCGAGGTCGCCACGCCACTGATCGAGGAGCTGTGCAAGGGCGCCGCGATCCTGCTCCTGCTGCTGCCCGTCCGCAGACGGCCCAGCTGCCGGCAGGACCACCGCTGCGCGCTGCTCGCCGACGCCGACCCGGACGCGCCGCACGGGCCCGGCCCGGCCGCCCCGGCACCCGCCGTCCCCGGGCCGCGCCGCCCGCGCGGCGCGCTGCCGCGGATACGGCCGCACCTGCGGCCGCTGCCGTACTTCCGCCCGCCGCTGCTGCTCGCGCCGGGCAACCGCGCCCATCCGCGGGCCAGGTCGAGCCCGCGGACGCTGGCGGCCGGCCTCGTCCTCGGGGCCATCACCGCCTGCGGGTTCGCCTTCACCGAGAACGCCCTGTACCTGGGGCGCGCCTTCACCGACGACCAGCAGTCCCGGCTGGACTCCATCGGCCTCGGCGAACCGCCCACCCTGCGCGACTTCGACTCCACCGTGCACACCTTCGTGCTGCGGGCCCTGCTGTCACCCTTCGCGCACCCGCTGTTCACCGCTCTGACCGGCCTGGGGGTGGCGATCACCCTCACCACCGGGCGGCGCTGGCTCGCCCGGCTCGCCGCCCCGGTGGGCCTGGTCTCGGCGATCGGCCTGCACGGGGTGTGGAACGGCGCCGCGGGCCTCGGCACGGACGGCTTCCTGCTGATCTACGGGCTGGTCATGGTGCCCGCCTTCGCGGCCCTGGTCTGCCTGGCGGTGTGGGCCCGCGCCCGGCGCGCCCGACAGCCCGCCCGCCCCGTCCCGGGCGGGTGAGCGGCACCGCGCCGGGAACGGATTTCCCTTCCGCGCGTCCGTCACGTAGTGTTGGGTTCACCGACGCGGGGTGGAGCAGCTCGGTAGCTCGCTGGGCTCATAACCCAGAGGTCGCAGGTTCAAATCCTGTCCCCGCTACTCAGTAGCACGAAGGCCCGGCAGATCTTCTGCCGGGCCTTCGTCGTGTCCGGGCACGCGGCGTGCCCCGCCGGGCCGCCCAGCCGGGTACCGGCGGTACCCGGAAATTCCGTTGCCCTCCTCCGGAGGGCGTGCCTAAGGTGGCCGCACACTGAAAGGAGGTGATCCTGAGTTGAGTTCCATCAGGATGCGTGAGGTGGCTGCTCGCTAGAGCCGCCCCTGCCTGTGCAGTGTGCGGGGCCGTACGGCCTCCGGCGGCAGGCGCAGACCCAAGCAGTCACCCGGCCCGCGGGCTCACCGGTACATCCCCGGTGCCTCGGCAGCCGGTCCCTCGCGGACCGGCGCCGTGGAAGCAGCCCGCGGGCCGTCTGCATGTCCGGGCGCGGACGCCCGGCGGCCACCGCCCGCACCGCCACGACCCGCACTGCCACCGCCACTGCCACCGCCCGCACCGACCGCCACGACCTCCCGGAGTGACCGGCCGGTCCGCTACAGTCACTGCGGACCACAGGGGACCGGGGTGGGGGTGGCTCGGGTGGAGCTGGAGCGCGGCGGACAGCCGGTGCCGGCGGTGCGGATCGGACTGGCCGGGGTGGTCGGCGCCGGGGTGGTCGGCCTGGTGCTGTACGCCCTGGCGAGCGAGCACGGCGTACGGGCGCTCGGCGGCGGCCTGGTGGTCGCGGCGACCTTCGCGGTCGGCGGTGGCCTGCTCGGCTTCCTCTTCGGCATCCCCAAGCTGCTGACCAGCGGGGCGGCGGCCCATCCGGACGACCAGTCCGCGACCTCGACGGCCAGCTACGCCCCCAACACCAATCTGGAGCAGGTCTCCGACTGGCTGACCAAGATCCTGCTGGGTGCCGGCCTCACCCAGATCGGCACCCTGCCGCGCCGGCTGAGGGAGCTGGGCGAGGCGCTGGCCCCGGCGGTCGGCGGCGGCCCCGGCGCGGCCGGCTTCGCGGCGGCGCTCTCGGTGTACTTCACCGTCCTCGGCTTCCTCTCGGGCTGGCTGCTGACCCGGCTGCTGCTCGCCCGGGCGCTGTCCGCCGCCGACCGGCAGACCCTCGCCGACTCGGTGAACCAGACGGTGCTGGCCGCGGGGTCGCTGAACTTCACGCCGCGCCAGGTGCGCGACCTCTTCGAGACCGGTGTCGAGGGCCTGCGGGTCCAGGCGCTCGCCCTGCTGCAGGGCAAGCCCGACCCGGAGAACCTGGACCTCGTCGTCGCGGCGATCGACCGCCACCTGTCGCCCTTCGAACTGCTGCAGGCGCTGCTCGCCGCGAAGGCGATGCTCGGCCGCCCCGAGCTCACCGCGGAGCAGCGGGCGGCGCTGCGCGCCGCCGTCGCCTACAAGATCCGCAACACCCGGAACGTGCCGCCGTCCTCGCGGCGGCGTGCGGTCGCCGAGGACGTGCTGCGCCGGTTGCCCGCACCTGCGACGACCGGCGACGGCGGCCCGGGCGGCGGTGACGACGACCGGGACACCGGCGCGGCCGGCGGTCCGCAGGCCGCGGCAGTGCCGGCGATCCCGCCTCAGGTGCAGGCGCCGAAGGGCCCGTCCGCTCCCTGAGGGCGGCGGGCGGCCCGCAGCCGCAGTACCCGGCTGTTCAGCCCGCCGGCCGGCCGCACGGTGATCTCGCTGGTCACGCCGTGCCGGCCGAGTGCGGCCCGCAGCCCGTCGAGGTGCGGGCAGCGCCGGCCGTTCCCGTCGTGCAGCGGGTGGACGCGGACCTCGCCCGCCGGATCGGTCACCCGGACCAGTTCGAGCAGGGCGGACAGCTGCGCGTCGGGGGCGAACCGGTCCGGGTAGGCGAACAGCAGGTAGGAGCTGAGGGTGAGGGCGAAGGTGCCGTCGGCGAACGGCAGCCGGGGCAGTTCGGCGGCCACGTAGCGGTGGGGGTGGGCGGCCCGGTCGGCCGTGAACAGCTCCCGGGCCCGGTCCCAGCTGCGCAGGTACTTGTCGTACCGGTGGTGGCGGGCGTCGGGGTAGCGCTGCGGGGTGTTGCGCATCTGCACCGCCATGGCGTCCCGCCCGGCGCGTGCGAGGTCGGCGAGGACCGCGGGCGGCGCGGCGTACAGCGGGTCGGCGGCGACCACCCGGCAGCCGAGCACCCGGGCCTCGGCGGAGAGCCCGGCGGCGCCGCCCGGGCAGTCCAGCAGCGGGCCCGGAAGGGCGCGCAGCCCGGCGCGGCTGAGGCCGAAGGAGGAGCAGTACTCGTCGAGCGGACGGGACGTCACCAGCACGACGGCTCACCTCGCTGACGGGCGGTGCGCCCCGGGCGGGCGCCGGGCGCGGTAAGGCCTCATCGGACCACGGCCCCCGGCGGCCCGCATCCGGGCCGCCGGGGGCCGTGGGGCCGGCGGGGGCGTTCGGCGGGGCGTGTTCAGCGGCCGCCGAGCAGACCGCGGGCGGCCAGCCGGTTGACCGCGGTGAGCCCGCGGACCAGCTGCGGGGTGAGCAGCACCAGCAGGACGCCGAGCGCGCAGACGCCGGCGATCTGCGCGGGCGTGGTGATGTAGAGCTCGTGGTGCCGCCCGCCGTCGGTGGTGTAGTCGTACACCCGGTAGCCCGGCCAGTCGGTGTAGCGGGCGAAGACCCAGTGGTAGAGCGGGTACAGCGCGACCACCCAGCCCGTCACCAGGAAGGTCACGGTGACGACGAAGCTCAGCACCGCCCAGGGGAACATCAGCACCTGGTGCAGCACCGCGCGCCAGCCGGCGCCGTCCGCGAGCCGGGCGGTGACGGTGCCCCAGAAGCCGGGGCGCTTCGCGAGGACGGGGGCGGGGGCGGCGACCGGCGTGCCGAGCAGGACCCGGGCCCGGTGCCGCTCCAGCGCGCCGAAGCCGCGGGCCTGGACGAGCAGCAGGGCCAGCACCGGCAGGCCGAGCGCCGTGACGAGCAGGCCGAGCCCGGTGCAGAACAGGGTGACGGCGACGACGAACGCCGCGATCGCGATCGGCAGGCCGGTGAGGACGAAGCCGATCTCCCGGTAGGTGGCGGCCGCGAACGGCGCCCGCAGGAAGCCGGGCCGGCGCGCGGCGGGCGCCCCGCCCGGGTACGGCGCGGTGGTCTGGTGCAGCGGTGCGGTGGTCATCGTGGCCCCTCGGTGTCCGTTCGGACTGACGACTCCACGGTGCCGGAGCGGGGCGCCCGGGGTAATCCGGCCCACCGGCGGCTCAGGGGTGGGGTTCTCCCCACCCCCGTGCTGCGGCGGACCGCAGCCACTCGTCCTCCAGCAGCGAGAACAGCAGCGAGTCCCGCCACTCACCGCGCACCAGCAGGTCGTGCCGGATCCGGCCCTCCGGGCGGAAACCGGCCCGGGTGAGCACCCGCACCGAGGCGGCGTTCTCCGGGTCGACCCGGGCGGCGAACCGGTGCAGGCCGAGCGTCCCGAAGCCGAACCCGCAGAGCAGCGCGAGGACCTCGGCGGCGTACCCGCGGCCCCAGGTGTCCCGGCGCAGCACGCAGCCGAGGGAGGCCGCGCGGGTGCCTTCGAGTTCGAGGACGGCCTGGCCGATCGGCGGCGCCCCGCCGTCCCGCTCGGCCGGGGCGACGGCGAGCCGGTAGACGGTGCGCGGGTCCTCCTCGGCCTCGTCGAGGGAGAGCTCGATCTGGTCGGCGCACTCCTCCTCGTCGCACACCTCGTACGCGAGGTGGCGGACGGTCTCCGGGTCGCCGAGGACGGCGTGCAGGGCACGGACGTCCTCCGGGTCGAGCCGGAACTCCCGGATCGCCAGACGCGGTCCGGTCAGGCGGACCTGGCGGACCGTCCGGACCTGTTCGGCTGTCACGGCCCCCGACCCTACCCCGGGCCGCGGCGGGCCCGGATGCCGCGCGGCGGGCTCCGCACCGGCTACGGTACCGGCGTGAACGACGAAGACCTGCAGCTCATCCCCCGCACCCGCGCCGATTCCCTGCTCGCCTGGGCGGACGCCGAGGGCCTGCCCCCGGTACCGGAGGAGACGGCGGAGCAGGTCCTGGCCCTGCTGGAGCTCGGCGGCGCGCCGCTGCACGACGGCTGGCCCGAACTCGGCTCGGCCGCCTTGGAGCAGCTGCTGCACGAACGGCTCCACCTGTACGTCCAGCCGGAGGGCGACCCCGGTGCGTACGGTGCGGCCGTCCGGCTGCTGATCGACCACCAGCGGGCGGCCCGGCGGCTGAACGCCAAGCGGCAGGAACGGCTGCACGCCGAGGCGGAGTGGCAGGGCGAACTGCTGGGGACGCTGCTGCGGCGACCGCACCTGCTGACCTGGCCCCGGCTCTACACCCTGCTGCTGCGGGCGGACGGGGTGGACACCGCGGACGCCGATGCGGTGCGGGCCTGGCTGGACGGCTTCCGTGCGCTGGAGCCCGCGGAGCGGACCGCGGCGTACGCGGCGCTGGTCGACGACGGCCGGCTGGACCCGATGACCGGGGCGGACGCCGCACTGGGCTGGGGCGAGGCTCACCTGCTGTCGATCGGCATGGCGACGGACGGGGCGCGGCGGCTGCTGGAGTACGGGCTGATGCAGCGCAGCTACCGCAACCTGGCGGCGCTGACCGCACTGGGCGAGCCGATGCCGTACGAACTGCGGGGGGAGTTCGAGGACTTCGAGCAGGTCGTGGCGGACGTCGCGCTGTGGCTCTGCGGGCAGTGGACGGTGCCGGGGCTGCCCGCCCTGCTCGTCGCCGAATACCCGGACCTGGCCCCCGAACCCGGCACCGCCGAACTGGAGGCCTACGCCGCAGCCCGCCAGGGGCGGGACGAGGAGGACCACTAGGGGCGCGCGGGGGCACCTCCCGGCCGAAGGCCGGGGAGGACTGCGCAGGCCGGGGGCGGTGATGCACGCAGCTCGGGGCCGCCCCTGATCTGCCGGGCGCGCCCCATCCGGATTGCGCAGTTCCCCGCGCCCCCGGGGTGCTGCCCCTGGATTCTGCCCCTGGGGTACTGCCCCCGGGGTGATCGATCAGGGCTGGACGCCGTGGGAGCGGAGCCAGCCGAGGGGGTCGACGGGGGCGCCGCCTGCGGGGCGGACCTCCAGGTGGAGGCGGGGGGTGGTGACGCTGCCGGTGGCACCGACGGTGCCGAGGACGCTGCCCCGCTCGACGGGGCCGTCGGTGACGGCGAGCCGGTTGAGGTGGCAGTACCAGATCTCGGTGCCGTCGGGCAGGGTCTCGACGATCCGGTAGCCGTAGGAGCCGGCCCAGCCGGCCGAGGTGACGGTGCCGGCGCCGACGGCGGTGACCGGGGTGCCGGTGGCGGCCTGGAAGTCGAGGCCGGTGTGCAGGTGGGCCCAGTGGCCGCTGGGGCCGTACTGGGCGCCGAGCGTGTAGCCGGCGGTGGGCAGGGCGAGGGAGGTGGCCTCCACCGCGGCCTGGACGGCGCGGCGCGCCTCGGCCTCCTGGGCGGCGGCGAGGCGGGCGGCCTCGTCGGCGGCGGTGCGGTGGTCGGCCTGCTGCTGGATGCGGGCGAAGAGCGCGAGGCCCGGGTCCGCGGAGTCGGCGGCCTGGTCGGGCACGCTCACGGCGGGTTCGGCTGCGGCGGCCGGGCCCGCGGCGGCCGCGGTCATGCCGGCGGCTCCGAGGGTGGCGGCCACGGTGGCGGTGACGCCGAGCAGCGGGTTGCCGCCCCTGGTCTGCCGGGGCATCCGGTGGCGGGCCTGGTCGGCCTGCTCCCAGGGGTGGTCGAGGAGCTGGGTGGCTGCGGCGGTGGACTCCGCCGAGTGCGTCGACGCCACGGGGGCGCACTCCTTTCCTTCCCTCGCCGACCGGGTTAGCTGACGGGTTCGGAGCAGGAAGGTCTCCTACGGCTGGGCCACCGGCCCGGCCGATTCACCCCAAGGAAGGTGGTTCCCCGGCTCCCGTGGCCACCGGCGAAGGCAGCCGCGGGATTGAGCGACACGCGCACGGTGCCGTGTCGGTACGGCGTTGCCGACCGCGCTGCGTTATCAAACGTTAATGCTAGGCACGCCTTGATTCCAAGCGTCTGCGACGGTGGATTCGTAAGGGCTACGCGCGAAATGGGCGATTTGCCATGGATTGCGAATCCGCCCCTGACGGAGGGTGATCGCCCCCCTCGGGGTGAGTATCCGTACTCATGCGGGCGGGGGGCGGCTCCGGGACCCTGCAAGGCATGAGCGCACCGATGCAGACCCGCACCACGGCCGCCTACTACGTGCAGGCCGTCCTGTCCTTCGCCCTCGCCACGGTCGCCCTGGCGATCGGGATCGCCCGCCTCCCGGTGGACGCCTGGATGCGCGCGTTCCTGGCGGTCGCGCTGCTGTACGTGATCACGTCCGCGTTCACGCTGGCCAAGGTGGTCCGCGACCGGCAGGACGCCGGCGAGCTGGTGTCCCGGGTCGACCAGGCCAGGCTGGACAAGCTGCTGGCCGAGCACGACCCCTTCCGGGCGGACAGCCTCTGAGCCGGGCCCGGACGGGAGGGCCCGGCCCCGGGCGGCCCGGCGGCGCCGGTCAGCCGGCCGAAGCGGCGCGGGCCTGCTTGGCGGCGAAGGTCTCGCCGCCGGCCGCCCAGTTCTCGGCCGGGATCTCCTCGACGACCACCCAGACCTTCTCCGGGTCCATGCCGGTGGCCCGGGCGTAGGCGGCGGTGAGTTCCCGGGCGATCTCGGCGCGCTGTTCCGGGCTGCGGCCGGCCAGTTGCTTGACGGTGATGAGGGGCACGACGCCTCCGGTCGCTCGGTTCCGCGGTCCGCCGAAACGTACCGCAGTCGGGCCGCGCCGCCCTTGACGGCTAATGCTATTAGCCATAGCTTTATGGCTATGGGCAATCAGCCACGTCAGCGAGGCCAAGGAGGCCGGCCGTGAACGACATCCAGCACACCCTGCAGACCCGCCACCTGGACGTCCCCGGCGGCCGCCTGGCGTACGACGACACCGAGCAGGGCACCGGCGCCCCCGTCGTCCTGCTCCCCGGGATGCTCGACCTGCGGGCGGCCTACCGGCACCTGCACCCGCTGCTGACCGCCGCCGGGCACCGGGTGGTCACCATGGACCTGCGCGGCCTCGGCGAGTCCTCCACCGCGTGGGACGACTACTCGCCGACCGCGATCGCCGGCGACGTCCGTGCGCTGCTCGACCACCTGGGCATCGGGCGCGCGGTGCTGGTCGGCAGCTCGTACACCGGCGCCACCGTGGTGCGGGTCGCCGCCGACGCACCGGAGCGGGTCGCCGGGATCGTCCTGGTCGACGCCTTCTTCGAGAACTTCCCGCCGAACCTGCTGCAGAAGGCGACGGTCGGCCTGCTCGGCCCGGCCGTGACGTGGTTCCCCGGGCTGTGGGGCGCGGCGCAGAAGTTCTACTTCCCGACCGCGCGGCCGGCCGACTTCGACGCCTACCGGGCCCGGCTGGTCGCCGCACTGAAGCAGCCGGGGCGCCGCCGGGCGGTCCGCGGCTACGTCCGCGGGGACTCCGCGCCGACCGGCTGGGGCGCCGGGGTCTCGTGCCCGGCGCTGGTCGTCATGGGCAGCCGGGACCCGGACTTCCCCGACCCGGCGGCGCTCGCCGAGCGCCAGGCCCGGGCGCTGCGGGGGCGTACCGTGATCATCGAGGGCGGCGGCCACTACCCGATGGCGGGGTACCCGCAGGCCACCGCCGACGCACTGCTCCCCTTCCTGGCCGAAGTGAACGAGGTCGCCTGATGCCCAGGGCCGGACTGACCCCCGCCGCCGTCGTCGACCGCGCGCTGGAACTCGTCGACGAACAGGGCCCGGAGACGCTCACCCTGGCCGCGGTCGCCGGCCGCGCCGGGGTGGCCACCCCCTCGCTCTACAAGCACGTCACCGGCGGCCTGGCCGAGCTGCGGAGGCTGATCGCCGTCCGGGTCACCGACGAGCTGACCGGGCGGCTGTCCCGGGCGGTGCTCGGCCGCAGTGGCGACGAGGCGCTCGCCGCACTGGTCGACGCCTACGTCGACTACGCGGTGGAGTTCCCGCACCGCTACGCGGCCCTGCCGCAGGCGCCGCAGGACGACCCGGCGTCGACCGCGGCCGCCGGCCGGCTGGTCGAGGTGATCCTGGCGGTGCTGCGCGGCTACGGGCTGGCCGGCCCGGAGTTGATCCACGCCACCCGGACGGTCCGCGCCTCGGCGCACGGCTTCGCCTCGCTGATCACCGCCGGCGGGTTCCGGCTGGCCGAGGACGTCGCGACCACCCGGCAGCGGCTCGTCGCGGTGCTGGTCGCGGGCCTGCGGGACTGGCCGCGCTGAACCGCCCGTGACCCGGGGGCGCCCCGCGCGTTGTGCAGGGCATGAAGAAGCGCAGCATGCTCGCCTTTGCCTCGCTCGCCGTCGGCGTCGTCGCCTCGCTGACCGCTCCGAGCGCCCACGCCGACGGGCCGCAGCACCGCACCGGTGACGCCAGGACGGTCACCGGCACCGAACTCCCGGACACCGCCGCCGCCGAGCAGGCCGCCGAGGACGCCGACCTCGCCTGAGCCCGGACGGTCCCGCGACCGCCCGCCCTGCCGCACCTCCACGGGCCCGCGCCGACCGGCGCGGGCCTCCGTGCTGTCCGGGGCCTCCGAGCTGTCCGGGGTCTCCGTGCTCTCCGGGGCCTCCGAGCCGTCCGGTGTGCCGGCCGGGGCCGGCCGGTGTGCCGTCCGGCACAGCCCCGACCGGGTTGACGCGGGGCGGGTCGGCGGCGGATGGTTCTGGGGCACTCCGCCCCCCGCACCAGGACCGCGCCATGGACACCCTCACCGACCGCCTCCGCAGCAACCTCGACGGCCAGCCGATGCTGGCGACCCTGGGGGTGGAGATCGTCGAGCTGGCCCGCGGCCGGGTGGTGCTCGACCTGCCCGTGCGGCCCGGGGTGACCCAGCAGAACGGCTTCGTGCACGCCGGCGCCATCTCCACGCTCGCCGACGCGGCGGCCGGAGCGGCCGCGCTCTCCCTGATGCCCGAGGGCAAGGACGTGCTCAGCGTCGAGTTCAAGCTCAACCTGCTCAGCCCCGGGGTGGGCGAGCGGCTCCGGGCCACCGGCACGGTCGTGCGCAGCGGACGGACCGTCACCGTGGTCGGCGCCGAGGTCCGGTCGGTCACCGACGGCGTCCCCGGCAAGGAGGTCGCGCTGCTCCAGGGCACGATGATCGCCGTGGAGCACGCCCGGTGACCGCCGCCGGATCGGACGGCACTGTCACCGAATCGGAACACCGGCCGGCCCGCCACTGGGTAGACCTGGAAGTGGACGGCCCGCGCCGGCCCCGGTCCGGCGGCAGCCGGCAGGAACACGGAGGACGTGGAGAGATGACGCAGACGGCCCGCAGCACCGCGCCCGCCACCCGGCTCATCCCCGGCCAGCGCCCGCCGGCCGAGCCGCCGTTCGTCCCGGCGGCCGCCGAACCCGGCACCGGCGCGGTCGCCGCGCTGCGCCGCGCGTTCGCGGTGGCGCGCGGGCTGCGCACGCTGCGGCCGGTGCCGGCACGCGCCCAGGAGCCCTACGGCGAGGTCGACGGCCAGTGAGGATTGACGCGTCATCACGGCCCGGCCCGCTCGATTGACGCGTTCAGAACACCGTTCCGGCGATCCGTTCACACATACGTAGGATCATCATCCTAGAATTCGCCGCGTGACGATGTCTCAGTGGTGCGCAGCGGCAGCCGTTGTCCTCGCCGTCCCCGCGGTCCTGACCGCCGCGAGGTACCGGGCCGTCACCCGCACCCTGCGCCGCCGGCTCGACGAGCAGCAGCACGAACTCGACTCGCTGCGCGGTCGATTGGCCGGCGAACTGGCCCGGCGCAGCGCCGAGAGCGCCGCCGTCCAGCGCGAGCAGGAGCTCACCGCCGGCACCCAGCGCGCCTTCCTCAGCGTCGCCCGCCGGATCCTGGTGATGGCCCACGACCAGCAGGCCGGGCTGGACGAGATGGAGCGCAACCACGACGACCCGGTCCTGCTGGAGGGCCTACTCAAGGCGGACCACGCGGCCGCCCAACAGGCCCGGCTGGCCCAGACGCTGGCGGTGCTGTGCGGGGCCCGGGCGGGCCGGCACTGGCCCGAGCCGGTCGCGCTGGAGGACATCGTCCGCGGCGCGCAGTCGCGGATCCTGCCGTTCCAGCGGGTCGTGGTGCGCAGCCGGCTGGAGACGGCGGTGGTGGGCGCCGCCGCGGAGGCGCTGATCCATGCGGTCGCCGAGCTGCTGGACAACGCCACCCGCTACTCCCCGCCCAGCACACAGGTGTTCGTCACGCTGATGCCGGTGCACAACGGCGCCGTGATCGAGATCGACGACGCCGGTGTCGGCATGCCCGAGGGTGCGGTGGAGAAGGCCGCGGCGGCGCTGTCCGGCGGCGGCGGGCTGGAGGTGTCCCGGCTGGGCGAGGTGCCGCAGCTGGGCCTCGCCGCGGTCGGTCGGCTGGCCGAGCAGTACGGGTTCCGGGTCACGCTGAGCTCCGCGCCCTCGCCGTACGGCGGTGTGCGGGTGGTCCTGCTGCTGCCGAACGCGCTGCTCACCGAGCCGCTCCCGCACGGGCCGGCCGTCCCGGCCGCCGTCTCCGCCCCGGCCGTGCCCACGGTTCCGGCGGCCCCTTCGTCACCCGTGGCCGGGCCGGCCCCGCAGGCCGCGCCCGCCGACGGCGCGCTCCCGCGCCGCACCAACCGCCGGCGGGCCGCCCCCGCGGCCGGCCGGCAGCACGCCGCCGAGCAGCCCGGTGCCGCGCCGCAGCGCTCGGCCCGGGAGGCGCAGGCCTTCATGGCGCTCTTCCAGGCCGGCACCGCCAGCGGCCGGTCGGCCACCGGCCGTTCCGGTCAGGACCAGCAGAACCCGCAGCACCAGCAGGACCAGCAGCACGGCACTCCGGCCGAGCCCGCCCCCGGGCCGGCCGGGACGCTTCCCGCCTCCCCCCAACACCCCCTGCGCGCAGGAGAGTTCTATGACCACCAACCCTGACCTCGGCTGGCTTCTCGCGGACATCGTCGCCGTGCCGGAGGTGCAGCACGCCGTCGTGGTGTCCAACGACGGCCTGGAGATCGGCCGCAGCGCCAAGATCGGCCGTGACGACGCCGAGCGGCTCGCCGCCGCCTGTTCCGGTCTGCAGTCACTCGCCCGCGGCGTGGCGCAGGGCTTCGGCGGCCCGACCAGTGCGACCCGGCAGATCGTCGTCGAGTACGGCGGCGGCTACCTGTTCATCGTCGCGGCCGGCGCCGGCGCCCACCTCGCGGTGGTCACCGGCGAGGCGGTCGACGCCGGCCTGGTGGCCTATCAGATGCAGGTGATGGTCGAGCGGATCGGCACCCACCTGACCAGTCCGCCCCGGATGGAGCAGGCGGCCGGGGACGCGCGGTGAGCGGCCCGGTCCGGCCGTACGTGATCACGGGCGGCCGGAGCCGGCCCAGCCGGAACGTCCTGGCACTGGAGAGCCTGGTCTCCACCGTGCCCGGGGCGGACCTCGGCGAGGCCGAGCTCAACCGGGAACACCAGCGCATCCTGGCGCTCTGCGGGCAGTTGCTCGCGATCGCCGAGATCTCCGCCCACCTGCACCTGCCGCTCAGCGTGGTGAAGGTGCTGGTCGGCGATCTCTGGGACCTCGGCGCCGTCCAGGTCCTGCCCCCGGCGACCGCCGTCCACCGGTCGCCGGACGTCCCGCAGGCCGACCGCCTGCCCACGTCGCTCCTCGAGGAGGTGCTCGTTGGCCTCCGCCAACTCCGCTGAACCGTCCTATCTGCCCTCCACCGTGCAGGGCGCCGTCAAGGTCCTCGTCACCGGGCCCTTCGGCGTCGGCAAGACCACCCTCGTCGGGTCGCTCAGCGAGATCACGCCGCTGCGCACCGAGGAGACCATGACCGCGGCCGGCGTCGGCATCGACGACCTCACCGGCCGGACGGGCAAGACCACCACCACCGTCGCCCTCGACTTCGGCCGGATCACCCTCAACCCGCAGCTCGCGCTCTACCTGTTCGGCACCCCCGGGCAGGAGCGCTTCTGGCCGCTGTGGGAGGACCTCTCGCGCGGTGCACTCGGGGCGATCGCCCTGGTGGACACCCGCCGGATCGGCGAGAGCTTCGACGTGCTCGGCCAGCTGGAGGAGCAGGGCATCCCGTTCGCCGTGGCGGTCAACGTCTTCCCGGACACCGCGCGCCACTCCGAGCAGGAGCTGCGCGACGCGCTCGACCTGCTGCCCGACGTGCCGATCCTGCACTGCGACGCCCGCGACCGGCAGGCCGCCTACGACGTGCTGATCGACTTCGTCGCCCATCTGCACGCCACGGCCGTACTGGAGCTCCAGCCATGACCAGCCCCCTGCCGGAGACCGGTCCGGTGCCACCGCCCGGCTGCCCGATGCACCGGGCCGGCGGCCGCCCCGCGCCGCTGTACGGCCCGGCGGTCTCCGACGACCCGCACGGCCTGTACGCCCGGCTCCGCGAGCAGCACGGGCCGGTCGCCCCGATCGAGCTGGAGCCCGGCGTCGAGGCCTGGCTCGTCCTCGGCTACCCCGAGCTGCTCGAACTCACCCGCAACGAGGCGCTGTTCTCCAAGGACTCGCGGCGCTGGCGGGTCGCCCGGGAGGGCCGGCTGGCCGCGGACTCCCGGCTGCTGCCGATGACCGCCTGGCGGCCGACCCTGCTCAACCTGGACGGCGCCGAGCACCAGCGGCTGCGCTCGGCCGTCGCCGACACGCTGTCCAGGATCGACCACCGGCAGCTGCGCACCACCACCGAGGCGGCCGCCAACGCGCTGATCGACGGCTGGGGCCCGGACGGCACCGCCGACCTGATCGCCCAGTACGCCCGGCGGCTGCCGCTGCTGGTCTTCACCCAGCTGCTCGGTCTGCCCGCCGAGGCCGGCCCGCACCTGATCGAGCTGATCAGCCACTTCGTGGACAGCAGCGAGAAGTCGGTGCGGGCCAATGCCGAGTTCCAGGCGATCCTGGTCGACCTGGTGCGGCGCCGCCGCGAGCAGCCCGGCGCCGACCTCACCTCCTGGCTGCTGGCGCACCAGGCGGGCCTGACCGACGAGGAGGCGGTGCACCACCTGGTGGTGATCCTCGTCGCGGGCAACGAGACGACCATCAACTGGACGGGCAACGCGCTGCGGCTGCTGCTGACCGACCGCCGCTTCCGCTCCACGCTGACCGGCGGGCGCCTCAGCGTCTCGGACGCCCTGGACGAGGTGCTCTGGCGGGACCCGCCGACGCAGAACTTCCCCGGCCGGTGGGCGACCGGCGACACCGTGCTCGGCGGCCAGTACATCAGCGCCGGCGACATGCTGGTGCTCGGCCTCGCGGGGGCGAACGCGGACCCGGCGGTGCACGGCCCGGACGGCATCGGCGGCAACCGGGCGCACCTCGCCTGGGGCGCCGGCCGGCACGTCTGCCCGGCCCAGCACCCGGCCCGGCTGATCGTCGAGACCGCCGTCGAGACCCTGCTGCACCGGCTGCCGGACCTGCAGCTCGCCGTGCCGGCGGGCGAGTTGACGTGGCGGCCGTCGCCCTGGTCGCGCGCCCTGGTCGACCTGCCGGTGCTGTACAGCGCGTTCTCCCCGCCCCGCCCCGCCGCGTCCGAAAGGCCGACATGGACACCGCCGACCGTCCCGCCCCCGTCAGACTCGACCCCTTCGGACGCGACCAGCACACCGAGAACGCCCGGCTCCGGGAGGCCGGGCCGGCGGTCCTGGTGGAACTCCCTGGCGGGGTGGTGGTCTGGGCGATAACCCACCACGACACCCTGCAGGAGCTGCTCGCCGACCCGCGGGTCGGCAAGAACGCGCAGCTGTGGACGACCTTCCGCGAGGGACGGCTGCCCGAGGGCTGGCCGCTGCTCAACTTCGTCACGGTGCCCGGCATGGTCACCGCGGACGGCGCCGACCACCGGCGGCTGCGCGGCCTGGTCACCCAGGCGTTCACCCCGCGCCGGATCGCCGAGCTGGCGCCCGCGGTCGAGGCGCGCGCCGAGCGGCTGCTCGACGGACTGGCCGGGCTGGAGGGCGAGTTCGACCTGCGGGAGCACTTCGCCTACCCGCTGCCGATGCAGGTCATCGGTGAACTCCTCGGCCTGGACGTGACGCAGCAGGACGAGCTGCACGAGCTGTCCGACACCCTGGTGTCCAGCTCGGCGACCCCGCAGGCCGCGATCGCCGCCCAGCAGGGCCTGTTCGCGCTGCTCGGCTCGGTGATCGCCGCCAAGCGGGAGCAGCCGGGCGACGACCTCACCACCGACCTCATCGCCGCCCGCGAGGAGGGCGACCGGCTCTCCGAGCAGGAGCTGGTGGGCACCCTGCTGCTGATGCTGGTCGCCGGGCACGAGACCACGCTGAACCTGATCACCAACGCGGTGCGGGCGCTGCTGGCCCACCCGGACCAGCTGCAGCTGGTGCTGGACGGGAAGGCGACCTGGTCGGCAGTGGTCGAGGAGACCCTGCGGTACGACTCTCCGGTCGGCCAGTTCCCGCTGCGCTACGCGGCCGAGGACATCGAGGTCGGCGGGGTGCTGATCCGGCGCGGCGAGGCGCTGCTGGCCTCGTACGCGGCCGCCGGGCGGGACTCCGGGCACCACCCGGAGGCGGACCGGTTCGATATCACCCGGGCGCCGTCGCGGCACCTGTCCCTCGGGCACGGGCCGCACTTCTGCCTGGGCGCCGGACTGGCCCGGCTGGAGGCGGAGACGGCGCTGCGCGGGCTGTTCGGCCGCTACCCGACGCTGGTGGCGGCGGACGGTCCGGCCCCCGAGCCGATCGCCTCGTTCGTCTCCAACAGCGTGCGGAAGCTGCCGGTGCGGATCGGCTGACGCCGTCATCGGGAGGTGCACCACAAGGGGCGGGTGGGGGCACCTCCCGCCCCTGTGGCGCATCCCGTACGCCTTCGGTGACGGCCCTAGGCCGGGGTGATGCGGCCGTGGACGAGGCGGACGAGGGCGGCGTGCACGTCGTCCAGGCTGCGGTCGGGCTGGAAGGCCAGCCAGTCGAGGGCGACCACCAGGACCATGCCGAACAGCGCCGAGGCGATCAGCTGGGTGTCCAGGTCGTCCGAGAGCAGGCCCTCGCCGACGGCCTCGTCGAGCACCGCGGCGACCACGGCGACGGCGCTGTCGCGCATCATCCGCAGCGACTCGTGCCAGGCCCGGTTGGTCCGCCAGGTCTCGGCGACGAAGAGCTGTGCGAAGGACGGGTAGGCGGCGATGAAGACCAGGCCGGCCCGGATCATCGCGTCGAGGCCCTCCATCGGCGGTCTGCCCTCGGCGGCCTCCCGCAGCGAGTCGGTGAGCAGCCCGGTGCCGTGCTTGAGCAGGCCCTCGAACAGCTCGGTCTTGCTGGCGAAGTTGTAGTAGACGGTGCCCTTGGCCACCTGGGCGCGTTCGGCGATCTCGTCGACGGTGGTGGCGGAGAAGCCCTTCTCGGCGATGAGGGTGACGGCGGCCTCGTACAGCTTCTGCCGGGTCGCGCTGCGGCGTTGGCTCATGGGTGCTTCCGGGTGGGTGGGGGCACCGACGCCGTCCGGCGCCGGGTGGGTGGGAGACGAAGAATGCCGGGCGCGCGGATCGTACCGCGCGCCCGGCAGGGTCCGGCCGGGTGTCAGAGCGACAGCTCGGGGTGCAGCCGGGAGAGCGTCCAGACCTGGCGGCCGCGGGCGGTCAGCACGGTGAGCGCGAGCGCACCGACCCAAAAGGCGGCGAGCACGGCGCTGCCCGTCCACACGGCGGTGAGGTCGCCGCCGCTGATCAGCCTGCGCAGTCCGGCGACCACGTAGGTCATCGGCAGGAAGGGGTGGATCGCGTTGAAGAACCCGGGGCTCGACTCGACGGGGTAGGTGCCGCCCGCCGAGGTGAGCTGCAGCATCAGCAGGGCGAGGGCCAGCAGTCGGCCGGCCGGGCCGAAGCGGGCGTTGATCCACTGCATCAGCGCGGTGAAGCAGAGCACGGTGAGCGCGAGGTAGCCGAGCAGTCCGGCCGTCCGCTCGGGCTGCAGGCCGAGGCCCCAGTGCAGCACGCCGATCAGTGCGGCGGCCTGGGCGAGGCCGATCGCGGCGGCCGGCAGCCAGCCGGCCAGGGCGACCCGCCAGGCGGGCGCGTTGCCGGCGAGGGCGCGCGGACCGAGGGGGCGCATCAGCATGTAGGTCACCATCGCGCCGACCCAGAGGGCGAGCGGCACGAAGTACGGGGCGAAGCCGGTGCCGTAGTTGGGCGCCTTGTTGAGCTCCTGCCGGGCGAGGGCGACCGGGTCGCTCATCGCGGCGGCGCGGGCGGCGCGCTGGCCGTCGGTGTAGTCGGGGATCTTCGCGGCACCGTCCTGCAGGCCGGTGGCGAGCCGGCCGGAGCCGTCGGCGAGGGGGCCCAGGCCGTCGTCGAGGCGGCCGATGCCGTCGGCGATCTGCCCGGTGGCGGAGTCGAGGTCGGCCATGCCGGTGGAGAGCCGGTAGACGCCGCCGGAGAGGCGGTGGGCGCCGTCGTCGAGCTTGCCGAGACCGCTGTCGAGGCCGCGGATGCCGGTGAGGGCGGCGGCGGTGCCCTGCTTGACCTTCGCGGCGCCGTCGGCGACCCGGTGGGCGCCGTCGTCCAGCCGGTGGAGGTCGGCGACCTTGGCGTCGAACTCGGCGGCGAGGTCGGGGTCGGCGAGCTTCCGGGCGGCCGTCTGCACGTCGTCGGCGCGGGCCGCGACGTCCGCCAGCCGGGGTGCCGCCCGCTGGACCACGGCGTCGGTGTGCTCGGCGACGGCGACCAGGCGGTGGCCGATGGCGGAGAGTTCGGCCGCCTCCCGGCAGTCCTCGGCGTCGCGGCCCGGGGCGGGGGCGCCGCCGGGGCAGTACCGGGCGTACGAGGCGTCGGCGTCGGCGGACACCCGGCGGGCGTCGGCGAGGACGGCCGAGGAGCGGGCGGGCAGGTCCTTCAGGTCGGTGGAGAGCTTCCCGGCGGCGTCGGCGGTGAGCCGGGCGGCGGTGCGGATCTGCTCCGGGTACGTGTGCAGCACCGGGGAGAGCTTCCGGGCCACCGGGTCGACCTCGTCGGTGAGCCGGCGGGTGCCGTCGGCGACCTGCTGGGCGCCGGTGGTGACCTTGGCGAGGCCGTCGTCGATCCGGGCGATGCCGTCGTCGAGGCTGCTGCTGCCCTGCTTGGCCCGGTCCAGGCCGGTGGCGAGGTCGGCGGCGCCGGTGCTGGCGGTGCGGCCGCCGGCGGCGAGCCGGTCGGCGCCGTCCTTCACGCGGGCGGAGCCGTCGGCGAGCTTCGCCGAGCCGTCCTTGGCCCGGGCGGTGCCGTCGGCGAGCCGGTGGGCGCCGTCGGCGGCCTGCGCGGTGCGGTCGTGCAGGTCGGAGAAGCCGAGGAAGACCTTGTCGTAGAACCCGGCGGAGGCCTTGGCGCTGGCCGCGGCCCGGACCTCGCTGAACACCGTCTTGGAGATCGACCCGACGACGTAGTTGTTGGAGTCGTTGGTGCGCACCTGGAGGGTGCCGCGCTCCGGGTGGTCGCCGTTGCTGCTGGCGATGCCGGCGCTGAAGCCGGCGGGGATGGTGAGGGTCAGGTAGTAGCGGCCGGAGGCGAGGCCCTTCTCGGCGTCGGCGGCGGTGGTCTCCTGCCAGCCGAAGGTGTGGCTCTGCCGGAGCTTGGCGGTCAGGTCGTGCCCGGCGTCGACCCGGTTGCCCTCGACGGTGACGGCGCGGTCCTCGTTGACGAGGGCGACCGGCAGCTTGTCGAGGCGGCCGTACGGGTCCCAGAACGACCAGAGGTAGAGGGCGCCGTACAGCAGCGGGAGCAGCAGCAGGGCGACCATCGCGGCGCGGGGCAGCCGACCGCGCGAGAAGCGGCCGAACTCCAGGCGGGCCAGGCTAAGCGCGCGCATCGGCGGCCTCCTCCTCGGGTGCCGCGGCGGTCTCCGCGGCGGTCTTCGCGGGGACCTCGGCGGGCGCGGTGCGCGCCGTCAGGTCGGCGAGGCCGGCGGCGCGGCCGGCGTCGGTGGTGGTGGCCAGCACGGTGGTGCCGCGGTCGGCGACGTCGCGGAGCAGCTGCCAGGCGGCGCGGCGGGCGGTGTCGTCGAGGCGGTCGTCGATGTCGTCGGCGCAGAGCAGCCGGGGTCCGCCGATCAGGGCGAGCGCGGTGGAGAGCCGTAGCCGGTCGAGCGCGCCGAGTTCCCGGGCGGGGGTGTGCAGCCCTTCGGGCAGCCGGTCGGGGTCGAGTCCGGCGGCGGCGAGCGCCTCGGCGGCCCGCCGGTCGGTGCCGCGGCGCACCAGGGGGGCGAACGGGCGCCCGTGCAGGTGGAGCTGCTCGCGCAGGTGGGCGGCGACGCTGAGCGCCGGGTCGGGCTCGTTGACGCCGGGGACGGGGCCGAGGGCGGCGATCCGGCGGACCCTCGCGGCGTGCCGGGGCAGTTCCAGGCCGTCGACGGAGGCGCTGCCGCCGGTGGGCCGCATCCGTCCGGCGAGGGTCAGCAGCAGGGAGGTGCGGCCGGTGCCGGCCTCGCCCTCCAGGGCGACCAGGGCGCCCGGTGGCGCCTCGAACCCGACGTCCCGGTAGACCCAGCCGCGTGCTCCGCGCAGTGACAGCGCCTCGGCGCGGACGGCGGCCCCGGCGGTGTTCCGGTCGGCCATGGCGCCCCTCCCCCGTTTTTGAACTGACCAGTCAGTTCAAATATACGGGCGCGTCGGGCCCGGTCCGCACCGGACCGGGCCCGACGGAGTGTGAGATGCCTTACGGCAGACGCCTCCAGGGACTCGCGGAGGCTCTCCGGCGGGGTGCCGCCGGCTCAGGCCTGCTTGGGGGACGGGCTCATCCGGGAGGTGATGGCGATCCGGTTCCACGAGTTGATCGCGATGATCAGGGCGATCAGCTGGGCCAGCTCCTGCTGGTCGAAGTGCTTGGCGGCCTCGTCGTAGACGGCGTCCGGCACGTGCCCCTGGGTGACCAGCGTGACGGACTCGGTGAGGGCGAGGGCGGCGCGCTCGCGGGCGGTGTACCAGGGGGCCTCGCGCCAGGCCGGCAGGGTGGCGAGGCGGTGCTCCTGCTCGCCGCCCTTGCGGGCGTCGGTGGTGTGCATGTCCAGGCAGAACGCACAGCCGTTGATCGCCGAGGCGTGGATCTTGACCAGCTCGGCCAGCGAGGGCTCGATGCCGGCCCGGGCGGCGCGGTCCAGGTCGATCATCGCGCGGTAGAAGCCGGCGGCCTGCTCGGGCAGGGAGATCCGCTGGACGGGGGCGGGGACGTGGGCGGGGACGTGGGCGGGGTCGTTCGTGGTCATGGGCTCCACGCTAGGAGCGAAGTGGCCCGCGGGTGTGGTTCATTGGGCGGATGGGATCCTGGGCCACTTTCGGTGGCGACCTGCACCTCGACCTGACCGCGGGCCGCTCCCGGGGCCTGGGCCTGCGGGCCGCCCTGGAGGACGCGCTGCGCGAGGCCGTCCGCACCGGGCGGCTGCCCCGGGCCACCCGGCTGCCGTCCTCCCGGGAGCTCTCCCGGGACCTCGGGATCGCCCGGAACACCGTGGCGGAGGCGTACGCGCAGCTCTCGGCCGAGGGCTGGCTGGCCTCCCGGCAGGGCTCGGGCACGGTGGTGGCCGACCGCGGCACCCCGTCCGTGCCGGTGCCGGCGTCCCCGGCGCCGCGCACGCCCGCCGTCCGGCACGACCTGATGCCGGGCCGCCCGGACGTCTCGCGCTTCCCGCGGTCCGCCTGGCTGGCGGCGGCCCGCCGGGCGCTGGCCACCGCCCCGCACGAGGCGTTCGGCTACACCGACCCGCGCGGCCGGATCGAACTGCGCCGCGCCCTGGCCGGCTACCTCGCCCGGGTCCGCGGGGTGCGGACCGACCCGGAGCGGCTGGTCGTCTGCGCCGGCTACACCCAGGGCCTCGGCCTGCTCTGCGAGGTGCTGCGCGAGCAGGGCGTCGGCACCGTCGCGGTCGAGGAGTACGGACTGCCGCCGCAGCTGGAGGTGCTGTCCGCCAAGGACCTGGCCACCGCGGCGCTGCCGCTGGACGCCGGCGGCGCCCGCACCGACCTGTTGGCCGGCACCGGCGCCGGGGCGGCGGTGCTCACCCCGGCGCACCAGTTCCCCACCGGGGTGCCGCTGCGGGCCGCGCGGCGGGCCGCCGCCGTCGCCTGGGCGCAGCGGACCGGCGGGCTGGTGGTGGAGGACGACTACGACGGGGAGTTCCGCTACGACCGCCAGCCGGTCGGTGCGATGCAGGCGCTGGACCCGGAACGGGTCGTCCACGCGGGCACCGTGAGCAAGAGCCTGGCGCCGGGCCTGCGGATCGGCTGGCTGGCGCTGCCGGCCGCGCTGGTCGGCCCGGTGGCCCGTCGCAAGGAGCTGGCGGACGGCCAGTCCGGGGTGATGGACCAGCTGACCCTGGCCGAGCTGATCGCCTCCGGCGCCTACGACCGGCACGTGCGGCGCAGCCGGCTGCAGTACCGGCGGCGGCGCGACCGGCTGGTGGCGGTGCTGGCGGAGCGGGCGCCGGAGGTCCGGGTCACCGGCATCGCGGCCGGGCTGCACGCGGTGTTGGAGCTGCCGCCCGGCTCGCTGGACGAGGAGGAGCTGCGCCGGCAGGCCGCCTGGCTGGGCCTGTCGCTGAACACCCTGGGCTGGTGCCGGACCCCGTCCGCGGGCCCGGAGCCGGAGCGCCCGCCGGCCCTGGTGATCGGCTACGGGACTCCGTCGGACCGGGCCTTCGAACCGGCCCTGGACGCGCTCTGCACCCTCGTCCGGCTGGCGGCGCCCGGGGACTGATCCCCCGTCAGCCGTTCTTCCGGGAGCCGATCTCGAAGAGCAGGATCACGAATCCGGCGAAGACGTGCGTGGCGACCATGTAGATCGCGGCGCGGATCAGCACCCGGCGGTCGGTGCGCCGCCCGGCGTCGGTGGTGGTGGGCTTGCTCATGTCCGTCCTCCTGGGGTGTCGGGCCGGTCGAACGCCGGTCAGATCCGGGGTGCGTCGCCGAGGCACAGGTCGCCGCCGGGGCTCTGCAGCAGGGTGTGCAGGAAGAGCAGCTCGACTCCGTCGGGCGTGTCGGCGGCGATGCAGTGCGGGGTGAGCGAGTCGAAGTGCGCCGAGTCGCCCTCGTCGAGGTGGTGGACGCTCTCGCCGAGGGTGAGCCGCAGCCGTCCGCGCAGCACGTAGAGCCACTCCTCGCCGGGGTGCACCCGGACAACGGCGTCCTGCACGCCCGGTGGGACCTGGACGCGCAGCGCCTGCATCGCGCGGCCGGGCGCGCCGGCCCGCCGGTAGCCCCAGCCGCCGGCCCGGCCGGGCCCGATGACCCCGCCGCGGACCACCGGGTCGGGCTCTCCGGGCTGCTCGCCGAGCAGCCCGGAGACGCTGGTGCCGTAGGCGCGGGCGAGACCGAGCAGCACGGGCAGCGAGGGCTGCCGCCGCCCGGTCTCCAACCGCGACAGATAGGCTGGGGAGAGGCCGACCCGGGCGGCCGCGCCCTCCAGGGTCATCCGCCCGGCCGTCCGGTGCTCGCGCAGTCGCGCGCCGAGGCCCGCGACCTCCTGGTCGTCCGTCATGCGACCAGTCCACACCCGCCGTGCCTGCCGGGCAAGAATTTTGCCCCGGAGGCAAACCGCTGCGTCTCAGCCGATCAGCGCCGGCTCCCCCTCCGGGTGGACGGCCCCGTCCTGCGCCGCGCCGGTGTCGTGCCCGGCGGTCTGCGGGCGGCGCTTCGGCAGCGCCCCCATCAGCAGGAACACCAGCAGCAGGCCGCCGGCGACCCACCACAGCGAGGCGGTGAACGCGGCCGTGAACGCGCGCCCGTCGGCGAGTTCGGCCGGCGCCGCGCCGTCGACCACGCCGAAGAACGCCACCGAGGTCAGGCCGAGGCCGAGCGCCACGCCCAGCTGGTTGACCGTGTTGACCAGGCCGGAGGCGGAGCCGGCGTGCTCCCGCGGCACCTCGGAGAGCACCGCGTCCGTCAGCGGCGCGACGATCAGGCCCATGCCGGCGCCCATCACCACGAGCGGCCCCGCCATCTGCCAGGGCGTGATGCCGGTGCCCAGCCACTCGGCGAGGGCGAGGTACAGGAGGGTGCCCGCCGCCATCACCAGCGCGCCCGCCCGCAGCACCCCGCGGCCGAACCGCGGCACCAGCTTCTGCACCGAGAGTCCGGCGGCGGTGGAGACCGCGAGCGAGAACGGCAGGCCGGTCAGTCCGGCCCGCATCGGGCTCCAGCCGAGGCCGAGCTGCATGTAGAGCGTCCAGACCAGGAAGAACACGCCGCAGGCGGTGCCGTGGCCGAGCTGCACGCCGATGCCGGCGGAGAAGCTGCGCACCCGGAACAGCGAGAGCTCCACCAGCGGGGAGCCGTCCCGGCGGGACTTGGCCCGCTCGTACCGGACGAACAGCGCCAGTACGGCGAGGCCGCCGGCCATCACCGCGTAGCCCCACAGCGGCCAGCCGAGCTCGCGGCCCTGGGTCAGCGGGTAGAGCACCATCAGCAGGCCGGCGCTGGCCAGCGCCATGCCGACGAGGTCCAGCCGGAGCGCCTGCGGCGCCTTCGACTCGTCGATGAAGACCCGGCCGAGCAGCAGGCCGGCCACTCCGACGGGCAGGTTGACCAGGAAGATCGGCCGCCAGCCGAGGCCGGCCACGTCCCATTCGGTGAGCAGCGCGCCCAGCAGCGGACCGGTCACCGCGCCCAGGCCGACCATCGCCCCGAACAGTCCGAACACCTTGCCGCGCTCCTCCGCCGGGAAGCCGGCGTGGACGATCGCCAGCACCTGGGGCACCATCAGCGCGCCCGCCGCACCCTGCAGCACCCGCGCGGCGACCAGCATGTCCGGGCCGGTCGCGAAACCGCAGAGCGCGGAGGCGGCGGTGAATCCGGCGATGCCCAGCAGGAAGAGCCGCTTGCGGCCGTAGATGTCGCCGAGCCGGCCGCCGGTGATCAGGCCGACCGCGAAGGCCAGCGCGTAGCCCGCGCTGATCCACTGCAGGGCGCTGAACGAGGCGCCGGTCTCCTCCCGGATACTCGGCATCGCGATGTTGACGATGGTGACGTCGACCAGGTCCATCAGGCTGGCCGTCATCACCACGGCGAGCGCGAACCAGCGCCTGCGGTCGGGATGTTCGGGGGTCATGGTGCTCCTCGGAAGCGTGTGGGAGGTCTCTGGGGGAACACCTCCGACGCTAGGCCGCGATTAGGCCGGATCCTGACCGCAATGTGCGCGAGACTCGGGACCATGACCGACACACCCGCCCGGCTGCTGTCCCTGCTGTCGCTGCTGCAGACCCCGCGCGAATGGCCCGGCGGCGAGCTCGCCGACCGGCTGGGCGTCAGCCCGCGCACCGTCCGGCGCGACATCGAGCGGCTGCGCGACCTCGGCTACCCGGTCGAGGCCACCCGCGGCCCGGACGGCGGCTACCGGCTGGTCGCGGGCACCGCGATGCCACCGCTGCTGCTCGACGACGAGGAGGCGGTGGCCATCGCGGTCGGCCTGCGGACGGCCGCCGGGCACGCCGTGGACGGCATCGAGGAGGCGTCCGTCCGGGCCCTGGCCAAGCTCGTCCAGGTGCTGCCGTCCCGGCTGCGGCACCGGGTCTCCGCGCTCGACACCGCGACCGTCCCCGTGCTGCCCGGCGACGGTCCCCGGATCGACCCCGAGGACCTGGCCGTCCTCGCCTCCGCGATCGCCGGCCGCGAGAAGGTCCGCTTCGGCTACCGGGCCCGGGACGACGCCGAGACCCGCCGCCTCGTCGAGCCGCACCGGCTGGTCTCGGCCGGCCGCCGCTGGTACCTCGTCGCCCACGACACCGACCGGGACGACTGGCGGCTCTTCCGCGTCGACCGGATCGCCGCCCCGCAGCGGACGGGACTGCGCTGCACCCCGCGCGAACTCCCAGGCGGGGACGCCGCGGCCTTCGTCGCGGCCCGGCTGGCCGGCCCGGCGCGGGCCTACCGCGCGGTCGCCACCCTGCACCTGCCCCACGCCGAGGCCGCCCGCCGCCTCGGCCCGGGCGCCGGGGACCTGGAGCCGCTGGACGACGGGCGCTGCCGCCTGCACAGCCGGGCCGACCCGCTGGAGTGGCTGGCCGTCCGGCTGATCACCCTGGGCTGCGAGTTCGAGGTCCACGAACCGCCGGAGCTCCTCGGGCACCTGCGCGAGCTGTCCGGCCGCGCCGCCCGTGCGGCGGGGGCCGCGGACTGAGCGTCAGGGCCGGGGGACGTTCCGCAGGTTGCTGCGGGCCAGCTCGACCATCCGGCCGACGCCGCCGGACAGGACGGTGCGGCCGGCGGCCAGGGCGAAGCCGCGGAGCTGCGCGGCGGTGATCTTCGGCGGGACGGCGAGGGCGTTGGGGTCGGTGACCACGTCCACCAGGGCCGGGCCGGGGCGTTCGAGGGCCTCGGCGAGCACCTCGCGGACCCTGGCCGGATCGGTGACCCGCTTGGCGGGGATGCCGGCGGCGCGGGCGATGGCGGCGTAGTCGACGTCGCCGTTGTCGATCTCCCACTCGGGGTAGCCGCTGACCAGCATCTCCAGCTTGATCATGCCGAGTGCGCCGTTGTTGAAGACGACGGTCTTGACCGGCAGCCGGTGCTTGACGACGGTGAGCAGTTCGCCGAGCAGCATGCCGAGCCCGCCGTCGCCGGACATCGAGATCACCTGCCGCCCGGGGAAGGCCAGTTGGGCGCCGATGGCGTGCGGCAGGGCGTTCGCCATGGAGCCGTGCAGGAAGGAGCCGATCACCCGGCGGCGGCCGTTGGGGGTGAGGTAGCGGGCCGCCCAGACGTTGCACATCCCGGTGTCGACGGTGAAGACGGCGTCGTCGGCGGCGACGTCGTCGAGCACCGAGGCGACGTACTCGGGGTGGATCGGGGTGTGCTTCTCGATGTCCCGGGTGTAGGCGCCGACGACGGTCTCCAGGGCCTTGGCGTGCCGGGCCAGCGCGGAGTCGAGGAAGCGGCGGTCGGAGCGCTGCGCGAGCAGCGGGAGGACGGCCCGCAGGGTCGCGGACACGTCGCCGTGCACGGCGAGTTCGAGCGGGGCGCGGCGGCCGAGCCGGGTGGCGTCGTGGTCGACCTGGATCACCCGCCGGGTCGGCAGGAAGGAGTCGTACGGGAAGTCGGTGCCCAGCATCAGCACCAACTCGGCCTCGTGCAGCGCCTCGTGGCAGGCGCCGTAGCCGAGCAGGCCGCTCATGCCGACGTCGTAGGGGTTGTCGAACTGGATGAACTCCTTGCCCCGCAGCGAGTGCCCGACCGGTGCCAGCAGGGTGGCGGCGAGCTTCATCACCTCCTCGTGGGCGTCCCGGCAGCCGGCGCCGCAGAAGAGCGTGACGGTGGCGGCGGACTCCAGCGCCTCGGCGAGCCGCCGGACCTGGCCCCAGGGCGGTGCGGCGACGGCCTGCTCGGTCAGGAAGGACGAGCTGCCGGTGGGGCCGGCCGCGGGCAGCGCGGCGACGTCCCCGGGGAAGGCCAGCACCGCGACGCCGCGCGCCCCCAGGGCGTGCTGCACGGCCACCCGCATCAGCCGCGGCAGCTGCGCGGGGGTGGACGCCGTCTCGCAGAAGCCGCTGCAGTCGGTGAACACCCGCTCGGGGTGGGTCTCCTGGAAGAAGCCGGTGCCGATCTGCCCGGACGGGATGTGCGAGGCCAGCGCGAGCACGGGGACACCGCTGCGCTGGGCGTCGTAGAGGCCCTGGACGAGGTGGGTGTTGCCGGGGCCGCAGGAGCCGGCGCAGACCGCGAGGCGTCCGGTGAGCTCGGCCTCGGCGGCGGCCGCGAAGGCGCCGGCCTCCTCGTTGCGGACGTGCACCCAGGAGATCCCCTCGGCGCGGCGGATGGCGTCGACCACCGGGTTCAGGCTGTCGCCGACGACCCCGTAGACCCGCTCGACCCCGGCCTGCCGGAGCACCTCGACCATCTGTTCGGCCACACTGCCCACGGGGTCCGTCCTTCGGTCGCCGGTCACAGGTCGCCACCACCCTGCGACGGCGGCCCGCGGCGGGCACCCGGTCGACGGCGAACGGGTGACCGCCCGGCGTCACTCGGCGGGCAGGTGCTCGATCGGCTGGGTGTGCACACCGGCCTGCGGGTGCCGCCGGGCCGGCTCGCGGCCGGGCGGCTGGGTGCACCGCTCGGGCGGCACCTCGGCGACCGTGGTCGGCCGGTGCAGCGGCGAACCGGCCTTCACCTCCAGCACCTCGCCGTCGTGCTGCACCTGGATGCTCTCGCCGTGCTTGAGCGTGTAGGTGGTGGCGGCGTGGGTGATCTCGACCCGCAGCAGGTTGTCCCGCACCCGCAGCGCGAACGAGAGCCTGCGCAGCCCGGAGGGCAGCCGGGGCCGGAAGGAGAGCCGGCCGCCGCGGTCGCGCAGCCCGCCGAAGCCCGCCACCAGAGCGATGCAGGCGCCGGCGAGGGAGGCCATGTGCAGGCCGTCGCGGGTGTTGCCGCCGAGGTCGTGCAGGTCCATCAGGGCGGCCTCGGCGGTGTAGTCGTACGCGAGGTCGAGCTGGCCGACCTCGGCCGCGATGACCGCCTGGGTGCAGGCGGAGAGCGAGGAGTCCCGGACGGTGAGGCGCTCGTAGTACGCGAAGTTGCGGGCCTTCTGCTCGTCGGTGAAGGCGTCGCCGCGGACCTGCATGGCGAGCACCAGGTCGGCCTGCTTGACGACCTGCTTCCGGTAGAGGTCGAAGTACGGGTAGTGCAGCAGCAGCGGGTAGTTCTCGGCCGGGGTGTTCTCGAAGTCCCACAGCTGGTGGTCGGTGAAGCCGTCGGCCTGCGGGTGCACGCCGAGGTTCTCGTCGTAGGGGATGAACATCGCCGCGGCGGCGTCCCGCCAGGCGGCGGCCTCCTCGGTGTCGACGCCCAGGGTGCCGGCCTCCAGCGGGTGCCGGGTGGCGGCCTCGGCGGCGGCGCGCAGGTTGGTCTGCGCCATCAGGTTGGTGAAGACGTTGTTGTCGGCGACGGCGCTGTACTCGTCGGGGCCGGTGACGCCCTCGATGCGGAACCGGCCGGCCGGGTCGTGGTGGCCGAGCGAACGCCACATCCGGGCGGTCTCGACCAGGAGTTCCAGGCCCCAGGTGCGCTCGAACTCGGTGTCGCCGGTGGCGTGCACGTAGCGGACGACGGCCGCGGCGATGTCCGCGCCGATGTGGAAGGCCGCGGTGCCGGCGGGCCAGTAGCCGGAGCACTCCTCGCCGCGGATCGTCCGCCACGGGAAGACCGCCCCGGCCAGACCGAGCTGGGCGGCCCGCTCGCGGGCCATCGGCAGCGTGGTGTGCCGCCAGCGCAGCGCCTGGTCGACGGCGGCGGGCAGGCAGTAGGTGAGCACCGGCAGGACGAAGGTCTCGGTGTCCCAGAAGCTGTGGCCGTCGTAGCCGGGGCCGGTGAGGCCCTTGGCGGGGATCGCCCGCTCCTCGCTGCGGGCACCGGCCTGCAGCACGTGGAACAGCGCGAAGCGGACGGCCTGCTGGAGCTCGACGTCGCCCTCGACCTCGATGTCGCTGCCGCCCCAGAAGTCCCCGAGGAAGCCCTTCTGCTCGGCGACCAGGCCGTCCCACCCGGTGTAGCGGGCGGCCGTCAGCGCGGCCTCCACCTGGTCGCGCACGGCGGGCAGCGAGCGGGTCGCCGACCAGCCGTAGGCGATGAACTTGACCAGCCGCAGCCGCTCGCCGGCCTGCAGCACGGTGGTGACGCTGATCCGGCCCTGCTGCTCGGTCGCCTCGGCGGTGGCCTCGAAGCGGTCCGGGCCCTCGATCAGGTGGTCCATGCCGGCGGCGACCCGCAGGCCGCTGTAGCGGGTGCGGTGCACCAGCACGGCCTTGGTCCCGACCGCCTCGTGCGCCTCGGCGACGAGCGGCGCCTCCAGCACGGCGGCGGCGCGCGGGTCGCGTTCGCCGTCCGGGAGCTGCTCGTTGGCGACCAGTTCGGACTGCAGCACGATCCGGACGGGTCCGTCGACCGCCTCGACGGTGTAGTCGAAGGCGGCGACCGCGCGCTGGGTGAGCGAGACCAGCCGGGCGGAGGAGACCTTGACGGTCCGTCCGGCGGGCGAGGTCCACTCGGCGGTGCGCCGCAGCACGCCGTCCCGGAAGTCCAGGCTGCGCTGGTGCTGGTGCAGGTCGCCGTAGCGCAGGTCGAAGGGCTCGTCGTCGACCAGCAGCCGGATGATCTTGCCGTTGGTGACGTTGATGACGCTCTGGCCGGACTCGGGGTAGCCGTAGCCGCTCTCCGCGTAGGGCAGCGGGCGCAGCTCGAAGACACCGTTGAGGTAGGTGCCGGGCAGGCCGTGCGGCTCGCCCTCGTCGAGGTTGGCGCGCAGCCCGATGTGGCCGTTGGAGAGCGCGAAGACCGACTCGGCGCGGGCCAGGCCCTCCAGGTCGAGTCCGTGCTCGACGACGCCCCAGGGGTCGATGGCGAAGGTGTCCTGGCCGTTCACCGCGCATCCCCGGGCGCGTCCGGGAGGAGCTCGGCGAGGTCCTGGACGACGAGGTCGGCGCCGTGCGCCCGGAGCTCCTCGGCCTGGCCGACCCGGTCGATGCCGACCACCGTGCCGAAGCCGCCGGCGCGGCCGGAGGCGACGCCGGCCAGCGCGTCCTCGAAGACGGCGGCGTGCTCGGGCGAGGTGCCGAGCTGCCGGGCGGCGGCCAGGTAGGTGTCGGGTGCGGGCTTGCCGGCGAGGTGGTCGCGGCGGGCGGTGATGCCGTCCACCACCACGTCGACCAGGTCGTCGATGCGGGCGGCCCGCAGCACGTCCCGGCAGTTGGCGCTGGAGGAGACCACGGCCCGCGGCAGGCCGAGGTCGCGCAGCCGGCGCAGGTAGGCGACGGAGCCGGGGTAGGGCTCGACGCCCTGCTCGCGGATCATCCGCAGCACGGTGTCGTTCTTGGCCCGGCTGAGCCCCTGCACGGTGCGGGTACCGGGGGCGTCCTGTTCGTCGCCCTCGGGCAGGTGGATGCCGCGCGACTCCAGGAAGCCCCGGGTGCCGTCGAGGCGCGGCCGGCCGTCGACGTACTCGTCGTAGTCGGCGACCGGGTCGAAGGGTACGAAGGGTGCGCCGGTGCGGTCCGCCTCGGCGCGCAGGAAGGTGTCGAACATGTCCTTCCAGGCGGCGGCGTGCACGGTCGCGGTCTGCGTGAGCACGCCGTCCAGGTCGAAGAGGAAGGCGTGGATGTCGTCCGGAAGCCCCAGCATGGCTGCAAGTCTTGCCGCTACCGCCGCCGATATGCCGCCCATTCGCGGTCCGGCGTGTTGGACCGGGGGCGGCCGTCGCGGCCGCGGCGGGTCAGGCCGGCGTGATGACGGCGAAGGCGGCGCCCTGCGGGTCGGCGACCAGGGCGGAGCGGCCGGCCGGGCCGTCGGCGGGCGGGGCGAGGACGGTGCCGCCGGCCTTGACCAGGGCGTCGACCGAGCTGTCGGTGTCGTCGGCGGCGAACCAGACCCGCCAGTGGGAGGGCGTGCCGGGCGGGTCGGTCTGCAGGCCGGTGACCCCGCCGACCGTGCGGCCGTCGATCCGGATGCCGCGGTGGCCGGGCATGCCCGGCATCTCGGCGGTCTCCGCCCCGAAGACGGAGCCGAGGAACGCGGAGGCGGCGTCGGCGTCACTGGTGTGCAGGTCGTTCCAGGTGAGCGCGCCGGGCTCGTCGACGACCCCGGCGCCGATGAAGTCCAGCGGCTGCCAGACGCCGAAGACGGCGCCGGTCGGGTCGCTGGCGACGAGCATCCGGCCGACGGTACCGACGTCCACGGCCGGCATCAGCGTGGTGCCGCCGGCGGCGTCGACCGCGGCGCGGGTGGCGTCGGCGTCGTCGGTGGCCAGGTAGGTCGTCCAGACGACCGGTGGCCGCGGCTCGCCCTCGGGGGCCGTCTGCGGGGCGATGCCGGCCACCGGACGGCCGTTCAGCGAACAGATCGCGTAGCCGCCGAACTCGGCCGGGCCGACCTCGCCCTGCCAGCCGAACAGGTCGCGGTAGAAGTCGAGGGCGGCCTGCTGGTCGCCGGCCATCAGGTCGACCCAGCAGGGGGTTCCGGGCCGGTAGCGGGCGGTGACCTCGGGCATCGTGCCTCCCTGGGGGAAGGGCTCGCCCCGTGCCGCACGGGGCACTCCCCCGGACCACCCTTCCCGGTGCCGCCGCGGCCCGCCACCGGAGCGGGCCGCGGCGTCGAAGCTCCGGTCAGCGGCCGCGGCGCAGCGGGTTGATCACCCCGAACGCGCCGGTCAGCGTGGACGGGTCGACGAAGGAGCCGCCTGGGCCGTGGGTGCGCCGGAAGTTCTCGGCGAGGCCGGAGAAGGACGGGTCGACGGCGGCCCGGTACGCGGCGAGCATGTTGACCCGGTCCGGGGTGGAGAGCTCCCGCTCGGCGCGCAGCTCGTGGCTGCGGGACAGGTGGTACATGCCCTCCACGGTGTAGCCGGCGTCCAGCCAGCCCTGCCAGAGCGCGTCCCGGTCGTCCTCCTGGCCGGCGAAGTGGTGCAGGGCGCGCGGCCGGGGCTCCGTCGGGGCCTCGGCGGCGGGCACCGGCCCGCTGCGCAGGGCGACCCGGCGGCCGCACAGGTAGAGCACCGCGATGCCCTTGCGGACGCAGAGGTTGAGTGCCTCGGCGGCCTGGTCGACGACGGCCTCGCCCTTGTCGTTGAGCGAGGTGTTGCAGAGCACCGGCACGCCGGTGGCGGCCCGGAAGGCGTCCAGGGCGCGGTGCAGCAGCGGGTTGGACGCGGCGGTGACGGTCTGGTGCCGGGCGGAGCCGTCCAGGTGCACCACCGCGGGGACGAGCGGGCGGACCTCGGGCCGGACCTGCACCGCCTCCAGCATGTACGGCGACTCGCGGTCGCAGGCGAACCAGTCGGCGGCGTGCTCGGCCATCACCATCGGGGCGACCGGGCGCCACCACTGGCGGCGCTTGTACTCGTTGAGGAGGTCCTTGACCTTGGTGGAGCGCGGGTCGCCGAGCAGGCTGCGGTGGCCGAGCGCACGCGGGCCGAGCTCGGCCCGGCCGTCGACCCAGGCGACGACGCCGTCGGAGACGTCGGCGACGAACTGCTCGGGGTCGAAGTCGGTGACCGAGTCGATCCAGGGGGCGAACTCGGCGAGCGCCTCCTCGGTGTCGAGCACCTCGCGGCCGAAGTAGGCCGTGTCGATCCGGAGGTCGGCGGTCTCCAGCAGACCGGCGCCGTACAGGCCGAGCAGGCCGAGGCCGATGCCCTGGCCGGAGTCGTTGGCGCACGGCGGGGTGATCAGGCTGCGGAAGCCGAAGCGGTCCATCAGCAGGGTGTTGGTCGGGCAGTTGAGCGCGTAGCCGCCGGTGGTGGCGAGGTGGGTGTCCTCGGCCCGGATCCCGCCGGCCTCCAGCAGACGCTCGACGTTGCGGATGGCGACCGCCTCGCAGCAGCGCTGGACGACCTTCATCACCGCGCTGCGCAGGTTGTCCTCGGCGCTCAGCGCGGGGTCGGGCGCGGCCCCGCCGAGCTGCCGCTCGGCCTCGGCGACGATCTCGCGGACGAGGTCGTGCGCGGCCTTCCACGGCTGGGTGGCGGAGCCGCCGAAGAACGTGACGTCCCGGACGCCGGCCTCCGCGTCGAAGGCGATCGAGGTCTCGGAGGCGGAGGCCAGCGCCATCAGCGAGCCCGGCTCCAGGCCGAAGACCGTCTCGGCGGCGGTGTACAGCGGGCCGGGGGACTCCACCGGCAGGAAGGTGATCGCGCCGGCCTTCACCACGCAACCGGCGTACCAGTAGCGGTTGGGCCGGTTCTCCTGCGCGTAGTCCGGCAGGGCGTCGATGGCGAGGCCGACGATCTGCTCCTCGCGGAACAGCCGGGTGTCGCGCAGGATGCCGCTGAACAGGTGGGCGAGGCTGTGCACCGGGAAGTCCTCGGCGCCGGCCGGCTTGGGCACCGGGCGGTCGCCGGGCAGGCCGGGGGTGCCCCAGCAGGCGGTGACGTCGGCCGGGACGAGCCCCTCCTCGGCGAGCAGGGCGGCCAGGAAGGCGGTGGCCCGGCCCTCGGTGTACAGCGGCCAGAAGTGGTGCTTCTGGCCGCTCACGCGCTCCAGCTCCCACACCCTGACCAGGTCGACCCGGTCGCCGTCGCGGCGCCAGAGGGCGACGTTCTGGTCGTGGCGCACCGAGAAGACCGCGCCCGGGCCGGGCGGGGTGAGATAGGCGGACAGGAAATGCTCGGCCACGGTTCCCTCTTTCCTCTGGCTGCCAGGACGAGGCGATTCCCCCGGTGCCTGCGAACGACCCGGCCATTGGAACACCGGGCCGAGTGGCCGGTCCATGCTGAATTGCCGTATTACGTACCGGCACCGATGCCTGTACGCATGTGCGTATCCGGTGGGGGAGAGCGATTTCAACGACCGTTCCGGTCGCCTTTGCCGCGGATTTGTGCGCGGGGGTCAGAGCCAGCCGCGGCGGCCGGCGTAGAGCCCGGCCTCGAACCGGCTGCGGGCGCCGAGCCGGTCCATCAGGTCCGCCATCATCCGGCGGACGGTGCGCAGCGACAGGCCGAGGTGCTTGCCGGCCGCCTCGTCGGTGTAGCCGCGGCCGAGCAGCCGCAGCAGTTCCTGCTCCTGCCTGGTCAGGCCCTGTTCGTCGCGCTCGCGGGGGGCGCCGAAGGGCGCGGCGTCGGCCCACACCTGCTCGAAGAGCGACACCAGGGCGGTGATCACCCCGGTGGAGCTGATCTGCACGGCTCCCTTGCGGGTGTTGGCCGGGTCGATCGGCACCAGGGCCACCGACCGGTCGAAGATGATCATCCGCAGCGGCAGGGCGGGCACCGTCCGCACCTGGCCGCCGAGTTCGGTGAGCCACTCGGCGTGCCGGGTGGTGGCCCGGTCCTTGCGGACGCTGTCCAGGTAGATGGTGCGCATGACCACGCCCCGGCCCAGCGCCTGGCTGTTCAGGGGGCGACTGGCCTGGAGCGACGTCGCGGACTGGGTGCCGCCGGGGCTGAACGACAGGCACTCGGCGGAGATCGAGGAGGTCAGCTCCTCCAGGCGGGCCTGGACGGTGGTCATCCCGATCAGCCGCTCGATCCGGTTGTCCTCCTCGCTCGCCGACTCGTCGCGGTACTCGGCGAGCAGCGCGGTGATGGCGGCCTGGCCCTCCTCGAAACGGAGCTGGTTCTCCTGCTGGAGCGACTCGTTGTACTGGAGGAGGGCGGGCAGGCCCACCCGCGGATCGACCGGCCGCAGCCCGCCCGGATCCTCGCCGGGCACCTCGTCGGAGGGTCTCAGCAGTCTCAGCGCCGCCAGGTGGTCCAGCGCCGCGCGCACCTGGCCCTCCGTCAGTCCGAGCTTGCGCATCAGCCCGTCGATCCCGATCCGATGGTCCGTCAGCATGATCCTGTAGACCGCTTGCGCCGCGCTGTCGATCTCCTGCATCGTCGAACCCCACCTGCCGCCATGTCCCCGTCCCGGCACTCGGCCGGGCATGATGCCGGTCGATCATGCCAGGGCCGGGACAGTCCGGACAACCGAATGGTCGGGGCCGCCCGAATCGTCCGTGATCGGTTCGCACATTCATGTGGCACCAACCTGCCAGGCAGATCTTCATGCCGTCCTGAACACCTTCCGATACCTTCCGGGCTCCCGCAGACTTCTTGTTGTCGGGAGGCCGCCGGGCCTCTCCGCCAGGACCGGCCGTAAAGCGCGGAACGTCATCACGGTTGGATGACGGAGCGTGATCGGTGAATGGCCGTGTTCCCGCTTCCGAAGCAGCAATTCGCATGGGGGAATCATGCTTTCCTGTACCAGGTTCGCCGGGTCGGCCCTGCTCGCGCTGGCCGTCTCCGCCGGTGTGCTGGCCGGCTCCGCCCAGGCCGCCCCGGGTCACCGTCCGTCGCCGACCGCCGGCACCGCCGCGGTCACCGCCACCGTCTCCACCGAGATCGGCGCCGCTTTCGACACGGTGCTGCCGGCGATCGAGCACGGCTCCCGGCTGCCGAGGATCGTCCTCAACGACGACATCCGCTGGGACTGATCCACCGTCAACCGGCCGGAGGCCGAACGAACGTGCACATGGCCACCGCCACCCTGGTCGGGCCGGCCTCCGGCGGCGTCCTCGACGCCGCCCTGCTCGCCGCACTGCTCCGGGCCGCCGCCGAGGAGCACAGCGGTCTGGAGCACCTGACCGTCCTCCCCCGTCCGGGCCGGACCGACGTGGTGCTCTTCTACACGGGCACCAGCCCCTGCGCCGCCGACGCGGCCGGCACCGACCTCTGCCGGCGCGCACTGCGCGCCGCGGCCGAACTCGGCCGCTGGAATCTCTGCCAGGACGGGTGAGACCACCCCGTCGCCCCGCTGTGCCGACCGGCCGACCGTCGGTGTGCGCAACGATCCGCCAGGAGATGCTGTGACGGTTATCGAGCCGATCGTGCTGAATTTCTTCGGCATCGACGTCGTCGTCGACGGCGCCGACCGGGACGCGGTCGCCTTCCACTTCGGTCCGCACACCGTCCGCCGGCCGCCCGCCCCCGACCACCTGCGGGTCGAGTTCGGCGGTACGGCCGGCACCGGCGAATTCCTCGTCCGGCGGGGCGACGGCACACCCCTGCTCCGGCGGGCCTTCCGCGGCTGGGGCAACGTGCCGCCGCCGCTGCCGCCGTTCGCGGTGCTGGCGGACCGCTTCCACCTGGTGCAGGCCGTGGTGCTCGCCCGGGGCGCCACCACCGTCGCCCTGCTCGGCGGCCCCTACGCCGAGCAGGCCAACGTGGCGGCCGCCCTCGCGCACCGCTCCTGGGAGTTCGTCTCCGGCCGACTGCTGGTGGTGGACCGCCGCACCGGCCAGGTGCTGCCCTACCTGACACCCCTGGAGGTGCGCGGAAGACCCGCCGGCTGGCTGCGCGGCGCCGGCCTGCCCGACGGGCTCTGGCGTACCGTCACCTCGCCCACCGGCGCCGAGATCCTGCTGGTCCGGCCCGAATGCCTCGGACCGGTCGTCCCGGTGCGGGCCAGACCCGCCCCGCCGACCCTCGTCCGGCTCTGCCGCGGCACCGACGAAGGGGTCCGGCTGACCCCGTGGCGCGGCACCGCACCCGCCTGGCCCCCGGGAACGGCCGGACTCCCGGCCGACCTGCCCGCCCACCGCCTGGAACTGCCGGGCGTGAGCGGCGCCGAGGAGGCGGCCGGACTGATCGATCAGGGACTGACCCAGAAGGACGAACCATGCCTCGACGCACCAGCTATTCCCCCGGCACGCCGTGCTGGACTGACTGCATCACTCCGGACCTGACGGGGAGCCAGTCCTTCTACGCCGAGCTCTTCGGCTGGGAGTACGTCCCCGAGACCCCCGGCTACCAGCTCGCCGTACTGCGCGGCGAGATCGTCGGCGGCTTCGGCGCCGCACCGGCCGGGATGCCGCCGCGCGCCGCCTGGAACACCTACCTGGCCACCAAGGACGCCGAGCACACCTGCGCACTGGTCGGCCTGGCCGGCGGCCGGGTCGTCATGCCGCCCGTGCCCGCCGGCGACAACGGCCGGCTCTTCCTCGCCGTCGACCCGACCGGCGCCGCCGTGGGCTTCTGGGAGGGCCACCGGGCCGAGGGCGTGGTGATCGCGGACGAGCCGGGTGCCGTGTGCGGGCACGAGCTGCGGGTACCGGACGCCACCCGGGCCGCCGCCTTCTACGCCGACCTCTTCGGCCACCGGACGACACCCGGCGAGGAGGAACTGCAGCTCGACGGCGCCCCGGTCGCCCGGCTGACCGAGGGCGACCACGGCCGCCCGCTCTGGCTGCCCCACTTCGGCACCGCCGAGCCCGCCGACACCGCCCGGCTGGCCGAACGCCTCGGCGCCGAACCCGTGCGGCCGGCGGACGGACGGCCCGGCGAAGCGGTGCTCCTCCGCGACCCGTGGGGCGCGGAGTTCGGCCTGGTCCAGGCATAGGGAACGGCAGGCGGCACCACCAGGGGCGGCACGCCCCGGCTTTGGCCGCCCACGGCGGTGAGTGCGCAGGTCCCCGAGCCCCTGGCCTGGCCGGGTCAGAGGGCCTTGACGGCGGCGGCGAGTTCGGGGCGGCCCTTGATGGCGAGCTTGCGGTAGATGCGGCCGAGGTGGGTGTCGACCGTCCGCTTGCTGAGGCAGAGGCGCTCCGCGACCTCCAGGTTGCTGAGGCCCTGCAGGACGAGCTCGGTGACCCGGCGCTCGCTCGGCGTCAGCCGGACCGGTCCGGCGTCGCGGGTGCCGATGGCCGGGCCGCGGCCGTCCGCGGGCCGCGGCGGCCGGGCGTCCGCCCCAGGCAGCGGGTCGGCGGCGATGGTCCGGGCGGCGGCGTGCTCGCCGAGCGCCTGGTAGGCCTGGGCGGCGTGGCTGCGCCACGGCACGCAGGCCGGGTTGGCGATGCCGCGGGCGGCCAGCTGGTGTCCGCATTCGAGGAAGAGCCGCAGCGCCTCGGCGTGGTCGCCGTGGGCGGCCGCGGCGAGTCCGCGGGCCTCCAGCACGACGGCGCGGACCAGCGGGTGGGCGTCGGCGGGCAGGGCGGTCGCGGTGAGTGCGGCCGGGTCGGCCCGGCCGCCCCGGCGCAGTTGGGCGCGGACCTTCAGGGCCCGTGCGGCGCAGGCGAGTTCGTCGGCGCGGACCCGGACGGCGAGCTGTTCGGCGCGTTCGGCGTCGGAGAGCGCCGCGTCGAGGTGGCCCTGCCGGTGGGCGATGTCGGAGCGGGCGAGCAGGGCGAGGGCGGCCTCGCCGTGGTGGTTCCAGCGCTGGGCGGAGCGGACCACCCGGCCGGCCCAGGCGGCGGCCTCGTCCAGGCGGCCGCTCCAGGCGAAGGCCATGGCGGCGCCGAGCACGGCGACCCCGGCCTCGGCGGGCGAGGTGCCGCGCACCGCGCGGGCGGCGAGCCGGACGGCCCGCCGGGGTGCGCGGCCGCCGGCGGCGGTGGCCGCGGCCAGTGCAGCAGTGAGTGCCGTGCGGTCCGCTTCGCTGCCGCCGGCGCGCAGGGCCTCGACGGCGGGCCGCAGGGCGGCGTGCCGGCCGGCGAGCAGGGCCTGTGCGGTGAGCACGGGCAGTTCGGGTGCGTGCTCGCCCGTGGCGGCGAGGGCGGCCGCGGTCTCCGCGAACGGGATGTCGGCGCCGGCCGGTCCGAGGGCGAGCAGCGGGTTGGCGAAGGGGGCGAGCAGGGCGGCGCGCTCGGCGGCCGGGGCGACCGCGCCGAGGCCTGCTGCGTAGCGGGCGCCGGCGGCGACGTCCCGGTGGAGTTCGACGGTGCCGAGCTGGCCGGTGAGGGCGCGGACGAGGTCCTCCTCGCGGGCCTCGGCGAGGGCGCGCTGCAGGTAGCGGGCGGCGTCGTCCCAGTGGCCGGCCGCGGCGGCCTCCCGGGCGGCGGTGCGGAGCACCGGCAGCGCCCAGTCCAGGCCGGTGGCACCGGAGGACATCAGGTGCTCGGCGGTGCGGACGGCGGGCGCACCGAGCCGTACCAGCAGCGCGGCCGCCCGCTGGTGGAGGGCGACCAGGGCGACCGGGTCGGTGCGGGCCAGCACCGCGGTGCGGACGATCTCGTGCCGGAAGCCCTCCGGCGGGCCCGGGTCGACCAGGTCGGTGCGGCGCAGGGCCTCGCGGGCCTCGTCGGCGAGCAGGTCGCCCTGGCCCATGAGCAGGGCGGCGGTGGCCAGGTCGGCGCCGGGGCCGAGTACGGCGAGGCCGGTGAGCAGTTCCATCGCCCGCGGGTGGGTGCCGCGAAGCCAGCTGAGGGTGGTGTCGGCGAGGGTGGCGGCGCCGGTGCGCAGGACGGCGTCGAAGTCGGGCGAGCCGGGGGAGGTCCGGTCGGCGAGCAGGCGGGCGGTCAGTTCGCCGAGCACCAGCGGGTTGCCGCGGGACAGGTCGTGGCAGACGGCGGCGAGCTCGGGGTCGACCGGGCCGGCGAACTCCTCGGCGAGCCGTTCGGCGGTGCAGCTGTCGCAGAGCGGTCCGGGGGCGACCGTCCGGGCGTGGCCGAGGACGCCGAGTTCGGCGGTGAGCGGGTCGGCCGCCTCGTCGGCGGTGGTGGCGAGGAGGGCGACGGGGAGGCCGTCGAGGCGCCGGGCGAGGTAGGAGAACCACTGCCGGGAGGCGTCGTCGGCGAGGTGCAGGTCGTCGATGGCCATGACGACCGGGGTGCGGCTGGTGAGCGACCTGGCGGCGTGGAAAAGGCTGTCGAGCACCTGCCGCCGGCCGTTTCCGGCCCCCCCGCCGCCGGATGCGTCGGATCCGTCGGCGGCACCGGCGTCCGCGGTGTCCGGAAGGGCTCCGGCGAGGATTCCGCCGGGGGATTCCGCGGCGAATTCCGGCTGCGGCACGACACCCGATCCCGACATGAACGGGTCAAAAAGCTGACGGACGACGCCGTACGGGAAATCGCGCTCGTTGTCGTGGCAGCGGGCCCGCAGTACGACCGCCTCGCCGGGCACCCGGGCGAGGGCCGCGCGCAGCAGCGCGGTCTTGCCGATGCCGCGCGGGCCGCGGATCAGCACCACGGCCGGACTGCCGGCCCCCGCCTGCGCCACGGCCTGCGCCAGATCGGCCAGTTCGCGTTCCCGGTGCAGCAGACTCCCCGCCGACATGCGTCCCCCCGTACGCCGCGGCCCCCCGCCCGGGCCGGGCCGGTGGTCCGCAAGCACACCAGTATCCCCGCGCCCGAGGGGCTGTCAACGCGGGCGGCGGCATACGTACACGGCTACGTACTGCCGGAAAGCAATACGCAATCGACGGCGATGCGTAATTCCGTACCGGACACGAATTTGCAGTATGTACAGCCGTTTTGACGACATGTTCGAATGAACCGGCAGGGTCGCCCCGGCAATGTGCGGCGGCCGGCACTCACGGGAAAACGGGGGATGCACATGGAGCGTCCGCGGCTCAAGGCGCATTTTCTGAGCGACGTGGTGGACGGCAAGGTCTTCCTGATCGGCGACGGCCAGGACTACATCGTTCCGGGCGCGGCCGCGGTACGGCTGCTGCCGCTGCTGGACGGCCGGCGCACCGTCGCCGAGATCCTCGGGGAGCTCGGCGCCGCGGTGCCGCTGGGCCAGGCGCTGACCGCGCTGCGCCGCTACGAGGCCGCCGGGCACCTCGCCGAGGGCCGCCCCGACCTGCCGGAGGAGGTGCTGGCGCACTGGGACGCGCAGGGCGTCGACCCGGCCGCGGTGCTCGCCGCCGCCGCGGCCACCGAGCTGCTGGTGGTGGCGTTCGGCGCCACCGACCCGGCTCCTGTGGTGGACGCGCTCGCCGCGACCGGCCTGCGCGCCCGGGCCGCCGGCGAGGACGAGGCGGTCGCCGCCGGCGCGGACGCCCTGGTCGTCGCCCTCACCGACGACTACCTCGACCCGGCGCTCGGCCGGATCAACACCGCCCGGCTCGCCGACGGCCGGCCCTGGCTGCTGGCCCGCCCGACCGGCACCAGCCCCTGGCTCGGCCCGCTGCTGCGTCCCGGCAGCACCGGCTGCTGGACCTGCATCGCCCAGCGGATCAGCGGCAACCGACAGGTCCAGCGGTACCTGGCCGGCAAGCGCGGCGAGTCCGCCCCGCTGCACCCGGTGCGCTCGGCGATCCCCGCCGGGCCGGCCCTGCTCGGCCAGCTGCTCGCCGCCGAGGCCGGCCGGATCCTCGCCACCGGCGGTTCCGCCGCGCTGGACGGCCGGATGGTCAGCCTCGACCTGGCGACCCTGCAGACCGCCGAGCACGTCCTCGTCCGGCAGCCGCAGTGCCCGAGCTGCGGCGACCCGGGCCTGATCGCCGAGCGCAGCCCCAAGGTGGTGCTGTCGCCGAGCCCGGCCCGGCACACCACGGACGGCGGGTACCGGATCCAGGCCCCGGAGTTCACCTACGACCGGCTGAAGCACCACATCAGCCCGCAGTTCGGCGCGATCACCCGGCTGGGCGCGCACGAGGACACCGGCAACGGCATCACCTACAGCTTCACCGCCGGCCACAACTTCGCCATGGTGAACGACAACATGGACCTGCTGCGCCGCAACATGCGCGGCCAGAGCGGCGGCAAGGGCCGCTCGGAGATCCAGGCCAAGGTCAGCGCCGTCTGCGAGGCCATCGAGCGCTACTCGGCGGTGTGGCGCGGCGAGGAGCCGGTCGTCCGGGCCGCCTACCGGGACCTCGACCCGGCGGTGGCCGTCCACATGGACGACCTGCTGCTCTTCTCCGAGGCCCAGTTCGCGGGCCGCGCCGAGTGGAACGCCGTCCCGACGCACCGGCTGCACCTGGTGCCGGACCCCTTCCCGGCCGACGCCGAACTCGACTGGTCGCGCGCCTGGTCGCTCACCCACGACAGCGAGCGGCTGATCCCCTCCGGCTACGCCTGGTACGGCCACCCGGACCTCGCCGAGCACTTCTACTGCGTCGGCGACTCCAACGGCTGCGCCAGCGGCAACACCCTGGAGGAGGCGATCCTGCAGGGCTTCTGCGAGGTCGTCGAGCGGGACGCCGTCGCCCTGTGGTGGTACAACCGGCTGCCGCGGCCGGAGTTCGACCTGGACTCGCTGAACGACCCGTACGTGGCGACGATGCGCGCCTTCTACGACTCCGTCGACCGCGACCTGTGGGTCCTCGACATCACCTCCGACCTGGGGGTGCCGACCTTCGCGGCGATCTCCCGGCGCCGGCACGAGGTCGAGGACGTCATGGTCGGCTTCGGCGCCCACCCGGACGCCCGGATCGCCGCGATCCGCGCACTCACCGAGGTCAACCAGTTCCTGCCGTTCGTCGACCGCCGGGACGAGAACGGGGCCACCCTCTACCGCACCGACGACCTGGAGACCCTGGAGTGGTGCCGGACGGCGACGGTCGCCGCCGAGCCGTGGCTGCTGCCCGGCGAGGGCCTGCGGCCCACCGCCCTCGGCGACTTCGTCCCGCCGGCCGGCGACGACCTCGCCGACCACGTCCGGGACTGCGTGGAGCGGGCCCGCGCCCGCGGCATCGAGGTCATCGTGCTGGACCAGAGCCGCCCCGACCTCGACCTCAGCGTGGTCAAGGTGATCGCCCCCGGCATGCGGCACTTCTGGCGCCGCCTCGCCCCGGGCCGGCTGTACGACGTGCCGGTGCAGCAGGGCGCGCTCGCCGCCCCGCTCACCGAGGAGCAGCTCAACCCGAAGAACGTCTTCTTCTAGGCCGCGGGGGACACACACCATGACCACAGTTCTCGACCCGGCCGGGCAGGCTGTCGGCACCCGCGCGGTGCGCCGGCTGCGGCTGCGCCGCGACGCCGCGGCCGCCCCGGCCGGCGCCCGCGGTCTGCGGCTCACCGCCCCGGTGGGCGCCCTCGACCTGCCCGACCTGCTGGCCGGGGCCCGCGAGGCGGTGGCCGCGCTGGCCGCCGGCGAGCGGACGGAGGAGGAGCTGGCCGCCCTGGTGGCCGGCCGGGACGGCGACGCCGGCCTGATGCGCTGGCAGCTGACCCGCCGCCGGCTCGGCCTGGCCGGCCTGCTGGAGCACGCGGTGCACCTGGCCGCGGAGGACGGCGAGCAGCCGCTGGCCCGGCTGCGGCCGATCGGCCGCGGCGCGTGCGAGCCCGGGCCGACCCCGGACCCGACCGGGCGGGTCAAGCTCTCCCGGTTCGCCTCTGCGGCGCCCGAGGGCGGCGCGCTGCTGGTCCGCTCGCCGGGCAGCCCGCTCGCCGTCGAGCTCGGACCGCGGGCCGCCGGGCTGCTGGCCGCGCTCGCCGACTGGACGACCCCGGCCGGGCTCGCCCGGCTGCCCGGGGAACTGCCGCTGGAGGCCGTCCGGCAGACCCTGCGGCTCTTCGCCGCGGCCGGGCTGCTGGCCTACGGCGCGCCGGGGCAGGAGCCGGAGGCGGACGAGCAGCGGTTCGCCCAGTGGGCCGCCGCCGACCTCGCCTTCCACACCCGGACCCGGCGGCCGACCGCCTCGGCCGGCTACGGCGGCACCTACCGCTTCGGCGACCGGTTCGGGCCCGAGCCGGCCTCGCCGCCGCCGTTCCCCGGCGAGAAGGTCGCCCTGGCCGTGCCGGACCTGGCGGCGGTGGCCCGGGCGGACCGGCCGTTCACCGAGGTGCTGGAGGAGCGGCGGTCCGTCCGCGAGCACGACGACGGGGCGCCGCTGACCGCGGACCGGCTCGGCGAGCTGCTCTACCGGGCGATGCGCCGCCGGCAGACCTTCACCGGCGGGGACGGTCAGGAGCTCGCCGACCGGCCCTACCCGAGCGGCGGGGCCGTCCACGAGCTGGAGGTCTACCCGCTGGTGACCAACTGCGCGGGGCTGCGGCCCGGGCTGTGGCACTACGCCACCGACCGGCACGAGCTGGAGCTGGTCGCCGAGCCGTGCCCGGCCACCGCGGCACTCGTCGCCAACGCCCGCGAGGCCGCCCTGATGAAGGCGGACCCGCAGGTGGTGCTGCTGGTCACCGCCCGCTTCGGCCGGGTGATGTGGAAGTACGAGACGGTCGCCTACCCGCTGATCCTCAAGCACGTGGGCGCGCTCTACCAGACGCTCTACCTGGTCGGCACCGCCATGGACCTCGCCGTCTGCGGCCTCGGCGGCGGCGACGCCGGCGACTTCGCGACCGCGAGCGGCATCGACTTCTTCACCGAGGGCACCGTCGGCGAACTGATCCTCGGCAGCAGGCCCGGCACGCTCCGCACCGACGTCGGCGTGCCCAGGAGAGAGACCAAGAGATGACGGACACGAGGGGGGCGGGCCGGTGAAGTTCCGTTTCAAGGCCCTGCAGCGGATGCGGGAGCCGGACGAGTTGGACTCGCCGACCCTGCTGGCGGCACCGCGCGGCTGGGTCGCGCTGTTCGTCGTGCTGATCACCATGAGCGCCGCGGTGCTGTGGACCTTCGCCGGGCGGATCCCGATCACCGTGGACGCCCCCGGCCTGCTCACCCGCCCGAGCGGCACCGCGCTGATCCAGAGCCCGGTCGCCGGGATGGTCCGCTCGGTGCTGACCCGGCCCGCCGACCAGCTGCGGCTCGGCCAGACGGTGGTGCGCATCGAGGACGCCGAGGGGCACAGCCGCGAGGTGACCAGCCCGTTCGGCGGCCACGTCGTCGGCCTGTCCGTGACGGACGGCCAGGTGGTCGCGCCCGGCGCGCCGATCGCCTCGGTGGAGCGCACCGACACCGCGCAGGACCGGATGGTCGCCATGGTCTTCGTGCCGGCCGCCAGGGCCACCGCGCTCGCCCCCGGCATGGACGTCGACCTGTCCGTCTCCACCGCCCCGGCCGGCGCCTTCGGCCTGCTGCGCGGCACGGTCAGCTCGGTCAGCCCGTACGCACTCACCCGGGAGGCCGTCTCCGGCCTGGTCGGCGGCGACCTCGCGGCGCAGCGCTACCTGGACGGCTCGCCGCCGCGGCTGGTCGTGGTCGACCTGATGCCCGACCCGGCCACCCGGACGGGCTTCGCCTGGACCTCGCAGAGCGGCCCTCCGACGCCGCTGACCACCCAGGTCTCGGTCACCGCCACGATCAACGTCGGCCGGCAGACCCCGTTCAACCTGATCCTCGGCCGCTGAGGGGGCGCGCGATGACGACCACCGTCCCGGGGACCGCCCCCGCACCGCCCGAGGAGCGGCGCCGCCGGCGCCGGCCCGGGCGGCGCCCGCCCCGCGCCGACCGGCGGCGCACCCCGCGCCGCTGGCGGCACGCCGTGCCCACCGTGCTGCAGATGGAGTCGGTGGAGTGCGGCGCCGCCAGCCTGGCGATGATCCTCGCGTACCACGGGCGGCACGTGCCGCTGGAGGACCTGCGCGGCGTCTGCGGCGTCTCCCGGGACGGCGCCCGGGCCTCCACGCTGCTCTCCGCCGCCCGCACCTACGGGCTCACCGCCCGCGGCTACCAGACCGAGGCCGACCGGCTGAAGGACCTCACCGGCCCGGTCATCATCTTCTGGGCCTTCCAGCACTTCATGGTCGTCGAGGGGGTGCGCACCCGCTACGGGCGCACCGTCGTCGCCGTCAACGACCCGGCCAGCGGGCCGCGGCTGATGGAGTGGGAGGAGTTCGACTCCGGGTTCACCGGGATCGTGCTGTCCTTCGAGAAGGGTCCCGACTTCGTCACCGGCGGCAGCCGCGGCGGCGTCGGCCGCGCCCTGCTGGAGCGGCGGCTGCCCTCCGGCCGCGCGATGCCGCTGGTGCTGCTGGCCAGCCTGCTGCTGGTGGTGCCCGGCATCGCGGTGCCCGCGTACACCCGGGTCTTCATCGACCGGGTCCTGGCCGGCGGCGGCAGCGGCTACCTCCTGCCGCTGCTGGCCGCCATGACCACCACCGCGCTCGCCGTCTTCGTGCTCACCTCCGTCCAGCGGCACTACCTGCTGCGGCTGGAGATCCGGATGGGCATGGTCAGCTCGGCCCGGTTCTTCCGCCACCTGCTGCGGCTGCCGGTGGACTTCTTCCTGCAGCGGCGGCCGGCCGAGGTCGCCAAGCGGGTGGCCGGCAACGACGTGGTCGCCGAGATCCTCTCCCGCGACGTCGCGCTGACCGTCATCAACCTCGGCCTGGTGCTGTTCTACGCCGCGGTGCTCGTCCGCTACGACGTCCTGCTGGGCGTGGTCGGCGTCGGCATGGCGCTGCTCAACGTGGTGGTGCTGCAGGCGGTGGCCCGCTCGCGCACCGACGCGGTCGCCGCCCTGCGCACCGACCGCGGCAACCTGACCGCCACCACCTTCACCACGCTCTCGCTGATCGAGACGGTCAAGGCCACCGGTGCCGAGCCGGACGCCTTCAGCCGCTGGGCGGGCTTCCTCGCCAAGGTGGACACCGCCAAGCAGAAGCTCGGCATCCCCAGCGCCGTGCTGACGGTCGTGCCGCCGATGCTGGCCGCCCTCAACAGCGGCCTGATCCTGCTGGTCGGCGGCCAGCGAGTGGTGGACGGCGCGATGAGCGTCGGCCTGCTGGTCTCCTTCCAGACCCTGCTCGCCGCGCTCAGCCGCCCGGTCGCCCAACTCACCAACCTGGGCGGCCGGCTGCAGGACGTCACCGCCGACATCAAGCGGCTGTACGACGTCGAGCGCTACCCGGTGGCGGCCTGCTTCGCCGCCGCCGAGCCGCCGCCCGGCGCCAAGCTGGAGGGCGAACTCGTCTTCGAGCACGTCACCTTCGGCTACAGCCCGCTCTCCGAGCCGGTGATCAAGGACCTGAACCTGACCGTCGTCCCCGGCCGCCGGATCGCGGTGGTCGGCGGCTCCGGCAGCGGCAAGTCCACCCTGGGACGGCTGCTCACCGGCCTCTACACCCCGTGGGAGGGCCGCGTCCTGCTTGACGGCCGCCCCCGCGAGGAGATCTCCCGCACCGTGCTCGCCGCCTCGCTCGCCTACGTCGACCAGGACATCTCGCTCTTCGAGGGCACCGTCCGCGACAACCTGACGCTGTGGAACGACGACGTCCCCGACGACGCCGTCACCGCCGCCCTGCACGACGCCGCCGTCTTCGACACCGTGATGACCAGGCCCGGCGGTGTGCACAGCCCCGTCCTGGAGGGCGGCCGCAACTTCAGCGGCGGCCAGCGCCAGCGGCTGGAGCTCGCCCGCGCCCTCGCCGGCCGGCCGACCCTGCTGGTGCTGGACGAGGCCACCAGCGCGCTCGACCCGGAGACCGAGCGCGTGATCATGGACAACCTGCGGCGGCGCGGCTGCGCCTGCCTGACCATCGCGCACCGGCTCTCCACGGTCCGCGACGCCGACGAGATCATCGTGCTGGACCGGGGGGAGATCGTCGAACGCGGTACCCACGACGAGCTGTTGGCGCTCGGCGGGCACTACACCGCGCTCATCGAGTCCGCCCGGCGCGAGGAGGAGGACGAGCTGTGACCACCGCCCCGGCCCCCGCGGAGCCGACCACGGCCCCGCACGCCTTCGCCGACTTCTTCACCACCGCGGCCGAACCGGTCGACCCGCGGGCCGACCGCTTCCTGGTGCTCGACGACCCGCGCCGGATGCTGCTCGTCCAGGCCGGCGCCGTCGACCTGTTCGCCGTCCGGCTCACCGACCGCGGACCCGTCGGCCGCTGGCACTTCCTGTGCCGGGTGGAGGCCGGCACGCTGCTCCCCGGCGCGCCCGGGGGCTCCGTCCACGGCATCGCCGCCCGGCCGGTGCTCGGCGCCGAGGTCGCCCTCCTGCCCACCGCCCGGGTCGAGGGGCTGTCCGGCCGCGGCCGGGAGTGCGGCACCGCGGCCGGCGCCGCCGTCCGGGCGCTGCCCGAGGCCGAACAGCAGCGGGCCGTCGACCAGTTCCTCGCCGGACTGGCCGGCGGCATCACCGCCCTGGCCGGCGCGCTGCGGGACACCCTGCCGCCGCGCGACTTCACCCCGCTCGCCACCGACGGTCCGACCGTCCTCAAGAAGGGGCAGGCGCTGCGCTCGGTGGACGGCGTCCAGTGGGTGTGCGTCGAGGAGGGCGGCGTCGAACTGCCCGGCGACACGGCCTGCGACGACGCCGCCGCGCTCGGCCCGGGCGCCTGGGTCTGCCTCACCGAACGGGACTGGCTGGTCGCACCCGGCCCGGCCACCGTCCGGGCCCGCTCCCCTCGCGAACTGCTCGACCGGGGCGTCCTGTGGGAGCGGCTGGTGGTGCACTGCGGCCGGCTGCTCGCCGCCGTCGACCGCCGGATCGAGACCCGGCGCACCGCCGAGACCGAGCTGATCGCCGCCCGCAGGGAACGCGACGCCGGCACCCTCGCGCACTCCGCCCGCGGCTTCGAGACGGTCGTCCGCGACACCTCCTCCCGGCTGCGGATCGCGGACGCCGCCGGCGACCCGCCGACCCTCGCCGCCACCCGGCTCGTCGCCGCGCAGCAGGGCTTCACCGTGCGGCCGCCGGTCGCCGGCAACGGCCAGGACCGCAACCTCGACGACCTGCAGGCCATCGCCCTGGCCTCCGGGGTGCGCACCCGCTCCGTCCGGCTGGACGGCCGCTGGTGGCGGCAGGACCTCGGCCCGATGGTCGGCTACCGCAAGACCGGCCGGGCCGTCGCCCTGCTGCCGGTCGGCGGCCGGTACGTGCTCGCCGACCAGGGCACCGTCACCCCGCTCACCCCCGAGCTCGCCGCCGACCTGCAGAACAAGGCCACCGTGCTGTACCGGCCGCTGCCGGCGAGCGTGCGCAGCGTCGGCGGACTGCTCCGCTTCGGACTCCGCAACAACCGCCGCGACCTGTGGATGTTCTCGCTGATGGCGGCGCTGGTCGCGGTCGTCGGCCTGCTCGTCCCGGTGATGACCGGCGAGGTGCTCGGCACCTTCGTGGCGCACGCCCAGCGCAACCTGATCACCGAGGGCGCGGTGGTGGTGATCGGCTCGGCGATGGCCGTGGCCGCACTCTCTGTCGTCCAGAACATCGCCGTGCTGCGGATCGAGAGCCGCTCCACCGCGGCCATGCAGGTCGGCGTCTGGACACGGCTGCTCTCGCTGCCCGCCTCGTTCTTCTCCTCGTACTCCACCGGCGAACTCGGCACCACCGTCCTCGGCGTGAGCGCCGCCCAGGAGACCCTCTCCGGGATGATGACCACGGCCACCCTCGGCCTGTTCACCGGCCTCGCCAACCTCGTCCTGGTCTACTTCTACGACCTGCGGCTGGCTGGCCTCGCGACCGCCCTCGTCCTGGTGGGCGTCGGCTTCGGCCTGGTCGCCGGCCGGGTGGAGGTCAGCTGGCAGCGGAAGCTGTACGCGCACGAGCAGGCGATGTCCTCGCGGGTCTTCCAGCTGCTCACCGCGGTGCCCAAGCTGCGGGTCACCGCTGCCGAGGACCGGGTCTTCGGCGTCTGGGCCGGCGAGTTCGGCCGCGGCCGCGGCCTGGCCGCCTACTCGCGCCGGGTGCAGAACGCCGTCACCACCTTCAACGCCGGCTTCCCGCTGGTCTGTTCGGTGGTCGTCTTCGGCGTCATCGCCGGCCCCCTGGACGGCAGCGTGCCCGTGCCGGTCTTCCTCTCCTTCTTCACCGCCTTCAACCTGCTGATCGCCTCCAGCCTGCAGTTCACCTCCGCCGCCGTCACCGCCATGGGCGTCGTGCCGATGCTCGAACGGCTGCGGCCGATCCTGGAGGCCAGGCCCGAGGTCGACGACTCCAAGGCCGACCCCGGCGACCTGTCCGGCCGGATCGGGCTCAGCCACGTCACCTTCCGCTACGGCCAGGACGGCCCGGCCGCCCTGCAGGACGTCACCCTCGGCATCGAGCCCGGCGAGTTCGTCGCCCTCGTCGGCCCGTCCGGCAGCGGCAAGTCGACGGTGCTGCGGCTCCTCCTCGGCTTCGAGAAGCCGGAGAGCGGCACCGTCCTCTACGACGGACAGGACCTCGGCGAACTCGAGGTCTCCGCCGTCCGCCGGCAGTGCGGCGTCGTCCTGCAGCACGGTGCCCTGCTCGCCGGCGACATCAAGGCCAACATCGTCGGCTCCACCAACCACACGCTCGACGACGCCTGGGCGGCCGCCGAGATGGCCGGCATCGACAAGGACATCGCGGCCATGCCGATGGGCATGAACACCGTGCTCTCCGAAGGCACCAGCACCCTCAGCGGCGGCCAGCGGCAGCGCCTCATGATCGCCCGGGCCCTGGTCTCCCGCCCCCGCATCGTCTTCTTCGACGAGGCCACCAGCGCCCTCGACAACCCGACCCAGCGCCTCGTCACCGAATCCACCCGCCGGCTCAACGCCACCCGCGTGGTGATCGCCCACCGGCTCTCCACCGTGGCCGAGGCCGACCGCATCATCGTCATGGACCAGGGCCGGGTCGTCCAGCAGGGCCGCTACGAGGAACTGCTCGCCGACCGGGACGGCCTGTTCGCCCGCCTCGCCAGCCGCCAGATGTGAACCGGGAAGGACGGAGATGGAGTACGCACTGCTGGTCTTCGGCCAGGAGACCGACTGGGACGCCATGACACCCGCCGAACGCGAGGAGCGGTTCACCGCCAACCGCGCCTTCGGCCGGGAACTCGCCGAAGCCGGCGTCCGCATCGTGTACGGCGCCAAACTCGCCCGCCCCACCGCCGCCGAGGGCGAGGACCGCGCCGCCCCGGGCATCCTGGAACTCGGCGGCCTGTGGATCGTCGACGTCACCTCCGAGGAGGAGGCGCTGCACTGGGCGGCGAAGCTGCCCGTCAGCCCGGGAGCCCGCGTCGAAACCCGCCTCTGCAACAGGCCTCCGGCCAGGTAGGCGAGAACGCCAGGGGCGCGGGGAACTGCGCGGTCCGGATGGGGCTCACCGTACGAACCAGGGCTCGGCCCGAATTCGTCACGATGCCCGATCCCGGACTGCGCAGGTCCCCGCGCCCCTACGTGGTTCTCCGCTCAGGCGAGGTGCTCGGCGAGGGTGGGGGCGAGGGTGTCGGGGCGTTCGAGGAGGGGGAGGTGGCCGGTCTCGGGGAGGGTGAGGAGCCGGGCGTCCGCGAGGGTGTCCCGCAGGAGTTCGCCGTTGCGGACGAAGGCCGGCATGTCCTCGTCTCCGACGACCACGAGGGTGCGGGCGGTGATCCGCCGCAGGTCGTCCGGGGTGTGCCGGTGGGCGGTCAGGGCGTCCATGGCCCGGTTGCCGAGTTCGGCCCAGCTGTGGCGGGCGACGACGGCCCGCAGGGAGGCCCGGAGGGCTGGGTGCCGCAGGGTGCCGGTGAAGATGTCGGGCGGGGACTGCATCCACAGGTCGGCGAGCTGTTCGCCGGGGCCGGTGAGCCGGTGCAGCATCATCAGCTGGCGGTACCGCAGTCGGGCGGAGTCCTCGTTGGGGGTACCGGCGAGGGTCGGTGCGGCGAGCACCAGCCGTTCGACGAGGCCGGGCTCCTGGAGGGCGAGTTGCAGGGCCGAGGTGGAGCCGAAGGAGAGCGCGACGACCCGTCGGGCGCCGGTCTCCCGGGCGACGTCGGCGAGCTGTGCGGCGAGCTCGGGCAGGGTGAGCCCGGGGGTGAGCGGCGTGGAGCGGCCGTGTCCGGGCAGGTCGACGCCGATGTGGGTGTGGCCGGGCAGCAGCCGCCAGAGCGGCTGCCAGACGGTGGAGTCCATGGTGTAGCCGTGCAGCCAGAGCACGGCGGGTCCGCTGCCCTCGGTGTGCAGGTGGAGGCCGTGCGGGCCGGTCATCGGGCGCCGCCCGGGGCCGTCCGGGTGGTGAAGTCGGCGCAGAAGGCACGGAAGGCGAGGACGGGTTCGTCGCGGGCGTCGTACCGGGGCACGGCGTGCGGGTCGAGGTTCTCCCAGACGACCTTGTCCTCCTCGAGGGCCTTGCGGCTGCCGCCGACGAGGGCGGGCAGGGCGGCCTGCTGGTCGGTCCGGACGCCGATGGCGACGCGGGCGGTGCAGCCGCCGCCGGGGGCGGGGACGGAGCCGGTGACGATGACGTGGAGTTCTTCCGGCGGCCCGAACTCGGTGACGACCACGGAGGGGCTGAAGGCCCGGGCGTGGAAGCGCGGCCGGTAGTCCCAGCGGACGGTGCGGGTGCGGATCGCCTGCCAGCGGATCTCTTCGAGCCGGCGGGCGTCCTGCCAGGGCGAGGTCTGCATCAGGAACTCGCCCTCGATGACGAGTTCGCCGCTGTCGCCGGGGCGGGCGGCCATGCCGCGGGTGCCGGGCACGCCGTGCACGGCCTTGAAGTGGTCGGGGTCGAAGGCGTTCTCGACGACGTACGCGGGGTCGACGTCGACCTGCAGGCCGACCGCGCCGACGAGCGGGTAGGTGTCGGCCCAGCCCTTGACGGCGCGTTCGAAGCCGCGGTCGCCGTCGGGGTCGTCGGAGAGCCGGACGAAGAGGGCGTCGCCCCAGGCGAGGACGGTGTGCTCGGCGACCGACCAGTGCTTGGTCGGGTCGCCGAGGGCGATCCGCTTGCCGTGGAAGGGGCAGACCACGCAGTCGCCCTCGCGCCGGCCGCCGAAGCCCAGGTGGGCGCCGCGGTGCGGGCAGGTGGCGTCCAGGACGCGGACGTCCTCGCCCTGCCTGACCGCGATGAGGCGGTGCCCGCCGACGGCGAGCGGGGTGATGTCGTCGGTGAGTTCGGAGCGGAAGGCCAGCAGGTACCAGCCGTGGTGCACGGTCGTCTGTTCCATGGTCATCGTTTCGCCAGTGCCTCGATCAGTTCGTCGGCGGCCCGTTCGCCGCTCGCCAGGGCGCCCTGGACCCAGGGCAGCCGGTGGCCGGTGACGGTGGCCTCGCCGGCGAAGAAGAGCGTCCCGGCGAGGGGTTCGGCCCACTGCCGGGCGGCGTCGCCGGCGGTGGCCGAGGGGGCGGTGAACGCGCCGCCGGCGTGGGGGTCGCGGCCCCAGTCGGCCGTCTCGGTGTCCAGCACCGCGGCGCCGGCCGTCCAGGGCAGGGCGGTGGCGAGCAGCGCGGTGAGTGCGGCGGGTTCGGCGGCGGCGGTGCGCAGCCGCTCGGCGGCGGCGCCCTTGGCGACGAACAGCACCTCGGGGCGGCCCTCGGCGCAGCGGAGGAAGCCGCCGGTGCCGTCGGTGTCGAGGACGATCGCGGTGGCGGGTGCGGGCCGGTCCAGCACGGCGACCAGGCAGTAGCCGTCGCCGAGCGGCAGCCGGGCGGCGGCAGCGGTCTTGGCGGCGAGCCCGTCGGCGGGCAGGCCGGTGAGGCGGAGCCTGCCGGCGGTGAGGACGGCCGGGGGCACGGTGACGACGGCGGCCGCGGCGGTGGTGCGGCCGACGGCGGTGCGGGCGGTCACCCGGCCGTCGGCGCAGGCGAGTTCGTGGACGGGGTCGCCGAGCCGGACGTCCAGGCCCTCGGCGAGCAGCCCGGGCAGCCGGTCGAAGCCGCCGCGGACGGCGTACTCGCCGTCGCCGACGTGCTCGCCGCGGTGGGCGGCGGCGATGCCACGGGTGCCGATGAGCGCGGGGTCGGCGGCCCAGTTCTGCCGGAACCACTCCTCGGCGGCGCGGCGTTCGGCGCCGGTGCTGCCGCGGGCGGTGAGCCAGCCGTCGACGGTCAGGCCCGCCGGGCCGGGGTCGGCGTGCAGGGCGGCTTCGAGCAGCCAGGGGGCGCGGCGGCCGCGGCCGAGGACGTCCATCGGGCGGTCGGTGCCGTCCTCGACGATCCGGGCGGTGATCCGGCGCGGCACGGCGGCGGTGTTGCCGGTGCCGACGAGGGCGTGCACGGGGTTGCGGTCGCCGTGCACCACCTGGGCGCCGAGTTCCAGCGGCGGGCCGCCGTCGGCGGGGCGGTGGGTGCGGATGCGGCCGCCGACCCGGTCGCGGGCCTCGTGGACGGTGACGGTGAGCCCGGCCCGGTGCAGCCGGCGGGCGGCGGCGAGGCCGGCCGCGCCGGCGCCGACCACGACGACGTCGGTGCTCATCGGGCCTCCCCGGCGGGGCGGAGGTCGAGGGGGTAGGCACGCAGCCGGCGCGGTACGAGCGTGAGGTCCCAGGGGGCGGGGCCGCCGGGCCCGCGCAGTGCGGGGAAGCGGCGGACCAGCCGGGGCAGCAGCAGCGCGCCGGCCTGGCGGACCAGCTGGGCGGCGAGGCAGAAGTGCGGACCGCCGCCGAAGGCGAGGTGCGGGTTGGGGTGGCGGTCGAGCCGCAGGGTGTCGGGGTCCTCGAAGACGTCCGGGTCGCGGTTGGCGGCGGAGACGACGGCGAGCACCCGGGCTCCGGCGGGCAGGGTGCCGCCGGTCAGCGGCACGGTTTCGGTGGCGACCCGGGCGGTGAACGGGATCGGCGCCTCGTACCGGAGCAGTTCGTCCACGGCGAGGCGGGCCAGGTCCTCGTCGGCGGCGGCGAGCCTGCGGACGGCGGCCCGGTCGGGCAGCAGCGAGTGCAGGGCGTTGCCGACGAACTCGGCGAGCGGCTGCCAGCCGCCGACCACCGCGAGGTTGAGGATGCCGAGCATCTCGGGCCGGGCGAGCCGGGTGTCGGCGGCGAGCGCGGCGAGCGGCACGTCGGCGCCCTGGGCGGTCAGCCGGACGGTGTGGGCGTCGAGGTAGCGGCCGAGCGCGGTGGCGGCGGTGCGGCCGAGGGCGGCCCGCGCGGGCGGGGCCATCGGGTCGAGGTTGGCGGAGGCGGCCCGGGCGAGCGTCTCGAAGCGGGTGAGTTCGCCCGGGGGCAGGCCGAAGAGCCGGGCGAAGACGGCGGTGGCGAGCGGGCGGCCGATGTCGGCGACGGCGTCCGGCCGGCCGGGGGCCGCGGCGAGCCGGTCGATCAGGGCGTCGGTGTCGGCCACGAGGCCGTCGGCGACGGAGCGGACGGCCGCCGGGCCGAGCAGCAGCGCGCCGGGGGCCCGCAGCCGGTGGTGGTCGGGCGGGTCGGTGGTGAGCATGGACGGCGGGAGGGCGTCCTCGCGGGCGCGCTCCCGCTGTCCGCGGGCGGCCGACAGCCGGGGGTCGCGGAGCACGGTCGCACAGTCGGCGTGCCCGGTGACCAGCCAGAACCCGGAGAAGGTGTCGTGGTGCACCGGGTCGTTGGCCCGCAGCCACCGGTACGCCGGGTACGGGTCGGGCCGCCCGGCGGGGGCGAACGGGTGGATCAGGTGCTCGGGCAGCCGCACCGGCGCCGTGGTCATCGGGGCGACTCCTGACTGTCGGTGGGCGTACTCGCTGGTGGCCGGCCGGGCACCGGTGGGCACCCGGCCGGCGTGCCGTCAGCGGACCCGGGGGCCGCGCCAGCGGAAGGTCATGGCGGTGAGGACGAGGCCGCCCAGCGTCCACAGCGCGAGGACGAGGGCGATGTGCCCGAGCTCCCAGTTCCCGGCGGGTTCGACGGCCTGGAAGGAGTCCGGCAGGAACACCGAACGGAAGCCCTGCGCCATCCACTTGACGGGGAAGAACGCGGCGGTGGTCTGCATCCAGTGCGGCAGCTGGCCGAACGGGAAGAACACGCCGGAGATGAACTGCAGCACCATGAAGACCGGGGTGACCACGGCCGCCGCGGAGCGGCTGTTGGGGATGGCCGCGGAGTAGGCCGCGCCGGCCATCGCGCAGGCGACCGTGCCGAGGCCGAGGTCCCAGCCGAGGGTGGCCCAGCGCTCGGCGGTGCTCGGCAGCGGCAGCCCGAACAGGGTGAGCGCGATGCCGAGCAGCAGCGCCGTCTCCAGCACGGTGGTGACCACGACCCGGACGAGCTTGCCGACGAAGTACGCGGACTTGGGCATCGGGGTCATGGCGAGCCGGCGGACGGTGCCGGTGTCCCGCTCGATGGCGACGTTGATGGCGAGGCCCGAGAAGGAGGTGCTCATCACGCCGGCGGCGATGATGCCGGCCATGAACACCTGCTTGAGGTCGGTGTCGGTGCCGGCCACCTTGCCGGAGAAGATCGAGCCGAAGACGACCAGCAGGATCACCGGGAACATCAGGGTGAAGACCAGGGACTGCTTGTTGCGGAAGAACGCCCGCAGTTCGACCCGGGAGCGGGCCGTGCCGGCCCGCCAGACGCCCGGCATCGGCGCGGTGCGGCGCGGCTCGGGGGTCGCGCCGGCGGCCGGGGCGGCCTGCGCCGGGGAGTTCGGGGAGGCCTCTGCGAGAGTCATCGGGTGCCCTCCTCGGCGCCGTCGACGGGGTCGGTACCGCGGTCGGTGCCGCCGATGTTCTGCCGGATGAGGTCCAGGTAGACGTCCTCCAGGGTGGGGCGGTGCACCCGCAGTTCGGGCAGTTCGGCGACGCCCGCCTCGCGGGCCCACGGCACCAGCACCGAGAGCAGTGCGGTGGGGGTGTGGGTGCGGATCCGCAGCAGGCCGTCGGCGGTGGCCGGCTCGGCCTCGGCGCCGTGCGGCAGGTGCGGCAGCAGGCGGTGCGCGAGCTCCGGCGGTGTCCGGAAGGAGACCGTGGTCGGAGTCTTCGCGCGGTCGCCGAAGTCGGCGAGCGGCCCGTACTGGACCACCCGTCCGGCGACGATCACCGCGGCGCGCTGGGCGAGCGCCTCGGCCTCGTCGAGGTAGTGCGTGGTGAGCACGGTGGTGCGGCCGCGCTCGGAGAACCAGCGGACCAGGTCCCAGGCCTCCCGGCGGGCCACCGGGTCCAACCCGGTGGTGGGTTCGTCGAGGAAGATCAGGTCGGGGTCGCCGACGATGCCGACGGCGACGTCGAGCCGGCGGGCCTGGCCTCCGGAGAGGTCGGTGCTCTGCTTCTTCTCGTGCTTGCCCAGTCCGACCATGTCGATGACCTGGCCGACCGGGAGCGGCGCCGGGTAGAACGCCGCGAAGTGCTCCACGACCTCGCGCACCGTCAGGTCGTTGTACGCGCCGGTGGTCTGGGGGACGACCCCGATCCTGGCGCGCCACTCGCGCCGGTCCTCGGCCGGGTCGTGGCCGAGGACCCGCACGTCACCGCCGGTTCGCTGCCGGACACCCTCCAGGATCTCGACGGTCGTCGTCTTGCCCGCGCCGTTCGGCCCGAGCAGGGCGAAGACCTCGCCTGCGTGAATGTCCAAATCCAGACCCTGTACCGCGTGCCAGTCGCCGTAACTCTTGCGAAGGCCGCGGACGGAGACGGGGTTCTCCCCGACGGCGGTAGCCACTTGGATCGCTCCTAGGTGGTGATCAGGTTGATCGGTGGGATCAGGTGCAGCAGCAGCACGGGCAGCAGCAGGAGTTGCCGCCGGCCGCGATGTCCGACAGGTCGCCCTCGCTGAGCTCGGCGGTGTCGATCTGCGGGGTCTCCGGGATGTGGAACTCGTAACGACCGGTCGCGAGGCCGATCTCGAAGAGCTCGACCTGGACCTCCAGGTTGCCCTCCTGCTCGCCCTCGGCGGCGGTGTTGACGATCACGATCTCGGCGTCGGCCGGGAGCTCCAGGCCGGCCTCGGCGAGCGCCGCACGGGCGTCCGTCCGCAGACGGGCCGCGTACTCCTCGCTCGACCAGGCGCTGATCAGGGCACGGGTGTAGCCGTTGACGAACTCGGCCCGCTTCCGCTGGTCCAAAGCCATAGGACTTTTCCTTTTCTCGGTTCCGGACTTCGCCGGCGGCGCCTTGCTGCGCTGCCGACAAATGAACGATGACATGCCGGGAAAAGGCCTGCCAAGACGTCAGTTCCGGTGCCGAGAGTAAGTATTGAGCACGTCGGGGGCGTGCGGTAGATTTCGGGCGGCGAGATGGCAGGAATGCGTATGGGAATACGCATCGGAATACGTATCCGAATACGTACGGCGGCAGGATGCGTACGTATTCGGCGAATTCCTTCTGCGTATCGCGCCGGGCCTACGCATCCGCGTACGCCGCCGCAGCCGACCCGAAGGGACACACGGACGTGGTCCGAACCGCGCCTACGCACCCGGGCCCGCGCACCCCGGGCTCCGACGTCTCCGGGCTGCCGCTGCCGCCCGGGCCGCCGGAGGAGATCGACATGGCGGTGATGCGCGAGGCACCGCTCGCCTTCATCACCGACCTGGCCCGCACCTACGGCGACATCACCCGCCACCGGGCCGGCGGCGACACCGTCTACCTGCTGAACCGGCCCGAGTACGCCCGGCACGTCCTCAAGGACAACGGCGCCAACTACACCAAGCAGGACACCCCGGACGACGCCATGCTGCGTCCGCTGCTCGGCAACGGGCTGCTCACCAGCAACGGCGCCGACTGGGCCCGCCAGCGCCGGCTCACCGCGCCGGCCTTCCGGCCCAGCTCGGTGCGGAGCTTCGACGGCATCGTCACCGAGGCCACCTCGGCGCTGCTGGAGCGCTGGCGCCCGGCGGTCGAGGCTGGCAGCCCGATCGCCGTGGACGACCACCTCACCGCGCTGACCCTCGGCATCCTCACGCACGCGATCCTCGGCGCCGACATCGACGGCATCGGCGAGGGCTTCGGCCGCGCCGTCGACGCCGTCAACCGGTGCATCGGCCACTACGTGCCCGACCCGGACCCGGACCCGGCCGACACCGCGCAGCGGTACGCCGCCTTCAGCCGGGCCCGGGTGTTCCTCAACACGGTGACCCGCACCCTGATCGCCTCCCGGCGGGCGGCCGGCTGCCCGGTCGCCGGCCACGGCGGCGACGGGGGCGCCGACGGCGACGCGGGGAACCTGCTCGACACGATGATGTCCGGCGACCACCTGGTCTCCGACGAGGACCTCCGCGACCAGGTGCTGACCATCGTCATGGCCGGCCACGAGACCACCGCCAAGTCGCTCAGCTGGACGCTCTACCTCCTCGACCGCCACCCGGAGGAGGCGGCGAAGGTCCGCGAGGAGATCGACCGGGTGCTCGGCGGGCGTCCGCCGACCGCCGCCGACCTGCCGGACCTGCCGGCCTGCCGGCGGGCCGTCCAGGAGGCGATGCGGCTCTACCCGCCGGTCTGGCTGATCTCCCGGCGCGCGATCGGGCGCGACGTGATCGGCGGCTACCGCGTCGAGCCGGGCACCCTCGTCTGCGTCAGCCAGTGGGTGCTGCACCGGCACCCCGACCACTGGGAGGCGCCCGAGGAGTTCCGCCCGGACCGCTTCGACGGCGCCGCCTTCCCCAGCCACCTCTACCTGCCCTTCGGCGGCGGCGACCGGATCTGCATCGGCCAGCACTTCGCGCTGCTGGAGGCCGTCCTGGTGCTCGCCACCCTGCTGCAGTCGGTCCGCCTGGAGCTCGTCGACGGCCTCGCGGTCGAGCCGGAGGCCCTGGTGACGCTGCGTCCGAAGAACGGCATGACGATGATCGCGAGGCCCCGATGACCGCCCCTGCCCCCACCACCGCTCCGGACCGCCCGGTCGGCGGCTCCTACGACCCGGCCCGCACCACCGGCGGCGGCCTGGCCGCCGAACTCGACCGGCTGGAGGCCCAGGCCGCGCTCTCCTTCGCCGAGGAGCTGCACCTGCTGCGCGAGCTCGGCATCGCCGCCCCCGGCGGCACCGTGCTCGAACTCGGCGCCGGCCCCGGCGCGGTCACCCGCCGGCTGCGGGCCGCGCTGCCCGCCGACACCGCCCTGGTCGCCGCCGACATCGACGGCGAGCTGCTGGCCCGGGCGGCCGGCCCGGGCGTCACCCTGCTCGTCGCGGACGGCGCCGACCTGCCGCTGGAGGACGGCAGCGTGGACTTCGTGCTGCTCCGGTACGTCCTCCAGCACGTGCCCGATCCGGCGGCGGTGCTCGCCGAGGTCCGGCGGGTGCTCCGGCCCGGCGGCCGGGTCGCCTGCACCGAGGTCGACTCGGCCTGCTGGGGCGCCGCCGACCCGTCCTACCCCGAACTCGCCGGTGTGCACGCCAAGATGGCCGCCGCCCAGCGGACGGCGGGCGGCGACCGCGCGATCGGCCGGCGGCTGCCCCGGCTGCTGCGCGCCGCCGGTTTCGAGGACGTCGTGCTGCGGCCCTTCGCCACCACCAACGACGACCACCCCACGGACGCCTTCGCCCCTCAGCTGGGCCCGCAGCGGCTGGAGCCGCTGGTGGCCCGGGGCGTCCTCTCCCTGGCCGAACTCGCCCTCGCGGCGGACCGCTGGAACCGCTTCCGGTCGGACCCCGACGCCTGGGTGATGCTGCTCGGCCTCACCGCCGCCGCGACCGCACCCGCGGACCGCGGACCGCGGGCCGCCCGTTGAGGGCCCCGCACCACCACCACCCGCACAGCTCGACGAAAGGCATCGGATGAACCCCAACCTGAAGATCTTCATCACGATCTTCTGCTACATCAGCGCCGTGGCCGGCCTGGTCACCGCGGTCATGGACGCCAGCCACAAGCCCGCGCAGACCACCGACGCCGTCATCGCCGGCGTCCTCGGCGTGGCCTTCCTGCTCGGCGGCATCGCCCTCACGCGCAAGCCGCGCTACTGACCGGGCCAGGTGGCCGGGGCCGCCCCGCCCCGGCCACCGCCCGGCCGTTCGCCCCCGCACCCGTGCCCGCACCCGGACGGGGACATGACCGTGCGTCAGATCGGGAACCGGTTCCACCCCGGTGGTGTCAGTGGTGGACGGTACGTTCCTGGTGCGGCCCCGGGCCGCAGCGGAACTCCGCCGCCCCGGGCACCGGCAGCAGGTGCGGGCGGCCACCCCGATCAGGAGAGTCATGAAGGCCATGTTCCGGAAGGCGCGCATCGCCACTTCCGTCCTCGCCGCAGCCGCCGTCGTCGGCCTGCTGGCCGCCCCGGCCGCGCAGGCCGCACCGGCCGGTGTCGCCAACCCCGACTTCGAGGCCGGCGCCAGCGGGTGGAACACGTTCTCGTTGCCGTTCGGCACCGGGGTCATCACCGACGACCCGGCACTGCCCGCGCACTCGGGCACCTGGAAGGCCGAGCTCGGCGGCCACGGCCGGCCCGGCATGGACCGGATCACCCAGCAGGTGACGATCCCGGCCCTGCGCGTGCCGGTGCTGACCTTCTGGGTGCACATCGGCACCCCGACCCCGGCCACCTTCGGCTACCACGAGCTCACCGTCGAGGCCACCGCGCCGGACGGCACCCCGTACACCCTGGCCGGCCGGACCAACAAGGACAGCGGCGGCGGCTACCAGCAGGTCACCGTGACGCTGCCGAGCGCCTTCTACTCCTCCACCGAGCAGAAGGCCGTGATCTCCTTCTTCTCCGTGGACGACGCCGCCAACAAGGTGCCGTTCCTGATCGACGACGTCTCGATGGCCTACCGGCTGAAGATGTACCGGCCGCCCTTCCCGCTGCTGCTGAAGCCCTGACGCGGCGTCCGCTCCGGTCCGCCGCCACGGGCCGGGACGGCGGGCGGCCGACGGGGCAGGATGTCCCCGTACCTGCCGCACGCACCGCCGACCGCACCGGGGAGTCCAGGTTGACCGAGCAGCACCGGCCGTTCCTCTACGTCGTCGTCTGCGCCGCGGGCATCGCGGCCGACGTCGGCACCCTGATCGGCGCAGCCCAGGACGAGGGCTGGGGCGTCGGCGTCATCGCCACCCCGACCGCACTCGGCTTCATCGACCGGGAGGCCGTCGAGGCGCGGACCGGCCACGCCGTCCGCTCGGCCTGGCGCACCCCGGGCAGCCCGCAGCCGCTGCCCTGGGCCGACGCGATCGCGGTCGCCCCGGCCACCTTCAACACCGTCAACAAGTGGGCCGCCGGCATCTCCGACACCCTGGCCCTCGGCATCCTCTGCGAGGCGTACGGCCTCGGCACCCCGACCGCCGTCCAGCCGTACGTCAACGCGGCGCAGGCCGCCCACCCCGCCTACGGGGCGAGCCTGGAGCGGCTGCGGGCGATGGGCGTGCTGTTCGGCGACGCCGTCCCGCACCGGGCCCGCACCGACGAGGGCCGTGCCGGCTACCGCTGGACGGCCGTCCTCGACCTGCTCCGCCCGGTCCTCGCCGGGGCCCGCGGCCAGGACTGAAGCGCCCCGGAACGCCGGAGTCCGGCACCGGGATCCGGTGCCGGACTCCGCCGGACTGGTGGGCCGCCAGGGGCTCGAACCCTGAACCTACGGATTAAAAGTCCGCAGCTCTGCCAATTGAGCTAGCGGCCCGTCGGCGGGCACGACCGTGCTGGTACAGCGCTCGCCGGGGCCGATCCTACCCGGTGATCCCCGGGGGGCCGCCAGGGGATTGTGCGCCGCGCCGCGGCTCGAACCGGTGCGCGGACGACCTTCAGGCCGCCGGATCCAGGTGGACGGCCCGGACCCGGCGCAGCCAGGCCTCGGCCGGCGCCTCGTCGGGCGCCTCCGGCAGCACACCGGGCCGGTCGAAGCGCTCCTCGGCCGAGGCGAGCAGCCCGGCCGCCTCCTCCGGACGCTCGGCGTAGCGCTCGCCGAGCGCGCGGACCCGCTCGGGGTCGGCGAGCCGCACGACGACCTCGCCGGTCTCGTGCAGGGCGAGGCCCTGTTCGACCAGCCGCACGAGGTGCCGGGCGTGCTTGGCGGCCCTGGCCCGTGCGGCCGGGTCGCCAGCGTCCCGGGTCGTCAGCTTCCTGAACTGCTGGCTGGCGTAGCCGAGGTACGAGCGGCGGACGGCGTGCGCACCGAGGAAGGACCGGCGGATGCCGATCAGCTCCTCGCCCAGCGGGGTGCGCACCTCGTACATGTCCTCGGGCAGCCAGGCGAGTTCGGAGGCCGTGGGGTTGCCGTTCAGGGCGAGCCGGCACCACTTCGCGGCCTCGTGCAGGGTGCGGTCGGGCGCGGTGGTGACGTGCGACTCGGCGGGCCGCTGCAGGCCGTGGAACTCGACGGTGGGTGCGGCGAACAGGCCGAGCCGGTCGATGTCCGAGCCGGCGTGGGCGAGGCCGTAGGCGGTGGAGCCGACGATGCCGGCGAGCAGGACGTGCACGGGCGTCTCCGTCCGTCGGTGGGGCCGGCAGAGCCGGTGGGGGCTGGACGGGCAGTCTGCCGTGCCGCCGCCTCCGGGCGCGACCGAATTGTCGGTAGGTCGCTCCGGCCGCCCGTGCTCCGGCCCGCCGATACTGGGCCCATGGCGAACGGGCTGATGGACAGCGTGGTCCCGGCGGCGAAGCTCAGGGCCTGGTGGGCGCACCGGCAGTGGCTGACGGGCGGCCCGGAGCCGGCGCACGCGGGCGCCTCCCCGGCCGAGGTGCTCGCCGCGGCGGGCTGGGCCCGTTCGGTCGGCGGCGCGGCGCCGTACCTGGGCCTGTTCGCCCGGGCCGGCCTGCACCGGGAGGCGGTGGACGCGGCGCTGGCCGCGCTGGAGGTGCACGAGCTGCCCTCCGCCCGCGGCTGCACCTACGTCCTGCCGGCGGCGGACTACGCGCTCGGTCTGGCCGCCGGGGCGGGCGTCCCGGAGAGCGAGATCGGGTCCGCGGTGAAGCACCTGGGCGTCACCCGGGACGAGATCGAGAAGCTGTGCCTGACGATCGGCCATGTCCTCTCCCCGGAGGCGCCGTTGGAGCCGGCGGCGATCCGCGAGTCGGCGGGCGGCTCCGTCCGGTCGCTCGGCGAGGCGGGCCGCAGGCGCGGGGTGTCGACCACGCTGCCGCTGGCGCTCGGGCTGCTGCAGTCCCGCGGCCAGGCCCGCCGGGTTCCGGTCAACGGCCGCCTGGACCAGCAGCGTTACGGCTACGTCCGGTGGGACCAGCCGGTGCACGGATCGGCCGCGGAGCTCGCCGAGCGGTACCTCGCGTGGGCCGCGCCGGCGGCCGTCCGGCACCTGCGGTGGTTCACCGGGTTCACGGCGGCGACCGCCAAGGCCGCGCTGGCCCCGCTCGACCTGGTCACCCTGCCCGGCACCGACCTGCTGCTGCCGGCCGCCCTGGCGGAGGAGTTCGAGGCCTTCGAGCCGCCCGCCGAGCCCTCCTACGCGCTGGTCGCCGGGATCGACGGCATCCACCTGCTGCACCGCGACCTGCCCCGGCTGCTGGACCCGGCCGACGCCGACCGGACCCTGCCGGGCGGGCGGGCCGGACGCACCTTCGGCACCGAGGCCGACCCGCAGACCCACGTCGTGGTCGACCGCGGCCGGATCGTCGGCCTGTGGGAGTACGACCCCGAGGCGCGCGAGATCGTGCACCGGCTGTACGTGCCGCCGGACCCGGCCCTGCAGGAGGTGATCGACCGCACGGAGGCCTTCGTCCGCGACGAACTGGGGGACGCCCGCGGCTTCGGCCTGGACTCGCCGAAGAGCCGCGCCCCCAGGATCGCCGCCCTCCGCGCGGCAACTCCCTAGGCGCTCGGGGTGGTCGAGCCAGGGGCGCGGGGAACTGCGCAGTCCGGGGGTGGCGCTCCTGACAAATCCGGCTCACCCCTGGTCCGTACGGTGGCTCCCGTCCGAATCGCGCGGTTCCGCCCGCAGCCTTCGGCCGGGAGGTGCCCCGGCGCCCCCGGGGTCGACCACTCAGAGCGCGGTCGGGATGTAGTCGAAGGAGGCGACACCCGGTACGCCGCGGGCGAGGCCCGCCGCCAGCACCGGCGGCACCGCGGCGTGCACACCGGGCTCCAGCGGCACGTCGGGGTAGGCGATCCGCTCCTCGGCCGGGGTGGTGGCGAACTGTGCGTCCATGCCCGGCCGGTTGCCGCGCGGGTCGATCCGCACCCACTCCGACCGCCCGGGCAGCCGGTACGCGACGAGCCCGTGCAGCGCCTCCAGCCGCTGGTAGCACAGGCCGGCCGGGATGCCCTCGGCACGCAGCAGCGCGACCAGCAGGTGGGACTTGCCGTGGCAGACGGCGTCCCCGGCGGCGAGCACGTCGGAGGCGCGGACGGCCGCGCTCCAGCGGTCCACGTCGTAGGAGTGCGCCACCTCGTCGCGGACGTACAGGTACAGGGCGCGTGCCGTCTCCTCGGCTGTCGCGCCGCGGAGGCGGCCGGCGAGGGCGCGGATCGAGGGGTGGCCGTGGTCGACGATCGCGTCGGCGGCCAGGTGGGCCGGGTCTCCGGCGGCGGGGACGGACGTCTCCGGGACGTTGCGCTGCGTGGTCATGCGGCCATCCTGCGGCGCGGGCGGGCGGGCCGGCCGGGAATTCCGCCCTTCGGACAGGGCCGGTTCGGCTACGGTCGGTGCCATGAGCGACGACGTCCTTGTGGTCACCGGCGGCGGACGCGGGATCGGGGCCGCCACCGCCCGGCTGGCCGCGGCCCGCGGCCACCGCGTCTGCATCAACTACCTCAACGACAGCGTCTCGGCGCAGGCCGTGGTGGACGGCATCCGCGCCGCGGGCGGCACCGCGATCGCCGTCCGGGCGGACGTCAGCCGGGCCGAGGGGGCGCGGCGGCTGTTCGAGACGGTCGACGAGCGCCTCGGCACGCCGACCGGCCTGGTGAACAACGCCGGCACGCTGGAGAAGCAGTGCCGCCTCGACGAACTGGACGAGGACCGGCTGGCCCGGATCTGGGCGGCGAACATCACCGGCCCGTTCCTGTGCGCGGGCGAGGCCGTCCGCCGGATGTCGACCCGGTACGGCGGCCGCGGCGGGGCGATCGTCAACGTGTCCTCGGCCGCGTCCCGGCTGGGCTCGCCCAACGAGTACGTGGACTACGCGGCCTCCAAGGGTGCGCTCGACTCGATGACCCGCGGCCTGGCCCTGGAGGTCGCCGGCGAGGGCATCCGGGTCAACGCGGTGCGTCCCGGCCTGATCCACACCGGCATCCACGCGCTGGGCGGCGAACCCGGCCGGGTCGACCGGGTCGCGCCGGGGCTCCCGATGGGCCGCGGCGGTCAGCCGGAGGAGGTCGCCGAGAGCATCCTGTACCTGCTCTCGCCCGCCGCCTCGTACGTCACCGGGGCCTTCCTGGACATCGCCGGCGGGCGGTGAGCGGCACGGCGGAACGGGTTTCGCGATCGGGCCCGCCCGGCGGGCCGGGCGGCCTACCGTTGGCCCCATGACCGAGAGCGAGTTCGACGACGCCGTCGACACCGACGCCGCTGTTACCGCCACCACCACGGCCGTCACCACCGGTGCGACGCCCGCGGCGGCCTCCGACATCCCCGCCCGCCTCGACTACCAGCGGTCCCGGCCGCACGCTGCCGTCCCGGAGGTGCCGAACTTCCGGGACGCCGGGGTGGGCACCGTCCGCCCCGGCGTGCTGTTCCGCTCCGGCACCCTCGCCCTGCTGACCCCGCAGGGCGCCCGGGCGCTGGAGGCGCTCGGCATCCGGGTCGTCGTCGACCTGCGGACCGCGACCGAGCGCAGCCGCTGGCCGGACGAGCGGCACGGCCTGGACTACTTCGACCACCACCTGCCGCTGCTGCCGGACCGGTCGGAGACGGGCATCGAGTGGCCGTCGGGGTCGCTCGAGGTCTACCTCTTCATGGCCGAGACCGGCGGAGCCGCGATCGCCGGCACCGTCCGCCGGCTGGCCGCTCCGGACGGGACGCCCGCGGTCGTCCACTGCGCCGTGGGCAAGGACCGCACCGGCCTGACCGTCGCCGTCGTCCACCACCTCGCCGGGCTGTCCGAGGAGGAGATCGTCGAGGACTTCCTGCGCTCGAACGTGCACCTCGGCCTCGACAAGGGGCCGGTGCCCTACCTGGACGAGAACGGCGAGGAGCAGCTCTCCCACCCGGTGGAGGCGGACAACCTGCTCGCCGCGCTCGCCCGGATGCGCGAGCTGCACGGCTCGGTCGAGGGCTACCTGCTCGCCCACGGCGTCACCGCGGAGGAACTGGCCGCACTGCGCTCCAAGTTGGGCTGAGCCGCCGGGGCACGGCACCGGGCGGCACCGGCTCAGCCACGGGCGATCCGGTGCCGCTCCTCCCAGGCGAAGGCCGCGGCCATCAGGACGGCGATCGCCCCGAGTTGGGCGAGCGCCGACCGCCCGGTGCCGAGCGGGACGGTCGCCGCGACCAGGGCGGCCGCCACCAGCCGGGGCAGCAGCGGGTGCAGCCCGAAGGTGCGGCGGATCCCGGCGTTGGCGACCAGGAAGAGCGCCGGGCCGGCGGCCAGCACGGCGGCCCGGGCGGGGGACAGCGCCGCCGTCGGGTGCGCGACGGCCGACTCGGCGCCCGCCGCGAAGAGGATCACCGCGAGCAGCAGCGCGTAGTGGCCGAGGTTGTGGACGCGGATCGCCAGGCGGTTGCGCCGGGCGTCGTCCAGCACCGCCATCACGGCGACCGCCCGCTCGTCGTCGTCATGGCCGAAATAGGCCCACCACAGGCCGATGCAGACCGCCAGCGCACAGACCGCCGCGCCCACCGGCCCGGCCGTGAGCTCGTCGTGGCCCGCGGCGCCGGCACCCAGGGCGACCACCGACTCGCCGAAGGCCACGATCACCACCAGCCCGTGCCGCTCCACGAAGTGGTCCGCCCGCAGGTGGAACTGCGGCAGGTCGACGACGTACGGGTTGGCGATCTGCAGCGCCAGCGAGGCCGTCCACAGGGCGAGTTGGACGGAGCCCTGCAGGTAGCCGCCGACCACCACCAGGGCCGCGATGACCAGGTTCAGGCCGCCCATCCGCAGCACCGCCCCACGGGCCACCCCGGCCGAGGCGAACATCCCGGTGTGCACGGCGATCACCAGCAGGTAGGCCCAGCCGAACGCGGCCCCGCTGCCGTCGAAGGCGTGCGGCACCGCGAGCGAGACCACCAGGAAGCCCGTCATGCCGAGCAGCAGGAAGGCCCGCCGCGGGTGGGTGGACGGCGGCAGCGCGTTGGTGAGCCAGATGAACGCGTCGTACATCCACCAGATGACCGCCAGCATCACCAGCACCCGCACCAGCCCGCCCGGGGTCAGGTGGTGCACCAGGCTGGCGGTCAGCTGGGTGACGGTGAAGACGAAGACGAGGTCGAAGAAGAGTTCCAGCGGGCCGACCCGCAGTTCGGCCTCGTTCTCGACGACGGTGGTCCCGGTGGCAGTGGTCACGGGCGCGAGTATGGATCAACTCGGCCGTCCGCGGGCGGGATTTCGGCCGTACCGGGGTCGGACCGCGGGCCGCCGCCCCCCGTCCGGGAGGGCCCGGCGGGCCGGGTTATGGTCGGGAGGAGAGTCCCCTGAGAGGAGTGCGGCAATGGCGGGTGTCCCGAGCACGGCGGTGGCGGCGGCCGGTCTGATCGGCGGGTACGGCACCGCCCGGTGGAGCGGGCGCCGGGAGCTCGGCGGGGCGGTGCTCGCCGCCGCCGGGGCCACCGCGGCCGTCCAGTGGAACCGCCAGGCCGGCCCGGCCACCGCGGCGGCGCTGACCGGGCTGTACGTGGCGGCGTTCGGCGGCTCCCACCCGCTGGCGAAGAAGATCGGCGCCTGGCCCTCCGTCCTCGCCGTGACCGCCGTGGTCGCCGCCGCCTCGGTGCTGGCCACCCGCCGCAGCGGCTGACCGGCCCGGGGCCCGCGCGATCCGGCTGCGGTCAGGCCGCGGTGTGGCTGCGACGCCCGGGGGTGTCGCTCAGACCGCCGGGAAGCGGGCCTCGAAGGCCGCCCGGTTCGCCGACACCGGTGAACGGTCCCAGACCGCGAAGACCACCCGGTCGAAGGCCGCGCCGTGGCTCTCCAGGGCCGCGGCGAAGGCGTCCGCCACCACCGCCGGGTCGTTGCGGAACACCCCGCAGCCCCAGGCCCCGAGCACCAGCTCGCGGACGCCGTGCCGGGCCGCCGCGGCGAGCACCCGGACGGCCCGTTCGGCGAGCACCCCGGCCACGTCCACCGGTCGGCCGCCGGAGCGCAGCGCCAGCTGGCCCGCGTTCGGTGCGGGCGAGGTCAGGAAGGACAGCGCGTAGGGCTCCGCCAGCAGCCCGCCCGACCCGCGGATCACCGGCACGTGCGGCGACCAGATCACCCGGTGGCTGTACCGCAGGTCGGCGGAGGCCCGGTGCGCCTCGTAGTAGTCCGGGGCCTCCAGCAGGCACCGGTAGAGCAGCGCGCTGCGGCAGAGGTCCTCCTCCTGCGCCTTGGCGCCGCGCAGGTAGCCGCCGCCCGGATTGCGCGCCGAGGCGAAGTTCAGCACCGCGACGTGCTCGCCGCCGCCCGCCACCAACCGCTCGCCGGCCTGGACGCTGCCCTCGGCGGTGACCTCGACCGCCCCCGTGAAGGGCCCCGCCCCGGGGCCGGGCGGCTCGTCCGGCCCGTACGAGACCGTCCCCGCCCTGGCCGCGGCCAGCACCGGCCCGATCTCCACCACCGCGCCGCTCCGCGTCCGGTAGGCCCCCCGCTCGGCGATCCCCTCGTTCTCGACCGCCACCTGGTGCATTCGACTCATGACGGCGACGCTACGCGCCGTCCGGGGCCGTCCGCCACCGATTATTCTCAATTCGAGAACAACACCCGTCCTGGGTGCCCCGGGAACGCGGACGGGCCCGCCCCACCGAAGTGGAGCGGGCCCGTACCGGGGACGCCGGAGCGTCAGTTCTTCCAGCGCGGCTTGCGGTCGTCACGGTTGAAGCCGCCGCGCTCGCCACGGTCACGGTCGCCGAAGGAGCGGCCACCGCGGTCGTCACGGCCGAAGCCCTGCGGACGGCCGCCGGAGCGGTGGTCGTCGCGGCGGGCGAACGGACGGCTGCTGTCGCCACGGTCACGGTCGCCGAAGGAGCGGCCACCGCGGTCGTCACGGTTGAACGAACGGCCACCGCGGTCGTCGCGGTTGAAGCCGCCACGGTCCTCGCGGTTGAAGCCGCCGCGCTCGCCACGGTCACGGTCGCCGAAGGAGCGGCCGCCACGGTCGTCACGGTTGAACGAACGGCCACCGCGGTCGTCACGGTCGCGGTCACGCCCGAAGGAGGGGCGCTCGCGGTCGCGGTCCCGGGAGAACGCCGGGCGCTCGGTGCGGGCCTCGCGGTACGACGGCGCGCGCTCGGACTCGACCGGGGCGGCCGGGGCCTCGGCGGCGGGAGCCTCGACGGCCTCCGCACCCTCGGCGGCCTCGCCGCTCTCGGCCGCGGGCTCGTCCTCGATGCCCAGTGCGGCCCGCTCGCGCGCCGCACGGGTGGCGAGGCGGTCGGCCTCCTCGCGGAGCTCGGTGGCACGGCGCTGCGCGCGCTCCAGCTGGCGGGTCATGTCGGCGACCTCGCGCTCGGCGGCACCGGCGATGCCGGCGGCCGACTCGGCCTGCACCTCGACGAGCGAGCGGGCGCCGGTGATCTTGGCGACCTCGGCGTCGAAGGCGTGGTCGAGGATGTGGCGCGAGGCGTCGACGCCGGCGTCCTCCATCAGGCGGAAGACGGTGCGGCGCTGGTGCGGCAGCACCAGGGTGACGACGGTGCCGGAGCGGCCGGCGCGGGCGGTGCGGCCCGAGCGGTGCAGGTAGTCCTTGTGGTCGCCGGCCGGGTCGACGTTGAGCACCAGGTCGATGCCGTCGACGTGGATGCCGCGGGCGGCGACGTCGGTGGCGACGACCACGTTGACGTAGCCGTCCTTGAAGTCGCCGAGCACGCGGGTCCGGGCGCCCTGAGTCATGCCGCCGTGCAGCGCGTCCGCCTTCACGCCGGCCTCGACCAGCTGCTCGGCGACGCGGTCGGCACCCATCTGGGTGCGGACGAAGATGATGGTGCGGCCCTTGCGGGCGGCGATCGCGTTGGTGATCGGCGCCTTGTCCTTGGGCTTCACCACGAGGATGTGGTGGGTCATGGTGGTGACCGCGCCGGCGGACGGGTCGACCTCGTGGGTGACCGGGTTGTTCAGGTAGCGCTTGACCAGGGTGTCGATCTCGTTCTCCAGCGTGGCGGAGAACAGCAGTCGCTGGCCGCCGGCCGGCACCAGGTCGAGGATCTCGGTGACCTCGGGCAGGAAGCCCATGTCGGCCATCTGGTCGGCCTCGTCGAGGACGGCGACCTGCACATCGTCCATCACGGCCGAGCCGCGGTTGATCAGGTCGCGCAGGCGGCCCGGGGTGGCGACGAGGACGTCGACGCCGCGCTCCAGGGCGTAGATCTGGTTGGACATCGAGGTGCCGCCGCAGACCACCTTGAGGCGCAGGCCGAGCACCGAGCCGAACGGCTCCAGGGCGTCGGCGACCTGCATGGCCAGCTCGCGGGTCGGCACCAGGATCAGGCCGCGGGGGTGCTTGGCGCGGGTGCGCTCGCCGCCGGCGAGGCGGGTCAGCAGCGGCAGGCCGAAGCTCAGGGTCTTGCCGGAGCCGGTGCGGCCGCGGCCGAGCACGTCCTTGCCGGCCAGCGCGTCCGGGATGGTCGCGGCCTGGATCGGGAACGGCGTGGTGACGTCCCGCTTGGCGAGGGCGCGGACGACCTCGTCCGGCAGGCCCAGGTCGCCGAAGGTCACGGTGGGCTCGGAGACCGCGGCGTCGGTGTCGGTGTCGGTGTCCGCCTCGGCGGGCTCGACCGAGTCGAGCAGCTCGGCGGTGTCGGTGGTGTCGGCGGCGTCGAGACCGTTCGCGGGCATGGCGAAGCGGGCGTCGTCAACGAGAGACATGCAAAACCTTCCGGAAGTGGCACGCGCCAAAGTCCGGGGTTCTGTTTCACAACCGCCTCTATGCGGTCAGCCACGGATCGCCGGAACGCGCCAAGGGCGCCGTTTCAAGGGAATCAGGGCGCCAGTCAAATGGATCAAACGAACGATCTACCACCATAGAGGAGCCTGGGGATCAGAGGCAAATGCGCTGGCCAGCCCGCTAATGGTCGGCCGATCCCCCGCCGGAACCCGAGGAACCGGGCAGGCTGGGCAGCGGACCGGGGTCGGAGGGCGTGGGCTGCCCGCTTCCGGTCGGCTCCGGGACGGGGGTGGCCGAGGGGGTGCTGCCGGTGGGGCCGGCCGTCGGCCGCGGCTCGGGGGTCTCCACGCTCCGGTTGGCCGGCAGCGACGCCGAGGGGGCGGGCGCCGGCTCGACCGGGGCCGGGGGCCCCTGCCGGCTGCTCGCGGCCGCCGAACCGGAGGGCTTCGCCCCCGGCCGCGCGACCGCCGCCGGCACCACTCCGCCGTGCGCGGCGTGCCTGCCGTCCGCCGCCCGGGACCCGGGCGCGCCGGAGTCGCCCGGCAGGTCACCCCGCCCGGAGTTCCGGTCGCTGCCCTGCAGTTCGGCCGATCCCGCTCCGACCGCCATGCACCCGCTGAGCCCCAGCCCCGCCAGTGCCGCCAGCGCGGCACCCGCCACCGCACGCCGACGCCTCGACCCGCCCGGCCGCACCGCGGCCGTCACCCCAGCCATCTCCCGAGCCACCTCTCGCGCCGCCCACCCGGGCCCACCGCCCTCCGGTGCCCAACGCGCGGCGGGGCCCGCCGGACACGGCCGTGCGCCCGTTCGGGCCGCGCAGCACCTCCGCGGGCCCCCGCGGCTCCGGGACGGTCCGGACGTCAGCCCCAGAACGCGTGCGCCAGCGCCGTCCCCGCGTACGCCGCGCCGAGGCCGGCCGTCAGGCTGCCCGCGACGTTCGCCAGCGCCATGAACCGGGCGCCGCTCTGCGCCAGCCGCAGCGTCTCGTACGAGAACGTGGAGTACGTCGTCAGCGCCCCGCAGAAGCCCGTGCCGATCAGGAGTTGGACGTCGCGGCCGACCGCGCCGAGCGACGCCGCGCCGGTCAGCAGCCCGAGCACCAGGCAGCCGGAGACGTTCACCGTGAAGGTGCCCCAGGGGAACACCGAGTCGTGTCGCGTCTGGACCGCCCGGTCGGTCAGGTAGCGCAGCGGCGCGCCGACCACCGCACCGGCGATCACCAGCAGCCAGGTCACCGCCCGGCCTCCCGCCCGGTGCCGTCCGGGGTGTCGTCGCCGTCCGGGGTCCCGCCGTCCGCCGCCGGGCCGAACCGGACGACCTCGCACTCCTCCAGCAGCACCGGGCCGAGCCCGGAGAGGTCCTCCAGGCGGGGCAGGAAGGCCCGGATCCGCTCGGCGGTGTCCACCACCACGACCGCCACCGGCAGGTCCTCGCCGAGCGAGAGCAGCCGGGCGGTGTGGATCACCGAGGAGGCGCCGAAGCCCTCGATGCCGCGGAAGACGCTCGCCCCGGCCAGGCCGGCGGCGTGCGCGCGGTGCACCACCTCGGTGTACAGCGGGCGGGAGCGGTGCATCCGGCTCTCGCCGACCAGCACGGTCAGGCGCAGGGCCGTTCCCCCGAGTCGGCTCATCCCGTCCTCCTGTGGTCCTGGTGGTCGTGGCGGCCCGGGCGGGCGGCGCGCTCCGCGGTCATCCGACGACGCGCCGGCCGAGCAGCCGCCGGGTCAGGCCGGCCGCGATCCAGACCGAGGTCAGCGCGGCCAGCACCGTGGCGGCCAGGTAGGCCAGGCCACGGGCGGGCGCGCCGTGGTCGACCAGGCGCTGGACCTCGACCGTGGCCGTCGAGAAGGTCGTGAACCCGCCCAGCACACCCGTGCCGAAGAACGGCCGGAGCAGCGGGTGCGGCGCCCACACCTCGGTGACCAGCACCAGGAAGACCCCGATCACCGCGCAGCCGAGGGTGTTGACGAGCAGCGTCGTCCACGGGAAGGCGTCGGGACCGGTCGGCCAGGCGAGGGCCGCGCCGTAGCGGGCGGACGCCCCGAGGGCGCCGCCGAGCGCCACCACGGCCACGGTCGGCCCCTGGCCGCGCAGCACCGGCGGACGTCCGCCGGCGGCGGTCCGCGGCGGCGCCGCGACCCCGTTTGTCCGGTCCGAGCGCACACTCCAGTGAATCACCCGCGTGGATCACCTGGCACACCGTCACCGCACACCCGACAATGAGGCGGTGGAGATGACCCGGGACGAGTTCGAGACGCTGGTCGCCGATGCCCTCGACCAGATCCCCCCGAAGCTCGCGGCGATGATGGACAACGTCGCGATCTTCGTCGAGGACGAGCCGGATCCCGCCTCCCCCGACCTCCTCGGCCTGTACGAGGGCACCCCGCTCACCGAGCGCGGCGAGTGGTACGCCGGGGTGCTGCCGGACCGGATCATCATCTACATGGGCCCGACCCTGCGGTACTGCGAGACGCACGAGCAGATCACCGACGAGGTCCGGACGACGGTGATCCACGAGGTCGCCCACCACTTCGGCTTCGACGACCACGAGCTCCACGAGCTGGGCTGGTCCTGACACCCGGATCGCGACACCCGACAGCGCGGCCGGAAACCGTTTTGGTGTTCCCGCCCGGCATCCCATATGCTTCTCGACGTCCCCGAACGCTGGATAACAGCAGAGGGGGGCCGCAAGCCCTCATCGTCTAGTGGCCCAGGACGCCGCCCTTTCAAGGCGGTAGCACGGGTTCGAATCCCGTTGGGGGCACGCGTTACCGTAGTACAGTGCAGTGCCGCAAGGCCTGAGCGGATTCTCCGCACCAGGTCCCGTGGAGCAGTTGGTTAGCTCGCCACCCTGTCAAGGTGGAGGTCGCGGGTTCAAGTCCCGTCGGGATCGCCCGTCTCGCAAGAGACGATGCAGTACGGCCAGGTAGCTCAGTTGGTACGAGCGTCCGCCTGAAAAGCGGAAGGTCGCCGGTTCGACCCCGGCCCTGGCCACAGCGTTTGAGCAGCAAAAAGCCCCCGATGAGATCACTCATCGGGGGCTTTTTCATGCCCGGTATGCCAACCGGTATGCCAACGGCTCAGGCAAGCCGCTCGCTGAGCGATCCGAGCGCCTTCCGCTGTTCGTCCAGCGAGGCGTGGGCGTAGACCTTCATCGTCACGCCGATGTCGCTGTGCCCGGCGATCTGCCGGACGATGTGTGGTGGCACCCCGAGGTCGAGCAGCAGCGTCACGCACGTGTGCCGGAGGTCGTGGAACCGGAGCGTTAGGCCGAGCCGATCACGGAGCGGGTACCAGCTCCGCCGCAGGTTGTCCGGCTCGATCGCGGTGCCCACCCGGCTGGTGAACACGAGCCCGGTGTCCTTCCACCGGTCGCCGGCCGTCGCGCGCTCCTGGGCCTGCCGCTCCTGGTGCTCCCGGAGGGCCGCCGCTACCAGCGGCGGGAGGGGCAGCGTCCGGAGCGAGGAAGCCGTCTTGGTCGGCCCGAGCTGAAGGGCCCCGTCCACGCGCTGGAGGTTGCTCGACACGATCAGCGTCCCGCGCTCCAGGTCGATCGCCGACCAGTGGAGCCCGAGCAGCTCACCGCGCCGCATCCCCATAGCCAGCGCCAGTACGTATAGCGCGTGAAACCGGTCCGCGCTCGCTGCCTTCAGCAGGAGCCGCGCCTGCGGGACCGTGAGGCCCTTCCCGGTGCCGTAGTCGGGCGTCGGCACCTGGACCAGCTTGGCGACGTTCCGCAGGATCAGCTCCTCGCGGACGGCGTTCTCGATCGCGTTCCGCAAGACGGCGTGGATCGACTGCACCATCCGACGGGAGAGCCGAGTGTTGCAGCACTCCCCCGCCGCGCAGCACGTCGGCTCCTTGCGGGCCTTGTCCCACCCGTTCGCGCAGCACTGGCAGGTGGTGGCTACCCGGGCGAGCCAGGTCCGCACATCGGTGGCTCGGAGGGTCCTCAGCTTCCGGTTTCCCAGGCCGGGGATCAGGTGGACCCGGACCACGCTCTCGTACCCCTGGTACGTCTTGGGGCGGCGGTTGACCTTGACGACGGCGGCCAGCCAGTACGCCAGGTAGTCCGCCATCTTCACGTTGGTGTCCGGCGTCGGGATCCCCTGGTTGTCCTGGGCCTGAAGTGCGGTCATCTTCTCGCGGACCTCCTCTCGCGTCTTGCCGTAGACGGCGACCCGCTTGGGGACGCCGGAGGTCGTGGTCACATAGACCCGGCCCTGGTAGAGGCCCTTGCTCTTCAGGTAGGTGATGCTGCCGTCTCCGTTGGCGCGCTTGGCCATCAGGCGTTGCTCCTGGTCTGGTTGCGGATGTAGGTGGTGAGGTCGTCGGCTGCCACACGGCGGCAGCGGCCGATGGTGAAGCTGGTCAGGGTGTTCGAGCGGATCAGGTCGTAGACCTTGCTGCGGCTCAGGCGGAGCGCGGCCATGACCTCGGGCACGGTCAGGGCCTCGGGCGTGGCGGTGGTCATCGGTGGGTCCTCCTGCGGCGGTGTGCTCGGGTGGGAGGGCCTGGGGCTGACAGAACTCTCTAAACCTCGCGACTGTGCCTCTGACCTGCCGGTTTGTTCTTGATCGCGGCTCTGACAAAACCGGTAAAAACCTCGACAGAACCTCGGTGGGCGGGGTTCTGTCACAGCGGGCGAGGCTGTGACAGAACCCCAGCGGGGGAGGTTCTGTCAGAGTTTTCGGAGGTTTTGTCAAAGCCGGGATCGGCGGTGTTCTCGCAGGTCAGTGGCGTGCAGTGGTGGTTTTCGGGGTTCTGTCAGCACCCCGGGGCTTCATGCGGGTGGTTCAGCCCTGGTAACGCGTGAGGGCGGGGTGGAGGTGGTAGCGCGGGGACGGCGGCCGGCCGCCCCGGGCGGAGCGGGGCGGCGGGGTCTGCTGCCGGAGCCAGCCGTGTTCCTCCAGGAGGTCCAGGGCGGGGCCGAGGTCGGAGATGGTGCGGAAGTCGGCCCGGGGGACGGCGCGGAACAGGTCCCGCTTGGTGAACGCGGGCATGGGGTTGGCGCGCAGGTGGTCCAGGAGAGTGCGGGCGGCGTCGCGGCCGGGGTCGGCGCCCATGGCGTCGAAGACGTGCAGGGCGTGGGCGGTGAAGTAGTCGCCGAGCCGGGTGGCGGCGGCGAGGGTGCCGGCCTCGATCGGGCGGTCCCAGCCGTCGGTGGGGTGTTCGGCGAGGTGGAGCAGGCCGGCGAGGCGGGCGACAGCTCCGTCGCGCTTACTGGCCCACTTGAGGATCGACCGCAGGGCGCCGCCCTTGCCGAGACGGGCCTCGGTGACCTTCTGGTAGGCGAGCATCACCGCGTTGGCCTCGGGGGTGAGGGTGAGGACGGCGGGCTCGTCGCGGTCGACAAGGGCCATGGCGAGGGCCGCGAGGCGGGCGGAGTAGTTGTCGGCGACGTGGTCGGGGAGCGGCTCGGGTTCGACGGTGCGGCTGCCGACCAGGGACTCGGGGACCGAGTAGAGGTAGCGGGCGAGCAGCCCGCGTCCGTCGGCGCCCTTGACGTTGGCGATGGCGTCCAGGACCTCGGGCTGGATGGCGAGGCCCATGGTGACGGCGGGGCGCTGGACGTGCTGGGAGGGGCGTCCCTGGCGGTTGACGCGGACCATGTCTCCGGCGTGGCCCTTGAGGAAAATCTCCATGTTCGCGCTGCCGGAGTACAGGCCAGCGATGATGTCGAAGATCCCGCCTTCGGGGCTCATGATGGCGATCCGGCCGCCCTGGTCCGCGAGGAGCGTGGCCAAGGACTCCTGGGTGGCGTTGTCGGCGATGAGTTGGGTCTCACAGGGCACAGTGATGGCCGCGGCCTGCTGGGCGAGAGCGATGGCCTCGCGGGTGAGGGCCTCGCGCTGGTCGGGCTCGGCGTTGGTGGCTCGATGGGCGGCCTTGTCGGCGGTGGCCTTGGCCAGCTTGAGCGCGGTCTCGGCCTCGGTGATGCGGATCTTGCTGATCTCGACCAGGGACTCTTCCACGGTCAGCAGGGGCTTGGTCATCAGGTCGAACACGGCGCTCTTGCGGTTGCCCGGGTCGAGGGCGACGACGGTGTAGATGTTCACCGGCTCGGTCCACCGGCCCCGGATGCGGACTGTCGCCTTGCCGCCGGCGGCGGCCGCAACGACTGCGAGCGCCAGGCATCCAGCGAGGTCGGCGGGGGTCTGGGTCTCCTCCGCGACCGCGGCGACCATGCCGCCGATCCACCCGGGGAGTGTGTCGACCGGGAAGAGCGGCCGGGTGCGGGACTCCCCAAGGTCCACCGGGGCGTCCCACGCCTCTCCGGCAGCCGGGGGCGGCTCCATGGCCTGCTCCCAGCCGTCCGGGAACAGGGATGTGACGTTGCCGAACGGACCGTCAGCGACGGTGGTGGGCATGGACACGGGCAGAAGTCCTCTCACACGGGGTGGGTTGGGCAGGTGCGGGCCGGAAGGGGCGGGGGCGGAGAAAGCAGCTTTCTCCGCCCCCGCGCCTTGGCCCAGGACGTGCGGTCAGGCGGCAGATCGGAGGGTGCCTGCGCCTCGGGCGAGGCCGCGGGTGATGGTGCGCTCGCACTCGGAGCGCGTGAGGCCGGTGGCCATGCCTGCGTCGAGGAGGGTGTCGAGGGCGAGGGCTTCGGGGATGGTGCCGGCGTGGACCAGGCGGCCGACGGACGCGGCGGAGGCGAACAGCCGCTTCGCCCGCCCCGGGTGGGACTGGGCCCGGACCTTCGCGGCCTCGCCGTCGAGGACGGCCCGGGTGTAGGCGTCTTGCTGGCGGACCCGGTCCCGCAACTCGGCCGGATCCACGACCGGTGCGGCGGGTGCGGGCGGCGGCGTGAGCAGGGCCAGCAGCTCCGGCGGGCACGGTGCGACGGTGCTGGGGTCGGTTCCGGAGGCGAAGCCGTAGCGGCCCCTTGCCCCATACGATCCGGGGCCGACCAGCAGGCCGCCCGGGCCGCGCACGTCGATCCCGGGGCCGACGACGCCAACCGAGTTCGGGAACACGGCGTCGGGAGGGGCGGTGAGCCACAGGTGCAGCCCACCGGTCGGGGTGGAGACGGTTGCGGTGGCCGGGACGGTGAAGCCGTGTTCGGCGGCAAGGCGGGCGAGTTCGGCGACGCCGTCGAGGCCGTTCTTGCGGTCGAGGTCGAGGCCGATCAGGTGATGCGGCGCCCGGCCACAGGCGATCCCGTACCCGGTCGCCCACGGGGCGGCGCGGAACATGGCGTCGATCCGGGCGTGGTCGGTGGTGGCGTCGTGGACGCCGTGACCGAACCGGCCGCATGCGGCGCGGCATTCGTCGCGCTCGTGGCCGGGCGGGTGCGGGCTGGGGATCGCGGGCTTCTTCATACGGGTGATGGGGAAGACCCGCATGCCGCGCTCGGCGGCGAAGTGCGCGGCGGCCAGCGCATGGTCCCAATGGGCCAATGACTTCTCCTGTCTGTCGAGTTGGGGCAGCACTCCGCCTTCCGCGACCGGGACGGCAGCGGCGGGCGGGGTGCTGGTGTCGGTGTTCTGCTGCTGCTCAGCGCAGACCTTGTGTGCGGGTCTACGCTGGTCGTCGCGGAGTGGGGTGGGCAGGCCGCACCAGCGGCAGGGCTTGTCGGTGGTGCGGTCGTAGTGCCGGGCGTCTCGCCAGTCGAGGGCGGCCACGGCCGGCGCCTATCCGGCGTTGTCGCAGGTGGCGTCGCAGTCGTAGTAGCCGCAGCCGCCGCACTCGGGGCAGTCCTCGTAGTCGATGGGGACGTAGTCCTGGGCCTCGTCGTCCCAGGCTTCGTCCTCGTAGCCGCCGCCGGTGCCGTGGCAGCCCTCGCACATCTCGGTGTGTCCGGGCTGCGGGTTGGCGGCTTCCTCGGCGGCCCAGCGGGCCTCGTCGGCGAGGTCGAGGGCGATCTCGGCGGCCTTCTCCTCGGCCGGGTCGTACGGCTCGCTCGCGTCGTACCAGCCGTCGGGGTCCTCGTAGTACTCGTCGTGGTCCACGTGATCCTCTTTCAGGCGGCGTGGCGGGCGGGGAAGTCGATGACAGTGGCGAGCCGCTGGGCGGGCTCGGTCACGGGGGTGATGGGCTCGCCGCCGTCCGGCGGTGCGGGGGCGTCCTGCTCGGTCTCGGCGAGGGCGGCGGCGCGCTCGTAGGCGGAGAGGGCGAGGACGGCCTGCACGCGCTCGGAGTCGGCGCGGGCGCCACGCTGGGAGGCGATGACGGGGATGGAGAGCAGGGCGCCGGGGCCGAAGAGGACGGCGGCGGTGATGAGGTCGCTGGTGGTGCTCACTGGGTGCCTCCCGTTGCTGCGGTGTGGGCGAGGACGTCGAGCAGGTCGGTACCGAGCACGGCGAGGCGGTGGTGGATGCCCTGCCAGGACTCGTTGTCGATGTGCATGAGGGCGGCGAGCGCGAGGGTCGGGTCACCGTTGGCGGTGGCGGTGAGGGCCTCGCGCAGGTGGACGGCGGCGAGCGGCCGGATCCCGGGCACGGTGGGCTGCACGGCACTGGGCTCCGTTCGGGTCAGCGGCTGGTGACGGCGGCGGCGATCGCGGCGAGGAAGGCGTTCACGGGCCCGGCGATGCCGGTCGAGGCGAGGGTGAACCCGGCGAGGAACAGCACGGTGCCGGCGAACGCGCCGACCCGGCGGCTCCAGATCAGGACCAGGGCGAGGACGGTGAACAGGACGGTGAGGCTGACGGAGACGATCACAGTGGGCATCCCTTCGAGCCGGTTTCGGGCAGCCGCAGGGCCCCGCCCGGGGCGTGCTGGGCGGGGCCCTGCTGGTTGCTGTGCATGGTCGTACTGGGGTGGCTACTGGCTACTGGGTAGTGGGTAATCCGCAGGACAGAACCCGATTCTGGGTCCACGGGACCGCTCTACTGGCTACTGGGGCGGTGCCAGTAACCAGTAGCCAGTAGCGGAGAGTGATGGATGGTCAAGCATGGTCGGGGTGGAGGAACACGGACTGCGGGCCGTTCTCGCGGTAGACCAGTTCGCCGCGCTCGGCGGCGTCCTGGAGTGCGGCGCGGACGGTCTTGCGGTTCCGGTCGACCATGTCGGCGACGGTGGCGACCTTCAGGCCCATCGGCCCGGCGGACTCGATCGCGTCGATCGCGTCGGCCAGCCACTCCGGCCCGGCCGTGGCGGCGTGCGGCTGCGGCGTCGGCGTCGGCGTCGGCGTCAGGGTGTCCTCGCGAAGGGACGAGAGGTTGAGGCCCTGGGGCCGGGTGTTGGGGAAGGCGATGACCTCCGCCAGTCCGTCCCGGGCCGCGTCGCCGCCGTCGCCGGGGGCGGCCATGGTGCGGAGGGCGGAGAGGTTCAGCCCGCCCCCGGATGTCGGTGCGGGCGCCGGCGCGGTCGGGGTCGCGGTGGTGCCTTCCCAGAGCCATCCGGCGCGCTCGGGGGACCAGCGGCGGGCGTAGTCCTCGCCCGCGGCTGATGCGGAGATGGAGTCGAGGGCCGGGCGGCGGGCGTTGGTGGCGAGGACGACCTGGCGGACCAGGCTCGGGCTGGTCTTCCAGCCCTTGAAGCCGGTGGGGGCGAAGCCGTCCGCGCCGGCGGCGCCGATGACGCCGCAGCCCTTCGCGCGGAGCTGGCGGGTGTCGACCTTCGCGCTGGGGAACAGCTTGTGCAGGTTGTTCCCGGACGACTCCCCGGAGGTCAGCGCGACCCCGACCGGGGAGAACTTGCGGACGGCGGTGTCCCCGAGCGCGGACACGTTGCCGTCCACGGCCGTGAGCACGAACCGGATCCCCATCGCGCGGGTCGTGCGCATGGCCTTCTTCACGGCCTCCTGGAGGGCCTTCATCGTCGGGTCGCCGAACGACGCCGCGGACAGCAGCTCGGCGCCCTCGTCCACGACCACCTCGATCTGCGGCAGGTCCGCCGACACGGGCAGCAGAGTGGTGTCCCGGGCGTCCAACAGATCCTGGTAGCCGTGCTGGCGTGCGGCGTTGATCCGCAGGACGGCCTGCATCAGCCGCAGTGCCTCGTCCGGGGTGGAGGCGAGCCAGTCGATGCCGGGCTCGGTGTCCTGCGGCACCGGGACGACCCCGGCCTTCGGTGCCTTCAGCCCGCGGGCCTCCAGCCAGGGGCGGACCCAGGGGATGCCGGCGGCGCCGGCCTTCAGGTCGATGACGAAGGTGAGCACGTCGGTGCAGCGGGCGAACCCGGCGAGGACGACGTCGATGAACGTGGACTTGCCGGATCCGGGCGGGCCCAGGACGAGCGCGCATGCCTCGCGCAGCAGCACCGTGGCGGCGTCGGAGTTGGGCAGCAGGCCCCAGGGGATGCCGGTGAGGATGGACAGAGCCGAGAAGTCGTCCGGATAGGGGAAGTCCTGGGCCATGACGTTGACGGTGGCGATGTCGAGGACGATGCGGCCCTGACGGTCGCCCTCCTCGACCCACACCGTGCAGCCGAGCGGCAGCCGGGCGTCGGTGGCGAGCGCGCGGGCCTGGGAGGCGATGCGGTCCCAGGTGGCGGAGCCGCCGGGGAGTTCGGCAGCGAGGGAGAACCCGGCGCCGGTCTTCCAGAACTCGACCGCGAACACCGCGACCTGGACCCCGGTCACGCGGTGGATCCGCTCCGCCCACTCCCGGGCGATCTTCTCGCGCTCCCCGTTCATCTTGGCGGCGGCGGTGCGGGCCTCGTCGCTCATGCGCTCCAGCTCCACAGCCTCCTCACGGATCGCCGCGTTGGAGGCCATAGCGCCGATCCCGACACCGAGCGCGGCCAGCGTCCCGGCCGCGGCCCACGAGAGCGGGCCGGTGGAGATGGCCCAGGTGGTCCAGCCTCCGGCGAGCAGCCACGAGGCGGCGCGGCCGGCCATGGTGCGGCCGGTGAGGCGGCGGCGGATGCTGACGCCGATGCCGTGCCCGACCGCGCCCGCGGCGCCGACGTAGAGGGGGATGCCGGGGGGCATGTGGGTGGCGGCGCCGAGCAGCGCGAGTGCGCCGGCGCCGGTCGCGGCGGAGACGGCGCCGGAGACGGGGCCGTGGGTGGCGGCCCAGTCCAGCGGCGGCAGCAGGGACGTCTTCCCCTTGGTGGTGCGGGGCTTGGGGGTCTTGGGCTGGGGGAGGTTGGTGAGGTTCAGGGTGTGCTCGGGCTGATTCACGGCAGCTCCAGGCGGCAGCAGGGGCGGTGGCGGGTAGTGCGGGGTGCGGGGATGGGTCGGGCCGCCCAGCGCAAGTGGCGGGGCGGCCCGATGAGCGCCTGTGGTTCCGGCGGGCTACTGGTTGTTGCTGATGTCCCACTTCTCCTCGCCGTTGCGGGGGTCCTCGTGGCGGGAGATGTCGTGGGCGTGCATGAGGCGGAACAGCTTGGAGACCTCCTCGGAGGCGCTGACGGCCGACATGAGGAGCATGAAGACCTCGTTCAGGGCCTCGCCGACGGACTTGTCGAGGGGGAACTCGCCGTCGGAGCGCTCGGCGAGGACGCGGAAGGTGTTGGCGATGGACTCCAGGCCCTCGGGCATGGACTCCATGGCGGCGAGGACGGACATCATGCCGTCGGGGTCGTAGTTCATCGCCGCGCTGTACATCTCGGAGGCGACCTCGGAGAAGTTGAATCCGGACTCGGTGGTGCTGGGCATGTCGCCTCCCAGGGCGGTCAGTTCGGGCTGGGCGTTGTGGCTCTTCGGGGCGCGCGGCACGGTGTCGGCCACGGGCTCGGGGGCGTCCTCGGGGTGGTCGATGGCCTCGTCCACGGCCTGCTCGGCGTCGGCCAGCTCCGCGCGGATCCGGGCGTCCCGCTCGGCGCGGGCCCCGGCGGCCCTGCCCACCAGCCAGTGGTAGAGGCGCCGGCCGGGGTGCATCAACCACGAGGCGCCGAGCCGGCGCCCGAGCGGGGTGGTCAGCGCCCCGAGGGCCCCGACCGGCAGCGCCAGCAGCGCGGCGATCAGGCGCCGGCCGTGGAACCGGGCCGCGGACTTGCGGAGCGCGAACATCGCCGCCCGGCGGAGCGGGGCCTTGCGGGCCTCCCGGCGGGCGTCCGCAACCCTCCGCTCCGCCCGCTTGTCGGCGGCCGTTCGGTTCCTGGTGCGGGCCCTGTCCAGGGACTGCCGGGCGAGCGCGGCGGGCTTGGCCAGGGCCTTCCCGATCCGGCCGCGCCGGGCGTCCTTCCGCTCGCGGTCGGCGGCCTTGGCGGCGCGGCGGGTGTCGGCGACCTGCCGGCGGGCCGCGGTCTGGCCGGTCCGGCGCTCGGCCCGCGACGGCATCACCTCACGGTCCGCCTTCCGGACCGCCTTCACCTCACCGGCCCGCGCGGCCAGACGGCCCGGGGCCGCCTTGCCTGTACCGGACGACGACTTCCGCACCGAACCGGACGTGCCGGACAGAGGCCCGCGGCTTCCCGCCGACAGCGGAAGCGAACTCGCGGCCGGGCCGGTGCCGGTGCGGCCGGTGGTGCCGGTCCCGCTCCGGGTCGGGCGCGGCGGCCCCACCGATCCGGTGCCGGCACGCGGGGACGAACCACGGCCTCCAGCGGGTGACTTGACCAGGGACAGGTGCCCCGGGCGTCGCCCGGCAGTGCCCCGGGCGGTGGAGGTGGCGCGCTGGGCGGCCTTTTTCGCGGTGCGGCGGGCGATCCGGGCGGCGAGGGCGCTGGTCGCCACGGTGCCGACGGTCGCGGCAGCGGCGGCGAGGGGGCCGGAGGTCAGCACGGCGGCCGACGTCAGGCCCACCATCGCGTTCGCGGTGGTCACCGCGAGCGGGACGGCCGGCAGACCGCCCCGGGTGTGCAAGACCGGGGCAGAGGCCTGCCCCCGGACCTGCTCAGCCGGAGCGGTGGCCGGGCGGGCCGTCTGCTCGGCCGGCGCCGGGGTAGTGGGGGTGAGGGGCGGTTCGGCGTAGGTCTGGGACATCGGTTCCTCCCCTGTGGTCAGTCGGCCTGGTTCTCGATGACCGGCCGGTCGATGTGGCGGTGGTGGACCTCGACGCCGATGCCGTCTGTGCGCAGGTAGGCGGCGACGGCTTCGGCGACCGCGACGGAGCGGTGCCGGCCGCCGCGGCAGGCGATCGTGACGTTCACGAGCAGGTGGCGGGGGTCGGCGTAGGCGCGGTGGACGGCCTTGGCGGACTCGGCGATCCGCTCGACCATCGGCATCACGCCGGGGGTGGTAAGGACGTGTTCGCGGACCTCGGGGTCGAGGCCGGTGCGGTAGCGCATCGCGGGGTCGTGGTGGGGGTTGCGGAACTGGCCGCCGAGGTCGAAGTAGAGGCCGTCGCGGATCAGGCCGAGGGCCTCGGGGTGCAGCGTGCCGATGGTCTCGATTCCGACCTGGATCAGGGCGTCCGTCATCGGTGACTCTCCTGGGATCGTGGCGAGGTCAGTGGGTGTCGCAGGGGTTCAGGCGGCGAGCGGATCGCCGTACTCGCAGATCAGGCAGCAGCCCAGATGGGCCGGCAGGACGTAGCCCGCGTCGAGCCCGCAGGTGGGGCACATCCGGCGGGCGCGGTTCGCAGCCGCGAGTGCGCGCCGTCGGGCGTCGGTCATCGGCCGGACGGGGGCGGCGAGTTCGGGCCGGTACAGGAACGCCGCCCGCACCCCGCCCGCGTAGCGGCGGGAAAACCAGAGGATCTGCGCGGCCACGGGCTGGCCGTTCGGCCGCAGGTCCCGGGCGCGGAGCTGGCGGCGGGTGCAGAGGCCGTCCGGGGCCATCTTCCAGGGGAAGGTGGGGATGCCGAACCGCTCACCGGCCGGGTCCCAGAAGCGCGGCCGGCTCACCGGGCGTGCTCGGGGTCCTGGAACCGGAAGTAGCCGATGACCTGCACCGGGACCCCCGACCAGACGCCCGAGACCTCCAGCCAGTTCGTGTAGTCCTCCTCCAGGCTGGCGCGCACGGCGGCAGGGTCGAGGCCCAGGGCCTCGCGCCACAGCTCGAAGTAGCCGAGGTGGTCGTGGACGGCGAGGGTGACGCCCCACGTGAACACGGTGCTGTCGGTGCTCTTGGGGAGTCGTTCAAGTCGAGGCGCCGGGGCCGGCAGGTGGCGGAACGCGGCGGCCATGGTCACCAGCACGCGGGCGGCGTTGATCTGGTCTTCAGCGGTGCGGGTGCTCACGATGCCTTCTCCTCGCCCTCCGCCGCGTCGGCGGAGTCGGTAGTGGCGGTGGGGGCCGGGTCGGGGACGGCGTGCAGCGCAGGCCGGTCGGCCGACTCGACGCGCTCGGCCTTCAGCGCCTCGCGCAGTAGTCGGCCGTTGGCGGACGACGTGCGGACGGCCTCGCGGATGCGGTCGGCGGTCAGCTCGGCGTCCGACCAGTCGACGGTGGCCGACCGGGCCTCGGTCAGAAGCTGGTCGAGGGTGCGGGTCGGGACCTTGGCGCGGGCCGACGGCGGCACGCTGCCGGTCGCCCGGCGGGGCCGACTCGCCCGCGTCGCGGTCGGCTTCGCCTCGGCAGCCGCCGCCACCGGGGTGGGCTCCGGGTCGGCCGACTCGTACACCGACTCGAACGGCTCCGGGTCGGCGGAAACGGCCAGCTCAGACACCGACCGGTTTGTCACTACCTGGATGTTTTGTTCCGGTTCGGGCTGGTGGTGCAGCACCTTGGCCACCAGGTCGGATCCGAAGAAGATGGAGCCGACCGGCAGGCACGACGCGAGCAGGACCAGCGCGTAGTGGGCGGGCGGCCAGTCGGCCAACCGGACCCGACCGCCGTCATGCAGGGCGGGCACCAGACCGTGCACGTAATTGAGCACCAGCGAGGCGACCGTGTAGCCGCCCAGCACCCACAGTGCGAACCGCCGGTCCCGACCGGTCAGCACCAGCGCCGCCACCAGCGCCAGCGCCATCAGCCCGTCCACCACCAGCGGGTAGAGGTCGGCGGCAAGCCAATCGGCCCCGACCGCGTGCGCCACATCCTTCAGCGCGTTCCACGACACCCGGAACGCCATCGCGACGACCACCAGCAGCGCGGCGACCATCCAGAACTTCGCCCGGCGGTTCACGCCGCCACCCCCAGCCGGACCGGTCGGCGGGCGCCGGTGCGGCGGGCGGTGTGCAGCGGGACCGGGGCCTCGCTCATCAGGCGCTCGGCGTAGTCGGCCAGCTCCCGGTCCTCCCGGCGCAGGTCCGCCAGGATGTCCCGCGCCGCGTCCATCCGGGCCTTACGCTCGATCGGCGACTCGCCCGGCACGCCGGCGAACAGCTTCTCGTCCACGCCCAACGCCAGCTCCGCGAACTCCTCCGGGTCCACGGCATGCTGGCCTGCAACAATCGACTTCACGGGTCTACCTCTTCCTAGAAGGGGGTGGGCCCCAGGGCCGCCGCGCACTCCTTGGCCGGAGCGCGGCGGCCCGTTCTTATGGGCCCAGGCCACTCGTTGCGTCACGAGCAGCCACAGACCCCGGCACTCGCGCCCGGCGATAAGCCGGGGAGGGTGTCGGGGCCTGTGGTCGTTGGTGAAGCGGGTGAATCAACGGGGTCGGATCTCCTCTGGACGCGGTCCGGGCTCGCTCCGGAGAGATCCCTCCCGGAGGTCGTCGCCGGCAAAGGTCTGCCGCGCCGTTCTTTACGTAGAAGTCGGCTGCGTGTCCCATGTACGGCCGCCGTCTGAAGGGCGACCGAGGTGTCAGGGCGTACGCCCCTTCTCTGCCGACTGGTCTCCACTCACCCCGACCGGCGTGGTCACGGAAGGACTGCGGTGGTGGATCACTCTCTTGAGTTGTTGAGCAAGTGGTGCATTTGTGCAGGTCAGAGCAGCCCAAAGAAGGCCCCTCCTTGCCGCTCCCGCATCTCTCGGTTGCGACACACTCAACATAGACAACCTGCCTAGGCAGGTCAAGAGAGTTGGGTTTCTCGCGTGTGTTGGGCATCTGTCCTAGCATGGGTGCATGAGCCTCGACCCGGATGACTCCCGCCCGCCGTATCAGCAGGTCAGCAGTTCTTTGCGGGCCTCGATCCTCACGAAGAAGCCCGGCTTCGAAACCGGCGACAAGCTCCCGTCCGGCCCCGAACTCGCCAAGCACTTCGGCGTGGCACGCGGCACGATCGACAAGGCCCTCGACCTGCTCAGGACGGAGGGGCTGATCGTGACCCGGCAGGGCAGCGGCTCTTTCGTCCGAGAGCGCACGTCACGGCCCGTTGGTCTTCGGCCTCACCTCGAAGCAGCCTTCGAGCAGCAGCAGGTGACCCTCGACTTCGCCGGCTTCTCCAGCGAGACGCTTCACAACGCCCTACAGGAACCGCTCGACAAGGTCCGCTCTGGCAGGCTTGCCCCGGAGTCCATCACCGTGCGACTCCTGCTGCCAGACACGTCTGAGCCCATGGCCGTGCCCGTCCTGGTAGACGGACTCAAGGACGAACCCGCCCTCCGGGAGCGCGCACGCAACATCGCGTTGACCAACGCCGGTGGCATCGCCCACTCCGTCGAGGTGCTGGCGGAGCTCGGTCTCGTCCAGTCGGCCACGGTCCAGGTGAAGGTGCACCGTGCGTCCAGCCTGTTCAAGCTGTACATCCTGAACCGCGCTGAAGCGTTCTTCGGGTTCTACCCGCTCCGGGAACGCACGGTGGCGATCGACGGCAGCGACCACACGTTCTACGACGTCACCGGCAAGGACACCACCCTGTTTCACCACGCCGCCGGCCCGGACGATGCCTCGCTCGGATCGCAGTACGTCCAGCAGGCACAGATGTGGTTCGACAGCGTGTGGTCCACGATCGCGTACGAGCGTCAGCCGTGACCGGCGCCACTCCGTCGCTGGCTGACGTGCTCCGACCGGTGAAGCACGTCCTACTCGACTTCGACGGCCCAGTCTGCTCGGTCTTCGCCGGGCTGCCTGCGCCGGAAGTCGCACGACGGCTCCGTGCGGGCCTGCTCGCCAGCGGCGAGCAGGCCCCCTCTGGGGCAGAGAACGAGACTGACCCCCTTGCCCTGCTCCGTCTCATCGCGGACACCCGCCCAGACCTTGCGGCGATGACCGACGGCGCACTGGCCGAACTGGAGACCAAAGCAGTGCGGCTCGGACGGCCCAATGTGGGCGGCGAATCGGTCCTGCGGGCATGCGCACGGTCCGGCCGGTCTGTCTCAGTGGTCAGCAATAATGCGGGGGTCGCCATTGCGGCTTACCTCTCCGACCATGGCCTGAGTGACTACGTGGGTGGTGTATTCGGTAGGACCCCGGGTGACCCATCGTCCATGAAACCGAACCCGCAGCTTCTCCTAGCGGCCATGGAAGCCGCCGGAAGCGAACCCGAGGAGTGCATCTTCATTGGCGACGCAGCGAGGGACGTAGAGGCCGGGGAGGCGGCGGGCGTGGCCACCATCGGGTACGCCAACAAGCCGGGGAAGGACGCGAGGTTGGCTGCTGCCGGTGCCGTCGTGATTGTGGAGTCCATGCAGGTCATCGCGGATGCCCTGGGCTGATCGGTGTATGCCAACGTGTATGCCAACAGCGGCGTACAACAACACCCGACCGAACACGTCCAAGGACCGGCGGCCTTGTGGGTCACAGCGGACTCAGGGTCATCACGCGGCCTGAAAAGCGGAAGGTCGCCGGTTCGACCCCGGCCCTGGCCACAGCCCGGAGCCCCCGCAGCGAAGATCGCTGCGGGGGCTCCTTCGTGTTCCCGCACGCGGCTTCCGACACGTCGCCGGCGGGGGCGGTCCGCCCCCGCCGGTGGCGGTCACTCCGGTCCGGGCCCCTTCTCGACCGGGAGGTCGCCGGGGCGGCCCCACTCGCTCCAGGAGCCGTCGTACACGGCGACGTCGCGGTATCCGGCCAGTTCGGCGCCGAGGGCCAGCACGCAGGCGGTCACGCCGGAACCGCAACTGACCACCAGCCGCTCGCGCCCGTCGGCGACGGCCCCGAAGCGCGCCTTCAGCTCCTCGGCGGGCCGCATCCGGCCGTCCGTCTGGAGGTCGAGGTAGGGCAGGTTCGCGGCGCCGGGGATGTGGCCGCGGCGCAGCCCCGGACGGGGTTCCTCGACCCGTCCGGCGTAACGCTCCCGGCTGCGGGCGTCGAGCACGGCGGCGGCCCCGTCGGCGAGCGCGGCGTCCACGGCCCGGCGGTCCACCAGGAGCCCGGTGCGGGGCCGGGCGGTGAAGTTCCCCGGCGCGGCGGGCGGCTCCTCTGCGCCGGCCTCGGCCAGCGGCAGTCCGGCGGCCTCCCAGACCGGCAGTCCGCCGTCCAGCACGGCCGCCCGGTCGAAGCCCATCGCCCGCAGCATCCACCAGGCCCGGGCGCTGGAGTAGATGCCGGCGTTGTCGTACGCCACGACGGTGCTGTCCTCGTCGACGCCGAGGGCCCGCAGCTCGCGCTCGAACTGCTCGGGGCCGGGCATCGTGTGCGGCAGCGGGTCCGCCGGGTCGGAGAGCGCCCCGTCGATGTCGAAGGTCCGCGATCCCGGGATCGGCCGCCGGATCCCGCGGTACACCCCGACGCTCGCGTCCAGCACCACCAGCCCGGGCCGGCCCAGGCGCTCCGCCAGCCAGTCGGCCGACACCAGCGGTCCGGGAGGGGACAGCAGACTCATCGCACGCACCTTCTCCGCTCGGCCACCCCGCACACACCGCCCACGGGCGTCCGACGCACAGTAGTACAGGTGTGCAAACGACCGGGTGGTTCCGGGGAACTGCGCCCGGAACGGGAGGGCCGGGCGCCGTTGCCCACCCCCGTGGGGCAGCGGCGCGCCGGAGCGTGGGGGCCGGGGGGTGCGGCCGGGCGGCCGCAGCGGGGGCGGCCGGTGTGGTCGATCCTGCTCAATGCGTGACTGGCTGTCAACTATCGTGGATCGCTATGGGAGGGGCTCCCGGATTCCGGCACCGCTCGCGCACCGGAACGGCACTTCTTCCTCAACGATCGTGCAGGACGGGCCGGTCGGGGGATTCTGGCGCGGCGTCAGATCGTTCTATGATCCGCGCATGTCCACCGAATCTGCGCGACCGGAGGGCTCCGCCGGGCCGTCCGGTGAGGAGGCCGGGCCCTGCACGGGCTCCCCCGACTTCGCGGCCCGCTTCCGGCGCCTGATCAAGGTGATCTACCCGAAGGATCTCGGCCGCCCCTGGCGGGACACCGAGATCGCCCTCGGCACCGGCCTCAGCGGGACGTACATCGGGAACCTGCGCAAGGGCACCCAGAAGCCGAGCCTGGAGAACGCGGTGAAGATCGCCAAGTTCTTCGGCGTGCCCCTGGACTACTTCAGCGACTCCGCGACCGCCCAGGCCGTCGAGCGCGACCTGCAGCGGATCGAGGCGCTCCGCGACGCCCGGGTGGAGCGGATCGCGATGCGGGCGGCCGGGCTTCCGCCGGAGATGCAGGACGCCGCCCTCACGGTCGTGGAACAGTTGCGCCGGGCGGTCGGACTGCCCGACGACGGTGGCCCGGCGGCGGAGTGACGTGACCGGGCAGCAGGAGACGCCGCTGGGCCACTGGCGGCTTCCCGAAGGGGAACACGTGCGAGGTGTGGGACGTACCCGCCGCCGGATGCGGTCCGCGGCCAGGCAGTTGGGGCTGCCTCCGCTGAGCACCGTGGAGGAGCTGTGCGCGGCGGTCGCCGAGCGGACGGGCCGTCCCGTCCGGCTGGCACCGCGCCGGATGCGGGTCGGGGAGCCGTCCGGTTTCGTCGAGCGGCTGCCCGACGAGGACGTCGTCCACTACGAGCAGGAGACCTCCGGCCTGCACCAGGCCCACATCGTCTGCCACGAACTCGCCCACCTGCTCTGCGGGCACCTGCCGGAGGCCGCCCCGCCGGACGCGGAGACCGCCGCGGTGGAGCTGCCCACCATCGATCCGGACGTCCTGCGGATGGTCCTCGGCCGCTCCCACTACGACGACGCGGCGGAGGAGGAGGCCGAGGTGCTCGGCGCCGAACTGCTGCGGATCCTGGTGCTGGCCCCGGGGGCCGGGACGACCTCGCAGCTGGCGCCCGCCCTGGAGCACCGCAAGGGCCAGCATGTCTGAGCACCTCGCGGCCCCGGCGGTGTCCGAGGCGCCGTTCAACGCCGTCTACCTGGCGATCGGTGCGGCGGCCTGGACGGTCGCCGCGCTCAAGCTCCGGGCCTGGCGGCGCGATCCCTCGCCCGGTCTGCTGGTGGTGGCGCTGGCGATCGCCTCGCCGGCGAGCTCCTTCCTGATGGCCTCGCCCGTCCTCTACCGGGCGATCGACCGGCTCGCGCACACCGGCAACCTCGCCACCCTGCTGGTGTACCTCGGCATCACCGGGTTCTCCGCCGCCACCGTGGTGCTGGCCCTGATCTGGACCCCGCCGGACGAGCGGGACGGCGACCGGATCTGGGACGTCTCCGCGGCCGGCACCCGACGGCGGATCCGGACCCGGCTGACCCTGTTCGCGGTGCTGGCGGCCCTGATGGCGGTGCTGTTCGCCGCCGGCCGGGCGACCGCCCCGGAGACCCCGCTCACCTTCGACACCACCTTCGCGACCGTGCCCGCGATCGCCTGCTTCCTGGCGCTGTACCAGGGCGCCTTCGCCTTCGCGCTGATCGACATCGCCCGGGTCTGCCGGGGCCACGCAGCCCGGCTGCCGGCCGGCTGGCTGCGCCGGGGCATCCGGCTGATCGCCCTCGGATCGGTCACCGCCTGCGGCTACGTGCTCTGCAAGATCGTCGCGATCGGGGCGGCCGCCGCCGGGGCCGGCGGCACCGAGTGGCTGAGCACCGCCGCCGGACCGGCCTTCGCCGCCGCCGGCGCCCTGCTGATCACCGTGGGCTTCGCCGGCCCGGCGGGCGCCAACTGGGCCCGGCGCCGACGCGACTACCGGGCGCTGCGCCCGCTCTGGGACCTCGTCTACCGCGCCGACCGGCGACTCGCCCTGGAGGCGCCGCCCGCCCGCTGGACGGAGCGACTGGCCCTGCGCGACCTCGAATGGCGCACCACCCGGCGCGGCCTGGAGATCCGGGACGGCCAGCTCACCCTGCGGCCCTGGGTGGACCCGGCGGTGGTCGCCAGCAGCGCCCGGATCGCCGAGAACGCCGGGCTGGACGGTCCCGAGCGGTCCGCGCTGGTGGTCGCCGCCGCGCTGCGCTCCGCCGTCGCCGCGCTGGACGCCGGACGGCCGCCGCGGCCCCGCGAGGAGCAGGCCGTGCTGCCCGGCCTCGACGCGGATCCGGCCGAGGAGCGGGCGCACCTCGTCCGGGTGGCCCGCGGCCTCGACGGCCCGCTGACCGCACAGGCGCTCGCCACCGCGGGAACACCGTGAGCGGCGCACGCCCGCCCGGCGGCGCGCAGCCGTCCGAGGACGCCCGGCCGCCCGACGAGACGCAGGCCCCGGCCGGCGCCCGCGATCCCTACGCGCGGCTGGTGCTGGAGGTGATGCCGGAGGAGTCCCGGGTCGGGCTGACCCTGGGCTTCGTCCGGACCTTCGGCATTCCCGAGATCGCCGCCGTGCTGCACGGCACCGGCCGGGTGACCGGGCAGCCGAAGAGCCGGGCCAAGGCCACCGGCGCGGCCATGTTCACCCTGATCGGGCAGGGCCCCGGCAGTGCCGAGGGCCGCCGGGTGGTGGACGGGCTGCGCCGGGTCCACGACCGCCCCGGCATCACGCCCGAGCTGATGCACTACGTCCTGGCCTGCTTCACCGTCTGCCCGCTGCGCTTCATGGACGAGCACGGCCCGTGGCGGCCCACCGCGCCGGAACGGGACGCCGCGTACGCCTTCCACCTGGAGCTCGCGGAGGCGCTCGGCCTGCCCGAGCCGCCCGGCGGCGACCTCACGGGCACCGAGCAGTGGATGCGCGGGGTCGAACGCCGCCGCTTCGCGCCCTCCCCGCAGGCCCGGGAGCTGTGGGCGTCGGCCCGCGGCCTGCTCGCCTCCCGCCTCCCGGGCCCGCTGGCACCGCTCGCCCCCGTCCTGGCCGCCGCCCTGCTGGACGAGCCGCTGCGCGCCTCCCTCGGCGCGCCACGGCCCCCCGCGCCCGTCCGCACCGCGGTCACTGCCGCCCTGCGTCTGCGCGCCGCGGCCGCCCGCCGCCGCACGCCCTGACCGGGCCGCCCCCACCCGCCTCCGCACCCCGGCCGCCGCAGCCGAAGCCCGCGGCGGCCGGGCCGGGCGCACACTGGAGGTGCACGCCGGGCGCTCCGGCGCGGTGGAACGGGACCGGCCGTGACCGCGGCCGGCGGTCCGCCGTCCGCCCCCGGCCCGGAGGTGCCCGTGTCCTCAGCCCCGGCAGCCCCCCGGCGCGGCCCCTCGACGGTGCTCCGCAGGCTGGCCGGCGGGCTCGGACGGGGCCGCGGCCGCCCGCTGCCGGACTCCGGGAACCGGCCGCCGGACCTGGACGCGCAGGCCGCCGCCCTGCTGGCGGTGCTGGACGCGGCGGTGGCGGAGCAGGCCGCGGCGGACCGCGCCCTCGCCGTCTGCGGGGAGCCGGGCCCGGTGCCGCCGGGCCTTGCGGAGCTGCTGTCCCGGCAGGCCGTCCGGTACGGGAGGCTGGCGGGCTGGCTTCGGGCGCTGCCCGCGGACGGCGAACTGGCGGGTGTCCGCGACCTGGCGATCCGGCTGGTGGCGTACCACCAGTGGATGCTGCACCAGTCGGCGAACCTGGCGTTCGCGGGGCACCACCGCCCGCGCAGCGAGGCCGCCCGGCAGCGGATCAACGGCCTGGGCGCCCCCGCGGACCGGCTGCGCGAACTGCGCGACCGGCTGAGGCCGGACGCCCGGACATGAGGCTTCGTCAGCCGACGGTGTGACAGGAGCCGCACCGGCACGGCGCAGCTGGGTCGGTGGCTGCCAGTAGGCTCCGCGGGATGGCCGCGTGCAGACCGCCGCGGCCCGGGGGACGGCCGGCCGGTGTCAACGGCGGGCCGCGCCAGATTCGTCCAGGGGGAAGTCCGCCATGCGCATCCGTCCTGCGGCCGTTGCCGCTCTCCTCGTCGCGACCGCCTTCGGTGCGGCCGCCTGCGGCCCGGAGGATTCCACGGGCGACAACGCGGTCGCCGCGCCGAGCAAGGCGGCCGCCGCGCCGTCCGCCCCGGCGACCGGGTCCGAGCCCGCCGCCACCGCCCCGGCCGGCAAGGCGTCGTCCGCGGCCACCGGCGCCGCGGACGCCGACAACGGCGGCCGCGGTCCGAACTGCAAGGAGTACTTCAAGACCCACAAGGTCGTCCGGGTCCGTACGGTCGACAAGGGCCTCGGCAAGCTGACGGCGGACTCCGTCGAGGCGAACTGCAGCCCCAACGGCCTCTTCTTCAACCCGGACGAGAAGCCGAAGCCCTACACCGTCGCATCCGACGCGAAGATCACCGTCTACACGGACGAGAGCCTGAAGGCGAAGACCGTCGCCGTGCGCTCGGGCACCGCGGGCGACGGCCTGGCGCACGTGAAGACCTGCGCCGAGAGCAACCACGCGACCGACCCGGACAGCCTGCCCAAGGGCTACTTCTGCTACCAGGACCTGTACGAGTACACGGTGGACGCGAAGGGCGCGATCACCTCGCTGAAGGAGACCTGGAGCTCCTGACCGGGAGGTCCTGACCTTGGACTCATGACCGGGAGGTCCTGACCCTCAGCTCCTGGCCGGAAGCCGGCGGGCCCCCGCGGTGGTGCACCGCCGGGGCCCGCCGGGCCGGTCACATGCCGTTCTTGCGGACGGCGGTGTACTCCGCGTACTTGGAGAGCGGGACCTCGCGGGAGACGCAGCCGAGGCTGCCGTTGTCCTCCAGGATGACCATCCGGGTGTGCGCCTTGTCCGCCCAGCCGCCGAACAGCACGACGTGCTGCTCGCCGTGGGCCTGGTGGACGACCATGGCGTCGCCGGGCAGCATCGCGCTCTTGGAGATGTGGTGGGCGATGCCGCCGCTCTCGCTGATCAGCGGGCCGGTGGTGGTGCCGGGCCCGGGCAGGCCCCACGCCGCGGAGACGAAGCCGGAGCAGTCGACGCGGTAGCCGTTGGTCTCGGCGCCCTGGCTGTAGCCGAGCTTGCGGTTGACCCGCTCCATCGCCCGGTCGACCATCGCCTTCCGCTCGTCGGAGGCGCCGTCGAGGATCGGCTGGTCCTTGGGGCCGACGCCCTGGCCGTTGTGGCGGTGCCAGTGGTCGCTCCAGGAGTCCCAGCCGGAGCCGTTGATGATGTGGGTCTGCCAGTCGCCGCGGCTGCGGTCCTTGATCTTCGGGCCGTCGTGGCGGCCGCCGGGCCTGGTGCTGATGCCGCTGCCGTCGCTGCCCGAGTCGTCGGAGCCGCCGTGGTTGCCGCCGCCACCGGTGTGGCCGCCACCGCCGGTCTGCCCGCCCCCGCCGGTGTGGCCGCCGCCGCCCGTCTGGCCTCCGCCGCCGTGGTTCCCGCTGCCGCTGCCGCCGCCCCCGGTGCCGTCGATGCCGGTGTGCGGGCCCTTGGGCTGCTCCTGGCCCGCGTGGGGCTTCTTGAGCGCCTCCTCGATCTTGCGCTCGATCTCCTTGTACTCGGCGAGGACCTTCTTGATCTTCTCGGCGTCCTGGCCGAGCTCCTCGGTGAGCTGCTTCTTGGTCTTCTCCAGGGCGTCGGCCCGGTCGGAGATGTCCTTGACCTTGGAGGCCACCTGGGCGGCAACCGCGAAGAAGTTCGCGACGCCGAGCAGCCCGCCGGCGCTCAGGTCGGTCGCGGCGGCCTTGGCGACGGCGTTCTTGATGGCCCCGACCCGCTGGCTCATCTCCGTCATCTTGGCGTTGATCTTCTGGAAGTCGCTCTGGATCTTCGCCAGCTCCTGCAGCTGGACGCCGAACTGATCGGCCATGGCGCGGTGTCTCCTCGTGCCTGCTGGTACGTGCCTGGGACGGTGGGTGGTGCGACGGCCGGTCAGAAGGCGTCGGCGAGGCCCTTGATCGCCTTGCCGAGCTCGTCGAGCTCGTCGGCGACGGTGTTGAGTTCCTTCACCCGGTTCTGCGCGTGCGCGACGAAGGCGTCGGAGGCAGGTCCGTGCCAGGTGAGGTGGCTCAGCGCGGTGCTGATCTCCTTGCCGAACGCCTCGACGTCCTTGCCCATCTGCTGCAGCTCGGCGGCGTACTTCTCCAGTTCGGCGTCAGGGTCGCCGAACATCTCGCCGAGCACCCACTTGGCAATCTTGGTCGGAGCCCAGAACACGTCCTCGACGACGTTGACCGCCGCGCTCCCGAGGTCCTTGACGTCGTCCCACAGTCCCACAGCCGTTCCCCCATGCTTCTCTTGCACTACAGGCTGATAGTCGGTCAAAAGGCTAGCCGACCGGGCGAGCCCGGTCAGCGGCGGGCGACGGCGAGAACGGCCGCCGCCGGCAGGGCCAGCAGCCCGTCCCCGTCCGTGCGTCCGCCGGCGATCCGGTCGTAGTGCTGCTTCACCAGGGCCGCGGTCGCGGGCGGCAGTCCGGTGATCACCAGCCCGAGGTTGGCGATGCCGGAGGCCGGCCCCTGCCAGAACTCCTCGGGGGAGACCCGGTGGGTCCAGGCCAGGTGCCGGCCCTCCGGGTTCCGCCATCCCGCGCCGGCCAGCAGCCCGGCCAGGCCCTCCGGCGTCCGGTCGAAGTCGACCGGCAGCGGGGGGAAGGCCGGGCGGACGGCCCCGGCGGCGTCCAGCGCCTCGGCGAAGAGGCCGAGGGCGGTGTTGCCGACCGCCGCCCAGACGGTGACGGCGATCCGCCCGCCGGGGCGGGTGACCCGCCGCAGCTCGGCCAGGGCGGCCGCCGGGTCCTCCACGTGGTTGATCACGAAGTTGGCCACCACCGCGTCGAAGGAGGCGTCCGCGAAGGGCAGCACGGGCAGGACGGCGTGCCGCACGTCCGCCGCGGGCACGTTCTCCGCGGCCAGCGCCACCATCCCGGGCTCGGCGTCCACCGCGGTGACCCGCGCGCCGAGCCGCACCGCGGCCGCGGCGGCCGTCCCCGGCCCGGTGCCGACGTCCAGCACCGCCGCCCCCGGACCCACCCCGGCGGCGGCCACCAGCTCGGGCACCGCGGCCCCGCAGAGCCCCGCGAAGGTGCGCTGGTACGGAACGGCCTTGCCCTCCCACATCCGTCGCTCGTGCGCGTCGAACTCACCGGCCACGGTCTCCCCCTCGATCGTCGTGCCTGGTCCGAGCACCCTACCGACCCCTCGAACAGGCTCGAACGGGCGCCCGAAGCGGCCCGTGAGCCGCGGTGCGCGCCACGCGGGTGAGCCGGCCGGGCGGCCCGTCGCCGGGCCGTTCGCAGATCGCGGGCCGGGGCTGTGACACTGGAGGGGCTCGAAAACCGAGGTGCGCCGCCCCGCGCCTCCTTGCGAATCTAGAGGGATGCCCGCAGTGAGTTCTCCCGTAGCCCGGTCCGCCGATGCCCCCGACATCGCGGAGCTGGCCGCCCGGCTGCCCGAGCTGATGCTCCGCGACCAGCAGCGGATCGGCCGGCGGCTGGACGGCACCCGACGGGTGCGCAGCCCGGAGGCCCGGCAGAAGATCGCCGACGAGCTGGCCGCCGAGATCGCGAAGGCCGAGCTCCGGGTCGAACAGCGCCGCGCCGCGGTGCCGGAGATCGGCTACCCGCAGGAGCTGCCGGTCAGCCAGAAGAAGGACGAGATCCTGGCGGCGATCCGGGACCACCAGGTGGTGATCGTCGCGGGCGAGACCGGCTCCGGCAAGACCACCCAGATCCCGAAGATCTGCCTGGAGCTGGGCCGCGGGGTGAAGGGCCTGGTCGGCCACACCCAGCCGCGCCGGATCGCGGCCCGCACGGTCGCCGAACGGGTGGCCGAGGAGCTGGCGACGCCGCTGGGCGAGGCGGTCGGCTGGAAGGTCCGGTTCACCGACCAGGTCGGCCAGGACACCCTGGTCAAGCTGATGACCGACGGCATCCTGCTCGCGGAGATCCAGACCGACCGCGAGCTGCGCCAGTACGACACGCTGATCATCGACGAGGCGCACGAGCGCAGCCTCAACATCGACTTCCTGCTCGGCTACCTCAAGCAGCTGCTGCCGCGCCGCCCCGACCTCAAGGTCGTGATCACCTCCGCGACGATCGACCCGGAGCGCTTCGCCGCCCACTTCGGCGACGCCCCGATCGTCGAGGTCTCCGGCCGCACCTACCCGGTCGAGGTCCGCTACCGTCCGATCCTCGAAGAAGGCGCCGAGGAGGACGAGGTCGACCGGGACCGCGACCAGGTCCAGGCGATCTGCGACGCGGTGGAGGAGCTCCAGGCGGAGGGCCCGGGCGACGTCCTGGTCTTCCTCTCCGGCGAGCGGGAGATCCGCGACACCGCGGACGCGCTGAACCGGATGAAGCTGAAGTCCACCGAGGTGCTGCCGCTCTACGCCCGGCTCTCCTCGGCCGAACAGCACAAGGTCTTCCAGCGGTCGAACAGCCGGCGCGTGGTGCTCGCCACCAACGTCGCCGAGACCTCGCTGACCGTGCCGGGCATCAAGTACGTGGTGGACCCGGGCACCGCCCGGATCTCCCGCTACAGCCACCGCACCAAGGTGCAGCGGCTGCCGATCGAGGCGATCAGCCAGGCCAGCGCCAACCAGCGCAAGGGCCGCTGCGGCCGCACCTCGGACGGCATCTGCATCCGGTTGTACTCCGAGGAGGACTTCCTCTCCCGTCCGGAGTTCACCGACGCGGAGATCCTGCGCACCAACCTGGCCTCGGTCATCCTGCAGATGACGGCGGCGGGCCTGGGCGACATCGCGGCCTTCCCGTTCCTGGACCCGCCGGACTCGCGGAACATCAAGGACGGCGTCAGCCTGCTGCACGAGCTGGGCGCGCTCGACCCGACGGAGAAGGACCACCGCAACCGGCTCACCCCGCTCGGCCGCAAGCTGGCCCAGCTTCCGGTGGACCCGCGGATGGCCCGGATGGTGCTGGAGGCGGACCGGCTCGGCTGCGTCCGCGACGTCATGGTGATCGCCGCCGCGCTGTCCATCCAGGACCCGCGCGAGCGGCCGGCCGAGAAGCGCCAGGCCGCCGACGACCGGCACCGCCGGTTCAACTCCGAGACCTCGGACTTCCTCTCCTATCTGGCGATGTGGCGCTACGTCAGGGAGCAGCAGCGGGAGCTCTCCTCCTCGGCCTTCCGCCGGATGTGCAAGACCGAGTTCCTCAACTACCTGCGGATACGCGAGTGGCAGGACGTCTACGTCCAGCTGCGGACGGTCGCCAAGCAGCTCGGCGTGACGATCGACGAGCCCCACGAGGACGCCGAGCCGGACGCGGACCGGATCCACCAGGCGCTGCTGTCCGGCCTGCTCTCGCACATCGGCCTGTTCGACGTGGAGAAGCGCGAGTACGGCGGCGCCCGCGGCGCCCGGTTCGCGGTCTTCCCCGGGTCGGGCCTGTTCAAGAAGCCGCCGCGCTGGGTGATGTCCGCCGAGCTGGTGGAGACCTCGCGGCTGTGGGCGCGGATCAACGCGAAGATCGAGCCCGAGTGGGTGGAGCCGCTGGCCGCCCACCTGATCAAGCGGTCGTACAGCGAGCCGCACTGGGAGAAGAAGGCCGGCGCGGTGCTGGCGTACGAGAAGGTGACCCTGTACGGGATGCCGGTCGTCGCCCAGCGCAAGGTGAACTACGGCCGGATCGACCCGGAGCTGTGCCGCGAGCTGTTCATCCGCAACGCCCTGGTCGAGGGCGACTGGGAGACCCACCACCGCTTCTTCGCGGAGAACCGCAAGCTGCTGGGCGAGGTCGAGGAGCTGGAGAACCGGGCCCGCCGCCGGGACATCCTGGTGGACGACCAGACCCTGTTCGACTTCTACGACGCCCGGCTGCCGGAGGGGATCGTCTCCACCCGGCACTTCGACTCCTGGTGGAAGAAGGCCCGGCACGAGCAGCCGGACCTGCTGAACTTCGAGAAGTCGATGCTCATCAACGAGTCGGCCGACGGCGTCACCGAGGCCGACTACCCGGACCACTGGCAGCAGGGCGCGCTGCGCTTCCTGCTGACCTACCAGTTCGAGCCGGGCAGCGACGCGGACGGCGTCACCGTGCACATCCCGCTGCCGGTGCTCAACCAGGTCACCGACGAGGGCTTCGACTGGCAGATCCCGGGCCTGCGGGCCGAGCTGGTCACCGCCTACATCCGCTCGCTGCCGAAGGCGGTCCGGCGCAACTTCGTGCCGGCGCCGGACTTCGCGGCGGCCGCGCTGCGGCAGGTGAAGGACCGCCAGGAGCCGCTGCTGCCGACCCTGGAGCGGATCCTGCACCGGATGGGCGGGGTGGTGATCCCGCCGGAGGCCTGGGACGACGAGCGGGTACCGGACCACCTCAAGGTCACCTTCCGGGTGGTCGACGGCCGCAAGAAGCTCGCCGAGTCCAAGGACCTGGAGGAGCTGCGCCGGTCGCTGCAGCCGAAGCTGTCGGCGACGCTGTCCAGCGCCGCCTCCGGCCGGGGCATCGAGCAGACCGGGCTGACCGCCTGGCCGGCCGGGCTGCCGGTGCTGCAGCGGACCTTCGAGCAGCGCTCGCGCGGCCACTCGGTGCGGGCGTACCCGGCGCTGGTGGACGAGGGCGACTCGGTGGCGGTGCGGCTGTTCGACACCCCTGAGGCCCAGGAGCAGGCGATGTGGGCGGGCACCCGCCGGCTGCTGATGCTCCGGGTGAACTCCCCGGCGAAGTCGATCCAGGGCCGGCTGGGCAACCAGGCGAAGCTCGCCCTCTCGTACAACCCGCACGGGTCGATCCCCGCGCTGTTCGAGGACGTGGTCGGGGCGTCGGTCGACCGGCTGATGGAGCTGAACGGCGGACCGGCCTGGGACGAGGCGGCGTTCACCGCGCTGTTCGACAAGGTCCGGGCGGACCTGTACGAGCTGTCGGCGGACACCACGCTGAAGACCGCGACGGCGCTGATCGCCTTCCACCGGGCGTCGACCCGGTTGAAGTCGGTCTCCAGCCCGGTGCTGCTCAACGCGGTCAACGACGTCCGGCTGCACCTGGCCTCGCTGGTGCACCCGGGCTTCGTGACCGGGACGGGCTGGCAGCGGCTGCCGGACCTGAAGCGCTACCTGCTGGCGGTGGACCGCCGGCTGGAGGCGCTGCCGGACCACCCGCAGCGGGACGCCCAGAACCTGCTGAAGGTGCAGGCCGTCCAGCAGGCCTACGGGGAGCTGCTGGCCCGGGTGCCGGAGGGCCGTCGGCCGTCGCCGGAGGTCCGGGCGGTCCGCTGGATGATCGAGGAGCTGCGGGTGAGCTTCTTCGCCCAGGGGCTGGGCACGCCGGCGCCCGTCTCGGAGAAGCGCATCCTCAAGGCGATGGACGCCGCGGCGGCCACGCTCTGACCCCCGGCGGGCCCGGTCCGGCGGACGCCGGGGCGGGCCCGCGCGGCCGGTTCGACCTGGGGCCCCGCAATGCAGTACGATCTGTCTTGTTCGCGAGCGAGAGCAAGCGAACGGATCAGAAATCTCTGGTCCCGTGGAGCAGTTGGTTAGCTCGCCACCCTGTCAAGGTGGAGGTCGCGGGTTCAAGTCCCGTCGGGATCGCAGTACAGGCAGAGGCCCGGAGCCGTAAGGTTCCGGGCCTCTGGCGTTCGCGCGACCGGATCACTGACGCCGGGTCAGCCCCTACACCCCTCCAGGTCTAGACCTCAAGATAACGACAGCGTGACAGTCGTCACTTATCCGTTCTTGAGATCGGACACCGGGACCCCCCTCCCCGAGGGAGGGAATTTAATATGTAAAATTGCACATGCATTCCCGGTAATTCCCCCCACCCCCACCGGCCCCACCGGGAATGGCTGATTCCGGCATGCCGAAGGGCCGTCCCCCCGACCCGGCGGAGTCGGGGACACGGCCCTTCGAGAAATCCCCTGAGACCTGTCAGGCCTCGGTTCGCTGAGCCGGAATCCCGGCCAGCAGAGCACGCACCTCGGCCTCGCGGTAGCGGCGGTGGCCGCCCAGCGTGCGAATGGACGTGAGCTTGCCCGCCTTGGCCCAGCGAGTGACCGTCTTGGGGTCAACGCGGAACATGGTGGCAACCTCCGCCGGCGTCAGCAGAGGTTCAGCGTCAGGGGTACGAGCGGTCATGAGCGGCCTCCTCGGGAGAACCGAACCAGGGCGGTTCTATCCTTCAAATTCTGCACCTTGACCCGCGATGCCCGAAATGGCACACACGGACCGAGTCGGTTATAGGACGAACGGCTTGTCCTGATGTCTACAACTACACCATCCGTCCAGCCCCATCGGCCAAACCGCCTAAATTGGCCCCTCAGGGGTTCAAGCGAGACGGATGGCCATGGACCATCCCATAACGGACAGTCACGTTTCCGTGACGTCCGGTGACGGGACGACCAGACCCTCCGCTTCCCTACAAAGTACGCACCACCGTCAGATCGACCCAGAAGTGGACACACCAGGTTGAACTTGGGCTGGTTGTCCCATTTTTGCATATAGGGGTAAGTTCGCGTCAACGGTGAGTAGTGTCACGTTCCTGGGGGATTGACCGGGTCGGGACGTCGGCCCCCGGCGCAAGGGCCGAAGGTCCCTCCCTCCCCTACCCCCGTCCGACCCCGGCTACCCGGCTCGGCTGACCCGGCGTCAGCTGGCGTACCGCAGGGCCAGCACCCTGCGCCAACGCGCCGTCACCGCCTCGTAGGCCCGCACCGCGGCCGCGGTGTCCCCGGCCCGGAGCGCGCCGATGCCGGCCTCGACCTCGGCCACCGAGCGCTCGGCCGCCAGCCCCTCGGCCCCGAGCAGGTGCACCAGGCCCCCGTAGTCGAGCTCCACCAGCGAACGCGGGTGGAACTCCTCCAGCCACCGGCCGACCTGTTCCACGCCCAGCACCAGCTCGTGGCCGGGCCCGCCCTGCGACCCGGGCACGGCCGTCCGCAGCGCCCGGTAGCCGCGGGCCACCCGCCGGCGCGCCTGCGCCATCGGCGTCAGGTAGAAGAGGGAGGCCGGCACCGGCCGGTCCCCGGCCGTGCGCCCGGGCCCGGCCGGGACGAACCGGCGGTCCTCCTCCCCGAACGGCAGGCACCAGCGGACGGGCACCTCCCAGCGCGAGGTGAGGATCCACGGCCGGGCGTCCGGGTGCGCCGTCCGCCAGCGGGCCTGGTCGGCCTCCGCCTCGGCCCGGACGGCCGGCGGCAGCACGGTGTCCAGCAGGAAGGCCGGCAGGGCGGCGCGGAGCTCCTCCATCGCCTGCCAGCTGCGCAGCCGGGTCGTCCACGGGCAGATGTAGGTGACCCGGTCGACGACCCGCACCAGGGCCCGGCGGCTCTCCCGGTCGGGCAGTGCCCCCGGGGTCCGCCCGGCCAGCTCGGCGAGAGCCTGCCGCTGCTCGGCCAGGGCGGCCTCGGCGACCGGTTCGGCGGGCCCCTCGGCGTCCGGGCCGTGCTCCGCCGCGTACGCCTGCCAGCGGGCCCGCTCCGGCTCCGGATAGGCGGCCAGCGGCTCGTACACCCGCAGCTGGGCGGCGTAGGGCGGGAGCACCGAAGTGCGCACGGCGGTCACACCCGGCATCGTCGCACGGCCCGGGGGCCGCCGGGGAGGGTGCCGTCCGGGGCCCGCCGTCGTTATCTCCATGGGACCGTCAGGGGGCAGATCGGGCGACGGACCCGGGGCTAGGCTTCGACCAGACGCCCGCACCACCGCCGCGGGCCCACGAATACTGGAGTCACCACAGTGACCGACGTACACACCGCGTCCGCCGCGCACCCCGCATCAGGAGTGCTCAGCAGGATCTTCGCGACCGGGCAGGACGCTGCCCCCGGGGACGGCCACGAGCAGGTCGTCCTCTGCCACGACCGGTCCACCGGTCTCAAGGCGATCATCGCCATCCACTCCACCGCGCTGGGCCCCGCCCTCGGCGGCACCCGCTTCCACCAGTACGACTCCGAGGAGGAGGCGCTGGAGGACGCGCTGCGACTGTCCCGCGGCATGAGCTACAAGAACGCGCTGGCCGGTCTGGACCTCGGCGGCGGCAAGGCAGTGATCATCGGCAACCCTGCCCCCAGCGCGGAGGGCGGTGACAAGAACGAGGCGATGCTCCGCGCGTACGGCCGCTTCGTCGAGTCGCTGCAGGGGCGCTACGTCACCGCGTGCGACGTGGGCACCTACGTCCAGGACATGGACGTGGTGGCCCGTGAGACCCGCTTCGTCACCGGCCGCTCCCCCGAGTACGGCGGCGCGGGCGACTCCTCGGTGCTGACCGCGTTCGGCGTCTTCCAGGGCATGCGCGCCTCGGCCAAGGCCCGCTGGGGCCAGCCCACCCTGCGCGGCAAGCGGGTCGGCGTGGCCGGCGTCGGCAAGGTCGGCCACTACCTCGTCGGCCACCTGGTCGCCGACGGCGCCACCGTGGTGGTCACGGACGTCTCCGAGGCGGCCGTGAACCGGGTGCGCGCGGCCCACCCGGAGGTCGAGGTGGCCGGCGACACCGCCGCGCTGCTGGCGTCCGGCCTGGACGTCTACGCCCCCTGCGCGCTGGGCGGCGCGCTGGACGACGCGACCGTCGGCCTGCTGGGCTCGACCGGCACCGCGATCGTCTGCGGCGCGGCCAACAACCAGCTGGCGCACGCCGGCGTGGAGAAGGACCTGGCCGACCGCGGCATCCTCTACGCGCCGGACTACCTGGTGAACTCGGGCGGCGTGATCCAGGTCGCCGACGAGATCGAGGGCTTCAACTTCGACCGCGCCAAGAACAAGGCGACCAAGATCTTCGACACCACCCTGGAGATCTTCACCCGGGCCGCCGCCGACGGCGTGCCGCCGGCGGTCGCCGCCGACCGGCTCGCGGAGAAGCGCATGCGGGAGGTGAGCGCCCTGCGCTCGATCCTGCTCCCGGGCGCCCGCCGGTCCTGATCGACCGTGTGCGGTGGTCCGGAGGGGGGCGGAGCGGCTCCGCCCCCCTCCGGATCACAATGTGGAACCGGATTCTCACTTCGTAGCCCGATCGGGCGATACCGAACCCTCTGGCGAGGGATAATCGGAACCGTAACGACGGGCCCGGGTACGCTCCGGGCAGCCTGCAGAAGCCCGAGAAACCTCCTGTGACCTGGAAAGACCCGGTTTCGGAGGTCGGCCGTGCGCGCCACGTCACACGCGCGACGTACCGTCCGGCGGCGGAAACAGGTACCGTTAATGCTCCAAGGGACGGCTCTCCCACTCCGGGCAGGCCGCTCCTGATCATGAACACGTGTCAGACTCGGGGCCGTGAGCCCCATCGTTGAGGGGGTCGACCCATGGGGCGCGGCCGGGCCAAGGCCAAGCAGACGAAGGTCGCCCGCGAGCTGAAGTACAACAGCGGCGGGTTCGACGCGAACCGTCTGTCTCATGAGCTGGGCGTATCTCCGTCCACCGCGATCGAGCCTGAGCCGATCGAGGAAGACGAGGACGACCCCTACGCGGCGTATGCGGATCTCTACGCCGACGAGGACGAGGACGACGAGGACACCGCCGACAACGGTCACTCCCGCCGCCGAGCCTGACAGCACGCACGAGACCGGCCCGGCGCTCATCGAGCGCCGGGCCGGTCTTCGGCGTGTCCGCGGCCGTGCGACGGCCCGGGCGGGCCCGCAGCGGGGCTCCCGGGCCTCGGTCGGCCCGCCCACACCGGGCGGGCCCACCGGACGGGCTCAGGCGAGGGTGAGGCCCTCGTAGGAGTTGTAGAGCGCGGCGCCGCCGTCGTGCTCGTCGGTGCGGTCGACCACGTCGCCCAGCAGCCAGGCCTCCACGCCGCGGTCCTCCAGCAGCGCGAGGACCACGTCCACCGAGGACGGCGGGACGACGGCGACCATGCCGACGCCCATGTTGAGGGTCTTCTCGATCTCCAGCGCCTTCATCCGGCCGACCTCGGCGACGGTCTGGAAGACCGGCATCGGCGTCCAGGTGCCGCGGTCCAGGCGGGCGTGCAGGCCGTTCGGGATGACCCGGGCCAGATTGGCCGCCAGGCCGCCGCCGGTGACGTGCGAGAAGGCGTGGATCTCGGTGGCGCGGGCCAGGGCCAGGCAGTCCAGCGAGTAGATCCGGGTGGGCTCCAGCAGCTCCTCGCCGAGGGTGCGGCCGAACTCCTCGACCTGGCGGTCGAGCTTCCAGCCGGCCTGGTTGAGCAGCACGTGGCGGACCAGCGAGTAGCCGTTGGAGTGCAGGCCCGAGGCGGCCATCGCGATGACCACGTCGCCGGCCCGGACGCGGTCCGCACCGAGCAGGGCGTCCGCCTCGACGACACCGGTGCCGGCGCCCGCGACGTCGTACTCGTCCGGGCCGAGCAGGCCCGGGTGCTCGGCGGTCTCGCCGCCGATCAGCGCGCAGCCGGCCAGGGCGCAGCCCTCGGCGATGCCCTTGACGATCTGGGCGACCCGCTCCGGGACGACCTTGCCGACGCAGATGTAGTCGGTCATGAACAGCGGCTCGGCGCCGCAGACCACCAGGTCGTCGACGACCATGCCGACCAGGTCGTGGCCGATGGTGTCGTGCTTGTCCATCGCCGAGGCGAGGGCGACCTTGGTGCCGACGCCGTCGGTGGCGGTGGCCAGCAGCGGACGCTCGTAGCGCTTGAAGGCGGAGGCGTCGAAGAGCCCGGCGAAGCCGCCGAGGCCACCGACCACCTCGGGGCGGTTCGCCTTCTTCACCCACTGCTTCATGAGCTCGACGGCGCGGTCGCCGGCCTCGATGTCGACACCTGCGGCGGCGTAGGTCGCGCCGCCCTCGTTGCTGGTCACCTTGGTGTGGCCCTTTCAGAAACGGTTAAACCCGTGGGGGCGCGGGGGCTGCGCGGTCGGCCGGGCGGCTCCGTGGAGCGCCCGGCCGCGCAGTGCCCCGCGCCCCGGGTGGTACATCGTGCTACGGCCGTCGGAGCGCGTCCGCCGCGCCGTGCCCGCCGATCAGGGACTGGACGCCGTCCAGGTCACTGGTCGGCTTGCCGCGGACGGCCGGCGGCTGCTGGCTGCCGGCGATCTCGGCCTCCAGGAGCAGCTTGCCGAGCAGGGCCGGGTCCGGCAGCTCCATCGGGTACTCGCCGTCGAAGCAGGCCCGACAGAGCTTGTCCTTGGGCTGCTTGGTCGCCTCGATCATGCCGTCGATCGAGATGTACGCCAGCGAGTCGGCGCCCAGCGTGCGGCCGATCTCCTCGATCGTCATGCCGTTGGCGATCAGCTCCGCGCGGGTGGCGAAGTCGATGCCGAAGAAGCACGGCCACTTGACCGGCGGCGAGGAGATCCGGATGTGGACCTCGGCCGCGCCCGCCTCGCGGAGCATCTTGACCAGGGCGCGCTGGGTGTTGCCGCGGACGATGGAGTCGTCGACGACCACCAGGCGCTTGCCCCGGATGACCTCCTTGAGCGGGTTCAGCTTGAGCCGGATGCCGAGCTGGCGGATGGTCTGGCTGGGCTGGATGAAGGTGCGGCCCACGTAGGCGTTCTTCACCAGGCCGGAGCCGTAGGGGATGCCGCTGGCCTCGGCGTAGCCGATGGCGGCCGGCGTGCCGGACTCCGGGGTCGCTATCACCAGGTCGGCCTCGACGGGCGCCTCGGCGGCCAGCTTGCGGCCCATCTCCACGCGGGAGAGGTGCACGTTGCGGCCGGCGATGGAGGTGTCGGGGCGGGCCAGGTAGACGTACTCGAAGACGCAGCCCTTGGGCTTGGCCTCGGCGAAGCGCGAGGTGCGCATCCCCTGCTCGTCGACGGCGATGAGCTCGCCGGGCTCGACCTCGCGGATGAACGAGGCGCCGACGATGTCGAGGGCCGCCGTCTCGGAGGCGACCACCCAGCCGCGCTCCAGCCGGCCGAGGACCAGCGGGCGGATGCCCTGCGGGTCGCGGGCGGCGTAGAGCGTGTGCTCGTCCATGAAGACGAGCGAGAAGGCACCCTTGACCTGGGGCAGGACCTTCCGGGCGGTCTCCTCGATGGAGAGGTCCGGGTGGCCGGCGAGCAGCGCGGTCACCAGGTCGGTGTCGTTGGTCGCCGCCGTGCGGCCGGAGCGGGAGACGTGCTCCTCGCCGGGCAGCTCGGCGACCATGGCCGCCAGTTCGGCGGTGTTCACCAGGTTTCCGTTGTGGCCGAGGGCCAACGACCCGTGAACGGTCGCACGGAAGGTCGGCTGGGCGTTCTCCCAGACCGACGAGCCTGTTGTCGAGTAGCGGGCATGTCCGACGGCGATGTGCCCGTGCAACGACCCCAGGGAGGTCTCGTCGAAGACCTGGGAGACGAGTCCCATGTCCTTGAAGACGAGAATCTGGGAGCCGTTGCTCACTGCGATGCCCGCGGATTCCTGACCGCGGTGCTGCAGGGCATAGAGGCCGAAGTACGTGAGCTTGGCGACCTCCTCGCCGGGAGCCCAGACACCGAAGACGCCGCAAGCGTCCTGGGGGCCTTTCTCGCCGGGAAGAAGATCGTGGTTGAGTCGTCCGTCACCACGTGGCACGTCTTCGAGTCTAGGACAGTTCCGCACGCCTTCCCGAACAGGGGAGTCCGGGATTATCGGCCGAACCGACGGCAACGCGCGTAGACAAAACCCCTTACACGGCGTGCCATTTCTCCGGCGCGTTTTCCGCCGATCGGCGCACTCCCTTGTCACGCGCGCTCTCCGGGGCGCGGACCCGCCTGACGGGGCGTCGGCGCCCGGGGCCCGGCGTGATCCTGCTCACCCGGCGGGCAGCAGCAGCGCCCAGGCCCCCGGGTGCACCGTCCACGTCCGATGCCGGACCGGTCCGACGGGGCAGCCGTCCGCGCTGTAGCCGAAGCTCCGACCGGCCACGCTGAGCGCGGTGGCGCGCAGCCGGCGCTCCGCCCCGGCGGTGCGGATGACCAGCTCCAGCTCGCCGCCGACCGGCCTGGCCGCCAGCAGCCGGATGCGCTCGTGGACGTCGGCGAGCAGCCGGCCGTCCGCCTCGACCCGCATCGGGGTGGACTCCGGGTCGGGGACGGTCGCCTGGTCGGGCGCAGCCCGTTTCGCCCATAGCGAACGCAGGGACGGCAGGGCCCTGCGGGGTTCCGCGCCGATCCGCAACTCGGCGAGCACCACCCCGCCGCCGTCGTCCACCACCAGGTCGAGCTTGCGCGGGGCGCCTCCGAGCACCGCCCGGGCGGCGGCCACCGGCTGCTCCGGCACCCCGAGGGAGCGGCAGGCGAGGAGGGCGCCGGCCGGCCCGACCGGAACCACTCCGACCGGATCCGTGCCCAGGTCACGCTGCCGGTGCAGGGCCTGGAGCACCTTGTGCACGGCCTGGTCGGAGCCGATCACGACCGGTCTGCGACGACCCCGGTGGGACAGCACGCGGTCGAGTTCGGACCGGCTCTCGGGCAGCACGACCTTCGCGTCGGCGCCTCCGCACAGCACGTCCCGGGCGATCCGCACCGACTCGCCGTCGGCCCGGCCGGCCGCCGGGTCGACCAGCACCAGCAGCGGCTCCCCCGCACCGCGTCCGTCGGGGCGGGATGCGGGCGTGGACAGGGACGACACGACCGGTCCTTCCTCAGGTAATCTCTCGGTGCAAGAGCCCCTTGCGCTATTGCGCCAGGGGCTTCGTCTATCTCGGGGCAGACTGCGGTCCTCCGCAGGATGCCCCAACCGGAAGGGGTGTACGCCTGTGCCGGCACTCGTGCTCGTTGGTGCCCAGTGGGGAGACGAGGGCAAGGGGAAGGCTACTGACCTCCTCGGTGGCTCCGTCGACTACGTCGTCCGCTACCAGGGCGGCAACAACGCCGGTCACACGGTGGTCATCGGCGACCAGAAGTATGCCCTCCACCTGCTGCCTTCCGGCATCCTCAGCCCGAACGTGACTCCGGTCATCGGCAACGGCGTCGTCATCGACCCGGGCGTGCTGCTCTCCGAGCTGAACGGCCTGAACGAGCGCGGCATCGACACCTCCAAGCTGCTGATCTCGGGCAACGCCCACCTGATCACGCCGTACCACCGCACCCTGGACAAGGTCACCGAGCGCTTCCTCGGCAAGCGCCGGATCGGCACCACCGGCCGCGGCATCGGCCCGACCTACGCGGACAAGATCAACCGCGTCGGCATCCGGGTGCAGGACCTCTTCGACGAGTCGATCCTCAGCCAGAAGATCGAGGCGGCGCTGCACGACAAGAACCAGATCCTGGTCAAGCTCTACAACCGCCGCGCCGTGCCGGCCGAGCTGGTGCTGGAGGAGTACCTCGGCTACGCCGAGAAGATCCGCCCGTTCCTGGCCGACACCACCCTCGTCCTGGACGAGGCGCTGAAGGCCGGCAAGGTCGTCCTGCTGGAGGGCGGCCAGGGCACCCTGCTGGACGTCGACCACGGCACGTACCCCTTCGTGACCTCGTCGAACCCGACCTCCGGCGGCGCGTGCACCGGCTCCGGCATCGGCCCCACCAAGATCGACCGGGTCATCGGCATCCTCAAGGCGTACACCACGCGCGTCGGCTCGGGCCCGTTCCCGACCGAGCTGCTGGACGAGGACGGCGAGGCGCTGCGCCGGATCGGCGGCGAGCGCGGTGTCACCACCGGCCGCGACCGCCGCTGCGGCTGGTTCGACGCGGTGATCGCCCGCTACGCGACCCGCGTCAACGGCCTCACCGACTTCTTCCTGACCAAGCTGGACGTGCTCACCGGCTGGGAGCAGATCCCGGTCTGCGTGGCGTACGAGATCGACGGCCGCCGGGTCGAGGAGCTCCCGTACAACCAGTCGGACTTCCACCACGCGAAGCCGATCTACGAGACCCTGCCCGGCTGGAGCGAGGACATCTCGAAGGCGCAGACCTTCGGCGACCTGCCGAAGAACGCGCAGGCCTACGTGAAGGCCCTGGAGGAGATGTCCGGCGCACCGATCTCGGCGATCGGCGTCGGCCCGGGCCGCACCGAGACCATCCAGATCAACTCCTTCATCTGACGGCGGCTCCCGGAACGCCTCCGGGACGCCCGACGGAGGGCCCCGCGCCGATCCCGGTGCGGGGCCCTTCCGCATGCCCGAAGACCGTTGCACTAGTGCATAATTGGATTGCACCTAGTGCAGAACGGGTCTATCGTCGGCGCATGACCGCGAAGCTGCCCGCACCGACCGTCCTGACCGGCCGCCACGTCCGGCTGGAGCCGCTGACCCCCGGCCACGTGCCGGACCTGTTCGCCGCGAGCGGCGGCGACGAGGAGGTCTGGCGCTGGCTGCCGCACGGGGCGCCGGCCACCGAGGAGGAGATGGCCGCGAACGTCGCCGGTCGGCTCGCCGAGGCGGCCTCGGGCGGCTGCGTGCCCTTCGCCGTCGTCGCCACGGCGGACGGCCGGGCCGTCGGCGTCACCTGCTACCTGGACTTCAGCGCGCGCGACGAACTCGTGGAGATCGGCGGCACCTGGTACGCCCGGCGGGCCTGGCGCACCGCGGTGAACACCGAGTCCAAGGTAGTTCTCTCTTAGAGACGCACGTATATCGTGTGATCATCAGAGGGGGTCGCATGGCGCTGGAAACGTTCGCGGGAGCGCCTGGGCAGCGGGTGTCCTACGAGGGGATGCGGGCGGGCATCTACGCCCGCAAGTCCAACTACGCGGGTAAGAAGAAGTCGAAGCACCGGTCGGTCGCGGAGCAGCTCGAAGCGTCGCACGCGGACGCCGGCCGGCTCGGCGTGACGGTTGACCTGGGATGCGAGTACGTCGATGACGGCATCTCGGCGTCGCGTTACGGCCGTGGCGAGCGTGACGAGTTCGAGCGGCTGCTCGACGACATTGCGCACCGCCGGCTCGACATGGTGATCTCGTGGGCATCGACCCGGCTGCAGCGTGACTTGGCGGTGTACGTCCGTCTGCGGGACGCGTGCGCCGCTGCTGGCGTGTTGCTGGTCTACGGTGGTCGCGTCTACGACATGGCGTCGAAGGATGACCGGTTCCGGACCGGCCTCGATGCACTGGTCGGCGAGCGCGAGGTCGACGAGCTTCGGGACAACGTCAAGCGGTCGCTTCGCGCGAACGCTGCGAACGGCCGGCCGCACGGTCCGACCCCGTACGGGTACAGGCGCGTCTACGACGAGCGCACTGGCGCGTTTGTCGAGGTCGTGCTGCAGGAGGACGAGGCGCCGGTCGTCCGGTTCATCTGCACCCGGTACGCCGACGGCGACGGGCCGGCCAAGATCAGGCGGGAGCTGGAGGCGAAGAGGATTCCACCGCCGGCCGAGCGGTGGACCGCGAAGCAGGTCGAGACGGTCGCCTTGGGTCCGGTGAGGGATCACCCGATGCACGCCGAGATCCGGGCAGAGGCCAACAGCCGCTTGCTCCGAGACGAGGAGCCTGCGGCAAGCATCGCCGCCGACTTCAACGAGCGGGCCCTGCCGGCCGTGGCCGCGGAGTGGAACACGTGGACGATCAAGAAGATCGCGAATGACCCCCGTTACCTGGGCATTCGGGTAAGCCATGGCGTCGCGACCAAAGAGAACGCGTGGCCGGCCATCATCGACCCGTCAACACACGCGCGCTGCTTGGCGATCAGCACGAAGCGCGCGTCGACACGGGAAGGTTCTCGACCGACCGCCGCAGCACACTGGCTCTCGGGCATCGGGCGCTGCCACAAGTGCACTTTCATCTTCTACACCGGCAGCCGCCGGCACCGGACGATCGACCCGGAAACCGGCGAGGGCAAGCAGGTCACCCAGTACAAGTGCAAGACGCCGGGACACGGGGAGACCAAGGGCTTCCACTTCTCGCTCGACGTCGAGCTCGTCGACAAGTACGTCGCGGGCCAGATGTTTGACTGGCTGTCAGAGCCGAAGTGGTTCGCGGCCTACCTTGCGGCCGACGAGAAGCGGGCGAAGAAGCACGCCGACAAGCAGGCCGAGCTCACGATCCTTCAGACACGCCTGCGTGCGTTCTACAAGTCGGCAGCGGCCGGCGAGATCTCTCCGGCGGCGCTGGCCGCGATCGAGGATGATCTCGAACCCAAGATCAAGGAGGCGGAGAAGGAGTTGACGACCCTGCGAGTGCCTCCGGTCGTCAAGGACATCGCCGTCGGGAGTCGCGAGGACGTCGCGAAGGCTTGGAAGCAGCTTGACTTGGAGCAGCAACGCCTCATCGCCGCGGCCTTGCTTGATGTCCGGCTGAAGAGTCCGGGGCAGGGCGTTCGGCCCACGGCCGAGACCATCGAGCGGTATGTGGTCGTCACCCCGAAGGGGATGACGCTCGGGGCATAGCCCCGAACAGCCAACGGGCCGCACAGCGTTCGCTGTGCGGCCCGTTGGCGTCGCCGGGGAACCTCATTAACAGTCGCCCCCTTGGCTCGACTCTGGGCCGCGGTCAATCAGTCCGTTGAGCGCAACCTCGATGGCGGTTGCGCCTGTTGGCGTGATGTGTCGGTCGTCAACCGCGAGGACGAGGTCCTCGTCGGTTGCCCGGACGACGGCCGGGGCGCCGGGGTCGAGTCGGGTGCGGCAGACCTTGATCATGCGGTTGGTTCCCCCTTAGAGCATGCCTCGCATGCCCGATTCGTACACAGTTACGAATCGGGCCTGCACACACTACCGTCGGGAAAGCCGCAGGTCACTCATGTTCGGTTGCGTGTTCAATCACTAGTTACGCACAGAACCTGACGCCCAGTTCCTCAAAAGCTCCTCGACCTTCGGCATGTCCGCCGGTCGTAGTCCCGGCACGTGGGCGACGACTACGGCCGCGCTTGGGGTGGTGGCGTCGAACGGGTCGCCGGCGGTCAGTCCGATGTACTGCTCGGCGGCTGCGGCCTGCACCTCTCGGAGGTCGCGACCTATTGCCGCGGCAACAGCTCTGACGATCCAGGGGGCGATCTTGACCGGCTCGCCGTTGGCGATCTTCCACAGGGAGTTGTGAGTGAGGCCCTGCCCGGTCTGCGGGTCAATGGCACTCTCGGCCAGTCGCCGATAGGTCACGCCGTCTGCTGCTGCCGCTTCGCGCACCATGTCGGCGAACGGGGTCGATTCCCACATCAGTTCTCATCTCCGTTCGTGTCGCGTTACGCGAACACACCCATTGAAGCGCACATGCCGCTGGTTGAACCAATCGTGATATGGCGTTGACGTGCAGTATTGGCCGTCCTAGGTTCGTAGCTGTCTCGAAACGGAGACAAGCGCAACGGCCTGAGCTGCAAGTTCCAGCGTTCCCCTTGTCTTCGTTCCGTAACAGAGTCAAGGGGGAGTAGATGTCTAACCGTGACCGTGTCGCCCGGTCTGCACACCTGCACGCGTGGCCAGATCCCACCGATGAGCAGCTCTCGCTCGTCGCTCGCATCCTGGGGCCGCATGTTCTCAGGGCACGAGCCGAGCGGCTCGCCGCCGAACAGGCTGCCGCGGAACAGGCCGCCCAGCCCAGCGTCGAGCGGATCGCGGCATGAGCGCGGGGCAGGTTGTCGAGTTTCTCGGGCCGCCGCCCGCGGCGGAGACCAAGCACGGCAGGATCGCGCGGGCTCTGCGGGATCGGCCGTCTGAGTGGGCGGTCGTCCAGCGGTCGGCCAGCATCACCCGGGCCGCGTCCGCGGCGCAGGCGATCCGGTCCGCGAAGCTCGGGGCGTACGAGCCCGCCGGCGCCTTTCAGGCCGTTGCGCGGACCGTCGAGGGCGAACACCGGGTCTACGCCCGGTGGATCGGCGAGCCGAGCCGACCGGCCGTGGTCGGGGGTGAAGCCGCGTGATCCGCGCCGAACTCCACCCGGACGGCTACACGGTCCGGCTCGACGTGACCGATGGGGCCGAGCGGCTGCTCGACCTGGTCGCGCTCGCGTTCGCTGCCGACGAGCAGCTCGTCGGCGAGCGACTTCGCGAGCTCGCCATCGCGGCAGCTCACCACCGGGCCCGGGCGCTCGACCCGCACGGGAGCGACTACGGCCTCGACTGGGCCGGCGCTGCGCTCGACGCCTCCCGAGACCGGGCTCGTGCCGGGGTGCGCTCCGCTCTGCTGCGTTGGGCGGTCCGCCGCCGGCGCGCGGCCGTGATGCGCCGCCGGCGGGCCGAGCTCGTCGACCTGCTGCCGGCCGGCGACGGCCTGCTCGCCGCCGATCTCTCCTACCGGGCCGCGGTCGGGCTCGGCGAGCAGCTGCAGCAGCTTGCGGCGCGCACGGTTGCCGGCCGCCGCCACATCGAACTGGAGTACGAGCAATGAGCGTGCACGCCCTTCCGCGAGCCCGCCCACTGTTCCTGGCCGCTGCCGTGGTCGCCGACGACGTCGAGGAAGTGCGGCGGATCTGGCGGGCGGCGCAGGCCGCCGGAGAGCCGCGGTGGTACCTCGACCTGATCGCGCGCGTCGGGCGACGCCGCGCCGGGGTCGGCGAGTCGTCGAGGGCGGTCGCGTGAGCAGCCGGACCGCCGTCGAGGACATCGTCGAGACGCCGCTGCAGCTCGCCATCGACGGGACCACACACCCCTACCCGACCCACGCCGCGCCTCCGCGCCAGCGGCGCCGGCCGCGGGTGCTGCCGATCGTCGAGGACCGGCCTACTCCGGGGCCCGGCCAGCTCGACGGGCTCGGCGTCGCCTCGTGAGCCCGCTCTGCGCGGCCGGCCGCATCTCGTGCGGCCGGCCTGCCCGCCCGTATCCATGCGGGCCGCGCTGTGACCGGCACACGCCGGCCGCGGTCGCCAACCGCCCCGCACCGCCATCCGTCCCGAACCACCCAAGGGGGAAACCACGTTGAGTCACGCCGCCCGAGATTGGGTGTGGGAGGAGTCTCGCGCCCGCGGCACGGCCCGCCTCGTGCTGCTGTCGCTCGCCGAGCACGCCGGCCCCGCGTGCACCGCCTACGGCTCGACCCGGAGCCTTGCCGCCCGGACCCGCGCGTCACAGCGGGCCGTCGTCGCGGCCGTCGACACCGCGCTCGCATCCGGCGAGCTGCAGCTCGTCGAGGGCCGGCGCGGTCCCCGCGGTGAGCGCGTCTACCGGCTCCCGCACGCCGTCGGATGGGTGCCCGGGGCCGACTCGGACGGGGGTGCGGATTCTGCTCCCCCGCCGGGCGGGGGGTGCGAAAACTGCACCAGCGGGGGTGCAGAAACTGCAGGGCAGGGGTGCAGTTCCTGCACCGGTGGGGGTGCGGATTCTGCACCCCAGAACCAGAAGGGAACGGGAGTAACGGGAGGGAAGCAGAGTGCGCGCACGCGCACGGGCTCTGCCGCCGCTCGTTCCTCCGCTACCTGCGCTCTGCCTCCCGACTGGCAGCCCGACGACGAACTGATCGGGTGGGCCGCGGTCTCCGGCCACCTGCAGCGGCTCGGCCTCGACGGCATCGACACCGCCACCGCGAAGTGGCTCGCTCACCGCGCGACTGCGCCCGAGCGGACCGCCGGTCAGTGGCGCGCTGACTGGCAGCAGTGGATCGCCCGGGAGCGGCCGGCCCGCGGTCCGCTGCGGGCCATCCCCGGGGGCGCCTCCCGCCCCTCACAGCCAGCTAACCGGAACGCCGCGCTACTGCAGGCCGCGCTCGACGAACTGAACGCCCGAGGGGGTGCCCGATGACACCGGAAGAAGTTGCCGCGCTGCTCGCCTACGTCGCCGAGCTCGACCCGCGCACCGCCAACGCGACCGCAGCCGAGGCCGTCGCGCAGCTGTCCCGGTGGTGCGAGCTGCTGCAGGACGTACCGGCCACCGCGCCCGACGGGTGGGACGCCGCCGCCACGGTTCGCCGGCACGTCGCCGAGTCCCCGTTCCCGATCCTGGCCGTCGACATCACCCGCCCATGGGCCGCGCACCGCCGGTCCCTACTCGCCCGGCACACCGACCCGCGCCCGGCCGTCGACCCCGACAACGTCGCGGCGTACCAGGCCGCGATCCGGGCACAGCGGCAGGCGGTCGCCACTGGGCAGGCCGTGCCGTCCAGCTCGCGGGAGCTGACCGGTGGGCCGCACCCGTCGGTCGCCGGGCAGCTCGGCGTCGGCCGGGCGCTGCCCGCCGGGGCTGCCGAGCAGCTCGCGCCGTTCCGGCCGGTGCGCGCGGCGCGGGAGGCCGCGGCCCGGGCCGGCCATCCGGACGCGCTCACCGTGGCGTGCGAATGGTGCCGGGCGTCGGCCGGTGAGCCGTGCCGACGTCGGACCCATCGCGGGACCGAGCAGGCCGGCACCTGGCACCGCCGAAAGACGCCGCACCCATCCCGCGTCGAGGCCGCCGCGATCCGGCCCGCCGAGCACGCCGCATAGCCGCGGCAAGCCGCCCACAACAAGCGCCCGAACCACCCCGGCAGGCCAAGCCCGAAAGCTCGAACTGTCGCTCACCGTAAGTGAATTCGCTACCTCGCGCGCCGCGACCGGTCGATGCGCCCCTCATGCGCGCGGGTGTCCGCGCCGCCCCTTCCGAAAGGTCACAGCCCGTGTCTGTCCCCTCCCGATTCCTCGTGCACGAGACCCGCGCCGCGCGGGCCCTGCCCATCCCCGTGCCTCTCCCCGCCGTGGCCGAAGTGCTCGACACCGTCCGCGCCGAGCTGCGCGCCGCCGGCCGGCCCGCGTCCGATGCCGCGCTCAGCGTGGACGAGCAGGGGCAGCTCGTCGTCGCGTACGTCCTCGACCCGCGGGACGTCCGGTGAACGCCCCCGCCGCCGGCACCCGGCCGGACGTCGAGCAGCTGCTGCACCTGGTCGAGCGAGCCGAGCGTGGCACCCTGCTCCCGGCCGAGGCCGAGCTGCTGCGCGTCGGAATCACCGACCTGTCGCAGTACCGGGAGTGGTGCGGCGAGTGGAGCCGCCGGCACACCCGACTGCGCCGGATCGCGGCACAGCGGCTGCGCGCGCTCCAGCGGGCGCTCGGCCGGGCGCAGCGGGGCCGGCTCGCCGAGGTCGAGCTCGCCCGCCTGCAGGCCACCCTCGACGGCGCGCGGCCGGCGCCAGCCCGGCCGAGCGGCGCAGCGTACGAGCAGCTGCTCGCCGCCGAGCTGCTCGACGGGTGGGCACTCGCCCGCGCCGCGGCCCGCCTCGAACCCGTCGCCCGCCGCACCCGACGCGGCGCATAGACCGGCCCGGGCGTCCCCGTACCGCCACAGAGGGACGCCCGGGCTCACCAACTCGCCACCACCGCAACACTCTTGGGGGAATCCACATGTACCCATCCGCCCGCGTTCGTCGAGCGGTCGAGCAGCTTCGCACCGTGCGGGAGCACTGGGGGTCGCTGCTCGTCGCCATCGAAGCTGCACCCACCGCCGAGTGGCCGCCGGCACAGCTATCGACCCACCTCGCCCGGCAGGCCGCCGACGAGGTCGAGCTGCTCGTCGGCGACCGCGCGCCGCTCACCCTGCGCCAGCACCCGGCGCCGGCCAACCTCGACGCGCTCGACGCCGCGCTGCGGGTCGAGTCCCTGCTGTTCGATCTCGCCGACACACTCGCCGCCGCGGCGCAGCGCCCGATCGGCCGGCGCCTCGTGTCCAGCCCGGGCCGGCCCGCTGTGTGGACGGTCGACGAGGTCGACGCCGGCGACCCGCGCCGGTGGACCTACCGCAGCCCCACCGACCCCGGTAGCCGCCGGCACGGCCTGCACTGGGCCGCGGTGTGGGTCGAGGGTCGGCTGCTCGACGAGGACACGGAGCCGGAGCAGCACGCCGGCGCACACAGCCGCGGGCCGGCGCTGTTCGGCCTGCTGCCCGAGCACCTGCAGCACGAGGCCGTCAGGGTCGCCGGCCAGTGCGAGCGGCTCGTGCTCGTCGCGCTGCAGCTCGACGCGCGCTCGACCGGCATCGGCCGGCCGTGCCCGTGGTGCGCGGCCGAGCTGACCCTGCATACCGACCCGCACGGCGCCCCGCGGGTGACCTGCCCCACCGGGCCAAGCTGCCCAGCCCCGACCGGGGCCGACAAATACGGGCGGCGCACGTGGCGCGCGGCTGAGCTCGTTGAGCTGCTCGCCACCCTCGACGACGGACCACGCATCGAGCGCGCCGCATGAGGGGGATACCCCCGGCCAGCGGGCCCAGGCACGCGTCCGGGCGACGGCCCGTCACCTCTCTCGGTGACGGGCTGTTTCGCATCGCAGCACTCCCGATCCAATCAACCCCAGCAGTAGTCGTAGCCGCAGCGGCCAACACAACCAACACAGCCACCGGCACACGGGTCCAACGTCGGGCGGATCACCGCGGGGGCTGTCGCAGCTTCCGGCACCTCCGGAGGGTCGTCAACCGGCAGAACGTATCTGAACCACTCGGTTCGCATCCGAAGGAACGCGGCGAGGACGGGGTCGTCCGGGTCACCAAAGATCTCCCGATACAGCTTGCTGAACTCGCTCAGGTCTCAGTGGGCCTTCCGGGAGTCACTCATAGCAATGTCCTTTTTGATAGTGAATGCCCCTTTCCCGCAAGCTTGGGGCGGCAAACACCTCCACCCCTGCGGACAACCGGGTCTGCCGCCACCCGCCGTCGGCCCGCCCCGCACATCAGTCGCCCAGGCCGTTTGGGTGCAGCAACGTGACCGCGCCGGAGGTCGCAACCGTCTTCCACCTGCAGCACGAGGCCATCAGGGTTGTTGGCCAGTACGAGCGGCTCGTGCTCGTCGCCCTGCGGCTCGACGCGCGCTCGGCCGACACCGGCCGGCGGTGCCCGTGATGCGCGGACAGCTGACCCTGCACACCGACCCGCACCGCGCCCCGCAGGCCACCCGCCCCGCCGGGCCGACCCGCCCGGCCCCAACCAGCGTGGACGGCCATGGGCGGCAGTCGCGGCAGGCAGCCGAGCCCGTCGAGCCGCTGGAAGTTCTTGATCGCGCGGCCCAGGGCCGCCGTCGCTGAGTCGCCCAGAAAGCCGTCGCAGCCAGCTACTGCACCGAACAAGATCTTTTGCCGCGCCCCTGAGGCCAAGTTAGCGTCAAGGCATGGCCGACAACCGCATGCCACCGGTTGCACAGATCGAACGCCGCCCCCGCCGCGCCCCAGTGCGGCGGAGTAAGGGCCAGATCAAGAACTGGTGGCGCAGCTACAGACTGAGCGCCTTCAGGCGGATCATGTTCGTACTAGCGGTAGTCGCCATAGTGCTCGGTGTTACGCCCTACGTCTGGCTGGGCCAGACAGCGGGCTACTCGAAGTCTTATGCGATCCTCCTAGGCTTCTCCAACCCGCTAGAGGTTACCCATGGGTCACTTAGTCAGACCCTCGGCTGCATCCTTGGCGCAGTCGGGTGGATTGCGCTACCCACGGTAATCGGCATCTTCGCAGGCGAGCTGTTCGCGCGCCGCCTGGCAGCCATGAGGCGCGCGACACGTTCCGAGATCGAGACTCAGGTCATGCAGCTGATGAACAGCTACAGGAGCGCACCCATCGCGGCGGCACCGTCCAATGACGGGGATGAACAGTGAGTATCCGCAAGCTGTGGGACATGAGGAACGGCTCCGGCACGCCTGTCGAGGCTCAGTTCGCTAGAAGATTTATCGAAGTTCACACCGATGAGTTATATGCACAGGACTGCTGGGAACGTACCGTGGACCTCCAAGCCGACGAGGCGATTTGTCCCGACGGGCCGAAGCAGACATCGTGCTGCGAGCAAGAAGCCATGGCGTGCCTGGCTCCGATCCTGCAGTCGGCGAACCTCTGCCCGTGGTGCGAGGCAGAGAAGAACCAAAGGAGTGTGGAACATGCCGCCCAAGAGCAGCGTTAAGCACGGCTGCGACTACCCTGAGCGGCGCCACTCTGAGACGCCGAGTCATTACCTTCTGCGCATGGCCCACCCAGACGCGGGCGCTGACGCCCTTCGCGCAGGAGAGCTCACGCTTGCAGCGACCACGCTTGCGGAGATCCGAGAAGGAAACCTCCTGTCGGAGGTTTCCATCGAGAAGGCAGAGGCCGACCTCAAGGCCATCTTTGGGCCCACCGACCAGACCTAGCCTCACCCGCATACTCCAAAGACCTGGAGGCTGCACGTCTGTTCATCGCCGGCCAGCGCACAGGCGACACCTGGGCACGTCGGCTGGAAGCATCCAAACAAGCTTGCGCCGTTATCATTCCGTGACCTATATTTGGAGGCGCTCCCGGCGTGCCCGGAAGAACCCCAGACCTACGGCCCGTCACCTCCCCCCGGTGACGGGCCGTCGCACGTTCTACCGGCGGCCAACCCGGCGCGCCGGAACCGCGATCGCCGCGAACCCGCTGCCAAGCAACGGCACCGATGCTCCATCAAGCTGCGGATGCCACACGACGATAACGACCGTCACGACGGCCGCCAGCACCGAGCGCGTCAGCTCGATCACCAACGCCGGCGTCCAACCTCCCCTCGACGACGCGACCCGCCGCCGCCGTTCCATGCTGCCCACAGAGCACCCTCCCTCGCTGACTGAGTGATGGGCGGCGCCGCTCTGCGACCAGTCTGCCGGGACGAAAAATGCCTGCACAGCCGCCAAAAGATGGACCCATTTGGCGCAGCGGATACCGCCAAGAGATGGGCCTATTCGGGGAGCCGATACCGCCGAAAGAGTGAACGAGATCGACGCTCTTTCACCTCGATTTCGACAGCGAGTTGGGGGTCAACATGCGAGATCCGATCGGCGAAGACGACCGCGACCAAGTCCGCCGCCTGCACGCTGAAGGGCGCAGCCGCAACGCCATCGCCGCCGCGATCGGGCGCAGCAGCTCGACCGTGTCGAAGATCGCGCGCGAGTTGGGCCTGCCGTTCACCGGCGGCGCTCGGATTGCCGCGGCTACCGCTGCGCGGCAGGAGGATCTCGCGGCGCTGCGCCGCGACCTGACTGCCCGTCTGTACCGGCGGGCCGCAGCCAACTTGGACCGGGTCGAGGCCGACGAGTACGTGCGGGTCGAGCTGCTGCCGACCGGTGACACGGTCGAGGTGGTGAGCGATCACCCGCCAGCGCAGGACGAGAGGCACCACTCACAGGCCATCGGCGGCTATCTGACCAGTGCGGCACGGCTCGCCGAGATCGACGCCGGCACGTCCGGACACGAGGTGCGGTCGATGCTCACCGACTTGGCCAAGGGGCTGCGGGCTGCGTTCGCCGACGAGGACGAGGGGGCCGCGGACGGGGGGTGAGCTGTGCTCGACTCCCTTCCGCTGTCTCGCAAGCAGCTTCGGTCTGTGGCGCAGGCGCAGGCCCGGATCAACCTCTGGCACGGCGCCGTGCGAAGCGGCAAGACGGTGGCGAGCCTGCTCGCGTTCCTTCTGGCCGTGGCCGAGGCGTCGCGGTCCGGCCTGATCGTGATCGTTGGGCGCAGCCTGCAGACGATCGAGCGCAACGTGCTGGAGCCGCTCGCCGATCCGGCGCTGTTTGGGCCGGTCGCGGCGCAGGTCCGGCATACCCGCGGCGCGACAACCGCGGTCATCCTGGGCCGCACGGTGCACTTGATCGGCGCGGCGGATGCGCGGGCCGAGGGCCGGCTGCGTGGCCTGACTGCCTCGCTCGCGTACGTCGACGAGGCGACCCTGCTGCCAGAGGCTTTCTGGACCCAGCTACTCGCGCGCCTCTCGGTGCCCGGCGCCAAGCTGTTGGCGACCACCAACCCTGACAGTCCGCGCCACTGGCTCAAGGCCGGTTACCTCGACCGCGAGCACGAGCTCGACTTGAGGTCATGGCACTTCCGTCTCGCGGACAATCCCTCGCTGTCGCCGGCCTATGTGGCGTCGCTGCAGGCCGAGTACGTCGGTCTGTGGCGGCGGCGGATGATCGATGGTGCGTGGGTGGTGGCCGAGGGCGCGATCTACGACTGCTGGGACGAGCAGCAGCACGTCGTCGACGAGCTGCCGGCGATGTCCCGCTACTGGCTCGGCATCGACTACGGGACGACGAATCCTTTCGCCGCGATCCTGCTCGGGCTCGGCGACGACGGCCGGCTGTACGCCTGCGCTGAGTGGCGATACGACTCCCGCGCCCGGCGCCGGCAGATGACCGATGCGCAGTACAGCGCGGCCCTGCGCGGGTGGCTGGATGCGCTGCAGGTTGAGCCCGAGTGGACGTTCATTGACCCGTCGGCCGCCTCGTTCCTGGCACAGCTGTGGGAGGACGGGCACCCCGGGGTGACCCGGGCCCGTAACGACGTGTTGGACGGCATCCGGTCGACGTCGACCGCTCTCGCGTCCGGCCTGCTGCTCGTGCACCGCTCGTGCGAGGGGTTGCTCGGCGAGCTGCCCGGCTACTCATGGGACGCAACTGCCGCGGCGGCCGGCGAAGACCGACCGCTCAAGCGCGACGACCACTCGGCCGACGCGCTGCGCTACGTCGTCCACTCCACCGCCGCCGAGTGGCGGTACCTGATCTCCGACCTGCTGCAGGAGGTGACCCGTGCCGCTGCCTGACAACAACGTGCCGTGGCCGCCCCGGCAGTGGGCCGGCGAGCTCGCCGAGATGCGCATCGACGATGCGTGGTATTCCGGCGACCCGACCAAGCTCGCCACCGTCTACCGCGACCAGCCCGCCGAGCAGAGCGGCCGGCGCCGGCTGTGGGGACGCGACCGGACCCCGGCCCCGGGCCGGCCCGACACCCGGCTGCACATCCCCATGCCGGCCGACGTCGCCTGCACATCGGCCCGCCTGCTGTTCGCCGAACCGCCGACGCTCACCGTCGAGGACACCGCCACGCAGGCCCGCCTCGACGAGATCACCGACGCGACCGGGCTCGCGAACACCCTGCTCGAAGCGGCCGAGGTGTCCGCGGCTCTGGGCGGGGTGTACCTCTCTGCGGCATGGGATGCCGAGATCGGCCCGCGTCCGCTGCTCACCGCCGTGCACCACGACGCCGCCGTGCCCGAGATCCGGTTCGGGCACCTGGTCGCCGTCACGTTCTGGTCTGAGCTGGAGCGCACCGGCTCGCAGGTCCTGCGCCGGCTGGAGCGGCACGAGCGCGGGATGATCTCGCACGGCCTGTACCTGGGCACCGTCGACAATCTCGGCCGCGCCGTGCCGCTCACGGAGCACCCGACGACCGCGGCCTACGTCGACTCTCTTGGCCCGTCCGGTGTGATCGAGACCGGCATCGACACCGTGACCGCCGCCTATCTGCCCAACATCGGCCCCAACCGGAAGCACCGCGGTTCCCCGCTTGGCCGCTCCGACTTTCAGGGGGTGCACCACCTGTTCGACGCGCTCGACAGCGTGTGGACGTCGTGGATGCGCGACATCCGCCTCGCCCGGGCCCGGCTGATCGTGCCGGCCGGCTATCTCCGCGACCGCGGGCCGGGCAACGGGGCCACGTTCGACGAGGACCGGGACATCTGGCACGCCCTCGATATCCCGCCGACCGAGACCGGTGCCGGCATCACGCTGTCGCAGTTCGCGATCCGGGTCGAGGAGCACCAGCGGTCCGCCGACGCGCTCGTGCGGCAGATCGCCGAGAGCGCCGGCTACTCGGCGCAGACGTTCGGGCTCGACGGTGGATCAACCGCCATGACTGCCACGGAGGTTGACGCGCGCGAGCATCGGAGCATGACCACCCGGAAGACGAAAGCCCGCTACACCTGCCCGCCGCTGGCCGGGATTCTCGGCACGCTGCTGCAGCTGGACCGGGCGCTCGGCTTCTCCACCGTCACCCCCGAGCGGCCCCGAGTCGCCGTCGGGCCGGCGGTCGCCGAAGACCCAACGTCGACAGCACAGACGTTATCTCTCCTCGCGCAGGCGCAGGCCGTATCCACCGAGACGAAGGTGCGCATCCTGCACCCCGAGTGGGACCGCAATGCGGTCGCGGCCGAGGTGCAGCGCATCCACGCCGAGACCGGACTGGCCATTGCCGACCCGGTCCCGGCGTTCGTCAGCTGAGGGACGGCGGCACACCGATGAACGTGTCGCCGTCCTGGTAGGCAATGCCGATCCCGTGATCGGCGAGCAGTTCCTGCAGGTCCTCGTCGGGGAGGGAGGGCAGCAGCACCACGCGGCGCGGCATCTCGGGGTGCTCGTCGGTCTTCACGTACCGGCCGTAGTCGAGCAGCTGGCCGAGCGCCATGCGGACCGCCTCACGGGTGTTGGTGCCCTTGAGCTCGTACAGCACGTGGTCGGTCTGGTCGTACAGATCCGTGAGCAGGGTTGACGTTCGGCCCTTGATCTTGATCTGGAAGCGGCCGACGGTGTGCTGCTGCGCGGTGAGGTACGCCTCGAATGCGTCGCTGAGGTACGCCTCACGGCGCTGCGCCTCGACTTCCGGCACGGCGGACCGCTTGCCCTTTTTCTTCGTGTTCTTCTCCGGCTCGATGAGCTTGCAGGCGGTGATTGCCGCGGCGACCAGCTTCCCTCCGGTGACTGCTGCCGGCGGGATCTCGTCTTCGGCTACACGCTGCACGATGCCGACCGGACGCAGCCGGAAGACGATCGCACGCCGCGGCTGCTTGTCCTCGCCAAGGGATTCGCGGACGACGTAGGGCTTTGCCGTGTCGAGAGTGAACTCGCCGACGTACCGGTGCCGCTTGGTGCCGGTGCCCGGCACCGTGTCGACCGCGACGAACACATGCAGGCGACGACCAGCCTTGACGTGGTCCCGGACAGCAGCATTGTTACCGCCGTACTTGCCGGTGAAGGTCTGGTGTCCCTTCTTGCCTGCGCCCGTGTATTCGAAGATCGGGCCGACCTCGTCCTCTTCGGCGAGCCATCCGTCGTGGTACCCGAACGTGACTCCGACCTCGTGATCGGAGAACAGAGTGATGCTCTTCCGCTCGCGTGAGGGCACGATCCCACCACTGTTCCGGCTACCTCCGTAGACGGCACAGATCTGCGGGCGGGTGCCGATCTGTCCGAGCTTGAACTCGGCGGGCGCATTCGTCATGGACCGACGGTATCTGGCCGCGCTGACAACGCCGTTGGCCGTTGGGGGGTGATCGCGTGCCCGTCTCCCCGTGGATGGCTGAGGATCTCGCCGACCGGGTCCGGGACCTGTACGCCGATGCCGAGCAGCGTCTGCTCGGCATCGTGGCCAGGCAGCTCGCCGACGGATTCGAGGCCCCTGGGTGGGCGGTCGCCAAGTTGGCGGACGTGCAGCCGCTGCGCCGTGCGGCGCAGGGCGTCGTCGACGCGCTCGGCACCGCCATGACGACCGAGGTGCACGACGTCGTCGCGGAGGCTTTCAACCGCGGCGCCCGTACGGGCCTGGCCGAGCTCGGCGCCCTGGCCGACGTCGACGCCGCGCGCATCGCGGAGTCGACGCCGGCCGGCCGCGCCGTCGACCGGCTCGCCGCCGAAACGATCGAGCTCGTCACCGCCACGCATCGCGGCATCCTGCGCGGCGTCGAGGACGGATACCGACAGGTCGTCTCCGAGGTCGCCGCTACTCCCCTGCTCGGCATCGACACCCGCCGCCAGGCAGCCGCCCGCGCCATGGAGCGATTCGCCGACCGCGGCCTGAAATCCTTCGTGGACCGGTCCGGCCGGGCATGGCAGATGACGAGCTACGCCGAGATGGCCGTGCGAACCGCCGTCGGCCGCGCCGCGGTCGCCGGCCAAACCGACCGGCTGCAGGCCGCCGGCGTCGACCTGGTCATCGTGTCCAACGCCCCCCGCGAGTGCCCCCTGTGCCGCAAGTGGGAGGGCAAACTGTTGACCCTGTCCGGCCCGGACGGGCGGCACGAGGTCGAGGTCGAGCACGCCACCGACGACGGCCGCATGCTGCGCGTGTGGGTCGCCGGCAGCGTCGAGGAAGCCCGCAAGGCGGGATTCCAGCACCCCAACTGCCGACACAGCCTCTCGGCGTACACCCCGGGCGTGACGTCGATCGTGCCGCCGATGCGCTCGGACGGCACCGGCTACGAGGCCGGCCAGAGGCAGCGCGCGATCGAGCGCCAGATCCGCAAGTACAAGAACCGCGCCGCCGGCGCCATGACCCCCGAAGCGCGGCAGGTAGCCGAGCAGCGCGTGCGCGACTGGCAGGGCCGGATGCGCGAGCATCTCGCCGCACACCCCGACCTGAAACGACTCCGGTACCGGGAGCAGCCCGGGGCCGGCAACCTGCCCGAGCCCCGCCGGCCGCTCGACCCGGATTCGGTCGAGGCCGCCCGGGTGCGGGCCGGCGACCACCGGACGCCGGCCGAGATGAGCGACGAGCAGCTCGGCGCCGCCATGCGGCACGGCACCCTCGACGAGCGCGACCGCGCCCGCATCGAGGCCGAAGCGAGCCGGCGCGACGAGCAGCAGCTGCTCGACCGCATCCGGTCCGGCGGCCGACTCGCCGAGAACCTCGTCGAGTTCGGCGACGACGAGCTCGCCCGCGCGCTGCCGCTGCTCGACGACCGCGGGGTACTGCGGGTGGCGGCCGAGCTGGACCGGCGCGACATCGACGCCGCCCTGCCCGGCGCCCGCCGCGACCTGATCGCCATGTCCGAGCGGCAGCTCGCCGAACGAGCCCGGCACGCCACCGGCGACGAGCTCGCCCAGCTCGCCGCGGAGGCGGACCGCCGGCAGCTGCTCGCGCAGGTGTTCCCCGGCGGCCGGCTGCGCGACGACCTGTCCACCATGGCCGACGACGTGCTCGGCTGGGCGATGCGCTACACCGACCCGTCCGAGGCGGCGAGCATCGCCGACGAGCTCGACCGCCGATACCCCGTCACCCCGCCCGCCCCGGCGGCCGGGCACGGCGTCGAGGCGCAGCTCGCGAACCGGGCAGCCCTCGACGACGCGCTGCGCCCGGGCTCCCGGATGGACGACTGGTCGTGGATCGACCAGGCGCCCGACGAACACCCGTGGGACCGCCTCCCGGCGGCCGAGCGGTGGCTCGCCGAACGGGAGTGGAGGGAGGCCGGCAACCGAAGCGCGTTCAGCCGCGAGCAGGTGCGGCAGATGTACGACGAGTTCGTGTATCAGCAGTGGCTCGATGCTGAGGAGTGGTGCCGCGGCTACCTGCTCACCAAGAGGGCCGAGCGCGACGGCGTCGACCCGCTCTCGCTGTTCAGTGGGCCCGCCCACATCGCCTACGCCCGCGCATCCGAGGAGCTGAAAAGGTATTGGGCCGAGGTCAGCCCCCGGACCACGCTCGCCGAGTACACCGAGCAGCTCACCGGCGTGCGCTCGGCCGCCGCCGACACCGCCCGCAAGAGCGGTGCCGACGTCCGCAACCGCTTCTGACAGGGGGTGCCATGGGATTTCGAGGCGACGCTGTGCGCGCCGCGGCAGCGGGCCGCGACGCCGCCCGAGCCGGACAGTCGGTGACCGTGTGCCCGCACCCGCGCGAGTCCCTGCTGCGGCTCGCGTGGGTCCGCGGGTACGCCGCCGAACGGCCCACCTTCCTACTTGCCGAGCAAAATCGCTGGGGTCCAGGCGACCAGTAATTGTCAGTAGTGCCAAGTAAGTTGGGATGATGGTCCCACCGAGTCCCCGCAGGGATGACCCCAACCGACCGCCTGCGTGCTGGTCATGGCGCGTCAACGATCGATTCCGCAACCACGTCGAGTGGTACGGCTCCGACAGCTTCTCCCCCGATCTCTCAGTCCGGCGTGATCAACTCATGTCCGTCATGCTGGAGTGGCAGAAATGGCGGTGTGCCATCTGCGGGAAGGGACTCCGAGCAATACGCGGTCCACTGGAGCGAGACCACGACCACAGGACGAACCTCATGCGCGGTTGGCTCTGCGGCGGCTGCAACAAGGCCGAGGGGCGCGCGTCGACCAAGGCTCCTCGTTACGTCAACTACCGCGCAAGGAACCCCGCCTCCATCCTCGGAGTAGAGATCCCGTACACGTCGAGCTGGGCCCGCACCGTGCCCACTGCGGCTCAAGGAATGCTCGCCGACGACTACCGTCGCATCACCACTCGATACAACGACCTGGCACAGGCCGGAGGCGACCCGGCTGCGCTGATCGAGGAACTCAAGCAGCTTTGTGATCGTCTCGCGCACCACACCGGCATAACCGCCTAAGCACGAGATGCAGGGCCCGCACCCGTCCCGGGGCGGGCCCTTTCCCATATCCGCACGCACCCCGGAGGACCCAACAACCATGCCCGCAACGGCACTCCCCATCCACCCGTACACCGGCCTGCAGGCGATCGGCCTGCGCCGTGACGGCCGCCCGATCTGGCCCGTCCGAGGCGGCTCCGGCGAGGGAAGCGACCCCACCACGCCGCCGGCCCCGACCCCCGCGACCGGCGACCCGACCACGCCCGCGATGCCGGCCCCGGCCGCCCCACCGGCCGAGCCGGGCCCGACCGCCGAGCAGCTGGCCGAAGCGCAGCGCCAGGCCACCGAGGCGGCCGAGCAGCGCGACCAGCTGCAGGCCGCCCTCGACGCGATCAACAAGGCGATCAACCCCGACGCGACCGGCGCGGAGTCCGATCCGGCACAGCTCGCCGCCGCCGTGGCCGACCGTGACCGGCAGCTCGCCGGCCTGGGCGAGCAGCTGCGCGCCGCGCGGGTCGAGCTCGCCGCGCACAAGGCGGCCGAGACCGCCGGCGCGCGCCCCGACCGGCTCCTCAACAGCCGCGCGTTCGTCGCCGCGCTGTCCGCCCTCGACCCGTCCGACGCGCAGTTCGACACGGCGCTGCAGGCCGCGATCACGGCCGCCGTTGAGAGCGACCCCGAGCTCTACCGCGCCACCACCGCGCCGGCCCGGTCCGGCGGCGAGTTCCGCGGCGCGCCCACCACCCGCCCACAGCCGGCATCGCTGCTCGAAGCGATCTCGGCCCGGCTCAACAAGTAAGGAGGCACCCGCCTTATGGCTATCACCCTGGCCGACGCGCGGCTCAACGCGCAGGACGACGTCGACATGCAGGTGATCGACGAGTTCCGGAAGTCGAGTTGGCTGCTCGACAACCTCACCTTCGACAACGTCGTGAACCCCGCCGGTGGCGGCGCGACCCTCACCTACGGATACACCCGGCTCGTGGCGGAGCGCGGCGCGCAGTTCCGCCCGATCGGCACGGAGTACCCCAAGCAGCAGGCCAAGCGGCAGCGGTACACGGTCGACCTGTCGCCGCTCGGCGGTAGCTTCGAGATCGACCGCACGCTCGCGAACCTGGGCCCCGCCGCCACGGCGGAAGTCGCGTTCCAGATGGACCAGACGATCAAGAGCGCGAACGCGTTCTTCTCCGACCAGGTGATCAACGGCAAGCGGATCGCAACCCCGGGCGCTGAGGCCGGTTTCGACGGCCTCGACCGCGCGCTCGCCGGAAGCTCCACCGAGATGGGCGCCGGCGCCTCCCTCGACTGGACCGGCGCCACGCTCGGCACCGATCCGGGCAAGATTCACGCCGCGCTCGACGTCCTCGACGAGTTCCTCGGGCTACTCGACGGCACCCCGTCGGGCCTGCTCGGCAACAAGAAGACCATTGCCCGGGTGCGCAGCCTGGCGCGGCGGGCCGGCTACTACAGCCGCACCGAGAACGCGTTCGGCCAGACGATCGAGAGCTACAACGGCGTCCCGTTCGTCGACCTGGGTGCGGTCGCGGGCAGCTCCAACCCCGTGATCCCGATCGAGAGCCGGGACGTCGACGGCGCCGGCCCCGGTACCGCGATCATGGGCCTTACCGACCTGTACGCGGTCCGCCTGGGCCTCGACGGTTTCCACGGCGTGAGCACGACCGGCAACGCGATCGTGCGGCAGTGGCTGCCGGATTTCTCAACGAGTGGCGCGGTCAAGACTGGTGAGGTCGAGCTCGGTCCGGTGGCGGTCGCGCTCAAGGCGACCAAGGCCGCGGCGGTTCTGCGGAACATCAAGGTGCAGTGATGCGGTACTCGATCACCGCGCCGACCACGGACGACGAGACGATCGCCGGCGTCCACTTCGCCGCCGGCTGCGCCACCGCCACCGACCCCGACGAGGGGGCGCTGCTGTACTTCCGTCGCCACGGCTACGAGGTCGAGCAGCTCGACGACGACCCCGGCGACGCTGGCACCGAGGACACCGGCATGTGGCCGGCGGGCGACAGCTCGCCGGCCCCTTCCACATCCAAGGGGCGCACCGCCCGCGCCAAGTAGAGGGGGTGACCGTGGCACGCGCCTATGCCACCCCGGAGCAGCTCGCCGCGTGGCTCGGCCAGCCGGCGCCGTCGGACGCCGAGCGGCTGCTCGCCCGTGCGTCCGATGACATCGACGCCGGACTGCTCACCGCCCGCTACCCGGTCGACCCGGCCGGCGTTCCCACCGACCCCGTGCACGTGGCTGCCCTCGCCGACTCGGTCTGTGCGCAGGTCGAGTATCAGCTCGCCGCGGGAGAGGACGGCACCGGCGCGTCGGCCCGCTGGTCGAGCGTGAGCGCCGGCTCGATCAGCTTGTCGGCGAGCAGCCCCGGCCCGGCCGGCGGCGCCGTCGACCTGGCACCGCGGGCACGCCGCGCCCTGCAGCGAGCCGGACTGACCGGACACGGGGTGCACCCATGGTGAGCCGCGTACCGGGGTGGCTGCTGCGCCACCGGATCACCGTCGAGCCCTACCTCGGGGATTCGGCGTATGGACCCGTCTACGGCCCGCCGGTGGCCGACGTGCCCGCGCTCGTCTCCGACACGGTCCGACTCGTCAGGGCCCCGGACGGCCGGCAGGTCGTCAGCTCGGCGCAGGTCTTGCTCGGCCTCGACGCTGTCGTGCCGCCCGGCTCTCGGATCACGCTCCCATCCGGCCGGATCACGACCCCAATCACCGTCGCCACGGTCGACGCCCCGGGCCTGCCCGTGCCCGCCCACCTGGAGGTGAGCTGCGAATGAGCCCAAGCCGCGCCCGGATTACGTGGACCGGTGACGCCGTCCTGCAGGCCGAGCGCGCCGGCGCTGCCCTCGGCCTGTTCGCCGCCGCCGAGCACGTGCTACAGCGGTCCCGCGAGCGCGTGCCGATCGAAGAGGGCACCCTCGAACGCTCCGGGGTCGCGTCCATCAACGAGCAGCAGCTGACCGCCGCCGTGTCCTACGACACCCAGTACGCCGTCCGGGTGCACGAGGACATGAACGCCCGGCACGACGCCGGCCGGAGCGCGAAGTACCTCGAACGCCCGCTCGCCGAAGAGGCCGGGACGGTCAAGCAGATCATCGCTGCAGCAGTACGGCAGGCCCTCCACTAGTGCTGTGATCCTGCGCCTGCGGCCCCTGACCAGCTCCACCGCCATCGCGCCCTTCTGAGCTGGACGTCTCACACCGTCTAACCAGTCGAGCGGCCCACCCGTCAGGTCAGTGTGCTATGTAATTCATTCTGACCCGTAAGCACTGATTGATGATCAGAGTAGCCGGACCAATGGTGAGGGACTGAATGAGACCCGAAAGAAAGCTCCTTTCGCACGGCGTTAATGAAGTCGTCAAGGGCCTGGTAAGCCGGACGCCACTCCTCCCGAAATCTCTCAACGGTAAATGTTTCAGAATCGCGCACATGGACGAATAGCTCGTGGATCCTATCGTCCAACTCTCTAGCCTTTAACGCGACAGGCTCGGGAGTATAAAGCCATACGGAGGTCAGCGCGCCATTCCACGCGATGCCAGCTCTATAGATGCTTTCAATCGCATCGCATCGCTCCTTTGAGTTCGAAGCTGTGCAGCCCATTTCACGAATCAGATCGAGGATCTTATAGAATTCTTTCCCGAGCTCCTGGCACGCCTGAACTCGCCGGTCCCTCTGCCACCGCTCCGACTCTCGCCTCGCATCCGAAAGCCGCCCCGCAAGTAGACCGACAAGGCCGAACCCGGCAGCAATTAACGTGGCAATGGCTGGCTGCATTGCGCAACTCCATATCAACGACATAAACTGTGAATCTACCGTCGATTACAATTCTTCCTCCCAGTTGCCGGCTTCCCGCGAGAGATGCCTAATGAGGAGGTAGTCACAGGAGCTGGTGAGTGTCTGAATGCAGAAACCCTGCGCCTGAGCGTCAATGAGCGCTGTGCGCAGCGCATGTCGCCAGCGTCCGGCACGTGCGGGGTCCTCGCGGCGCATGGTCTCGATGTCCGGAGGGATGGCACACAACTGCTGCGTTCTGAAATGAGCGACGAGCAGCTCCGGCTCGCCATCCATCCCTTTGTCCAGTCGGCGCCACGCACCGGGCCTTACGATCGGCTCTGGAGCCTTTCTGTATGGCATACAGTCGAGAAGTTCGATGACGTCGGGGGCAAACAGTGGCCAGATGACGAATAGTCGATCACTGGCTTGATCAGCGTTGATCCCGTCATCCAGGGAGTTGATCCCGTCATCGAGGGAACCGTAAAAGTCGACCAGATACTCAGCGGCTCTGGCGCCAAGCTTCACAAGGTTGAAGTGCGCATTTCGGCGCACTAATGGGTCAAAGGTCCAGGTCACTGTGTTGATATCGCGGCGCATAGCCCACACCCGCAGGTTCAGCTTCAAGGCGAAGCCGATTCCCTGGCTTCGCACCCCAGGGCGAACACCCGTGATGTGACAGTGCAGGGAGAGCTCATCGCGCCAACCAAGGAAGGCAGCACAGGCCCCGAGCAACTCGCCACCCCTGAATGCCCCTACGATGTAGTTCCCCTCATGAGCCAGCGCGCGCAGAATGGCGGAATTAACCGGCTCGGCAGGTCCGGTTTTCCATATATCAGAAAACAGCTTGGCCATCATCTTGAGGGTGGGAACGTCGGCGACTTCTCGTATCTCGACACCGGCATGTGTTTCCGCTGCAGCTGCAGCGACAGCTGCCCGGTCGAGCATGTCAGAGCGGAGCGTCACCAGTGGGGCTTTGTCATCCATGTGGGAGTCCTCCGAGACGGGAGGCTTGGATGCCACATTCGTCAGGTGCAACCACTTTCAACCTGCCCAACCAGCAGTCCTTGTGCAAGTCGATCAATGCTGCAGCAAAGCGCCCTTAGAGGGCGGCGGTGGCAACACCCTCGCGCCAATCCGATGAATATGCGCCGTCACGGCACTAGGCCGCCCCGGACCGGCGTCGATTTCCCTTCGTTCGAACCCGTGTTTCGGCGCTACCTCGACCGAGCGGCTCCCGACGAATCGTCCGGAGGCGATGCACTTGCCCGACCTGCTCGACGGGCTCGCCCGTTACCTGCAGGCTGCCGGCCTGCTCACCTACGACCCCACCGGCACCCGCGGCGACACGTTCATCGAGACACTGCCGCAGTCACCCGACCGAGCAGTGCAGCTCTCCCTCTACGGCGCCGGCGAACCCGACGCCGCGAACCCCTGGGACGAGCGGTCGCTGCAGGTCCGCGTGCGCGGCACCGCTGACCCCCGCATCTCCCGGACCCGCGCCGAAGCGATCTACGCAGCGCTGCACGGACTCGCCGGCATCGAACTCCCGGGCGGGGCATGGCTCGTGCTGTGCATCGCGCAGCAGACCCCCTACCCGCTCGGCGTCGACGCCACCGGCCGGCACGAGCACACCACGAACTACCGCCTCGACATCGAGGGACCCAACCGACCTACCTAGGAGGTGACTTGTGGCCACCACTGCCCGCCCCATCGACGCACGAGGCTGGATCTTCGAGGCGCAGGACATCACAGCCGCCACCGAGACGTGGCTGCGAATCGGCATGCTCACCAGCTTCACGCACAACCCTGGTGAGAACGAGGAGACCGAAGAGACGACCTCGTTCGACGATGAGGGCTACTACAACCAGGACGTCATGCAGCGCGGCGCGACGATCGAGCTCGAATCTCGTTACGCCGCGGACAAGACCGGCGTACAGGACCCGGGACAGCACTACATCGACGCCGTGTGGGCGAACCGGCTCGGCGTCGACTCGCACAACCCCGTGCGCTGGCGCCACCGGACACAGACGACATGGGTCGTGTGGGACGCCACCGTGACCCCCGGCGAGCAGGGAGGCGGCGTCAACGAGAAGACGAGTTGGTCGGCGACCATCACCCGGTGCGGCAAGCCCACCACGGCGGCCGTGAGCGGGGGTGGCTCGTGACCCACCCCGACGAGCTGCTCGACCTCGACGAGCACGACCAGGTCGACGGCGCCGCGCCGGACGTCGCGGACTTCGACGCGTTCTTTGCCGAACAGACCCGGCAGGCCGGCGCCGTCCTGCGCCTGTACGGGCGCGAGTACCACCTGCCCGACTCGCTGCCGATCATGTTCGCGCTGCAGATGGAGCGGCTCCAGCACTCGGAGAACCCCGACGACGTCCGCACCATGCTGCGCACCCTGGTTGGCGAGGATGCCCTCGACTTCTGGGCCGAGCACGGCATGACCGACCGGCAGCTCGGCATCGTGCTGATCTGGACCGCGGCCAACGTCCGCCGGCCCGGCAGCCTCACCATGGAGCGCGCGGCCGAGCTGCACGACGAGCAGTCCGCGACCAAGGCCGCGGGAAAAGCCCCTGCGCCGGCCCCGAACCGGGCAGCGCGGCGCGGGAAGAGCAAGGGTCGGGCGGGCTCTGGTCGGCGGTCCTGACGCACTGGGCCGCGGTCGAGTCGGATCTCGCCCGCACCTACCACCTGACCGCCGAGCAGATCGCCGGATTGACCGAGCGTCGGTTCGTGGTGCTGCTCGGCGGACTCGACGAGCAAAGCCGCTTTCGGGAGCTGTGGGCCCGCACGCCCCGACTCGTCGACGACCCCGCGGACATCGCAGCGATCACCGGGCTGTCACCCAACGGCTAGGCATCACCGGCTGCATCAGGTCGAATACCACGGCTTCGCTGGTTCGAGTCATCCGGCGCAGGTTGCGCTCGGCAAGGGGGTGAGCAGCCGTGGCTCTGACCGTGGGCGAGCTGCTCGCCGTGATCGACGTCGACGACTCCGGCGCCGAGCAGGGCCTGCACCGGGTCGAGGCCGGCATCCGCCGAACAGCCGGGGTCGTCGAGGACGAGGCGCGCCGCGGCGGCCGGCAGGCCGGGCGCGAGCTCGGCGAGGGCATCGCCGACGAGTCCGAGCACGGCGCCGACAAGGCCGGCGCCGGCATCGCCGACGCGCTCGGCAAGGTCAAGGGGCTGATCATCGGCGGCGCGATCGGCGCCGCGGTCATGGCCGGCCTGCACGAGGCGATCGACCAGGACAAGCAGTCCGACCTACTCGCCGCCAAGGTGGGCGCCTCCCCGCAGCAGGCCGCCGAGCTTGGCAAGGCGGCAGGCGCCCTGTACTCCAAGGGCTACACCGACTCTGTCGAGGCCGCGAACGAGTCACTCAAAGCTCTGTGGCAGCAGGGGCTCGTACCGGCCGACGCAACGTCCGAGCAGCTGACCAAGGTGGGCGGACGACTGCAGCAGGTCGCCGACATCATGGGCGAGGACGTCGGCCCGACCGCGAACGCGGTCGGGCAGATGCTCAAAACGGGAATGGCGAAGAACGCCGACGAGGCATTCGACATTCTCGTGCGCGGCACTCAGATCGGCGCCAATAAAGCCGAGGATCTGCTCGACACATTCAACGAATACCCCGTGCAGTTTCGGGATCTCGGCATCGACGGCAAGCAAGCCATGGGCCTAATCCAACAGGGATTGCAGGCCGGCGCACGCGACGCCGATATCGTCGCCGATGCATTCAAAGAACTCAACATCCGAGTTAAGGACGGCAGCGCGGCGGACGGGCTCAAAGCTCTTGGGTTGAACGCCGACCAGATGGCCACGGCTTTCAACAAGGGCGGGCCGGCCGCGAATGCTGCGCTTGATCAGATCATGGACCGGCTACGGCAGGTCAAGGACCCGACCGAGCGATCGAAGCTGTCGTTCCAGATGCTAGGAACTCAGGCCGAAGACCTGTCGCAAGCCCTTTTTTCCATGGACCCCTCAGCCGCGGTCGCCGGCCTGGGCGCCGTCGACGGCGCCGCCGCCAAGGCCGGCGACACGATGCGCGACAACGCCTCGACCAAGCTCACCGAGTTCACGCGCGGGCTACAGCAGGGGCTCGTCGAGGTGCTCGGCTCCAAGGTCGTGCCCGCGCTGCTCGTAGCCGCGAACTGGGTCGGCACGCTGGCCGGCAAGTTCGGCACGGCTGCCGCGTTCGTGCGCGAGCACGGGCTCGCGTTCTCGATCGTGGCCGGCGTGATCACGGCCGTTCTGCTGCCGACCCTGATCGCGCTTGCCGTGCAGGGCACGACCACCGCGGCTACCGCGGTTGTCGGGTGGGCTACCCAGTCAGCCGCAGCCGTCCGCACGGCAGCGACCTACCTCGTCACCAACGCCGAGATGGTCGCCGGGTGGGTGGCGCAGGGTGTCGCGGCCGGCGCCGCCGCGGTGCGGGTCGTCGCCTCCTGGGTGCTCATGGGCACACAGAGCCTGTTGCAGGCCGCCCGCATGGCTGCTGCGTGGGTGCTTGCCATGGGCCCGGTCGGCTGGATCATCGCCGCGGTGGTCGCCCTAGTCGCGCTCGTGGTGGCCAACTGGGACACGATCCGCAACGCGACGGCCGCAGCCTGGGATTGGATCTGGTCCAAGATCAAGGCTGTCGCCGGATTCCTCGTCGACATCTTCATGAATTTCACACTCCCCGGACTCCTGATCAAGCACTGGGATTCCATCAAGTCGGGAGCCGTGACCGCATGGAATGCCGTAATCGATTTCGTAAAGGCGATCCCGCAGCAGCTCATCAACTTCTTTCTAAACTGGACTTTGGTCGGCCTGATCATCAAGCATTGGGACTCGATCAAATCCGGCGTGGTTGATAAAGCAACGGGCCTGATCGACTATGTACGCGGGCTGCCAGGCCGGATCGCGGACGGAATCGGAAACCTGAGCTCTCTCCTGCTCGACAAGGGCCGCGACGTCGTGCGCGGCCTGTGGGAGGGAATTCAGTCCATGGGCTCTTGGCTGCGAAACACCCTGATGGGCTGGGCCAAGAACCTGATTCCGGGGCCGATCGCGAAGGCTCTCGGCATCCACTCGCCGTCGCGGGTCATGGCGCGCGACATCGGCCGCTGGATTCCCGCCGGCATCATCTCGGGGATCGAGGGCGGGCAGGGCGCGCTCGCCCGCACCATGCGCGACCTGGTCGACGTCCCCGACACTCCCGCGCTGTCCGCGGTCGCCCGCCCGGTGCCAACTCCCCGGCCTGCGCTTGCCGTTGCAGGCGCAGCGCCGTTCGGTGCGGCCGGCGGGCCTCTCGTGCACATCGACAACTGGCACGCCGCGGCGGACCAGTCAGCCGATCAGACCGCCGCCGCGCTCGCGTGGCAGATGAAGGGACGGGGGTGGTGATCAGTGCCTGCCGGCGACAAGGTCACCGCCCCCGGTCACGTCCAGTTCGGCGACCTGCTGCTCGGCCCGGGCACCCCGTACCGGTGGCGCACGATCGCCGGATGGGAAGACACACCCGGGCTCGACTCCGGCACGATCAACCGCCCGGCCGCGCACGGCGCTTACCCCGGTGAGCTGTGGGCGCAGCCGCGGACGATCACGCTCGACGGGATCACGATCCGCTCGCCCGCGGACCAGATCGGCGCCACCGTTCGGCAGCTCGCCGCCGGCACCGCGCTGAGCACCGACGAGCAGCCGCTCGTCGTCCAGCTCGACGAGCGCGGCCCGTTGATGGTGTTCGCCCGGTGCCTGCGCCGCGCGATCCCGGTCGGCAAGGGCTACCGGGTGGGCACCATCACGGGCGCGGCGCTGCAGTGGGAGGCGAGCGACCCGCGCCGGTACTCGCTCGCCGAGCAGAGCGCCGAGACCGGCCTGCCGCGGGACGAGGCCGGCCTCGACTGGCACGTCTCCCCGTCCGGCCCGGTGCAGGTCCTGCCCGCCCTGCAGGCCGCAGGGCAGACGCCGCTCACCGCGTGGTGGGCGCTGCAGGGGCTCACCCTGGGCAGCACCGCCGGCGCCGCAACGGTCACCGTCACCGCCGCAACGTCCAACCTGCCGGCACAGGTGGCGTGGGTCGGGCCGGCCGGCGGCACGAGTGCGTTCCCGGTCCGGCCGGGCGACAGCGTCACGTTCCGGGCGCTGCAGCTGCCGGCCGGCGCCGAGGTCAACATCGAGTGGTCGAGCGCCGCCGGTGACTACCTCTCGACGACGTACGGGCAGAGCGCGGATCAGGTGTCCGGCGCCGCTCCGGCGAACGCCGCCTACGTGCGGCCGATCATGGAATGGGACGCGATCCCGACGCCGGCAACCGTGCCGATCGGCGCCTCGACGCTCACCGTCCCGAGCCCCTACAGCGAGAGCCTGCTTTCGCTCGACCTGGGCACGGCCGGCTCGACCGGCACCCTCACCGCGTACAACGCCGGCAACGCAGACGCCCCCGCGCAGCTCGCCATCCGCGGGCCGATCTCCGGTCCGACGCTCACCGACATGACCACCGGCCGCACCTGGTCGTACGACATCGAGCTCGCCGCCGGCGACGAGCTGCTCGTCGACTCCGCGGCCGGCACGGTCACGCTCGGCGGCGCCTCCCGGCTCTACACCGCCACCAGCACCAGCGCGCCCGAACAACTGCTCGTCATCCCGCCCGGAGTCCGCGAGTTCGCGTTTCGTGCCGCGCCCGACACCCCGACCGATCCCGCCGCCCGCGCCGTCCTGCGCTGGAGGCACGCCTACTGGTAAGGAGGCACCCGCCTTGACCGTGCGCGCCGCCTGGCTGCCACCGGCCGGCCAGACCCGGGCCGACACCCGCGCCGCCCCCACCGGCACCATGACCCCCGCCGGCCCCCTCACCACCGCCCCCGGCATCATCCCCGGCGGCAACCCCCTCGCCCTCACCGGCACCGCCGGCCTGCAGGCGCAGCTCGACGTCGGCCGCGCCATCGTGCAGGGCACCACCGCGCAGGGCGCCTACTCCGTCGTTGTGACCGTGCCCGAGGTGCTCACCTTCACCCCCGGACACGCGCAGTACGACCGGCTCGACCTGGTCGTGCTCCGCGTGTACGACACCCTGTTCGACTCGACCGGCAAGAGCCTGGCCGTGGTCGAGATCGTGCCCGGCCTGCCGGCCGCGGCCCCGCAGCCGCCGGCGACACCGGCCTGCTCGCTCCCCCTCTGGCAGGTCCGCGTACCGGTCGGCGCGTCCGCGATCACCTGGGCCTCGGCGCTCACCGACCTACGGGCCTACACGGTGGCGGCCGGCGGCATCCGCCCGGACGCCAGCACGACCCCGGGCGCCTACGTCGGGCAGCTTCGCGACACCGGAGCCCGGATCGAACGCTGGTCCGGTACCGCGTGGGTGCCCTACCCGGCCGCGCTCGGCGGGATCGCACCGAGCACCCTCGCCGCTGGCTCCTACATCGGCCAGTGGCGAGACGGCGCGAACGGCCCCGAACGGTGGAACGGCTCGGCCTGGCAGCCCTTCGGGGCGTGGACCGCCTACACCCCGACGTGGACCGCCACCACCACGAACCCGATCCTCGGAAACGGCACGCTCGTCACCCGGTACTCCCGCGTCGGCAAAACGATCACCTACGTGGGCACGCTGCGGGCCGGCACCACCACCAACGGCGGCAACGGCGTCTGGAACATGACCCTGCCCGTGCAGGCCGCCAACAACGGCATCACCGTCCAAGGACCCTGCTCGTACGTGGCGTTCGGCAGCAACAACTACATCGGAAACGCCGCCATCGCCCCCGGCGCAACGGCCGTCGGATTCACGGTCAAGACCGCGACCAACGCCGCTCAGTACGACAACGTCAGCAACACGGTTCCCGTCGCGACGTCGTCCGTCATCGGCCTGAGCTGGGCCATCACGTACGAGAGCGTGTGAGGGGGCCGCTTGCGCACCCCGTACCGCGTACTGATCTGCGACCTGCGGTCCGATCAGCTGCTCGACGTCCTACCGCTGTGGGATGTCTCCTTCGACGAGTTCCTCGGGAAGACCGGGACCCTGTCGGCCGCAGTGCGGCTCACCGATCGGCAGCTCGCCGCCCGCGCCCGCGAAAGCCTGATCCCGGGGCGCACCGCGCTGTGGGTCGAGCGCGGCGCCGACCTGTGGTGGGGCGGCATCCTGTGGACCACCCACCGGAGCAGCGACGCCCGCGGGTACTCGGCGCTGCAGCTGCAGGCTGCCACCTGGGACAGCTACCTCGCCCGCCGGATGCTGTACGACTCCCAAATCGCCACCGGGATCGATCAGTTCGACATCGTCCGGGACCTGATCGACTACGCCGCGGCGCAGCCCGGCGGAGACATCGGCATCGAGTACGACACCGCCCTGTCCGGCGTCACCCGCGACCGCAGCTACTCGCGGTTCGACCTGCCGATCATCCGCGATCTGATCGACCAACTCGCCAAGGTCGAGAACGGTTTCGAGTGGCGGATCACCTCGAATCGTGACCCGGCGACCGGCCGCAGGATCAAACTGCTGCAGTTCGGATCACCGGTGATCCGGGCCGGCGCCCGGGACATCGTGATGACTCACCCGGGCCCGATCCTGTCCTACGCCTGGCCCACCGACGCGACCGGGCAGGCGAACGCCTGGCAGAGCCGCGGCTCGTCGACCAACCGGAATCAGACCGTCGCCTCGACGCCGCTCATGTCGCAGCTGCTCGACTACCCCGACGACGTCGCGGCCGGTTGGCCCCGGCTCGACGGCAGCTCGGACTACACCACGGTCGAGGTGCAGGAAACCCTCGACGCGCACGCCCGGGCCGACGCCGCCGCGCGGCTACGCCCGGCCAGCGTCCCCGAGATCACCGTGCGCCTGGACGGACAGATCACTCCCGCCCTACTCGGCGCGACCATCCGAGTCCGGATCACCGACCTGTGGTGGCCCGAGGGCATGACCGGCCGCTACCGGATCGTCGGCTGGTCCGTCACCCCACCCCAACGAGGCCGGCCAGAGTCGGCCAAATTGCTATTGGAGGCTGCCTAGTGGCTGCGATCCCGCAGGATCTGCTCGACCGAATCCGCACCCTCGAACGGACCGTGCGCGAGCTCGCCGGCCGTGGTCAGACCCGGCCCGCGCTCGACCAGATCCAGCACGGGCAGGTCGTCATCGCCGAGGGCGGCACCCTAACCGTGCAGGACGGGGACGGCACCAAGGTTCTGCACATCGGAGGTGTGCAGCCCAACCACACCGACGGCACCCCGCAGTACGGGATGCTCGTGCGCCGCGAAGACGGCACCCTCGCCCTGTCCATGTGGACCGGCGGGCCCGAGCCGCAGGGCATCGACATCTGGGACTCACGAGGGAAGGTCATCTTCTCCGAGGACCGGGTCGCCGGCGGGCTCGCCCGCCCCTACCTCTCCACCCCGCTCTACCCGACCAACAACCTCGACCAGTACGGCTGGACCGACTCCAGCACCCCCTACGAGCTCTGGGCCGGCTCCCACGTCCGGCACCACCCGAAACTCTTCGTATCCGGCTACCTGCAGGCTGACGCCGGCACCGTCGGGGCCTGCCAGGTCTACATCAACGACGACCCGTGGGGCGACGTCCACCAGACCAACGGCGGGTGGGACTACTGGAGCGACGGGGCAAAGCCGTGCCCCGGCAACTACATGCAGTACGTCGACATCTCGATCCGCGCATGGCGCGTGTCCGGCACCGGCCGCGTCCGGGTCTGCCCCGACGCCGCAATCGGCCAGCAGTCCTAGCCGGCCGCCACCAACCCCCAACCACCACAGCCCCCGAGCCCCCCGGCTCGGGGGCTTTCGCATGTCTGGAGACAACCACCGTGGCACGTATGCCCGGCGCCGCCTGGCGCCCCGTGATCAACCGAACCCCTTCCGGCCGCACGGAGCAGCGCGGCCTCGTCCTGCACGTGCAGGACGGCCGCAACAGCCCGTATGGCTGGTTCAACGACGAGGACTCGGAGGCTTCGTCCGACTTCTGGGTGAGCACCTCCGGCCGCATCGAGCAGTACGTCGACACCGGGTCCGACCGCGCATGGGCGCAGGGCGCCGGCAACCGCGCGTACGCCTCGGTCGAGACCGAGGGCTACCCCGACGAGCCGCTCACCGACGCGCAGATCGAGGGCGTCGCGCAGATCTACGCCTGGGGCGCCCGCCTGTGGGGCTGGCCCCTGCAGGTCATCGACTCCACCACCGGCCGCGGCCTCACCTTCCACGGGGCCGGCGGTGCAGCGTGGGGCGGACACCCGGACTGCCCGGGCGAGATCCGCAAGGCGCAGCGCGGCGCGATCATCGCCCGCGCCGCCGAGCTGCTCGGCAAGCCCACCCCCGCGCAGCCGAGCCCGCCGGCGTCGAGCTACCCGTCGTGGCCCGGCCGGTACATCTCCCTGCGCTCCCCGTTCATGCGCGGCGACGACGTCCGTCAGTGGCAGCAGCGCATGCGCGACCGCGGGTGGCGCATCGACGTCGACGGCGTGTTCGGCCCGCAGTCCGCCGGCGTAGCCCACGCCTTCCAGGCCGAGAAGGGGCTCGACCCGGATTCGATCCTCGGGCCGGCCACCTGGGCTGCCGCGTGGACCGCGCCCCTCACCTGACACCAACCGAGAGGAAACGATTCCCCATGACCGACGCCACCCGGCGCACCATCCGCACCGGTCTGCAGACCCTGCTCGGTCTGCTCGCCGCCCTCCCTCTGCTCGTCGACACCGCCGGCGTCCCGCACGCCCTGCCCGGCGTCGCCGTCGCGCTCACCGTCGCCGGCGCCGTCACTCGCGTGATGGCGCTTCCCGTCGTCGAGCAGCTGCTGCCCGCGTGGCTGCGCACCCCGCCGCCGAAGGAGGACACCGACCAGTGACCGACGCGACGACCGGCGTCGACCACCTCGACGCCCTCGTGCTGTGGTGCGGCGCCGTCGTCGCCATCGCCGGCCCGGCCGGCCTGCTCTGGCGCGCCACCCGCGGCGCGCACCGGCTCGCCCGCAAGGTCGAGGACTTCGTCGACGACTGGGCCGGCACCGACGAGCACCCCGGCGTCATGGCCCGGCTCGACCGGATCGAGCACAAGCTCGGCACCGTCGAGCACGAGCTGCACCCCAACTCGGGCGGAAGCTTGCGTGATGCGGTCGACCGCGTCGACCAGCGCACCGCCCGCCACCTCGACCCCCCGTAGACACAACTGCGCCCCCGTACCGGCCCTGCGGCCGGTATGGGGGCGCCTTCGTCGTTCTCCAAGTCACAGCCCTACGGCAGGCTACGAAGCATTGCGATCAGCGGCGGCGCATCTGGTGACGGCCGTACCTCGTTGATTGCCTCGTACCCCCACGACTCGTACAGGGCCAGCACCTTGCCGTCGCCGGCAGCAGGGTTGACCATGAGCGTCACGCGCTTCTCGGTCCGCCCAGTGACCAGCTCGTCATGAATCCGGCGGGCCAGGCCAGTGCCGCGCCACGGGATACGGACGCCGATCTCTTTCAGCGCGAGCGTGGGGGTACTGGTGATCTCAGCGGGCAGAGGCTTAGCCATGCGAGTCCACCATCGGTCGCCACCTTCGATGGTATTGCCGTAGGCGTACCCGGCCGGCTGGCCCTGATCGTATGCAAATACGACCTCGAAACCTGGCTCGCTTGCGTGCCGGTCGACGCGCTCGGCGAAGGTCTCGACCGCGTAGTTGGGCAGGTGGAGAAGTGGCGCGCGGACATCGGAGTACACGTCAATGAGCGTCTGTCGCGCGGGATGGGCCAAGTCGTAGTAGTGGCGCAGCTCGATTCCGGTCATGCGGTAGTCCTCCGGGCCTCGCGGGTGTAGTCGTCCCACACTCGGGTGTGACCACTTCCCGGGGCAAGGGCATGGAGCTGGGTACCGAACCGGTCGAGCATTCCCGCAACGCGCGGATGGCGGGCCAGGCTGGCCGGGATATCCACTGCGGTGGCGACTGCCGGCTCGACGTCCTCTTGGCCAAGCTGGGCGCGAGCGAGTCGGGCACGAGTAATGGCGCGGCTGCGCTGCATGTGGGGCCGGAGCAGGGCCAGGCTTCGGTGGGCGTGCGCCTCAGCATCAGCGTGCCGGCCTAGTGCCAGGTGAGCGGCAAGAGCAAGCGATTCCAGCTCGGCCTGATCGTAATGAGCGGTTATCCAGACCGGCCGTGATGCCTGCGGGTCTGCTCGGTCCAGGGCGGCTTGGGCACGTCCGATTAGACGCTGAACGGCGTTGGCGTCGCCGGTCAGTCCGAGAATGGCCGCATGCCTCGCGTGCCCCAGGGAGGCAAACAGCGGGTCTCGGCGGCCGATTGGCAGCCCCCTGGCCACATCGTTCGCGGCGAGGGCATCGGAAGGGCGGCCCATGTGACGGTACAGGCTGCCCGCGTGGGACCAGATCCGGAACTGGATGGTGGAGTCACCAGACATAGCAGCCAGAGCAGCCGCTTTCTGGTGGTGCTGCAGTGCGGCATCGAAGCGACGTCCGTCGATGGCCGCCCACATCGCGCTGGACATGAACGCTGCCGCACAGGCGTAGAGGCCCGAGCGGACCCGCTGCCCCGCCGATCCGCTCCGTTGGAGAGCCAAGGCTTCATCGGCGAGTGCGGCAGCCTGGGCCTCAATGCTGGCTCGTCCGCCATGCCTGTGGTCGCTAGCGATCACGTCGGCGAATCGGGCATTGAGCCGCTCGATATCCGCAGTGCCGATCCGATGCTGCCCGCCTGCAGGGGGCGCCGTGGCAGCGAGGGCCGCGCCCCCAAGGGCAGTGATGAAGCTGCGACGCTTCACAGGCATCTCCGGGGGTGTCTGGCTGGCCTTGGCCGGCGGGATGAATCCGAGGTCTGGACCTGTACACCCAAATACTGCCCGGAGTGCGGCGCGGATCTTGGCGGGCGGCCAACGCGTCTTGCCTGACAGCCAGTTGTAGACCGTTCGCTCTGATACCGTGCCCGGCTTCCCCGTGAGCTCCTGGATCGCTTCGTTCACCAGTCGCACTAAGTCTGCCTGCGTGAGGCCGAGATCGTCCATGTGCCGGCGGAGTGCAGCGTTGTCACCCATGAGCCGACCGTAGCGTCGCGATCACCTGCCGTGCAGGGGGCTACGTAATGAGATGGTCAAGTTTTCCGGTGGCGAGCAAGCACGCAGCAACGACATTTTCCTGACGCACGAGCCGCTGACGGTCGTTCACTTGTCGAGCCGCCCGGACGAAAGGGCCGTGGAACCGGTGCTGTCGGGAGCCACCGGGCGGCGCACTGGAAGCGATGTCCGCCCTGCGCCCCCGTCGGGGCGGCATCGCAGGGCCGTCGATCTGGAGGACTGCATGGTTGTCGCTCGCGTCACAAGCGGCATCGAGCCGCCGCTCGGCAATGCCGCGGTGGCCAGTGCGACGACGGTATGCGGTTCTACCTCGGAGAGGGTTCACCAACGGCGCCCCCGGCCCACTGCGAAGACGGCAATCTCGCAGTGCCGGGAGCCTGAGCCGGGGCCTGAGACTGTGCGACCGGCCGCGCCGGCACCCGCCACGGCCTTTCTCCCCTACAGACCCGAATCCGTCCGTGCGGCACGGCACTTAGTTCGGAACAAGCTTGATGAGTGGGGCTTGGCCGAGTTGGTCGACGCGGCCGAGCTGATCGTGTCCGAGCTCGCGACAAACGCCGCCAAGACCGGCTGTCAGCGCCGTATGGGTGTTGCCGTGCGCCGCATCACTGACGACACCGTTCGCATCATGGTTCGCGACGGCTCACGCTCGCTGCCGGTCATGGTCACCGCGGGCCCGACCGACACCTCTGGGCGCGGCATGGGCCTAGTGCACCGCCTCACCCAAGGTCACTGGGGAGTGACACCCGAGGCTCTCGGCAAGACCGTTCACGCCGACCTGCGGATACGGCCGGCAAAGAGCCGCGCCACCTCTGAGACTCCGCCCGATGCCAGCCCCTAGGCACACCGGCCGGGCGGTCCCGGTACTGCGCGCGCCTCCCGGGACGCGGCTTGGTACCAACCTGCTCCATCCGTCTGACCAACCGGCCGGACGGCACTACCAACCCTGATGGAGGGAACGTGTCCAAGCAGAACCTGTACGAGCTGCCGCTCGACGGTGCGGTCTTCGAGCTGCAGTGCGGCGGCAACCTCGGCAGCGAGAACGAGTCGTGCGTCGACCTCGCCGCCATCCCCGGCGCGGAGGAGGGCTTCGTCCTGCGCGACAGCAAGACGGAGGGAGCCGGCCGAGAGGTGCGGTACGAGGGCGCCGAGCTCGACGCCTTCGCCGTCAACTGGGTCAGGTCCCGGGGACTGACGGTCTGACGACCTAGGCTGACCCACCCCTGAAACACGGACGCGCTTGCTCCAAGGTGTAGTTGGAGCAGGCGCGTCCGCTTCCTGGAGGATAACCCGTGGACTTCTCCGGCCACTGGCACGGGTACGGCCCCTGGATCGGCACCAGCGCGCTGTATCACACCGAGTACCTTCGCCGTCCGCAGCCAATCGACCCCGCCACCCTCAAGAGCCCCAAGGGGCAGGCGTTCGATGCAGAGCACTACAAACCGTTCGAGCAGCGCACCATCCCGCCCATGTTCACCGGTCACTACCTGCTGCGGCGCCCCGCAGATCTCGCCGACAGGACGTGGAAGGACCCGGACTCGGCGGTGGAATGGCTCGCCGGCATCTACCGGCGGTACCTCCCCGCACCGCGCTTCGACGGTGGCGCCGTCGACTGCGGGCTCGACGCCAAGACCCACCATGCCCGGACGGCTATCGCTCACGGCACGGACTCGGTGTGGTGCTACTACATCACCGGCGACCGGCTGATCAGCTACGCCGTGATCTCGTGCCCGAACCTTCCTCTCCACCCAGAGATTCCATGCCCGCTCGGATGAAGGAGACAGCCTCATGTCCCTCTCGGCACTGATGGGCTCCGCCGCAGAGTCTCTACTCCGCGGCTGCCCCACCGAGCCGCAGCTCTACCGCCGTATCGGGTCCGAGCTGGACGAGCGGATCACGCTCCGACTCATGGACAGTCACATTGATCACGGCCTGCTGAACCCGGCCGCAACCGCCGCGGTCAAGGACGGCCGGGCCGTCCACCCGGGGCGGTTCTCGAAGGACGGACAGATGAAGCCCGGACGGCTCCGTGAGCTGTTCAACGACGGGCACACGGTCAACCTGCGGGAGCTGCAACGCAGCGTGCCGTACCTCGCCGAGTTGTGCCGCGCGATTCAGGACGAGACCGGGTACTCGCTGTATGTCTCGGCTATCGTCACCCCCGCAGGCAGGCAGGGGCTTCGGCACCACTGGGACCAGTTCACAGCCGTGGTCACGCAGATGCACGGCCGTAAGCGGTGGCCGATCTGGCGTCCGGAGGTCGAGTTGCCCGTCGATGACTTCCTGGACTCCCCGGTCATGTGGACGCAGGACATGCAAGACCGGTGGGACACCACCGAGCCTTACGCAGAGTATGAGTTGGAGCCTGGCGACACGCTCGTGCTCCCGCGGGGCTGGGTGCACAGCCCCTACTGCGTCGGTGATGACACGAGCCTGCACCTCACGTTCGCGCTGCGGGAACGGACAGTGCTCGACCTCGCGCGAGAGCTGGTCCATACCGCCCTGGCACAGCGAGAGTTCCGCGTCGGAGTGGCTCCGAGCAGGCTGGCCGGCGGCGCGTTGCCGACCACCCTCGACGAGGTTCGGACGGCGCTGGTGTCGCACCTGGGCCGCGTGGATCTTGGCGAGACCGCAGAGACGGTGCGTGCTGCACTGCTGGCCTAGTCCTCGACCATGACCACCCCCGCGCTTCGGCCCCGTCCCGCTGTTGATCCGGCCGGGCGGGGCCGCGGTATCTCAGTTCGGCCGCTGGTCCGGCGGGACGACCGCAGACCCCTTGCCCCATCGAGTGGTGATCAGCCCGGCCTCTTGCAGCACGCCCAAGGCTCGGCGAACGGTCATTCGGGCCATGCCGAATCGGGCAGTCAACTGCGTCTCGGACGGAAACGACGTGCCGTCGTCGTAGCGCCCCGCACGAATCTCGTCGGCCAGCTCTCGGGCCGCCTCCATATACGGCGGTACGCGCCGCGGACGATCACCGGAGGTCTCAGACATGGCAGCAGCCTACGGAGCGCGCTTCCGCGCATCCACTTAGACGAGTAGACGTGTAGACAACTTAGACAAGTGGCGACTACGGTCGAACTCGCCAACAAAAAAGCCCCCGGAAGCCGATTAGGGCCGGCCCCGGGGGTCGCAGTCGACAGCTTTAGGGAGCTGCCAACTATGTCTGACCTTACATTCTGGGCCTGGTTCTACACATGCGCCGGCAGCCTGGTCCTCGCATTCGCTGTGGCTCTGTTCCTCAGCAGCGGGACGGATGCCCCCACCGGACGTCACCGTGCAGGCGCCCCCCGCCCCATCCGGGTCGAGCTGGACGGCCTCCGCGCGCCCTCCTACAGCCGCCGCGAGCGAGTGCCGTTCCCGGTCGCCACCCCCGGACCGGTCCCGGCGCCCGCACGCCTGCCCGAGCCGGAACGGACTCCGCCCGTCAGCCCCACCCTGCAGGAAGTCACCGCGGATGCCATCGAGCGCGAACAGCGCGCACACCGGGCACCGAAGCTCGACCCTGCAGTGCTGCCCCGACCCGCCACCGTCCGGGTAGTCCCGCTGTGGGTCCGCCGATGGGAAGCAGACGCCGAGGCACAACGGCAGGCCGCCCGCCTCGCCGCCCTGTGGGCGATCGCCGAGGGGCTGCCCGATCCCGGGTACAGCTACCCCGGTGCGCACCGCCTCGTCGGGGCGGTGGCGTGATGACCGTGCACTGCGCCCGCTGCGGCGCTGAGACGTCCGACCCCGTCCCCACCGGGTGCGTCGAACGCCAGAGCGGCCCGCCGTTCGTTCGATGGCTCTGCCGGCCGTGCGCAGGCTCCCAGAGCCACTAACGCCCCAGCACCCGGCCCCACCAGCACAGCGCCGCCCGCTTCGGCCACCCCTTCGGCCGAAGCGGACGGCGCTTCGCGTTGCTGGGTCACTCCGGACGGTCGAGTACCCACGCCGAGGTGTGCTGCTTGAAGCCAACCCGCGGGTAGTAGTTGACGGCGGCCGGCGCGGCAAGAAGAACAACGCTCGCCAGTGGCGCGGCCTCGCGCGTGGCTTCGATCAGGGCTCGGCCTACGCCCTGGCGCTGATACGCCCGGTCGACCGCAAGATCAGACAGGTACGTCGCGTAGACGCCATCGGTCAGCGATCGGGCGATACCGATGAGGCGGCCCTCGTGGCGGGCCGTGACGATCAGGTTCGCTTGCCTGACCATGGCCGCGAAACGCTCGACGTCCTCGACCGGCCGGCGCTCGGCAAGGGTCGAGGCGCGGTAGAGCTCGGCCACCTCCGCGACGTCGAGCTCAGCCCCGACGACAACCTCGCACTTCCACATGAGCTACCACCCTTCCTTCGGAGCCTCGACGACGCTTCGGCCGCCTTGGATGCGGCCGAACCTACCTGGTCAGCTCATCGCAAAGATTCGCCGCAGCCGGTCTGACCAGGCAGAACGGCACGTCGGCCAACAAGGGCAGGCGGGAACCGTTGTTGAGCGTTGCGGCCCGCACGCCAGCCCGATAACGTGCGTCTCTAAACGAGGACTACGAAGCTGCTGCTGCTCACCCACGCCTTCGAGGAACTCGGCATGGGCCGCGTCACCTGGAAGACCGACCACCTCAACGAGCGCTCGCAGAACGCGATCCGCCGCCTCGGCGCCCGGTACGAGGGCACCCTGCGCCGCCACCGCCGCCGGCCGGACGGCAGCTGGCGCGACAGCGTCTACTTCTCGATGCTCCACGACGAGTGGCCCGCGGCGAAGGCCCGGCTGACGGAGCGGCTGGCCGCGGGCTGAGCCGCCGCCCGCGGCAACGGCAGCGGCCGGCACCCCGGTGGTCGGGGTGCCGGCCGCGTGCGGGCCGCTCGGGCGGCGGCTCAGGCGATCGACGCGGCGACGATGGCGGCGACCGACAGGTTGCAGGCGGCGGTCACCCAGACCGCCGGGTGCGGCTCGGGGTCGACCAGCACCTCGCCGAGCTTGCCCGGGGTCAGCAGGTCCACCAGCCAGAACGCGGCGGCCATCAGCACCAGGCCGAGCAGGCCGAAGAGCGCGGTCGCGGCCAGGCCCTTCGCGAACTCGTCGTAGGTGTACATGATCGCGGTGAAGACGATCCCGCCGATGCCGATCAGCGCGGAGCTGAGCACCACGGCGGCGTTCCGGTTGCGCTCCAGCCAGATCTGCCGGCCGAGCTTGCCCGGCGTCAGGGCGTCGACCAGGCCCACGCCGAGCAGCAGCAGCACCAGGCCGACGGCGCCGTAGGCGGCGGCCACGCCGAGGCCGTGGACGATGTCGTTCATGCTGCTCCCCCAGGGCGGAGTGCCACGCCAGGTGCCACCCGAAGTGTCAAGGACCGGCAAAAGATATCCCATGGTTCCGGCGCTGGGGAGCCTTAAGTACCATCACCCGTCATGACGCAGACCGACCCCTCCTCCGCCCGCCGCCGCTCGGGCGTCGTCGCCCTCGGCATGGTGGGGACGCTGGCACTGGCCCTCACCGGCTGCTCCTCGTCCGGCGGCAGCGCGCCCCGGCGCTGCGTCGACCCGGGCACCCTCAAGGTGCTCGACGACCACTCCTGCTCCACGGGCACCACCGCGGCCGCCGGCCGCTGGTACTACTGCGGTTCCGGCTCGCTGAACGCCGCCGGCGGCACCTTCGACAAGGCCGCCACCAAGCGCGGGGGCTTCGGCTGCCCGAGCGGCAGCTCCGGTTCGGGCGGGGGCTGACCGCGATGCGCCGCCGCACCGTCGAACCGCGGCCGGGCTGGCAGGCCGCGGTCGAGGCCCAGGGCCTGATCTACGCCGTCTGCGAGGACCCCCGCGACCCCGGCGCCGAGTACGCGTACTGGGACGAGAGCGCCTACTACGAGTTCTCGCTGCCCGAGGTCGAGTCGCTGGAGGAGGTGGTCGAGGAACTCCACGGGATGTGCCTGGAGGCCGCCGACCACGTGGTGCGCACGGGCCGGTTCGCCGACTACGGCATCACCGACCCGCGGCTCGCCGAGGTGATCGCCGCCTCCTGGCGGCGGCGCGAGGAACAGCCGTCCCTGTACGGGCGGTTCGACCTGGCGTACGACGGCACCGGCCCGGCGAAGATGTTCGAGTACAACGCGGACACCCCGACCTCGCTGATCGAGGCGGCCAGCCCGCAGTGGTTCTGGATGGAGGAGCGCTTCCCCGAGGCGGACCAGTGGAACTCGCTGCACGAGCGGCTGGTCGCCGCCTGGGCCCGCCAGAAGGAGCTGCTGCCGCCCGGCCCGGTGCACTTCGCGCACTCGCGCGGCGACTCCGAGGGCGAGGACTGGATGACCACCCTCTACCTCCAGGAGACGGCCGAGCAGGCCGGTCTGGAGACGGTGTCGATCGCCGTGGAGGACATCGGCCTGGACGGGCTGACCGGCCGGTTCGTCGACCTGCAGCACCGCTACATCCGCTCCGCGTTCAAGCTGTACCCGTGGGAGTGGCTGGCGGAGGACGAGTTCGGCGAGCAGTTGCTGGCCACCGTCGACCTCGGCGGCTCCACCGGCTCCACGCTGTGGATCGAGCCGCCGTGGAAGATGCTGCTCTCCAACAAGGCGCTGCTGGCGGTGCTGTGGGAGCTCTTCCCCGGCCACCCCAACCTGCTGCCGGCCTACCTCGACGGGCCGCGCGAGCTCACCGCCACCGGGTACGCGGCCAAGCCGCTGCTCGGCCGGGAGGGCTCGGGCGTGCGGATCGTCGAACCGGGCGGCGACGAGACCCTGCTGCCCGCCTGGGCCGGCGCACCGGACCGCTACGGCGCCGAGGGGTTTTGCTTCCAGCAGCTCTGCCCGCTGCCGGTCTTCGACGGCAACCAGCCGGTACTGGGCGCCTGGGTGGTGGACGGCGAGGCCGCCGGCCTCGGCATCCGCGAGACGCACGACTCGCCGATCACCCACGTCGGCGCGCGCTTCCTGCCGCACGTCATCGTCTGAGCGCCGGCCGGCCCGCGGCGCACCGCCGCGGGCCGGCGGGGCGTCAGGCGTTGTGCTCGACCATCCGGTCCAGGCAGACGGCGACGGCGAGCAGCAGCGGCACGTCCGCGCCGTCCGCGATCTCCACGCCGTAGGTGTCGCGGATCCGGAACCACTTGCGGGAGATCTCGGCGACGGTGTCGCCGTCCGACTCGACCTTGTACTCCTTGTCGATGAGGTCGCCGTGCACCTCCAGCTCGCCGCCGGCCTCCAGCTCCACCAGGTACTTGTCGCGGAACGGCGTGAAGAGCTTCTTGCGGACGGTCGCGACGGTGTCGCCCTCGGCGTTCTCGATCCGCATCGCGTCGCGGACGGTGAGCACCTTCTCCTTGATGACGGCGACCACCGCGCCGGACGGGTCCTGCAGCTCGAAGGTGTCGCGCAGCCGCAGCACCTTGCCGTCCACCAGGAAGGCCTTCTCGCCGTCGCCGTCCTCGATCCAGTAGTCGTCGCCGACCGCGAACAGCCGCTCCTTGACCACGTACTTCATGCCTGCCTGCTTCCCTCGACGGACACTGCCGAGCACATCGTGCCGGACGCCGGGCCGCAGGTCAGCCCTCGGCCGCGCGGCGGGGCGCGGAGACCGGCCGTCCGGGTGCCGTCAGTCCGCGGCGGGCCGGGCGCGCAGCCGGCGCAGCATCCGGGCGTCCTGGAAGCCGACCGAGCGGGCGGCCGACTCCACGGTGGCGCCCCGGCCGATCAGGTGCTCGGCGTGCTCCAGGCGCAGCAGCTGCTGGTAGCGCAGCGGGGTGAGGCCGGTCGCCTCGGTGAAGCGCCGGGTGAGGGTCCGTTCGCTGACCCCGGCGCCGGCGGCCAGCCCGGAGAGCAGCAGCGGGTCGGCGAACCGGGCGTCGATGACGTCCTGCACCCGGTGCACCGCGTCGCTGAGGTGGGCGCGGTGCCGCAGCATCGCGCTGTCCTGCTGCTCGTCGCCGTTGCGGCGGGTGTGGACGACCATCGTGCGGGCCACCTGGGCGGCGACGTAGGGGCCGTGGCGGACCGCCAGCAGGTGCAGCGCCAGGTCGATCCCGCTGGCGATCCCGGCGGAGGTGAGGACGCGATCGTCCTGGACGAACAGCACGTCGGGGACGACGGAGGCCCGCGGGTGGCGGCGGGCGAGCTCGTCCTGCAGGTCGTGGTGGGTGGTGCAGCGGCGGCCGTCCAGCAGGCCGGCCCGGCCCAGCGCGTCCGCGCCGGAGCAGATGCTGGCCACGGTGCCGCCGGCCGCGTGGTGGGCGACCACCCGCTGCAGGGTCTCCCGGGTGAACACCGGCCCGGTCGGCAGGCTCGGCGAGCGCCAGCCCGGGACGACCACCAGGTCACCGGCGGACAGCCCGGGCCACCGGGTGGCGGCCTTCAGCCCGATGCCCTGGGCGGTGGTGACGTCCTCCTGCTCGGCCACGTACCCGATCTCCCAGGCGTGGCCGAGGTCGGCCGCCGCGGAGAAGACCTGGGCCGGACCGGCGAGGTCCAGCAGGTGCAGCCGCGGCGCCAGCAGGAAGACCACCCTGGTCACGATCCGGTCAGCTCCTCCACGGTGGCGATCCGGGCGAAGCGCCGTGCGAGGGCGTACTCGGTCCGGGTGATGATCTCGTCGGTGGACAGGGTACGCGGGTCGGCGAGGACCTCCGCCAGGCTGCGGCCGGCGGGGGCGTCCCGGTGCTCGATCGGGTGGGTGGCGGTGGCGTCGGTGACGAACACGACCCGGTAGCCGAGGTCGGAGGCGACCCGCGCGGTGGTCTCGCAGCACTGCTCGGTGCGGATGCCGCTGACCACGACCTCGCCGACGCCGTGCCGGGTGAGCTGCTGCTGCAGGTTGGTGGTGGTGAATGCGTTGTGCGAGGTCTTGGTGAGGACGGGCTCGCCGTCCTCGGGCTTGAGGCCGTCCATCAGCCGCACATGCCCGGACTCCGGGTCGAAGGGGGTGCCGCTGCCGGGCTCGGTGTGCAGGATCCACACCACGAGGTCGTCCTTCTCCCGGGCGGCGGCGACCAGCCGGCCGACCTTGTCGGCGATCCCCGGATCGGAGACGGCCTCCCAGTTGGGCAGGCGGCGGAAGGACTCCTGGACGTCGATCACGACGAGTGCGCTCTTCATGTCCTCCATGGTGGCCGCCGGCGGGCCCGCACCCCAGACATGATCACGTCCCGCACCGGAACGATCCGGTCACCGGCACGGGGCGCCCGCGATCAGTCGGACAGGTGCCAGAGCAGCCGGTAGTAGGCCGTCCGCTCCCCGTCCGGTGCGATGCCGTAGGCGTCCAGCAGCGGCTTCTCCCAGCCCGGGCCGTAGTTCCAGACGGTGCTCCAGGTGGCGACGGCGAGGTCGGCCCAGCGGTCGGCGGCGCCGAGCGCGCCGAGGTCGACGTGGCCGGTCCACCGCCCGTCGTCGCCGACCAGCGTGTTGGGGGCGCAGGCGTCGCCGTGGCAGACCGCCGGGCCGTCCGGCGGCGGGACGTCCTCCAGCACGCGCAGCGCCTGGTCGACGGTGGTGAACCGCGGCAGCCCCTCGGGCCGGTCGGCGGGGTCGATCAGGCCCGCCGCGGCCCGGGCCCGGACGGCGCCGAGCCTGGCCCCGGCCGACCAGTCGAACGGGCACCCGTCGACCGGCAGCGCCTCGTGCAGGGCGCGCAGCCCCTCGCCGACCGCCCGGACGGCCATCGCGGGATCGCGCAGCCACCGGTCGTCCACCGCGGACCGCCCGGGCAGCCCGGCCGTGGCGAGCCACGAGCCGTCCTCGTCCGACCCGGCGGCGAGCACCACCGGCACCGCGGTGAACCTCGCCGCCCAGCGCAGCCGGACGGCCTCGGCCTCCAGTCCGCGACCGGCACCGGCCGGCAGCCACTTCACGAACTCCCGTTCCCCGTCGGCCCCGACCTGGAAGGTCAGCCCTCCGAGGAGGTTGCGCCACACCGGCCGTACCGGTCGCCCGGCGGCGAACTCCACGACGGACGGCGGGACGGCGACGGGCCCCCGGGGCTCACTGGCGACGATCACCGCCCCATTCTCGCCCGGTCCGGCCGGCTTCTGGCCCGGGGGCCCGCACGGCGGCGGACGGCAGGGTGTATGAATCGTGTGCCTACATGAAGAGGGGGACTTCCACTCATGCGGAAGATCGTGTTCAGACGGGCCGTCGCGGCCCTGGCCGGCGCCGCGGCGCTCGCGCTCTCGGCCCCGGCCGCGACCGCGACCGCCGCGACCGCCGTGCCCGCACTGCAGCCCGCCGCCGCGGGAACGTCGGCGTTCCTGCAGAGCGGTCAGCAGCTCACACCGGGTCAGAGCCTCGTCAGCGGCGAGACGGCCCTGGTGATGCAGGGGGACGGCAACCTGGTGCTCTACCTGGTCGGCCCGACCGGCAACCACGGCCCGGCCGTGTGGAGCAGCGGCACCTACGGCCACCCCGGCGCCTACGCCGTCATGCAGCCGGACGGCAACCTGGTCGTCTACCGCCAGGGGCGGAGCGCACCGGCGGACGCGCTCTGGAGCACCCGCAGTTGGGGCCACCCGGGGGCGTACGCCCAGCTGCTGGACGGCTGGTGGGGCGTCAGCAGCTCGATCAACGGGACGCTCTGGCAGACCACCACCGGCCTCGCACCGGCGGTCGACGGCGCCTCGCGGCCGGAGGGCGTCCTGGACCGGAGCCGGGGCATCCGGCCCGGCCAGTGGATCAGGTCGAACTCGACCTGGCTGGTCAACCAGACCGACGGCAACCTGGTGCTCTACCGGAAGCGGGACGGCGCCGCGCTCTGGTCCACCGGGACGTGGAACCGCCCGGCGTCGATCGCGTTCCTCTCGAACGTCACGGGCGCCATGTACCTGTCCAACGCGTCCAACGGCCTGATCGGCTGGTCGACCCCGAACCTGCACGCCCCGGGCGCCTACGCGCGGGTGCAGGACGACGGCAACCTCGTGATCTACCGGCCCGGCCGGTCGGACCCCGCCGGCGCCCTCTGGTCCACCGGGACCTGGGGCAGGGCGTAGCCCCGCGCCGGCGGTCGCGCCGGTGACCACCCGGGCCCCGGCCGCCGCGGCGGCCGGGGCCCGGCCCGGAATGCCGGCCGGGCCCGATGGGGTTGGATGAGGTCATGGCTACACGTGCACGCGTACGCGCCCCCGAACTGGTGGGCAAGGGCGGATGGCTCAACACCGGCGGCAAGGACCTGACGCTGGCCGACCTCCGCGGCAAGATCGTCATCGCCGACTTCTGGACCTTCTGCTGCATCAACTGCCTCCACGTTCTGGACGAACTCCGGGAGCTGGAGGAGGCGCACCGCGACACGGTGGTGATCGTCGGCGTCCACTCGCCCAAGTTCGTCCACGAGGCCGACCACCGGGCCGTGGTCGACGCGGTGGACCGGTACGAGGTGCACCACCCGGTGCTGGACGACCCGGAGCTGGCCACCTGGAAGCAGTACGCGGTGCGGGCCTGGCCGACGCTGGTGGTGATCGACCCCGAGGGCTACGTCGTCGCGCAGCACGCCGGCGAGGGCCACGCGCACGCGATCGCCGCCCTGGTCGAGGAGCTGGAGGCCGAGCACGCCGCCAAGGGCACGCTGCGCCGCGGCGACGGCCCGTACGTGCCGCCCGAGCCGCAGGCGGGCGACCTGAAGTTCCCCGGCAAGGCCGTGCGGCTGCCGGACGGCCACTACCTGGTGGCCGACTCCGGGCACCACTCGCTGGTGGAGCTGGCCGAGGACGGCGAGACGGTGCTGCGCCGGATCGGCGACGGCGAGCGCGGCCTGGTGGACGGCGCCGCTCCGCGGTTCAGCGAGCCGCAGGGCCTCGCCCTGGTGCCGGACGGCCTGGACCTCGGCTACGACGTGGTGGTGGCGGACACCGTGAACCACGCACTGCGCGGCGTCCGGCTCTCCGACGGCAGCGCCACCACGCTGGCCGGCACCGGCCGGCAGTGGTGGCAGGGCTCGGCGACCGAGGGGCCCGCCCGGGAGGTCGACCTCTCCTCGCCCTGGGACGTCGCCTGGTTCGACGGCCGGGTGTGGATCGCCATGGCGGGCGTGCACCAGCTGTGGGCCTTCGACCCGGCGGCCGACACGGTCGCGGTCGCGGCCGGCACCACCAACGAGGGCCTGGTCGACGGCCCGGTGGCCGAGGCCTGGTTCGCCCAGCCGTCCGGCCTCGCGGTCTCCGCGGACGGCGAGCGGCTCTGGGTGGCCGACTCGGAGACCTCGGCGGTGCGCTGGGTTTCACGTGAAACACGTTCGGTCCACACCGCGGTCGGCACCGGCCTGTTCGACTTCGGCCACCGCGACGGCGCCGCCGAGCAGGCGCTGCTGCAGCACCCGCTGGGCGTCACCGTGCTGCCCGACGGCTCGGTGGCGATCAGCGACACCTACAACCACGCGCTGCGCCGCTTCGACCCGGCGACCGGCGAGGTGACCACCCTCGCCACGGACGTCCGCGAGCCCTCCGGCGCGGTGGTCGTGGACGGCGACATCGTCGTGGTGGAGTCGGCCCGGCACCGGCTGACCCGGCTGCGGCTGCCCGAGGAGGCCGTCCGGGTCGAGTCGGTGGCGCACCGCACCCAGCGCGCCGCCACCGAGGTGGCCCCCGGCGCCCTGCAGCTGGACGTGGTCTTCCAGGCTCCGTCCGGGCAGAAGCTGGACGAGCGCTACGGCCCGTCCACCCGGCTGCTGGTCAGCTCCACCCCCCCGGAGCTGCTGCTCTCGGGCGCGGGTGCGGACACCGACCTCTCCCGCGAGCTGGTGCTGAACGAGGCGGTCGCCGAGGGCGTGCTGCACGTGTCGGCGATGGCGGCGTCCTGCGACGACGACCCGGAGATCGAGTACCCGGCCTGCCACGTGCACCAGCAGGACTGGGGCGTGCCGGTGAAGCTGGTGGCCGGCGGCGCGGGCCGTCTGCCACTGGTGCTCGCCGGCATGGAGTGACCGGCGGCGGGTGAAGGCCCGGGGGCCGCCCGCCCGGCGGCCCCCACCGCCTGCGGACGGCCCTCCGGGCCCGGGGTTCCTCTTGGGGGGCGCCTGCGCCCGGGCTCAGCCCTCCAGGAACGCCTTGAGGGCGCTCGCCAGCAGGTACGGGTCCTCCGCGCCGCACAGCTCGCGGGCGGAGTGCATGGAGAGCGCGGCGATGCCGCAGTCCACGGTGGTGATGCCGAGCCGCGCCGCGGTGATCGGGCCGATGGTGGTGCCGCAGGGCATGGCGTTGTTGGAGACGAAGGTCTGCCACGGCACGCCGGCCTTCTCGCAGGCCGCGGCGAACACCGCCCGGCCGACGCCGTCGGTGGCGTACCGGTTGTTGACGTTGACCTTGAGGATCGGGCCGCCGTTGGGCATCGGGTGGTGGCCCGGCTCGTGCCGCTCGCTGTAGTTGGGGTGCACGGCGTGCCCCATGTCGGAGGAGAGGCAGACGGTGCCGGCCAGCGCCCGGGCGCGGTCCTCGGCGGTGCCGCCGCGGGCGTACACGGTGCGCTCCAGCACGTTCCCGAGCAGCGGGCTCTGCGCGCCGGTGTCGGACTCGCTGCCGGTCTCCTCGTGGTCGAAGGCGGCCAGCACCGGGATGTACGCCAGCGGGGCGTCGCCGGTGGCCGCGGCGGCCAGGGCGGCGGTGCCGGCGTGCACCGAGAGCAGGTTGTCCAGCCGGGGGCCGGCCAGCAGTTCGCGGTCGCGGCCGAGGTAGGAGGCGGGCTGCACGTCGTGGGTCATGAGGTCCCAGCCGGCCACGTCCGCGGCGGCCACGCCGGCCTTGCCCGCGACGTACTCCAGGAGCGCGCCCTCGGTCACCTCGCCGATCCCCCAGATCGGGGTGAGGTGGCGCTGCTTGTCGAGCTTCAGGCCCTCGTTGACGGCGCGGTCCAGGTGGATGGCCAGCTGCGGGACGCGCAGCAGCGGCTCGTCGATCTGCACCAGCCGGGCGCTGCCGTCGCGCAGCGCGAGGCGGCCGGAGATGCCGAGGTCGCGGTCGAGCCAGGTGTTCAGCGGGACGCCGCCGTAGATCTCCACGGCGACCTGGCGCCAGCCGGAGGCGCCGGTGTCCGGGATCGGCTTGACCCGGAGGTTGGGCGAGTCGGTGTGCGTGCCGACCACCCGGAACGGCGTCTCGGGCCCCGCCCCCTCGGGCACGTACCAGGCGATCAGCGCGCCCCCGCGGATCAGGTACCGGCCGCCGGCCTCGGCCCCCCAGGCGTCGGTCTCCAGGACCCTGCGGAAGCCCGCCTTCTCCAGGCGCTCGGCCGACGCGGCCACGGCGTGGTAGGGCGAGGGCGCGGCGCCGAGGAAGGCGATCAGATCGTCGGTGTGCGTCCGGTCGAAGTGGGCCGGGCGGTCGGCGGTCGACATGCTGCTCCTGGGTTGAGGGAGGTCGGACGCCGGATGGGGGTACCGGGTCCGCATCTGAGCATATGCCCGTACACGGACATGACGCGGCGAACTCAAAAACGGTGACACAACGGTGAGGACACCGGGACACAGTGCATTCCGGACCGTCCGTCAGACCGTCCGTGACGTGGAGTTTGCCCGGTTCCGTCCGGCGGAGAAACGCCGTGGGGCCCGGTCGGTGGACCGGGCCCCACGGCGTGAGGGTGTGTCAGGCAGACTTCAGGGGCCTCAGAAGGCCTCCTCCGCGAGGTCCATGATGTCCTTGTCCACGGCCTCCGCGATCAGGCGCTGCGGGGCGGTGGTCGGCAGGACGTTGCGCGCGAAGAAGCGGGCCGCTGCGACCTTGCCCTGGTAGAAGGGGACGTCCTTCTCCGAGGCGCCGGCCTCCAGCTTGGCCAGCGCGACGGCGGCCTGGCGGAGCAGCAGCCAGCCGATGACGACGTCGCCGGAGACCAGCAGCAGGCGGGTGGCGTTGAGGCCGACCTTGTACATGTTGGTGACGTCCTGCTGGACGGCGGTCAGGTCGGCGAGCATCTTGCCGACGATCGCCTCCAGGTCGCCGGCGGCCTTGCCGAGCGCCTCGCGCTCGGCGGCCAGGGCGTCGCCGCCCTCGCCGGTGGCGATGAACTTCTGGATCTGCTCGGAGACGGCGGTGAGCGCCTGGCCGCCGTCCTTGACGATCTTGCGGAAGAAGAAGTCCTGGCCCTGGATGGCGGTGGTGCCCTCGTACAGGGTGTCGATCTTGGCGTCGCGGATGTACTGCTCGATCGGGTACTCCTGCAGGTAGCCGGAGCCACCGAAGGTCTGCAGGGACTGGGCGAGCTGCTCGTAGGACTTCTCCGAGCCGTAGCCCTTGACGATCGGCAGGAGCAGGTCGTTCAGGCGCTCGGCGGCCTCGTCGGTCTCGCCGCGCAGGCGGGCGGCCAGCACGTCGTCCTGGACGGAGGCGGTGTAGAGCACCAGGGCGCGCATGCCCTCGGCGTACGCCTTCTGCGTCATCAGCGAGCGGCGGACGTCCGGGTGGTGGGTGATGGTGACGCGCGGGGCGGTCTTGTCCAGGAAGTTGGCGATGTCCGCACCCTGCACGCGCTCCTTGGCGTACTCGAGGGCGTTCAGGTAGCCGGTGGACAGGGTGGCGATCGCCTTCGTGCCGACCATCATGCGGGCGAACTCGATGATCTTGAACATCTGGCGGATGCCGTCGACCTTCTCGCCGAGCAGCCAGCCCTTGGCCGGGTGCTTGGCGCCGAAGGTCATCTCGCAGGTGTTCGAGGCCTTGAGGCCCATCTTGTGCTCGACGTTGGTGGCGTAGGCGCCGTTGCGCTCGCCGAGCTCGCCGGTCTCCCAGTCGAAGTCGTACTTCGGCACGATGTAGAGGCCGAGGCCCTTGGTGCCGGGCTTGCCGCCCTCGGGGCGGGCCAGCACCAGGTGGATGATGTTGTCGGACATGTCGTGCTCACCGGAGGTGATGAACCGCTTCACGCCCTCGATGTGCCAGGAGCCGTCCTCCTGCTTGATCGCCTTGGTGCGGCCGGCGCCGACGTCCGAGCCGGCGTCCGGCTCGGTCAGCACCATGGTGGCGCCCCAGAGGCCGTCGACCATGCGCTGGGCGACCTTGTGCTGCTCCTCGGTGCCCTCCTCGTAGACGACGCCGGCGAAGGCCGGGCCGGAGGAGTACATCCAGATGGCGGGGTTCGAGCCGAGGACCTGCTCCGCGTAGGCCCAGACGAGGGAGGACGGGGTCACCTGGCCGCCGATGCCCTCCGGGATGCCCAGGCGCCACCACTCGGCGTCCATGAAGGTCTGGTAGCTCTTCTTGAACGTGGCCGGGATCGGCGCGGTGTTGGTCTCCGGGTCGAAGACCGGCGGGGTGCGGTCGGTGTCGGTGAAGGACGCGGCGAGGTCGTTCTCGGCGAGACGGGAGATCTCGCTGAGGATGTTCTTCGCGGTGTCGACGTCCATGTCGGCGAACGGGCCGGTGCCGTACACCTGCTCGCGGCCGAACACCTCGAACAGGTTGAACTCCACGTCCCGCAGGTTGGACTTGTAGTGACCCATGACCGTTTCTCCGGTTCGTCTGCTTGCCGTGGGCCCGCCGATCGAGCGCCACTTACCCACCAGTACGCACCATGATGCTACCCGGCAGTAACTTGGGCAAGCCCTCTCACGGCAAAGCCTTATGAACGTGGTCACGTCCCACAACCCCGGGCGCGCACACGTTGTGAGGTCCGTCCCCCCTGCAATGCGCCCCGGCCCGCTAGCCTTGTCCCGTGTACGGCTACGAGCAGACCGCGTACCAGGACCCCTACCAGCAGCAGGCGGGGATGAACGGCATGCCCGGCCCCGGCCCGTACGGCGACCCCCAGCAGGGGGCCGGCCAGCAGTCCCTCTACCCGGAACCCTCGCCGCCCTCGCTGGCCGACGCCGTCCGGGCCTTCACCACCGGCTCGATGCCGGTCGAGGACTTCCAGGCGATCTTCATCACCTCCAAGGTGCACTGCCCGCGCGGCGACCGCCCCGGCTTCCTCGCCCTGCACAACACCCCCACGCCGGTGATCCCGATGTTCAGCTCGCTCAAGGAGCTGCGTCGCTACGCCGGCAAGGAGTCCAAGCACTTCAGTGTCACGGGCGCGGAGATCCTCGACCTGCTGCCGACCGGCTACGGCTTCGCGCTCGACATGGAGGGCGAACACCGGATGGTCTTCGACGCGAAGGCGGTCGAGCAGATGGTGGACTTCACCATGCGCCGGATGTACGGCTGACCCGAACCGTGCGGGAGGTCCTCCGACCTCCCGCACATCCGTGACCATTTAGTTCAATCTTCAACTTGCTATTGGTTGAGGATTGAACTAATCTGTCGGACGTAGGCCGGAGAACCCCCCAGAAGGAGGCCGACATGCCCGCCGTGACCGTCGAGAACCCGTTGACCCTTCCGCGCGTCGCCACCCCCGACCCCGCGGTCGCGGCCGCCCGCCCGGTGCTGGCCGTCGCCACCGCGCCCGAGGGCTTCGAGGGCGAGGGCTTCCCCGTCCGCCGCGCCTTCGCCAAGATCAACACCAAGTTCCTCGACCCGTTCATCATGATGGACCAGATGGGCGAGGTGGAGTACGCGGCCGGGGAGCCCAAGGGCACCCCGTGGCACCCGCACCGCGGCTTCGAGACCGTCACCTACCTGATCGACGGCGAGTTCATCCACAAGGACTCGCACGGCGGCGGCGGCCACCTCGGCGGCGGTGACACCCAGTGGATGACGGCCGGCTCGGGCATCCTGCACATCGAGACCCCGCCGGAGTCGCTGGTGCTCAGCGGCGGCCTGTTCCACGGCATCCAGCTCTGGGTCAACCTGCCCGCGAGCGACAAGATGACCCAGCCGCGGTACCAGGACATCCACGGCGGCCACGTGAAGCTGCTGACCAGCCCGGACGGCGGGGCCGTGCTGCGGCTGATCGCCGGCGAGCTGGACGGCCACCGGGGCCCGGGCGCCACCCACACCCCGATCACCCTGCTGCACGCGACGATCACGCCGGGCGCCTCGGTCACCCTGCCCTGGCGGCCGGACTTCAACGCCCTCGCCTACGTGCTCAACGGCGACGGCACGGTCGGCGACGAGCGGCGTCCGGTGCGCACCGGCCAGGCCGTGGTCTTCGGCGACGGCGACACCGTCACCATCACCGCGGACGCCAAGCAGGATTCGCGCCACCCCAACCTGGACGTGATCGTCCTGGGCGGGCGGCCGATCCGCGAGCCCGTCGCCTGGTACGGCCCGTTCGTGATGAACAGCCACCGGGAGCTGGAGCAGGCCATGAAGGACTTCCAGTCCGGCTCGTTCGGGCAGCCGACCGACTGACCCGCACCGATCGACCCGACCGGGGCCCGGCAGATGCCGGGCCCGGGGCGTGTCAGCGGCTCCCGCCGCGTCCGGGCCGGGCTCAGATCCGGGCGTAGAGCGCGGAGGCGTCGTCCGACTTCTTGCCACGCGGCCAGCGGGTGCACTCGGCGTCGGCCGCCTCGACCGCCCGCACCTGGGCGATCAGCTCGGCCGGGCCCGACTCCGCCAGCAGCCGCAGCGCGTCCGACCAGCTGCCGAGCCGGAAGCGCTCGGTGAAGCGGGCCGCGCCGTCGGTCAGCGCGGCCACCCCCCGCAGGTCGGCGAGCGGGACGAAGCCGGTCTCCGCGTGCTCGGCGGCGCGCGGCGTGGCGGCCGCGATCCACGGGCCGTGCCCGGAGTTCCGGGCCGCCCGGACGGCCTGCGCGTACGCGAGGTAGAGCTCGGCCCGCTCGGTGCTGCCCGGCACGGTCGTCCAGACCTGCCGGCGCAGCAGTTCGCCGCCGGGGAAGCGCTGGTTGTCGCCGATCACCCGGGGCGCGCCCTCGCGCGGGTGCAGCACCAGTAGCGAGTCGCCGAGCACCAGGTACTCCAGCGAGCCGCCGACCGTGCGGGCGGCAACCACCATGGCGGCCGGGGTGTTCGGGTTCCCGAGGTCGCAGCGGCCGCCGTGCAGGGCCGCCGTCTCCACGATGGCGTCGCCCAGGCACTGGGCGATCGAGCGGTCGGCCCGGTCGGTGAGCCGGGCGAGGAGGTGCACCCCCAACCGTCTGGCGTACCAGGCGGTGCCGTGGCGGCACCCGGACTCCAGGTCCTTCGGCATGCTGGAGCCGTCGAGCAGCACCAGTGCTTCGGCGGAGGCGGCGGCGAAGTCCTCGCTCTCGCGTCCCGGCCCGTACGGTTCTCCGGCGAGCTGTACCTGCATCGGACCAGTCTGCGGGCGGGCGGCCGCCCGGTACAGGGGTCGGACGGGCTCGTGCGGCTCGGCCGGCGTGCGCCGGGGCGCGCGGTGGCGACCGGTCGGAGCGCGGCTTACGGTCGGGGGATCACCCGCTCTCGCCCCAGGAGTGTGCGATGGTCTGGCAGTTCTTCGTCCTCGTGATCGCGTCGATCGGGTTCCCGATCCTCGCGCTCTTCTACCTGATCGGCGGCCCCCGCTTCCCCGACGAAGTGAAATGAACCCGCCGAGCGACCGCCGCCGTGGCAGGGTGTGCACTGCACCCGGCCCCTGTCCCGGGGCCCCGTACCGGAGGTCGCGCCATGAGCAAGGAATCAGCCCCACCCGCCGAGCAGTCCGAGACCGGGGCAGCCCCGGCCGAGGCGGCCGCCGAGGCACCCGCCCAGGAGGACGTGAAGGCGAAGTTCCTCGCCGCGCTGGAGCGCAAGCAGGGCGGCCGCGGGAGCGGCGGCGCCGGGCAGGGCGGCGAGGGCTCGAAGATCCACGGCACCCACTCGGCGGCCGGCGGCAAGCGCACCTTCCGCCGCAAGAGCGGCGGCTGACCGGACACAGGACGGCGGGCGGATCCCGGAAGGGGTCCGCCCGCCGTGCGTTCTCCGGCCGGGCGCCCGCCTCCCGGCTCCCCTCTCCTACCGCGCCGCCGGCACGGCGGCGCCCGAGGTGCCGCCCTCGGCCGGGACGGCGGCCCCGCCGGCCGGCTCGGTGAGGAAGCCGAGCACGTTGTCGAGCACGGCCGGATCGGTCAGCACCCGCTGGTGGCCGAGCCCGGTGGTGGCGAGCAGCCGCACCCGCTCCCCGTAGGCGGCCTGCAGCCGGCCGGCCTGGCGGAACGGCACCACCGGATCGCCCTCGTCGTGCACCACCAGGGTCGGCGGGACGCTGTCGGCCGGCCGGCCCGCGGCGTCGAAGCGTTCCCAGACGTTGCCGGCCCCGGGCAGGAGCACCTCCTCGACGCGCCGGGCGACCTGCCGGGAGACGGGCTCGGACAGCCCGAGCTGCGCGCGGAAGCCGCCGATCACGAAGCGGAAGTCGGTGACCCCGGCGACGGCCACCAGGCGGTCGGCCCGCAGGCCCTCGGCCAGCGCGTGGAAGGCGCAGGCCACCCCGAAGGAGTGCGCGACCACGGCCTCGTAGCCGCCGTCCTGCTCGTGCAGCCGGCCGATGGCCTCGCCGAACTCCAGGATCGTGGTGGTGGAGCCGGCCGAACCGCCGTGGCCGGGGGCGTCGAAGGCGACCGGGCTGCGGCCCTCCGCCAGCAGCCGGGTCACCAGCGGGGCGAAGCGGGCGGCCCGGGACTGCCAGCCGTGCACCAGCAGCACCGGGTGGCGGCCGTCGCCCCAGCGGTAGACCGCGGTGCGCTTGCCGGCCACCGTGAGGTGCGAGGTGCGCGCCCGGTCGTGGACCTCGCGCTCGGCCGGGCGGACGCGGCTGCGCCCGGCGGGCCGGCGGAAGAGGCCGAAGGCGGCCCGGCCGGCGAGGTCCGGGGAGATCAGCGCGGCTGTGTTGAGCGCGGCGCCGACGAGGGTCTTGGTGCGGTCCATGGTGTCTCCCCGGTGGAGGTGCGGGGCGGGTGGAGCCTGACGGAGCGAGATATTAGCACGATCGTTCGTGCAGTTTTTGGGCCGTGGAATTCCCCGGGTGGCGGCACGGAAGGTCAGGCCAGGAGTTCGGGGGTGGTCGCGGCGCCGCGCAGCAGCGCCAGGACGCCGGCCGCGGCGAGGTCGTAGCGGCGCTCCTCGCCGTACAGCAGCGACTGGGCGTTGGCCGCCTCCAGCATGCCGATCAGGCCGAAGACCAGCAGGTCGAGGTCGGCGTCGGCGCGGAGCTCACCGGCCGCGCGGGCGGCCCGGGCCAGCTCGCCGAGGTGCTCCTCCCAGACCCGGGCGGCCGCCGCCAGGGCGTCCCGGACGGGGCCGGGCCGGGCGTCGAACTCGGCCGACACCGCGTAGAAGAAGCAGCCGCCCGGGAAGACCCTGCGCCGGGAGTACGCCAGCCAGGAGTCGCAGACCGCCCGCAGCCGGCCGAGCCCCGGGGGCAGGTCCTCGACCGGGACGACCACCGCGTCCCGGAAGATCCGCTGGGCGGCGCGCACGGCGGCCAGCTGCAGCTCCTCCTTGGAGCCGAAGCTGGCGAACACCCCGCTCTTGCTCAGCCCGAGGTCGGTGGCCAGCCGGCCGATCGACAGGGCCTCCAGGCCCTCGACGGAGGCGACCTCCACGGCACGCCCCAGCACCGCGCGGCGGGTCTCGTTGCCCCGCTGCACCCGTCCGTCCGTGGTCGGCGTCTCCACCGCGCTCCTCCGCCGGCCGTCCTCGCTGTCGGCGGCCAGCCTACGCCGCGAGGCGCGCCCCGATCACGGCCGCGGCGGCCAGCAGCCGCTCGTCGCCGCCCTCCGCACCCACGCACTGCAGGCCGAGCGGCAGCCCGTCGAGCGCACCGGCCGGCAGCGAGACGGCGGGCAGCCCCGCGTAACTCCACGGCAGCGACATCACCGCGCTGCCGGTGGAGTCCAGGCCGACCGGCGCCGGGCCGGTGGCGGCGGGGGTCACCCACACGTCCACGCCCTGCTCGGCCGTCACCTCGGCCACCCGGCGCCGGAAGTCCGCCCGCGCCGCCAGCGCCGCCCGGTGGTCGGCGCGGTCGACCTCCCGGCCGTGCCGGATCGCGGCCACCGTCTCCGGCCGGTACAGACTGCCGAAGCGGGTGAAAAGGTCGTGGTGCACCTGCGCCAGCTCGTACCGGATGATCGTCCGCAGGTGGTGCTTGACGGTGTCGAAGTCGCCGAGCACGTCGACCCGGCGGACGGTCAGGCCGAGTCCCTGCACCGTGCGTTCGAAGACGGCCAGCGCCTCGGGGTGCACCTCGTCGAGGTACCCGCCGACGGGGACGCCGAGCACGGGCCCGCGCTCGGACGCCGCGTCGGGCCGGCCGACCGCGGCGGCCCGGGTGTCTCCGTCGACCCGGGTGTCCTCGTCGGCCCAGGTGTCGCAGATCAGCGCGGCGGCCAGCCGCACGCCCTCCAGGTCCACCGCGTAGCACCCGAGGGCGTCCAGCGTCGGGGCGTGCGGGATGACCCCGTCCAGCGGGATCCGGCCGTACGTCGGCCGGAAGCCCACCACGCCGCAGTACGCCGCCGGCCGGATCATCGACCCGACGGTCTGGGTGCCGATCGCCAGCGGCACCAGGCCCGCCGCGACCGCCGCCGCCGAACCGCTGCTCGACCCGCCCGGGGTGCGGCCCGGGTCGTGCGGGTTGCGGGTCGGCCCGGGCGCGAGGACGGCGAACTCCGCCGTCACCGTCTTGCCCGCGATCAGCGCCCCGGCCGCGCGCAGCCGTCCCACCAACGGGCCCTGGGGCCCGGCCAGCACGCCCGGCGGCAGCGCCGAACCCGCGTGCGTGGGCAGGCCGTCGACGTGCACCACGTCCTTCACGCCGACCGCCACGCCGTACAGCGGCGGACGCCCGGCCGGATCCGGGTACCGCGCCTCCAGCTCCTTCGCGGCCGCCGCCAGCCGGTCGTGCCGGCCGAGCTCCGGGACGAAGGCGCGCAGCGCCGGGTCGATCCGGTCGATGCGGGTGCACAGCCGCTCGACGTGCTCGGCGAGCGGCGGCTCGCCGGCCCGCAGACGGGCGGCCGCGGGGACGAGGGGCGTGATCGGCTCCATGGCGCCCACGCTACGGGCCCGCCGGGCCCGGGACAGGCGGTCGGGTCACTCGTGCTCGGCCGGCATGTACGGCGTCTCGCGCAGGAACAGCGCCCCGCAGGTGTGGCAGTTGTGGTCCGGCGAGCGGGACCACAGCTCCGGGTCCTGCACCGTCGCCGTGGGGCTCAACTCCCGCCCGCAGAGGGCGACGGAGGTGCCGTCGTGGGTGATGTGCCAGGTCTTCACCCCGTCGGACGGGCCGGACGGGCCGTACTCGGCGTGCATCTGATACCTCATGCCGCCATGCTGCGCCGGGGCCGGTCGGGTGGCAATCCGGCGGCCGGGCGCACCCGGCGGGGCGCTCCGCCCGGGCGGTCAGGAGGCGGCGCGCAGCAGCGCGTCGTCCTGCCACTTGAGGACCTTGTCGAAGCTGACGATCGCGCCGCGGAGGGGGTGGTTGCGGAGCTGGACGTGGTCGGTGAGGGCGTGGATCAGGAAGAGGCCGCGGCCGGACTCGGCGCCGAGGTCGGGCAGGACGTCCGGGTCGGGGGTGCGGACCTGGACGGGGCGGCCGGCCGGCAGTACGTGGGTGTCGTACGGACCGGGCCGGTCGGTGCGGCGCGGGTGGCGGCCGCCGGGTGCCGGGGGGCCGAGGGTGGCCCGGCCGCGGCGGGTGCGGCAGCGGCGCGGGGCCGGTCGGGCCGGGCCGACCGGGCCGCGGTGGCCCTCGGCGGGCAGCACGCCCGGGACGGCCGGCGCGATCGGCGGCAGGCCGGGCCCGGAGTCGACGACCTCGATCCGCAGCCGGTCGCCCGCGATCGCGGCGGTGACCTGGAACCCGTCGTCGGGCCGCCCGGTCGCGGCGTGCTCGACCGCGTTCGCGCAGGCCTCGGTGAGGGCGATCCCGAGGTCGTGGGCGACCTGCGGGTCGACGCCGGCGGTGTCCATGGCGCCGAGCAGGATGCGGCGGGCGAGCGGCACGCTGGCCGGGTCGCGCTTGAGGTGCAGAGTCCACCAGATGTCCACGGGAGGTCCCTCCTGGCTGCGGCTCCACATACGACTAGGTATCTCCGGGGGTTTCGGCGGCGAACCGTCGGCGCGCGCCGCGACCGCCCGTTCGGCGGATGGACTGGTGCGGAACAGTGTGCCGCGCGGCGCACGCTCCGGCCTGCACGCCGGGCCGAAAGGGTCATTCGGCGCATTTCCCACCCTGCCCGTGGGAGGGGTGTGAGCGGTGAGATGATGGCCCGGCCATGACTGCCCACCCCGCCGCCCCGTTCGCAGGCGCCGCCGCCCCCGCCGACGGGGTGCAGGCCGCGGCCTGGGACCTGCGGGTGGCGCGTGCCGTGCCGTTCGCGCTGGTGTGCACGCTGGTGGCGGCCGCCGGGCACGCGGCGGTGGGCGGCGGGGACGTCGCCCTGCCCGCGCTGGCGGCCGGCTTCGCCGCGGTGGTGCTGCTGGCGGCGGCGCTCGGCGGGCGCGAGCGCTCGCTCGGGGCGATCACCGTGGCGCTCGGCGCGGGCCAGTTGGGCCTGCACCTGTTCTTCCACACGCTGACCCCGGCCCGTGCCCACCACATGGCGGGCATGTCGATGCCGGAGGCGGCCGGCCGGCTGCTCTGCGACGACATGCCCGGCAACGGGACCACGCAGCTGCCCGCGGGGACGACCCCGGAGCAGCTGATCAGCGACGCCGGCCTGGACCCGCACGCGTACGCCGCGGCGGGCACCGGGCACGCCGCCTCCGGCCTGTTCGGGACGAGCCCGGCGATGCTGCTGGGCCACCTGGCGGCGGCGGTCGTGGCCGGCTGGTGGCTGCGGCGCGGCGAGGCCGCGCTCTGGCGCCTGGTGAAGCTCACCGCGGCGGCGGCCCGGGAGTGGTCCGCACCGCTGCGCCGTGCGGTGGCGATGCTCGCCGCCGTCCTGCTCGGGGTACCCGCGGCCGCGCCGGCCGTGCCCCGGCGCCGGGCCGAGGACGTGCCGCTGCCCGGGGCGCTCGCCCTGGTGCACAGCCTGGTGCGGCGCGGGCCGCCCGTGGTGGCGTTCGCGCGCTGACCGGGCCCGGGACGGGCTCGTGGCGCGCTGCCGGCCGGACCGCACCGACGCGGCTCGGCCCTCACAGCCCCCACCACCAGCCCGGCGCATCCGTGCGGCCCCGTCGCCGCCGTGCGCCCCGCTCCCCAGGGAGAGCCCATCATGCGTACCACTCCTGCCCGCCGGACCGCCCTCGCCGCCGCCGTCGCCGGTGCCGCCGTCGTCGTGCTGGCCGGACCGGCCGCCGCCCACGTCACCGTCCAGCCGGGCAGTGTCCCGCAGGGCGGCTACACCGCCGTGGCGTTCCGGGTGCCGGACGAGAGTGACACCGCCTCCACCGTGAAGCTGGAGGTCAGCCTGCCGATGGACCACCCGCTGGCCTCGGTGCGGATCCAGCCGCTGCCGGGGTGGACGGCCGTCCTGGAGAAGTCCAAGCTCGACAAGCCGCTGAACTCGCACGGCAAGGACATCACCGAGGCGGTCTCCAAGATCACCTGGACCGCCGACGCCGGCACGAAGATCGCCCCCGGTCAGTTCCAGGAGTTCCGGGTCTCGCTCGGTGCCATGCCGACCGACACCGACAAGCTGACCTTCAAGGCGCTGCAGACGTACGACAACGGCGAGGTCGTCCGCTGGATCGAGGAGGCCAAGGAGGGCCAGCCCGAGCCCGCCAAGCCCGCCCCGGTGCTGACCCTCACCAAGGCCGCCGACGCCTCCGCCGCGCCCGCCGCGGACCACCACGCCTCCCAGGACGCCTCCGGCGACCGGGCCGCCGCCGAGGCCGACGACTCCACCGCCCGTACCCTCGGCGTGGTCGGCATCGTGGTCGGCGTGATCGGTGCCGCGCTCGGCGTGGCCGGCCTGCGCCGCAAGAGCGGCTCAGCCTCCTGACCCGGTGCCCGGCGGGCCGCACCCCGGTGCGGCCCGCCGGGCCGATCCCCGCCCCGCACGATCGGAAGTCCCAACGCCATGGCCCACACCCCCCGTCCGAAGGCCCGGCTGCTCGGCCCGGCCGCACTGGCCCTGACCGGCGCCCTCGCGCTCACCGCCTGCTCCTCCTCCGGGACCTCCGGGGGCGGCGGCACCGGCGCCGCCACGGTCAGCAGGCAGAGCAGCAACTCCGCGTACCAGGGCAGCGTGCTGAGCAAGCACTTCGACAAGCCCGACCTCGTCCTGACCGACACCTCCGGGCAGCCCTTCGACCTCCGCAAGCAGACCGCCGGCCGGCCCGTCGTGCTGTTCTTCGGCTACACCAGCTGCCCCGACGTCTGCCCGACCACCATGGGCGACATCGGCGTGGCGATGTCCAAGCTGTCCGCCGAGGAGCAGAAGAAGATCGACGTCGTCTTCGTCTCCACCGACCCGGAGCGGGACACCCCGAAGGTGCTGCGCACCTGGCTGGACTCGATGGGCAAGGGCTTCATCGGCCTCACCGGCGACCTCGCCCGGGTGAAGACCGCCGCCCGGACGGTGGGCGTGGCCGTGCAGGACCCGGTGGTGAACGCGGACGGCTCGGTGACCTCGGCGCACGGCGCCCAGGTGCTGGCCTTCCTGCCCTCCGACGACAAGGCGCACGTGCTGTGGATGGGCAGCAGCACCGTCGAGACCTACACCCACGACCTGGCGCTGCTGGCGAAGGGGGTGCCGGCGTGAGCCGCGCGTTCCGGCGTTCGGCGCTGATCGGCGCGGGACTGTCGGCCGTGCTGGCCACCGGGACGATACTCGTGGCGTGCGGTACGGGATCCGACGACGGACGGGCCGACCTGAGCGTCATCGGCAGCTACGTCCCGCTGCCGGCGCTGCCGGGCGGGATGGGCGCCGGCTACCTCACCGTCCGCAACGACGGCGGGACGGCCGACCGGCTCGTCGCGGTGACCAGCCCGGACGCCGGCTCCGTCACCATGCACACCTCCGGCGAGTCGACGATGACCGCGGTCGACAGCCTCCAGGTGCCGGCCCACGGCTCGCTGCAGCTGGCCCGCGGCGGCCACCACCTGATGATCATGGGATGGCAGAAGCCGCCCGCCGTCGGGGACGAACTGGAACTGGACCTCACCTTCGCCAAGAGCGGCACCATCAGCGTCACCGTGCCGGTGAAGCCGCTCACCTACCGGCCCGGGAGCTGACACTGATGCCGAGGAGAGTCGCCGCGCTGCTGGCCGTGCTGGCGGCGGCCGTAGCCGTGCTGTTCGGGGGCGCCGGCACCGCCGCCGCGCACGCCACACTGGTCTCCACCGACCCGGCGCAGGGGGCGGTCACCGCCACCGCGCCCGCCGCCGTCACGCTGACCTTCAGCGAGGGCGTCTCGCTGACCGCCGACTCCGTCCGGGTGCTCGACCCGGCCGGCAAGCAGGTGGACAACGGCGACGCGGCCCACGCCGACGGCAAGGAGGCCAGCGCCCGGGTCACCCTGCGCCAGGGCCTCGGCAACGGCACGTACACCGTCGCCTGGCGGGCCGTCTCCGAGGACTCCCACCCGGTGGGCGGCGCGTTCACCTTCTCCATCGGCGCGCCCTCGGACACCACGGTCTCGGCCTCCGCGGTGCAGGGCGCCGAACGGGACGCCGTGGTCGCGGCCGCCTACGGCACCGCCCGGACGGTCGCCTACGCGGCCTTCGCGCTGCTGGTCGGCGCGGCCGCCTTCGTGCTGCTCTGCTGGCCGCGCGGGGTGGCCGTGCACCAAGTGCAGCGGCTGCTGATGACCGGCTGGATCGCGCTGCTGGTCTCCACCGTCGCGGTGCTGCTGCTGCGCGGCCCGTACGAGCGCGGCACCGGGATCTCGCAGGCCTTCGACCTGTCGCTGGTGCGGGCCACCCTGGACGAGCGGATCGGCACCGCGCTCGCCGCCCGGCTGCTGCTGCTCGCCGCGGGCGGCGTCTTCCTCTCGCTGCTGGTCGGCCAGCTCGGCCAGGAGCGGACGGCGCAGGAGTCGCCCGACGCCGGGGAGCCGTCGGAGCCGGTGGCCGCCGCGGCCGGGGGAGCCGAGGACGGCGAGGAGGCGGAGCTGCGGGCGCTGGAGCAGCGCGCCGCCGAACGCCCGCTGCGGGACGCCCGGCTCGGTCTCGGCGTGGGCGGCGCGGTGCTCGCCGTCGCCCTGAGCGCGACCTGGGTGGGCGCCGACCACTCCTCGGTCGGCATCCAGGTGCCGCTGGCGCTGCCCACCGCCGCCCTGCACCTGCTGGCGATGGCGTTCTGGCTCGGCGGCCTGGCCACCCTGCTGGTCGGGCTGCGGCACGGCGTGCCGGCCGCGGCGGTCGACCGGTTCTCCAAGGTGGCACTGGCCGCCGTGACGGTGCTGGTCGTGACCGGCGTCTACCAGTCCTGGCGCGGTCTGGGCAGCTGGGGTGCGCTGGTCGACACCGAGTACGGACGGCTGCTGCTGATCAAGACCGGGCTGGTGGCGGTCATGGTCGGCCTGGCCTGGATCTCCCGCGCCTGGGTGGCCCGGCTGCGCACGGCGGGTGAGGCGGACGGCACGGCCTCGGAAGGCACGGCGGAGGCCGCGACGGCCGCGGACGAGGAGGCGGAGGAGCAGGCGGGCGCCGAGGCCGCCGTCGGCAGCAGGCGGGCGGCCGGAGCGGCCGCCGGGGCGGCCGAGGGTTCGGAGGGCGCCGAGGGCGGGGACGACCCGGCGCGCCGTGCCCAGCTGGCCCGCCAGCAGGCCGCCCGCGACCTGGCCTCCGAGCGGCGCACCCGGGACGGCGTCCCGGCCCGTGCCGGGCTGCGGCGGACGGTGCTGCTGGAGTCGGGGGTCGCGGTCGCCGTCCTGGTGGTGACCACCATGCTGACCAACTCGCCGCCCGGCCGGGTGGCCGGGGCGGTCGCCGCGACCTCGCAGTCGCCCACGGCCGCCGCGAGCACGGTGCCGGGCCGGACGGTGGAGCTGAAGCTGCCGTACGACACCGGCGGCAGCACCCCGAACGCCAAGGGCACCGCCACGGTGACGGTCAACCCGGTCGCGACCGGCCCGAACGAGGTGACACTGAAGCTGGACGACAAGTCCGGCAAGCCGGTCTCGGTGCCGGAGGTGCAGCTGGCCTTCACCCTGCCGGACCGGGACCTCGGCCCGCTGCCGGTCACCCTGGCCGCCCAGGGCACCGGGCGCTGGTCGGGCACCGCGCAGCTGCCTCTCGCGGGCAACTGGGTGGTGTCGGTGACCGTGCGTTCCTCGGACATCGACCAGAGCACGGCCACCGAGCAGCTGAAGGTCGGCTGACCACGGCCCGGCCCCGGCCGGCGGCGCCGCGCGCGGCCGGCCGGAGCGGGCGACCACTGGGCGGAACGGTGTCCGGGCGGGCGCCGGGAGTGACTATCGTGGCAGGCCGAGTCCTGCTCAGCACCACCCTTGCGTACGGAGGCGGCATGTCGGCGACCCGCTACACCTATCTCGGGCCGGAAGGCACCTTCACCGAGGCCGCCCTGCGCACGCTGCCGGAGGCGGCGACCCGCGAGCTGGTGCCGCTCGCCTCCGTACCGGCGGCGCTGGACGCCGTGCGGGCGGGCGAGGCCGCCGGGGCGTTCGTGCCGGTGGAGAACTCGGTCGAGGGCGCCGTCACGGCGACCAGCGACGAGCTGGCCTCCGGTGCGCCGCTGATGATCTACCGCGAGGTGCTGCTGCCGATCACCTTCGCGCTGCTGGTGCGTCCGGGCACCTCGCTGGCCGACATCAAGACGGTCACCAGCCACCCGGTGGCCCAGCCGCAGGTGCGGCGCTGGCTGGCGACGAACCTGCCGGACACCCAGTGGGAGGCGGCCGCGTCCAACGCGGACGGCGCCCGGCTCGTCCAGGAGGGCCGGTTCGACGGCGCCTTCGCCGGCGAGTTCGCTGCCGCGCTGTACGGGCTGGAGCCGCTGGTCAGCGACATCCACGACGCCGCGAACGCGACCACCCGCTTCCTGCTGGTGGGCCGGCCGGGGCGGGTCTCCTCGCCGACCGGGCTGGACAAGACCTCGATGGTGGTCTGGCTGCCGGACGACCACCCGGGTGCGCTGCTGGAGCTGCTGCAGGAGTTCGCGGTGCGCGGCATCAACCTGATGCGCATCGAGTCCCGGCCCACCGGCGAGGGCATGGGCAACTACTGCTTCCTGATCGACTGCGAGGGGCACCTGAGCGAGCGGCGGGTCTCCGAGGCGCTGATGGGCCTCAAGCGGATCTGCCCGCAGGTGCGGTTCCTCGGCTCGTACCCGCGGGCGGACCGGGGAGGCCAGCGCCCGGTGCGGCCCGGCACCTCCGACGCGGACTTCTCGGAGGCTGCGGACTGGCTGTCGCGCTGCCTGGACGGCCGCGGGGAGATCTGACCGGTTCGGTCACGGTGCGTGGGCGGCCGCCGGGCGGCCGTTCATCCACAGGCGGGGCGCTTCGTCCACAGGCTGCACGGACTCCGGGTTATCCACAGGCTGCACGTCGAGTCGACAAACCGGTATAGCCACTGCTGGGACTGGTCAGATCATCACATTTAGCTGCAGAGGCGACTCATCGGACCAGAGTCACCCTTCTGTCGGCAAATCACCCGTCCGAGCGAGCGAAATCCCTCACCCGAGAAGGCCCATCGAGGTTTCAAACCTCAATTCCGCCGTGAATCGGGTCGCGCGCCTTGGCTTTCGGTTCGTCCACAGGGCCGGAACGGAGCCTGTGGACAAGTGCCGCCCGCAAGCGTTTCCCACAGGAGTTATCCACAGGATCGCGGGGGTTATCCCCAGGGCGTCCGGGGCTCTCCACGGCCCCGGTCGCGCCCCCGGACGGAACAGCGGCGAACAGGACCGCAGATTCCCGGACGGGAAAGGACAAAACGGCCGGAGTTACCGGTCGGTTCCGAAAACAGTGAATCACGGACTCCGCCCGGAGCCCTCCCCGGGCGCCCGTCCCGGCGAGTCCGGGGCGCGCCCGGCCCGGGTCGGGCGCGGAGTTCGCCGCGAAACCCCGGGGAATCCGGTTCCGGTCCGAGGCCCGCCCACCGGTAGGCTTGGCCCGTGATTGACCTTCGCCTGCTCCGTGAGGACCCCGACCGAGTGCGCGCCTCGCAGCGCGTCCGTGGTGAGGACGTCGACATCGTCGACGCCCTCCTCTCCGCCGACGAGCGGCGCCGGTCCTCGGGCAGTCGCTTCGACGAACTCCGCAACGAGCAGAAGTCGCTCGGCAAGCTCGTCCCCAAGGCCCAGGGCGAGGAGAAGGTCGCGCTGCTCCAGCGCACCAAGGAGCTCGCCGCCGAGGTGAAGGCCGCCGACGCCGAACAGAACGAGGCCAAGGAGGAGGCGGACCGCCTGCTCCGCTCGCTGGCGAACCTCATCGACCCGGCCGCCCCGGTCGGCGGCGAGGAGGACTTCGTCACGCTGGAGGAGGTCGGCACCCCGCGCGACTTCGCCGCCGAGGGCTTCGAGCCCCGCGACCACGTCGAGCTCGGCCAGATCCTGGGCGCGATCGACACCGAGCGCGGCGCCAAGGTCGCCGGCGCCCGTTCGTACTACCTGACCGGTGTCGGCGCGCTGCTGGAGCTCGCCCTGGTCAACATGGCGATGGCGCAGGCCACCGCGGCCGGCTTCACCGCGATGATCACCCCGGCGCTGGTGCGTCCGGCGGCCATGGACGGCACCGGCTTCCTCGGCCAGGCCGCCGAGAACGTGTACTACCTCCCCGAGGAGGAGCGGTACCTGGTCGGCACCAGCGAGGTCCCGCTCGCCGCCTACCACATGGACGAGATCCTCGACGGCGGCCAGCTGCCGCTGCGCTACGCGGGCTTCTCGTCCTGCTTCCGCCGCGAGGCCGGCACCTACGGCAAGGACACCCGCGGCATCATCCGGGTCCACCAGTTCGAGAAGGTGGAGATGTTCGTCTTCACCTCGCCGGAGGAGGCCGAGGCGGAGCACCGCCGCCTGCTCCAGTGGGAGAAGGACTTCCTCAACGCGCTGGAGCTGCCCTACCGGGTGATCGACGTCGCCTCCGGCGACCTCGGGTCCTCGGCGGCGCGCAAGTTCGACATCGAGGCGTGGATCCCGACCCAGGGCAAGTACCGCGAGGTCACCTCGACCTCCAACACGACCGAGTACCAGTCGCGCCGGCTCTCCATCCGGATGCGCGAGGACGGCAAGGTCCGCCCGCTGGCCACGCTGAACGGCACCCTGGTCGCCGTCCCGCGCACCATCGTGGCGATCCTGGAGAACCACCAGCAGGCCGACGGCTCGGTGGTCGTGCCCGAGGCGCTGCGGCCCTTCCTCGGCGGCCGCTCGGTGATCGAGCCCGTCGCCAAGTGAGCACCGCCCCCGGTGGCGGCCTGCCGTACCGGCTGGTCGCCACCGACCTCGACGGGACCCTGCTCACCTCCGCCGAGAAGGTGAGCGCGCGGACGCTGGACGCCCTCGCGGGCGCGGTCGACGCCGGGGCCCGGCACATCATCGTGACCGGCCGCTCGGCGGCCTGGGCCCGCCCGGTCTTCGACGAGATCGGCTACACGGGCATAGCGGTCTGCGGCCAGGGCGCCCAGGTGTACGACGCCGGGGCGCACCGGCTGCTCACCTCGCTCACCCTGGACCGGCAGGTGGCCGCCCGGGCGCTGGCCGCGATCGAGCAGCTGACCGGTCCGCTGGCGGTGGCCGCCAACCAGGACGGCCCGGACGGCCGGGTGCTGGCCGGTCCGGGGTTCCGGCTGCGGATCGGCACCGAGCTGCCGGTGGTGCACGCCGCCCGTGAGGAGCTGCTCGCGGAGCCGGTGGCCAAGCTGTACGTCCAGCACCCGGTGCTCTCCGACGACGCCCTCGCGGCGGCCGCGGTGCAGGCGGCCGGGGGGCTGGTGGGTGTGGTGATGGCCGGTCCGGGCGTGGTCGAGCTGCTGCCGCCGGGGCTGTCCAAGGCGACCGGGCTCGCGGTGGCCGCGATGCGGCTCGGGGTGAAGCGCACCGAGACCATCGCCTTCGGCGACATGCCGAACGACGTCCCGATGTTCGCCTGGGCCTCGTACGGGGTGGCGATGGCGGGTGCGCACGAGGAGCTGCGGGCGGTGGCCGACGAGGTGACCGCCGGCAACGACGAGGACGGCGTGGCCGTGGTGCTGGAGCGGGTCTTCGGCCTGGCCTGAGCCGGCCGCCCGCCCTCCGTCGCGTCGTCCGCGACGGCGGGGCCGCCGGGCCGGTGGTGCCGGCCCGGCGCGGCCCGGTCAGCCGTAGCTGACGTTGGAGCAGGGGTCGTCGTCCGCGGACCGGGCCTCCTTGGCGACGCTGGACGGCAGGGTGCTGGGCACCGCGCTCGCCGCGCCGCCGGACCCGCCGGCGTAGTCCGCACCGAGCACCAGGCTGATGCCGGCCTTGGTGGAGGACTGCAGGGTGGCACCGGGGAAGAGCTTGGCCACCTGCTCGGCGCTCTCCTTCTGGCCGGGGCCGTACTGGACGAGCGTCTTCTCGTGGTTCTGCGCGGCGGCGTTGCCCCGCGACGTGATGGTGAAGCCGGAGCCGCTGAGGGTGGTGGCCGCCCTGGTGGTGAGCCCGCTGGTCAGGGTGCCGTTGTAGACGCCGACCTTGATGCCGGCGCCGTCCACGGCGACCGGGGTCGGGGTGGGGGCGGGCGCCGCGGAGGCCGAGGCGCCCGTGTCGGCGCTGGCGTCCTGGCCGTCCAGGGTGCGGTCGGCCTTGAGGGCCTGCCACAGGGTGTCGACGTCGGGGTGGACGAGGTCGATCCGGGCGCCGGAGAACTTCCACGGCGTGGTCAGGAACTTGATGTTGTGGAGGTCGATGTCCTTCATCTGCATGGCGAAGGAGATCAGCTTGGCCGGGGAGTTCAGGCCCGGGTCGACGATCATCGACTTGGTGGCGGCGTCGGCGAGCGGCAGCAGCGTGGTCGGGTCCATGCCCTTGCTCTTGACGCTCTTGATCAGCGAGGCCATGAAGGCCTGCTGGCGCTTCATCCGGCCGACGTCGGAGCCGTCGCCGATGCCGTGCCGCAGCCGGACGTAGTCGAGCGCGGCCTTGCCCTCGACCTTCTGCTCGCCCTTGGGGTAGAGCTGCTTGCCCTTCCTGCCCAGGTTGGGGTTGAGGTCGCCCTCGTAGATGGCGTTCGGGAGGCAGACGTTGACTCCGCCGACCGCGGAGGTCATCGCGGAGAACCCCTCGAAGTTCACCACCATGGTGTGGTCGACGCGTATGTTCGTGAGCGCCTCGACCGTGTTCTGGGTGCAGGCCGGGTTGCCTTCCTCGGTGTTGCCGGTCGAGAAGGCGCTGTTGAACATGACGTCGGTCTTCTTCTTCGTCCACTGGCCGTCCGGCAGTTTGCACGGCGGGATGTCGACCAGGGCGTCGCGGGGGAAGGAGACGCCGACGGCGTGCTTGTGGTCGGCGTAGACGTGCAGCAGGATCGTCGTGTCCGAGCGGGCTCCGCCGTCCTCGCCGCCGCCGAGGTCCTTGTTGTCGCCGCTGCGCGAGTCGGAGCCGATCAGCAGGACGTTGATCGGGGTGTGGCCGTTGGCGTCCGGGGTCGCGGCGTCGGGCCGGTTCTTGCTGAGGCCGTCGCCGTCGAACGCCTTGATGTTGCCGCTGAACTTCAGGTAGAGCGCACCGCCCGCGGCGGTGGCGAGGCCGAGCGTCGCGACCGCGACCCAGACGACGACCTTCTTGCGGCCCTTCGGTCTCTTGCGGGACCTGCGGGCGTCCGCCCGGCCGCTGCCGGAGCCGTCGTCCCCGCCGCCACCGCGGCCGCCCTGCTGGGCCCGCCGGGCCTCGGCACGGCCGCCCTGGCGGGGTACCCGCGGGTCCTGCTCCTCGCTGCGGCGCGGCCGGGGCGCGGCGGGACGGCGCGGGGGCGCGGTGAACGCGTCGTCACGGTGCGGAGCGTCGTGGCGGTAGCCGTCCTGGTACGGGGCATCGTCGTGCCACCAGCCGGCGTCGTGGTCCGACGCCCCCGCCCTCTGGCCTGACATTCGTACACCTTCCACCGGCGCAGCCAACACGTGCCGCAGCAACGCACCCTGGTGGAGTACTGCCGCGTGAGCTTCTGCGGAGCATATAAAGGCATCATTGAAGAGTCACGGTCCGGGCCGCCGATTGCACAATCGGACAAGTACCGTGGCCGACTCTCGAAGGAGATGCGACGAACTCGGGAGTAGCCGATTCTAGGTCGGTTGTTCCTCCAGTCCAGTTGTAGGATGACTGGGCAAGCCGACCTCCGAGCCGCGAAGGGAGCCCCGCCATGCCCGGCCGCACCGACGGACTGCACGCCGCAGGGCGCCGCTCCCTGGTCGACGAGACCATCGAGCAGCTGCGTGCGCAGCTCGGCGCGGGCGCGTGGCAGGTCGGGGAGCGCATCCCCACCGAGCACGAGCTGGCCGAGCGGCTGCAGGTCGGACGGAACACCGTGCGGGAGGCCGTCCGGGTGCTGGTGCACGCCGGGATGCTGGTCTCCCGGCAGGGCGAGGGCACCTTCGTCCGCTCCACCACCGACCCGGGTGCGGTGCTGCGCGGCGTGCAGCGCTCCGGCGTCCGGGACGTGCTGGAGGTGCGGGCCGCCCTGGAGGCCGAGGCCGCCCGGCTGGCCGCCGTCCGGCACACCCCCGAGGACGTCGCCCGGATGCGCGCGGCGCTGGACCGGGAGGCCGAGGTGATGGCCACCCATTCCGAGCGGGCCGGCCGCGAGGCCACCGTCGAGCACGACCTGGAGTTCCACACCGCCGTGGTCGAGGCGGCCCACAACCCGGCGCTGGCCGAGCTGTACCGCTACTTCGGCGCCTCGGTGCGCGAGGCGATGCGGACGGCCTTCGGCGACCACGAGATGCCGGAGGTCTCGCTGGAGACCCACCGGGCGCTGGTCGACGCGGTGGAGAGCGGCGACCCCGACCGCGCCGAGGCGGCCTGTCGCGCGCTGCTGGCGGGGCCCACGGCCGCCGTCGAGCAGCTGATCGCCGCCATCGCGGCCAGGAAGTGACGACGGGGCCGAGCGCCCGCCCCCGCACTCCCGACCCCTGACGCACCGAATCCGAAAGAGCTCTGCCCACGATGGCGGTCACCCGCACCCCGCAGCCCCTCGCCACCCCGGTGGTCCGTACCCGCACCGCTCTCGCGCACCCCGCGCTGATGCTCGCCGGCATCCTGCTCGTCGCCCTGAACATGCGGGCCTGCCTGGCGGCGATCTCGCCGATGGTCGGGGAGATCCAGCGCTCGCTGGGCCTCTCGGCCACCGCGAGCGGCCTGATCACCACCGTGCCGGTGCTCTTCCAGGGCGTCGGCGCCCCGCTCACCCCCCGGCTGACCCGGCGCTTCGGCGCCGAGCGGGTCGTGCTCGGCGCCGTGCTGGTGCTGGGCGGCGGGGTGCTGCTGCGGGTGCTGCCCTCGTCGGCCGCGCTGTACGCCGGGTGCGTGGTGATCGGCGTGGCGATCGCCGTGCTGAACGTGTCGATGCCGTCGCTGGTCAAGCGGGAGTTCCCGCACCGGGCCGCCGCGATGACCGGCGTCTACTCCACCACCATGCTGGTCGGCGCCACCCTGGCGGCCGGTGTGTCCGTCCCGCTGGAGCAGGTGCTCGGCGGCGGCTGGCGGGCCTCGCTCGGCGCCTGGTCGCTGCTGGCCCTGGTGGCGGCGCTGGCCTGGCTGCCGCAGCTGCTGCTCGCCCGCCGGACGCAGTCGCCCGGCACCGCCGCGGCCGCCCCGCGGACCGCTCCCGCCGCCGTGGGCCGCGGCCCGTGGCGCTCGGCGACGGCCTGGCGGATCAGTGCCTTCATGGGCATCTCGTCGCTGCTGGTCTACAGCCTGGTCGCGTGGATGCCGACCGTGCTGGCCGACCACGGGATGGACCGCGGGGAGGCCGGCCTGGTCTTCGCCTTCTCCAACCTGGTGCAGGTGGCCGGGGCCTTCCTGGTGCCGCTGATCGCCGGCCGGATGACCCGCCAGCGGGCGCTGGCCGTCGCGATGGCCGCCCTCAACGGCGTCGGCATCGCGGTGCTGCTGCTCGCCCCGGTCTCCGGCGCCTGGGCGGCGGCCGCCGTCCTCGGCGTCGCGCAGGGCGGTTCGCTGGGCCTGGCGCTGGCCTTCATCGTGCTGCGCACCGACAGTGCGGCGGGCGCCGCCCGGCTGAGCGGGATGGCCCAGGCGGTCGGCTACCTGGTGGCGGCGGCCGGGCCGGTCGGCGCCGGGGCGCTGCACCAGGCGACCGGGGGCTGGACGGTGCCGCTGGCCCTGCTGCTGGTGCTGGCGGGCGGGGCCGCCGCGGCGGGCTGGGGGGCGGGACGGGACGTCACCGTCCGGTGAGGCCCGTCCCCTCGCCCCGGTGGGTCACTCCTCGCCGGCGAGGGTGAGACCGCCGAGCCGGACGGCCGCCAGCAGCGTGGAGGCCACGGCCACGACGACGAGCAGCGGTACGGCCACGCCGAGCGCGACGTCCGCGGTGACCGAACCCTGGACGGCGATCGACTTGGCCACCGACAGGCCCCACTGCTGGACGCTGAGGGTCCGGGCGCCGGGCACGAAGTTGCCGACCACGCTCTCCCAGACCAGCGCGTAGCCGAGACCGGCCACCACCGCGTGCCGGGTGGCGACGCCGAGCAGCAGGAAGAGCGCGCTGTAGACGGCGCCGGCGACCAGCGTGCCGGCGGTGTAGGCGACGGCCAGACCGTCCCGGGTGCCGCAGAGCAGCAGGCCGGCGATCAGGGTGGGCACGGCGGCGAGCACCCAGGTCGTGGCGACGGCCACGGCGAGCTTGGTGGTGACGATCCAGTGCCGGGGCAGCGGCTTGGCCAGCAGGTAGACGATCGAGCCGTCCTCGATCTCGGTGGCGATGACGCCGGTGCCGACCACCAGCGCCAGGATCGGCAGCAGGGTGCCCATCCCGAGCCGGCCGAGCACGGTGGCGGCGAGGTCCTCCGGGGCGTCGGCGGTCAGCCGGGCGATGACGGCGACGAGCAGCAGCAGGGCGGGCACGACCAGCAGCAGGATGCCGCGGCGGCGCCCCAGCAGGCCGCGCACGGTCAGCCTGGCGACGGTCACGTTCACGGTTCGGCCTTCCTTCGGGCGAGGTTTCGGGCGTGGGTTTCGGACGTGGCTTCGGATGGGGGCCCGGCGGGCCGGGCGGGGCTCCGGGCCCGCTCAGGAGGCGACGAGGTAGGAGAAGACGCTCTCCAGCGACTCGTCGGCCGGGGACACCGTGTACAGCCGGATGCCGGCGTCCTTGGCGACCCGGGGGAGCAGGGTGGTGAAGCCCTGGAAGTCGACCGCCTGGATGCGCAGGGCGCGCTCCTGGCCGTCGAACTCGATGCCGGTGGTGGAGCCGTCCGCGATCAGGGCGGCGGCCAGCCGGCGGTCGTCGCTGGAGCGGACGAGGTAGCGGTGCGGGCGGTTGGTCATCAGCCGCCGGATCCTGCGGAAGTCGCCGGAGGCGGCGTGCCGGCCCGCGACCACGACCTCGATGTGCCGGGCGAGCTGCTCGACCTCCTCCAGGATGTGCGAGGAGAAGAGCACGGTGCGGCCCTCGGCGCCGAAGCCCCGCAGCAGCTCCATCAGCTGGAGGCGCTGGCGGGGGTCCATGCCGTTGAAGGGCTCGTCGAGCAGCAGCACGGCGGGGTCGTGGACGAGCGCGGAGGCCATCTTGACCCGCTGCTTCATGCCCTTGGAGTAGGTGCCGGTCTTCCGGTCCTGGGCGTACTCCATCTCGACCAGGCCGAGGGCGCGCCGGGCGGCGGCACCCGGGTCGGCGAGACCGTGCAGCTCGGCGTTGGCGAGGACGAACTCCCAGCCCGTCAGGTAGTCGTACATCGACTCCCGCTCGGGGACGAGGCCGATCGCCCGGTACGCCTCCTGGTTGCGCCAGATCGGCGTGCCGTCGAGGGAGACCTCGCCGGCGGACGGCGGCAGGAAGCCGCTCATCATGTGGATCAGGGTGGACTTGCCGGCGCCGTTGGGGCCGAGCAGGCCGGTGACGCCCGGCCCGATCTGCATGGAGACGTCGTTCACGGCGACGACGTTGCCGAACCAGCGGGAGACCCGGTCGATGGTGATGACGGCCATGGCGAGCTCTCAGATCTTCCGGTAGCGGCGGTCGGTGAACCAGTAGCAGGCGCCGGCGATCAGCAGGATCTCGACGCCGAAGAGCACGGCGGCCCCGGCACCGGGGGCGTGCACCACGCGCGAGTCGGTGACCAGGCCGAAGAGCCGGTTGGTGAAGCCCTCGACGAGCCAGCTCGGCGAGAGCATCGCGGCCCAGTTGGCCTTCTCCGGGACGTCGGCCCACTCGCCGCCGGCGAGCACGTAGACGAACCGGGCGATGACGCTGCTGACCGCCATCACGCCCATGATCGACGCCACGCCGAAGCCGCGGCGCGGGGTGCTCGCCGCGATCAGCATGCCGATCGCGGAGTACAGCAGCGCGTAGAACAGGGCGGTGGCCAGTCCGTAGAGCAGGTGGACGGTGTGGTGGCCGAAGTCCATCCGGCCGAGCAGCGCGCCGAGGTACAGCACCAGCAGCGGGCCGGCCATGACGATCAGCATCGCGCTGGACAACGCCGCGAACTTGGCCCGCACGTAGTCGGCACGGGTGATCGGACGGGAGAAGTACAGCGGCACGGTGTGGTGGCGCAGGTCGCGGGAGAGCAGCACCGGCGCCTGGGCGGCGAGGAAGATCCAGGTCAGCACGCCGGTCAGGCCGAGGAACTCGGCGTAGTCCAGGACGGGCTTCTCCATCTTCATGAAGATCTGGACGGCGGACAGGATCAGGGCGAAGAGCAGCGGCACCGCCAGCACCAGCATCGGCAGCACCTTGGAGCGGCCGGAGCGGCCGAGACCGAAGGCGGCGCGCAGGCTCTGCTCGTACAGCGAGCGGGTGGCGTAGCCGCGGCCCAGCCTGGGGCCCTCGTAACGGCGGTAGCCGATGTTGTGGATCACTCCGCCGTCGGCGGCGGTGCGGGCGTCAGGAGACGGATGCATCTGCGGGACCTCCTGTCCGCTCGGCGCGGTCGGCGGGCTGGGTGAAGATCTCGGCGACCCGGTGGCGGCGCTGCTCCAGGCGGACCAGACCGAGGCCGAGGTCGGCGACGGTGTCGCGGACGGTGTCGTACGTGCTGTCGTCCTCGATCTCGACGAGCAGGATGCGGGCGCCGTCCATGGCGACGGAGAGCCCGGCCGCGGCGAGGCGCTCGCGGACGGCCGCGTCCGGGTCGGCGAGGGCGTCCTGCGGGTGGTCGGTGACCTCGACCGCGAGGACCCGGGTGGCCTCGGTGAAGGAGGCGGTGGAGGACGAGCGCAGCAGCTTGCCGCCGTCGATCACCACGAGGTGGTCGCAGGTGCGCTCCAGCTCGCCGAGCAGGTGCGTGGTGACCAGCACCGAGATGCCGAAGTCGGTGTGCACGCGGCGGATCAGGCCCAGCATCTCGTCGCGGCCGACCGGGTCGAGGCCGTTGGTCGGCTCGTCGAGCAGCACCAGCTGCGGGTCGTGGACGAGCGCCTGGGCGAGCTTGACCCGCTGCTTCATGCCCGTGGAGTAGCCGCCCATCGGGCGGTAGCGCTCCTCGTACAGGCCGACGTGGCGCAGGATGTCGGCGGTGCGCTCGCGGGCGGCCGCGGCGGGCAGGCCGGTCATCCGGGCCATGTGCACCACGAACTCAGTCGCGGAGACGTCCGGCGGCAGGCAGTCGTGCTCGGGCATGTAGCCGACCCGCTCGCGGATCGCGGCGCCCTCGGTGGCGATGTCGAGGCCGAGCACCCGGCCGGTCCCGGAGGTGGCCGGGGAGAGCCCGAGCAGGATCTTGATCAGGGTGGACTTGCCCGCACCGTTGGCGCCCACCAGGCCGACCACCCCGGGCTGCACCTCTACGGTCAGCTGGTCGAGGGCGGTGACCCGGGGGAACCTCTTGGTGAGGCCGTCCGTTGCGATGACTGTGGACACGTCCCTCAACGTAGTGGTGCGGGGCCGCCACGGGAATGAGCTGGGATGACGAGCCCGGCGTGATCCTCCGGTATGACGGGGCGGCGACGTCCCCTAGGGGTCGCCGCCGCCCGTGACCTGCCGGGGCCGGTCCGTCGGCCCGGCATCGGCCCGGAATCACCGCAGCGGCTGCGACTGCGGCAGGGCCACCTGGCGGTGGGCTCCGGCCGTCCCCGGTGCCGCCTGAGCGGCGGGCGCAACGAGCGGCGGTTCCTCCGGTGTCAGTCCTCTGCGGATCCCGGCTCCGCCGCCGTCCCGGGAGCGGCGGCCGACGGCCCGTCAGCGGCGGGCCCGTCCGCGGTGGGCTGAGCGGGCGTCGGCTCGGCGGCGGGGGCGCCGGGCTGGCCCGGGACGTACGCGGCCGGCGCGCCGCCCAGCCCGGCGGCCTCGGCGAGCGCGACGTCCAGGCTCTCCCGCCGGATCCGGCGGTCGATGTACAGCAGGCCGTTGGTGAGCGGCGTCAGCGGGACGGTGAGCGCGGTGGCGAGCACGACGCCGATCACCGTGCAGAAGGCGAAGGTCACCAGTGCGGCCACGCTCGGCGGGGACGCCTGCGCGTACGGGTCTCCCGCCGCCGTGCTCCCCGTCGAGGCGAACAGCACGAACATGCCGACCACCATGCACGGCACCGCGACGATCTGGGCGGCGAAGGAACCGACCAGTCCGACGATGTACGGGATGCCCAGGCTGCGCCACCAGTTGCCCTCGTTCAGCCGCCAGGCGCGGCGGATCGCGGCGACCGGCCGGGCGTCCTCCAGCACCAGGACGGGCACCTCCAGGACCAGGCGCACCTGCACGTAGACCGCACCCACCCAGCCCGGCAGGAAGAACAGCGCGCCCAGGACGAGTCCCGCCTCGGAGCCGAACAGCAGCCCGGCGAGCACCGGGAGCACGAAGGAGGCCACCAGGATGCCCGCGCAGATCAGGCCGGTGAGCAGCTGCGTCGCCAGCACCCGCCACAGCACCGGCCGTGCCTCGGCCCAGACCTGCCGGGTGGAGATCCTGCGGCCGATCACGGCGTACCGCACCACCACCGTGGCGGTCGCCGAGGCGACGGCGGAGAGCGCCGCCAGGACCACCAGGAGGAGCAGGAAGGCGCCGGCGACGGTCGCCGCCACGGCGACCGCGTCCGCCGTGGAGGGCAGATCGTCGTTGTGGAGGGCCTGCCACGGCCCGTCCAGTGCGACGGCGGCGACGGCGGCGAACGCGCCGAACGCCGCGACGGCGGCCAGGGCCGTCCACATCACCGGCACGAGCAGGGCGGCCGGGTAGCGCTGCACGGTCGCGAAGACGCCCGAGATGATCTCGCCGACGCCCAGCGGCCGGAGCGGCACCACCCCGGGCTTCGGCGCCTCCACGACGTACCCCCAGGGCACCCCGCCGGGTGCGCCCGGTCCGTACTGCGGCCCGCGCCAGTCCCCGTTGCTGCTCATCGCCGGTCCTCTCCCCTCGACCCGCCGCAGCCGCGGCGCGAGACCGAAGCGTAGAAGGCGCCCCCGCCGCCCACCGCCGGGGGGTCGGGGACGAAGCACCGAGAGCGGGCGGCGCCGCCGTTCGCCACACCTGTGGAGGGGCACCGCGCCTGACGACGAGTCGTCCCTCGACACCGCGGAGGACCACCTGCCCCACGACGTCGGCAGGTCACCGAGAGCGGGGGAATCCGGCTCACGCCCGGTACGGCGTCCCCGAAGGTCGAGGAACGCGACGATCGGCCCGGCCGGGGGCGTCTTCAGCGTCGCGCTCGGACGGGACGGTGGCGACGTAGGGTCGGGACATGCGCTTGAGTACCGTGATCCTCCCCATCCACCGGTGGAGCGAGGGGCAGAAGATCTGGCGGCGGGCCGAGGACCTCGGCTTCCACGCCGCCTACAC
>NZ_JOAI01000022.1 GCF_000717715.1 Streptomyces sp. NRRL B-24484 | reverse complement strand
CAGCCCGCGCACCGCACCCTCCGCGCAGAACCAGTCGCCCCGAGCCCGCGCCGCCTCGACCAACGGCTCCGGACCGCCCCGTTCGAGGATCTCGTCCACCAGCCGGGGCAGGACGCCGCGGCTGTGGTCCAGCTGCCACTGAAGATCATCAACATGCACGGGGGCACCCTAGGACCTCTCGCCGACATCCAGGAAGCGGTACGCCTTCCCCGGCGGGGCGCGCCAGACGGGCGCCGCGCCGTCACTCGCCCTGGCCGGCGCTTCCCATCGGGCCGATCTTCACCGGGGATCCGCTGCCGTCCGTGACGGGCAGCGAGCCGGCGCCGGGCCAGGACAGGGTGACCGGGTGGGTCTCGTCCGGCGGGGTCACGACCAGGCCGGTGATCCGGACGCCGGAGCCGCCCGAGGTGTTGGCCGGGTAACTGATGTCGAAGTACGTGGACTTGCCGCTCTTCAGGACGCCCGCGACGACCGGCTCGCCGGAGCGCTTGGCGGAGAGTGTGCCCGCGGAGGTCTTCAGGTCGACGCCCGCGTACCCGGCGATCGTGCAGTCCTTCCCGCTGTGGTTCTTCAGCTCGACCGCGACGGTGTTCTCCGCTTCGCCGGTGATGGTGCGGTCCGCGGCGGTGATGGTCAGGTCCGCGGTCCGGCACTTGGCGGTCTTACCGGCCCCGGTGGAGCCGGCCGGTGCGGCGGTGGTCGGGGTGCCGCCCTTTCCCGGGGTGCTCGACGCCGGTCCGCCCGGGGCCGCACCGCCGGAGGCCGGGCCGCCGCTCGGGGCGGCACCGGTGGACGTGGCCGGGGCGCCGGCCGCGGTGTCCGCGCCGTCGTCCTGACAGGCGGTGAGCGAGAGGGCGGCGGTGACGGCGAGGGCGGCGAAGGCGAGCTTGCGGACGCGCACGGTGTTCTCCTCAAGGTGGGGCGGTGGTGCTCGGTGAGCGGGTTTCCGAAGACCAGGACCGCCCGCCCGGCCGAACCGTTCCGTCCGGGCCGCCGCCAGGACAGTGCTGTGACATGTACGGCCGGGAACCACCCGTGCCGCCGCCCGCCGCGCCGCGCGGCATCCCGCCACGGACCTGCCCTGACGTGGCATCACATCGCCACCGGGCACCCTCGACGCCGTCACCGACCGCCGGGACAGATCCGTGACCCGAACCGCCTTGACCGCGGCGACCGTGACACCGTCGTGGCTGCCCCGGTGCCCGGCCGCCGCGCTGCCGTCCTACGGGCCGTCAGGACGCGTCGGGCACCGCGAACCGCCCGGTCAGGCCCGCGCGGGCCAGTGCCCGGGTGAGCGCCGGCCGGTCCAGCGGATCGTCGTAGCGGTTGGTCCGGCCCAAGCGCTCCAGCAGCGCGTGCGGCTCCAGCCGGTACGCCTCGGCGTCGGCCAGGAGGCTGTCCGCGCTCGGCCCGTCGACCGTGGCGTCCAGGTGGTTCGTCAGTTCGTCCAGGACCTCGGCGCGGTCGACGAAGTAGCTCATGCCGCACTCCAGGCCGTCGTCGGCGAGGTCGTCCGGGTACGGGGCCCGGGCCCAGGCGCCGTTCTCGTACCAGTAGACGCAGCCGAGCTCGCAGCCTTCGAGCCGGTCGCGCAGCTCCTCGTGGGGCAGCCAGTCCGGGCCGCCCGCCAGGACGTCGATCGCGGGCCGGTGCCACTTGACGTCGCTCGCCTCGTCCTCGCCGTAGAGCACGAACCGGCCGCCGCCCAGGTCGGACATCACCCACCAGGTGCAGCCGCAGTCGTCCCAGTGGAGGCCGTCGTCGTCGATCCACCGGCCGGTCCGGTGTCGCGGCGGGCGCTCCTCGTGCTCCGTGGTCGCCTCGAGGGCGGCGAGCAGCGCCCAGCGCGCCCACAGCTCCTCGGCCGGCGGAAGGTCCTCCGGCAGTCCTGGCCGATGCATGGTCATGTGTCCCCCCGAGTGCCCGTTCCGACGCCGATCGCCGCCACCCTACGGTCCGCGGCTGACGCGACCCTCCCCGGAGCCGGACAGGGACGTTCGGCTCGGCCGGCGTCCTCCGGTAGGTGTCGCGTCGCCGCCAGGGGGGTGAATGAGGGATGCGAGGGCGGCGGTGTGATTACCATCCGCATGCGTCCTGTTTTGCCTCGGTCACGATCCGACAGGAACCGCCGTGGAACTCTGGCTGCTCAACCACTTCTCCGCCCTGACGCTGACCCTGGTGATCGTCGGCGGGTTCGTCCTGCTCGCGGTGGCCGGCAGCATGCTGACGTGCCGCCGGTACCCGGCGCTGGCCCGCGGGGACCACAACGAGATGGTCGGCGTGGTGCTCGGCATGTTCGGCGCGATCTACGGCATCATCCTCGCCTTCGTGATCGTCAACCTGTGGACCCAGCTGGAGACCGCCTCGACGGTGGTGGCGACCGAGGCGACCTCGGCGTCGAAGATCGTCCGGGACGTCGGGGCGTTCCCCGCCGGACCCCGTGCCGCGGTCGACGCGGCGGTCCGCGACTACGTGCACACCGTCGTCGAGGAGACCTGGCCCCGGATGAAGACCGGCACGGCGGACTACCTCGTGGCAGGGGGCCGGGTGGAGGCCATCTACACGGCGCTGCGCTCGTACGAGCCGCAGAGCGCGGTCGAGCAGGCGTACTACGAGCAGGCCGTCGCCAGCCTGGACGACGTGGTCACGCAGCGGCGCGCCCGGATCGACCAGAGCAACCAGGAACTCCCGGTCCTGCTGAAGGTCCTGGTGCTGGGCGGCGCCCTGGTGATGCTTCCGCTCACCTTCCTCCACGGCAGCCGCAGCGGGCGCATCCGGCTGGTGTTCGTCGGGGCGGTCGCCGCCCTGATCGGATTCAGCCTGCTCCTGGTCGTCGTCCTCGACCGCCCCTTCGCCGGCGACCTGTCGGTCAGCCCGGCACCGTTCAAGGAGAGTGCACTCGCGCAGTTCTGGTAGCCGGGGCGGGTGGAGCCGGGGCCGGCTGCCCGCCGACGGCCGGGTGGCGGGTCAGTCCGCGACGATGCCGAGTTCCGCCTTGGCGGCCTCCATGAACGGGGTGCGGCCCTCCTTGATGAAGGTCCAGACGTCCTTGCCGGCAGGGACGCGGCCGTAGGCGGCGGCGGTCAGGCAGTCGGTGAAGTCGAGCGCGGTACCGCCCAGGTGGCGGCCGGCGACGAGGTCGAGGCACTTCTGACGGAACCGCATCTCGTGGGTCAGCTCCGGGGAGCCTTCGACGAACGCGTTGTCGTTCTGGAAGCGGTGCTCGGCGGCGCGCTCCACCCGCTGGCAGACGTCCAGGAACGCCAGGATCGCCTCCTTGCGCTCGGCGCGGAGCGCCGCCTGCGCCGCGCGGGACGCCTGCTTCTTGGTCTCCCTCGTGACGAGGTACTGGGCGGCGAAGGATCCCGCTGCACCCAGCGCGACACCGACCAGCGGCAGCACGGTCGTGACCAGTTCCGACGGCATGTTCGCCCCCCGCTCTCGGCTGCCAACCCCCATGTGGGGCAACGCTACTGGTGCGGACGGACCGCCACGCCCGGGTTGCGAAATCCGGCCCCGGCCGCCGTCCACGGCTCGTACTCGCCCGGCGCGGACCGGATCACGACCGGTTCTTCGGCAGTGGCGACGAGGCGGACGCCCGTCCGGCCGGGCTGCCCGGCATCCCGGCGGCGCCGCTGGTGGTCCCGCGGGCTCAGGCTTCCGGTGTTCCTCCGGGAGCGCCCCGTCACCCGTTCGGGCTGGCTCGTCGGCGGCGAGTCCCCGGGACAGCGGCGTCGGCGGCGGCGTCGGGCGGGCGCGGGTCACCGGGTGGGGACGGGTGGTGGTGCGGTGCGTGGGAGAATCTTCGGCGTTGGAACCGGAGCCGCTCACCGGTGGCTGTCCGCCCCGTCACAGTCAGGAGCAGGTGTGCCCGAGCCGTTCGGTCCGCAGCAGCGCATCGCCGAAGCCATCGGCCCGGCCATGGTCTCGGGGCTGCGTGGTGCCGTGCTCCGGGACTCCGAGGGCGAGCGGCACATCGCGGCGTGGGTGGACTGGATCGCCGAGGTGGTCGCGCTGCAGGTCGTGCAGCCGATCGCCGAGGAACGCGACGCCTTCGCGGACCGGGTGGACACCCTGAGCGAGGTGGCCAAGCGCAACAAGGAGGGACGCCGGGACGCCCTGCGGGACGTGAGCCGGCTGGAGTCCCGGGTCGCCGAACTGGAGGCGGAGGTGACGCTGCTGCGGGCCGCGGCCGTCACCGATCCCGAGGCCTGAACGGATGTGTGCGGCGCCCGGCGGGCGCCGCACGGCGGGGCGCGAGGTCGAGAGAGGGAGTCGGCACATGGACGAGCGGACCGTCTCCCGCAGGGCCGTCCTCGGGGCGGGCGTGCTGGGGGCCGCAGCGGCGGGCCTCGCCGGGTGTTCGGGCGGCGGGGCGGAGCCGCACGGTTCACCGCGGGCAACGGGCTCGACCGGCGCTGCGCCGTCCACCTCAGTGAGCGTGTCGCCGTCCGCCGCTCCCGGCTCGCCCAAGGCCGCCGACTGGGCGGGGCTGGCCCAGGACCTGGACGGGCAACTGATCCGCCCCGGGGACGCGCGGTACGCCGCGGCCGGCCGGCTCTTCCAGCCGCAGTACGACACGCTCCGGCCGCAGGGCGTCGCCTACCCGGGCCACGCCGAGGACGTGGCCGCCTGCCTGGCCTTCGCGCGCCGGTACGGGCTGCCGGTGGCCGCGCGCAGCGGCGGGCACAGCTACGCCGGCTGGTCCTCCGGGAGCGGACTGGTGATCGACGTGAGCCGACTGGCCGGGGTGTCGGGGGACGCGGCCGGGGCGCGGGTCGGTGCCGGGGCGCGGCTCATCGACGTCTACACCGGGCTGGCCGCGGCCGGGGTCACGGTGCCCGCCGGGAGCTGCCCGACGGTCGGGGTCGCGGGCCTCACGCTCGGCGGCGGGATCGGCGTCACGGGCCGGGCCTACGGGCTGACCTGCGACAGCCTGACCGGGGCGGAGGTGGTGACGGCCGACGGCCGGATCCGGACGGTCGACGCCTCCTCCAAGCCCGACCTCTTCTGGGCGCTGCGCGGCGGGGGCGGCGGCAACTTCGGGATCGTCACCTCCTTCTCCTTCCGGACACACCCGGCCGCGGACTGCTCGTACGCCTTCCTGAGCTGGCCGTGGTCGCAGGCGGTGGCCGTCATCGCCGCCTGGCAGGCCTGGGCGCCGTCCGCGCCGGACGCGCTCTGGGCGGACCTGCACCTGCTGGTGTGGGCGGACGGCCGGACCCAGCTGGGCAGCACCGTCACCTACCTCGGCCCGAAGGGCGAACTGGCCGACCTGATCGACCGGCTGACGGTCGCCCCGACCGCGCCGAAGCTGCACGCGGCGTCCTACCTGGCGACCATGCAGGCGATGGGCGGCGTGTCCGGGTACTCGCAGGCCGCCTCGCACCTGCCGGGCAGCCTGCCCGGCCAGAACCCGGCCGGGCGGGTGCCCCGCGAGTCGTACGGTGCCAAGTCCGACGTCTTCACCCGGCCGCTCGACGCCGACGGCGCCCGGGCCCTGGTCGCCGCGGTCGAGCGCTACCCGCGCACCGGCCCGCAGGGCGGCAGCGCCGGGGTGGCGTTCGACGCCCTCGGCGGCGCGATCAACCGGGTGGCGGCGGGCGACACCGCCTTCGTCCACCGCGACGGCCTCTTCACGGCGCAGTACACCGCCAACTTCCCGGCAGGGGTGACCGGCGGGACCGACGCCGACCGGTCCTGGAGCTGGCTGGACGGGGTGTGGACGGCGATGCGTCCCCATGCGAGCGGGCAGGCGTACCAGAACTACGTCGACCCCCGGCTGGACGGCTGGGAACAGGCCTACTACGGCGCCAACGCGGCCCGGCTGCGGAGCGTCAGGCGCACGTACGACCCGACCGGGCTGTTCCGCTTCCCGCAGGCCGTGCCGCTCGGCGGCTGACGCGCCCCGGCTGACGCGGACGGCTTACGGGTCACCCGTTCGGCCCCACGTCCGAGGACCCGGCACGCGCCCCGCACCGGGCGCGGAAAGGATGGTCGCGCGCGGCGGCCCTCCCGGGCCGCCCGACGACCTCACGGAGGCTCCCCTATGGCCACGACCTCCCGCCCGACCGCCCCGGTCCTGGAACCGGCCGCCACCGATCTGGCGAAGGCCACCGACCCGCACCCGCGCATCTACGAACTCGCCCCGCCCGAAGGCCGCGACGTCCTCGCGGGCCTGCAGACCGGCGCCGGCGTCGACAAGCCCGCCGTCGACGAGGAGTGGCTCGACGTCGACACCGGCGCGTACGGCACGGTCCGCACCCGCATCGTCCGTCCCACCGGAGCCACCGGCATGCTGCCGGTGATCCTCTACATCCACGGCGCGGGCTGGGTCTTCGGCGACGAGAACACCCACGACCGCCTCGTGCGCGAACTCGCCGTCCGTGCGAACGCCGCCGTCGTCTTCCCCGTCTACACCCGCGCGCCCGAGGCCAAGTACCCGACCCAGATCGAACAGAACTACGCCGTCGGCCAGTGGCTCCGGGAGCACGGACCGGCCCGGAACCTCGACCCGGGCACCGTGGCGGTCTGCGGCGACTCGGTCGGCGGCAACATGTCGACCGTCTTCGCGATGATGAACGCCGAACGCGGCGGGCTGGACCTCGCCTGCCAGGTGCTGCTCTACCCGGTCACCGACGCCGCCTTCGACACCCCCTCCTACCGGCAGTTCGCCGAGGGCTACTTCCTGACCCGCGAGGGCATGCAGTGGTTCTGGGACCAGTACACGACCGACCCCGCCGAGCGGGCCGACCCGCACGCCTCACCCCTGCGCGCCTCCGCGGAGCAGCTCCGGGCCATGCCGCGGACCCTGATCATCACCGACGAGGCCGACGTGCTCCGCGACGAGGGCGAGGCCTACGCCGCGAAGCTGCGCGCCGCCGGGGTCCAGGTCACCGCCGTGCGCATCCTGGGCATGGTGCACGACTTCATGATGCTCGACAGCCTGCGCGACACCGCCGCCAACAACGTCGCCCTCAAACTCGCCGGCGACACCCTGCGCGACGCCCTCCACGGCTGGTGAGCGGACGCCTCACCGAGGGAACCCGGTCGAGGCCCGGCCCGCCGCCGCTCACGGGCCGCACCCCGCCGAGGCCCTGAAGGCCGCCGCCCGCACGACGGGTGGCGGCCTTCAACGCCGCACGGCAGGCGCCGACCCCTCGTACCCTGGGCGGCACGGGAATCCGTGCTCCGAAGGCCGGGTGCCGCAGGGCAGTTGCGCCAGCGCCGAGCAGTCCGTAGGCGGCCGCCGCGGCCGCCCGGCCCCGGACGGGGACAGCGAGCCCGAGTCCGCTGCGATCGAGGATCACCCGCGATCCCCCGATCCCGGTGCCCATTGACCACCGACGGCTTCGGCGGATCGCCTGTCGGAGGGTGGGTCCGGCGTGGGCAGGGGCTACTGGATCCGCTGGCAGGGCTGGTGGTCCGGCATCGACATGTAGGGCCCGGCATCGAAGCCGCCGACGTCCAGGAGCGAGACGCCGTGGCTGCCCCCGGTGCCGTAGCCGAGTTCTGTGAGGGTGCGGCACAGCGCCTTCTGCGGAACTTTGTTCGATCCCATGCGTGTGGAGACGACGCTCAGCGCCCTGACGGCCCAGCTCCGGCCGTCCCGGCCAGGACCGCTGGTGCCCGTCCTGCCTGCGCTGCACGACCTCCTGCCCGAGCGCGGCCTGCGCCCCGGCACCGTCGTCTCCGTCGGCGGGGACGCCGCGCTGATGCTCGCCCTCGCTGCCGCCGCCACCACCGCAGGCACCTGGTGCGCAGCCGTCGGCCTGCAGGGCCTCGGCCTGGTCGCCGCCGCCGAGCTCGGCGTCGCCCTCGACCGCCTGCTGCTCGCGGAGTACCCGGGGGAGCGCCGGCCCGAGGTCGCGGCCGCCCTCGCCGACGCGGTCGGCCTCATGCTGCTGCGAAGCCGATGGGCTCCCGCATTCCTGCGTGGGTGTGTCGGCGAACCGACGGGTGGCTGACGCGGGTGGTGGGAGGGCCGCGCGGGTTCTGGTCCCTGCTGGGTTGTCGACTGCGGTGGGCCATCACGTCAAGTGAGCATCATCTCTGCCGCGGCTCAACTGGTACGGACGTCATCAGGCTGCTGTCGTGGCGGGGCCGTGCCCAGCGTGAGCAGGGCGGCCGCGGCTGACAGGGCGGCGAGGACGGTGAACAGGGCGGGATAGCCGCCGAGGGTGGGGGCCAGTGCGCTGGAGGCCCAGGGGGCGAGCGCTCCGGCGATGGTCGCGGGGGCGGCGAGTTGTGCGGTGAGGTGGCCGTAGGCGTTGGTGCCCCAGCGGTCGGTGACGGCAGTGGCGTGGAGCAGGGTGAGGTTGCCGCGGATGGTGCCGGCCAGGATCGCCATGCCTGCGAGCAGGGGTACGGGGCCGGGCACCAGGGCTAGCAGGAGGGTGGTGGTGCCTCCGGCGGCGATCAGCGTCGTGGTGCGGCTGGTGGCTCCGGTGTGCCGGGCGAGGGTGGAGTAGAGGGTGCGGCCGAGGGTCTGGCCGAGACCGCCGAGGCCGAGGGCCCAGGCCGCGGTGGTGGGGCCGGCGCCGCGTTCGGTGAGGAGCGGGACGGTGTTGAAGACGACGCCGTACATCGCGAACCCGGACAGGGTGAACGCGGCGGCGAGCAGGAGGAACGGCCTGGTCCTCGCCGGGCTCCGGACGGCCGCGGGTCCGGAGTGTGCCGTGGTGTGCGGTTCCTGGGGCCAGGGGTGGCGCAGCGCCAGGGCGTGCAGCGGGATGGTGACTCCTGCGAGGACTGCGGCGAGGACGAGGTAGGTGGTCCGCCAGCTGAGGTGGTCGGCGAGGGCGGCGGTGGCGGGGGCGAAGACGGTGGAGGCGAGGCCGCCGGCGAGGGTGACGGTGGTCAGCGCCCGGACGTGGTCGGGCTGGTGCCAGCGGGTGAGGGCGGTGAAGGCGGGCTGGTAGAAGGTGGCGGCCATGGCGGTGCCGGCGAGCAGCCAGGCGGCGAAGAACAGGGGCAGGCTCGGGGCGGACGCTACGGCGGCGAGCGCCACAACGCCGAGGCCGGAGCCTGTGGTCATCACGGTGCGGGGGCCGTGCCGGTCGACGATCCGGCCGACCGGGATGCCCGTGACGGCCGACAGGAGGAGGGCGGCGGTGAATGCGGCGGTCGTCTGCGCGGTGCTCCAGCCGGTGTCGGCGATGAGGCGCGGGGTGAGGACGGGGAAGGCGTAGTAGAGGATGCCCCAGCCGGTGATCTGGGTGACGCACAGGGCGGGAAGTGCGGCGCGGGGCCGCGACCGGTCCCCCGTTCCGGTCGCGGCCCCGCTGGCCTGAGCGGTCGTCACGGGCCCGGTCAGCAGCCGCCACTGGTGGAGCACGACGAGGATTCGCTGCCGGGGGCGCCGAGGGTGATCAGCTGCGGTGCGGCCGGCACCGAGCAGCAGCCACCGCCGTCGCTCTGGGCCGCGGCGGGCTCGTCGAACAGGCCGGCGCCGCCGCAGACCCCGGTCTCGGGGAGGGTGAGTTCGACGCGCGCGGCGGCCTCCAGGTCGCCGGCGAGGTGGGCCGCGACGGAGCGGACCTGCTCGTAGCCGGTCATGGCGAGGAACGTCGGCGCCCGGCCGTAGGACTTCATGCCGACCAGGAACACGCCCTGCTCGGGGTGGGCGAGCTCGGCCGCGCCGTGCGGGTACACGGTGCCGCAGGAGTGCTGGTTCGGGTCGATGAGCGGGGCGAGGGCGGTCGGGGCCTGGAGGCGCTCGTCGAGGCCGAGCCGGATTTCGGACAGGAAGGACAGGTCCGGGCGCAGGCCGGTCAGGACGACGACCTGGTCGACGCTCTCGCTGCGGCGGCCGTCCTCGGCGACCAGGACGACCTGGTCGCCCTCGGTCTCGACGGCTGCGGTGCGGAAGCCGGTGAGCGCGCTGGCGTGGCCGTCCTCGACGGCCTTCTTGGCGCGCAGGCCGAGCGCGCCGCGGGCGGGCAGCTGGTCGGCCTCGCCGCCGCCGTACGTCGAGCCGGTGATGCCGCGGCGCAGGACCCACACGGCGTGGGTGCCGGGCTCGGTCCTGGCGAGGTCGGCGAGGTAGGCCAGTGCGGTGAAGGCGGAGGCGCCGGTGCCGACCACGGCGGTGCGCTTGCCCGCGAACCGCTGCCGGACGGCCGGGTCCATGAGGTCCGGGATTCGGTAGGAGATCCGGCCGTTCGCGGCGCGCTCGCCGAGCGCCGGGAGGCCGTTGGCGCCGAGCGGGTTCGGGGTGGACCAGGTCCCGGACGCGTCGACGACGGCGCGCACCAGGATCCGCTCCTCGGACCCGTCGGCGTGCTCGACGTGGACGGTGAACGGCTGCTCGTCGCGGCCGGAGTCGACGATGCGGTCCCGTCCGGCGCGGGCCACTCCGGTCACCTGGCTGTTGTAGTGGACGCGACCGCCGAGGACGTCGGCGAGCGGCTGCAGGTACTGCGTCGCCCAGTCGCCGCCGGACGGGTAGACGGTGCCGTCGGGCCGGGTCCAGCCGGTGGGAGTCAGGAGCTTCTCGGCGGCCGGGTCGACCACCTCCGCCCACGGGGAGAACAGCCGCACGTGGGCCCACTCGCGCACCGCCGTGCCCGCGGCGGGCCCGGCCTCCAGAACCAAGGGCTCAATGCCGCGCTCGATCAGGTGGGCGGCGGCGGCGAGGCCGATCGGGCCGGCGCCGACGACGGCGACGGGCAGGGCGGCGGTGGGGGTGTTCTCGCTCATCTCGGGATCTCCGGCTCGATGGATCGGTCGGGCGGTTCGGGCGGGGGCGGGTCAGCAGCAGCCGGCGCCGGCGGCGACGGCCTCGCTCTTGGCGGCCGGGGCGCAACAGGCGCCGGCCTTGGCGGCGTCCGTCGCGGTGCCGCAGCACGGGGCCGACGCGGTCTTCACCTCGACCGCCGGGGTGGGGGCGTCGCTCTTGGCGCAGCAGCAGCCGGTGGCGGGCTGGGCGGTTGCGGCGGGGGTGGGCTCGGTCATGGCTGCCTCCCGGAGGCGAAGGGGCCTTGTTTCGACGTTTGTCGATGGCCTGCTGTGTGGCTAGCATGGCACCTGCTTCGATGAGCGTCAACATAGACATTCGTCGAAATCTGGAGCGCCTGGAGGGTGGTGGATGCGCGGCCGCCTCCGTCGGGCGGAGGTGGGACTTCCGAAGTGATTCGACGGATGCCAACATAGACACATGTCGAATCTCCAGGTGATCGAGCTGCCGGTGCTGGAGCCGGAGGCCGTGCCGTGCTGCCCGCCGCTGACCTCCGCCCCGCTGTCGGAGGAGGACTCGGTCAAGATGGCGGCGATGTTCAAGGCCCTGTCCGACCCGGTGCGGCTGCGGCTGTTCTCCCGGGTCGCCTCGCACGAGGGCGGCGAGGCGTGCGTGTGCGACATCCAGGACGTCGGCGTCTCCCAGCCCACCGTCTCCCACCACCTCAAGAAGCTCCGCGAGGCCGGCCTGCTCACATCCGAGCGCCGCGGCACCTGGGTCTACTACCGCGTCGCCCCGGGCGTGCTCGCCGCCATGGCCGGCATGCTTGCCGCGGCCGGCGGCTGACCGGACACGCCCGCCCGGGCGCCGGGGCCGTGCGGGGACTTCCGGCCCGCCCAGTTCATCGACTATCGTCGATTGTCGATGAATGAGTCTGGATGCACCACCCCCGTGATCGACGCCGAGGCCGCCGCGCTGTACGCGGCGTGGTTCAAGGCGCTCGCCGACCCGACCCGGATCCAGCTGCTGCACCTGCTCGCCACCGAGGGCCGGCCGATGAGCGTGGGCGAGATCGTCGAGCGGTCGCCGATCGGGCAGTCGACGGTCTCCCACCACCTGAGGGTCCTTGCCGAGGTCCGCTTCGTCCTGCCCGAGAAGCACGGCACCTCTACCCGGTACGAGGTCAACCGGACCTGTATGGCGGTCTTCCCGGCCGCGGTCAGGGCGATCCTGGGCGAGAGCGAGGACACCGGCCATGGCCGCTGACGTCGCGATCGTCCCGATGACGGACTCCCATGCGGGGCAGGTGCTGGCGATCTATCAGGCGGGGATCGACGAGGGGAACGCCACCTTCGAGACGGCCGCTCCCGGCTGGGAGGCGTTCGACGCGGGCAGGCTTCCGGACCACCGCTTCGTCGCGCTGGACGCGGCGGGCGAGGTGCTGGGCTGGGTCGCGGCGAGTCGGGTCTCGGACCGGTGCGCGTACGCCGGGGTGGTCGAGCACTCGGTCTACGTCCACCCCGGTGCGCGCGGCCGCGGCGTCGCCAGCCGGCTGCTGGAGGCGCTGATCGGCTCGACGGAGGCGGCCGGGATCTGGACGATCCAGTCCGGGGTGTTCCCGGAGAACACCGCCAGCCTCGCCCTGCACACGCGGGCGGGGTTCCGGGTGATCGGCACCCGGGAGCGTATCGGCCGCCACCGCGGCACCTGGCGCGACGTCGCGCTGATGGAGCGCCGCAGCCCGGCCGTCGACTGAGCGGTACGTCAGGCGAGGCGTTGCTGGATCTCCGCGACGGCCTGGCGGGCGGTGCGGCCGACGCCGATGAGGGTGGCGGACGCCGGACCGGTCCAGTCGCCGTAGCCGAGCAGACGGATCCGCTCGTCGGCCAGGGCCCGGGTGCCGTCGGTGGGGATCCGGCCGGCGCCGCCGCGCAGGCCGAGTGCGGCAAGCGGCCCGAGGGCCGGGCGGAAGCCGGTGCACCAGATGACCGCGTCGCACGGCCACCGCTCGCCGCCCGCCCAGACCACGGTGTCCGGCTCCATCCGTTCGAACATCGGGTGGGCGGTGAGCAGGCCGGCGTCGCGGGCGGTACGGACGGGGTCGGTGGCCACGATGTCGCCGAGGTCGCTGATCCGGGGGCCGTCGCCGTTGACGCGGCGGGTGGCGATCTCGAACAGGGCCCGGCCGTCGATCTCGTCCGGGAGGAAACGCGGCGGGCGCAGGGTGGTCCAGCGGACGGCGGCGGCGTGACCGGTGAGGTCGGCGGCGATCTGGGCGCCGGAGTTGCCGCCGCCGACCACGACGACCCGCTGGCCGGTGAAGTCGGCGGCGGTGCGGTAGCCGTGGGTGTGGACCTGGCGGCCCTCGAAGTGCTCGCGGCCGGGCAGGGCGGGGATGAACGGGCGTGACCAGGTGCCGGTGGCCATGACCAGTGCTCCGGCCCGCCAGGTGCCGGCGTCGGTGCGGGCCAGCAGTCGGCCGTCGGCGGTGTCCTCGATCGCCCGGACCGTCACGGGGCGGTGGACGGGCAGGTCGTAGCGCTTCTCGTACTCGGCGAGGTACCGGGCGACGTGGTCGGCATCCGGGTAGGTCTGCCCGGCCTGGGCGGGCATCGGCCGGCCGGGCAGCGAGGAGTAGGCGGCCGGCGAGAACAGGCGCAGGCTGTCCCAGTAGTGCTGCCAGGAGCCGCCCGGCGCGGTGGAGGCGTCGAGGATCGCGAAGTCGAGCTTCGCGCGGCGCAGGTAGTAGCCGGCTGCGAGTCCGGCCTGTCCGCCACCCACGACCAGGACGTCAACGGCCGTGGGCTGCGGGCTCATCAACGGCTCCCCGGAGAAAGAGAGGCCGCCGCACCGTTGCCCGGTCCGGGTGTGCGGCGGGCGGTGGCGGCTACTTGCGGCCGGTGCGGTGGGTGAAGATCAGCGCCACCAGGGCCAGGCCCGCGACGCCGCCGATCAGCTGCATGCCGACAAACCCGGGAACCGAGCTCGGGGCGATGCCGGCGAACGTGTCCGTGAACGCGCGGCCGATCGTCACCGCCGGGTTCGCGAACGAGGTGGAGGAGGTGAACCAGTACGCGGCGCCGATGTAGGAGGCGACCGCGACCGGCGCGAACCTGAGCAGGTCGCTCTTGCCGAGTCCGAAGATCAGCAGCACCAGGCCGGCGGTGGCGACGACCTCGCCGAGCAGCAGGTGCCCGGCGGAGCGGTCGTGGGTGGACCACTTCACCAGCGCCTCGCCGAACATGGCGTCCGCCAGGATCGCCCCGGCGATCGCGCCTGCGATCTGCGCCGGGATGTACGCGGCGACCTCCCGGGGTCCGAGGCCCTTGGGGTCCTTGCGGCCGGACCACCACTCGGCGAGGGTCACCACCGGGTTGAAGTGCGCGCCGGAGACCGGGCCGAGCAGCAGGATCAGGATGCCGAGGCCGAAGACCGTGGCCAGGGAGTTGGCCAGCAGCTGCAGGCCGACGTCCTGGGTGAGCTCGGTGGCCTGGATGCCCGAGCCGACCACGACCGCGACCAGGGCGGCGGTGCCGACCAGCTCGGCCGCCACCCGGTTCGGCAGCGGCACCGTCGGCGGCTCGACCGCCAGCGGCTCCTCGACGGGGTCCACGTGGTTCACTGGGGCAGTCTCGGATCTCGCCTCGTCCATGGCGCTCAAGGACACTCCTCATGCAGGGCGGGGCAGGCCGCCGGTGGGGCTGTGGTGGGAGGGTCAGCAGGACCGCTTGCGGCCCGCTGCCTCGCGGGCGGTGGCGGCCAGCCCGGCGAGGTCTCCGGCCAGGGCCTCCAGGGCCTCGGGGCGGAGTGAGTAGTAGGTGAAGCGCCCGCACGGCTCGGTGTCCACGAGCCCGGCGTCCCGAAGCAGCTTCAGGTGGTTCGACAGGTTGGTCTGTCTCGCGCCGGTCTCCTCCACGAGATGGGTCGTGCACAGCGCCTCGCGGGCGAGGAGCTGCACGATCTGCATCCGCAGCGGGTCGGCCAAGACCTTCAACACATCACTGTCGACTGACGTCACCATAGACTGATACGTTACCCGTGTCGGGCCCGCTTGGCGAGCCCTGCCCTTTGCCCGTCACCGGGCCGCACCTGCGTGTCTTCGCAACACCGCCCGCGCCCTGCCATCGAAGGACATCCCGCATGACCGCGCCGCTCGCCTCCGTGCTGTTCGTCTGCATCCACAACGCCGGCCGCTCCCAGATGGCCGCGGGCTTCCTCACCCACCTCGCCGGCGACCGCGTCGAGGTCCGCTCGGCCGGCTCCATGCCCGGCGACCAGGTCAACCCCTCCGCCGTCGCCGCGATGGCGGAGCTCGGCATCGACATCTCCGACCAGAAGCCGAAGATCCTCACCACCGAGGCCGTCCGGGCATCGGACTACGTGATCACCATGGGCTGCGGCGACGCCTGCCCGTACTTCCCCGGCAAGAAGTACCTGGACTGGAAGCTCGAAGACCCGGCCGGCCAGGGCGTCGCGGCCGTCCGCCCGATCCGCGACGAGATCAAGGGCCTCATCGAGGACCTCATCGCCGAGATCGACGCCAAGGCCGCTGCCGGACAGGAGAGCTGACGTCCTCATGACCGCGAACCAGGACACCGCCGCCGAGGTGCGCGAGGTCGTCATCATCGGCTCCGGCCCCGCCGGGTACACCGCCGCCCTCTACACCGCCCGTGCCCAGCTCAAGCCACTGCTGTTCGGCAGCTCGATCTTCGTCGGCGGCTCGCTCACCACCACCACCGAGGTCGAGAACTTCCCCGGCTTCCCGAACGGCATCGACGGCCCCGACCTCATGACCGACATGCGGGCCCAGGCCGAGAAGTTCGGCGCCGAGATGATCGACGACGACATCATCGAGGTCGACCTCACCGGGGACATCAAGCTGCTGACCGACTCCGAGGGCACCGTCCACCGCGCCAAGACGGTGATCGTCGCCACTGGCTCCGGCTACCGCAAGCTCGGCATCCCCCGCGAGGACGAGCTGTCGGGCCGCGGCGTGTCCTGGTGTGCGACCTGCGACGGGTTCTTCTTCCGCGGGAAGGACGTCGTCGTGGTCGGCGGCGGCGACACCGCGCTGGAGGAGGCCACGTTCCTCACCCGCTTCGCGAACTCGGTGACGATCGTGCACCGCCGCGACAGCCTCCGGGCGTCGAAGGCGATGCAGAACCGGGCGTTCGCCGACGAGAAGATCACCTTCGCGTGGAACAGCGAGGTCGCCGCGATCCACGGCGACCAGCTGGTCTCCGGCGTCACCCTGCGCGACACGGTCACCGGTGAGGAGCGCGAGCTCGCGGCGTCCGGCCTGTTCATCGCGATCGGCCACGACCCGCGCACCGAACTGTTCACCGGCCAGCTCGACCTGGACGACGAGGGCTACCTGAAGGTGGCATCCCCCTCCACCCGCACCAACATCGCGGGCGTGTTCGGCGCCGGCGACGTCGTCGACCACACCTACCGCCAGGCCATCACCGCGGCCGGCAGCGGGTGCCAGGCGGCCCTGGACGCCGAGCGGTACCTCGCCGCGCTCGCGGACACCGTCGCAGGCCTGGGCGAGGACTCCCCGCGGCTCGCACCCGTCGCCTGACGCGACGCCCGCAGCTTCGCGGCCCGGGCGGCCATACCGCCCGGGCCGTGTGGGGTGCCGGGCTGCACAGGCTCAGTCGTGCCGGGCGAGCTTGACTGCGGAGACGAACAGGATCACGGCCAGCGCAGGCACGAGAATCAGGTCCGAGAACATTTCGAGCAGCAGTCCGCCGAGGAGTGCGCCGACGATCGAGCCCGTGGCCATCACCAGGGTGAAGCGACGATTGGCGCCCAGGACGGCGAAGCTGCCGTCCCGGCTGTAGCGGGCGAACGCGACCAGCATGGTCGGCAGGGACACCACGAGGACAGGCTCCCCGCGGTCTTGATGTCGACGGCGAACAGCAGCACGATCGTCGGGATCGGCAGCTCGCCCCCGGCCACGCCCATGATCGCCGCGACCACTCCGATGCCGAACCCTGCCGCGACTGTCAGTGGCCAGTCCAGCTTCCCCACTCGCGGCCAGTCAGCGGGGAGCCATCTGGCCGTGAATGTCACAACGCGTAGTCGCCGGCGGGTCGACAGTTCGATGCGATCGCTGTCAGCCGCGAGACTCTGCGCGCGGTCCTGTGCGAAGGCGAGCAGTGCGCTACAGGACGAATTTCATCCGCGGGGCTGCAGTCAGCGTGAAGCCGAGCTTCTCGTAGAGCCGCTTGCCCTCCGCAGTGGCGCTCAGGTCAACACGGTCGGCGTTGATGGACCTTGCCCAGCTGAGCACGTCGAGGACGAGCGCCGTTCCATAGCCTTGTCCGCGGTGTTCGGCCAGGGTGATGACGTTCGCGAGGCGCACGGTGCGCCCCTTGGTGCATTGGGGGTTGGGCACGCCGAGTTCGAGAGTGCCGATCGCTGTGGCGACGATCGCACCGTTGACCTCGATCACCGGGAAGCGAGCATTTCCCCGATCCTCCACAAAGCGGGCGAACCACTCAGCTGCGTGACGTCCCCACGGCTCCTGCTGGCCCGCCTCATCGAAGAGCTGCTCCCAGAGTCGGAGCAACGCCGCGCCATCGCGCGCGGTCGCGGTACGAAGGTTGCCGGTGTTGGTCATCGTCACGTCGGCATACTTGCACGCGCCGCCGCTCCGGCGTGGGCCCATTCCCAGGTGTGCTCAACTTCCGCAGGCGGGATCTGCTGGGTGGCTTGTCGTGCAGCCTCGGCCGGGTAACTGATCCTCTCCCCGGCCGCTGCAGCGGCCGGGGAGAGGATCACCGAACCGCCAGGCGTCTCGTCTGACCGCACGCCGCCGAACGCACCGACTCGGGCCGGGAGACGCCAGCCGGACAACCGGCCACGAGCCCACGGCTGACGATCTCCGGCCGACAGTGGTCACCCACCGCTACATCCGTAAGTGGCCGTCCGTGGGGAATTCCCCGTGGCCGCTGTCACGCGACACCACAAGGCACCTGGGCCCACAGCGGCAGCGTGAGCGTGCCGAGCGTGGACATGTGGGTGACCAGCAGCGCGGCGGCCATGAGCACCATCAAGGCGGCCGACACCTTGTAGAGGGTGGAGCTGCGCATCCGCACCGCCCAGTTTGCTCCGGCCCAGGCCCCGAGCAGGCTCCCGGCGAGCAGGTTGACCGCGATGGGCCAGTGCGCGGCCACCTCCGAGGCGGGCACCGCCACCAGGCGGGCGGGCAGCGCGGCCAGGACGACGATCAGGCTCATCGCCTTGTCCAGGATGACGGCGGAGAGCGCGGCGAACCCGAACAGACCAATCAGCACGGGCAGGCGGAACTCCGCACCGCCCAGGCCGATCATCCCGCCCAGAACGCCGATGACCGCACCGGCAGCGAACACCAACGGCGTCGAGTGTGTCGAACGCTGGGGCGCGCGGCCTGTTTCGACGGTCATGACCCGCATCCTCGCGGGTCGTGAGGATCCGCCGCAGCTCCTCCCGCTCATCGCTGGTCAGCGCCCCAGCAGGGCCCTGGCCCCCGGTCGGTCTTCGCCTGCTTGACCCACGCACGCAGGCCCTCGGCACTGACACCGAGCTCCCTGGCCACCTCGGTCGGGGTCCGCCCGGTGGAAAGCACCAGCTCCACCGCGTCCTTCTTGAACTCGGCCGTGTACCGCTTACCGCTCTTGCCACTCACGATCTCGACTGCTTCCTCCGGGACCAACCGTCCCAGTATCGAGCTGTCCAAGATCCGGGGGGAACTTCACGTGGCTCCTCCCGCGCGACGCCGACCGCCGGGCCGTCCCGGGCGAGCGTGCCACCGTCATCGGCAAGGTGGCCGCCGTCCTGCAGACCCTGTAGCGCCACCGGGGCGGCCACCCGCCCGAGCGTCCGGCCGCCCCGGCACGGACTGCTCCGTGCAGCGGAGCCCCGTCGCACGCCGGAGCGACTGCACAGCCCCGGCGGCGCAAGCCGTCCGCACTCCCACCCGCCGTTGCGACACCCTGGTGCGACAAGGGCCGGCTGCGAACCCGAGCGCGGCCGGCCCTGACCGCCGTCCTGCTCCCGCGCGGCGGGACGGCCCGGGGGAGGCGTGCGTCCCGGCCCGGGCGGTCCGACCTCCAGGTACCGCACGATCCGACGGAGCCGCCGTGCCCCTCCGGCCGCCGTGTTCGTTGTTCCCATCGAGCACCGCCGATGCGGTGCGGACGGTCCCCCACCCGCTGACTCCCCCCGACAGCCGGTGGCGGGCGGATCGACGCGGTGGCCGGTCCCACAGCCGGCCACCGTGTTCCCGACACCTCCTCAGCGGACCCGACGGCGGCGGTGCCGCGCGCCCGCCGTCCTGAGCCCGGCCCGTCCGCCGCGTGGCGGGAGCCGACCGCAACAGCCCTGCGCCGACCGGCCCTTCGCGGATTCGGCCCCGGTCCCGGACACCGGGTTCCTCCCGGGCCGACCGCCCTCCGGCGCCCTCTGGTCACCGTCCGCACGGTCGGCTCTACTGGGGGACGGCGCACGAGCGGGAGGGGGTCGGATGCCCGAGCAGCCGGACGGCGGGGAACAGCAGTGGCTGACGGGGACGGAGACCGCAGGGCGCTGGCGGATCAGGACGGACCACGTCCGGCAGGTGGCATCGCGAACGGGCGTACGCCACCGCACCTTCGGCGGGGGGAGCCGCGGCACGTACGGCGCGGCGCCGACCTTCCACGACTACCAACAGGAGGACGTCGAGCGGACGGCCGCAGACCTCGCCGAGGGCCGGGTGGAGGTACCGGCGGCCTGGCGGGTGGACACCCCCGAGGGCCGGCGGGCCGAGTGGTGGTCGCGGTTCTGGAGCAAGCTGGGCTGCGTGGCCCTCACCGTGGTGGCGCTCGGGGGGGGCTGGTGCTCTGGGCGGTGGGGACGGTCATCTACCACACCGCCAAGGACTGACCCGGGTTCCGGCTTCCGGCACGACGGACCCGGCATCGTCCGGCGGGATCGGCAGCGGCTGGATCCTCGCAGGGACCCGGCGGCCGTCAGAGGGCCGAACAGGCCGCCGGACGCGGTGCGTCGGTGATGTCGAAGACGGTGTCCATGTCGGCGTGGCCGTCCAGGGCGAGCACCCGGGTGCCGACCGGGGCGGCCGACGTTCCCTTGGTGTGCGAACGTTCCGCCCCCGGGCGGAGCCGTCCCGGTCGGTCGGTGCGGTGCTGTCGGTGGTCTGCAGTAGCGCCGCGCGCCGGACGGCCCGTTACGGGTGACGATGCCGGGGAGAGGACCGTGCCAGGGCGGCGGTGTCCGGACAGAAGGGATCGGGCGTGGGGATGGGCGTCACGGGCGACTGGTACAACGAGTTCGGTTCCCGTCTGCGGCTTCGGGCCGACGCGGAGGGCCTGCTGACGGGCACCTTCGAGCCCGGGGCGGGCCCGGCCGGGCGGCGGGATCTCATCGGACGGCTCGACGTCCGCCCGGGTGCGCCCGGTGTGGCCCTGGGGTGGACGGTCGCCTGGCGTGACGACCGCGCCGGCGCCGCCGCCACGACGAGCTGGAACGGCCAGTACTTCCCGGACAGCGAGCGCATCGTCGCCGGCTGGCTGTTCACCACCGCGACCGGCCCCGACGACGCCTGGAAATCCACCGTCATCGGCCAGGACACCTTCCGCCGCGAGCCGCCGACCGACTGAGTCCGCGCTCGGGCGGGGCTGCACCCTGCCACGTCCGGCCCGGTCGCGGTCAGTCGGATCGCTTCTGCCGGGCCCGGACGGGCGGTGCGGGGCCGCGGGGGAGTGGCGTGTCGCCGAGTGCGGCGGCGAGTTCGGAGTCGCCGATCTCGTGCCAGCCGGTGAAGTCGGCCGTGGCGTAGGAGCCCCGCGGGGCGGGGGTGCCGTCTGGCAGGGTGCAGCGGCGCCAGCCGAAGGCGACCTCGCCCGCCCCGTTCGGGTGGCCGAAGCCCTCCGGTGGCCGCCCGACGTGCACCACGACGAACAGGCACGTGCCGCCGGGCGTGCCGTCCCCGTCGTGCCGGTAGACACCACCCGCGTGGAAGAACGACTCGTCCATGAACCGGCTCCTTCGCCCTGGGACATGCCGTGGCGGTTCGGGCCCACCCGCCCGGCCTCGGTACGGCGCGCGGGCGGGCGGTGCCTCACCTCACGTGCGGGATCGGCCGTCGTGGGCCGATCGCGACGGCAGGACGGCGCCGGAGGTCACTTGCAGAAGGTCACGAAGACCGTGCTGAAGGTGCCGGGAATGGTCGCCGCGACGTTGTTGGTGGTGTCGGTGAGGCTCACGTTCGTGGAGGTGACGTCAGCCGGCACCAGGGTCTGGCCGCCCGGGCAGGTGAAGCCGCCCGGGCCCGGCGGGTGCAGGGTCAGCGTCTGCGAGACGGGTATGCGCATGAGGAACCGTCGTCCGTGCGAGGTGATCGGAGACGAACCCGGGACCCCCGGGCCGGCGGTCCGCGGGGCGGCTCGGCCCCCGCCCGTCGCGCCACCCTGACTTCGGCGGCGGAGACGGTGCTCGACCGACCGTGCGCCCACGCTCTCATCACGGACTCCGCTACTGACTGTTCACGCTACGCCGAACCGTGCCGCAGACAAGCCCCATCAGGGACCCCGCCCGGTGACCATCCGTGCATGTCGGCAGGTCAGCGCGGTTGTCCGAGCGGAGTGCGGGCCGGGCGCAACCCGTGGTGCGCCCGGAGCGGTGGGCTCGGAGGGCACGCCATGACGTCCGACGACGGTCTTGCGCAGCGGGCCGGGCCGGCACCCGACCTGAGGATCCGTACCTCCTCCACGGCGGAGACGGTGGTGTGCACGGTGGCCGGGTTGCTGCACCTGGAGAACGAGGAGCAGGTGCAGCGGGCCCTGGACGCGGCCCTCGGCCGGCGTCCGGCCGTCCTGGCCGTGGACCTCTCCGGCGTCGTCATGTTCACCTCCAGCGGGCTGAACACCCTGTTCGTCGCCCGCCGCGCCGCACACGCGCACGGCATCCCGCTGGTCCCCCTCGCCCCCAGCACCAGCGTGCGCCGAACCCTGGCGATCACCGGAACCGAGGTGCTGTTCCCGATCCGCCCCGACCTCGAACCGGAGCGGCACCACCGGGGCCCGCCCGCATCGTAGGGCGCCCCGAGCGAGGCATGGGACGGATGCGGCGGGGTAGGCGCGAAGGCCGACGAACGCTCCCCTCCGACCTGCGCGACCACGGTCATGTGCCCACCGCTTGCCGCCTCGGCCCACTGCCGCCTGGACTTCCGTCCGGGCGAACGGGGCGTCGGCGTCCGCCGCGGCATCGACTTCGTCAGGCTCGCCCTGGCGCAGTGGCGGCCCGGGACGAACCCGGCGGTGGTGCACGACGTGCTGCTGGTGGCGGCCGAACTGCTCGCCAACGCCGTCGACCACGCGGGCGGCCCGGTGGCCCTGGACCTGTGGCTCGCCGCAAGCGGCGACCGGCTGCGGATCGACGTCGTCGACACCGGCCCGGCGGCACCGCGGATCCTCCCCGTGCGGCCGGGGGAGCCGCACCACCGCGGCCTGCGCATCGTCGACCACATCGCCGAAGCCTGGGGCCACCGCCGCGACGACACGGGCAAGACGGTCTGGGCCGAGCTCCGCCTGCCGTGACGGCCGTCCGGTGTCCACGGAGCGGGCAAGCGGGCGGCGAACGCGCCGGCCCGGGTGTGGGTGCGGGCCGCCCTGCCCCCGCGCAGGAACGGCGAGGGCGGCCGTGGTCTCCCACGGCCGCCCATGTCCTCGTGCAGGGCTTTCGGCTGTCCTCGTGCGGGCCCTCGGCCGACGGTGCCCCGGGTGGCCGCAGGGTCACCCGGCGGAAGGATCCGCCGTCACGCCTCCACCGGTACGGCGACCTCGCCGGTGCGCCGGAGCTTCTGCCAGCGCAGTCGGCCACCGGTCACCGCGGTGATCGCGGACTGCAGCAGGACGATGTACATCAGCTGCCGGTAGACCAGCTGCTGGGTCGGCAGGCTGATCAGGTGCCAGGGCTTCTCGCGGTCGAGCCGGAAGGCGTACCAGGACAGCACCGCCTGGATCATCAGGAAGCCGCCGAAGCTGGTGAGGGTCAGCCCGGCGTCCGCGAAGAACACGCCGTACAGCAGGAAGATGTCGACCAGCGGCGCCAGCAGCGGGGCGACGACGCCGAACATCACGACGAGCGGCAGTCCGAGGCGGCCGAAGCGCCCGGCCGGCCCGCGGGCGGTGACGGCGCGGCGGTGCTTCCACATCGCCTGCATCGAGCCGTAGCTCCAGCGGTACCGCTGGGACCAGAGCTGCTGGAGGCTCGCGGGGGCCTCGGTCCAGGCGCGGGCGCGCTCGGCGTAGACGACCCGCCAGCCTTCGCAGAGCACCGCCATGGTGATGTCGGTGTCCTCGGCGAGGGTGTCGTCGCTCATGCCGCCGACCGCCTGCAGGGCCTCCTTGCGGAAGGCGCCGACCGCGCCGGGGATGGTCGGGATGATGCCGAGCATGTCGTACATCCGGCGGTCCAGGTTGTGGCCGAGGACGTACTCGATGTGCTGCCAGGAGCCGATCAGGGTGTCGCGGTTGCCGACCTTGGCGTTGCCGGAGACGGCGCCGATCCCCGGGTCGGCGAAGGGCTGGACCAGCTCGCGCACGGTGGACGGCTCGAAGACGGTGTCGCCGTCCATCATCACGACGATGTCGTACGAGGCGGCCGCGATGCCGGTGTTGAGCGCGCTGGACTTGCCGCCGTTGACCTGGCGGATCAGCCGGACGAACGGCATGGCCATCTCCTCGACGATGTCCGCCGTGCCGTCCGAGGAGCCGTCGTCGATGACGATGACCTCGATCGGGTAGTCACTGGCGGCCAGCGAGTTGAGGGTGTTGGCGATGCACTCGCGCTCGTTGTAGGCCGGGACGAGCACGGTGACCGGTTCGGTGACGGGATCGCCCCAGAGGTCCGGCCGCTTGCTGCGGCGGGCGTGGATCGGGGCGAGGACCAGCATCAGCGCGAACCGGCCGAAGTTCAGGAAGCCGACGACGGCCAGCAGCGCGATCAGTACCGGCAGGGTGTGCACGCCCAGCTGGGTGGCCCAGATGTAGGCCTTGCCCGCCCACAGCTGGAAGCCGTGCACCGGCGTGGTGGCGCTGGAGGCGCCGAGCGCCTCGGTGATGGTGGCGAATTTGTAGCCGTCGGACTGCAGCTTGTCGATGAGCAGGCCGAGCGCCTCGACCGTCTGGGAGCGGTCGCCACCGGCGTCGTGCAGCAGGATCAGCTCGCCCGCACCGGGCTTGGCCGGCAGCCCCTCCTTGACGATCGCGTCCACACCCGGACGCTTCCAGTCGTCGGTGTCGTGGTCGATGAACGCGGTGACGTAGCCGCGGGCGCCCAGGTACTTGACGACCGGGTAGCTCCAGTCGTCCAGCGCGGCCGCGTTGGACGAGTACGGCGGGCGGAACAGCGAGCTGTGCACGCCCGCGACGCCGGCCAGCGCCAGCTGGGTCTGGGCCATCTCCCAGCTGATCCGGGCGTGCGACTGGAACGCCAGGTCGGGGTGGGTGAAGCTGTGCAGGCCGATCTCGTGGCCGCCCGCCACGATCTTCCGGATCAGGTCCGGGTTGCGGGCGGTCATGGCGCCGGTGACGAAGAAGTCCGCGCGGACGTGGCGGGACTCCAGGATCTCCAGGATCTTCGGGGTCCACTCCTCCGAGGGGCCGTCGTCGAAGCTCAGGACGACGGTGCGGTCCGGGATGCGGTAGCTCACCGGGTCGTCGTTCTTGTCGCCGCGCGCGTCGACGACCGGGCCGCCCTTGAGCACCTGCGTCGGCACGGTCGTTTGGTCGGCCGAGTCGGCGATCCGGGCGTCGTGGAACACCTCGTTGGTGGCCAGGCCGCGCAGGACGATGAGCAGGAGCAGGCACGCCAGCAGCGACAGCGGCATGAAGAAGCGCAACGGCGGCGCGGCCAGTCTGCGCGGCCTCCGCGGTGACTGGCGGCGTCGCTGGTGGCGGCGGGACATTGGCGCTCCTGGAGATGGGTGGTGCGGCGGTTCAGGGGTGCTGGGGCGTCGGGCCCGAGGGGGAGGGCGCCCTGGGCGCCGACCTCGACGGCCGGCCGGAGCCCCGTAGCCGCCGGCGGCGCAGACCGGACCGGTCGACGGACACCGGTGCGGGAGTGGCCTCTTCTGCGCTTGACTCATGCACGTCAGGCTGGGGCGGGTGCGCCGATCCGCGTTCGACAGGGGTGAAGCGTGGGCGCACCGTGCGACGCCTTTCCGTGCAGGGTACGGAGACCGCGGAAGCGTAGAGCGAACGCTAGTGCACCGACCTGATTCGAATTGGGGTCGATGGGTGGATTTGGCCTGATCTGGCGGCGGGTTGTAATCGGATCGAAATGCCGGTCGGCGCGTGCGCGTCCGGCCTCCGGCGCACGCCGTTGACCTCGGACTCCGTCCCCGCCGGATGAGGCGGTCGCCCGCCGGAGGGGCCGGGGCCTCCCGTTAGGATGACCCCCTCATCCGATCAGTTGATCAGCACGCCGTGTGATCGGTCCGCCCCAAGGAGCCCGCGTGAGTCAGCCCCGCCGCACCCCTCGTCACCGCGCGTGGAGCGTGCTCACCCTGCCGACCCTGCTCTGCGTGCTCACCGCCTGTTCGAGCGGTGCGGCCTCCGGTGGTGGCGACGGCGACGGCGACGGCGCGACGGCGAAGGGTGCGGCCGCCACCAGCGCCTCGCCGACCCCGACCGGCCCGCCGGGAACCCTGTTCGACAACTTCCACTACACCGGTCCCACCGACCCCGCGCTCACCGCCCACGGCTGGGAGATCCGCAGCGGCGAGGGCGGCCCCGGGATCAAGGACACCTGGTCCGGCGCCGGCGCCAGCTTCCCCGACGACGCCACCGCCCAGGGCAAGCGGACCCTGCAGCTGCAGGCGTCCACCGACGGCACCCAGAAGGGCACCAAGCAGGCCGAGATCCAGAGCACCGGCGCCAAGCTCTTCAACGGCACCTACGCAGCCCGGGTCTACCTCAGCGACAAGCCGGCGAGCGGCAAGAACGGCGACCACGTCGTCCAGTCCTACTTCCCGATCTCCCCCCAGGACGACTCGGCGAACTACAGCGAGCTCGACTACGAGTACATGACGAACGGCGGCTGGGGCACGCCCGGCCCGCAGCTCGACACCACCAGCTGGTTCAAGGCCGACCCGCCGGACCGGGTCACCAAGCCCCACAAGCAGCGCCTCGGCGGCTGGCACATCATGATGGTCACCTCCCTGAACGGGAAGGCCACCTACTCCATGGACGGCAAGGAGCTGTTCACCAGCTCCGGCAAGTACGTCCCGCGCGAGAAGATGGACGTCCACTTCAGCAACTGGTTCATCGACCTGCTGCCGTCCCTCGGCGGACAGCGCACCTGGAACCTGAAGATCAACTGGTTCTACTACAAGGACGCCGAGGCCGTCTCCTACGCGGACGTCCAGAAGACCGTGGACGGCTTCTACACCGCCGGCACCGACTTCGTGGACACCCTGCCGAAGTCCTGATCCCGGCCCGCACGGCGAGGCACGGGCCGGCCCCCCGGCCATGAGGGGCAGGTGCGGACGGAAGGACGGTCCGCCCGCCCCCGGTGGTCAGTAGTAGGCCTCGACGGGGGCGCGTGCCTCGTCGAACAGGGCGGGGCCGTCCTGTACCACCGTCGGCCAGGCACCCGACTGCGGGTTGAGTCCGACGAGTTGTTCGGTGGAGAGCGCGTGGACGACCCGGCCGATGCCGGAGCGGACGATGCCGCCGGTGCACATGCCGCAGGGCTGGCAGCTGGTGTACATGGTGGTGCGGGCGGCCGTGTCCGGGTCGAGTTCGCGGGCCGCCCAGCGGGCGAGCTTCAGTTCCGGGTGGGCGGTGATGTCGTCGTCGCGTCGGACCGTGTTGTGGGCCTCGGCGAGGACCGTACCGTCCGGGCCCACCAGCAGGGAACCGTACGGTGCGTCCCCCCGGGCGACGGCGCGGGCCGCGATGCCGATCGCGCGGCGCAGGAACGCCTCGTCGGCGGGCGTGATCATGGTGCTGTCCTCCAGTGGGTGGCCACCTCGGTGAGTGCCCGCCAGGCCGCCCGGGGTCGGCGGGTCTCCTCCGGATCTCCGTGGTAGGGGTCGAGTACGACGGTGTCGGCGCCGAGCAGGCGCAGCTGCTCGAGGTCGTCGAGGACCTGTTCGAGGGTGCCGACGCCGGCGATCCGTTCGGGGTCCTCGACCGGAGTCCCGGTCAGTCGCAGGGCGATGCGGGGTGCGAACGCCGGCAGCGCACGGTCCGTCAGGACCGTACGCATCCGGGCCACGGAGAGCCGCAGCGGATGCCAGGCGTCCCCGAAGGCGACCGCACGCCGGAGTGCCGCCTCGCTGTGGCCGCCGACCCAGACGGGTACCGGGGCGACGCCGGGCTCGGCCCCGGTGCGCCCGGCGTCCCGCAGTGCCGCGAGGTACTCGTCGGTCAGCCGGCCGCGCGCGGTGAACGGCACGCCGAGTGCGTCGAACTCCTGACGGGCCCAGCCGACGCCGACCCCGAGGACGAACCCGCGGTCGTTGAGCCGGGCGAGGGTGCCGGCCATCCGGGCCACCAGCAGCGGATGCCGGTAGGGCAGGACGAGCACGGTCGTGCCCAGCCGCATGTGCGTGGTGACGCCGGCCAGCCAGGACAGTGTCGTGAACGGCTCGTAGAACGGTTCCGGGTAGCGCTCTGCCACGTCCGGGGTGACGGCCACGTGGTCCGACACCATGAGGAGGTCGAAGCCCAGCCCCTCCGCGATCCGAGCCCATTCACGCAGGACGCCGGGGTCGGTACCCGGCCCGAAGTTCGGTACGTTGACACCGAGTTGCATGCATCGAGGCTATCCCGGAGATCATGAGGCCGGGAACCAGGACTTCCCGGCGATGAGGGGATTCTGCCGTGGTTCCGGCGGTAGGGTCGCGACATGGCCGTGAATCTCGACGACACCGACTGGGCGATCATCGACCGGTTGCAGCAGGAGGGCCGCCTCTCGCTCAGCGAGCTGGGGCGACGGGTGAACCTCAGCGCCTCGGCCACCACGGAACGGGTGCGGAACCTGGAATCGCTGGGCGTCATCACCGGCTACCACGCCGCGATCGACCCGGCCAAGGTCGGCTACCCCGTGCTCGCCGTCGTCCGACTGAAGTACCCGGGCAACCGCCACCAACCGCTGCGCCGACTGCTCACCGAGCGGCGGGAGATCCTGGAGTGCCTGCGCACCACCGGTGACGACTGCTACACCCTGAAGGTGGCCGCGACCTCCATGGAGCACCTGGAGACACTCGTGGACGAACTGGCCGGCTTCGGCAGCACGACCACCAGCGTCGTCTACAGCCGGACGCTGCCCTCCCGCGGACCCGGCCGACCCTGACCGGCAGCCGGCCCTCCCGGACCCGTTCGGCCAGGTCGCACCGACGTCAGGCGACCCCCGGGCACCGTGTGGTGCGTGACGCCCGACGCCTTCCTCGGCGACCGCCGGGTACGCCTCGCCTTCGGCCCGACGTCCGACTTCCTCGACCTGCGGGGCAACGGTGTGGCGGACCGTGCTGCGTGCGAGGCCGTACTGCCGGACCAGCGGTGCTTCGGACGCGACGGGCCGCCTCGGCCGCCAGTCGCCGCGGGCGATGCGGGCCCGCACGATGGCTGCGAGCTGCCGGTAGGGCGTGCGGGGAGCCGCGTAGTCGATGGCGTCGTCCAGGCCGTAGTCCATACGGACCCAAGGCGTGAGGTCGAAGTCCTTGACGGTCAGGGGTCAGCTTCGCCGCCGCCCGCCGGAGCGGGCGCGAGGCCGAAAGGGGCCGGCGACCTCGATGGCGCGCTGCTCACCGTCGCCGTCACCGACCGGGCCACCGGACCGTTGCCTTCCGTGGTCCGACAGGGGGTGGGGACTGCCGGCGACCGGAACGAACGCCCGTCCGCGTGCGGGCAGCGCCGGATCCCGCGCCTCCGGTGAGGCACTGTCTCCAGGGACACTCCGGGTCGCCGTGGCCGCGGCACTCCTCACCCGGATTCACCGAGCCACGGGCGCCCGGCCCCTGGCTGCACGACGGTTCGCGCGGCCCCCTAGCATCAGCACCATCGCACTGCGACGGAGCTGTGCACGTCGAGGGGGAACGTCCATGAATGCTCGGAAGATCGGCGCGGCCGCTGCGACCGCGGTGGCGGTGCTGGCCGCCCGCGACCTCGTACAGAAGAGGCACGCGCTGCTGCGGAACTTCCCGGTGGTCGGGCACGCCCGCTACCTGCTGGAGCGGATCGGGCCGGAGCTGCGGCAGTACATCGTGGCCTCCAACGAGGAGGAGCGCCCGTTCAGCCGAGACCAGCGGACCTGGATCTACGCCTCGGCGAAGGAGGAGAACAACTACTTCGGGTTCGGCACCGAGGTGGACGTGGAGCACGTCCAGGGGCACGCGTACCTGAAGCAGCGCACGTTCGCCGGCCCGCTGCCCGACGTGCACGACCCGCAGGCCTTCCTGCCCTCGGCGAAGGTGCTGGGCGGGCCGCGCGGGCGGGCGAAGGCGTTCCGGCCGGCGAGCGTGGTCAACATATCGGCGATGAGCTTCGGGTCGCTGTCGGGCCCGGCGATCACGGCGCTCAACCAGGGCGCGGCGCTGGCCGGCGCGATGCACAACACGGGCGAGGGCGGCCTGTCGCCGTACCACCGCAACGGCGGTGACCTGGTCCTCCAGCTCGGCACCTCGTACTTCGGCTGCCGCAACGCGGACGGCAGCTTCAACCTCGACAAGCTCAAGGACGTGGTCGCCGGCGCGCCGGTGAAGGCGATCGAGATCAAGCTCTCGCAGGGTGCCAAGCCCGGGCTGGGCGGCATGCTCCCGGGGGCGAAGGTGACCCCGGAGATCGCCGCGATCCGCGGCATCCCCGCCGGGCAGGACTGCGCGTCGCCGTCGCGGCACAGCGCCTTCGGCGACGTGGACTCGATGCTGGACTTCGTCGAGCTGCTCGCGGCCGAGACCGGGCTGCCGGTCGGGGTGAAGAGCGCCGTGGGAGACCTGGGGTTCTGGCAGGAACTGGCCGCTCTGATGGCACGCGGCGACCGCGGGGTGGACTTCGTGACCGTCGACGGCGGCGAGGGCGGGACGGGGGCGGCGCCGCGGATGTTCGCCGACTCGGTGTCGCTGCCGTTCCGGATGGGCTTCTCACGGGTGTACGGCACCTTCGCCGAGCTGGGGCTGACCGACGAACTGACCTTCATCGGCTCGGGCAAGCTCGGCCTGCCGGAGAACGCCGCGGTCGCCTTCGCCCTGGGTGTCGACATGATCAACGTGGGCCGTGAGGCGATGCTGTCGATCGGCTGCATCCAGGCGCAGAAGTGCCACACCGACAAGTGCCCGACAGGCATCGCGACCCAGAACCCGTGGCTGGCCCGCGGTCTCGACCCGACCTCGAAGTCGACCCGGGCCGCGGTCTACCTGCGCACCCTGCGCCGGGAACTGATGAAGGTCTCGGCGGCGGTCGGTGTCGCGCACCCGGCGCTGATCACGGCCGACGACGTCGAGATCATGAACGGCGACTACGAGGCCCGCACCCTGGCCGGCGTCTACGGCTACAAGGACGGCTGGGGATCGCTCGGCCCGGAGCTCGCCGAGGAGATCACGGCCCTTCTCACCGCCGCGCCGAACTCGACCCGGAAGCCCGCCGTCTGACGCATCGACCGGGCCGGCCCACGGCCCGATGTGCGGCCCGCGCCCCGTTCGCGCGGGCCGCACGATGACGACGGATCCGGACCCATTGACGGGCGTTTGCCAGGAGCGTGCCGGCTACCGGCCGGCGGCGGTTGCCACGTACGTGCCGCGCTGGGGGACGACGGAGAGCACGCCTCCCCCGACCAGTAGGGCAACGGTGCGGCGGACCGTGCTGCGCGCGAGACCGTACTGCTGGACCAGCTGCGCATCGCCCGCGGCGGCCCGCCCCTGCTGCCGGTCGCCGCGGGCGATGCGGGCCCGCAGGATGGCTGCGAGCTGCCGGTAGGGCGTGCGGGGAGCCTCGTAGTCGATGGCGTCGTCCGGGCGCGCCCGCGCCGCGGCGAGCAGCGCTTCCGGCAGTTCCAGGGCGCAGCGGGAGTCCAGGACGCCGGGCACAGGCAGGACTGCGACCGGGCTTCCGGCCGCGAGGCGCATCCGTAGCGTCCCGCCGCCAAGCGTGCGTACGCCGAGCGGATCGCCGGGACGGGTGGGACCGGAGGGTCTGTGGTCGCCTCCCGTCGGACTGCGCGGGTTCTCGTGTCCGGCGTGCTCCGTCGTCGCCCGACCGCCCGGTGTTGCCTGCCCGGTCCCCGCAGCGGGACACCAGCCTGTCGGCACCCTGCCGCAGCCGGCCGCGCCCCTCTTGAGAACGCACTGATCCGGCACCGGGGGGCCGACCGCGGCGCGGAAGGCGGTCGACCTCTTGTCGATCAGTCGCAGCAGTCAAGGAAGTCCAGGGTGTGGCGCACACCGGCTGTCGATACCCCGGCGATTTTCGCAGGCCGGGCGGCGGGCGGGACGCGCGCCCACCGTCGGCGCGGCGAGCTGCCGGGTGCCGTGGGGTTCCGGATCGGCTTGACCCGGATCTGATTAGGCGCCATATTACTTCTCGTGACCCAGTACCCCGAGTCCGACCTCGGCGCCCCCACCCTCGACCAGGCCCGTCGCCAGATCTCCCGCTACGGCCTCACGGTCGATCCGCAGGCGGTCCTGGTCGCGGCACGGCTGATGGCGGCCGGTGCCCGGATCGGGCAGGCCGGCGAGGTGCACTTCGGTCGCTTCGGCCTCTCGACCGGTCGCTACCGGCTGCTGGCCGACCTGGAGGACCACGGCGGCGAGAAGTCGCCGTCCCAGTTGGCGGCGAGCCTCGGGGTCTCCAGGGCGACCGTGACCGGACTGGTCGACGGCCTGGAGCGGGAGGGTCTGGTGGCCCGCCGGCCGTCCGCCGAGGACGGGCGCGGCAACGTGGTGATCCTCACTGCGCGCGGCGCCGAGAAGCTGCGCGACCTGGCGCCCGAGCACTTCGCCCGGATGCAGGCCCTGGTGGGCGGGCTCTCCGCAGAGGAGCGCAGCACCTTCCTCGACCTGCTGGCCCGGGTGGTCGCGGGCATCGACGCGCTCACCGGGGACTGACCGCACTCGGGCGGGCCGCCGGTCGGTCCGCCCTTCTTTTCGCCCACATAGTTAGGTGCCTAAGCATAAACACTTAGGTGCCTCATTAAATCCTGGAGAGGAGATTCCATGCGCAAGAAGGATCCGGGGGCACCCCCGCCCTTCGTCCTGTGGCGCGAGGTCCTGGCCGCCTACGCCATGCCCGCCGTCACGGCCGGCCTCGGCGGAGCCGTCACAGGGCAGCCCCAGCTGGTGGCCGCGGCGCTCACCACCATCGGCGGCACCTCCGCCCTGGTGGCCGCCGCCCTCGGCGCCACGCTGCGCCGCCGTCCCGTCCGAACCCGGCCCGCCCGGGCCCCGCGCGCGGCCGCGGCCGCAGCCCTGGGGCTGGCCGCCGCGGCACTCGGCCTGGCCGTCGGCCTCGCCGCCGCCCACTGGCTGCCGCACCTCCCGGCCCTCGCCGACAGCCCGTGGCCGCGCAGGCTGCCCGTCGACCTGCCGGTCTCCTCGGCGATCGCGGCCACCATCACCACCTGGCGCTGGCGCGGCACCCGACCGACCCGCGCCCCGCAGCGCCGGCTCCCCACCGCACCCCGACCCGAAAGGCAGATGTCATGATCGTCATCATGGGCGCCGCCGGCGCCACCGGCGGCGCCACCCTGCGCAGCCTCGCCGCCCTCGGCACACCGAGCCGCGCCCTGAGCCGCGACCCGGCCCGCCTCGCCGCGGCACTCGACGGGCACACCCTCGCCCGGGCGCTTCCCCTCCCGGCCGACGCGGCCGACCCGCAGTCGCTGCGGGCGGCGTTCGACGGCGCGGACCAACTCTTCCTCACCATGGCCAACGGCCCGCACCAGGTGCAGTTCGAGCTCAACGCGATCGAGGCGGCCGTCGACTGCGGTGTGCAACACATCGTCAAGATCTCCGCACCCGCCGCCGAACCGGACTCCCCGGTCGCCGTCTCCCGCGGCCACCACCTCGTCGAGGAACGGCTGCGCACCTCCGGCATCACCACCACCGTCCTGCGGCCGTACGCCTTCATGCAGAAGCTGCTGCTCCTGGCGCCCGGCATTGCCGCCGCCGGGGTGGTGCACGGAGCGACGGGCCGGGCCCGCTGCAACTACGTGGACGTCCGGGACATCGGGGACGCCGCGGCAGCAGTCCTCACCCGCCCGCAGCCGGCGGGCGGCACGTACCAGCTCACCGGTGGCCAGGCCTACAGTCACCAGGAACTCACCGCACTGATCGGCGAGTTGCTCGGCCGCCCGGTCCGCTACCTCGACCTGACGCCGTCCGAACTGCACGCCCGTCTGGTCGGCCGGGCCGGGATGCCGGACTGGCTCGCCACCCACGTGGTGGAGATCCAACAGCTCGCGGTGGCCCGCACGGAGACACCGGACGACACCTTCACCCACCTCACCGGGCGCGCCCCGCGCACCCTGGAGGCGTTCCTCAACGAGAACCTGCACCGGTTCCGCTGACCGTCCGGCAGTGGTCCGTTCGGGGCAGTACGCCGTCCGGGCCGGTGTCGCCGCTCCGAACGGGCCACCTCCGGAACGCCGGCGGGGCCCGGAGGCCGGAGCGCGCCCTTCTCGATCAGTCCGCCGCCACGGGCGAAGAGCCGATCGGCCGGGCCACGAGGACGGCCACCGGCCGCCTACAGCTCAGCGTGCCGAGGACTGCCACCCTGCCTCACGGGTTCGGTGCGTGCAGCCGTGCCAGGCGTCCGGCGGATGGGCTGGCGGGCGCTGCCTGATAGACCACCAGTTGCTGGTCGGGGGCGCTGTTGAGGGTGAGCGTCTCGTAGGCCAGCTCCAGGTCGCCGACCTGTGGGTGGTGCAGTGACTTGGTGCCGCCGGTTTTGCTGTGGACGTCGTGCCTGGCCCACAGGCCACGGAAGTCGTGACTGTGGAGGGAGAGTTCACGGACGAGTGCGACCAGTGGGGGGTCGTGGCGGTCGTGGCCGGCGGCGGCGCGCAGAGATGCCACCGCCGCGCGGGCGGCCGCCTCCCAGTCCCGGTGGAAGGTGGGGGAGACCGGGTCGAGGAACGTCATCCGCACCAGGTTGTCCACCCGGGCGAACCCGCCGTAGAGAGCGGCGGCGGACGGGTTGAGCGCCAGGACGTCCAGCGTCCGCCCGACGACCAGCGCGGGCGTGGACAGCGCTTCCATGAGGTGCCGCAGCACGGGCGCGACCGCTCCGCAGGCGCCACGTCGCCGGGACGGAGGCGGTGCGGCGAGGCCGGCCAAGTATTCGGCGGCGTCCCCGTCCAGGTCCAGCGCGCGGGCGACGGCGTGCAGCAACTGCGGGGAGGGGTTGCGCTCGCGACCCTGTTCGAGGCGCGTGTAGTAGTCGGTGCTGACCCCGGCGAGGCGGGCGACCTCCTCCCGGCGCAGGCCCGGCACCCGCCGGTGGCCGACCCAGCTCACCCCCGCCCGATCCGGGGCCAGTTGGGCCCGACGGGCCCGCAGGTACTCCCCGAGCGCATTGTCGCGCCGCGGGGACAGGTCGGTGCGCATGACCGAAGGCTACGGCCCCCGCCCCGGCCGGCAGAACCCCGGAGAGGGGGTGCACCACACCCCGGAAACCCCGCACCCCGGCGGGGCGCACCCCCGGTACACCGCGACCTGGAAGCACGCCCCGCAGCCTGCCACGTTGGAGCCGGGCACCACCGCGCCGACCACCCCGGCTCCGATCACCCGGCATCCGCCGCTCCCGGCCGGCGGCCAGGGGCCGACCCGGACCCTGCCCGGCGCCGCCGAGCAGGCACCGGCCACCGGACGCCCCGCCACCACCGACCACCTGCGAAACGGACTTCCGTGCAACCTGTTCACCGCCCGACCGACACCGACCGCCCGGACCTCCTCGACCGTCTGCGGCAAACCGCCGACGACCCGGCACGCCGGATCCTGTTCACCGGCGCAACGATCCTCACCATGGACCCGGCCCTCGGCACCCTCGACACCGGCGACCTGCTCGTCACCGGCAGCACCGTCACCGCCGTCGCCCCCGACCTGCAAGCCGCCGACGCCGCCCACAACACCATCGTGATCGACGCCGCCGGCACCCTCCTCCTCCCCGGCTTCGTCGACACCCACCGCCACGCCTGGCAGGCCCAACTGCGCCGCACCATCCCCGACGTCGACGATCTCGCCGGCTACCTGACGACCACCCTCGCCCGCTGCGCCCCCGCCTACCGGCCCGAGGACATGTACACCGGCACGCGACTGGCCACCCTCGGCGCCGTGGACTCGGGCATCACCACGATGCTGGACTTCTCCCACAACTCCCGCAGCGCAGAACACTCCGACGCCGCTGTGCAGGCACTGGTCGACACCGGCATCCGCGGCATCCACGCCTCGATGGCACCGCACTTCGGCGCCTGGGACCGGCAGTGGCCGGCCGACCTCGCCCGGCTCCGCGACCGCTTCACCCATCCGCTGCTCACCTTCCGCCTCGCCGCTCTCGCCACCGCCGAGATCGCCGGCCCCGACCTTGCCCACGGACCCGGCCTCGCCCGCACCGCACGCGAACTCGGCATCGGAGTGAGCGTCGACGCGGTGTTCGGAGCCCCGTCCTCGCGGGCGATCCTCGACTGGGCACGAGCCGGTCTGCTCGACGAGCAGGTGCAGCTGATCCACGCCACCGGCCTGAGCCGGGACGCATGGCGGGCCATCGCCGCGAGCGGCGCCACCGTCTCACTCGCCCCCGCCTCCGAGCCGCAGATCGGCCTGGACAACGCCGTACCCGCCATTGACGAGGCGCTCGCTGCCGGGGTACGGCCCGGGCTGAGCATCGATGTCGAAGTCGCCCTGGCCGGCGACATGTTCACCCAGATGCGAACCCTCCTCGCGATCCAACGGATGAGGGCCGTGAACGCCGCCCACGCATCGGGCGCCGTCGGCACGGTGCCCGGCCGGATCGGCACCGCCGACGTACTGGAGTTCGCCACCCTGCAAGGCGCCCGCACCTGCGGCCTCGGGGAGACCACCGGATCACTGACACCCGGCAAACAGGCCGACCTGCTCCTCCTCACCACCGACGAGATCAACAACCTCCCGCTGAACGACCCCACCGGGACGGCCGTCCTCGGCTGCGACACCCGCAACATCGACACCGTGCTGATCGCCGGACAGATTCGGAAATGGGCCGGCCGCGTCCTGGACGTCGACCTGCCCGGCCTGCGCGCCGAGGCGGCGGCCTCGCGGGACCGCATTCTTCGCACGGCCACCGGCTGACGTCGCCACCCCGGGCCGGGAAGAGGCCGCAGATCGGTGCCTTCGCGAGGCGGCGCCCCCGACCTCCAGGGCAGGTGGCGGACTGTCGCCGACGCCGGGCCGTCGGTGCGCCGGAACTTGCTGAAGGACACGACGGCCGACTCGGCCCCGACGGCCTGTGCCGGAGGCCGCCGGGGCCGCTGCGGGCAGGAACAGCGCCGCCGAGCTCCATCCCGTCGAGGCGCTGGTCCGCCTGGGCCGCGGCGGGCTTCCTGGTTCTTCGCCTTGTCCGAGCTCGTCCGCGGTCAGGAAAGCGCCAGGAGGTCGTGGACGAGCGCGTCCAGGTCCAGGTGCTCGCCTTCCATGCCGGGCGGCACGACGCACTCGGTCCAGGCCAGGAAGGTCTGCAGGTCGAGAACCGGGATGCACATCAACGCAGTGGCCTCCTCTCCCTTCAGGAGAACGAACACGGTGTCGGCGTCGTCTTCGGTGCCGCGGCGGACCAGAACGTCCCCCATGCCCGAGGGCCCGGTCAGGCCGGCCGTCAGCACCTCACGGGACAGGATCCACGTCACCGGGGTGCGCATGTCGGTACCGATGTCGAGGTGGACCGCGTACGGGTCGTCGGGGTGGAAGCGGAGAACGGACTTGACCTCGACGGCCACGCCCGGGCCCAGGACGGCCCCGAGGAGAAGGCTCCTGGTGCACGCCGCGGGCCGGGAACGCTGCGGTGGGACCATTCCGGAGCCGCGGGCGCTCACCGCGGCCGCCCGTACACGCAGGCCGCCGCCGACCGTCCGTCCGTGGCCGTTCGAAGAACCGATTCCGCTGCGATCAAGGCAGCCCCCTGACACCGTTCCATGTCCGACCAACGATCCGCACCGTCCGGCCGACACGGCGCGATGCCCCTGCCCGGGGGTCCGACTGCCTCCGCCGCCCGCCCTTCGTGCGTGACGGCCGGTCACGGCGACCGCACGTTCGTTGCCCGCCATGGCGCGATGCTGGGGCAGGCAGGCAGGCAGGCAGGCAGGCAGGCAGGCAGGCCCCGCCCCGGCACCGAAGCATGACGCAGGTCGTTTGGTTGCTCTCCCGGGTCAGGAGGCCTTGGACGAGGACGCCTTCTCGGCGGGCTCGGTGGAGGTCCGGCGGTAGGTGAGGCCGCGGAGCCTCACCGAGAAGATGCTCTTGTGGGTGGGGCCGGCGGGGGAGTCGTCGTCGGCGGCGCCCTTGCGGTACCAGGCGCGGGCGCAGGTGACGACGAGCGTGCCGACCGCGGCGAGACGCGTCGCGGGGGTGTCCATCGCGACCAGGGCCAGCGCGAAGACGAGGATCGCGAAGAAGATCCACGCGTCGCGCGAGCGGGCCTGCGGGCGCCCGCCGCTGCGGCGGTGCCCGGCCGCGAACACCGCCGCCGTGGCGAGGAGCACGACGCCGCCGCCCATGACGGCGACCGCCCCGATGTGGCTGGCGGTGTCGAAGGGAAAGCTGTGACCGGTGAGCACGGTATGCCCTTTCTCTGGGTGAGGAGATTCGGTGCAGATCTGCACCCGGCGAAAAGTCCACCAGTCGCGCGGCCGCGGAACCAGAGGTAGGGGAGCAGTGGAATTTCCGCAGCTCATGCCGGGATTTCCTGGAATCGCGGGAGTGTTCCGCGTCCCTTCCGGGAAGGTTCCGAAACGGCCGCGACCACCGGAAACGGTCTGACGATCTCCCCTTGAGCCTGCATGATGGTCCGTCAGATTACCTGACTGGCCGAGTAGGGGAGCATGCCGGTGGGAAATGGCCGGAACACGTCAGGACGCCGGGCCGAGGAATTCCGGAGAGCGATCAAAAAGCTGATCGCCGACTGCGGAACCACGCAGGCGTCCCTCGTTCCAAAGGTTGGAATGTCTGCGCCCGTGCTCAGCAGGCTGCTCAACCAGGGCCCACTGAAATCGGAGAGCCGGGAGGAATTTCAGAAGGTCGTCACCGCATGCCTCTCCCTCCCCGAAGCCAAGGACCTGCCCGCCGAGCAGCAGGACGAGGGGTACTGGAAACAGTTCTTCGACGAGGCAGTGAACGCGCAGCTCGCCGATGAGGGCCAGGAGCCCCCGCCGTCCTCGCCGCCTCCGCTCCCGTCGCGCTCTCCGGTGGTCGTCGTGCTGGTCGCCGTCGGTGTCGTCCTACTTGGCGTCGGGGCGTGGTTGCTGTCCACCGGCACGACCGGCCACAGTTCCGCGTCGTCCCCGCCGACCGCATCGGCGACACCGTCCGTCACCCCGAGCTCCCCCGGCCCAGTCCCGACCGGGCCCAGCCCGGCGGGTGCCGGCGCCGGCCCGTTCCCGGCGCACGTCAGCTGGACCGACGACGGTGCCGGATCCAAACTCCTCGCCACCTCCAAGGACCCCCGCGCGGCCGCGCCGAACCCCGACGGGCGGGGATACAACCCCGACGACCTGCTCTCCGTGGTCTGCCGGATCGACGGCGGACGCAAGGTCACCGTCGGCCCGTCCTACAGCGGCCCGAACCCGCAGCCCACCGGGACCTGGTACCGGCTCGACACCGGCGGCTGGGCACCGGCCGTCTACACCCGGATCGACAACGCAGCCCCCGTCCCTCCCTGCTGACCACCCCTGCCCGCCCCGGTACCCCGCCAGGCCGGCGGCCGCCAAGTCGGGCCCCGCACAGCACAGCGCAAGGAGCCGAGCATGAACCGTGCAGTGTCGCGCCTGGCCGTCGGCGGCGCCGCAGCCGTCCTCGTCACGGCGGGAATCCTCTTCACCCACGACGAGCCCTCGCCGCCCGCAACGCCCACCGTCCCGGCCGGGGCCGCCCGCCCGGCCGCAACCGCCACGCCCACCATGTCCGTGACGCGGCTGTCCGGCACCAGCCGCATCAGCACCACCGAGTCCGCCGGCGCCATCCTGCGCGGCTGCCCCGCGGCCATCCCCACCCAGCAGGACCTGCAGGACACCAACGTCCAGTGCGCCCCCGTCGAACGCCTGGCCACCGGCACCACCGTGCAGATGCGCTGCTGGCACGACGTCACCGGCCGCTACGCCCGCCCGGCACCCGAGCACAGCACACTCGGCGCCGACACGCAGGGCCGCTGGTTCTACGTCACCGAGCTCGACGGCGAGCACCCGCAGACGTCCGGGTTCCTGTACTCCGACGTCATCCCCGTGCCCGAGCAGATCCGCACGCCGGGGTGCAGCGACGAGATCTACCGGCAGTACCCCGTCCACCCGCGCGCCGAGCCCGCGCACCCGACCCTCACCGTCGACGGAACGTGCACCACCGACGGCGGGACCCTCGTCGGCCGGACCTCCGGCTTCGCCGAGGGCGTCGAGTACTACATCGACGCCGCCTACCCCGACGGCCGGCCGTACCCGGTGAAGTCCGCGACCAAGGGCCGCGCCGACGGCACCGTCGCCTGGACCTGGCCCTGCAAGGGCGACCCCGCCGGCACCTACACCACCTCCATCGGCAGCATGGACGGCTCCGTCAGCACCGGCACGGTCTCCTTCACCATCGGCGCCGCCGCCGCGGCCCCGCAGACCCGCACCACCACCCCACCGCCGGCACCGGCCGCCGCCCCGGCCGACACACCCGCCCCGGCCGGGCCCGCATCCCCGCAGCCGGTCCACGTCACCGTCTTCGACCAGGTGACCAACGGCGCGACCCAGCTGCGCGAGGACACCCCGGCCTACCTCTCCACCCGCACCGTCGCCAGGTGCCGCCTGTTCAACTGCAAGGTCGACGGCACCGACATGCACAGCGGCGCCGGCCTCGACGCCCTCTGCCAGCTCCAGGGCGACCGGATCACCAACGGCGAGGACAACAACGCGATCGACGACCGCAACCCGGGCCTGTTCACCAGCACCCGCTGGTACAAGGCCCGCTCGGCCGACGGACGGGAGGGCTACATCTCCGAGGTCTGGCTCGGCAGCGGCGACCGCGGAGGCCGAGGCCTGCCCACCTGCTGACGCCGGGCCGCCGGCCCCGACTGCAGACCGCGCCCCGCGCGGCTGCAGCAGGTCGGCACGGGCCGCAGCGCCGGGCGAGAAGCCGGACGACAGGGCACCGGCCCCGTCCCGCTCGGCCCGGACGCGGCCGAGCGGGACGGCGAGGACGGTGCGATCGGGTACCTGCGGCAGGAGTACCTCGCCCGGCGCAGCGACCGGCTGACGGATCCGACCGCGGTGGGGGCGGCGGTGCGCGCCATGTCCGAGGTCACGGGCGACAACGTGCCCTCGGGGCGGGCGGCCGGCCGGGGCGGGCCCTGGCCGCACGAGCCGTCCTCGACCTCGCCCGGGGCCTGGTCGCTGCCTGTGTGCGGGCGGTGGACTACGGGATCGACGCGTTCGCCGATCAGCAGCGTGCCGAGCGGGAACTGCGTGGGCTGGAGGCCGTGGGCGCGCAGGGATGACCGCTCCCGCCGCAGTGCACCCCTCCGGGGCCGGGCCGCCGCGCGTCCGTGGGGTGAGTGCCGAAGGTCGCGTTCCGGCCGGCCGGGTCTGTCCGGATCGGCGGAGTGGCGGACTGCACCCTGTGTTGACCGGTAGTCATGGACGCGGCGGCCGGTTCGGCCGCGGCCGGGGGCTCTGCAGGAGGGTGGGCCGGCTACGGGTGCACCGACGGAGGTGCCGGCCAGGCGCAGGCGTCACGCGCGTCAGCGAGACAGGGTGGCACCGCTCCGCGGTACCACCCTGTCTCCCGTGCGGGTTACGGACCGGGTCGGCCAGTCGGTCCCTGCGGGCCTTCGATCCGCCGGCGTCCGTAGATCATTCCGCAGGCCTCGTCAGCAGCTCATGATCGTGCCGGTGGAGACGCCTGCGCCGAATCCGCCGCCGCCGTCCCCGCCGTAGCTGAACGAGTGCCAGGAGCTGTCAGCGTAGCCGCCTGTGTAGGCGGGCCCGGATGGGCTGGTGCTGATTCCGAACCATCCCCGTGCCTGGAAGTTCTTCGGCGCCGCGTAGTTGTCGATCTTGATGGGGATTGTGCTGATGCCGGAGTAGTAGTTGGTCCACGGGCTCGTCACGTGCTGGACCTGCCTCATGTTCTCGTCGACGATGTCCAGCGACATGGACCAGTACTCGCTGGGGACGTAGCAGTGCAGCATGTAGGTGTCGGTGTCGATCTCGGCCCAGACGGTCCGCTGGTCCGGGCACGAGTTGTAGTACAGCGACACGGTTGCGAACACGGTCTGGCTGTGGGTGTCGCGCCAGACGTGCGGTCCGGGCATCTGCGAGAACCCGCACGCGGCAGCCGCCGGCTGGGCCGTCACCATGACGAGGCCCGACACGCTGATCACCGCGGCGAGCAGGAGCGCCAGCTTGCGGCGGATCGTGGCAATTCTCAACGCAGTCTCCGATTCAGAGGTCGAATGCGCGCCGGCCCGAAGACCGCTGCTCCGAGGAGTGCCGACCCCGCGGCAGGGCAGCCCGGGACACCGAAGGCCAACACCACATCGTGACAACCGAGTCGCCGCGGAATGCAGACGGAATCCGGACAATGAAGAACGGGGCCGCCGGTCGCACCTGCCGGGTTCTGCGCCATCACACCCGCCGACGTGCCGCGGTACGTGGCAGTGGTCTCCCCGTGCCCCTGTTCTGCGGCGAGGCCAACGGGATGCTCGTCAGCCTGGGTGTGCGAGTGCTGTCGATGCCCTTCGGCGGGGTCCAGCCGGTCCTACGGCTGACGACGGACGGAGTGGCGTCGTCCTCGACGGCCGGGAAATGCCGTGGGCCCGCAACCGGTGAAGGGGGAGAGGCCCACGGCGACGGGGCGTCAGCTGTTCCTGTGGGGGATCGACTGCAGGACGGCCTCCCCGCCGGGCTCGCTCTGGACGACGGCCAGCAATGCCCCCACGAGCTGAAGGGCGGCGCGGGCGTCGACGCCGGCCCGGATCGTTCGGGCGGCGGCAGTGCCGTCCCTCAGGTCCGGGTGCAGGGTCAGCGAGGCGGGAACGGCCTCAGCACGCTGGGTCGGGGACGGCCGCCTGGCGGCCGGAGCAGACCGGGTTCACATCAGCGACCGGAGCGGAGCCGTCGGCGGCCGCCGCACTCGCCCGGGCCGTCAGGTCGTCCCGGCGGGCCGCTGCCCTGACCGGCTTCAGGTCATTCCGGCCGGAGAACGGCGAGTAAACCCGGTTTACTCGGGCGCTGTCGAGTCTCCTTGAAACGGCCACCCCGCTCGCCACCCCGTTTGGTTGTGGGCTCAGCCAGGAGGGTGTGTCCGCCTGACAGACAGCTGATCTGCGGTGTCGGTGCTGTGTCGGAGCGCTGTCGGGGGCTGTCGGCCGGATGCCGGTGGCTCGTCAGCGGAGGCTGGCACCTTTCCGGAGACGGCCGGCCGGAGCTCACCGGGCGGCCCGATCCCGAAGGAGCCACCATGCACACCCCAGTCACGATCATCGGCGCCGGCCTCGGCGGGCTCACGCTGGCCCGCGTCCTGCACATCCACGGCATCCCGGTCACGGTCTACGAGGCCGATGTCTCCGCGTCGGCGCGCACGCAGGGCGGAATGCTCGACATCCACGACTACAACGGGCAGCTCGCCCTCGAAGCGGCCGGCCTGATGGAGGAGTTCCGCGCCATCGTCCTGGAGGGCCGCCAGGCGATACGGGTACTCGACCGGGACGGGACCGTCCTGTTCGAGGAGGCCGACGACGGCACGGGCGGACGCCCCGAGGCGATGCGCGGCGAGCTGCGAGGCATCCTGCTCGCATCGCTACCGGCCGGCACGGTCCGGTGGGGGCACAAGGTCAGTCACGCCCGAGGCCTCGGCGAGAGCCGCCACGAGGTGACGTTCGCCGACGGCACCACCGTCGTGACGAGCCTTCTGGCCGGCGCGGACGGCGCCTGGTCACGGGTCCGGCCGCTGCTCTCCACCGCCACACCGCAGTACACCGGCACGTCGTTCGTCGAGACCTACCTGTACGGCGCCGACACCCGGCACCCCGCCGCCGCGAAAGCGGTCGGCAGCAGGTCGATGATCGCTCCCACGCCGGGCAAGGAGATCTTCGCTCACCGGGAAAGCGGCGACACCCTGCACACCTACACGGCGCTGTCCAAGCCGCAGGACTGGTTCGCCGACATCGACTTCACCGATGCCGCCACAGCGACCGCGCGGATCGCGGCCGAATTCGACGGCTGGGCACCGGAACTCACCGCGCTGATCACCAGCAGCGACACCGCGCCGGTCCTGCGCCCCCACTACGCACTGCCGACAGGGCACCGGTGGGACCGGGTGCCTGGGGTGACCCTTGTCGGCGACGCCGCCCACCTCGCAGCCCCGAACGGCGAGGGCGCCAATCTGGCCATGCTCGACGGCGCCGAACTCGGCAAGGCCCTCGCCGCGCACCCCGACGACATCGAGGCCGCGCTCGGCGAGTACGAGCAGGCCATGTTCCGCCGCAGCGCCGAGATCGCCACTTTCGAAGGTGCCGAGGTCCACCGGATCGACTCCGCGGGCAACACAGTCCACGGCCTGATCGACATGTTCACCCAGAAGGGCCAAGGAGCCACTCAGGCACCGAGCTGATGCCCCCTCACCCCCGGGCCCGCTGAGCGTCTGAGCACCTGCAGAATCTTCAAGAAACGCCGCGGGGAAATGCTGTGGGCCCCGCACCCCAGTGAAGGGTGAGGGGCCCACAGCGCCGGAGTGCCAGCTGTTCCTGTGGCGGATCGACTGCAGGACGGCCTCCCCGCCGTGCTCGCTCTGGACGATGGCCGGCAGTGCCCCTGCGAGCTGAAGGGCGGTGCGGGCATCGACGCCGGGCCGGATCGTTCGGGCGGCGGCAGTGATGTCCCGCAAGGGGAGGGCTGTGCCGCTCCGCTCCTCAGGTGGTTCGGGTTCGCGGGCGACCGGCGTGGGCGGGGTCAGAAGGAGCCGAGGACGACGGGCAGGGTGAACAGTTCGCCGTTGCCGAAGGTGTCGGTCGCGGCGGCGCGCACGGAGCGGGCGTCGAGGTCGATGCCGCCGGTGCCCGCACAGGGGGGCCGCAGACGAGGACGCACTGGAGGATCCGGGCCGCTCACCGGCGGGTCAGGCCCTTGGCCGGTCCCGGGGGCCGACCACCAAGGTCACTGGTGCGGCGGCTGTTCGGCGGCCGTCGACGGTTCCTTCGCGGCGTGGGGTGGGTGGGTCTCCTCGCCGTCCTGTCGTCGGTCCTCCGGCCATACCTCGAAGCCCTGTGACATCCCCGTCGGCGGTCCTGAGCGAAAGCATCCCCGGATCAGCGCCGTGAGCCTGCGGACCGCATCGGGTCTCCCTCCGAGCTCCACTCTCACCGCTCCCGCTCCCGGGGCGGCGGGGGCGACTGGTGGTGTGGCGGCACCTGCGATCGGGGCGGAGGTGTCCACCTGCCACCGCGCTCGTTCCGCTGTGTCGGCCGGGGCGGCGTAGTCCCCGGCGGTGAGGGGGGCCGGGGCGGTGGTGAGTCTGAACGATTGCGCCACGGTGTCGGCGACCACCTGGGCCACGGACGGGTCGCCGGAGATGGTCATGTGGACGATCGCGCTTGGCGCTCGTGTGTGTTCCCCGGTCATGACGCGCCTCCGTGGTCGGCTTCTTTCAGGGTCCGTCGAAGCGTGTCGTCTCGCATCCACAGCGCAGCGGCGGTGCTAGGGGGGCGTACGCCCGCGGGAGCCTTCGCCGGTCCCTGCGCGCTGTCACGTCCGAGCCGGAGTTCTCCACCGTCGTGTCGAGGTCGCCCTCGGCCCCGTGCCGGCAAGGAGGCCGAGTTTCTACGAGGTCAGCGACCGCGGCACCGACATGGGCCCACTGGTCTTCGGCCTCGCGTACCAGATCACCGGCAGCTGTCGCTCGGCGATCATCTCCCTGCTGTGTTCTTCGTCATCGGCTTCGCCGTGCTGCTGAAGGTCCTGCTCCGGCGGACCGTCGAGGCCGTCGGCAACCCCGTTCCCGAGCGGCTCGGACGGCGGGGTCAGCCGGGACGGCCCGGACTCCCGCTCCGGTCGTCCCGGACGCCCGCCCCGGCCGTCGCCCCGCCGCCCGCCGGGGCACTTGCCCCGGCCGTCCGACGACGGACCGAGTCCGGGTAACGGGCGCTGAACGTGAACGCCGCCGCGATCAGCGCGACCGGGATCACCCAGTTCAGCCCGGGCTCACGCACCTACGCGTTCGACCCGGCGCCGCCGGAGGCCCCGGCGGAGCACCCGGTCGCCCAGGACCGCGACCCCGCCGACGTCCTGGTCACCGAGGCGTGGGACTGGATCCGCCCCGTCGAGGCGATCGGCGACGGTGAGCGGGCCCTGCCGCACGTGGTGGGCCTAGGCAACACGGCGTTCCTCGCGGCGGCCGGCCGGCTCACCATGGCGCTGTCGGAGCCGGTGCACGAGCTCAACCCCGTCTTCGACCCGAAGATCCCCGGCAGCTGGAAGTGCGACTTCTCCACCGCGGCCCTGGACCTGCGGCTGCCGAACCCGTTCACCCGGACGGCCTGCCGCCGACCGGCCCCGCCTGGTACACCACTCCCAAGTTCGCCTACGCCCGCGAACTCGGCCTCGACGTGGCACCGACCGAGAGTTGGCTGCGGCACGAGTCCGGGCCGCGGCTCGACCCGTGGCACAAGCGCCTGCGTGCCGTCACCACCATGGAGCGGCTCGGCGTGCCGCTGAACCTCGGCGAGAGGACCCGCAGGCGTTCCTGGACGCCAGGGCCGGCCTGCAGGAGCACGGCGACCCGGTCGAGCCCGCCCTCCTGGCCGCGGCCAAGGCGACCGCGAAGGGCGGCGTCGGCAAGCTCCGCGAGCGCCCCCGCGGCGCCTCCTACCGGCCGGGCCAACGCCGGCCCGCACTGGAGCGCCCGACCTGGGCCCCGTGAACCGCGCGCTGATCATCGACACCGCCACCGTCAACCAGCACCGCAGGATCCGCCGCCACGCCCCCATCACCGGGCAGTTCCCGCTCGCGATCCTCTCCGACTGCACCGTCTACCCGGCCCCCGGGCCGTCCGCCCCGGACCTGCTCCGCGGCCCGGACGGCATGCTGACGACGGTGTGGCGGCTCGGGATCTCGCCGGGCCTGTGCAAGCACGAGGGCACCCGGACCATGGACTGGGCCGTCGGGTTGATCGCCGACCACACCAACCCGGGCCGGCACGTCAAGGGCGGCGACGCCGTCGCCGAGGGGAGTAGCCGATGGACGCCATCGACCGCGGGCCGGAACGCGCCCTGCAGACCCAGCCCATCCCCAAGACCCTCCGAGGCAGGGTGAACTTCCTGGTCCGGCAGCTGAAGGGCACCCGGAACGTTGCCGCTGCGCTCGGTGTCTCGATCCGTTCGGTCGAGCGGTGGCGCAAGGGCGCCGGCATCGGCCCCGACAACGCCCGCAAGGTCGAGGACGCCGTCCGTGAACGCTGGCAGCCCCGCGTGCGGCAGCGGGTGCGCGACGCCGCCGAGGCCCACGGCATATGCCGTGGTGGCGGCAGGTCGCAACGTGATTGCCGAACGTATCGAGTCTGGCGAGTATCTGCCCGGTGGCCGGATTCCTTCAGTGGTGCGGCTGCAGGCCAAGTTCGGAATTGCTTCGGCCACTGCGCTGAAGGTGTACGAGGCGCTGCGGACGGACGGCCTCATCTGTGTCAGGCCGAGGGGCGGCTCTTTCGTCGAAGCCCAGGCATGACGAGACGCCCCGCACCCTGGGGAGTGGGCGGTACACCGCAGGTATTCACCCTTGGGGATACCTCTGTGGATAACTCGACCGGGTGTTCGTTGCCAAATGTGCGGGTCCGGCAGCCGAGGACACCGTTGCCGGACCCGCGAGGGGTCATCGTGGCAGCCGGGACGATAGGCAGATATGACGCCCTCAGCCCGGCTTCCACGGCACGGAGGGGCTTGTGCGCGTCGCCCTGCGGTCTTCCACGGGCCGGAGTAGCGTGTTGATCAGCAGTCGTGGTTCCGAGTTTTCGCCCGCGGTCACAGGCCGCGGGTGTTTTGCTGCCTTGGGCCATGGCGATCACCTCCGCACGGGCCGCACAGTGCGTGCCCGGCACCGATTGCGACAGGACACCAGCATGGCCAAGGGCACTGTGAAGTGGTTTAACGCCGAGAAGGGTTTCGGCTTTATCGAGCAGGAGGGCGGCGGCCCCGACGTCTTCGCCCACTTCTCCAACATCGACGCGCAGGGCTTCCGCGAGCTGCAGGAGGGCCAGAAGGTCGAGTTCGACATCACTCAGGGCCAGAAGGGCCCGCAGGCGGAGCACATCCGCCCGGCCTGATCCCGCGCCATGCGGTGCCCGGCTCCGTCTTGGTGCCGGGCACTGCGGTGGTTGGTGGAGAACACGACCTCGGCAAGCTCGCAGAGGCCATCACCGCGGTGGGGCTACTCCACCCGGTCGTTGTCACCGCGAACCTCGACCTCCCCGCCGGCGGCCGCCACCTTGCCCTTGCCTGCTTCCTCGGCTGGACCGAAGTCCCAGTCACCGTCGTCGACCTGACCACGGCCGAGGAGGTACTGCGGGCGGAGTGGGAGGAGAACACCTGCCGCAATGCCACTTTCGCCGCTGGAGGCGAGCTGTGCCCGGGGATCCGGCAGAACAAGGGCGGTCGGCCGCCAAAGGGTGGCCCGGGCAGCTCGTAGGATGCGATCCGGGAGGAGCCGGAAACCTCAGCCAACTTGGCTGAGGTCAAGCAGTCGCCGTTCCACCCGGCAGGCGCGTTCAGTTGCGTCAGCAGGCACCGGCAACGGGCACCCGTCGGTCGAGAAAGTCGACGAGATCCGCCGGGCGGCAGTGGTGACCCTCGGGGCGGGGCTCGGGTTACGGCTCAGTTCGAGGCGTACTTCTGCAGGCCCGCCTGGACATCGTCGAAGTTCATCACCGGGAGGAACGTCACCTTGGCGCCGAGGTCCTGGAAGAACGGCTCGGCGACCGTCGGGATGTCCGACGAGTCCTTGAGATCGAAGACGATGTAGCCGGTCCGCAGCCCTTCCTTGGTCCCGAAGTACGCGGCCTCCGGCTTGATCCGGTCGAGCACCGATTTCATGGTCGTGGCCAGCGTGTTGTCGGTGATCGCCTTGTTCGCCTTCTCGGTGTCCATCTCGACCGTCAGCAACACCCTCATGGTGGTTCCGCCTCTCGTCGGAGTGCTGGCACATGCGTGCCACCTGCCAAGCGTGGGCATGGGCCGAGGCGCTCGCAGCCGGGGCAGGGCATCGGAGTGAGGTCAGTCGAACCCCTGCCCCGTCCCCGCCACGAGGGCCATGCCGGGGCCTCACCGTCGCCCGGGCCGAAGCCGACACCCTCCACCGCCTCAGTGCCGACTGCTCCAACGAGTCGCTCACGCCGTCCTCGCCCGCTGGCCTGCCACCACGTACGACAGAGGCCGCTGAGCCCAGTCGGTTCGGAGTCCGCCCCGAGCGCCCGGAGGAAACGTCAAGACCTGTGGCTGGGGGATGGTGTGCTGCCGGCAGGCGGATGGGCTTGAGTCTCCGGTAGGGGGAGGTGCGAGGGTGAGGGCATGGACGGCGCGCTCTACTCGATCGGTGATCTGGCCCGGCGGACCGGTCTGACGGTCAAGGCCATTCGGTTCTACTCCGACTGCGGGATCGTGCCGCCGACCGACCGCAGCCCGGCCGGTTACCGCCTGTACGACATCGACGCCGTCGCACGTCTGGACCTCGTGCGGACGCTGCGCGACCTGGGGCTGGACCTCCCCACTGTCCGGAAGGTCGTGGATCGCGAGATCTCGCTGCCCGAGGTCGCCGCGGCGCACGCCGAAGCACTGGCGACGCAGATCCGGCTGCTGCGCCTGCGGCGCGCGGTGCTCACGGCGGTGGCCAAACGCGGGTCCACCCCTGAGGAGATGGAACTCATGCACAAGCTGGCCAAGCTCTCCGAGGACGAACGCCGACGTCTGGCCGACGACTTCCTCGACACCGTCTTCGGCGGCCTGGACGCCAACCCCGAATTCGTGGGGATCACGCGCTCGATGACTCCCGAGCTTCCCGACAACCCCGAGGCCGAGCAGGTCGAGGCGTGGGTCGAGCTCGCCGAGCTGTCCCAGGACCCGGACTTCCGCGCCTGCATGCGGCGCACGGCCGAGCACTATGTGGCCGATCGCGCCCAGGACGGCACCGCACGCCTGCGCCGCGACGCCACCGCAGCGGTCCTTGACCAGGTCGGCCCGGCACTGGCCGCCGGCGTCGCCCCGTGCTCACCCCAGGCGGACCGGGTCGTCGCAGCGGTCATGGCTCAGTACGCGCACGGCTTGGGCCGACCCGACGACGTCGACCTTCGGCGCCGATTGTCGACCCGACTGGAGACCGCGAACGACCCGCGCAGGGAGCGGTACCTTCAGCTGCTCGCGGTGATCAACGGCTGGTCGGCGCCGGAAAGCGTGGCGCCGGCGTTCGACTGGTTCATCCAGGCGTTGGGCGCCCGGATCCCGGCGTAGCGGGCCGGTCAGGCGACGCGGCGTCGCCCGACCGGTCATGCCGCCTTCGTCCGGTGGCGTTCGACCAGCATCCTGTGCTCGCGGGACAACCCGCGCAGCGGCGCGAGACCGGCGTCGAACCGGACTTCTCCTTGAGATCCCGGACCGCTGCCGGCTGCTGGCACGAGGAGGTCGAACGCGACCACCGGCAAGCTTCCACGCGGACCACGGAGCGCAACTGACGGCCGGCCGGCTCCCGGCACGGGACCAGCAGCAGCCCCGAGCGGCTCTGTCGGTGGTCGCCGCCACACTGCCGGCCGGGGGAGGTCTGAACGGGAGGCACGGTGGTGATGGGGCGTCCGCGGAAGGACCTGCGGGATCCGGCAGTGGTCATGCGGGAGACAGGGTTCGAGCCCATGGAACCCTACCCGGGAACGGCTCTCCCGTGGGGCTGCCGGCACGAGGCGGGCGGCAGGGAGGTGACGCCCCGGCTGGGCAACGTCTCCACCGGACGCCAGGGCGGTTGCCGGTTCTGTGAGGCAAGGCACCGACCCCCAGACGAGGCCGCTGCCCTGATGCGGCGCGGAGGACGAGCCGGGCTGGCTTCGGTGCCGGAATCCCGTGAAGCTTGATGGCGGGGCCGATTCGATGTCCAGGGGGTGACGCCTGTGGGTGAGGGCCCGGTGCTGTGGGCGCTGGTGGTGCGGGAGACGGACGACGGCAGCGAGGTGGCGGAAGTCGTTGTCGAGGTCGACGCCGGCCACTGGGGCGGGCTGGCGACGGATGCGTGGGAGAGCGGGTTCGTGGCCGCGGGCGGGGTGCCGGTCTCGACGGGGACGGTGCAGGTCCGCTCGGGCCGGTTCGAGCGGCTGGTGCTGGTCGGCGGCCGCGAGGTGTGGGAGCCGAGGCCCGTGATGGAGACGCCGCCGACGTGGCTGTCCGCGGCAGCAGGGGCCGGCGGTGTGGTGGTGACCGTGGTGGCGCCCGGCACGTGGCCGCCCGATCTCTCCGACGTTCCGCCCGGCCGTCGGGCGCAGACCTTCGCGGACTGGCTGGACGACGTGCGGGCGAGCGGGGCGGCGCTGCAGGGCGTGGCAGGCCTCGACCTCGGCTGAGCCCCGCGGGGCGTCAGGGAAGGCGGAGGGCCTGTCCGGCCAGGATGAGGTCGGGGTTGTCGCCGATGGTGTCCTGGTTGGCCTCGTAGAGGGCCGGCCAGCCGCCGTCGACCTGCTGGGCCTGGGCGATGGCGTCGAGGGTGTCGCCGTCCTGGACCACGACCGTCGCCGAGCCTGCCGGGTCGGAGGTGGTGGCGATGTCGGGCTCGGCAGCCACGGCGCTCCGGTCGGTCCGGTCGGCGGCTGTAGCGGGCTGCCGGGCGGCGGGCTGCTGCGCCGGGCGCGGCGCGGGCACCGTGTGGCGGCCGGTCGCGGGGCGTTCGGCGGCCCGCGTGCCGCAGACCGGCCAGGGTGCGAGGCCGCGGCGGGCGGCGAGGTGTTCGGCGACGGCGATCTGCTGCTCGCGGGTGGCGAGGTCGGGGCGGGCCGCGTAGGCGGTGCCGCCGTTGGCACGCCACGTCGCCCGGTCGAACTGGAGGCCGCCGTAGTAGCCGTTGCCGGTGTTGGCGTGCCAGCGGCCGCCGCTCTCGCACGCCGCGACCCGATCCCAGTCGACGCCCTGCCCGCCGGCCGCCGGCGTCTCGACCGCCGCGTTCGCCGCGGTGGCGGCCGCGGCGGCGACAGACTGCTGCGGGGCTGCCTGGGCGGGGCCGGTGAAGGCGGTCCACAGACCGGCTGCGCAGGCGAGGGCGAGGAGTAACTGCAGGATCCGGTGGGCGACGGAGACGACGGGCATGGCGGAGCACACTCCCCGAGAGGGTCGGCGATCGGACGGCCGGCGCCCCGGGGCACCGCCCTTCCAGCGATCGCACACCAGGCGGCCGCGCCTGGGCCGACACCCCGGACACATCACCCGCCCGGCCCCGCGGAGCCACCCGCACACCGCACAGGCCGGCCGGCCCCGCCCGGGCCGTAGCGCTGGCCGCGCCGGTGCAGTTCACCGCGTTGTCCGCGCTGTTGATGCTCCACCGCCGCACCTTCGCTGCACAGGCACCCAACTGCACCTCGACCACCGCCCCGCCGGCATGCAACGCGTGCTGGAGGTCACCGGAACCGTCGGCCACCTCACGGACCGGCCCGCCGGCACGGCCGGGAGCACCCGCGGCCGGACCTCGCCCTGACAACCCGTCACCAGGTGATGGGCAGGGCCACACAGGAAGCGGAGTCGACGACCTCGGCAGCGGCCCACGCTCCGGGCATCGGGTCGCGCCACCCGAGGGGGCCAGAGCAGCAACGGCGGATACTCCTGAGAGGACCGCACCGCCCGTGCCGCGGTCGAGGGCAGACCCGAACCGCCTCCGGTGCGTCAGAGGAAATGCCGCACCGGCGTGGTGGCGACCTCCAAGGCCCGCCGGGCGAGCCCCCGGCGCCTCCACCTCACCGCCGTGACCGGCTCGCTGCGCAGCACGTCGTCCTCGAAGTGACGGTCGAGCAACGCGGTGAATCGCTCGTCGATCACGGTGAGCACGACCTCCTCGTCGTGGTCGAGGGAGCGCCGGTTGAAGTTCGCAGATCCGATCACCGCAGCGGTTCCGTCCACCGTCAGCACCTTGGCGTGCATCATCGTCGGCGCGAACCGCCACACCCGGATCCCGCACGCGGTCATCTGCTCGAAGTACCGCTCACCCGCGAGCTGGCAGACCCGCTTGTCGGTGTGGGGACCGGGAACCAGCAGCTCCACCTCCACACCGCGGCGGGCGGCCGCGCACAACAGGTCGACGAAGTAGGCGTCCGGCGCGAAGTAGGCCGTGGCGAGGCGCAGCCGCTGCTGCGCCGACGAGATGACCACCCGCATCAGGGTTTGCAGGTCCTGCCAGCCGACGCTGGCCGAGCCGCGGACCACTTGGACGACCGCGCGTCCCGGCTGGTCGTGCTCCTCGAAGCGGTCCGCCTCGTCGTACAGGGCGTCCGGCCGGCACTCCGCCCAGTTCTGGGCGAAGGCCGCGGCGATGCCGTCCACTGCCGGTCCGCGGACCTGGACGTGGGTGTCGCGCCACTCGCCGGGGTTCCGCGCGTCGCCGCACCACTCCTCGGCGATGCCGACACCGCCCGTGAACGCCGTCAGGCCGTCCACGACCAGCACCTTTCGGTGGCAGCGGTGATTCTGCTTCAGGGGCGACAGCCGTACGGGACGGCGGAACCAGGCGATCCGGACGCCGCAGGACTCCATGAGGTCGACCAGTTCGGGCTCGATCAGGCGGCTGCCGAAGCCGTCGAGCAGCAGCCGCACCCGCAGGCCCTCGGCAGCCTTGCGGGCCAGGGCTCGTGCGAAACGTCGGGCTATGTCGCCACGCCAGTACACGAACGTCATCATGTCGACGGTGCGGCGGGCTCCTTCGACGGCGGCGAGCATGGCGGGGAAGATTTCGTCGCCGTTGCGCAACGGGACGAGTTCGTTCCCCTCGGTCGCGGCGATGCCGATCAGGCCTTCCAGACGGCGCCTGAGCGCCTGACCGCGGTCGGTGGGCCCCGGACCGTCGGCGCCTGGCGCGACGGCGTACGGCACGGGTGGTGCGACGTCCTGTGCAAAGGCCTCGGACAGCACGGATTCTCCCTGGGGGCGAAGGACACGCACGGGCGACCCCGGCCCGGGACCGCCCGCCGGTGCCGGTGGGTGGCGGTCGGCTACCCGCTCGCAGCCGTTTGATGTGCCGGCTCGTCCGGGGCAGCGGTACGCGGCCGCCCTTGACCACCCCGCGCGCCGGATCGCCCCGTGCGAGCAACCGGGCTGAGCACTGGCGGCCGACCGGCCCCGCCGCGGGCCGCTGCGCCGTGCACGGACCACGCGGGCCAGGTGGCGTGGTCCGGCCGGGGCGGGGCAGGCGGTGGCCTTGGTTCGTTGACCTGCGTCCGGATGTGTCTTTTCCCCAAGCCGCAAGCTCGGTGCGAGCGCTTTGCCATGCGCTTGTGCGTGCCCGCTGCCTGCGGTGTGTGCTCGGACCTGGTCGAGCACTTCGCGGACGTGAGGGGCGACCGGCGCAGGAAGCGACGGGTTGGTGCAGCGGGCGGTGTCCACAGCCTCGCAGCGGCCGTCCGGTCGGCTCCTGTCCCAGCTGTGCTTGCGTTCGTGGCCCGGCACATCGCGCCTTGCGCGGGTCCGTGGCCGTTGGCCGCCAGCCATGGACAGCGGGACGACCGGCGTACCCGGGGGACAGGAACGGTCATGAGAACGCCGGCGGGCAAGGCGTGCTATCAGCCGAAAGCGCATCAGGTGCTGTGCTGCAGGTGCAGTTCGCTCGGCGACGACGGCGGCCGTGGCACCGAAGCGCTTCTGCTGCTCGGTGCCACGGGGCCGTCCAGCCGTGCCTGACGGGCTTCGCAGCGTGCCACATCGATGTGTCGTGTCCACCCGAGATGCCCCCGTACCTCCGCGCCGACGGCAGACACGGCCGCCGCTGCGCCCGGGCGCCCGTGGCGCCCGTGGCGCCTGCTTCGGTCGGCCCCGGGCGGTGCGGACCTCGCTGGTGGACACCCCGCCGAGTGGCGGGGCCGGACGGTGGCGCTCACGTCGTCGGGCCGCTGGTTGCCCGTCCGGGGGTAGCAGGGGTCAGGGCGGCGGGGCGGGTGCGGTCGGGTGCTCCGGGGTGGCGGTGGCGGTAGTAGGGGTTGTCCACCGGCAGCCGGCCGCTGACCCGTCCGTACATGCCGAAGGTGGCGATGATCAGTCCCATGGCGAAGCTGAAGAGCACGTTGGGCATCTGGAAGGCCAGGACGTTCGCGTCCGAGTCCAGCACTGCCAGGTTGGCGAATCCGCTGAGCACGAAGAGGCCGCCGACCGTCATGTTGACGGTGGAGGCGGTGTTGCCGCCGATGACCGCGCCGGTGATCAGGACGGCGGCGGTGACGATGGAGACGAGGCTGAGCAGGCCGTTGCTCGACAGGCCGACGATGTTCTGTCCTCGGGTGTTGAAGAAGCCGAGACCGTCCGCGAGGCCAAGGCAACCGAAGACGAGCAGCACGGCGCCGCAGAGGCCGGCGCCGATCCTGTAGACCTGGGCGAGCCGGTGGTCGACGGGGAGTTCGTCGCGAAGGTCCATGACCACACTCCAGTTGCTGTTCATGGGGGACCGTTGGCTCCCACTCTCCCGGGTGCCGCTCGGAACACCCGCTCGCACTGTTCCCGCAGCGTTGCCCCGGCGAGCGCGTGCGGCAACGGGACGGTTGTCGCACCTTCCGGGGCCGCCCGGCCCTGTCGAGTGGCGGCCGGCGGTACCACCATGGGGGCTGCCGACCGGTTGCGGGCGGACGGGCGCCCTCGGACGGCCCGCGCCGTGGCTGTTGCGGCCGGGCCGGCGGCCGGGGGCTGCCCGTGCGGGCTGACGGTGCCCGCGGCCACCGGCGTGCCGAGGCGACCTGGCAGGAGGTGGGCAATGACAGCGGCCGTCGAGCGTCGGCGCGGTCTGACCGGGCAGCAGGCGGACGCGCTGCTGGCACGGTACGGCCCGAACGAGGTGGCCCCCGCGGCCGGCACCCCGTTGTGGTACCGGATCGCCACCCAGTTGCGCGATCCCCTCATCCTGGTCCTGCTGGCCGCGGCGGTATTGACGCTGGCCACGGGCGATCACGCGGATTCGGTCGTTGTCGGGCTGGTCGTCGTCGTCAACACGGCCGTCGGCGTGGCCCAGGAGGTCCGCGCCGACCGGGCCGTCGCCGCCCTGTCGGCGCTCTGCACACCGAGGGCACGCGTGGTCAGGGACGGTGTCGAGTGCGAGGTCGCTGCGACCGGGATCGTGCCGGGCGACGTCGTCCTGCTGGGGGAGGGGGACGTCGTCCCCGCGGACGCCGTGGTGGCGGAGTCGTCCGCCCTGCTGCTCGACGAATCCGTCCTGACCGGCGAGTCCGTGCCCGTGGACAAGGACGCGACACACGATTCCGGCCTCAGCGCCGGAACGGTGGTGGTGCGCGGCCGGGCCGTCGCGACCGTCACTGCCACCGGCGCGGACAGCACCCTGGGCCGGATCGCCGTCTCGCTGCATCCGCGTCCGCAGCGCACACCGCTGCAACGCAGGCTGGCCGGGCTGGGCCGGGTGCTCGCCGCAGTGACGCTCGTCCTCTGCGCGGTGGTCTTCGCGGTGGGCCTGGTGCGCGGCCAGGACCTGGAGACGATGGCCGTCACCGCGATCAGCCTGGCGGTCGCCGCGGTTCCCGAGTCGCTGCCGGCCGTCGTCACTCTGGCGCTGGCCATCGGCGCACGCAGGATGGCCGCCCGGCACGCGGTCGTGCGCAGGCTTCCCGCGGTCGAGACCCTCGGTTCGGTCACCGTCCTCGCGACGGACAAGACCGGAACCCTGACGGAGGGCCGCATGGTCGTCGAGCATTTGTGGGGACCGGAGTGGGAGGCGACGATCACCGGGACCGGCTACCGGCCCACGGGCGAGATCCGCGCGACCGGCCCCCAGGGCGACGAGAGGGCAGTCGCCCTGCTGAGAGCCGCCGCACTGTGCAACGACGCATCCCTGCAGGCGCCAGCTGCAGGTACCGACAACTGGACGGCCCTCGGCGACCCGACCGAGGCCGCACTCCTGGCCGCGGCGGCCAAGGCCGGACTCGACCTCGCGGAACTCGTGGTGGAGCGCCCCAGGATCGGCGAACTCCCCTTCGACAGCGTCCGCAAACGGATGACCACCGTGCACCGGACACCGGACGGCAGAGTGGAGGTGTGTCTGAAGGGCGCACCCGAAGCCGTTCTGAAGCCTGACGTCCTCCTGGACGGCCCGGACCGCCTCGACCAGGCCCGCAGAGCGGCCGCCCGGCTGGCCGCCGACGGATACCGGGTGCTCGCCGTGGCCGCCGCCACGCGCGATGAAACGGCGGCCGCCACCGAGGCGGGACTGCACCTGCTGGGGCTCGCCGCACTCAGCGACCCACCCAAGCCGGCCGCCGCCGCCACGATCAGGGCCTGCCGCCGGGCCGGCATCACCCCCGTGCTCGTCACCGGGGACCACCCGGACACCGCCCGGGCACTCGCCGCCCGCGTCGGACTGACCTCCCCCGACCCGGATGGTGCGGCGGACGTCGTCACCGGCGCCGACCTCGCCGCCGGCGCCCACCCCGATCTCACCGCGGCCCGCGTTTTCGCCCGCACCGACCCGCAGCAGAAGCTCGACATCATCGACGCCTGGCGCGGGCACGGCGCGGTCACGGCGATGACCGGCGACGGCGTCAACGACGGCCCGGCCCTGCAACAGGCGGACATCGGTGTCGCCATGGGCCGCCGCGGCAGCGAGGTGGCACGGCAGGCCGCCGACCTGGTGCTCGCGGACGACGAACTGGCCACCGTGGTCTCCGCGATCGAGGAGGGCCGGCGGGTCTACGACAACATCCGCCGCTTCCTGCTGTACGCCATGTCGGGCGGCGCGGCCGAGATCCTCGTCATGCTGCTCGGCCCCACCGTGGGACTGCCACTGCCGCTGCGGGCCGGCCAGATCCTCTGGATCAACCTGCTGACCCACGGCCTGACCGGTGTGGCCGTCGGCGCCGAACCGGTCGCCGCCCGGACCATGAGCCGACCCCCGAGACCGCCGCACGAGCACATCCTGGGCGCCGGTCTGTGGCAGGGCGTGCTGCGCCTGGGCGTCCTGGTGACGGCACTGAGCCTCGCGGCCGGAGTGTGGTCCGAGGACCGCGGCGCAGCGTGGCAGAGCGTCCTCTTCCTGACCCTGCTCGCCGCGCAGCTCGGTGTGGTCCTCGGCCTGCGCGAGCGGCTGTTCACCCGGGCCAATCCCTTCCTGCCGCTGGCCGTCGCGGCCTCGGCGGTGCTCGGTCTCGCGGCGCTGTACCTGCCGGCCCTGCAGGACGTGCTGGGCACGGAGCCTGTCTCGTGGCCGGGGCTCGGTGCGGCCGTCGCCGCCGGCCTGGTGGCTTTCGGCGCGGCGCGGTTCGATCCGACCACGCGGCGGAGGTAGCCGGGCAGCGGCGGGGCGTGCCCGCGATGGGTCCGTCCGCCGGAGAGGTGGGGCCGGTCGGCCCTCACGGCGGCGACCGAGCGGGCACGAGGCTGGATGCATGGCGACCACCGGTGGCAGGGACTACTACGACGTCCTGGGTGTGCCCCGCGATGCGGACCCGAAGACGCTGAAGCGGGCCTTCCGGGAGCTCGCCCGCCGGTACCACCCCGACCTCAGCACGGAGCCCGGCGCGCAGGACCGGTTCAAGGAGGTCGCGGAGGCTTACAGCGTGCTGTCGGACCCGGAGCGGCGCGACGAGTACGACCGGCGCGGCACGGCCCGGCCCACCGTCGTGTCCGTCGAGGACCTGCTGGCGGGGCTCGATCTCGGCGACGTGTTCGGCAGCGCCGGCGGCAGGGTCTTCGGTGGGGGCGGCAACTTCTTCGGCAACCTGTTCGACGGCCCGTTCGGTGCGCCGCCGGAGGGCGGCGACGGGCGGGCCCCCGAACGAGGGGCGGACATCGAACTCGATCTGACCGTCCCGCTCTCGGCCGTGATGACGGGAGCCACCGGGACGGTGACCGTCCGCCGGCCGGGCGTCTGCCCGGCGTGCGGCGGGACGGGCGCCACCGGCGGTGCCCTGCAGCAGTGCCCCCGCTGCCGGGGCAGCGGGCAACGGGTCACCGAGCGCCGCCGCGGCAGCACCGTGCTGCAGCAGGTGACGACCTGTCGGGCGTGCGGCGGCCGGGGCACCGTGGTTCGGAACCCCTGCAGCACCTGCGGCGGCACCGGCAGGACGCTCGTGGAGGAACCCGTCAGTTTCCGGATTCCGGCCGGTATCGCGGAGGGAACGGTCTTCAGGCTGCTCGGCAAGGGCATGCCGCCGTCCCACCCGCGCGGGAAGTCGGGTGACGCTTTCGTCACCGTGCGGACGGCCGCCGATCCGCGCTTCACCCGCCAGGGTGCGGACCTGTGGCACGGGCTGGAGATCGCGGTGCACCAGGCCGTCCTCGGCGCGGCGCTGACCGTCCCCGGGCCGGACGGCCCGGTCCCGCTCAGCGTTCCGCCCGGTACCCAGCCGGGGGCGGTTCTCGACCTGCCCGGCCTGGGCCTGCCCCGGCCGGGCGGCCGGGACCGCGGCAGCCTCCGGGTGTCGGTGACCGTCCGCATCCCGGAGCTGCCCTCGGAGGAGGAGCAGGAGCTCTACCGCAGACTGGCCGCTCTCCACGCCCCGCACCTGCCCGTCACCCGCGGCGGGCCTCCGCAGGTGGACACCGGCGCGGAGGAACGCGAACCCTTCGGTGCCGACGGGACCGGTCGCCGACGCCATTGGTGGCACCGGTGGTGGAAGCGACGGGGTGGAGCACCGCACGACGGGATGTGAGGGCTTCTCCGGCCTGCCGGGCCGACCGCCCGCGAGAGTGGTGCTGGTGGGCCGTGTGGCCCGGACGACGGTGCTTCCGGAACGGAGCGGGGACACCGGTGTGCGTAGCGTGGAAGTCGGCCGCGGACACGCGGCGAACACCGGAGGTGCGCAGTGGACGACGGAACTGGGAAGACACCGCGGATCGTGGTCGGTGTGGACGGCTCGCCGACCTCGGAGGAGGCCCTGCGCTGGGCCGTTCGCCAGGCCGCCCTGGTCGGTGGCACGGTGGACGCGGTGATCGCCTGGGCCTACCCCTCGGGCTACGGCTGGCCGGCGCCGATCCTGGACGGCTTCGACTTCGAGGACAACGCGCGCCGCTGTCTCGCCCAGGCCGTCACCAAGGTCACCAAGGTCACCGGCGGCGCGCCGGGTGGCGCGCTGGTTCGGCAGCTCGTCGTGCAGGGCCATCCGGCAGCCGTCCTGCTGGACGCCTCGGAGGGGGCCGATCTCCTGGTCGTCGGCAACCGCGGCCACGGCGGCTTCACCGAGGCGCTGCTGGGCTCGGTCGGGCAGCACTGCGTGCACCACGGCCGCTGCCCCGTGGTCGTCGTCCGGCCGGCCCCCGACGGAGAGCCGGCGAAGGACCGGTGATCGACTACGCGACGGTCTTCCGGGCCCTGCCCGGCATGGTCGCGCTGCTCACCCCGGACCTGGTGTACGCGGACGCGGCGAAGGCGTACGCCAGAGCGGCGCGGGAGGCCGGGCTGCCGTCGACACCGGCGACGAAGTACGGCGGTTGCTCGGTGCTGTCGCCGGGGCCCCAGCACCACGACCACCGGGCAGGCCGCCTGGGCACTGACCGGGGCGGCCACCGAGTGCGCGCCGAGGAACTCCTCCAGACGGCTCAGCCGCCGCGAGCCGAGGACGGTCAGGCCCGCGTCGTGCGATTCGTGGCACAGCACCCGGGCAGGCAGACCCCCGGCAAGGACGGTCGCGAGGTCAATGCCGGGGTGTCCGCCCACGACGAGGGCGGCTGCCTCCTAGAGCACACGGCGCCTAGAGCACACGGCGCCCGGCCTTGCGGCGCCCCGAGCCGACGGCGCGGTACGACCGGTGGTGGTTCGGTGCGGTGGCGTGCGCCAGCCGCAGCTGCACTCCGCGACGCTCGGCTTCGTCGGCCGCCCAGACCAGGGCCGGCCGGGAGCCGTCCCTGTGGTCCACGCCGACGACGACCGGGCGGGACCGCCGAGAGCCGGTCATTGCTCCTCCGACCCGAGTCGGTTCCCGCCCCATGGGAACCGTAAAGGCCGAGGCGCCGCCGTGGGCGGGGCCGAGCGGTCCTTGTCGGGTGGGCCGGGTGCATCCGATCGACCGGCCACGTGCCGGCCGGGGCCGGAGGCGGGACCTGCGGTTCCGCTGCGATCAGGCGGGCGGGGCGATCCCCGCCCCGCGGCCCTCGGGTCGGGGCCGGTCGGCCCTGCCGCCGGCCGTCGCGGCCGTTCGACCATGGGGGTGTCCGGAGTGTGTCGAAGGTACGGCGGGTCCCGGCCGTACCGGAACGCCCGGCCTGCCAGGAGGTGATCGCCGTGACCGGCGTAAACATGACCGGCGTGAAGGCTAATCCCGTACGGCTCGAAGCCAGATTGGACCTACCGGTCTCGCGCTGGCTCTGGCTGGTCAAGTGGCTTCTGGCGATACCCCACTGGATCGTCCTCTGCTTCCTCTGGGCGGCCTTCTTCCTGCTGACGGTGGTCGTGTTCTTCGCGGTCCTCGTCACGGGCGCCTATCCGCGGTGGATCTTCGACTTCAACCTCGGGGTGCTGCGCTGGACGTGGCGGGTCTCGTACTACTCCTACGGCGGCCTCGGCACCGACCGCTATCCGCCGTTCAGCCTCGGGGAGGAGCCCGACTACCCCGCCACACTCGCCGTCGCCCGCCCGGAACGGCTGTCCCGGGGGCTGGTGCTGGTCAAGTGGTGGCTGCTGGCGATCCCGCACTACGCCGTCCTCGGCTTCCTCCTCGGCGGCGCGGGGGACAGGGGCGGCGGCGGCCTGATCGGCCTGCTCGCCCTCTTCGCCGGTGTGTCGCTGGCCTTCACCGCCCGCTATCCGACGGGCATCTTCGACCTGATCGTCGGACTGAACCGCTGGGTCTTCCGCGTCGTCGCGTACGCGACGCTGATGACCGACGTGTACCCGCCCTTCCGCCTCGACCAGGGCGCCACCGACCCGGCCGGCGAACCGATGCCTGCACCGGGCCGGTGACCCGACCCGCGAACCGCGGACAACGGCGGGTCGCGGACGGAGCACCGGGACGCGGGCCGGGGCCCGAGCCTTCGGGTGCGGTCCGGCTCAGCCGCGGCGGGCCTCACCGTTGCCGGGCTTGCGGGCGGCTCGTCCGCTCCAGACGGGTTCGAGGTCGGCCCATGAGCGCTGCCAGGCCGCGTCCGCCCGGCGGTTCAGAGCGGTCAGGCGGAGACCGAGGACGCAGGCGGTGAGAAGGGACAGGCAGCCGAAGACGAACAGGCTGAGACTCACCGCGTCGGAGACGAGATCGGCGGTGCTGGGCGGCGCGGGGACGAGCTGCCCGGAGTCGCCCACCCATACGGTCGTCGCGGCGCCCGCCGGAGTCGGCCGGCGCAGCTGGACGGTGCCGGTGTTGTGCTGTCCGGAGGGGGCGGTCCAGGTCGCGGCGGCACGGTAGTGGCCGGCCACGGCATCGGCCGTGCCACCGGAGTTCCGGGTCGGCGTGAGCAGGACCGCGTCGATGCGGTGCCGGTGGGGTGCCGCCTCGGCGGCCCGCCGCTCGGCCGATCCGAGGCCGGCCCGGGCGGTGGCGGCGCCGAGCAGTGCCGCCACGACCACCGCGAGTACCGCGAGGACGAGCGAGCGGCTGCGGGCGCGGTCCGTGGCCCGGGCCAGGGCGTTGTGCTCGGTGCCGAGAGCCCGGCGCAGGTGGCGCTGCCATGGGCGGGTGACGCGGGTGCCGTGGGTGCCGGCCATCGGGAACTCCTCTGCGGACGGGGGTGCACGGTCGGGAGCGGACCGCCGCCACCCGCCGCCTTCCGGCAGCCGGGTGGTGCAGGGCCGGGGCTCCTGCGGGTCGCGTTCGAGAAGAACTCTGCAGGCGACGGTCCGGGCAGGCACAGGGACCGACCGGGCCGACCGGAGGGCCGGTGGTCCCTGACCGGCCACGGCTCCCGCACGGGGGACGGCGTGTCCGGTCCGGCGACGAACCGTCAGCCCGACCGCCCCGGCCGGGACCATCGGGGCACGGGCGACGGGACTGCCGGCGAGGAGGACAGGGCCGTCGGTCCCTGGGAAGGCACCCGGCCTCTCTCCGAGGATCTTCACCGTGGGTCACGGGCACAGCAGTGTCCGCCTGCTTCCCCGAACACACCGCAAAGGAGCGCGTGATGTCCCTACACGGCCGCGGAAAGGCCCTGCGGAGAAACCCGGATGACGGTCCGTCCGGCACGGCCGGCGGCTTCGGCCTGCCGGCGGCGACCGCACTGGTGGTCGGCAGCGTCATCGGCACCGGCGTCTTCGCGCTGCCGTCCGCACTCGCCCCGTACGGGCCGATCGCCCTGGTGGCGTTCGCCCTGGTGACGATCGGAGCCCTGGCCCTGGCGGTGACCTTCGGCCGGCTGTCGGAGCGGGTGCCGGGAAGCGGCGGACCGTACGTCTACGCCCGGGAGGCGTTCGGGGAGTTCGCCGGTTTCCTCACCGCGTGGTCGTACTGGATCACCGCCTGGGCGGGCAACGCGGCCATCGCGGTGGCCTGGGTCGGCTACGTCGAGGTGTTCGTCAACAAGGGACACCACACCGGGGGTTCGATCGCGATCGCGCTCGCGGGCCTGTGGGTGCCGGCCGTCGTCAACCTGACGGGCGTCCGGGCCGTCGGGGCGTTCCAGATCGTCACCACGGTGCTGAAGTTCCTGCCGCTGGCCTTCATGGGCACGGTCGGCCTGCTGTTCGTGAAGTCCGGGAACTTCGGTGCCTTCAACGCCAGCGGGACGTCGGCGCTCGGGGCGGTGTCGGCGGCGGGGGCGATCGCCCTGTTCAGCTACATCGGCCTGGAGACCGCCTCGGTGGCCGCCGGACGGGTCCGCGATCCCAGGCGCAACGTCCCGCGTGCCACGGTGTACGGCACGCTGGCGTGCGCCGCGATCTACCTGCTGGGCACGCTGGCCGTCTTCGGCACCGTGCCGCACGCCCGACTCGGTTCCTCCACGGCGCCGTTCACGGACGCGGTGAACACCGTCGCGGGCGGCCACTGGGCCGGTGACCTGGTCGCGGCGGCGGCGATCGTCTCCGGCATCGGCGCACTCAACGGGTGGACGCTGATCTGTGCCGAGATGCCGATGGCCGCCGCCAGGGACGGACTCTTCCCGTCCGCCTTCACCAAGGTCCGCGGGCGCGCCGGCGTGCCGGCCTTCGGCATCCTCTCGGCGACCGTCCTCGCCTCGGTGCTCACCGTGGTCAGCTACACCCGCTTCACCCAGGTCTTCACCGGGATCGTGTTGCTGAGCGTGCTCACCGCAGCCGTCCCGTACCTGGTCGCGGCCGCCGCCCAACTGCTCTGGCTGGTGCAGCACGGCCGTGAGGAGCTCGACCGGCGCCGCCTCGTCCGGGACGCCACCGTCGCCGTCGCGGCCCTGGCGTTCTGCTACTGGTCCATCCAGGGCAGCGGCTACCAGACCGTCTACTACGGCCTGTTCACCATCCTGCTCGGCATCCCCGCGTACATCTGGCTGAAGCGCCCGCGCACCCGCACGGCCGGAACCGGTGCCCCCACCGGAACTCCGCACACCGGGACCTTGCCCACCGGGACCGCGCGGGCCGGGCGCGGGGAGCCGCTGCCCGCGGCGGCCCGCGGCGCACGCCGTGCGGGCCTGCCCACCCTCCTCCGTCGCGCGCTGACGCCGCGCCACCAGCACTGAGAACCAAGGAGCACAACGACATGTCCACTCTGCGTGTCGACTCGGAAGCCGGCCGGCTGCGCCAGGTGATCCTGCACCGTCCCGGCCTGGAACTCTCCCGACTCACCCCGCGCAACGTCGACGAGCTGCTCTTCGACGACATCCTGTGGGCCAAACGGGCCCGCGAGGAGCACGACGCCTTCGCCCAGGTGCTGCGCGACCACGGCGTTCGCGTCCACCACTACGCCGAGCTGCTCGCCGAGACCCTCGACCTGGCACCCGCCCGTGCCTGGCTGCTGGGCCAGGTCGTCACTCCGGCCGCCGTCGGCCCGGCCCTGGTGGAGCCGGTGCGGGAGCTGTGCGAGCAGCTCGACGGCACGACGCTCGCCGAGTACCTGATCGGCGGCGTCCTCAAGAACGACCTGCCGATCCGCAGGCCGCACAGCCTGCTCTGGAACACGCTGGGTGAGCAGGACTTCGTCCTCCCACCACTGCCCAACCACCTCTTCCCGCGCGACAACTCCTGCTGGATCGGCGCCCGCTACAGCCTCAATCCGATGGCCAGGCCCGCCCGCCGCCGGGAGACCCTGCACACGGCGGCGATCTACCGCTTCCACCCGCTGTTCGCCGAGACCGCGCCGCCGCTGCTGGACGGCACCGCGGTCGGCCCCGGTCCGAGCCTGGAGGGAGGCGACGTCCACGTCTTCGCCTCCGGGGTGGTCATGGTCGGCATGGGTGAGCGCACCACCGCGCAGGCGGTCGAGCTGCTGGCCCAGAACCTCTTCCTGTTCGGCGCCGCCCACCGGGTGATCGCCGTGCGGCTGCCGGAGAGCCGGGCGTTCATGCACCTCGACACCGTTCTGACGATGATCGACCGGGACACCTTCGCGGTCCACCCCGGCCTGGCCGACCGGCTGCGCTCGTGGACCCTCACCCCCGCCCCCGAACGGCCCAGCGGCCTCGAGGTCACCCCGGACGCCGACCTGGCGGCCTCCCTCGCCGAGTCGCTCGGCGTGGACAAGGTCCGCCTCCTCTCCGCCGAGCAGGACGCCCGGGCCGCCGAGCGCGAGCAGTGGGACGACGGCAGCAACTTCCTCGCCCTCGAACCCGGCGTCGTCGTCGGTTACGAGCGCAACACCACCACCAACACCCACCTGCGCAAGCAGGGCATCGAGATCGTCACCATCGCCGGCTCCGAGCTCGGCCGCGGCCGCGGCGGCCCCCGCTGCATGAGCTGCCCGATCCAGCGCGATCCCGTCGACTGACCCACACGGAGGACGAACCCGCCATGACCGTCAACCTGAACGGCCGCCACTACCTGACCGAGTTCGACTTCACCGCGGCCGAGATCCACCACCTGCTCGACCTCGCCGCCGAGCTGAAGGCCGCCAAGCGGGCCGGCACCGAGACCCCGCGGCTGACCGGCCGCCGCCTCGCGCTGATCTTCGAGAAGAACTCCACCCGGACCCGCTGCGCCTTCGAGGTCGCCGCGGCCGACCAGGGCGCCACCACCACCTACCTCGGCCCCGACAGTTCCCACATAGGCCACAAGGAGTCCGTCGCCGACACCGCCCGCGTGCTCGGCCGGATGTACGACGGCATCGAGTACCGCGGTTTCGCCCAGGCCACCGTCGCCGGACTCGCCGCGCACGCCGGCGTCCCCGTCTACAACGGCCTGACCGACGAGTGCCACCCCACCCAGAGCCTCTGCGACGTCTTCACCATGCGTGAGCACAGTGGCAGGCCGCCGGAGCAGATCTCCTTCTGCTACCTGGGCGACGCCCGCAACAACACCGCCAACTCGCTGATGGCGATGGGCAGTCTGCTCGGGATGGACGTGCGCGTCGCCGCGCCGCGCGAGCTCTGGCCCGACCCGTCCCTGCTGGAGGAGTGCCTGCTGCGCGGCCGGGACAGCGGTGCCCGGCTCACCCTCACCGAGGAGGTCGACGAGGCCGTGCGCGGCGCCGACTACCTGTACACCGACGTCTGGGTCTCGATGGGGGAGAACCACGGCCGGTGGAAGGAGCGCATCGACCTGCTGCTGCCGTACCAGGTCAACGCAGGGGTCATGGCCGCGACCGGCAACCCCGGCACCGCCTTCCTGCACTGCCTGCCCGCCCTGCACGACCGCGGCACCGACCTCGGCGCCGAACTCGCCGAGCAGCACGGACTCGACGGCCTCGAAGTCACCGACGAGGTGTTCGAGTCGCCCGCGTCACTGGTCTTCGAGCAGGCCGAGAACCGCATGCACACCATCAAGGCGATCCTCGTCGCCACCCTCGGGAGGGACTGACCATGCGCATCGTCGTCGCTGTCGGCGGCAACGCCCTGCTCCGGCGCGGGGAGCACCCGGACGCCGCCGTCCAGCAGCACCACGTCCACGACGCCGCCCGGTCACTCGCCGAACTCGTCCTCGCCGGGCACGAGGTGGTGATCACCCACGGCAACGGTCCGCAGGTCGGCCTGCTCGCCGCCGAGAGCGAGACCGACCCGGCCCTGACCGTGCCCTACCCGCTGGACGTCGTCGGCGCCGAGACCCAGGGCATGATCGGCACGCTGCTCGTCCGCGAGCTGACGGCCCGCCTGCCGGGGCGGAGCGTGACCGCACTGGTCACCCACACCGAGGTCGATCCGCAGGACCCGGCGTTCCGCCGGCCGACCAAGTTCGTCGGCGGGCAGCTGACCGACCGCCAGGCCAGGCTGATGGGGACCGAACGCGGCTGGACCACCGCCCGCGACGGCGACCGTCTGCGCCGCACGGTGCCCTCGCCGCGGCCCGGGGCGATCACGGAACTGCCCGCGATCCGTGCCCTGCTGGCCGCCGGAACCGTGGTCGTCGCCGCCGGAGGCGGCGGTGTCCCGGTCGTCCGCAACCCCGACACCGGGTGTGTCCGCGGCGTCGAGGCCGTGGTCGACAAGGACCTCACCGCCGCCCTGCTCGCCGAGCAGCTCGACGCGGACGCCCTGCTGATCCTCACCGACGTCACCCATGTGTTCACCCGCTTCGGCGCTTCCCGCCCCGGCCCGCTCACCACGGCCACCCCCGGTGAACTGCGCGCGCTCGACCTGCCCGAGGGCTCCATGCGTCCCAAGGCCGAGGCCGCGGCCGCCTTCGCCGAACGGACCGGCCGTCCCGCCGTCATCGGCCCGCTGGACGACGCCCTCGGCGCGCTCGTCGGCACCACCGGTACCACCGTCCGCGCGCTGTCGCCGGCCGGGGACACGGGCCGGAGGTCCACGCCGACGGGACCTCCGGCCCTCGGCCCGGCAGCGTCCCGCACGGCTGTCTGAACCCACCGGGAAAGGAGATCCGATGAACCCTCTGCAGTCCCGGCCCGCCCCCGGCGTCCTGGTGGAGACCCGCGGCGAGGTCACCCCGGCCGCGCCCGACCACGCCCGTACGAGCTGCTCGCCGTGCTGGAGCGGCTCGACCTGAGCGGTCCGCCGTTCGTGTTCTTCACCGACGCCGAGACCGGTCGCGGCAATGTTCTCCACCACCGGCACGACGGCCACTACGGCCTGATCACTCCCGTGTCGTAGCAACACGGGTCCGACCCGGCGGGCGTGGGGCCGGCCGGGAACGGAACGCAGAACCGGGGGCGGCGTGGGGGCCGGCCCCGGCTCCTGCACGCCACCGCGGTGCGGTGCCGGCCGGGCCGCTCCCGCGCAGCCGCCGGAACGGAGGCCGCCGCCGACCGGACGGGCCTTCCGGAAGGGACTTCGCGTCCACCGTCGATGACCCCCCGGTCGTCGTCGGGTCGGCCCGCGGCCCTCGGCAGGTACCCGCAGGCGCCCGGATCGTGCCGTGCAGCAGCCGGGCTCCCCGGGGCCACAGGTCCCGGCCCGGATCCGGTTCCGGGGACCGATCGGCCCTGTGGCCGGGCGGTCGCAGCGGGTGACGATGGTCCGGGCCGCCGCGCGGCGGCCGTCCGGACCGATGCCGAGGAGGCAGCCGACATGCCCGCTACCCCAAGCACGCAGCCCGGCACCCCGTCCGAGGAGGAGCTGCGGTCGCTCGACGCCCACTGGCGGGCCGCCAACTATCTCGCGGTGGGACAGATCTACCTGATGGCCAATCCGCTGCTGCGCGAGCCGCTGCGCCCCGAGCACGTCAAACCGCGGCTGCTGGGACACTGGGGCACCTCGCCGGGACTGAACCTCGTGCACACCCACCTCAACCGGGTCGTCAGGAACCGCGGTCTGGAGGCGATCTGCGTCTGGGGCCCCGGACACGGCGGGCCGGCCGTGCTGGCGAACTCGTGGCTGGACGGCAGCTACTCGGAGACGTACCCGGACGTGAGCCGGGACGAGGCGGGCATGGCCCGGCTGTTCCGCCGGTTCTCCTTCCCGGGCGGGGTGCCGAGCCACGTCGCACCGGAGACCCCGGGCTCGATCCACGAGGGCGGCGAGCTCGGCTACGCGCTCTCGCACGCGTACGGCGCGGCCTTCGACAACCCCGGTCTGCTGGTCGCCTGCGTGATCGGCGACGGAGAGGCCGAGACCGGCCCGCTGGCCGCCTCCTGGCACGGCAACAAGTTCCTCGACCCGGTGCACGACGGCGCGGTGCTGCCGATCCTGCACCTGAACGGATACAAGATCGCCAACCCGACGGTGCTGTCACGCCTGCCCGAGGGCGAACTCGACGCCCTGCTGCGCGGCTACGGCCACCTCCCGCTGTACGTCACCGGCGCCGACCCGGCGGCCGTCCACCGGGCGATGGCGGAGGCCATGGACACCGCCCTGGACCGGATCGCCGCGATCCAGTACGAGGCCCGCACCGACGGGTCCACCCGGCGCCCGCACTGGCCGCTGATCGTGCTGCGCACCCCGAAGGGATGGACCGGCCCGGCCGAGGTCGACGGCCTGCCGGTGGAGGGCACCTGGCGGGCCCACCAGGTGCCGCTCGACCACGTCCGGGACAACCCCGGGCACCTCGCCCAGCTGGAGGCCTGGCTGCGCTCCTACCGTCCCAGGGAACTCTTCGACGAGCACGGCGGGCCCGCGGCCGACGTGCTGGCGTGCATACCCGAGGGCACCCGCCGGCTCGGGGCCAACCCGCACGCCAACGGCGGCCTGCTGCTGCGCGACCTGCCGCTGCCGGACCTGGACCGATACGCGGTTCCGGTGGACAAGCCGGGCACCACCCGGCACGAACCGACCCAGGTCCTGGGCGGTCTGCTCGCCGACCTGATGGCCGCCACCGCCGACCGCCGGGACTTCCGCCTGGTCGGCCCGGACGAGACCGCCTCCAACCGGCTCCAGGCCGTCTACGCCGCCACCGGCAAGGCCTGGCAGGCCGACACGCTGCCCGTCGACGAACACCTCGCCCGGGACGGCCGGGTCATGGAGATCCTCTCCGAACACACCTGCCAGGGCTGGCTGGAGGGCTACCTGCTCACCGGACGCCACGGCCTGTTCTCCTGCTACGAGGCGTTCGTCCACATCGTCGACTCGATGGTGAACCAGCACATCAAGTGGCTGCGCACCACACGTGCCCTGCCCTGGCGGGCGCCGATCGCCTCGCTCAACTACCTGCTCACCTCGCACGTCTGGCGCCAGGACCACAACGGCTTCTCCCACCAGGACCCGGGCTTCGTCGACCACGTCCTCAACAAGAGCCCCGAGGCCGTCCGGGTCTACTTCCCGCCGGACGCCAACACCCTGCTCGCCACCGCCGACCACGTGCTGCGCAGCCGCGACTACGTCAACGTCGTCGTCGCCGGAAAGCAGCCCTGCTCCGACTGGCTCACGCTGGACGAGGCCCGCACCCACTGCGCCCGGGGCGCCGGAATCTGGGAGTGGGCGGGCACGGACGACGGCGGCCGCGAACCCGACGTGGTCCTGGCCTGTGCCGGCGACGTCCCCACCCAGGAGGTCCTGGCCGCGGCCGAGCTGCTGCGCCGCCACCTGCCCGACCTGGCCGTACGGGTGGTCAACGTGGTCGACCTGGCCCGGCTGATGCCCGCCGAGGAGCACCCGCACGGCATGCCGGACGCCGAGTTCGACGCCCTCTTCACCCGCGACCGGCCGGTGGTCTTCGCGTACCACGGCTACCCGTGGCTGATCCACCGCCTCGCCTACCGCCGGGCCGTCCACGCCCGGCTCCACGTGCGCGGATACAAGGAGTCCGGCACCACCACCACGCCCTTCGACATGGTCGTCCGTAACGACCTCGACCGCTACCGGCTGGTCATGGACGTCATCGACCGCGTCCCCGGCCTCGCCGTCCGCGCCGCCGCCGTGCGACAGGAGATGGCCGACCGGCGAACCCGCCACCACGACTGGATCCGCGAACACGGCACCGACCTGCCCGAGGTCGCCGACTGGAGCTGGAGCGGCTGACCCGCGACATCGACACCTCGGCGCCGCCCCGGACCGGGACCTTCGGGCCCGGTCCGGGGCTGCCCGGCCCCTGTCCCCGGCGGGCGCGCGCCGAGAACCTGTCCTGCAGGGACGAGGTCGCGCGCACCGGTGCCGCGCGACACCTGACGAAGGAGGATGTGACCATGACTCAGTCCGTGGTGGTGGGGGTCGACGGCTCCGCGGAGAGCACGGCGGCGGCCGAGTGGGCGGCCCGGCAGGCCCGGCGCAGCGGCCGGACGCTGCGGATGGTCCACGCCGGGGGACCGGAGGCCCCGCTGTCGGAGCAGCCCGGCGACCCGGCCGAGCCGCTGCCGGAGGAGGTGCGCGCGCTCCGCAACCGTCTCGTGGACGCACTGCCCGACCTGGAGATCCACTGCGAGCACGTGCCCGGGAGCCCGGCCCACGCGCTCGCCGCCGTGGGGGAGCGGGAGGGGATGCTGGTGCTCGGTTCGCGCGGGCGGGGCGGGGCCGCGGGGCTGGTCCTCGGGTCGGTGGCGCTGCAGGCGGCGGCGCACGCCGCGTGCCCGGTGGTCCTGGTCCGGTCGGGCGCGGACGACGGCGGTACGGGCGGCGACGTGGTGGTCGGTGTGGAGGGCAGCAGGCCCTGCGACGAGGTCCTGGCCTTCGCCTTCGCGCGGGCGGCCGAGTACGGCACCGGTCTGCGGGCGCTGGAGAGCGTGACCCTGCCCGCCGGGCCCTACGTGACGGACGCTCCGATGGCCCGGCCGGAGATCAGGGAGTCGATGGCCGCGTCCGAGACGGTGCGGCTCCAGGACGCGCTCGCGCGCTGGCGGGAGAAGTACCCCGAGGTCAGGGCCGAGGCCGAGGTGACCGGGTGGCCGGCCGGGCGTGCCCTGGTCGAGGCCTCACGCTCGGCCGCCCTGGTGGTGCTGGGCCGCCGGACACCCCGGCTGCTCCCCGCGGCCCCGCGGCTCGGCGGTACCGCACACACGGTGCTGCACCACGCCCACGGCCCGGTCGCCGTCGTGCCGCACGGGTGAGCACGCCCGTACGCCTGTCTCCGGTGGTCCTGCATCCGTCTCCCGCGGCCCGGACCCCCGGCGGTCCGGGCCGCGTCCGCGGGGCGCAGCGCAGGTGGGCCCCGGAGCCGGGGCCGCGCACGGCCGCGCTCACCGGAAGCGCCCGCCGGCCGCGCACCCGACGCGGCGGAGGCCTCAGTCGGCGAAGGTGTGGAGCACACCGGCCGGCCGCAGGTCCCGCCCCGGGTGCTCGAAGTGGTGCAGCTGGGTGTCCGGACCGGGGAAGAACATCGACACCCGGCCGGACTCCGACCAGCGGACGTCCCACGGCGGGCTGCCGTCCGGGTGGTGCAGTGCCACGACCTCGCCGTCGCGGCGTGCGGCGCCGGGCCGGGTGGCGTTCACGATGACCCGATCTCCGATGTCGGCCTTCATGGCGGGCCTCCGTCCTCGAAGCGTTCCCGGGTGCGCCGGGCCCCGGCTCCAGACCAGCAGGGATCCGCCGGCGGCGCCAGGGCCGGGCGGGTCCCCTGCCCGGGCCGAACGGCCTCGCCGACCGGGGGCCCGTTCGCCGCGGGCATCGGGCCGGTCGGCACTGGGGACCGGCCGGCCCGCCGGACGAGGCTGGAACCCGGGGACCGCCCGCACCGAGGAGACGGCCATGTCCACCCCGACGAGCGACGCGCCGCGGCCGCTGCTGGCCGCCACCGGCGTCCGCAAGGTCTACCGGACCGGTACCGTCGAGGTGACCGCGCTGCGGGACCTCGACCTCACCGTCCTGCCCGGTGAACTCGTCGGCGTGATGGGCCCGTCGGGATCGGGCAAGACCACCCTGCTCAACTGCCTGTCCGGGCTGGACGACATCGACGCGGGACGGGTCGAGGTCGAGGGCCGCGACCTGTTCGCCATGTCGGACGCCGAACGCACCGAGCACCGCGCCCGCGCGATGGGCTTCGTCTTCCAGGCCTTCAACCTGATCCCGGTCTTCTCCGCCGCCGAGAACGTCGAACTCCCGCTGCTGCTCACCGGCACCGCGCCGCGCGAGGCCCGTGCCCGGGCCGAGGCCATGCTGGAACGGGTCGGCCTCGGCCACCGCACCGCGCACCGGCCCGGCGAACTCTCCGGCGGCGAGCAGCAGCGCGTGACCATCGCCCGCGCCCTCGTCGCCCGGCCCGCCGTGGTCTGGGCGGACGAGCCCACCGGCAACCTGGACAGCACCATGGCCGCCCAGGTGATGGACCTGCTGCACACCCTCAACCGCGACGAGGGCCAGACCATCGTGCTGGTCACCCACGACGAGGCCATCGGCGCCCGGCTGCCCCGCGTCATCCGGATGCGCGACGGGCGCCTCGTCTCCGACACCCGTCAGCCCGAGCTGCAGTCGACGGGCTGACCATGTACCCGAACCTCCTCCTCCCGCTCCTCGGCGTCCTCGGGGCCGCCCTGCTGACGCTGCTGCTCGTCGCCGTCCGCAAGCCCGTGGTGCGGCGCCTGGCGCTGCGCCAGGTCGCCCGCCGCCGCACGGAGGCGGCCCTGGTCGTCACCGGATCCGTCCTCGGCACCGCGATCATCGTCGGCGCACTCGTCGTCGGCGACACCCTGAACTTCTCCGTCCGCCAGGAGGCCTACCGCACCCTCGGACCGGTCGACGAACGGATCGTCAGCACCGACCCGGCCGCAGGACGCGCCATTGCCGACCGGCTCCAGCCGCTGGCGGCCGATCCCGACGTCGACGGCCTGCTCACCGCCGAGGTCGCGCAGGCCGCGGCGGTCAACACCCACACCGCGCAGCCCGTGGCCGAACCCCGGGTGCTTGCCTGGCAGATCGACTTCGACGCGGCCGCCCGCTTCGGCGCCGCAGGCGGCCCCTCCGGGCTCGCCGGACCGACGCCGTCTCCGGGCCAGGTCGTGCTCAACGAACCCCTCGCCCGGTCGCTGAAGACCGGTGCAGGCCGTCCGATCACGCTGTACCTGAACGGACACGCCGCCGAGTTCACGGTGGCCCGGGTCGTCCCGCAGCAGGGCCTCGCAGGTACGGGACTCGGCGGACGGGTCAACCGCAACGCCTTCCTGCCGCCCGGCACGCTGGACGCCGCCGGAGCGGGCAGCACGCACGCGGTGACCCTGGTCTCCAACCGCGGCGGCGTCGAGACGGGCGAGAAGCTCACCGGACCCGTCACCGCCGGGATCCGCAGCGCGCTCGGCCCCGACGCCGGCCGGGCCGCCGTCGACACCCCCAAGCACACCGTTCTCGACCAGGCCGCCGCGACCGGCGACGCCCTCGGCGCGCTCTTCCTGATGATCGGCAGCTTCAGCATCATCGCCGGCGCCCTGCTGCTGGTGAACATCTTCGTGATGCTCGCCGAGGAGCGGAAGACCCAGCTGGGCATGCTCCGCGCGGTCGGACTCAAACGGGCCCACCTGGTCGGCTCGTTCAGCATCGAAGGGGCCCTCTACGCACTGGCCGCCGCACTGCCCGGCACGGCCGTCGGCATCGCGGTCGGCTGGGGCGTCGCCGTCGCCGCCGCCCAGATCTTCCGCAGCTGGTCGGTCGACGGCAGCGGCCTCGACATCGCCTTCGCCGTCACCCCCACCAGCCTCGTCAACGGCGCCGCGCTCGGCCTGGTGATCGCCCTGGCCGCGATCGCCGCCACCAGCGCGCGGATCAGCCGCTTCAACGTCATCGCCGCCGTACGCGACCTGCCGGCCGAGGCCGGCCCCCGCCCCCACCGCCGCCGGGTCGCCGTCTCCACCGCCCTGAGCCTGCTCTGCGCACTGGCCGCCGTCCCGGCCCTCGCCCGGAGCCAGGCCGAACAGACCTACCTGTTGCCCGCACTGGCCGTGGCGTTCGCGGTGCCCGCCGCATCCAGGGTGATGCCGCGCCGGGCGGCCACCAGCATCGCGGCCGCGCTGGTCCTGCTGTGGACCCTGGCGGCGAGCGTGGTCCGCCCCCGTGTCTTCGACACCCCGTCCATGGCCGTCTACGTCATCCTCGGCACCCTGGCCGCCTTCTCCGCCGTCGTCCTGGTCAGCGAGAACCAGCACGCCGTGCTGCGGCCGCTGCGGCGCCTGACGGACCGCCCCACCCAGCAGGGGCTCGCCACCCGGCTCGCCGCCGCGTACCCGCTGGCCAAACGGTTCCGCACCGGCTCGACCATGGTGATGTACACCCTGATCGTGCTCGTCCTGGTCCTGCTCACCGAGATCAGCGGCATCATGAACGCCAGCATCGACCAGGCCGCCGCCGACGCCACCGCCGGCTACAGCCTCCGTGTCGACTACAACCCGCGGACCGCGAACCCCCTGACGGACCTGCGCACCGGACCGCTCGCCCGGCAGATCGAGGCCGTCGCCCCGCTGCTGGCGGCCCGCGGACAGGCCACCGACCCCGGCCACCGCACCCCCGCACCGTTGGAGACCGCCGTCGTCGGCGTGCCCGACGGCGCGACCAGCGGCATCGCCTTCCGTGACCGTCTGCCCGGCCTGCCCGACGACAAGGCCGTCTGGGACGCCCTCGCCACCCACCCCGACTACGTCGTCCTGGACAACTTCTTCGGCCACACCGGCGGCCCCAGCGGCCGGTTCTACGCACCCGGCGACACCCTCACCCTGACCGACCCGGTGACCGGCCGCGCCGAGCCGAAGACCATCGCCGGGGTGCTGACCAGCGGCCTCGCCTTCTACCCCGGCACGGGCAGCAGCGCCACCGTCTACCCGCTCGTCATGGGCGAGCAGGCCGTCCGTACGCAGTTCGGACCGCAGGCGCAGACCGCCGCCGCCCTGATCCGCACCACCCCCGGCACATCCCCGGAGGACCTGGCCGGCCGGCTGCAGGGCAGCCACCTCTCCGCGAGCCTGGTCGCCACGCCGATCGCCGCCGACGTGCACCGGCTGTTCGCCGCCAACACCGCCTTCTTCCGCCTCATGCAGGGCTTCCTCGCCCTCGGCCTGCTGATCGGCATCACCGGGCTCGGCGTCGTCATGGTCCGCGCCGTCCGCGAACGCCGCCGCACCATCGGCGTGCTGCGCGCACTCGGCTGCCAGGCCCGCACCGTCGAACGGTCCTTCCTGTGGGAGAGCGGACTCGTCGCCCTGGAGGGCACCCTGCTCGGCGCCGCCCTCGGCGTCCTCACCACCTGGCTGATGTACCAGAAGAGCTCTGCCTTCACCGGCCTCGACGGCGGCTTCCCCGTCGAATGGGCGCAGATCGCGGTACTCGCAGCCCTCACCCTCGCCGCCTCCTTGCTCGCCGCCGCGGGCCCGGCCCGCCGCGCCGCACGGATCAGACCCGCCCTCGCCGTCCGCCTTCCGGACTGACGGCCGGCGGAGACGGGACCGGGAGATCGCGCCGCCGGCGTGCGGACGGCCCACCGAGGACGGCGGATCCGTCCGCGGCGGAGGCGGAATCAGGGCGGAAGACGGTGAGGAACCAGGCCAGGAGGAACCCCGATGCCGGAGCCGCCCCCCGCTTCGCCCGCCGACGTCGCCCGGGCCGTGTTCGCGGCCCTCGACGCCCGCGACCTCGACCGGCTGACCGGACTCTGCCATCCCGATGTCGTCGACGACTTCCTCGCGGTGGGTGAAGTCCGGGGCCCGGTGGAGGTCCGGCGCTTCTTCGCGGAACTGCTCACCGCCCTCCCGGACTTCTCGATCACCGCCGAGGACGTCATCGGTGACCACCGCGGCGCGGCGGTCACGTGGCGGACGACCGGCACGTTCTCCGGTGGCGCGTTCCAGGGCGTGCGGCCCAATGGGCGTCGTATCGACCTGCGCGGCATCGACTTCATGGAGATCGAGTCGGGCCTGGTGCGCCGCAACCGGATCGCCTACGACGGCGCCACCTTCGCCCGCCAGGTGGGCATGCTGCCGCCACGCGGCTCGGCGCTGGACCGGTCCCTGACCACCACGTTCAACACGAAGACCCGTCCGACCGCGTGGGCAAGGAGCCGGCGCGCGGCCGCCGCTCCACAACGGTCCGGCTGACGGCCGTCCCGGACCTCTGCCAGGGCGCCGCCCCCACCGCACCGCCTGTGCGGGCCTCCGGCTCCAGCCCGGCCGATGACGTGCGTGCGGCTCATTCCGGCGGCCGGCCGGACACCCGGGCGGCGATGACCGCCGCCCACGCGTCCACCTCGTCCCAGTCGGTGTGCTCGCCGTACCGCCCGCCCATCAGCCGGAAGACCAGCCGGCCGGTCGCCGGCCAGTGCTCCGGTGCCACCGCACCTGCGAAGTCGTGCCGGCCGACCGGCGCGATCGCAGCCAGGAGATCGGCAGGCAGCTCGGAGGCGGAGCGCGCCTTCAACCGCCGCAGGCCGCGGGCCACCGGCGAGGGGAAGGCGCTGCTCCGCTCTCCGACGAGGCTCACGCTGAACAGCCCGACCGGCCGCGCGGCGAGCGCACCGGCGTTTCGGCGGACGAACTCGACCGCGTCGGGCAGCCACCTGCCGCCGTGCACGGCGCTGCCCAGCACTGCGGCGTCGCAGCCCGGGAGGCCCGCGGCCCGATCCAGCGGTCGGAGGACCGTGTCGTGGCCGTCCGACCGCAACTGCCGGGCGATCCGCTCCGCGATCCGACGCGTCGAACCGTATGCACTCGCACAACCCACGAAGACCAGCACGCCACCGCTCCTGCTTCCGCTCCCCGTCGCTCTCTCCATCAGACGCCCGCGCGTCCCCCACCGGCAGGGACCGTTCGGCCCCCGGATCGGGACACGCGGCCCTGTCGGCGCCGACCCGAACGGGACGACGCTGGAAACGCAAGCCGAACCGGGACCTCCGGAATCCGATTCCGCGGGAGGCACACCATGACGAAGCAGCGAGTCCTCGTCGCCTACGGGACCAAGCACGGCGCCACAGCCGGCATCGCCCAGGAGATCGGGCAGGTGCTGGACGAGGAGGGCTTCACCACCGAGGTTCTCCCCGCCGCCGAGGTCACCACCGTTGCCGACTTCGACGCCGTGATTCTCGGCAGCGCCCTCTACATGAACCACTGGCAGCGCGATGCGCTCCGCTGCGCCCACCGCCACGTGAGGGAGCTGGAACGGCGGCCCGTCTGGCTGTTCAGCAGCGGGCCGGTCGACAGCTCCGCGGAGCAGCACGAGATCCCGCCGGTCGCCCAGGTGGCGGAGGAGATGGAGCGCCTGCACGCGCGCGGGCACGTCACCTTCGGCGGCAGCGTGACCGCCGAGACGCCCGGCTTCGTCGCCCGCAGCTTGGTCCGCCACGACAAGGGCGGCGACTTCCGCAGCCCCGAGCACATCCGGCGCTGGGCCCGGCAGATCGGCGCCGACCTGCGGGCCCACGAGGACCGCGGCCGCACGGGCAGCTGACGCCCCGTGGCCCGCGGCAGCCGCAGCAGACCGAGGAGGCGCGCCATGCCCGCCGCATCCACCTCGCCCCGCCCGTTCCAGCCGGGTCACCCGCTCCGGTGCCATCTGCGCCGGGCCGTCGGCCTCGACCGCAACCCGCTCTGCCGCAGTGCCGACCGGGCCCGGAGCCGACTGGTCGTCACCGCCGTCCTGCTGGCCGTGCTCTCGGTCGTCGCCGCCCTGGCCACCGCCCGGATACTGCTGCACGACATGCGGGCCGAGGCGCAGCGCACGACCGCGCACCGCCACCAGGTCACGGCCACGACCCTGGAGGCCGCCGCCGACACCGGCGGCCAACCCCTGGGTACGGCGCAGACCGGCGCCACCTGGACCATGGCCGGGGAGAGCCTGAGCGGGACCGTCAAGGTGCCGGGCGGGACGCCGCAGGGTACGAAGGTTCCGCTGTGGGTCGACGACGTCGGTGCTCCCGCCGAGCCTCCCCTCAGTGAGAGCCAGATGGCGGTGTCCGCGGCGAGCTACGGCCTCATCGCGCTGGCCGGCGCGGGTACCCTCTCCGGGGCGGTGCTCGTCCTGCGCCGCGGTGTCCTCGACCACCGGGCGGCCGCCGCGTGGGAGAACGACTGGGAGCTCGTCGAACCACTGTGGTCCGGCCGGTCGGACCGGCCGGGCACCGGCGAACGCTGACCAGGGCGCAGACCGTGCAGGGCTGGCGTCCCAGAACTCCCGACGGACGGGGTGATGACGATCCGGCGTGGAACGGCCTCGTCCTGCGGCCCCCGCCGGCGGCCTTCGCGAGCCGCTCCCGCTGCTGCACGCCCACGCGGTTCGTTGCGGTACCCGAGAGATTCGTACGTGGTCTCGGACCAGGCCGTTTGCTTCCGGTGCCAGCCAGGGTTCCGGCAAGCACCACCACAGGTCCGGCACCCGAAGGACGTCGGCCGCGAGACACGTTCCACACCGCCCCCGTCGCCTGCCCGATGCCTCGGGGGTGGCGCAGCGCCCGGTCGAGGTCCGGGCAGGTGGGGAGGCCCCGGTCGGTCTCGGTGACTGTCGAGAACGCGCCCCGGCGGCCCGCGCGCCGGGCGCGTTCCGGCTGGTCGATGGGGACCGACGGCCCACCAGTGACGGATCGAGCCCGCTCCGGTCATCCGGTGGTCAGTTGACGAGGACGCGTTCGCCCGGTCGCGGGACCACGGCCGTCCAGCCGAGTTCGCGGTCGATCCGGTCCCGGAGGGCCTCGGCCCCTTCGGGTTCGCCGTGCACCAGGTAGGTGGCGCTCGGCGGCGGCGCGGCCCGCAGCCACTCGACGACCTCCGCCGCGTCGGCGTGGGCCGAGAAGGCCGGAACGTTCACCACCTCGGCGCGGACGGGCACGTAGCTGCCGTACATCTTCAGCACCCTGGCCCCGTCGACGAGTTGGCGGGCCCGGGTGCCCTCGGCCGCGTAGCCGACCACGACGACGGTGTTCCGCGGATCGGGCAGCAGGCGCCTCAGGTGGTGCACGACGCGCCCGCCGGTGGCCATGCCGGAGGCGGAGACCAGCACGGACGGCACGGCGGAGCGTTCGAGGGCCAGCGACTCCTGGAGGGAGTGGATCGGCTCGAACGGCTCCGGGTCGAGGGCCGTAGTGTCGTCCAGGACGTCGGGCCGTAGTTCGGGCGAACGGCGGGCGAAGGCGTCGCGGTACACCTGCAGCGCGGCCAGCGCCATCGGGCTGTCCACGTACACCGGGGCGCCGGCCCGCAGCCGTCCGCTGCGGCGCAGGTCGGCGAGCTGGTGCAGGACGACCTCGGTGCGGTCGACCGCGAAGGAGGGGATGACGACCGTCCCGCCGCGGGCGAGGGTCCGTTCGACGGCGTGCGCGAACCATTCGCGGGCGGCCGTTTCCTCGTGGTGCCGGTTGCCGTAGGTCGACTCCACCAGCAGCACGTCCGCACCGGTGAACGGTTCGGGCGGGCGGAGAAGGGGGTGCACCGGGCGGCCGAGGTCGCCGCTGACGGCGAGGGTATGCCCGTCCTCCAGGGTGAGGTGGGCCCAGGCGGAGCCGAGGATGTGCCCGGCCCGGTGCAGGCGCAGGACCGTGCCGGCCTTGATCTCGACGTCCGTGTCGAGCGGGACGGGGTCGAACATGCGCAGGGTGTTCTCGACGTCCTTGTCGTCGTACAGCGGTTCGGCGGGACGGTGCTTGGACCAGCCGTGCCGGTTCGCGTGGTCGGCGTCCTCGCGGAGCAGGTGGGCGCTGTCGCGGAGGATCAGTTCGGCGAGGCGGGCGGTGTCCGGGGTGGTCAGGACGGGGCCGCGGAAGCCGTCGCGGACCAGGCGCGGCAGGTAGCCGCAGTGGTCCAGGTGGGCGTGGGTCAGGACGACGGCGTCGACGTCGGCCGGATCGAGCGGCAGCGGACGGCGGTTGCGGCGGCGCAGTTCGGCGAGGCCCTGGAAGAGACCGCAGTCGACCACGATCCGTGCGTGGTCGGTCTCGACCATGAACTTGCTGCCGGTGACGGTGCCGACACCGCCGAGGAAGGTCAGCAGGCCCGGCCGGGGCGCGGGGCCGGGGGTGATGGGCGCGGTGGTGTTCACGGCGGTCCTCACTTCGCGCTGTGCTGCTCGTGTTCGGCTGCCGCGACCTGCTGCTTGACGGCGGCGAAGCTGTCCGGGGTGACCGAGATCGAGTCGATGCCCGCGTCGACCAGGAAGCGAGTGAACGCGGGGTCGTTGCTGGGGCGTTGGCCGCACAGGCCGACGTGGCGGCCGGCCGCGTGCGCGGTGGCGATCAGTGTCTCGATGCTGCGGGTGACCGCCGGGTTGCTCTCGTCGAAGAGGTGCGCGAGGAGGTCGGAGTCGCGGTCGACGCCGAGGGTGAGCTGGGTGAAGTCGTTGCTGCCGATCGAGAAGCCGTCGAAACGCTGCGCGAACTCCTCCGCGAGGAGGATGTTCGCCGGGATCTCCGCCATCACGAAGACCCGGAGCCCGTTGCGGCCGCGGGCGAGGCCGTTGTCCGCCATGACGGCGAGCACGCGGTCGGCCTCCTCCGGGGTGCGGCAGAAGGGGATCATGATCACCGGGTTGGTCAGCCCCATCTCGTCGCGGACCCGCCGCAGTGCCCGGCATTCGAGGGCGAAGCCCTCGCGGTAGCGGTCGTCGTAGTACCGGCTCGCGCCGCGCCAGCCGATCATCGGGTTGGCCTCCACGGGTTCGAACGGGGCGCCGCCGACCAGCCGGGCGTACTCGTTGGTCTTGAAGTCGCTGGTGCGCACCACCACCGGGTCGGGCCAGCGGGACGCGGCGATCCGTGCGACGCCCTGCGCCAGCCGGTCGACGAAGTACTCGGACCGGTCCGCCATGCCGTCGGTCAGCACGTCCACCTGCCGCCGGTCCTCGGCGGACAGCCGCTCGGGGTGCAGCAGCGCGAGGGGGTGCACCCGGACCTGGTGGGCCACGACGAACTCGGTGCGCGCGAGCCCCACGCCGTCCGCGGGCAGGCGCCACCAGCGGAAAGCCGCGGCCGGGTCGGCCAGGTTCAGCATCACCTTGGTGCGGGTGGCGGGCAGCGAGTCGAGGTCGGTCTCCGACTCCTCGTAGTCGACGTGGCCGCGGTAGACGTGGCCCTCGGCGCCCTCCGCGCAGGAGACGGTGACCTGCTGCCCGTCGTCGAGGACCTCCGTCGCCCGGCCGGTACCGACCACGGCCGGTACGCCGAGTTCGCGGCTGACGATCGCCGTGCGAGGTGCGTCCCCCGTGGTCGGTGACGATCGCCGACGCCTTCTTCATCAGCGGTTCCCAGTCGGGGTCGGTGATCGCGGTGACCAGCACCGCCCCCGTGGGGAAGCGGCCGATCTCGACGGGGCTGCTCAGCCTGCTGACCGGGCCGGCCCCGATCGCCTCACCCACCGCGATGCCGTCGACCAGCCGTGTGCCGGTGCCGGTCAGTCGGTAGCGCCGCAGGACCGTCCCGCGACGCCGGGACTGGACGGTCTCCGGTCGGGCCTGTACGAGGAAGAGCTGTTCGCTACGGCCGTCCTTGGCCCATTCCAGGTCCATCGGGCAGCCGTAGTGCTCCTCGACGGCGACCGCCCACTCGGCCAGCCGCCGGACCTCGGCCCGGTCCAGCACCAGGGCGCCGCGCTCCTCCGCCGAGGTCTCGACGATCCGGGTGAGGCCCTCGTCGCCGTACACCGACTTGTGCCGCTTGGGGCCGCACACGGCCTGTAGCACCGGGTCGACAGCCGGGTCCTTCAGCAGCGGCTTGAAGACCAGGTACTCGTCGGGATCGACCTGGCCGCTGACCACCGTCTCGCCGAGCCCCCATGCGGCGCTCACCACGACGGCCTCCGGGAAGCGGCTCTCCGGGTCCAGGGTGAACATCACGCCCGATCCGCCGAGGTCCGAGCGGACCATCAGCTGCACGCCGACCGACAGCGCCACCGCGAGGTGGTCGAACCCGAGCCGCTCGCGGTAGTCGATCGCCCGGTCGGTGAACAGCGACGCGAAGCAGCGCCGGCAGGCGTCCAACAGGGCCTCGGGCCCGCGGACGTTGAGGAAGGTCTCCTGCTGCCCGGCGAAGCTCGCCTCCGGCAGGTCCTCGGCAGTGGCGCTGCTGCGCACGGCCACGTCGGGGTCCGTCCGGCCCGCCTTCCGGCCCAGCCGTGCGTACCCGTCCGTGATTTCCTCGGCCAGTGCCTCGGGCAGAGGTGTCGCCAGGACGGCGGCCCGGACGGCGGTGCCGACGTCGGCGAGCGGGGCGCCCTCACGCAGCCGGTCGAACTGCGCGGCGACCTCGTCCCGCAGACCGCCCCGGGCCATGAACTCGCGGAAGGCGTCGGCCGTCGTGGCGAAGCCGTCGGGCACGCGGACACCGGCCGGCCCGAGGTGCCCGACCAGCTCTCCCAGGGAGGCGTTCTTGCCCCCGACCAGGCCGACATCGCCCCGTTCGAGGTCGGCGAACCGGATCACTCGGCGCATGGCTCCTCCCGGACGGTTCAGTAGGGCAGCCGACGGCCCGACGGCGTGCGCAGGTCGAGCGGCGGGAGCGGACGGGGCCGGGTGGTGGGATGCCTGACGATCCTGGTCCGGGGCATTGCTGCCACCTCCTCGGCCGGTGGCCCGCTGGTGCGGGCGGACTGCCGTCGTCCTCCACGATCCTTTCGGACCGGGCGAGGTCTCCAGGGCCCCTCCGCCCCTGCCACGGTGTCGGTCGGGCACGGCGCCTTGGGCCGTTCGGCCCAAGCCCGGCAGAGGGACGGACATCAGCGCGGCGTCGGACTGCTGCCTCCGCCGGGTGGCCGGCCGTGCCCCGCCGCAATGTGCCGCGCGTGGGCCACGATGTCGGCTGCCGCGTGCTCCCCGACACCCAGGGCGTGGATCAGCCGGTGGGCGCTCCAGCCGTGCCGGGCGAGCAGCACCGGCAGCGGGTGGTGGCCCGTCTCCTCGTCCGCCGCTGGGGGCTGTAGGGGCCGCACGGCTGCCGGAACAGTGGCTGTGGCCGCCCCGCGGCGGACGACGGCCCTGCGGAGCTCGTCCGCACCCCAGACCACCAGGGGGAAGGGCAGCAGCACGGCCAGCTGCGCCGGGCCGAGGGCAGCCGTGCCGAACAGGCCGTGCAGGGCGGGGACGTACACGAGTGCGGCCGCGAACGCCAGGGAGAAGGCGATGCCGCCGAGCAACTGGCGGTTGCTGAACACCCCGATCGACCGCAGCGAGGCCCGCTCGGTCCGGGCGGCGAAGGCGGTGCCGACCTGGCAGGCGACGATGCCCAGCCAGGCGACGGTGGTGGCCTGCTGGTACAGGTGGTGGAGGGGGCTGCCGGGGCCGGTGGGGTCGCCGGGGTGCCAGCCGCCCGCGGTCAGGGTGAGGAAGTAGCCGCCCATGACGAGCGCGGCGGAGATCAGGCCGAGGAATCCCCAGGCCCTGGCCAGCATGGCGGGCCGGATCACCTTCTCCCCGCGCGGCCTGGGCGGACGGTCCATCAGGCCCGGTTCGGCGCGCTCCCGGCCGAGGGCGAGGGCGGGCAGGGTGTCGGTGCCGAGGTCCACCGCGAGGATCTGCATCACCGTCAGCGGCAGCGGCACGGCGCCTCCGGCCAGGGCGAAGACCAGGAAGGGCACCACCTCGGGCACCGCGTGCGCGAAGATGTAGACGATGAACTTGCGGATGTTGTCGTAGGTGCGCCGGCCCTCCTCGACCGCTGCCACGATGGTGGCGAAGTTGTCGTCGGTGAGCACCATGGTGGCCGATTCGCGGGCGACCTCGGTACCGGAGCGGCCCATGGCGACGCCGATGTCGGCGCGGCGCAGCGCCGGGGCGTCGTTGACCCCGTCGCCGGTCATGGCCACCGTGTTGCCCTCCGCCCGCAGGGCGTCGGCGATGCGCAGCTTGGCTTCGGGCGAGGTCCGGGCGAACACCACCTCCTCGCCGCGTGCCAGCAGGGCGTCCAGCCGGTCGTCGCCCAGGGAGTCCAGTTCCGCGCCGGTGACGATCCGCATGCCGCGGTGACCGATGCCGACCTGCTCGGCGACGGCTGCGGCGGTCAGTCCGTTGTCGCCGGTGACCACGTGCACGGTGATGCCGGCGCGGTGGGCCCGGGTGATGGCGTCGGCGACCTCGGGCCTGGGCGGGTCGGCCATGGCGACCAGGCCGAGCAGGCACAGGTCGTGTTCGGCGTCCTCGCGGCGCCGCGGCGGCGGCCCGGGGCGGAGCGGCCTCACGGCGACCGCGAGAACTCGTAGGCCGTGGGCTGCGAGTCGGCCGATCTCGTGCACTGTCGCGGTGCGGTCCGCGGCGGTCAGGGGCCGAGGGGCGCCGCGGTCGGACACCGTGGCGGCGTGGGCGAGGACTTCCTCCGGTGCCCCTTTGGTGTGGAGCACCACGTGCTCGCCGTGGCGGTCGGCTGTGGTCATCAGCTTCAGCCGGGGGTCGAATCGGAAGAGCGCCATACGGCTGCTGTCCCGGGGGCCTGCCGGGCAGGGCACGCCGAAGCGGTCGGCGAGGTCGAGCAGGGCCAGCTCCGTCGGGTCGCCGTGTGCGGTGTCGGGGTCGGCGGTGGTGCAGGCCGCGGCCGCTTCGGCGAGGTCGCGCAGTCCGGCGTCGCCGGCTGCGGCGCCGTCGGCCGGGGCCTCGCCGGCCGGTGTCCACACGGTGGTGACCCGCATCCGGTTCTCGGTCAGGGTGCCGGTCTTGTCGGTGCAGACGACGGTGGTCGAACCGAGGGTCTCCACCGCGGACAGCCGTTTGACGACTGCGCCGCGCCTGGCCAGGTCGCGCACCCCGGAGGCGAGGGCGAGCGTGATGGTCGGCAGCAGGCCCTCGGGCACGTTCGCGACCAGCAGACCGACGGCGAAGGTCACCGCGGCGGTCAGCGAGAGGCCGGCGGCCAGGCCCATCGGCAGGAAGGCGAGCCCGACACCCACCGCGATCACCGCGATCAGCCGGGCGACCCGTTTGACCTGGTGTTCCAGTGGGCTTTCCTCGCGGCGGGTGCGCTGGCTCAGGGCGGCGATCCGCCCGAGTTCGGTGTGCATGCCGGTGGCCGTCACCACGGCCAGAGCCTGGCCGCCGGTGCAGGCGGAGCCGGAGAACACCAGGTCGCGGGCGTCCAGCAGCGGACCGGTGAGGTCGGCCGTCTCGGCGGAGCGGAAGACAGGGACGGACTCGCCGGTCAGCGCCGACAGGTCCACCTCGACGCCGCCGGAGAGCAGCCGGGCATCGGCGGACACCCGGTCGCCCTCCTCGACGAGGAGGATGTCGCCCGGCACGAGCTCGGTGGCCGGGACCTCCTTGCGGGTGCCGCCGCGGACGACGGTGGCGCGGTCCGGCAGGAAGTCGGCCAGTGCCTCCACCGCCTGTTCGGCCTGCCGTTCCTGCGCGAAGGCGAGCAGGGCGTTCAGCACGATGACGGCGGCGATCGCCACCGCCAGGGCCGGGGCGCCGCTCACCAGGGCGAGAACCGCCGCCAGGGCGAGCAGGACGGCCAGCGGGTGGGTGAACTGCTGCGCCAGCTCGCCGGGCCAGCGCCGTCCGCCCCGCCGGGCCAGCGCGTTCGGCCCGTGGACGGTCAGCCGGCGGCTCGCCTCCCGTTCGGCCAGGCCGTCCGGCGAGGTCCGCAGGTCGCGGAAGAGCAGGTTGACCGGCTCGCGCGGGTCGGGCTCCGCCGGTTCGGCCTCCACAGGCGGTGGCCGGAGCGTGCCGGCCCGTTCGCCGGACACGTCAGCGAGGGTGGTCGGCGGGCGGCGGGACGGTGACGACCGGGCAGCGCGCGTGGTGCAGCAGTCCGTGCGGGACGGAGCCCAGACGCATGCCGGTGAACCCGCCGTGGCCGCGCCGGCCGACCACCACGGCCAGGGCGTGCGCCGACGCCGCGGCCAGCTGCTCGACCGGGTGCCCGACAAGTAGGTCGTGGGTCAGCCGGACGTCCGGCTGCGCGTCACCGTGACCGGCGGTGGCCTCGGACAGCTGCCGCCGCAGGGTCTGCACGGCGGTGGCCCGGTCGGTCGGCAGGATCAGCGGAGGCCGCCACACCCACACGGCCCGCAGCTCGGCGCCGCGCCGCGCCGCCAGGTCGAAGGCGAAGTCCACCGCGGCGGCCGACGAACGGCTGCCGTCCACCCCCACCACCACGTACGGAGGCTGCTGGGTCGAGTGCTCCGGTGCGCCGACCACGACGAGCGGGCAGTGCGCCTGGGCGCTCAGCGGGACGGTGACCGAGGAGGCGCTCAGCCACTCCTCGGCGTGGCTGAGGCGCCGCGAGCCGACGACCACCAGGTCGGCGCGCCGGGACTCCTCGCACAGGACCTGGTCCGTGACGCCTTCGACGGTTTCGCCCGTCACCTCCAGGCCAGGGTGGCGCTCCCGGGCCAGCAGGGCCGCCCTGTCGACGGCCACGCCGCCCTCGCGGTGCTGCTCCTTGAGGCTGCCGACCCAGTCGGCTCCGGTGAATCCGTAGGGCGGGGGAGACACGGCGCGGACCAGCCGCAGCGGCCGGTCCCACCGGGCGGCCTCGTCCGCGGCCCAGGCCACGGTCATCGGGGCGGGAGCCGGAGCGTCGATGCCCAGCACGATCGGACGGTGTGCAGCAGCGGATCCCATGGCGTCCTCCACCCGTGAGCGGATCAGTGCCTCGCTGCCACGCTACGGTCGGCCGCCGCCGACGGGGAGGGCCGACCGGCCCCGCCCGCCGGGGCCGGTGCGCACTCCCGGCGGCCGAACAGCGCCGGTTCCGCGGTACCCGTGACCCGCAGCCGTCTCGAGCCGCCGCCGGAGGCCGTCGGTGAGGATGGCGGGCCTTTCGGACCAGGCCGCCGCCGGGGGCCGCGGACCGGTGACGCGCCTGGCGGGCGCGGGGAGAGCCGCCAGATCGGATCCGAAAGCCGCTCGCGCCTGCTCGATGGCGCGCGGTCCGCCGATCCGCTGCCCGCCTGCCATCATCCGGCCCGGCAACGGCCTGGTCCCCGGTGGTGCGGCCTCCGCCCGGAGAACGATGGTGTCGGAGAGGTTCCGGCTGCGGAAGACCTGCTTGGCGCCGGGCGCCGTGGCCTTGCCCGCCGAGAGCTTCATCATCGGCCGCCCGTCGTAGGCGACCAGTTTGTACGCGACGTCCAGGTACGGGGCGTCCGCCGAGACGCCGACACGGGTCCCGACGGCGAAGACGTCGATCGGTGCCCCCGCGGCGAGCAGGTCGGCGATGCCGTGTTCGTCGAGGCCGCCACCGGCCGTGATCCTCACCCCGGCCAGGCCGGCGGCGGCGAGGTCAGGAGTGTGCCGTCGTCACCTCGTACAAGTCGGTGATCCCGGCCGTCGACATGGTGCCTCCTCGGACGGAACGGCCCCTTGGCCGGCGTTCCACGCGCTGCGGTGGGCGCGGAGGGCCGAACGGCCCTCTCGGCGGGGTACCCACGGTCCTGCCGGGATGCGACCGGCCGGCCCTGGCCGCCGCCCGCAGGGCGCGGTGTGCTGGGAGCAGGAGCCCGCGCCTCTCAAGGGCGCACGGAGCACGGAGGACCGCCATGGCGACCTCGACCCAACCGATGACCACCGCGGCCGGAGGGTCGGTCCTCGTCACCCGCGCCGCCCCTGTCGGAGCCGGCCCGTTGTTGCTGGACCTCGGCGCCGCCGGCCGGGCCGCGCTGACGTGTGCCGAGGCGAGGCAGGTCGCTGCGGCCCTGATCCGCGAGGCGGCCGTCCCGGGGGGCCGGGACGGAGCCGGGTACACGGAGGCGGTGCACCTGCGCGACGACCAGTACGCCGTATTCGTGCGCGGCCACGTGCTCACCGTCGATCAGCCGGTGCAGGATGGCGGCGCCGACACGGCACCGACACCGCTCGAACTGTTCACCGCCTCCCTCGCCGGGTGTGTCGCCCACTACGCGGGCCGCTACCTGGCCCGGCACGGTATCGACCGCGAGGGGCTGCGGGTGACGGTGGACCACCGGATGGCGAACGACCGGCCGGCGCGGATCGCCTCGGCAGACGTTCGCATCGCCGCTCCCCGGCTGCCTGCGGAGCGAGCTGCGGGACTGCTCGCCGTGGCATCCCACTGCACGGTCCACAACACGCTGACCCGTCCGCCCGAGGTCACCATCGCGCTGAAGGAGGGTGACCCGTGCGCGTCTCGGAGCTCATGATCTCGCCCCCGGTGGCCGTTCCGCCCGACAGCACCGCCGCCGAGGCGGCGCGGATGATGGCGGACCGGGCTATCGGCTGCGTCCTGGTGGCGGACGACCGCGCCCTCCTGGGCGTCCTGACCGATCGTGACCTCGTCGTCCGGGTGCTGGCGGGGGACGCGGACGCCAACACGTCGGTGGCCAGGCTGATGTCGGCACCTGCGCTGACCGTCGATGCCGACGACGAACTCACCGCCGCCTACCGGATGTTCCGCCGCACCGGGGTGCGCCGACTGCCTGTGCTGCGGGACGGCGAGGCGGTCGGCGTCATCACCGTCGACGACCTCTTCCTCGACGTCCTGCAGCACTTCGCCGACCTGCTCGGCCCGGTCTCCCGCAGCACCCTGCACGACGAGGCCGCCGTGCCGCCCCTCGAAAGGACCACGCCATGAACAGCACCTGGTACACCGTCGGCGACGTGATGACCCACGCGGTCGTCGCGGTGGGACGGGACGCGGACTTCCGGGAGATCACCGACACCCTGCAGCAGTGGCAGGTCAGCGCCGTACCCGTGCTGACCGGTGACGGGCGGGTGATCGGCGTGGTCTCCGAGGCGGACCTGCTCACCGCCCAGGACCGTGAACCCGAGACCTACCGGGGCATGACCGCCGGCGCCATGATGACCGCGCCGGCCGTGACCGTCCACCCGGACAGCCCGATCGCCGAGGCCGGCCGGTCGATGGCCCGGATGCACCTCAAACGGCTGCCGGTCGTCGACGCCGAGGACTGCCTGGTCGGCATCGTCAGCCGGGGCGACCTGCTCAAGGTCCACCTCCGCGACGACGCGGAACTGGCCGGCCAGGTCCGCTTCGAGCTGACCGCGGCGCTCCACCCGGCGGACGCCTCCGGGCTCGACGTGCAGGCCGACGACGGGCGGATCACACTGTCCGGCACACTCCCCGGCACAGCGACGGCCGCCCTGCTGGAACACCTGGTCACGGGTGTGCCCGGCGTCATCGCCGCCGAAGTCCGGCTCGGCGTTCCGGCCTGAACGGCCTGCGACGTGAACGCCGTGGCCCCGCCCGTAGTGGCCGTCGTCGACGGCTCGCCCGCCACACCGGCCGTCGTCGACTGGGCCGCGGCCGAGGCCGGGCGCCGCGGTGCACCGCTGTGCCTCGTCCACCCGCTGCCCCGGCCGCTCGGCACCGTGCCAGCGCTCCCCGGTGCCAGCGAGGTCCGAGGCCGGGCACTCGGCCTGCTCGCCGAGACGGCCGCCCGCCTGCGCCTCGACCATCGAGGCCTGGACGTGCGGACCGCCGTCCTGGAAGAGTCGGCGCTCCGAGGAGTGCTCACCGCCACCCACGGCGCCGGTCTCCTCGTGCTCGGCACCCACGGACCCCGGCACCTCGGCCCCCGCTTCCTCGACGCCCTCGGGCCCGCCGTGGCGGGCGACGCCGACTGCCCCACCGTGCTGCTGCACAACGGAGCACGAGCGGCCCCGACGGGACGGATCGTGGTGGGGGTCAACCCCGGCCCTCCCGCCCCGGAGGTCGTCGCCTTCGCCCGGGACGCGGCAGAGTCCCGCGGGGCCGAACTGCGGATCGTCGCCGTCGAGCGCGAACTGACCGAACACGCCCGGCAGGTCCTGCAGCGGCTGACCGGGCCCGGGACCGTACGCGACCCCGGGCCGGTGGCCGAGCGCGGCCCCGCAGCTCCGCGAACGGTCACCGAGGTCCGCCCGGGCACCGCTGCCGAGGAACTCGTCCGAGCGGGCGAGGACTGCGACCTGCTCGTCGTCGGCCGCGCGGGCCGAAGACTCGGCCCGGTGGCGCGCGCCGTCATCGGCCGGGCTCGCGTCCCGGTCGCCGTCGTCCCGCACGGATGAACCCGACCGGTGCGGCACAGGAAGCAGACGCGCAGAATCGGGAAGAGACGACACAGGTGCAGGGAGGCCGCCATGGACCCGACCCGGGACGGCGACACCGAACAGCCCGTACGGGTGTTCCTGCTGGACGACCACGAGATCGTCCGGCGCGGCGTCAAGGACCTGCTCGACGCCGAACCCGACATCGAGGTCGTCGGCGAGGCGGGCACCTGCGCCCAGGCCCTCGCACGGGTGCCCGCGCTCAAGCCCCGGGTGGCCGTCCTCGACGTGCGGCTCCCCGACGGCGACGGCGTCACCGTCTGCCGCGAGCTGCGCGACCGGATGCCCGGCCTGGTCTGCCTGATGCTCACGTCCTTCGACGACGACGACGCGCTGCTGGACGCGATCATGGCCGGGGCGGCCGGGTACGTCCTCAAGCAGGTCAAGAGCGCGGACCTGGTCAGCGCCGTCCGCACCGTCGCGGCCGGCCAGTCGATGCTCGACCCGGCCACCACCCGCAAGCTGATGGAGAACCTGCGCCACCACGACGAGACCGACACGGAGGCCCTGCTCGACCAGCTGACCCCGCGCGAGCGGGAAATCCTCGTCCTGGTGGGCGAGGGCAAGACCAACCGGCAGATCGGCAAGGAGCTCTACCTCGCCGAGAAGACCGTCAAGAACCACGTGTCCCGGCTACTCGCCAAACTCGGGGTCGAGCGGCGCCTGCAGGCCGCCGTCCTGGCCGCACAGGTCGACACCGGGCACCGATCGCCGCACCCCCACTGAGCCGCACGGCCCGGCGGATCGGGCCGCTCGGCCCATGTGCGCCCTGCGCCGCAGGCGGAGGGTGGAAGTGAGGGGCGACCGCCCCGACCTCGCCGGACCAGGAGCGCGCGATGATGCACCGGACAAGCACCGCCGCCCGGCCCGTCCGACACCGCTCGGTCGCCCTGCACGCCGCGAACCGGCCGGCCTCCGGCTGACCGAACACCCGGAGGAGCCGTCATGTCCACCATCGCCCTCGACGCCGCCGCACTGGAGACCCTCGTCTCAGCCGCGGTCGCCGCACCGTCCATCCACAACAGCCAGCCCTGGCACTTCAGGCTGCGCCCCGAGACCTCCACCCTCGAGGTGCGTGCCGTCGGAGAACGGAAGCTTCCCCAGACCGACCCGCGCGGCCAGGCCCTGTACGTCTCGGTCGGCGCCGCGGTCTTCAACGTGCGCGTCGCGGCCCGCCACCTGGGTTGGGCGCCCGAGGTCCGGCTGCTGCCGGACCCGGCCGAACCCGATCTGCTGGCCGCCGTCGAACTCGACCGGCCGGCCCTCGTCACCCTTCCCAGCACCGCCGAACTGTACGAGGCGATCTGGCACCGGCACACCATCCGCACGCCGTTCACCGGCCCGCCCGTCCCGGCTGCGGTCCTCGCCGACCTCGTCGCGGCCGCACGGGCGGAGGAGACGGCGCTGGACATCCCCGGCCCCGAGGAGACCGAACGGCTCCTCCACCTGACCGCGGAGGCGGAACGGACCAACACCACCGACATCAGGCGCCGCATCGAGAGCCGTGCCTGGATCCAGGAACCCGGCGGGCCGCCGCTGGGCATCCCGCGCAGCGCCCTCGGCCCGCAGGACGCGGCGGGCCACCTGCCGGTGCGGGACTTCTCCGCCATCGACCCGGCCGACCACCTGCCGCCCGCAGCCTTCGAGGCACACCCGTGCATCGCCGTGCTGTCCACCCACCAGGACCGCCCGGTGGACTGGCTGCGTGCAGGGCTGGCCCTGCAGCACGTGCTCCTGGTCGCCACCGTCCACCAGGTCCGTGCGTCGATGCTGCACCAGGCCCTCGAGTGGCCCCACGTGCGGTGGGCGACCCGAGACCCGTCCCGAGGGCCCGGCTGCGTGCAGATGCTCCTCCGCCTCGGCTACGGCCCCGAAGGCGCACCGACGCCGCGGATCCCGCCGGCCGACAGCATCGACGACGACGAGGCCGAGCGCCCGTGAGTTCAGGCGGCCGGCAGCGGTACCCGCCAGACCAGCTCCGTGCCCCCGCCGGGGCGGGTGCGGGCGTCGAATCCGCCGCGCAGTGAGGCCGCCCGTTCGGCCAGGTTGGCCAGGCCGCTGCGCCTTCCGCCCTCGGGCAGGCCGATGCCGTTGTCCGTGATGCTGAGCACCAGGTCGGCGCCGGCGGCGAGCGTCACCTCCACGGAGGTGGCCCCGGAGTGCCGGGCGGCGTTGGACAGTGCTTCCTGCAGGACGGCCAGCGCCTCGTCTGCCGTGTCGGGCGGGACGGTGACGTCGATCAGTCCGGTCATCCGCAGAGCCGGGGCGAATCCGAGGACGGTGGCTGCCCGGTCCACCGTCTCCCCGGCCCTTGCCCGCAGGCCCTTGCCGGCCGGCCCCGATCGCCGGGTCCGCAGGCCGAAGACGGTGGAGCGGATGGTCTTCGCGGTCTCGTCGAGGTCGTCGATCGCCCGTAGCACGCGGTCGGTGGCCTCCGGGTGGTCGATGAACCGGGTGGCGCCCTGCAGGGTCATTCCGGTGGCGAAGAGCCGCTGGATGGCCAGGTCGTGCAGGTCCCGGGCGATCCGGTCGCGTTCCTGGAGCAGGGCCACCTGCTCCGAGTCGCGGCGCCGCTCCGCGAGCTCCATCGCCACGGCCGCCTGGGCCGCGAATCCCTTCAGCGGAGCGGACTCGTCCTGGTCGAAGAGGGGCGCGCCCTCGGCGCGGGCAAGCATGAGCACCCCGCGGATGCCGTCCTCCGGGGTACCGATCGGTACGGCGATTGCCGGCCCGAGGCCCTCCCACCGTGGCGGTCCGGCTGTGATCCGCGGGTCCTTGTGGACATCGGTGCTGACCACCAGGCCGGCCGACTGCACGGCCGCACCCATGAACGATCCCTTCACCGGCAGCACCAGGCCCTGGTGGTCGGAGCCGCGCAGGCCCACCGCGATCCGGACCTCCAGTTCGTCCGTCCCCGGGAGGCGGAACGCCACCACCGCGAGGTCCGCACCGGCGATCTCGGAGGCGCGGCTCACCAGCAGGTCCAGCACCGTCTGCTCCGCCTCGCCGGACAGCAGGCCGCCCGTCACCTCGGCGCCCGCGGCCAGCCAGCGCTCCCGCAGCCGGGCCTGTGTGTAGAGGAGGGCGTTGTCGATTGCGACGCCCGCGGCCACCGCCAGGGTGGCGAGCACGGCTTCGTCGTCGGCGTCGAACCCGCCGCCGCCGCGCTTCTCCGACAGGTAGAGGTTGCCGAAGACCTTCTTCCGAACCCGGATCGGCACACCGAGGAAGCCGTGCATCGGCGGGTGGTGCTCGGGGAAGCCGACGGACGAGGGGTGGTCCGCGATCTCGTCGAGCCGCAAGGGCACCGGATGGCGGATCAGCTCGCCGAGCAGGCCGTGCCCGGACGGCAGCGGGCCGATCCGCGCCCGCTGCTCGTCGCTGATCCCCACCGGGATGAACTGGGACAGCCGGTGGTCCTCGCCGATCACGCCCAGCGCACCGTAACGGGCTTCCACCAGGGTCACCGCTGCTTCGACGATGTGCCGCAGGGCCTGGGCGAGTTCCAGGTCCCGGCCGACGTCCAGCACCGCTTCCAGCAGGCTGTGCACGCGGTCGCGGGCGCTGCGGGCGGCGTCGAGCCGTGCCTGGAGCTCGTCGAGGAGACCGTCCAGGTGGAGTTGCGGCAGCGGGGACCCGCCTTCGTCCCGTTCCTTGCCCACGTCGTTCTCCGTCCTGATCGGAGCGCCGTTTCCAGGCTAGTCACGGCACCGAGCGCATGCCGTGGCAGCAGGGGCCGCTCGACCCGCTCCGTGGGCCGTCCGGCCCATGGTGCGGACGCCGTCCCCGGACCGACGCTGAAAAGGGAACCCCGGCAACCAGTGGCTTGGCCGGGCCGTCCGAGGGAGTGGCCATGTTCCGTCTCGCGCACGCCCTCGGCGTGAGCCGCAACGACCTCGTCGACGGCCGCCCCGACGAGCCCCCGCGACACGCACACGCGGCCCGGCGCGCCCGACTGCTCCGGCTCACCGGGAAGGAGTGCCGGGACCGGCCGGGAACCCACGGCGTCGGCCGGATCGCACTGCCGGGGCACCACTACCCGGTCGTCCTGCCGGTCAACTGCACCGTCGACGGCCGCGCTGTCGCCCACCGCACGTCCGACTTCGGCATCGCGGCCACCGCGGCCGGCTCCGACGTCGGCTTCCAGGTGGACCGGACGGACCTGATGCACGTCCAGGCCGTCCAGGACGACCCCGACGAGATCCGCACCGTGCCCCGCCCCGAAGGCGACCGGGCCACGGCGGCGGGCCTGATGTCAGCCCCGCCCGTGTGCATCACCGCCGACGCCGGCGTGGTCGCCGCCGCCCGGCACATGGAGCGGAACCGAGTGAAGCACCTGCCGGCCGTGGACGCCGACGGCCTGCTGGTCGGCACGGTCAGCCGGGCCGACCCGGTGAAGGCCTTCCTCCGCGACGACCGGGCCATCGCGGAGCAGATCGCCGACGAGGTCCTCGGCGGTATCGACGGCATCGACCCGCCGCCGTGGACCTCCAAGTCGATCAGGGACGGGTCACGCTCAGCGGCACCATCGACCCGCCCTCCCCGGCGGCGGTCGTCGACAGGCTGTGCCGTCCGATCGACGGCGTCGTCCCGGTCACCGACCGGATCCGGCACGCGGCCGAAATGACCGCGCCCGAGTGAGGCCCTGATCCACCGAGGAGGAGGAGAACCATGCAGCACCGGAGCGTTCACGAAGTCATGACCCAAGAGGTGGTGACCGCGAGGCCGGACACGCCGTTCAAGGCGGTCGCCGCCCTGTTCCACCGCAACGACATCACGGCCGTCCCCGTCCTCGACGAACAGGACCGGCCGATCGGCATGGTCTCCGAGGCGGACCTGATCCGCAAGGAAGCGGTCCTGCCCGACCCCGAGGGCCGCACACCGGGGCGCTGGCTGCCGCCGAAGGACCGCGCCCGCGCCGAGGCCGAGACGGCCGGAGGCCTGATGACCACACCGGCCATCACCGCCCGGCCCACCTGGTCCGTGCCGGAGGCCGCCCGGCAGATGGACAAGCACAAGGTGAAGCGGCTGCCCGTGGTGGACGAGGCAGGCCGGCTCGTCGGCATCGTCAGCCGCCGCGACCTGCTGCAGGTGTTCCTGCGGCACGACGCGGCAATCCGCGAGGAGATCGCGCACGACGTCTTCGGCCAGATCCTGTGGACCCCGCCGGAAGACGTCGAGGTGACCGTCCACGACGGTGTCGTCACCGTCACCGGCCGCCTCCCGCGACGCAGCCTGATCCCGGTCGCCGAGCAGCTGTGCCGCGCGGTCGACGGAGTCGTGGCCGTCCACCAGACGCTCGACTGGACCGAGGACGACACCGAGGCCCGCCTCGAACACCCGCATGCCTACCAGGCCGGCAGCTGACCGGGTGCGCCTCCGGCAGAGGTGGCCATCGACCCCACACGGAGCGCCGGAACGCTGACGGACCGGGACCGCCGCCGCTACGACGGCGGTCCGCCGCACGACCGCGCCGCCCCTGGACGACGGGCAGCACCGGTCGTGGTCTCAACGGGTTGCCGCGGGGCCGTCAGTGCGGATGGACCGTCCTGTCACCGACGAGGTCCGGATCCGGACGTAGACGTCGCGGCCCTCACCGACCCATGGCTCGGGACGGCCCCGGCGCTTCAGACGCTCGACGGCCCCAGGCTCGTCGAGCCGGACCGCAGTGCCCCTCACCAGCACACTCCAACCCGAGCTCAACGCCTCGTCGACGAGGTCCACCTCGAACGCCAGGGATGTGCCGGGCTCCGGGCACACACTGCTTCCCTCCGCCGTGCGGTAGACCACCGTTCCGTCCGACACCCGGAAGTTCACGGGCAGGGCAAGGGGACCGCTCCCGGTGGACAGCACCACCCTGCCGACCCCGCCGGAGGCGAGCTTCGCCCAGCACTCCGCCGGCGCCAGCTCCTCGACCACCGGCTCCGCGGCGGCTGCCGCACGCCCCGGCGGCACCTCCGTGCCGGCACCGAGCAGCGTACGGACCGAGGTGCCCAACACGCCCGCCAGCCGTGTGAGGGGCGCCGAGTCGGGTACGGCGGCGGACGATTCCAGGTACTCCAGGTACTCCACCGCCATGCCGGCCCGCTCCGCCACCTCCTCGCGGCTGAGCCCCAGCCGCTCCCTGCACAGCGTCACGCGCCGTGCGACATCACCCCGTTGCCCGGCCGGAACTCCTGGGCTCCCGGTGCCCGTCGGCTGCCTGCGCATGGTTCACTCCCTTCTCCCTCGAAGACACGGCTCTCCCTCGAAGACACGGCCCGGAATGTCTAGGGGCCGCGCACGATCAGGACCGGGCACGGCGCGTGCTGCGCGCAGTGCTGTCCCACCGACCCGAGCAGTGCCCCGGTGAAGCCGCCGATTCCCCGGCTTCCCACCACCAGGAGGACCACGTCCTCCTCGCCGGCCGCCGACAGCAGCACCTGCGCGGGAGTGCCCTGGACGACCGCCGTGCTGATCTCGACCGCAGGCTCGGCGCCCGCCGCCTTCTCCACGCTTTCCGCCAGCACCCTCGACGCGATGTCGTTCATCGCCTTCTCCCCGGAGGCGGGGACGTCCGCGCCCCACCCCGTGAACGGCGGCTCCCAGGCGATGACCGCCCGCACCGCATCGCCGGTCAGCCCGGCCTGGCGGACCGCCCAGCGCAGGGCGCGCCGGGACTGCTCCGAGCCGTCCACGCCGACGACAATCGCTTGTCCTGACCGGTCGCCGGTCATGATTCCTCCTGGGATCAGCCGCTGGTGGCGGGCGTATTGGCCGCGGCGTCGTGCATGCCTGCGACCAGGAGCCGGTGTCCGAGCTCCATCAGGGCACGGCCGGCCGCGTACTCGTCGCCGATCTCGGGAACGGCGGCATCCTGCGGGCTGCGGTGGGCGCTGCTTCGGCTCTCCAGGACGTTGTCGCCGGTGTCGAGCACGCCGTGCGCGGTGGTCGTGTCCCCGTCCTCGAACAGATCGAGCTTGAGTGTCCAGGTCTTGACGTGCATGGGAGCCCGGGTCCGCTTTTCGGTCATCTCTCCGTCGCCTCCTCCGGCATGCGGCCGGGTGAGGCGCATGACCCACCGTCCGGGTCGCTGCGCCTGCGCCCGTACCACCAGCGTCGGCCGGGGGACCGGCATGCCGCTGGGGCCGTTCGGCCCTGATCCTGCGGACGGACGGGCACGGGCCGCCTGCCCGTGGCTGGACGCTCCGCAGCGCCTGCGGCGGAGGCCTCGCTTCAGGTCAGTGCCGGCCGACGGGACGGTTGTGGGGCGTGCCGAGCAGGCTCCCCGGCTGGGTGCCGGTGATGGCGGAGGGGGCGGGCCGGTGTGGCCGCCTCACCGGGCCCGCCGTACGACAGCGTTCCTCGGCGTGTGTACGGGCTGTGGCTTCGCGGCTTGCTCTCCTGGCGCCACTGTTCCGCCGGCGATCGCGAGGACGACCGTGCCGTCCACCGTCTCCTCGGCGACGGCTTCCCGCCGGGGTCGGGCGGCCCCGTTCCGCTCGGAGAACGGCCCTGGTTGCCGGCCGGGTCACCGTGCTTGTCGCCATAGTGCGGCCCGCACGGAGGCGGCCACCGACTCCACCAGGGCGGGAAGGGACGCCCGGACAGCGTCGGTGAGGCCGAGCCCGGGGGTGAAGTCCGCGCCTTCGACGGCGTGGACGACCAGGGTGCTCGGCAGCCGGTCGAGGGCGGCGGCCAGGGCCACCGTCTCTGCGAGGCCCAGCCCGTGGGTGCTGGCCGTTGCGGCCGCCAGCGAGGCGGCCCGCCCGGCCCGGAGGGTGTGCAGGCGCCCGGGACGGTCGGCGGGGGAGCGCACCGCCTCGGCGAGGACCACCGTGTCGGCCGGACCCCACAGCTCCAGCAACCGGCCCGGGTCCCCGTCGCTCAGGGCGAGCACGGCGGCCGGTGCACCCCGCACCCGCAGGGACTCGATCACGGCCGGCCCGGCGCCGTCGTCGCGGCGGAAGGGATTGCCGACGCCGATCACCACCACCCGGCCGGTCACTCCCGTTCCACGGTGAGGTCGAGGAAGTGAGTGGCGCAGGAGATGCACGGGTCGTGGTTGCGGACGGCCCGCTCGCACAACGCGGCCAGCCCCTCGTCCCCGGCCTCGGCCGGGGACTGTGCCAGCCGGGCTCCGACCTGGCGGCGGAGGTCCTCCTCGATCGCCGCCTGGTTCTGTGCGGTGGGCGGCACGATCCGGGCCCCGGTGACGGTACCGTCGGGGCCGAGCGCGTAGCGGTGGTAGAGCAGGCCGCGGGGTGCCTCGGTGGCGGCGCAGCCGACCGCCTCCCGCGCGGGCACCGTCACGTGCGCCCGCTCCGGCGGCCGGTACCCCTCGATGATCAGCAGCGCTTCCTCCAGGGCGTGCACCACCTCGACGGCCCGGACGACGATGCTGCGGTACGGGTTGCGGCACACCACGCCCGCCGTGGGATCGCCGAGTCCCGAGGCGCGTGCCGCCTCGGCGGCCGTCGGGTGGAGCCAGCGGCCGTTGAGCGCGTAGCGGGCGAGCGTTCCGGTGAGGTGCGGTCGGCCGTCCAGCCGCGACTGGAGCGCCGTCGAGTACGGCACCTGCTCCTCGACGACGCGGTGCTCGAAATCCGTGACGGGAAAGCCGCGCGGGACGCCTCCGCTCTCCGGCGCGGGCAGCACGGCGGGCTCGCCGGAGGCGATCGCGTAGCGGCCCGGGTCGTGCAGGGCCAGGAACTCCCCGTCGAACGAGGCCTCCGGGAAGTCGAATCCGGCGACCCAGCGCACCGTCTCCAGTGCTTCGTCCCGCGCGCGGCGCAGCTGCTCCGCCAGTGGGGAGAGTTCGGCCCGGGCCGGGGCCCTGTGGAAGCCGCCGATCCTGACGTTGACCGGGTGGATCGGGCGCCCGCCGAGGACCTCCACCACCGCGTTGCCCGCCTGTTTGATCCGCAGCCCGCGTTCCAGGGCTCCCCGGTGTCCGCGGGCGACCTCGACGGCATCGGCGCAGCCGAGGAAGTCGGGGGCGTGCAACAGGTGGATGTGCAGGGACTGGCTTTCGATCCACTCGCCGTAGTACAGCAGCCGGCGCAATTGCGCGATCGGTCCGTCGACGGTGATCCCGCAGGCGGCCTCGATGGCCTGGCAGGCCGTCATCTGGTAGGCGACCGGGCAGATCCCGCAGATCCGGGCGGTGAGATCGGGTGGCTCGGTGTGCCCCCGGCCGACCAGGAAGGCCTCGAAGAAGCGGGGCGGCTCGTAGATCCGCAGCTCGGCGGCGACAACCTCGCCTTCCTGCAGGCGCAGCCGGACGGCAGTCTCGCCCTCCACCCTGGCCAGGGCGTCCAACCGCAGGACTCGCGACGACCCGTGGCTCACTGCGGCCCCTCGGTGCCGAGCCCTTCGGCGATCTCCGGCACCGGACCGTACTCGGGCGCCGCGGCGTTGAAGGTGCGGAAGACGCGGACGACATCCAGCTCGGACATGCCGTCCCGGCCGAGTTGGCGCACCATCGACTCCAGATTGGGGTCGGTCACCGGTCCGAAGCATCCGTAGCAGCCCCGCTCGTACGCGGGGCAGATGGCCCCGCATCCGGCGTGGGTGACCGGGCCGAGGCAGGGAGTACCGTGGGCCACGGTGACGCAGGTGGTGCCGCGGATCTTGCACTCGTAGCAGACGCTGTGCGCCGGGATGTTGGGTTTGCGGTGGGTCAGGTACGCGGTGATCACCTCCAGCAGTTGGCGCCGGTCGATCGGGCAGCCGCGCAGTTCGAAGTCGACCGGGACGTGCGCCGAGATCGGGGTGGAGGTGCCGAGTGTCGCGACGAACTCGGGGCGGGCATAGACGGCGGAGCGGAACTCGGCGACGTCCGCGAAGTTCCGCAGCGCCTGCACACCGCCGGCCGTCGCGCAGGCGCCGATGGTCACCAGGCGCCGGGAGATGCCGCGGATGTGCCGGATCCGCCGGGCGTCCTCGTCCGTGGTGATCGATCCCTCGACCAGCGACAGGTCGTACGGCCCTGCACCCCCAAGGCCGGCCGGACCCCGGGAGCCCGTGCCCTCGGCGCCGCTCATCTCCAGGAAGTGGGCGATGCGCACCCGTCCGGCCAGCGGCAGCAGTTCGTCCTCGCAGTCGAGGAGGGTCAGCTGGCAGCCGTCGCAGGAGGCGAACTTCCACACCGCCAGGGTCGGCCGGTCGGCATCGTCCATGTCTACAGCTCCCTCACCGCGAGCAGTTGTCGGGAGACCGCGCAGCCGACCACCGGGCCGTCGCGGCACAGCAGCAGCGGCCCCAGCTGGCAGTGGCCGCAGTGTCCCGTTCCGCAGCGCATGTTGCGCTCCAGCGAGAGCTGGATGCGCTCGGGCGGCATGCCGCGTGCGAGCAGCGCATCCGCGGTGCGCCGCATCATCACCTCCGGCCCGCAGACGAGGGCGGTTGCGGTGCCCGCCCCGACGGCCACGCGGTCGAGCAGGGCGGTCACCACCCCGACGCTGCCCCGCCACTGCGGAGTCGGCCGGTCCACCGTCACCTCCACCCGGCACCGGTCGCTCCATGCGGCGAGTTCGCCGGGGAAGAGGAGGTCCGCAGGGGTGCGTGTCCCCACCAGGACGGCGAGACGGGCGGCCCGGCCCAGGAGCCGGTGCACGGCCGGCCGCAGCGGGGCCAGTCCGAGGCCGCCGGCGACCACCAGGACCTCGGAGCCGTCCGCCCCGTCGAGGTTCCAGCCGGTGCCGAACGGGCCGCGCACACCGAGGGCCTCGCCGGGGGCGAGCCGGCACAGCGCCGCCGAGACGGCGCCGACCGTGCGGACGGTGAAGGTCAGCGTCCGGTCGCCGACGGCGCTGACGGAGATCGGCACCTCCCCGACGCCGAAGGTGTACAGCATGGCGAACTGCCCGGGGGAGAAGGCCGACAGGGACACGCCGTCCGCGGCCAGGGTGAGCGAGACGCAGCCCGGGGTCTCCGGCCGGGACGAGAGCACCCGGTACGGGACGGGCACGGTGCTCACGGCGGACCGCCTCCGTCCGGTGCGTAGAGGTCCACCAGGCGCAGCCGGGCGGCCTGGAGCCGTTCCGCGATCACGGCGGCGCAGTGCAGGGTGAGTCGGAGACCGAACTCCGGCTCGGCCCCGCAGAGCGCCCGTACCCGGTGCGCGGGGAACTCCCACGCGGAGACCGGGCCGAGGGTCCGGGCGCCGAGGTGCCAGCGGTACGGCGGGAAGAGCCAGGACCAGCCGAGCAGTTGGCCGGCGCCGACCGTCTCGACCACCGGCGGACGACGCCCGGGCACGTGCAGATCGAGGGCGACCTCGCCGGAGCGGAGCAGCCAGAACCGGTCGGCCGCCCCGGCCTCGTCGAACAGGCGCCTGTCCGCGGGGAATTCGCGGTCGTCGGCGAGCCCGAGCAGGCGGGCCCGGTGCAGGTCGGACAGGCCGTCCAGCAGTGGCTGCGGCTGCGGTTCCGTCACGGCCGCCCGTCCCCGTCCCCGTCCGATTCGGCCCGCAGCCCGGCCCAGTCGTGCAGGGCCGCCGCCTCCTCGGTGATGTCGATGGCGACCGGGCACCAGACGATGCACCGCCCGCACCCGACGCAGCCGGAGGAGCCGAACTGGTCCCACCACGTTCCGAGCTTGTGGGTGAGCCACTGCCGGTAGCGGCTCGGCGCGGACGCGCGCACCGGGCCGCCGTGCACGTACGAGTGGTCGAGGTCGAAGCAGGAGTCCCACACCCGCCACCGCTCGGCGTGGTCGCCGGTCAGGTCGGTGACGTCCTCGGTCGTGGTGCAGAAGCAGGTCGGGCAGACCATCGTGCAGTTCCCGCACGTCAGGCAGCGCTCGGCGACCTCGTTCCAGCGCGGGGCGTCCAGCGTGCCGGCCATCAGCCGGTGCAGGTCCACCTCCGGCATGCTGCGGCCCATCCGGCCGGCGGCGGAGGAGACGCCGTCACGGGCGGCGCCGACGGTCTGTGCGTCGGCGGGCCGCAGCGGCAGCTCGGCGAGGACCTCGGCGCCCTCCGGGCTCCCGCTGCGGATCCAGAACCGGTGGCCCGCGGAGTCCGACGCGTCCGTCACCTCCGTCAGGACGAGGTCGTGGCCCGGGCCTGCCGCCGGGCCGGTGCCCATGGACACGCAGAAGCACGTACCGCCCGGTTCGGTGCATTCGACCGCGATCAGGAACGCCCCGGTCCGCCGGCCTTCGTAGACCGGATCGCGGTGCCGCCCGCCGACCATGACGCGGTCCTGGACGGCGATGGCGCGCAGGTCGCACGGTCGCACCCCGAGGAACGCGAAGCGGTGCGGCATCGGCTCGTCCGACTCCACCGCCAGACCGCCCTCCGACCGGTCGGCCCGCCACTGCCGGACCCGCGCCGGGTGCAGGTAGGACTTCCAGGACTGTGGGCCCGCCGCGTTGGCGAAGGCCGCGCGGTCGGACCGCTCGCGCAGCCGGTACGACCCGGCCGCCAACTCGACACCCCAGCCGTAGGGCAGCTGATCGGCGGTGCTGAGCTCGTCGAGGACGATAGCCCCGTCCCGCACGGTCGGGCCCACCACGGTGAAGCCCCGGGCCAGCAGCACCTCCACCAGGGCCGCCAGGCCGTCGGTGCCGATGACACCGCCTTCGGCCGCCGTACCAGGGGCACCGCTGCGCGCCGTCATGCCGTGCACCCTCCTCGCCGACGTCCGCCTCCATGTGTCGCACAGATCGGTCCCCGCGAGGGGGAAGCCGGTCCTCGACACCGCCGGATACGCCCGGACGGGTGCACGCCGTGCCGGGGCACCGGCCGATCGCGGACGCCGCCTTCGGCGGTCGAAGGCTCATCGCCGACAGGCGCGGCGGCCGACGCGGCGCGCTGCCCGTGGCGGAGGGCGCCCGGGAATCTCCCGATGCCCTGCCGGTGCGTCGTCCGCCAGGCGGACCAGCCGTTCCCGGCCCGGCCGTGGTGAGCAGGAGGGCCGCAGGGCGGCGACCCGAACCGGTGCCTCGGCCGACCGGGACCTCTTCCATGAGTTCCTCCGAGCCCTCGCCCGGGATGTCGTGTGTCTGCTGCTCGTGCGCGAGTACGCCACGGCCGGTGCGCAAGCGGCGGAATGCACTTCCCGCGGTGAGTGTTGCCGTAGGCTGAATATACCCCCCAGGGTATTAAGAAGGGTTGGAACATGGTGAGGGAAGTCGACATCGAGGCGTTCGGTGCAGCCCGTGATACGGGCGCGGTGGTGCTCGACGTGCGGGAGGCCTTCGAGTTCGCCGAGGGGCACGTGCCGGGTGCTCGCTGGGTCCCCTTGGGGATGCTGGCCGGAAGTCTTGTCGGCCTGCCCCGCGACCGAGCGGTCATGGTGATCTGCGCGTCCGGAAACCGGAGCAAGGTCGGAGCCGAACTGCTTGCCGGGGTCGGCTTCGACGCGGCCTCCGTCCGGGGAGGCGTCGCCGCCTGGTCGCTCTCCGGCCGTGAACTCGCGGCCGGAACCGGATGACCCTCCTTCGCGGGACGGCGTGCGGCGCGGACTGCGGGATTCCCGAGGGGGCCACCCACTCTTGCCGTCCTGGTCCTCGCCTCCGGCCCCCTCGTCGCCTCCGGTCAGCCCCTGCTGCCCGCCCTGTCCCACTCGACGCCGCCCTGGTTCGCCTCGTCCTGCTCCCGGACATCCTCCGGTTGACCGGCCGGGCAGCCTGGCACACCCTTGCCCGGCTCGACCGGATCCTTCCGAGGATCTCCTTCTCCCACGGCTGAGCCGCCATCGGCGGCTTCTCCGCGGTTTCCCCGGGCCGGTGTGACGTCCGGTGCGAGGGAGGCCCGGGCACGGCTGTCGGGGCATCGTTCGACGACCGCCGCGTGCGGCGAGGGTGCGATCGGTCCACTTCGGTCAGTCGGGTCGGAGATCCGACGGCTCGGGCGGGTGCCGCGTTGCGCGAGGTCATGTGAGCCGGGCCCCGGGGATCCGGTCGAGGGCAGGCCGTGCGGCGGCGGCACGGTGGTCGTGGTGCCGCGTGGCGTGGTGGGTGGACGCGTGCCACCGGCCGGCCGTCGGTGCACCGGCCAGCGCCAGGGCGAGTCCCGCGCCGAGTGCGGTGAGCAGCAGCGACCAGCGGATCGCGGCTCCCCGGACGCGGGGTCGGCCGTGCCGGGCGGCCCGCAGCCGCAGGTCGGCGCCGATCAGCCCGGGCAGGCGCCACACGTGGGCCAGGACGTGGACGGTGGTCGCCGCCGCCCAGCAGACGAAGGCGGCCTTGTGGAGGAAGAGGACGGGTACGGCTCCGGTGTCGCGGCCCAGGAGGGCGAGGGCGCCCCCGGTGGCCAGGACGGCGAGCGTGGTGGCGACCACGACCGGGCCGAGCAGTCGTAGCAGCGGATGGGGCGGCCCCTGCCGACGGTAGGCGGGACTGCCGGTGTAGTAGCGCACGATGCGGTAGCCGGTGCTGCCCAGCTTGAGCACGACCGGGCCGACGAGCAGCATGCCGATGAAGAAGTGCCAGGTGAGGAGCCGGTCCAGGAACAGGATGGTCACGCCCTGGGCCGCCAGGAGCAGCAGCAGGAGGGCGCCGGTGGCGGCGATCAGCCGCCGGTTCCCCTCCGGCCCGCCGAGCCGGCCCGCCGGGATCGGCGCGGCACTGCCGGCCGGGGCTGCGTCGCTGCCTGTCGAGACCATGTGATGGCTCCGCCTTCCGCTGGTGCAGGGCCGCGCAGGGCTGCGCGGGACGGCGGCCCGCCCGGTGCGAGGCCGCGAGCAGTGTGCCCGAGCGGGCACTAAGAAGTGGTTCAGGTCACGTACGGCCGGGACGGGTGCGTTCGATCCGCAGGGCGAGGACAGGGCAGGCCGCGACCGCGCGCCGGGCTTCGGACAGCAACTCGTCGGGGACGTCGGGCCCGACGAGGATCGGGTAGCCCCACTCGTCGGGGACGACCAGTTCGGGCAGCAGCTCGGCGCAGAGGCCGCGGCCGTCGCAGGCGATGCGGTCGACGGTGAGGCGGCGGTGCCCGCTCACCGCCATCCCTCGCTCTCCGGGTCTGCCGCATCGGGCACCGTGAGAACGGAGCGTCGCCCGGCGGCGCCGCACGGCCCGCCCAGCACGTGCCGGCGCACGTCCTCGGCGAACACCTCCAGGGCGGTCGCGGTGAGCCGCGAAGCGCCGTCGGGGTGGCGGCAGGCACCGCGCCCGGCCAGCAGCCCGGCGCGGCGGCTCAGCCGGTCGAGCAGCCCGGGGTCGGTGTGCCCGGCTGCGAGCCGCGCGAAGTCGTCGGCGACCGCGGGCAGCCCGAACCGGCAGGGGCCGCACTGCCGCGCGCTCTGGACGGCGAGGTGGTGGAGCACCCCGGCGGTCTCGGCGAGGCCGCACGCGTCGCGGGGGAGCGCGACCAGTACCCCCGCGCCGGGCCCGGCGCCGAGCCGGGCGAGGCCGTTCCTGCTGAACGGCACGCTCACGGCGGAGAGCGGCAGCCAGCTGCCGAAGTACCCGCCGACGAGGACCGCGCCGAGCGGCTCCGACGCGCCGCCGGCGGCTTCGACGACGGACCCGACCCGGGTGCCGAGGGGGATCTCCCGGACGCCGGGGGCGCGGACCGCCCCGGAGACCGTGACCAGGGTCGTCCCGGGCGCGTCCGGGCTGCCCGCGCTGCGGAACCACCGGGGTCCGTAGCGGGCGACGAGGGCGAGGTGGGCCAGGGTCTCCACGTTGTCGACGAGCGTGGGGCGCCCGCCCACGCCCTTCTCGAACGGCCTCGGTGGGGTGGCTGTGGGACGGGCGTCACCGCCGTTCAGCCAGTGCACCAGCGAGGTCTCCTCACTGGAGACGTAATGGTGGGGCAGAGCGTGCACCCGGACGGGCAGCCGGTCGAGACCCGCCCGGCCGCGTTCGTCGACGGCCGCGGTCAGCCGTGCGAGCTGCCACGGCCGTGTGCGGGCCAGACAGAGGTGGACGGCGGATGCTCCCACGGCCGCCGCGGCCAGGACGGCGCCGTCGAGGACGAGGTGCGGGGCGAGGTCGAGCAGAGCGGCGTCCTTGCCGCTGGCCGGCTCGCTCTCCATGCCGTTGGCGACGACCACGGCCCGGCCGCGCCGCGCGGCGACCGCGCGGAGCTTGCGGCCGGTGGGGAAGGCGGCGCCGCCGCGCCCGGTCAGGCCGGCCTCCTCAACGGCCCGGATCAGTCGGTCGGCGGCCCGGTGTCCGGACGCGGTGGGCGGTGGGCCGTACCGCTCCAGGTGCTCGGCCAGTCCGGCCGGGCCGCCCGTGCTGTACCAGCCGTGCAGCAGCCGGGCGCCTGCCGGTCCTTCGGGGATGCCTGCGGGCTGCGGCGCTGCCACGGCGCGGGTCCGGGGGATCACCCGTCCTCCCCTCCGTTGCCGCCGTCGTCGCCGGCGGTCTGCCGGTCGGTGGCGACGGTGCCGGGCCGTACGGTGCTGCCGCCGTGGTGCGCCCATCCGGTCCGTGCCGGCCCGGCCGCCAGCAGCGCCGCCACGAGGGCGGGGACGGCTGCCGCCGCCAGGGCGGCCCACAGCCGGCCGGCCCGGTGACCGGGGCCGGCCCGGAGCAGGCGCCACCACACCGCCGCCACCACGGCAGCCAGGCAGCCGGCGGCGAGGCCGAGTTGCAGGGTCAGTCGGGTGTCCGTCCCGGTCCCCGCCCCGTGGAGGAGCGCCAGGGGCCAGAGCGCGTAGGCGAGCCAGTGCACCGCCTTCCAGCTCCGGCGGCCGATCCGTAGCCGTAGCGCGCTGGTCACCAGGACGGCGAGCAGCAGGTCGACCGCGAGGGCGCCGAGGCCCAGCCAGAACGGGCGGTAGGAGGAGGCGAACGGCACGACCGCGTCCAGCCACCTCAGGTGGACGAACGGGTCGGCGATCGCGGTGGCGATGTGGAGGCCGAGGAACACCGTGGTGAGGAGCGCGAGGTTGCGGTGCAGAGCCCCGATCTCGAACCGGGCGATCCGCTTCGGCGCGTACCGGCCGCCTGCGGCGATCCCCAGGACGAGGGTGGCCGTGAGCAGGAGCAGGGCGACGGTGCCGCCGGCCCGGGTCGCGTACCAGAGCGGGCTCGGTGCGGTGGTCGCGAGCTGGACGGTGCCGGTCATCGGGGACCTCCCGCCGGGCCGTCGGGTTCCGGCCCGGCACCGGGGCCGCTGCCGGGCGCAGGGGCGGGGGCCGGGTCCGCCGGCCAGCCGCCGACGACCACCACGGAGCCGTCGGTCCGCACCAGACGGGCCGGCAGGCCGAGGCGGTGCAGCCACCCGAGGGCGTGCGCGCTCCGCACGATCGCCGCGGTGGCGGCGGTGTTGGCGTCCACGCAGGTCGCCGCGGCGACGCTGACCGTCCGCCAGAGCGGGGCCGGGACGTCCCCGGTGGCCGGGTCCACGATGTGGTGAAGGACCCGGCCGCCCCGCCGCCAGTTCCGCACGGTGGTGCCGGAGGTGGCCAGGCCGCCGCCCGTGACGGACACCACCGGACCCGCCCCGTCCACCGGGGCCGCGTGGTCGTCGGCGACCGCGACCTGCCAGCCCCCTGCCGGGGCGGGGCCGGCTGCTGCCAGATCACCGCCGAGGCAGACCAGGACGCCGCAACCCGCCGTGTGTGCCGCCCGTGCGGCCGCGCGGTCCGCGGCCAGTGCCTTCGCCGTCGCTCCGAGGTCGAGCGCGGTGCCCGGCGGCAGGTACAGCCGGCGCGTTCGGGGGTTCCAGTCGACGGTGCGCCATCCGGACGGCCGGACGGCGGTGACCGGACCCACGCCGTCGGGGCGGACGGAGGCGAAGGTGCGGTCGTAGCCGAGTGCCGCCACGGAGGGCCCGACCGTGGGATCGACCGCGCCGTCGGTCGCCCGGGACGCCCGCAGCGCCGCGTCGATCGCCTCGGCGAACAGAGGTCCGGCGGTGACCGCTCCGTCGGCGTCATTGGCCCGGGAGAGCTCGGAGTCGGGCCGGAACCTGCTGCACGCGAGGTCGATCGCCGCGAGCTCCTCCTCCAGCACCCGGAGGGCGGCGGCCATGGCGGCGGGTTCGGCGACCAGCAGCACCGCCGTCGTTCCGAGGGCCGTGAACGTCGTGGTGGTGTGCCGCGCGGTCGTGGCGGTCATGACGCACCGGTGGTGGCGGACGGTGCCCGGCTGTGCGGGGCGACCGGGGCCGGGGCCCGGGAGGGAGGTCGCAGGGCCGACCGGGGGGCCGTCGTCCCGGTCGTGCCCGGCGTCCCGGAGGCGGGTGACGTCGCCGGCGCGGCGGTGCCACCCGACAGCAGGGCGCGGTACTCCGCGCCGAGCACCGCCGTGCCCGCGGCGGCCGTGGTCAGGAGGGCTGCGGTGACCGCGCCGACGCGGCGCAGCCCCCGCTCGCGCCGGCGGGCGGCGAAGCTGTCCTGCGGGTCGGAGTCCGGCATGGTGCACCTCCGGTGGTGGCGTCCCGGCACCCGTCGTGTTGGGGCGTGGACGGTGGGGTCGCCTCCGGACCGTCCGTCTCCAGCGTCCGACACGGGCGGTCGGGATCCCGTTCAGAAATCCTTCGGATCCCGTAAAGGCCGGCGGGCACCCGATCACGGCGTCGGGAACGGGCAGGGCGGACCGCCCGACGGTGGCGGGCTCAGGCCGTCCGCTGCGGGGGACGGCCCGGCTCCGACCCCTGCCCGCGCGGGACGGCGGGGAGTTCCAGCACCACGGTCAGACCGCCGCCCACGGTCTCCTCCAAGCGGGCCGTGCCACCGTTGGCGGTCGCCAGCCGGTGCACGATGGCCAGGCCGAGGCCGGTGCCGCGTGCCTCCGGATTGCCGAAGCGCCGGAACGCGGTGGCCCGGGCCTCGGGACTCATCCCCGGCCCGTCGTCGACGACCCGCAGTTCCGTACCGGGCCCGAAGGAGGCCGCCGCGGATGCCGCCTCCACCCGGATGCGACCGCCTCCGGGCACCGCCTCCAGGGCGTTGGCCAGCAGGTTGTCGAGCAGCTGCTCCAGGTCGCCGGCGCCGAGGTACACGACCGGCCGGCCGGGGCTGTGCGAGGTCAGGTCCACCTGCCGTTCGGCGGCCACCGGCTCCCAGGCCGTGATCCGCTCCGCGACGACCTCGTCCACGCGCACGGGTACGGGCCTGGGTACGGCGTTCTCGGCGCGGGCGGTCGCCAGCAGGCCGTCCACCAGACGCGACAGCCGGGCGATCTCCTCCTGGGCTCCGGCGAGCTCGACCGCGTCCTCGCCCTCGGCGTCCGCAGCCAGCAGGTCCAGCCGCAGCCGCAGTGCCGTCAGCGGGGTCCGCAGCTGGTGGGACACGTCGGCGGTCACCGCCCGGTGCCCGTGCACCAGGGCCTCGGTGCGTGCCGCCATGGTGTTGAAGGTGGCTGCGAGCCGGCGCACCTCCTCGGGCCCGGAGTCCGCCGGGGCCCGGACGTCCAGCGCGCCCTCGCCCAGGCGGCGGGCTGCGGCGTCGACCGCCTGGAGCGGACGCCCCACCCAGCGGGCCAGCCGCACCGACACCAGGGTCCCGAGGACGAGCCCGACGACGCCGATGAGCGCGAGCCAGGCCCAGACCACGGCGGTCCGGTCGTCCAGCGGATCGGCGGACCGCACCAGCACGACCGTGCCGACCGCGTCGGAGCTGTCACCGACCGGCGTGGCCACCGTCAGGGTGTCGCCGGACCGGTGGGCGACCGTGCGCGGGTCGGCGAGGGTCGCGGCCACCAGGCCGCGGGCGGTCCGGGAGGTCGCGGCGGCGCACGAGGTGCGGGCGATCACCTTGCCCGCGGCGTCGTAGACGGCCGCGCAGCCGCCCTCGTCCTGCGTCTCGTCGAGCAGCTCGCGCAGGTCGGTGTCCGGCTTGTGGTCGGAGAGGTTCTCCTCGGCGGCGGAGGCGAGCGTCCGTGCCGCGGCCTCGGCCGCGCCGCGGAAGGAGGTCTCCTCACGCTGCGTCAGCAGCACCCCCAGCGGGACGACGGCGAGCACCAGGAGGACGGTCACCAGGGCCAGGACGGTCAGTGCGATCCGGCGGGTCATCGCCGCTCAGCCCGGTTCGCCGAGGCGGAAGCCCCGGCCGTAGACCGTCTCGACCAGGCCGGGCACACCGAGCTTGCGGCGAAGTGCGGCCACGTGGACGTCCAGCACCTTGGTGGGCCCGTACCAGTGCTGGTCCCAGGCGCGTTCCAGGATCTCCTGGCGGGAGACCACCCGGCCCGGGTCGACGGCCAGGCACTCCAGGATGTCGAACTCCTTCGGAGTCAGAGCGATCTCCGTCCCGCCGACGCTCACCTTGCGCGTCCGCGGGTCGACGGTGAGCACGCCGTGGCGCAGCAGGTCCGGTTCGGCGGGGCGCGTGCGGCGGAGCACCGCGCGGATCCGGGCCAGCAGCTCGGCCAGGCCGAACGGCTTGACGAGGTAGTCGTCCGCGCCCTCGTCCAGGGCCGAGACCCGGTCGCCCTCCTCACCCCGAGCGGTCACCACGATGATCGCCGCGTCGCCGTGCTGCCGCAGCCGGCGGCACACCTCGACGCCGTCCAGGTCGGGCAGCCCCAGATCGAGCAGGACCACGTCCGGGGGCGGGACGGCGGTGAGGGCCGCACGGCCCGTCCCGACGCTCTGTGCTGCGTAGCCGGCCCGCTGCAGACCCCTGACCAGGGACCGGGCGATCCCCGCATCGTCCTCGACCACGAGCACCCGTACCGCCGCAGTGTCCGTACCCGTGTCGTGCATGGCTCCAGCGTAGGGGTCGCGCAGGGGGAGCCGGCACGCCGACGCCGGGCATCGGCAGGCGGCTGCGCCCTGCTGCCCGGACGGAGTCCGGACCGACGAGATCCGGGACGAGGCCTGGGCGGCGGGACTCAGAGGAAGTTCAGAGGTTCACAGGTCTGGTCAGGGACATGACACAGCGTCAGTCTTGGTGTCCGGGCGTCACCTCCGGTCCGAGTGCGCAGCCGGTGCCAGCCGTCGTCGCGCGCCCGACCGATTTCGGCTGCCTGCCCGATCTCCTCGTCCCCACCCAAGGAGTTCCTGTGTCCGCAGACCTCTCGCTGCTCGTCGAGCGCGCCCGACCCACCGTGCTGGGGCTGTTCCGCATCGTGGTCTCCCTCCTCTTCGTGTGCCACGGCGCCGCGACCCTGTTCGGCGTCCTCGGCGGCGCGCACGGCAGGGCGCCGCAGGTCGGGCAGTGGCCCGGCTGGTGGGCGGCCGTCATCCAGCTGGTTGCAGGCGCCTTCGTCCTGCTGGGGCTGGCCGTCCGCCCGGCCGCGCTGCTCTGTTCCGGTTCGATGGCCTACGCCTACTTCGGCGTCCACCAGGAGCACGCCCTGTGGCCGATCCAGAACGGCGGCGAGCCCGCGGCGATGTTCTGCTGGGCCTTCCTGCTGATCGCGGTCACCGGACCTGGCGGTCTGGCGCTCGGACCGGCGGTCCGGCACCGAACCGGTGGTGCGGTCGTGGCCTCGGCCTGATCTCCACGGCTGGCCGGGGACGGCTCCGCGCAGCCGTTCCCGGCCCGGCCGGCGGAGCGCCCGACGGGAGCGGATGTCCACCTCCTCGGCGTCCGCTCTCTTCAGCCTGTCCGAACAGGGCAGTGGACGGCCTGGGCCGTCCGGCCCGGATCCTGAGCCGGACGGCACGCCCACCGTGCCGTCGCGGCCGGCCGCCCCCGCCGTCGGGGCGCCGGGTACGGCATGGCCGAGTGGCTGTGGGCCCGGCCGTCGGTCAGGTAGTGAGGGGTGGCACGTCGACCGGCACTGTCCTGGCCAGGAGGTCGTCGGCGCTCGGGGCCGTCCCCGGCCGGTCGGCGGCTCTCGCCGTGTGGTGCCCGGGGGCTCAGACTCCGGACACCTGGGCGAGCTGGCCGACGGCTGCGGTGACGGCCATGGCGAGTCCGCCGCCGAGGACGACGCGCAGGGTCGGCCGGAGGACGGCCGTGCCGGCGGCCCGGGCTGCGAGCACGCCCGCCAGGGCGAGGCCGCAGAGCGTGACGGCGACGATCAGCCACAGGCGCGCGGTGGCCGATCCGGCGAGCAGGCCGAGGAAGGGCACCAGGCCGCCGGCGAGGAAGCTGGCGGCGGAGGCGAGCGCGGCCTGGAGCGGGTTGGCGGCGGTCTGTTCGCTCTGGCCGAGCTCGTCGCGCAGGTGCGCCGCGAGCGGGTCGGCCTCGTGCAGGGCCTCGGCGACCCGACGGGCGAGCTCGCGCGGAACACCGCGGCCTTCGTAGATGGCGGTGAGTTCGTCGAGCTCCGCCTCGGGGGCCTCGGCGAGTTCGCGTGCCTCCTTGGCCCGGTCGGCCCTTTCGACATCGACCTGGGAGCTGACGGAGACGTACTCGCCGGCGGCCATCGACATCGCACCGGCGGACAGGCCCGCCAAGCCGCCGGTGACGACGGTGGAGGTGCTCACCCCACCGGCGGCGAGGCCGACCATCAGGCTGGCCACGGAGACCAGACCGTCGTTGGCGCCGAGCACGGCCGCCCGCAGCCACCCGGCCCGGCCGGCGGCATGGCTCTCCCGGTGCGGACCGAGCCTGTCGAAGAAGGTCATCCGTGCGGCGTTCCTGGGTATGCGGGTCGTCCTCGTCAGTATCGGCGGGGTGGGCGGTTGTCGCTTCCGGAGGACCCCTTGGCGACGGCCAGGGCCCGTGGTACCCGGCCGTACGCCCTCGCGGGGCCGCACTGGCGGGTCGTGCCTCGCCGAGCCCCGGGGCAGTTTGCGCCAACCGGACACCCGCGAGGGACGAGCCCCGATGCTTCGTCAGCTCCCCTCGTCTCCCGCGGCATCCGGCCGCTTGAGGTCGAGACCGTTCGTGATACCTTCTGTGCCGCCGTGCGCCGCTGCGCATTCGAGGAGGTGGGACCCGTCAACGCTGTGACAGGTCGGGCCTCCCTCCCCCGCATGGCCCGGGGACGCCCGCAGTAGGCATCCCGAAAGGCTTCACCGCCCATGCGCTTCATCTCCGAATCGTCGTCCCGCGGTGTCCGTGAGCAGCTCTTCGACCTGGGCGGCGTCCCCGGCGTGCTGTGGACCCCGGAAGGGCCCGCCGGACCCCGTCCGCTGATCGTGATGGGTCACGGCGGCGGCCGGCACAAGAAGGACCCGGACATCGAGGGCCTGGCCCGCCGCCTCGCGGCCGAGTGCGGCTGTGCGGTGGTCGCGGTCGACGTCCCCGGCCACGGCGACCGGCCGGTGGACGAGGAGTTCGACCGGATCGCGACCGGGAACCGGGCCCGCGTCGAGGCGGGCGAGGACCTGGCGCAGCTCATCGCCGAGTTCCAGGCCCTGGTGGCGCGCCGGACCGTCCCGGAGTGGCGGTCGGTCGTGGACGCGGTCCAGCGGCTGGCACACGTCGGGGCCGGCCCGGTGGGCTACTGGGGGATCTCGCTGGGATGCGGGCTCGGCGTACCGTTCGTCGCCGCCGAACCGCGGGTCCGTGCCGCGGTCCTGGGCCTGGGCGGGGCCTCGGCCTCCGCCGGGGACGCCGCGCGGATCACCGTCCCGGTGGAGTTCCTCCTCCAGTGGGACGACGAACGGGTGCCGCGGGCCGCCGCACTGGCCCTCTTCGACGCCCTCGGTTCGGCCGAGAAGACCCTGCACGCCAACCCCGGCAAGCACGCCGAGGTGCCGGCCGTCGAGCTCGACAGCACCGTGCGGTTCTTCGCCCGCCACCTCGACTGATACCGCTGGCCTCGGCCCGAGCGCGCCGGCCGGCATCCCTGCTTGTCGGCGCGCCCCGGCCACCGCGGGCCGAGACCGGCACTCGGCATCGACCGCTCTGCGAGGGAGGTTTGCCGATCACACCCCTGCGGCTCAGCGGTGGGGCCTTGACCCAAGGCCGGGAAGTCAGCGTTTTCGCAGGTCCTGCAAGCCCGTTGGGGGTTCGAGGCGAAAACACAACGGAGCTCGTTGGTGCAGGCAGTCGACCAAGACGCGGCGGGCAGAGAGCACCCACTCTGGCGCCCGCCCATCGAAGGCTCGGGCGCCGACCGCGGCCAACTCGTTCAGTAGGAGCCATATGCAAGTGGTGCACGGTCTCCGTTGTAAACAGTCAAAGTCCCATGTTTCCGGCCCCCGCGGTATTCCGAGAACAGGGAAGACACGAGCTGTCCCTCGTCGAAATTATCGCTGAACCGCCCGAGATCGGTGTAGATATTCACTACAGCGAAACCGGAAATCGGCTGCACGGTCTCGGTGATCGTGGACACATGGTTCACCGCGGCCTTCTGCTCGAGAGAGCCGTGCTCCGCCGCGTAGGCCTTGAAGGCGGCCGCTGCTTGCGCAGGAGGGATCGCCGACGCACTGTCGGCGGCGTTGCCGGTGGCCCGGTGGGGAGAGTATCCCGTGAGCCCCTCGACCGCCGAGACGACCCCGCCCAAAGCGACTACGGTCAGGAAAATGATCACCCCTTGCCGGGCGTTGAGACCTGACTGCTTCGATGGAGCCTTCCTCATGTCAGCCTGGACCGGAACGGATATCGCGGGCGAGGGAGGTGCGCTGATCTGACGGGCGATCGGGTTGATCGCCTTCATCGTTCCGTCGAGGGCGTAGACGAACAGGGCAATGCTGTTCTTGTTTGCGTAGTCCACAGCCGTCGCCGCATAACTGCTCCCTGTGAAGAACAGCAGCTGCTTGCCCATGTCCAGGCCCCGCGCCCCGAACAGCCGCTGCAACTCGGGCCTACCCACGGCGCTCGCCTGATACTTCACCTGCCCCAACGCCCGCCCGGACACGACATCCACGCCGCCATCGGCACCGCCCGGCTGCGCTCGCGCATCGTCATAGCCCCAATGCCGCATCCAGGCCGCCGCATTGTGCTCCGCCACCTGCCAGGTCTGGACCTGACGAGGGGCCGGCCTGCCTGCGCGCGGCCCGCGAATACTGTTTCCGCTGCTCACGGCCGGGAGTATCGCACGGCCTCCGCCCCGTCCCGGAGCCACCGGGAGATCTACTGGCTGTCGCTGCTGTCGGGGGCGCCGCGGCCAGCAGCTGGAACAGCCAGCACCAGCTGCCCGGTCGGTAGACGGCGGTCACGCGGAGTGGGTGCGCAGCAAAGGAGCGGAGACGAGATCCCGGCTGCTTGGCACTGCGCCTCCGGCGTGCTCCCGGCCGCCGACCCGGTTCCACTACCGTCACCGAGGTCGCGCTGCGCCGGGGCTTTGCCCACCGGCCGCGCTCCGCTTGCCGCGACGCCTGCCGCACCGTGCCCAGTAGCACCCGGTACCTACACGCAGACATACTTCGCCCCGCTGACGAACCGCGTCCGCCGTCGGGTGCGCGAGCCGTCGCCATTGACCGGGAGGGGCTGCAGAAACGGCTCAGCCAGACGGGAGTGCACTGCCGGCGTTGCGTACGGCGAACACCGCCGGGCGTCGGCCGCCAGAGCGTCGCGCAGTTGGCTTGAGGTCAGGGCGCCGCGGGTGATGCGGGTGGGCCGGGGTGGTGACGGGCCGGTGTGGCAGGCGGGTGGCAGGGGCAGGGGCCGCTACGGTGCGCAGGGTGATCGGGCGCAGGCGGTTGCTGACCGGGGCGGCGTGGGGTGGGCTCGGCGCCGCCGTGGCCGCGGCGGTGGGCCCCGAGGAGCGGAGGCCGTCGGCGGTTCCAGGTGATGTTCGGTCAGAAGTGCTGCGGATGCGGTCGGCTGCGCACGGCGGCGGCCGGGCGGCGCCTCCTCCCCCCCGGGGCGCCGGGAGTGCCGGTGGCAATGGGCCGCCGGTTCCGGTGGTGCCCAGGGCCGGGTGGGGCGCGGTGCCCGCGTCGGGGCGGCTGGTGTTCGACGAGGTGGTGCGTGCGGTGTTCGTGCACCACAGTGCCGATCCCAACGACTACGGCCCCGGCGATGCGGCGGAGATCGTGCGGGAGATCCAGTACGACAGCATGCACCGCCGCGGGTGGGACGACATCGGCTACCACTTCCTCGTCGACCGCTACGGCACCGTCTACGAGGGCCGCAGCGGCGCCCTGGACATCCACCGCGTGGTGGCCGGATCCCACGCCGCCGGGTTCAACCGCGAGACCGTCGGGATCGCCGTCATCGGCACCTGCACCGACGTCCCGGCCCCCGAGCCGGCCCTGGATGCCGTCGCCCGCCTCGCGGCCTGGCGCCTGGCCGCCTGCGGCACCCGCCCCGACAGCAGCGCGGTGCTGACCTCCCACAACACCGAGAGCCTCTACCGTCAGGGCACCCGGCACGTCTTCCGCGCCATCAGCGGCCACCGCGACGCCTACTGCACCCAGTGCCCCGGCGACGCCCTCTACAGCCAACTGCCCGACATCACCCGCCGCGCAGCGTTCTACTGGAGCCGGCCGATCTCGTCCGCGTAGACCGGGCGGCCGCCGGACCGGTGCCGCGCCTGCGCCTGTCGGCCGGGGAGCCGCGCGCCTTCGCGCCCCGAACAGCGGTCGGTCGTATCGTCGTTTCCGCGAGGCGGGGCTCGTCTCGTCCCCGTGGTACCCGGCCCGGCCGTCCTCCCCCCGGCGGCCGGGCCGTGTCGTACCGGCCGGCCCGGGCGCAGCGGCCGACGCCCGTGGCGCGCGCCTCTCGGAACCCGGCAGAGCCCGACGCGACCCGGCCGCCGGCCGGCAGCGGCCGGGTCAGCCGATGCCGGTGACCTGGAGGGCGGTGGTCCGGCCGGTGCGGATCGCGTTGCGGGCGGGGGCGAGGGTGATGGTGCCCTTGCAGACGGCGTTCTTCGGCTTCGTCTCGATGCCGTCCTTGGTGGAGGACGTCTTGGCGCCGTAGTGCGGCTCGGGCCACAGGTTGCCCGGGTCGCGCGGGGCGCCGCCGAGCTCCAGCGGACGAGGTGGTCCCGCTGCCCGACGGCCGGCTGCCTACGTCCGCGCAGGGCTGCGTGGCGGATGGCCGGGACGGTGTCGGTGGTGGCGGTCTGGACGGTTCGTCGGGTGTCCGGAGATGATCACCCGGCCCGTGAACTTCCGTCCTGCAGCCGGGTGTTCGAAGGACGTGCCGATGGTGTGGCGGTGTCGGCAACGGGACGGGGTGACAGAGGCGAGGGCACGGCTTGCAGCTGCGCGACGCACCGGGGGCGCGTCGGATGCCGGTTCGAACCTGTGCCGGGCAGCGGAGCCCAGAGGGAGAGCAGGCCGATGACGTGGCCGTCGTTGTCCACGACCGGCCAGGCGTCGAGGTGGCGGGCGCAGGCGGTTGCCGACCGGAGCGGCATGGGGTGGGCTCGGCGCCGGAGCTTCGCAGGATGTCCAGGGCGGTGTCGACCACGGTGTCGCCGCTGATCTGCAGCTCCGGTCGTTGCACGCGGTCTCGGACCGTGGTGGCTCGGGGGTGGCCGATGGCGGTGGGCACGGGCGGGCTCTCCGTGTCCACCGGGTTGGCGGTGGTCGGGGCTCGGCGTTGTCCTATTCGGGGGCGACGTGCCTGGGGGTGCCCTCCCGGGGGCTGTTGGTGGCGCGTGAGTTGTGGGCGCTGGGGGAGCGGCGGCTGCGGCCGGCGGCGGAAACGGTTCGGCGCGGTCGTCCGCCGCCGGGTTCGGCGATCAGGACGGGCACGCCGCTGGGGACGCGGGCTCCGGTGATGCGGGCCAGCTCGTCATCGCCGGCGCGGACCCTGGTGATGGTCGGTGCGATCCCGGCCGCGGTCGCTGTGCGTGTCATGTGGCGGCGCTGTTTGGGCAGGACGAGGGTGACGACGGTGCCGGACGCGCCGGCTCGGGCTGTCCGGCCGCCCCGGTGCAGGTAGTCCTTGGGGTCGGTCGGCGGGTCCAGGTTGACGACCAGGTCGAGGCCGTCGACGTGGATGCCGCGGGCGGCGACGTTGGTCGCGATCAGCGCGGTCACCTGGCCGGCGCGGAACCGTTCCAGGGTGCGGGCACGCTCGGGCTGGGTCTTGTCGCCGTGCAGGGCGGCGGCTTTGACCCCGTTCGCGAGCAGGTCGTCGACCAGGCGGTCCGCGCCGTGCTTGGTGTCGATGAACATGATCACCTTGCCGTCGCGGGAGGCGATGTGGGCGATCGTGGCGCTCTTGTCGAAGTTCTGGATGTGCAGCACGTGGTGTTCCAGCGTGGTGACCGCGGCGGTGGACGGGTCCACCGAGTGCGTGACGGGGTCCTTCAGGAAGCGCTGCACCAGGCGCTCGACGTTGCGGTCCAGGGTGGCGGAGAACAGCAGGGTCTGCGCGTCCGGGGCGACCTGTTCGAGCAGGTCGGTGACCTGGGGGAGGAAGCCCATGTCGGCCATCTGGTCGGCCTCGTCGAGCACGGTGACGGTGACGTCGTCGAGACGGCAGTCGCCTCGGTGGACGAGGTCCCGCAGCCGGCCGGGGGTGGCCACGACGACCTCGGCGCCGTGGCCGAGCCGTTGGGACTGGCGGCCGATCGATGTCCCTCCGACCACGGTGGCTGTCCGCAGGCGGACGGCGTGGGCGTACGGGACGAGGGCTTCGGCGACCTGGTGCGCGAGCTCGCGCGTGGGGACCAGTACCAGGGCGAGTGGGCGGCGGGGCTGGGCCCTCCGTCCGGTGAGCCGGGCCAGGACGGCCAGACCGAAGGCGATGGTCTTGCCGGAGCCGGTGCGGCCCCGTCCCAGTACGTCGCGACCGGTCAGCGAGTCGGGCAGCGTCGCGGCCTGGATGGGGAACGGCAAGGTGAGGCCCTGACGGGTCAGTTCCGCCATGAGGGCCGTGGGCAGGTCCAGCTCGTCGAAGGACGTGACGGCGGGCAGTGCCGTACGGCCGGGGGTCGCTGAGGGATCGTCCTGCGGAGGGATGTCCTGATGGCCGCGATCCGTGGAGTGCCGCCCGCCGGCCGACGGGAAACCGCCGACGCTGTTGTGCGGCCGGCCCCGGGTGCTCGACGGGGAGGGGCGAGGGAAGCGGTTCATGAGGAAGCCTTCTGCTGAACGGCACGCCACGAAGAGGGCTGCGAGGCGCAGGCGCGCCGGCGAAGACCGCAAGGCAACAGGCCGGTACTGTGACGAGGGGCGTGCAGGCGCTGAGTCCCGGCGCCCACAGGACGCCGGGAGCGCAATCCCGCCCCGTGCTTCGGCGCGGGTTCGGCCAGTGGAGGCCGCTCTCGCCCGGACCGGCCGTAGGCCGCGGACAGGCAGTGCGGGACCAGGTGCAATGCCGAGGGGCCCGCACCGGGCGTGTACGCGGTGCGGGCCCCTCGCTGCCGGGCGGGTGCCGTGGCAGAAGAACTACAGCGGGCGGATGTTCTCGGCC
>NZ_JOAI01000021.1 GCF_000717715.1 Streptomyces sp. NRRL B-24484 | reverse complement strand
TCCAGTGGCACGACAAGCAGTTCGGCCTGGAGACCATGTGCGTCGGCGGCGGCCAGGGCATGGCCATGGTCATCGAACGACTCAGCTGAACCGCAGCGCAGGCGAAGCCCAGCGCGACAGCAGACACGGGTGGCTGAGCTGAGCACGCGAGGCGGGTCGGTCCTGCGCGACACGCCGCACGAAGGGTGGGGGACCACCCGTTCGGAGTGACACTCCGTAATTGAGGGCCGGATCACACGCGAAACGTGGTCCGGCCCTTGATTTTGCATTTCCGGGCCGTTTCGTCGACGGAGCGGAATGGCTCGACTCCGCTCCGTCGACAGGTAGTACCTAACAATTTGGGGACAAGAGCGGAAGTTCCCCATTAATGGGACATCCACCACTGCAGTAACCGCCCCTCATACGGCAGTGTGGACGTGCAACCCCGTTCCACTCCTCGCAAGGAGTACATTCCGTGAGCGTCGTCTACATCTCTCTGCTGCTGATCCTCATCGTCGTCGCCACTGTCGTGCTGCTCCAGGTCCGTGCGCTCTCACGCCGGTTGGAGGAGCGGCGGACCGCACCCGACGGCACCGCCCTCGACGAGGCGGCGATACGCCGGGCGGTCACCGAGGCACTCGCGGCGGACCGGGAGCGGGAGATCACCGAGGCCCGGGCGTTCTGGGCCGAGCAGGAGGCGCGCGCCGCGGAGGACGCCCCGATGTTCGAGGGCCCGTTCCTGAGCGTCGGCGAGGAATGGCCGCTGTTCTTCCCGCGGCCCACCGGCCCGGAGACCGCGGCGGACAACGGGACGATGGACCCGGGATTCGGCGAGGCGCTGCGCAGCGCGCTCGAGGACATCATCAACGAGGGCGGCCCGGAGGGCGGCGTGCACCCCGGCCACCCCGCGCAGGGCGGTTCCCCGGTGCCGGCCGAGGCCGGTGCGGACGCCCGCGCCCGTCGCGAGGCCGACCTGATCGCGACCGGTCTGGAGGCCGGCCTGCTGGACGCCGAGGCGGAGGCCGAGCCGGCCGTCGCGCCGGACCCGCGCCGCCACCCCTCGCACCCCGACTTCGTGCCGAGCCAGACCCCGTCCCGGGAGTGGACGGACACCCGGCTCTCCGTGCTGGCGGACGAGAAGATTGCCCTCACCGACGTCCGTCCCGGCCCGCTGGGCACCCTGGACGTGTACGCCTTCGCCGACGGCACCACGCTCTGCGTGGCCCCGGGCGACCGCGAGGCGGCGTACCGGCTGATCGACGCCGTCCAGGCCGGTGAGGACGTCCGGCTGCTCGGCGGCTCCCGGTTCTCCGGTTCGTACTCGCTGACCTTCTCCACCGACGACGACGCGGTGTACGTGCTGGCCGACCGCGTGGTCGCGAGCATCTGACCCGCCCGACGACAGGACACCGACCGAGGGCCGGCCGGACGCCCCCGGGGGCGTCCGGCCGGCCCTCGGTCTTCCCCCGTGGCTCAGGCGGTGAGCCGCTCGGTCTCCCGGACGGCGGCCAGTGCCGCGGCCACCGCCTCCGGGCGGTCCTGCGCGGCGATCACCAGGTCGTGCCCGGCCACGGCCAGCTGGTCGCCGACCGCGAACGGGCCGGCGTCCGGGAGCTCGTGCGGGGGCTCGCCCTCCAGTTCCAGGGCGGTCGCGGCCAGGCCGCGGGCCAGGGCCAGGCCGGCTCCCGCGCGGGACGGGTGGCCGGGCACCGCGGCGAGCAGCCGGCTCTGCGGCATCGAACGGAACCGGTCCGCGAGGCGGTCGACGGCCTCGACCAGGGCGGCGGCGGACAGCGGGGGCGCTTCGGACATGCAGCGAGGGTATCGGGCACGCGCGGTGCGTCCGGGCCGGGCCGGACCCGGACGCACCGCAGCCCCCGGGGGCGGTGCTCCCGGGGGCTGCGGCGGCGTGCAGGGGCGACGGGTCAGTCGTCGCCGCGGAGGATGGCGATCAGGCGCAGCATCTCCAGGTAGATCCAGACCAGCGAGAGGGTGAGGCCGAAGGCGGCGCGCCAGGCCTCGCGCTCGGGGGCGCCGTTCTGGATCGCGTGCTCGATCTCGGCGAAGTCCAGCGAGAGGAAGAACGCGCCGAGGGCGATGCCGATCAGGCCGACCGCGATGCCGAGCGGGCCGGAGCGCAGGCCGAAGTCGGCGCCGAACATCGAGGCGATCATGTTGATCAGCAGCAGGCCGACGAAGCCCATCGCGATGGCGAGGCCGATCCGGGTGTACCGGGGGGTGACGCGGATCCGGCCGCTCTTGTACGCGATCAGCATGGCCCCGAAGACCACGGCGGTGCCGAGCACGGCCTGGACGGCGATGCCGGGCCAGATCGTGTTGAAGACCTTGGTGATCGCGCCGAGGAAGAAGCCCTCCAGGGCGGCGTAGGCGAGGATCAGCGGCGGGCTGACGCTGCGCTTGAAGGTGATGACCAGGCCGACCACGAACGCGGCGAAGGCGGCACCGGCGGCGAAGCCGTAGCCCTCGTCCGGCAGCGCGAGCCAGGCGACGGCGCCGGCGCCGACCAGGGCGAGCAGCGTGAGCGTCGTCCGGGCGACGACGTCGTCCATGGTCATCCGGCCGGTCTGGGCCGGGCCCGCGGACGGGGCCCGGTACATCTCGGCGAGCTGGTCGTCCGTCAGCTGGGCGCCCTCGGGACGCGCGTACGGGTTGGCGCCGTAGGGGTTTGCCGCGTAGGGGTTGTTGGCGTACGGGTCGGCGGCGTGGGGCTGCCGGGTGGTGTCGAACCCCGCGTGTCCGGCGTCGCGGGTGAAGGACCCCTCCCGCGAGAAGACCGGGTTGCTGCTTCTCATCTCATTCCCTCCGGGGCGGCACGGCGCTGCCCACGGAACCAGGGTAATGGTTTGGCAAAGGAGCGCGCGTACGCCGTGAGGAGGATCTCCTGCGGCGCCGCGGTGGCGCTGGTGCCCGGGGCCGGACTCGAACCGGCACGGCCTCGCGGCCAAGCAGTTTTAAGCTGCCCGTGTCTGCGTTCCACCACCCGGGCGTGAACCGCGCGCCCGCGTGCGGGCTGCCCCCGAGCCTAGTCGCCGAGGTCCCGGTTTCGCATGTTCCGGCCCCCGGAAGTTGTCATGTTTCCTTGCCATCTGACGAACTGTTCGCGATCCGGCCACCGGCCCGGTGAAATCCGGCCAACGGCTCTCAGGGTCGGGGTCATACCGCAGGAGGAGAAGGACCGCCTCCGGATACGCCTGGCGGCGGTCGGCGCAACCGTTCGACGGGTCGACAGATTCCATGATCACGTACGGGAGGATCGAATGGACGATCCGCACCCTCCCGACAGGAGTCCCCCGTGACCACGACGACCGCACCCGCCGCCCGCACCGGCCAGGCGGCCGCCCGCGCCACCGGTCTGAGCAAGGTCTACGGGGAGGGCGAGACCCGCGTGGTCGCCCTCGACAGCGTGAGCGTGGCCTTCGGGCAGGGCGAGTACACCGCCATCATGGGTCCGTCCGGCTCCGGCAAGTCGACCCTGATGCACTGCATGGCGGGTCTGGACACGGTCTCCTCGGGCTCCGCCACGATCGGCGGGACGGAGCTCGTCGGGCTGCGCGACAAGCAGCTGACCAAGCTCCGCCGGGACAAGATCGGCTTCATCTTCCAGGCGTTCAACCTGCTGCCCACGCTGACCGCGCTGGAGAACATCACCCTGCCGATGGACATCGCCGGCACCAAGGCGGACCGTCAGTGGCTGGACCGCGTGGTCGACACCGTCGGCCTCTCCGGCCGGCTCTCGCACCGCCCGTCCCAGCTCTCCGGCGGCCAGCAGCAGCGCGTGGCCTGCGCCCGCGCCCTGGCCTCCAAGCCGGAGATCATCTTCGCCGACGAGCCGACCGGCAACCTGGACTCCCGCTCCGGCGCGGAGATCCTCTCCTTCCTGCGCAACTCGGTGCGCGAGCTCGGCCAGACGGTCGTGATGGTGACGCACGACCCCGTCGCGGCCTCGTACGCCGACCGCGTGGTGTTCCTCGCCGACGGCCGGATCGTGGACGAGCTCACCGCCCCGACCGCCGACTCCGTCCTGGACCGCATGCGCCGCTTCGACGCCAAGGGCCGCACCAGCTGACACCGCGTCCGCCGACCGCCCGCACCCACACCTCCAGGACTCACACAGCCATGTACCGCACCGCACTGCGCAACGTGCTGGCCCACAAGGGCCGACTGCTGATGACGGCGCTCGCCGTCCTGCTGGGCACGGCCTTCGTGGCCGGCACCATGGTCTTCTCCGACACGCTCGGCGAGGCCATGAAGAACAGCCTCTCCAAGAGCTACTCGGACGTCTCCGTGCTGGTCACCGACCCGGTGGCGGACTCGCCCTTCCGCGCGAAGGACCGGAGCGGCCCGAACCGGGGCAAGCTGACCGAGGACACCGTCGCGAAGATCGCCGCGCTGCCCGGCACGGAGCGGGCCCGCGGCAACGTCAGCGGCTTCGTCGGCGTGGCCGACCGCAAGGGCGACCTGATCGGCGAGGGCTGGAGCTCCCGCGGCAGCAACTTCGCCCCGGACGCCTCCGGCAAGGACTCCCGCTACCCGATGGCCGAGGGCCGCGGCCCGCAGGCCGAGCGGGAGATCGCCCTCGACCGCCGCACCGCCGAGAAGGGCGGCTACCACCTCGGCGACACCGTCCGGGTCGCGTCCGACGGCCCGGCCAGCGAGCGCACCCTGGTCGGCGTCTTCACCACCGACGACCCGGAGGTCGAGTCGGGCGGCACGCTGACCCTCTTCGACCGGGCCACCGCACAGAAGCTGCTGCTCGCGCCCGGCCAGTACAGCACCGTCGCGGTCACCGCGAAGCCCGGCACCTCGCAGGACGAACTGCTGCGGAGCATCACCGCCGTGCTGCCCGGCGAGGGCCAGATGCAGGCCGAGACGGGCCAGGAGCTGACCGACCGCCAGACCAAGATGATCGCCGACGGCACCACCGGTATGAAGACGGCGCTGCTCGCCTTCGCCGGCATCTCGCTCTTCGTCGGCATCTTCATCATCGCCAACACCTTCACCATGCTGGTCGCCCAGCGCACCCGTGAGCTGGCGCTGCTGCGCGCGGTCGGCGCCGGCCGCGGGCAGGTGACCCGCTCGGTGCTGATCGAGGCGCTGCTGATCGGCATCGTCGCCTCGGCGGCCGGCCTCGCGACCGGCATCGGCATCGGCGCCGGCATGCGGGCGGTGCTCGACGCGCTGGACGCGGGCCTGCCGGCCGGCCCCCTGGTGGTCGCGCCCGCGACGGTGGTGGTCTCGCTGGTGGTCGGCATCGTGGTGACGACGCTCTCCGCGCTGCTGCCCGCCGTCCGCGCCTCGCGGATCGCCCCGGTCGCCGCGATGAGCAGCGGCGACCAGCCCGCCGCACAGAAGAGCCTGATCGTCCGGAACGTCATCGGCGGTCTGATCGCGGCCGGCGGCCTCGGCCTGGTGGCGCTCGGTGCCGCGTCCGGCGACTCCTCGGGCCGGATGCCGGTGGCGGCCGGCGCGGGCCTCGCCCTGATCGGCATCTTCATCCTGCTGCCGCTGCTGTCCCGCCCGGTGATCGCCCTGGTCGGCCCGCTGCTGCAGGCCGCCGCGGGCACCGCGGGCCGGCTGGCCCAGCAGAACGCGGTGCGCAACCCGCGCCGCACCGCCGCCACCGCGGCCGCGCTCACCATCGGCCTCGCCCTGGTCAGCTCGCTCACGGTGCTGGGCGCCTCGGTCGGCGACGCCGTCGACCGGTCGGTCACCAGCAGCATGTCGGCGGACTACAGCATCAAGACCGCCAACGGCATCTCGCCGGACCCGAAGCTGGCCGCGTCGGTCGCGAAGGTCCCCGGGGTGGCGGCGGTCAGCCCGATGTCGGACGTCTACTGGAAGCTCGGCGGCTCCGAGCGGGCGATCAGCGGCGTCGACGCCGGCGCCGTCGACCGGGTGGTCGCGCTCACCCTGGACAGCGGCTCCACGGCCGCGTTGAAGCAGGGACAGGTCCTCGTCCAGGCCGAGACGGCGAAGAGCAACAACTGGGCGGTCGGCTCCGTCCTGCCGGTCGAGTACCCGGACGGCAGCACCGCCCAGGTCACCGTCGGCGGCGTCTTCCGGAAGAACGAGCTGCTCTCCCCGGTCGTGATGGCCAACACCGAGGTCTTCAAGCACAGCGAGGACCCGTACGTCACGCAGATCCTGGTGAAGGCCACCGACGGCCCGAACGACGGCCTGCGGAAGGCCATCAAGGACGCCACCGGCAGCAACCCGGTGATCGACGTGAAGACCAAGCAGGACATCCGGGACGAGTTCAGCAAGATCATCACCTTCATGCTGAACCTGATGTACGGCCTGCTGGCGATGTCGGTGCTGGTGGCGGTGCTCGGCGTGGTGAACACGCTGGCGATGTCGGTCTTCGAGCGCAAGCGGGAGATCGGCATGCTGCGGGCGATCGGCCTGGACCGCCGGGGCGTCAAGCGGATGGTCCGCCTGGAGTCCGTGGTGATCTCGATGTTCGGCGCGGTGATCGGCGTCCTGCTCGGCTGCTTCCTGGCCTGGGCGGTCAACGGCACCCTGGAGTCCAGCCTGCCGGGCCTCGCCACCGTCCTCCCGTACGGCAAGCTGCTGGTCTTCCTGGGCCTGGCCGGGGTGGTGGGCATGGTGGCCGCCATCTGGCCGGCCCGCCGGGCCGCCGGCCTCGACATCCTGGGCGCCATCAAGACGGACTGACGCACCGCCCGCAGGGCCCCGGCACCGCGCAGGTGCCGGGGCCCTGCGGCGTTTCCGGGCCTGCTGCGTTCCCGGGCCTACGGCGGACCCGGGCCTGCTGCTGCGGACCCGCGTCCGGGCGCCGCTCGCCCCGCGGACGGGCCCGGGCACGCCGAAGGCCCCCGCCCGGTTACGGCGGGGGCCTTCGGTCACTTCTGTACTCCGCCCGGCTCGCACGGCCGGCTGAGCACCACGGAGGTCGTGGTCCGGCCACGTTGCCGGGCGGAGGGCCTCCGACTCATCCCCGGCCTTGCTCGGCCGGGGCCACAGTCGCTACTTGCTTGTGGCCAGCTCCTTCTCGGCGGCCGGCTTCGCCTGGGCCGGGATCGGCTTGGCGGGGCCGGCGGCCTCCTGGAACGCCTCGAACGGCTTCTCCATCTCGGCGAGGCCGACGGTCTCGCGCTTGAGGAACATCGCCAGGGTCCAGTCGGTGAAGACCCGGATCTTGCGGTTCATGGTCGGCACCCGGCTGCCGTGGTACAGACGGTGGAACCACCAGGCCGGACGGCCCTTCAGCTTGTACTTGCCGAAGAGGATCGCCACGCCCTTGTGCAGGCCGAGACCGGCGACCGCACCGAGGTTCTTGTGCTTGTACTCCTTCTGCGGGAAGCCCCGCATGCCGGAGACCACGTTGTCGGCCAGGACGAGCGCCTGACGGACCGCGTGCTGGGCGTTCGGCGGGCACCAGGCGCCCTCTCCGACGGCGAGGTCCGGCACCTGGGCGTTGTCGCCCGCGGCCCAGACGTAGTCGAAGCCCTGGACCTGCAGGGTCGGCGCGGTGTCCACGTGGCCGCGGGGGCCGAGCGGCAGGCCGAAGTGCGACAGCACCGGGTTCGGCTTGACGCCGGCCGTCCAGACGATGGTGGAGGCGTCGGCCTCGACACCGTTCTTCAGGACGACGTGCTGGTCGACGCAGGAGTCCATCGAGGTCTCGATGTAGATCTCGATGTTGCGCTCTTCGAGCTTCTCCTTGGTCCACAGACCGAGGTCCGGGCCCATCTCCGGGAGGATGCGGTTGGCCGCCTCCACCAGGATGAAGCGCATGTCGTCGCGGCTGACGGTCTTGTAGATCTTCGCCGCGTCGCGGGCCATGTCCTCGATCTCGGCGATCGTCTCGACACCCGCGAAACCGCCGCCGACGACCACGAAGGTCAGCGCCTTGCGACGGATGTCCGCGTCGGCGGTGGACTCGGCCTTGTCGAGCTGCGCCATGACGTGGTTGCGGAGGCTGATCGCCTCCTCGACCGTCTTCATGCCGATGCCGTGCTCGGCCAGGCCGGGGATCGGGAAGGTGCGGGAGACCGAGCCGGTGGCCACGACCAGGTAGTCGAAGGGCAGCTCGTACGAGTCGCCGGCCGCGGGCTGGATGGTGGCGACCTTGCGGGCGTGGTCCACACCGGTGACAGCACCGGTGAGCACCTCCGCCTTCTTGAGGGCGCTGCGCAGCGGCGCGACGAGGTTGCGGGGCGCGACGTTGCCGCCGGCCGCCTCGGGGAGGAAGGGCAGGTACGTCATGTAGGACCGCGGGTCGACGACCGTGACGGTCGCCTCCCCGTAGCGCATCTTCTTGAGGATGCGCATCGCGGCATACAGGCCGACGTAACCACCGCCGACAATGAGGATGCGAGGACGCTCCGTGGTGCTCATATCGGAAAGTATCCACCCCCATCTGACGGGCACTTCGTGAGGCCCGTCACAAGCCTCTGGACACCCCCTGCTACACTGCGCGCCCGCATTTCGGGGGTGTGGCCGCCCGCTCACGGCGGCGGGGGGTGCGGGGTGAACCGCCGGCCGGGTGCGGCCCTGCTGAGCAGCAACAATCCCGGCGAGGCCCGAGTTCCCGGGCGAAATTTCGAATCCATCGGCCATCGGCGAGCCCTGCCTGCGATCCGCTGGCCGAACACGGAGGGCAACCTTCGGTCCCACATAACGGACGGAGCGGACACCGGAGTGCGTCGAAAGGCTGGTCGGCCATGTGAAGAAATTCACGAAGGTTCTGGCGACACGCTGCGCAGCGGGCGGCCCCGGGCGCCGTGGAGGCGCTCCGGGGCCGCTCGGGTAAGCCCCCGCGTCCGTCAGCGGGCAATACTCCAGGCGATTCCGTCGAGGATGTCGTGCTCGCTGACGACCACCTCGGCGGCGCCGGTGCGCTCCATGATCTCCAGCAGGACGAGGGCGCCCGCACCGATCACGTCGGCGCGGCCCGGGTGCATCACCGGGATCGCCATCCGCTCGGCGTGGGTGGAGTGCAGCAGCCGGGTCGCGGTCTCCCGGACCTGCTCGACGCCCAGTCGGGCGTGGTGGATCTTCGTGGAGTCGTACTCCGGGAGGTCCAGCGCGATGCCGGCCACGGTGGTCACGGTGCCGGCCAGGCCGACCAGCGTGGCCGCCTCGGTGAGCGGCACCGTCTCGGCGGCGGTGTCCAGCGCGGTGAGGACGTCGGCCTTGGCCCGGGCGATCTGATCCTCCGTCGGCAGCTCGGCGCCGCCGAAGTGCCGCTCGGTCATCCGGACGCAGCCGATGTCGACCGAGCGGGCGGCCTGCACCTCCTCGCCGCCGAGCACGAACTCGGTGGAGCCGCCGCCGAGGTCGAAGACCAGGTACGGCGCCTTGAGGGAGCCGCCGGTGAGCTCCTTGGTGGCGCCGGTGAAGGAGAGCCGGGCCTCCTCGTCGCCGCTGACCACCTCGGGGACGACCCCGAGGATGCCGCGGACGCCCTCGGTGAACTCGGCGGCGTTCTCGGCGTCCCGGGAGGCGCTGGTGGCGACGAAGCGGATCCGCTCCGGGCCCACCCCGTGCGCCGTGATGATCTCCGCGTACTCGCGGCAGGCGGCGAAGGTGCGCTCCAGGGCGTCCGGGTGGAGCCGGCCGGTGGAGTCGACGCCCTGGCCGAGCCGGTTGATGATCATGCGGCGGTCGAGGTCGGCGATCTCCCCCGTCGCCGGGTCGAGGTCGGCGATCAGCAGCCGGATCGAGTTGGTGCCGCAGTCGATCGCGGCGACCCGGGTGGCGGTCACTGGTCCTCCTCCTCGGCGCGGGCGCGCTTGGCGGCGCGCTCGGCGGTCTTCTGCTCCTTCGCCGCGATGACCGCGGCGTGGTCCTGCTCCTTGGACCGGTTGCGCAGGACCCGCTCGCCGGCCGCCTCGACCTCGGCCGGGGAGACGCAGGGGCCCTTGGCCCACCAGTCCTCCAGCATGCCGATGGCCTCGTCGCCGAGCGGGTTGACGCCCTCGCCGGCCGCCAGCGAGTGGCCGACCAGCACGTGCAGGCACTTGACCCGGTCGGGCATGCCGCCGGCGCTCGGGAAGCCCTCCAGCACCTCGATGGCGTCGCGGCGGGCGATGTAGTCCTCGTGGGCCGCGCGGTAGGCGGCCGCGAGCTCCGGGTCCTCGGCGAGGCGGGCGCTCTGATCCTTCATCACGCCGTCGGCCTCCAGGGTGCCGATCAGCGAGGCCGCCCTGGGGCAGGTCAGGTAGTAGAGCGTCGGGAAGGGCGTGCCGTCGGGCAGCCGGGGCGCCGTCTCGACGACGTCGGGGTTGCCGCAGGGGCAGCGGTGGGCCACGCCGCGCAGCCCGCGCGGGACCCGGCCGAGCTGGGCGGCGATGGCGGCGACGTCGGCGTCCGACGCGGTGCCGTCGGTGGCGGGGTGCTGTTCAGAGGTCATGGCGTGCTGTCTTCGTGAGGAGCGGGCGTCGAGTCGGCCAGGTCGACCGACTCGAGGACGGTGGTGTACCAGGGCTTGGCCGCCCTGACCGGGCCGGTGGGCAGTGCGTCGGCGGAGGCCGGGCCGGGGGGCGCGGAGGGGTCGACCGAGACGAACGGGGTCTCGCCCGGCATCGCGAAGTGCAGCCGCTCGCGGGCCTGCGCCTTCACGTACTCCGGGTCCTGCCAGCGGGCCTTCGCCCGCCGGAGCTCGTCGACCTGCTGCCGGGCGTGCTCCGCCCGGGCGCGCTGGTCGGCGATCTCCGAGCGCTGCGTCAGGAACTGCCGGGTCGGGTAGGCGAGTATCGCCACCAGCGAGCACAGGACGAGCACGAGCACGGTCGCGCGGCTGGTGAAGCGCGGACGCCCCGCCAGTCCCGGGATCTTCCACATCGCTCGTACCCCTCCTGCTCACGCCGGTGCCCCGGCCCCCACCCTACGGGGTGGTTGCCGGGGCACCGGTCCAGCGGCCGTGTCAGCGCGCGGGTGTCAGGCTCAGCCCTCGTACTTGTAGCGGGGGAACGCGCCCCGGCCGGCGTACTCGGCGGCGTCGTCGAGGATCTCCTCGATGCGCAGCAGCTGGTTGTACTTGGCGACGCGCTCGGAGCGGGCCGGGGCGCCGGTCTTGATCTGGCCGCAGTTGGTGGCGACGGCGAGGTCGGCGATGGTGACGTCCTCGGTCTCGCCGGAGCGGTGCGACATCATGCAGCGGTAGCCGTTGCGCTGGGCCAGCTCGACGGCGTCCAGGGTCTCGGTGAGCGAGCCGATCTGGTTGACCTTCACCAGCAGCGCGTTGGCGGTGCCGGTCTCGATGCCGCGGCGCAGGCGCTCCGGGTTGGTGACGAACAGGTCGTCGCCGACCAGCTGGACCTTGTCGCCCAGCTTGTCGGTCATGGCCTTCCAGCCGTCCCAGTCCGACTCGTCCAGCGGGTCCTCGATGGAGACCAACGGGTACGCGGCGACCAGCTCGGCGTAGTAGTCGATGAGCTCGGCGGAGGAGATCGCCTTGCCCTCGAAGGTGTAGGCGCCGTCGTTGTGGAACTCGGAGGAGGCGACGTCCAGGGCGAGCGCGACGTCCTTGCCCGGGGTGTAGCCGGCCTTCTTGATGGCCTCGACGATGAGGTCGAGCGCCTCGCGGTTGGAGTCCAGGTTCGGCGCGAAGCCGCCCTCGTCGCCGAGGCCGGTGGACAGGCCGCGCTCCTTCAGCACGCCCTTGAGGGTGTGGTAGACCTCGACGCCCCAGCGGACGGCCTCGGAGAAGGACTCCGCGCCGATCGGGGCGATCATGAACTCCTGGATGTCGACGTTGGAGTCCGCGTGCGAGCCGCCGTTGAGGATGTTCATCATCGGGACGGGCAGCACGTGGGCGTTCGGGCCGCCCAGGTAGCGGAACAGCGGCAGGTCGCTGGCCTCGGAGGCGGCGTGCGCCACGGCGAGGGAGACGCCGAGGATCGCGTTGGCGCCGAGCGAGGACTTGTCGGGGGTGGCGTCCAGGTCGAGCATGGCCTGGTCGATCAGGCGCTGCTCGGTGGCGTCGTAGCCGACCAGCTCCGGGCCGATCTGCTCGATGACGGCGAGGACGGCCTTCTCCACGCCCTTGCCGAAGTAGCGGTTCTTGTCGCCGTCGCGGAGCTCCAGGGCCTCGAAGGCACCGGTGGAGGCACCGGACGGGACAGCGGCACGACCGGTGCTGCCGTCGTCGAGGCCGACCTCGACCTCGACCGTGGGGTTACCGCGGGAGTCGAGGATTTCGCGGGCTACGACGACATCAATGGACGGCACGAGGCATCTCCTAGCGGAAGCGGATGAGGGTCGTTACGACCAGAGCCTAACCGCACGGGCCCTCCGGGCCATGCCGCGCATGGCCCTGTCTCACCGTGTGACCGGGCTACTCGCCGGTAGTTCACCTGAAGGACCACCGACCGGCCCGTCCGCCCGCGGGTGCCGCCCTGCGGGCGGACGGACCGTTCGTACCGTGCCGGTCCGTCAGGCCAGACGCAGCTGCTGGCCGGGCAGGATCAGGTCGGGATCGGCGCCGACGAGCTGCCGGTTGGTCGTGTACAGCTGCTCCCAGCCGCCGGGCAGCTCGTGCGCGGCGGCGATGCCGGACAGCGTGTCGCCCTCCTGCACGGTGTACTGCTCGCGGCCGAGGGCGGGCACCGGGACGGCCTGCAGGGTGCGGGCGCCCTCGTCGGCACCCTCGGCACCCTCGGTGCCGTCACCGGGGACGGCTGGCTCGGTGGGCGCCGGCGGCAGGTGGCGCTCGTAGATCTCCCGGTGCGCCGTCCAGTACCACTGGTCGTCCTTCTGGTACCAGTACACGCCGGAGTCGGCGTCGAAGCCGCCGCGGCCGGGGAACTGCGGCGCCGGCGACGACGGCGCCGCCGGGGCCTGCGCCTGCCCGGTGCCGCTGCGCGTCCCGCCGCTCCCGGCGGACGCGCGGGTCAGGCCGGCGCGTTTGGAGCACACCGGCCACGCGCCGGGCCCCTGGGAGGCCAGCACCTTCTCGGCGACGGCGATCTGTTCGCTCTTGCTCGCCTGGTGGGCGAGCGGGGCGTACCGGGAGCCGCCGAACCCCTTCCACGTCCGGGCGGTGAACTGCAGCCCGCCGTAGAAGCCGTTGCCGGTGTTGATCCTCCAGTTGCCGCCGCTCTCGCACTGGGCGACCTTGTCCCAGATCGAGACGGGGGCGGCATGGGCTCCGCCCGCGGTGAGCAGCGGCAGGGCGAGGCCGACACCCGTGACACCCGCGACGGCGACCGCCTTCTCGGCGGACGTCCTGCGGCGGTGGCGGCCAGGTCCGGTGAAGAGCATGGGTTGTCCCTCTCCGAACGCCTGCGAGGTGAGCTGTCGGGTTCGGACCGGGAGGCTGGCCCGGCCGCGGCCGCAGGAGGGGCCCTGCTGACGCGGCTTCACCCCTAGCCGTGGGGACGGCGACGAACGTGGTTCCCCCGCCCCTGTCCTGGGTCTCGGTGGTGAGGCCCGGGCACGGCGGACAGGATTCGGCGTTGCCGTGCCGGGGTCCGCGGCTGCGGACTGTTCGGGAGAGTAAGCAGATCGAACGACCGATCACAAGCTCATATCGCGGATATCACGGAGCAATTACGGAGAACCGATTATCGCCCACGAACGATGCAGGTGTCTCCTGATTGACGAGTGTTCAGATCCGACCGGATCCGACCGGTGCGACACACCGTCAGACCGTGTCGCGCCGCCCGGACGGCCCTGCCGGCGTGAAGGCGACCGGCAGCTCGCGCAGGCCCCGCATGATGAGGCCGCCGCGCCAGCGCAGGTCCGCCGGGTCGGCGTCCAGGGCGAGGTCCGGCAGCCGGGTCAGCAGGGTCGCCAGCGCCGCCCGACCCTCCAGGCGGGCCAGCGGGGCGCCGATGCAGTAGTGGATGCCGTGGCCGAAGCCCAGGTGCGGGTTGTCGGCGCGGGCGAGGTCCAGCGTGTTCTCGTCCGCGAACCGGGCCGGGTCGCGGTCGGCCGCCGCCAGCACCACCAGCACCGGGTCGCCGACCGGGATCTCCACCCCGCCGATCGTCAGCGGCCGGGTCGCGAACCGCCAGGTGGCCAGCTCCACCGGCCCGTCGTAGCGCAGCAGCTCCTCGATGCCGGTCTCCAGCAGGCCGCTCTCGCCGCGTGCCACCGACTCCTGCAGCAGCGCCCGCTGCCCGGGGTTGCGCAGCAGGGCGTGCAGGCCGTTGCCGATCAGGTTGACGGTGGTCTCGAAGCCGGCGAACAGCAGGATGAAGGCCATCGCCGCGGCCTCGTTCTCGGTCAGGTGCTCGCCGTGGTCGCTGGCCCGGATCAGCCCGGAGATCAGGTCGTCGCCGAGGTCGGCCCGCTTGCGGTGGATCAGCTCCGCCAGGTACGTGCGGATCCGCCGGACGGCCCGGCCGACGCCGCCGCGCTGCCCGCCGGACTGGCCCGGCTTCGTGTGCCGCAGCATCATGCCGGCCCAGTCCCGGAAGTCGTCCTGGTCCTCCGGCGGCACGCCCAGCAGGTCGCAGATCGCGTAGATCGGCAGCGGGAAGGCGAACTCGTGGATCAGGTCCGCCGTGCCGCGGTCGGCGAAGGAGTCGATCAGCCGGTCGGTGAGCTGCTGCACCCTCGGCTCGAACTCCGCCACCCGGCGCGGTGTGAAGGCCTTGGAGACCAGCCGGCGCAGCCGGGTGTGGTCCGGCGGGTCGATGTTCAGCAGGTGGGTCATCAGGTCGGCCTGCCGCTCGCCCGGGATGCCGACCCGGCCGGAGCGGTGCGCCTGCTCGCTGTGGTGCACCGGGTTCTTGGAGAGCCGCGCGTCCGCGAGGGCCTGCCGGGCGTCCGCGTACCGGGTCACCAGCCAGGCGTCCACCCCGCTGGGCAGCGTGGTGCGGTGCACCGGCGCGTGCTCGCGCAGCCAGGCGTACGCGGGGTAGGGGTCGGCGGCGAACTCCCAGGTGAAGAGTTCCGGGCGGTCGGCGGGTCGGGAGGTGTCCGGCATGCCCCGACCGTATCCGCTGCCGGGTGCCCCTCCCGATGGCGCCCGACGGTGCCCGACGGTGCCCGACCGGCCCGCTCCGGCCGCGGGAGCGCCGTCCGCGGGCCCCGGCGCGGGGCTCGTGCGGGACGGCCGGAACCGATCGGCCCGGACGGGCGTGAGCCTGGTCACCTGGGGGGTAATCCCTGTTGCGGAGGGTCGCGAGGTGCCTACGATCCTCCGATAACCGTGAGGGCGGACGTGCGGAGCCGCCCGCGGGGTGTCGTGCTCAGAGAGGAGCAGGCCGTGCGAGTAGCCGGGGCAGTGGTCGTCATCGCCGTACTCAGCGGGGGTGAGGGGGCGGATCTGGCCCGCCGCTTCGCCGCCGCGGGCGCCGCGGGCATGCTCGTCGCCGATCTGCGCCCGGGTGTGGCGGAGGACCTCGCCGCCGAGCTGGACCGCCCCGGCTGCCCGGTGGTCGGCGTCAGCGGCGACGTCCACCAGCCCAGCGACGTCGCCGCCCTGGTCGACACCGCGAGCAAGCACCTCGGCCGGATCGACCTCTTCGCCGTCGCCGGCCCGTACGGCGAGCGGATCGTCTCCTTCGCCGACCTGGACGACAACCTCGCCCCGCTGGCCGAGCTGCTCGCGCTGGTCGGCGAGGCGATCGGCGAGGTCGTCCCGCCGCAGCGTCAGTCCGACAGCCCCTCGGCCGTCCGCACCGCCGTCCGGTAACGGCGCGCCGCCCCGCGCAGCGCCGCGTCGACGTCCACCCCGGCGTCGTAGGCGCGCTGCGCCACCGCCAGCAGCAGCTCGCCGGCGCTCTCCGCGGTCAGCTCCCGCGGCAGCTCGTACGGGGCGTCCGGCACGGCGGTGAAGCCGGCCCGGCGCACCCGGGACACCAGCTTGGCCGCGTACGCCAGCGCGGGCAGGCCCGCGGGGACGCCGTCGAGCACCGACTCGCGCTGCTTCTCGGCGGCCTTCAGCTGCTCCCAGTTGGCCTCGACCTGGGCGGAGCCGGTGGCCTCCACGTCGCCGAAGACGTGCGGGTGGCGGTACATGAGCTTCTCGACGATGTCGCCGGCCACGTCGTCGACGGAGAACGGGTCCTCCGGGTGCTCCTCGGCGATCCGCGCGTGGAAGAAGACCTGCAGCAGGACGTCGCCGAGCTCCTCGCGCAGCGTCTCCCGGTCGCCCTCCTCGATCGCCTCGACGAGCTCGTACGCCTCCTCGACCAGGTACTTCACCAGCGACTCGTGGGTCTGCTCGGCGTCCCAGGGGCAGCCGCCGGGCGAGCGCAGCCGGTCCATCACCGAGGCGAGGTCGAGCAGCCGCGCGCCCGGCAGGTCGTACGAGCCGGGCAGCAGCTCGATCTCGGGGACGCTGCCCGCCTCCTCCACCGCGAGCCGGGCCAGGGCGTCGGTGAGGCCCGGGTCGCCGTCCGGGCTGCCCAGCCAGACCACCGGGGCGGCCTCGGCCAGCATCCGGGCGAGCGCCGGAGCGGACGTCCGCCCGACGGTCTCCACCTCGACGCCGGCCTGCCGCAGCGCGGGAAGCTGCGGGTGCTCCGGGTCGGCGGCCAGCACCCGGCCGGCCGACCGCAGGGCCTCCCAGGCGGGCCAGGACAGCAGGCCGGGGGCGACCCGGTGGGTGGTGGTCAGCAGGATCAGCTTCGGAGTCTCCACACCCCCGAACCTACCGTCCCTCGGCGGCGCCCCCGCGGGCGTCCCGCCGGGCGCCGCGGGCGGACCGGTCAGGCGGACGGCGCGCGCTGCGGCAGCCAGTCGGTGGTGCTGTCGACCAGGGCGATCTTCTGCGGGTCCCAGCGGCCGTAGCGGGGGTTGACCTCGACCCGGAGCTCCTGCCCGGCGTCGGCGAGGGCCTTGCGGACGACCGCGTCGCCCTGTTCGGTCCGGGCGTCCTGGCCGGCCGCGGAGGCGATCTTCTTGATGCCGATCTGCTGCCGGTAGAAGCCTGCGACGTCGTCGGGGGCGACGCCCTGGCGGAGCAGCAGCTGGCGCTGCAGGGCGGCGTCGCCGCCGAGCATCTGGGCGTCGGTCTGCCGGGCCTGCGCGATCTCGCCCTCGGAGACGGTGAGGCCGCGGTCGGCGAGGGCGCGGGCGATCACCCGGTCGAGGACGAGTTCGGCGACCGTCCGCCGGACCAGCCCGGCCTGCTCGGTGCCGGCGCCGCCCGGGGAGGCCGCGGCCGCCGCGTCCCGCAGTTCGCCGACCTTGGCCTGCACCTCCGCGATCGGGATCCGCTCGTCGCCGACCACCGCCGCCGCGCCCTGGTGGGCCGGTGAGCCGCTGCACGCGGTCAGCACGGCGGCCGCGAGCAGGATCCCGGCGGCCGTCCGGGCCGGGCGGGGGACGGAGCGGGTGCGGATCACGTGGTGCCTCCCGTGCGGTGGGTGGGGCTGTGTGGGTCCGGTGCGTGGGGCGCCGCGGGCGCCCGGTGGTTCTCCTGACTGGAGTGAACAATAGGGAGCCGTCCGCGCGTTGCCCAGACCCCCGCCGCCGGGGCGGCCGTGCGGACCTGTCCGGATCAGCCGCCCGCGGCGTACGGGTTGCCGGGCACCGGGGTCGGCGGCGGCGCGGTCGGGACGAACAGCCGCGGGTCGGCCCGTGCGGTGCCCGGCGGCCCGGCGGGCGGCGGAGGGGCGAGCGTCGGAGGGACCGCCGGGCGGGTCGTCCCGGGCAGCGGGGTGGCGGTGCGCAGGGCGCCGATCCGGTCGAGCAGCGCGCGCAGCCGGCGGACGTCGGCGTGGTGCGGTCCGCGGCGGCGCTCGGTGTCCAGCAGGAGTTCGAGCAGGGTGTGCCAGGCGCCGTCGTGGTCGCCGGCCGCGGTGAGCAGCCGGCCGGTCCGCTCGCGGACCTCCAGCGACCGGTCGGAGTCGGGCGGCAGCGCGGCGGTCAGCTCCCGGTACTCGGCGAGCGCCTCGCCGGTGCGGCCGAGGCGTTCCAGGCAGTCGGCGGCGCGCTGCCGGTGGTCGAGCGCGGCCGGGTCGTAGGGGCCGCGCTCGGCGGCGGTCGCGGCGGCGAGCAGCCGGTACTCGGCGAGCGCCTCCTCGGCGCGCCCCTCCTGCAGCAGGGTGCGGGCCCGGATCGTCCGGACGGTGTGCAGCAGCGGGGCGCCGTCGCCGTGGGCGGCGGCGATCCTGGGCAGCAGTCCGGCGGCGAGGTCGACGACCTCGGTGTGGCGGTGGGCGGCGACCAGGTCGGAGAGCCGGGCGCAGGCGGCGGTGAGGTCCCCGTCCGGTTCGGCGCCGCGCGACGCGACGGCGGCCATCAGCACGGGGGCGGGGTCGGCCGGGGGCGCCGGGTCCGGCAGGGAGAGCCTCGTGGGCGGGGGCGCCGCGGTGCGGGCGGGCGCCGGGTGGTGCGGGTGGCGGTAGGGGCGGGCCGGGTCGGGCAGCGGGCCGTGGGGCGGCTGCGGCCCGGCGGAGGGGCCGGGCAGCAGCGGCTGCAGGACGGCGTGGACCTGCTGGGCGTCGGCGGGGCGGTCGGCGGGCTGCTTGGCGAGCAGGGCGAGGACCAGCCGCTCCAGGGCCGCCGGGACGTCGGGCCGCAGCTCGCGCAGCGGGGGCGGCGGCTCGTCGACGTGGCGGCGCAGGACGCCGAGCGCGGTCGGGGCGGTGAACGGGGCGTCGCCGGTGAGCATCTCGTGCAGCAGGCAGCCGAGTGCGTAGAGGTCGCTGCGCGGGTCGACGCCGGCGGCGAGGGCCTGTTCGGGGGCCATGTAGGCGGGGCTGCCGATCGGGGTGCCGGTGAGGGTCAGCCGGGTGGCGTCCGGGTCGAGGGCGGTGGCGATGCCGAGGTCCAGCAGCACCGTCCGCCCGTCCGGACGGATCATCACGTTGCTGGGCTTCAGGTCGCGGTGGACGACCGGGACGGCGTGCACGGCGGCGAGCGCGGAGCAGAGCTGCGCGGCGGTGGCGGCCGCGCGTTCGACGGTCAGCGGGCCGTCCTCGGCGAGCAGGTCGGCGAGGCTGACGCCGGGCACCTGCTGCATGACGAGGTAGAGCTCGCCGCCGTCGGTGCCGGCGTCGAAGACGGTGACCAGCCCGGGGTGGTCGAGGGCGGCGCTGATCCGGCTCTCCCGCAGGAAGCGGCGGCGCAGTTCGTCGCCGCGGCTGCGGGTGGCGTCCTCGGGGCCGAGCAGGTCGGTGCGGAGCAGTTTGACGGCGACCCGCCGGTCGAGCCGCTGGTCGTGGCCGGCCCAGACCTGGCCCATGCCGCCGTGCCCGATCTTCTCGGTGAGCCGGTAGCGGCCGTCGACGACCCGGGCACCGGTCACGGCCTGCCGTCCCCGGCCTGCCGGCGCAGCAGCTCACCGAGCTGCTGCAGGTCGTCGCTGCCGGGCGCGGCCCGGACGGTGGGCGGGTGCGGGGCGGGCGCGGCCTGCTGCGGCCCGTACGGCGGCTGCGGCTGCGGCTGGTGGTACTGCGGCTGCTGGGGCTGCGGCTGCGGCTGGTAGTGGGCGGGGGTCTGCGGCGCCAGCCCGGTCAGGGTGGGGGCGCCGGGCGGGTACGGGCTCGGCAGGAGCAGGCCGTGCGGCGGCCACGGGGCGGGGGCGCCCTGGCTCCTGCGGTTCCAGACGGCCGCACTGTCCATGATCAGGAAGTGGGCGGGCGCGCCGATCCAGAGCACGATCGCGGTCAGCCCGGTCACGTCGGCGTACCAGGTGCCGGTGGTCTCCTTCGGCGAGAGGCCGAGGACGACGTACATGGTCAGTTGGACGAGCCCGAAGAACACCGCGCCGAGCACGTCCACGGCCCGGCGGCGGCGCGCGGCGAGCAGGACCGACGGCGCCATGCCGAGCAGACCGAAGGTCAGCAGCGGCACCAGGCAGACGAGGATCCTGTGGAGCAGGCTGAACGGGCCGCCGGCGCTGGGGCCTGGCTGCCCGTACAGGGGGCCGGACATGGGCGCTCCTGTGCGGGGTCGAGGGTGTGTCGCACACCGTACCGTCACACCGCCCGACCGAGCAGGGCCTTTCCGCCCCGTGGCGCCGGCGGCCGGCCCGACGCCCGGTCAGGCCGGTCCGGCTCCGTCCTGCCGTTCCGTCAGGCCGCCGGTGGCGAGGCCGTCGGTGAGCCCCCGGGCGAGGCCGCGGCCGAGGGCGGCGGCCCGGTCGAGGGCCGCCTCGAAGTCGGCGATCCGGCGGAAGGCCGCGCCGAGGGCGCGCTGGCGCCCGGGCGGGACGCGCGGCAGTTCCACCCGGCGGACGTCCAGCCGGGTGGTGGTGGAGGCGTAGCTGCTGGCCCGGCGGGCGCTGCCGGTGGCGCGCAGCACGCCGGCCAGGAAGTCCGGGTCGAGCTGGGCGGGATCCGGGCGCAGCAGGTGCAGGCGGGGGCCGAGGGCGACCCCGTCCAGCGGGCCGCCGGCCCGCACCACCCGGGCGGTGCCGCCGCCGAGGGCGGGGACGAGGACGTCGCCCGGGCGGGTGGTGAGCGGCGCGCCGGCGGCCGTGGTGGCGGTGGGCGCGGTGCCGGCGATCAGGTCCTGGTCGGTGAGGAGGGGGGTGCCGGGCGGGCCGTCGCCCGGCGCGGCCGGCAGGACGCCCTGCCCGCTGGAGTGCACCTCCAGGGCTCCGGTGCGGGCGAGTTCGCCGACGGTGACCAGCGGCGCTTCGGCGGGTGACGGGGTGTCGGCGACGGCGGGCAGGGCGGTCGCCGGGTCGGCCGGACCGGCCAGCAGTTCGGCGAGCCGGGAATGCAGGTGGTGCAGGGCGGCGGCACCGCCGTCCGGGGCGGCGGCGGGCAGGTGGCGGGCCGGCGACAGGTCGGTCTCGTCGTCGAGCAGGTCGAGGGCCGGCACCGCCCGGTGGACGCCGGGCCGGTCGGCGGGCAGGGCGGCGCCGGTGCGGGCGGCGGTGTCGAAGGCCCGCCAGGTGTCGAGGACGGTGCGGTGCAGGGCGGGCCAGTCGACCCGGTCGCGGCCGCCCTCGGCGGCGGGGTGGGCCGCGGCGGCGTCGAGCAGCAGGACCCGGCGGAAGTCGTCGCCGGGGCGGGGGCCGCGGAGCAGCCACAGGTGCAGCGGGACGCCGTAGGGCGGGGCGGTGCCGGCGGGCAGCGCGACGACGGCGCGCAGCGCCCCGGAGCGGACGAGCTCGGCGCGGATCCGGCGTCCGGCCCGGCGGGAGGCGACGGTCGGCGGCAGCAGCAGGGCGGCGAGGCCGTCGGGGCGGGTGTGCGCCAGGCAGTGCAGCACCCAGGCGAGTTCGGACTCCCCGCGCGGCGGGACGAGTCCGCCGGGCCAGCGGGAGTCGTACTGCAGCTCGTCGTGGCCCCAGTCGCGCTCGTTGTAGGGCGGCTGGCAGAGCACGGTGTCGGCGGTGAGGCCGGCGTGGGCGTCGGCGCGGAGCGAGTCGCCGGGGCGCAGGTCGAGGGCGAGCGGGCCGGGTGCGTCCGGCGGGGTGTTCAGGGCGAGCCGCAGCAGGGCGAGGGCGGTGTGCACCGGGTCGAGGTCCTGGCCGCGGCGGTCGGCTCCGGGGCCGGCGGCGAGGAGCAGGGCCCCGAGTCCGCAGGCCGGGTCGAGGACGGTGCCGCCGGCGCCCGCCGGGGTGTCGAGGTCTGCCGGGTGGGCCGGATCCGCCGGGTCGGCCAGGGCGGCGAGCAGCGCGGCGGCCTCGGGCGGGGTGGCGGCGCTCGGGCGCGCGGCGGCCTCGGCGTGACGGGTGAGGAGTTGCTCGTACGCGTCCGCGGGGCCGTGCTCGGCGGCGAGCCGTTCGAGCATCCGGACGAGGTCGAGGTAGGTCGCGCCGGCCAGCCGCGGCAGGGCGAGCAGGGCGGCGCCGTCCGGGCCGAGGGCGGCCGCCGCGGTCTGCAGCAGCAGGCGGGGCAGGGCGGTGGCGAGCCGGGTGTCGGGCTCCTCCCGGAGCGCCTGCCAGCCGGCCGGGTCGCGGTGCAGCTGCAGCAGCAGGGCGCCGGCCGCGAGGAGCGGCGCGGCCGGGTGCCCGTCCGGGTCGCGGAGGGTCTCCAGCTGCTGCCGGACGCGTTCCAGCAGCGGCAGTTCGGCGATCTTGCCCTGGGCGCGGAGCCAGTGCTCCACCTCGTCGAGGCGGAAGGTCGGGCTGGTGTCGGTGCCGCCGGCGGGCTGCGGGAAGTCGGGGTGGCGGCGGCGCCAGTTGCTGACGGCGGCCCGCCCGACCCCGGCCAGGCGGGCGATCTCGACGGCGGTCACCTCGGGACGGTCCGGCATCGGGGCTCCTCGGTCGAGCGGCGGTGGCGCGCGTGCCGCGGGGTGCGGGGTGCGGGGTGCGGTGCAGCGGTGCGCGGTGCGCGGCGCGTGTGACCGCCCAGCATAGCCATGCGCCACCCCACCACCGTTCACATGTGAACAGATACGTTTCATGAATCACCGTTGACAGTGTTCACAGTCCATGGTGTGATCTGGTCATCGCCGAAACGGCCCGGAGCCGCGGCGAATCCACCCGCCACCGTTGGGAGTTCACGCCATGAACCGCAGCACCGCCCGCCGCTCCGCCGCCGCCCTGCTCGCGGCCTCGCTGGTCGCGCTGGGGGCCACCGCCTGCAACACCGGCGGATCCTCGGTCTCCACCGAGGCGAAGAAGCCCGCCTCGGGTGCCCCGGCCTCCGCCGGCGGCGCCAAGCCGGCCGCCGCGGCCCCGGCCAAGGTCGGCGACACCATCGCGCTCAAGGGCTTCGAGAAGACCACCACCGCCGACGTCACCGTGGTCAAGGTCGTCGACAACGCCGAGGGCGAGGACGAGTTCAGCAAGCCGGGCGACGGCAAGCGCTTCGTCGCCGTCCAGTTCCGCATCAAGGCCACCGGCAAGGCCTACAGCGACGCCCCGGCCAACAGCGCCAAGCTGCTGGACGCCCAGGGCCAGTCCTTCACCACCAGCCTCTTCGACACCAAGGCCGGCCAGGGCTTCTCCGGCTCGGTGAACATCGCCCCCGGCGAGAGCGGCCTCGGCTTCCTGACCTTCGAGGTCCCCAAGGACGCCGCCCTCGACAAGGTCCAGTTCACCCTGGACAGCGGCATGGCCGACCAGACCGGCCAGTGGAAGCTCGCCTGACCGGTCGAACCTATGGGCCGCCGCCCCGGCGAAGCGCTACGGCGGGGCTCCCGGCCCTGGCACGGCAGTTACCGATCAGACCGGCAGCGGCCAGGAGTCTCCCGAACCAGGATCCCGCCGCCGCGTCGCTGCTTCCGGAGGAACAGCGCGTCCGGCCGGTTGGAAGGCTGCTGCACTCCGCGCCGAGTTCGCCGGGCCCACGCCTGCCGGTCCGATGGCCAACGCGTGCGGCTCCCCGCGCGCGACAGCTCGCGCAGGCCCCCGTGGCGGGCAGTCGGCAGCCCTGCGGGCTCGACCACCGCGGCGCAACCCGCCGGCACCTGGTACCAGAGCAGCGCCAGGGCTCCGTCCACCGGGACTGCCCGTCTTCCGGCACCACCTGCCGCCGGGCCGGTCGCCGCCACGGAAGGTAAAGGTGTCCCCATCTCTCCGTTGCGGTTCGTCGACGGGACTCCGGCACCGGCGCGCCGCCCCTGCCAGTCGAACAGAATGGTTCGCGTGCCTGCCGACGGAGAGGTCGGCGGGCCGGGGGACTCGGGGGAAACATTGAACGACATCCACGTTCGCACGGACGTACTCCGGCAGTCTGCGAACGGGCTGGAGGGCACGGCCGGGCAGATCGGCCCGGCTGCCGGCCACTGGCTGGACGACAGCTTCACCGCAGCCGCCACCCTGACCGGATGGGAGTCCGGGCCGGCGCTGCGGGCCTGCGCCGAGGCCTGGCAGACCCACATGACGGCCGTGGTCGGCCAGTTGCACACCTACGCGGATCAGTTGCGCGACTCGGCGCACTCCTACGATACGGCCGAGCAGGAGTCCGTCCGTCGGCTCGGCGCGGCCCTGGCCGACCTTCACTCCACGGAGCGTTGACCATGGACATCGCAGCACTCAAGGCCGCACGCAGTGTCGATGTCGACGCGGCCGCCGAAGGGTGGACGGAACTCGCCAGGGAGTCCTGGCAGGCGGTCAACGACATCCATGCCAACGGTGTCGACCCGCTCAAGACCGACTGGAAGGACCGGGTCGGCGAGGCCGCGGGCCGAAAACTCGAGGAGCAGGCTCGGATACTGGAGGCCGGCGCAGACATCATGCGCGGCGTGGCCATGGTCCTCGACGGCCTCGGTGCCACTATCACCCGGGCCAAACTGACCATGAACGCCGCACTCGACATGGCCAGGGACCACGGCCTGACCGTCGACGAGGCGACCGGCACGGTCCGCGGCCCCTCCGGCGGTGCGGACTCGTCCACGGACAACATCGTCCAGGAGGTCGACGCGCTGCTCCAGGAGGCCCTGCGCGAGGCGTCCCAGGCCGACCGGCAGGCCGCGGCGGAACTCCGCAAACTCGGCGCCGCCACGTGCGAGACAGACCCGGAGAAAGCGTTGGACGACCTCCAGGGCGAGGCCTCCCGGGTCGAGCTGAACATGTACACAGGAGGCATCCCCGACGGGAAGGACCCCCGTCTTGTCTCCGACTGGTGGGCCGCTCTGTCCGACAACCAGCGGAAGCAGTTGATGCTTTCCGACCCGGTGACCCTGGCCGACCTCCCGGGCATTCCCGACAACGTGAAACTCGAACTCCGCGGCGGCCCGGGCACCAAATACGACCGCGTGAAGACGGTGCAGTGGGCCCTGGAGCACTGGGACGACACGAGCATCGACGCCTTCGACGACAACTGCACCAACTTCGCGTCCGAAGCGCTGCACCAAGGTGGCGTGCGCGGCAAGGGCGACTCACTGTTCGGCTGGCGGGGCGACGACACCTGGGGCCGCAGCACCGATCCGGGCGACGACTGGCTGTCCGAACGGGTCGACTACTCGAAGAGCTGGGCCGGTGCCCAGAACATGCACGACTTCATGATGCGCCACGGCGGCCAGGAGATCCCGGCCGACCAGGTCCGCCCCGGAGACATCGTCTACTACGAGGAGGACTCCGACCAGGATTCCCAGGACACGAAGGGGGCCATCCACCACACCGCGGTCGTCACGGCGGTGACCCCGGACGGGGACATCCGGTACACCCAACACAGCGGTGGCATGAAAAACGCCAGCGTGGACGGCCGGATCGATGCCTTCCAGGAACATCGGGGGCATCAGAAACTGCACTACGTGCGCGTGAATCCGGATTGGTACTAGAGATGGCAAGCCGCCACACACCGTCGCGTCGGTCCGGAGCCCGCGGCCCCCTTCTGCTGATGATCGCGGGCTGGGCCTGCACCGTCCCCGCGTTCACGGCGGACAGCGCCGTGCAGGCCGTGGTTTCCCGGTGCCACGACAGCCCGGGGGCTCCGTGGTACGTGCTGCCACTGGCCTGGGCGGGACTCGCGGCGGGCGTCGCAGCCGGCCTCTGGGGCGGTTGGCAGCTTGCAGTGGTGTTCCGCGGCCGCTCGCGCTCCGTGGGCGCCGGGCACGCCCTGCTCTGTGCGGTGCTGCCGCTGGCCGTCGTCGGTGCACTGTTCCAGGCGGAAGGCGTCAGCACGGCCGACGGGCGGACCGGCCACCAGCACAGCGCCTGCGCCGGCCTCGGGCGGCCCGCCCCGCACAACGGCTGAGCCGGTCCGGGCTCCGTCCGTCACCGTACGGACGGACGGAGCCCGGACCGCCCACGTCAGCGCCTCGTACCTGCCAGGACGGTGGGCCGTGGGCCAGGTACGACGGGGACGTCCGCTGCACCTCGCACAACAGCAACAAGCTCAACGCCGACGTGGCCGGCCGTCTGCCGTCCTTCGAGGAGAGCCACGGCAACCTCAAGGTGCACTACGTGCGCGTCGCCCCGGATTGGTACTGATCATGGAGAACACCGCAACCACCGAGCGCTGCCGAAGGTGGAACCGTCTGGCGGTCCTGCTCACCGCCGCCGTCTTCCTGGGGCTCGCCTGCTCGCTCTGCGCCGAGGCCGCGGACGGCCGGTTCGTGACGGCGCCACTGGCGGCGTGCCTCGACAGCCCCGGGCTGCCGGCTGCCGCGCCGCTGCCGCCTGGGCCGGTCCGGTGCTCGGCGGCGGCGCCCTCGCCGTCATCCCGGTGCTGCTGTGGACGGGCACCCGGGGACTGCCGGGCGAACAGCCCCTGCTGGTACCGCTGTTGAAGACGATGATCACCGTCGGGTTGCTGTGTCTCGCCCTGGAGGCGATGACGCTGCACGCCCTCCTCCCCCACACCGGCCCGCACCTTGCGAGGTGCCTGTGACCGCGACCGACCGCACCACCGGCCTGCCCGACGGCCGGAAACGGCAGCGCCGGACACTGCGGGCGGCCCTCGCCCTGGTGGCGGCCGGGCTCGTCTGCTCCCTGTACCTCGCCGCCCAGCGCGTCGGCCACCGCGCGGTGGCGGCGTGCGACCCCGACCCTGGAATCCCCGTCACGGCCCGGGTCGTCGGCCTGGCCGGCCTGCTGGCGGGCGCCGCCGCCCTCGCACTGTGCCACCACCTGGTGGCGGCCGGGAGGCTGCCGGAGGCAGCGCGGAGCCGACACGCGGCGATCGGGCTGCGGGTACTGCTCGGCCTCGCCGCGGTGTGCGTCGCGGTCGAGGTGGTGCAGCTCCACCTGGCCGCGCCGCACTTCCTCTCGCGACCGCCGCTCGGCCCGTGCGACCTGCCGTGACCGTGGACGGACCGGCCCGCCGGGGCCGGCCGGTCCGTCCGCGGCGGGGCGTCAGCGCTTGGCGCCCGCCAGGTCGTCGAACATGGTGGTGAGGAACTCCGTGCTCCAGGCGAGGAGTTCGCGGCCGAGCAGCGGCTTGCCGCCGATCCGGCCGCCGCTCACCGGGCGGGGCACCAGCAGGTGCGAGGTGGCGGTCTTCACCTGGGTGCGCGGGTAGAGCCGGTTCAGCCGCAGCTGCTGCGACTCCCGCAGCTCCACCGGGCCGAAGCGGACGAAGTTGCCCTGCAGGGTGATGTCGGCGACGCCGCACCGCCGGGCGTACAGCCGCAGGCCGGCCACCATCAGCAGGTTCTCCACCGGCTCCGGCAGCTTGCCGTAGCGGTCGGTGAGCTCCTCCCGGACGTGGACGATGTCCTCCTCCGAGTCGACCGCCGCGATCGAGCGGTACGCCTGCAGCCGCAGCCGCTCGCCCGGCGCGTAGTCGTGCGGCACGTGGGCGTCGACCGGCAGCTCGATCTTGACCTCCAGCGGCTCCTCCTCCGGCACGGCACCGCCGCTCTCCAGCGACTCCCGGAACTCCGCCACCGCCTCGCCGACCATCCGCATGTAGAGGTCGAAGCCGACGCCCGCGATGTGGCCGGACTGCTCGCCGCCGAGCAGGTTGCCGGCGCCGCGGATCTCCAGGTCCTTCATGGCGACGTACATGCCGGCGCCCATCTCGGTGTGCTGGGCGATCGTGGCGAGGCGCTCGTGCGCGGTCTCGGTGAGCGGCTTCTCCGGCGGGTACAGCATGTAGGCGTAGCCGCGCTCGCGGCCGCGGCCGACGCGGCCGCGCAGCTGGTGCAGCTGGGAGAGGCCGAAGGTGTCGCCGCGCTCGACGATCAGGGTGTTGGCGTTGGAGATGTCGATGCCGGACTCGACGATCGTCGTCGACACCAGGACGTCGAACTCCTTCTCCCAGAAGTCGACGACGACCTTCTCCAGCTGGGTCTCGCCCATCTGTCCGTGCGCGGTGGCGACCCGCGCCTCGGGGACGAGCTCCTTCAGCCGGGCGGCCGCCCTGTCGATCGACTCGACCCGGTTGTGGATGTAGAACACCTGGCCCTCGCGCAGGAGTTCGCGGCGGACGGCGGCGGCGATCTGCTTCTCGTCGTACGGGCCGACGAAGGTCAGCACCGGGTGCCGCTCCTCCGGCGGGGTGGTGATGGTGGACATCTCGCGGATGCCGGTGACGGCCATCTCCAGGGTGCGCGGGATCGGCGTCGCCGACATGGTCAGCACGTCGACGTTGGCCCGCAGCTTCTTCAGCTGCTCCTTGTGCTCGACGCCGAAGCGCTGCTCCTCGTCGACGATGACCAGGCCGAGGTCCTTGAAGCGGGTCTCCGACGAGAAGAGCCGGTGGGTGCCGATGACCACGTCCACCGAGCCCTCGAAGAGGCCCTCCAGGACGGCCTTCGCCTCGCTGTCGGTCTGGAAGCGGGAGAGCGCCCGCACGTTCACCGGGAAGTTGGCGTAACGCTCGGCGAAGGTCGAGAAGTGCTGCTGGACGAGCAGCGTGGTCGGCACCAGCACCGCCACCTGCTTGCCGTCCTGCACCGCCTTGAAGGCCGCGCGCACCGCGATCTCGGTCTTGCCGTAGCCGACGTCGCCGCAGATCAGCCGGTCCATCGGGACGGACTTCTCCATGTCCGTCTTGACCTCGCCGATGGTGGTCAGCTGGTCCGGGGTCTCCGCGTACGGGAAGGCGTCCTCCAGCTCGCGCTGCCACGGGGTGTCCGGGCCGAAGGCGTGGCCGGGGGCCGCCATCCGGGCGGAGTACAGCTTGATCAGGTCGGCGGCGATCTCCTTGACCGCCTTCTTGGCGCGCTGCTTGGTCTTCGCCCAGTCGGCGCCGCCGAGCCGGTGCAGGGTCGGTGCCTCGCCGCCGACGTACTTGGTGACCTGGTCGAGCTGGTCGGACGGCACGAACAGCCGGTCGCCGGGGTGGCCGCGCTTGGCCGGCGCGTACTCCAGCACCAGGTACTCGCGGGTGGCGCCCTGCACGGTGCGCTGCACCATCTCCACGTACCGGCCGACGCCGTGCTGCTCGTGCACCACGTAGTCGCCGGCGGTCAGCGCGAGCGGGTCGATGGCGTTGCGGCGCCGGGACGGCATCCGGCGCATGTCCTTGGTGGAGGAGCGCTGACCGGAGAGGTCGGTCTCGGTGACGACGGTCAGCTTCAGCGCCTCGTCGACGAAGCCGTGCTCGATCGAGCCGCAGGAGACGTACACGACGTCCCGGGTCGGCGCCTCGGCGAGGTCCGCGACCAGCCGGGCCGGGATGCCCTCGCCGGAGAGCACCTCGGCGAGCCGGGAGGCCGGGCCGTGGCCCTCCGTCACCATGACGACCCGCCAGTCGGCGTTCAGCCGCTCCTTGGCGTCGGCGATGGCCCGGGCGGTGTCGCCGCGGTACGCCTCCACCGCGTGCATCCCGAGCGTCAGGGTGTCGGCGTCGAATTCGAGGATGCCGCTGACCGTCGAGTCGCTGGTGGCGAACGGGCTGACGGACCACCAGGGCAGTCCGATCTCCGCGGCGTGCTCGCGGACGTCCGCCAGCGACCACAGCGAGGCCGCCGAGACGTCGATCTCCTCGACGTCGATCGGCCGGTCGCCGCCGGCGGCCGCGGCCACCCAGGACGCCTGCAGGAACTCGTGGCTGGTGGCGACCAGGTCGGCCGCCCGGGTTCGGACCCGCTCCGGGTCGCAGACCACCGCGATCGAGCCCTTCGGCAGCACGTCGAGCAGCAGCTCCATGTCGTCCACCAGGACGGGCGCGAGCGACTCCATGCCCTCGACGGCGATGCCCTCGGCGATCTTGTCCAGGATCTCCGCCAGCCCCGGCTGCCGCACGGCCAGCTCGGCGGCGCGCGCCCGCACCTCGTCGGTCAGCAGCAGCTCGCGGCAGGGCGGCGCCCACAGTCCGTGCTCGGCGATCTCCAGCGAGCGCTGGTCGGCCACCTTGAAGTAGCGGATCTCCTCGACGTCGTCGCCCCAGAACTCCACCCGCAGCGGGTGCTCCTCGGTCGGCGGGAAGACGTCCAGGATGCCGCCGCGGACGGCGAACTCGCCGCGCTTCTCGACCAGTTCCACCCGGGCGTAGGCGGCCGCGGCGAGCCGGTGCGCGACCGCACCCAGGTCGTGCTGCTCGCCGCGCTGCAGCGCCACCGGCTCCAGCTCGGCCAGCCCCTTCACCTGCGGCTGCAGCACCGAGCGGACGGGCGCCACGATCACCTGCACCGGCCCCGCGGCCGCGTCGTCGGCACGCGGGTGGACGATCCGGCGCAGCACGGCGAGCCGGCGGCCGACGGTGTCCGAGCGCGGCGAGAGCCGCTCGTGCGGCAGGGTCTCCCAGGCCGGGAACTCGGCGACGGCGTCCGCGGGCAGCAGCGAGCGCAGGCTCGCCGCGAGGTCCTCGGCCTCCCGGCCGGTGGCGGTGACGGCCAGCACCGGGCGGCCGCTCTCGCCGGCCTTCGCGGCCAGCGAGCGGGCCAGTGCGGCGACGGCGAAGGGCCGCGCCGCCGGCGGGCCGACGAGGTCGAGGTGCTGCCTGTGGCCCGTGGCCGCCGCTTCGATCGCCTCGGCGAGGGCGGCGTCCCGTACGACGACATCGAGCAGTCCGGACAGGCTCATGCTTGTTTGGCTCCACGGCTGGAGGGCCCGGCGCCGAGCGGTCGGCCGGGCAACGCGAACGGCCCGGAACGCGGAACGCCCCGGGGGTGTCCAGCCTACGCCGCGCGGCCCCCGGACACCCCGCGCACCGGGCGGGGTGCGCGGCACACAGCAGGGCAGAACGTCAAGAACTCGACATACTCCTGTCACTGCCCGTCCATGGACGCCGCGCAGGATGGTTCACGTGCCCGCCGCACCCAACCGTGGGGGATGGCTGCAGCGGCGCCGTCGCAGCCCGATGGGGGTCGGGAGTGCGAAGGCCGGACGGCCCTGGGTGGGGGCGGCCGGCAGTTGTGGAGGCCCGGGCCGCCCCTGCGGGGGCCGCCCGGGCCTCGCCCTTTCCGGTGCCCTTTCCCGTCCCGGGTGCCGCCCTTGCCGGTGGTGCGGGCCCCGTCGCGGGCCCGTCGCACGCGTTTGCCCGAAGCCGCCCGCGCACGGCCGCGCTCTCCGTACCCTCGTGTGAAGAAGGTGTGGGCCCGCCCCGCAGGGGGTGTGCGCACCGCCGCGATGAGGGGGTACTTCGTCATGCGCGTGGTCATCGCTGGGCAGGGGTACGTCGGGCTGCCGCTCGCCGTCCGGGCCGCCGAGGTGGGGCACACGGTGGTCGGGTACGACGTCGACGAGCGGCGGATCAAGCGGCTGGCGGTCGGCGAGTCCTACGTCGAGGACATCCCCGGTGCGCGGCTGCAGCCGCTGCTGGACTCCGGCGCCTACCTGCCCTCGGCCGACCCCTCGGACGTGGCGGGCTTCGACCTCGCGGTGATCACGGTGCCCACCCCGCTGCGCGACGGCGCCCCCGACCTCTCGTACATCGAGGCCTCCGCGCAGCTGCTCTCCCGCCACCTGCGGCCCGGCGCGACGGTCGTGCTGGAGTCCACCACCTACCCGGGCACCACCGAGGAGCTGCTCGCCCCGCTGCTGGAGGAGGGCTCGGGGCTGCGCGCCGGCGCCGACTTCCACCTCGGCTACTCCCCCGAGCGGATCGACCCGGGCAACCCGCAGTGGCGGCTGGAGAACACCCCCAAGGTCGTCTCCGGCACCACGCCGGAGGGGCTGGCCACGGTCGACGCCTTCTACGGGCAGCTGGTGGAGCGGACCGTCCCGGTCTCCTCCTGCAAGGAGGCCGAGCTGACGAAGCTGCTGGAGAACACCTTCCGGCACGTGAACATCGCCCTGGTCAACGAGCTGGCGATGTTCGCCCACGACCTCGGCATCGACGTGTGGGAGGCGATCGACGCGGCCTCCACCAAGCCCTTCGGGTACCTGCGGTTCACCCCGGGGCCCGGCGTCGGCGGGCACTGCCTGCCGATCGACCCCTCGTACCTGTCCTGGCGGGTGGAGCGGACCCTCGGGCGGTCCTTCCGCTTCGTGGAGCTGGCCAACGACGTCAACAGCCACATGCCGGACTACGTGGTGCAGCGGCTCACCGAGGCGCTCAACGAGCGCCGCCGCTCGGTGAACGGCTCGCGGGTGCTCGTCCTGGGCCTGGCCTACAAGAAGAACACCGGCGACGCCCGGGAGACCCCGGCCGCCCGGGTGGTCGAACTGCTGACCAGGATGGGCGCCGAGGTCCGGGCCGCCGACCCGCACGTGGTGGCCGGCGTCCACGTCGCCGAGCCCGCCGTCCCCGGGCAGCGGACGGCCTCGCCCGACCACGAGGGCGACCCGCTGGCCACCGTCCGCCGGGTCGAGGCCACCCCCGAGGAGCTGGCCGCCGCCGACGCCGTGGTGCTGCTGGCCGACCACGACGAGTTCGACTACCCGGGCATCACCGAGCACGCCCGGTACGTGCTGGACTGCCGTCGCCGGCTGACGGGTGCCGCGGTCGAGGTGCTCTGAGCCCCGGGCGGCCGCTCAGCCGCGGCGGGTGACCCGGTTGGGACGGGTGTCGTGGTCGATGCCGTCGTCCACGATGACGATCTTCGGGACGATCTTCGGCTCGGCGTCGGACTCCTCGGCCCCGGACTGCTCCGCCACGTCCTCCGCCGGGGCCGCGGCCTCGACGGTCGGGGCGGCGGTCGGGGCAGCCGGGGCAGCCGGGGCGGGGGCCTCCTCGGCGGTCTCGGCCGGCGACGGCTTCTTCATCAGCAGGTCGAGGGTCATCTCCGGCTCGTTCGCCTCCTTGGCCGCGGCCTCCAGGGCGGCGGGGCGGCTGCCGGGCTCGATGCTGCCCAGGGCGGCGCCGGTCAGCTCGGCGAGCGTCTTCTTGACCGTGTCGAGGCGCTCCTGCATCTCGGCGTGCCGGCCGGCGAAGTCGGACTGGTCCTGCTCGCTGTTGGACCGGATGTTGTCGGCCTTGCGCCGGGCGGCGGAGAGCACGTCCTCGGCCCGCTTCTGGGCGGCGCCCTCGATGGCGCGGATCTCCGCGAGGATGTCCTCGCGGTGCTGCTCGGCCTCCCGCAGGCGGCGCTCCGCCCCGGAGGTGATCTTGGCCTCCTCGGCGTCGGCCCGGGCCTCCGCCTCGGCGAACATCTCGTCGGAGCGGCGCCGCAGCTCGGCCAGCTTGGCCTCGGCGCGCTCCTCGGCCTCCGCGGCGGCCACCCGGGTGCGGGCGGCGTCGGCGGTGGCCGTGTCGTGGGTCGTCCGGGCGTCCTGCTCGGCCTGGTCGACGATCGCCTCCGCCTCGGCGCGGTTGCGGTCCTCGGTGGCCCGGGCAGCCTGCTCGGCCTCGCCGCGGACGGTCGCGGAGTGCCCCTCGGCCGAACGGGCGGCGGCCCGGCCGGCCTGCTCGGCGTCCTCCTTCGCCTGCTCGGCGTCGCGGGCCGCGTTGTCCCGGACGGCCGCGGCCTCGTTCTCGGCGATCAGCATGAGGGCGCCGGCCTGGGCGCTGAGCCGGCCGTAGTCGGGTTCGGGCGCGTCCTCCTTCGCCTGGAGGATCTCGCCGAGCCGCTTCTCCATCTCCCGCAGACCGGCCCCGAGCACGCTGAGCCGCTCCCAGGCCTCGTCGCGGTCGGCGGTCAGCGCCCGGAGGGTCGCGTCGACCTGCTCCATGGCATAGCCGCGGCGGGCCACCGTGAAGCCGTGCTGGGAGACGGCGTCGCTCATCGGCTCTTCCCCTTGTGCTGTGGGTGTGCATCTGTTCGCGGGCGTCCCACGGGGCGCCCACTTGACCTATTTTGCGCAGATACGGCCGAAAGCCCAACAAGACGAGGCCGGGGGGCGGGACCGTACGGCCCGCCCCCGGCCGCTACATCAGGCCGTCCCAGAGCTGCTCCAGGAGCACCGCCCACCAGCCCTCGGGGGTGTGCAGCGCCGCCGGGTCGACCGCCAGCAGCTGGGCCTGCAGGTCGGTCGTCCAGCGACCGGCCTGCTCGGGTGTCAGACCGTACCGGAGCCGCCACATCCGACCGAGGACGGCGAGGCTGCGGACGAACTCCGGCACGCCGGTGTTGACGAAGCGCGGCGGCTCGCCGGTTCCCTCCAGATCGACGGCCACCACCGCGGCGGTACCGTACTGGACGCACAGCTGCCGGCCGTAGTCGTTGCCGAGCACCAGGTAGCCGCCGAAGTCCGGGCCGGCCGGGCGGCCGCGCTCGGCGGCCAGCTCGGCCAGCGTCGGGATCGGCCGGCCCTCCTGGGCCTGGGCCCAGAAGAACGGCGCGAACTCCCGGGGCAGGCCGGCCCACATCAGCGTCTGGGCGACCGCCTCGGGTACGCCCTGCCGGGAGACGGCCCGCTGCTCGAAGCGGAACACCGCCCCGCCGAAGGCCTGCCCGAGCTCCCCCGCGAGCTGCTGCGGGGGGATCGGCGGCAGCTGCGGGACGCTGCCGGGCGGCGGCAGCGGCGCCTGCACCGGCCGGGGCCGCTGCGGGGCCGCGGCCAGCTGGTGCAACTGGTCCAGGTGGTCCAGCAGCATCGCCATGCCGGCCTGCCGGGCCTGCCGGTCGCGGCCGTACGGGACGGTGTGGGTGATCCGCACGTTCGGCCAGGAGGACTTCACCATCCGGGCGCAGTAGCCGCCCGGCAGGTCGCACAGCTCCAGCTCGGTGTGGAACTCCAGCACCTGGTCCGGCGGCACGCCGAGGCGGCGCATCTCCTGCAGCGCCTTCCACTCCGGGTGCGGGGTGCCGGGCTCGCTGGCCATCACCAGCGACTGCTCGGAGCCGTCCGGACGGCGGTAGCTGATCACGGCCTGGGTGCCGGGGCCGATGGTCGGCACCCCGGCGGCGGGCGGCGCCACCGGAGCGGCCTGCGGCGCCGGGGCGGGCGGCGCGGGCACGGCCGGCGGGGCGCCCACCGGACCGGCGCCGGGGTAGCCGTAGCCGGGCGGCGGCGGGCCCGGCACGGCCGCCACGCCGGCCGGCGGCGGAGGCATCGCCGGGCCGGGCGCACCGGGTCCGGACGCGCCGGGTCCGCCGGGCAGATCGATCGCGTGCGCCAGCTGGGTCGCGGCGTGCGCCACCCCGGCGGCGTCCGGAGCGGCCGGCGCGGCCTGGGCGGCGGGGCCGCCCTGGGCAAGCGAGGCCGGGGCCGGCGGCGGCGGGGCGGACGGCGCCGAGCGCCCGGCGCCCGCGGCGGACGGGCCGGCTCCCCCGCGCAGCTCGCCCGGCGGGGGCGGCGGCGGGGCCGAGGGCGCGGAACGCCCGGCGCCCGCGGCGGACGGGCCGGCAGCCCCGCGCAGCTCGCCCGGCGGGGGCGGCGGCGGGACGGACGGGCCGGAGCGGCCGAGCTGGACACCGGCCGGCGGGGTGCCGGGGGCCCCGGGCAGGCCCATCAGTCCGGGCGGGCCGTCGGTGGCGAGCATGGTCGGCGCGTACTCCACGCCGGGGCCGGACGCACCCGGGCCGGGCGGCGGCGGGGGCACCTGGTCCGGGGTGGCGAGCATGGTCGGGGCGTACTCGACCGCGACCGGCGGCACCGGGGTGCCGGCCGACGGCGTGCCCGGGCCGGGGAACGGCGGCGGCGCGGTCGGCGGCGCCGGGTTCGCGGCGGGCGGCGCGTCGAACCCGAAGCCCTCGGGCATCGCTACGGTGGCGGCCGGCGCAGCGGTGGCCGGCATGGGCACAGTGAGCCCCTCCGAGCCGGGCGGCGGGACGGGCATCGGCACCGTCAGGCCCTCCGAGCCGGACGGCACCGCCCCGGCGGACCGCTCCCGCAGGGCGTCCAGGTCCGAGGGCGGGGCCAGCATGGTCGGCGCGTCGCCGGCCGGCCGGTCCGAGACGGGCGGCATGGTCTGCACGGCCGGGGCCGCCGGCGCGGGCTGCGCCGCGGCACGCTCCGCCGCGGCGCGCGCCGTGTCGCCAGGGGCGCCCAGCCGGGCGTTCTCGGCTGCGATCGCGGCCGCACCGGCCTCCTGCAGCCACTGCGGCGGGCTGAGCAGGAAGGAGGTCGCCTCGACCGCGCCGGGCACCGGACGGGCGGCGCCGGCCGGATTGGGCTCCGCCCGGCCGCCGTACGCCTCCTCGAAGCGGCGGACCACCTCGTTGACCGGCAGCGGCGGCCAGAGGGTGCTCGCCCCGCTGTCCCGGGCGATCACCAGCCGCACCTCGCCGCCCTCCGAGGGCGCGCCCTCGGATCCCTCCACCGCCCAGCAGACGAAGCCCAGGTCGAACTCCCGCACCCGTACCTCGCGCTGCCGGGATCGCGGCACGCCGGCGTTGATCCAGTCCTCGGCGATCTCCTGCGCCTGCGCGTACGTCACCACGCCCGGCTCACCCCTCCGTTGCTCAGTTCACCGGGACGGCCCGGGCGAACCCGCCGTCCACCATCAGCTCCGCGACCGTCTCCAGCTCCGGCGGACTGCCCGCCAGCCGGAGCAGGAACGCGTCGAAGCTCTCCCCGCAGGGCAGCAGCAGCCGCGCCACCCGTTCCTCCGGCGGTTCCGCGCCGCCGCCGTCGCGCGCGTCGTCGTACGGGCAGAACCAGACCGACCCCGTCCGCTCGCCGCGCACCTTGAGCGCGAGCAGACCGCCCTGGACGTAGGCGATGCCCAGGTAGTCCTTGGTGAGGTGGTCACGCAGGCACTTGTTGGCGTACACCAGGTCGTGCACGCCGTACTCCTCGCTCAGCGTCAGGAACGGCTGGTCGAGGAGGACTCCGTAGTCGGCGTCCAGGGCGACGCCGGCCGGGGCGCGGCCGCCGGCGACCTTCAGGAAGTTGCGGTAGGCGTCGGGCAGCGGGTGCCCGAGCCGCTGCTCGGCGCGCTGCACCAGGTCCTCGGGGACGGCCACCGGGTCGCCGCCGTCCATGGCCAGCGGGAAGTGCACCGGCCGGTGCTCCTGGAGCGGGCGGGTGCCGCGGCGGGCGTGGTCGGCGGAGGAGCGGGCGAGGCCGCCGTGGTGCCGCAGCAGCGCCTTGACCTCGACCGGAACGAGCTCCATCCGGCGCCAGCCGGGGGCGGCCCCGCCGACCGCGTGGTGCCAGGTCCAGCCGGGCGGGGTGGCGACGGCGGTCTCCAGGTCGGCCCACAGCCCGTGGCCCTGGGTGAACAGCGCGGCGTTGGCGGACACGTAGTCGGTGAGCCGGAGCTCGTCCACGCCGAAGCCCTCCGGCGGATCGGCCACCTCGGCGGCCGCGGCCGCGTACGGCCCGAAGTCCGGGAAGCCGTACTCGTCCACGCGGACACCGGCCGGGTGCTTCTCGGCCCGGATCGGGTCCGGGAACTGCACCACCTGGCCCGCGTACGCCGAGTTGGGCGCGGCGGCGGCGCCGGGCCGACCTGTCGTCATCAGGGCTCCCCCACTGGCTCTGCACTGTTGCGGGCACCAGCGTAGGGGAAGGGACACCCCTGGAGACCAGGGGCATCACTCCCGTTCCGGGCGGCACCGCGTCAGCGGCGCACCGCCTTCGCCAGCACCTCCGCCACCCGGCTCTGCTGGTCCTCGGTGATCTGCGGGAACAGCGGCAGGGTGAGCAGTTCGGCGGCGGCCCGCTCGGCCACCGGGAAGGCCCCCTCGGCGTGGCCGAGGCCGCGGAAGGCGGGCTGCAGGTGGACGGGCACCGGGTAGTGCACCCCGGCGCCGATCCCGGCCGCCTGCAGGTCGGCGAGGACGGTGTCGCGGCCGCGCGCCACCCGGACGGCGTACAGGTGCCAGACGTGCTCGTTGCCCGGCAGGGTGCGCGGCGGGGTGATGCCCTCGACGCCGGCGAGCAGCGCGTCGTACCGCGCGGCGGCGGCCCGGCGGGCCTCGTTCCAGGCGGGCAGCCGGCGCAGCTTGGCGCGGAGCACGACCGCCTGCAGGGTGTCCATCCGCGAGTTGAAGCCGAACCGCTCGTGCACGTACTTGCGGCCGGAGCCGTGGTCGCCGATCAGCCGCACGGCGGCGGCGAGGCCCTCGTCGTCGGTGACTACCGCACCGGCGTCGCCGTAGGCGCCGAGGTTCTTGCCGGGGTAGAAGCTGGTCGCGGCGATCCGGCCCCAGGAGCCGGAGACCCGGCCGTCCTGCCGGGCGCCCTGGGACTGCGCACCGTCCTCGACCACCGGCCGGTCCCCGGCGATCTCCAGCAGCGGCGCCATGGGCGCGAGCTGGCCGTTGAGGTGGACGGGCAGCAGCACCGCGGCACCGGGCAGGGCGTCGGCGGCGGCCGCCGGGTCGATCAGCAGGTGCTCGGGGTCGACGTCGACCAGGACGGGCCGCAGCCCGGCCCGGACGACGGCCTCGGCGGTGGCGACGAAGGTGTTGGCCGGCAGGACGGCGCCGGAGCCGGGCGGCAGGTCGAGGGCGCGCAGGGCGAGTTCGAGGGCGTCGGTGCCGTTGGCCGTGCCGACGGCGTGCCGCACCCCGGAGAAGGCGGCGTACTCGGCCTCGAAGGCGGCCACGTCGGGGCCCTTGATGTAGGCGCCGCTCGCCAGCACGGCGTCGAAGCCCGCGCGCACCTCCTCGGCGACCTCGGCGTGGGCGGCGTGCAGGTCGACGAGCGGGATGTCGGTCATGGGATACGCCCCTCGGCGGGTTCGGTGGACAGTGCGGGCACGGGAACGGGTGCGGCTCCGCGGCCGGGTGCGGCTCCGTGGCCGGGTGCGGGCTCGGCGGGCGCGGGCTCGGCGGGCGCGGGCTCGGCGGGCGCGGGCTCGGCGGGCGCGGGCTCGGCGGGCGCGGGTTCGACGCGCAGCGGCAGGCTGCCGCCGGAGAGGCAGGCGCCCGTCCGGGCGTCCCACCGCCAGTGGTGGCGGGGGCACTCGACGACGCCGTCGGCGATCACGGCGTGGCCGAGGTCCTCGCCGGCGTGCGGGCACCAGCGCTGCATCCGCAGCCCGTCGCGCTGGACGGTCTCGTCGGAGGCGGCCCGCTCGCGCACCAGCCGGCGGGTCTGGGCCGGCTGGTGGCCGTAGCGCAGCAGCGAGAGCAGGGTGAGGTCGAAGACGTCCGGGTCGCGGTGCAGCGCGAGCCGCATCGAGAGCAGCGCCTCCTCCCAGCCGGCCCGGCCGTCGAGGACGGCCCGCAGGACGCGCGGCGGGACGCGGATGGTGTAGGCCGGGTCGACCGGGTCGTCCTCCAGCTCGACCCGGGCGGCGAGGTCGCCGAGGGCGATCCGCCAGGCCTCGCCGCCGGCCTCCAGGGCGAGCCGGCCGCGGTAGTCGGCGAGCAGCGGCCGGTTGAGCCGGCGGAGCCGGTCGAAGTGCGCATCGACCTCCTCCGCGGTGGGCGGCGCGGGCTCGCCGCGGTGGTACGCCTGCCACTCCTCGCGGCGGCGCTCGCGGTAGTCGGCGAGGTAGCCGGCCGGGTCGGTGAGCCACCGGCCGGGCGGGGCCGGCGGCGCCGCGCGGCCGGCGGGCCCGGGTCGCACGTCGACGGTGTCGCCGGGGGCCGTCCGGACGACCTCGACCCCGGGGCAGGCGGCGGCGAAGTCCGCGGCGACGTCCTCCCAGTGCGCGAAGATCGTCCTTTCGCGGTCGTTGAACCGGTCGAGCTCCGGGTCGAGGAAGCAGGCCGGGCCGGCCGAGGGCAGGTAGCGGCGGGCGCCGGTGAGCCGGACCTTGCGGACCAGGCTGTCCATCAGGTCGGCGCGGACGGCGGCGGTCTTGGCGGCCATCCGCGCGGGCGGGTAGTCGTAGGCGTTGGGGTACCACATGGCGCCGGAGTACTGGGCGGCCAGCAGGTCGACACCGCCGGGCAGGTCGGACAGCGGCGGGTTGCAGTCGTTGAGGTCGAGGAAGCGCGTGCCGCCGAGGTCGAGCAGCAGGCCGCTGTCCTCCTTGTGGCTGGTGTCCAGCAGCATGGTGGCGGTGGCGTCCGGGCCGAGCCGGTGGGTCTCCCGGTGGCCGAGCGGCACCTGCCGGGTGAAGCCGAGCGCGGCGAGCCGGCGCTGCAGCGACCGGGTCCGGTAGCGGGGCACCAGGACGGTGGTGTCCCGGGGCAGCCGGTCGAGCAGCCGCTCGTCGAGGTGGTCCTCGTGGGTGTGCGAGACGTAGAGGTAGTCCCAGCGGCCGGCCACCACCTCGGGCAGCAGCGGCCGGTTGTCGGGGTACGGGAACCAGGCGTCCAGGAACGCGGGGTGGAACCACGGGTCGATCAGCAGCCGCAGGCCGGCGTGCTCGACCGCGAAGCCGGCGTGCCCGAGGTGCCTGACCGAGGTCACCCGACGGCCTCCCGGAGGGCCGCGACGACGCGGTCCTGCTGCTCCTCGGTGAGGGTGTGGAACAGCGGCAGGATCAGCGAGCGGTGGGTGATCAGCTCGGTGGCGGGCAGCGGCACCCGCGCGGTGCCCTTGTAGGGGGCCTCCAGGTGGGCGGCCATGATGCCGCGCCGGGCGGAGACGCCGGCGGCGGCGAGCCGGGCCAGCACCTCGGTGCGGTCGGGGGCGGTGTCCGGCAGCAGCAGCCAGCAGGCCTGGTAGTTGCCGGTGCCGTGGGCGGGGTCGGTGACCAGCCGTTCGGCGAGCGGGCCGAGCAGGCCGCGGTAGCGCTCGGCGAGTTCGCGCCGCCGGGCGACCATGGCGGGCAGCTTGCCGAGCTGGACCAGGCCGACGGCGGCCTGGATGTCGGTCATCCGGTGGTTGAAGCCGATCTCGTCGTAGGTCTCGACGACGGCGGCGCCGCCCGCCGCGCCGTGCCGGTCGGCGGCGGAGACGCTCATCCCGTGCTCGCGCAGCCGGCGCAGCCGGGCGGCGAGGTCGGCGTCGTGGCAGGTCACCATGCCGCCCTCGCCGGTGGTGAGGAGCTTGCGCGGGTGGAAGGAGTAGGCGGCGATCTGGGCGGCGGCGCCGGCCGGGCGGCCGCGGTACACGGAGCCGGCCCCGCAGGCGGCGTCCTCGACGACGGTGGCGCCGCGGGGTTCGACCAGGGCCCGGATCGTGTCGAGGTCGACCGGGACGCCGCCCTGGTCGACGGCGATCACGGCCCTGGTGCGGTCGGTGAGCACGGCGGCGACCGTGTCGGGGGTGAGGTTGCCGGTGGCCGGGTCGACGTCCGCGAAGACGGGGACGGCACCGACGTAGGTGACGGCGTTGGCGGTGGCGACGAAGGACAGCGAGGGCACCACCACCTCGTCGCCGGGGCCGACCCCGGCACCGATCATGGCGAGGTGCAGCGCGGTGGTGCAGGAGGAGACGGCGACCGCGTGCGGCACCCCGAGGTGCTCGGCGAAGGCCCGTTCGAAGGCGGCGACCCGCGGGCCCTGGGCGACCCAGCCGGAGCGGACGGCCTCGGCGGCGGCCTCGGCCTCCTCCTCGCCGAGCCACGGCACCATGACGGGGATGCCCGCCACCGGAGTACTGGACACGGGGGTGCTCCGAACTGCTCGCGGGTCGGTCGCGGTCACTGCGCGCGCCACCAGGCGACGAGCCGGCGCAGGCCGTCGTCGAGGCCGAGGTCGGGCTTCCAGCCGAGGTCGCGTTCGGCGGCGGAGATGTCGGCGAGCCGGCGGACCACGCCGCCCGCGGTGCCGCGGGCCGGGCCGTGCTCGACGTCGAGGTCGCTGCGGTCCATGGCGGCGAGCAGCGCGTCGGCGAGGCCGCGCAGCGAGACCTCGCTCGCGGAGGCGATGTTGTAGACCCGGTCGGTGACGGGGGCCGCGGCGGCGAGCAGGTTCGCCCGGGCGATGTCCTCGGTGTAGACGAAGTCCATGGTCTGGGTGCCGTCGCCGAAGATCAGCGGGGGCTCGCCGGAGGCGATCCGCTCCATCCAGCGGATGAACACCTCGGTGTACTTGCCGTGGACGTCCATCCGGGGCCCGTACACGTTGAAGTAGCGCAGCGCGACGTAGTCCAGGCCGGTCATCGCGTGGAAGCTGCGCAGCATGCCCTCGTTGAACGCCTTGGCGGCGCCGTAGAAGGTGTCGTTGTTGTAGGGGTGCTGGGTCTCCGGCGTCGGGAAGGTGTCGGCGAGGCCGTAGACGGAGGCCGTGGACGAGGCGATCAGCTTGCGGACGCCCTTCTCGGCGGCGGCCTCGATGACGTCGAAGGTGCCGTCGACCATGATCTCCAGGGCGAGCCGGGGTTCGGCGGCGCACTGGGTGATCCGGATCGCGGCGAGATGGAAGAGCAGGTCGGTGTCGTCGCCGAGGAGTTCGCGCAGCAGTGCGCGGTCGCGGATGTCGCCGTCGACGACCCGCAGTTGGCCGGGGGCGGCGAGCTCCCGGGCGCGGGCGAGGTTCTCCGTGCGGCCGCGGACGAAGTTGTCGAGCACGACGACCTCGCGGGCACCGGCCTCGATCAGCTGGTCGACGACGGTGGAACCGATGGTGCCGGCGCCGCCGGTGACCAGGCAACGGGAGCCGGGGACGGGGACTGCGTTCATCGGGCGGCGGCCCTCTCCTGTGCGGTGCTCGGCAGAACGGGGTGGGGCAGAACGGGGTGGGGCAGGACGGGGTGGGGCAGCGCGGCGGCGGTGTCCGGGTCTGCGCCCGGGTCGACGGGCACGGTGGCGCCGCCGAGTTCGAGGCTGCGCGAGGCGGCGTGCAGCAGGCGCAGCACCCGCAGGCCGGAGCGGCCGTCGGTGAGCGGGGCCCGGCCCTCGGTGACCGCGGCGGCGAACTCGCCCATCACGTTGCGCAGCGCCTCCTGCTCGACCAGGGCGGGCGCGACCATGTCGCCGACCCGGTACGAGATCATGGCGCGGTGCCGGATGGCGTCGGTGAGTTCGTCGGGCGGGGTGAGGTCGACCCCGCGGTCGTGGATCGCCAGCCTGGCCTGCGGGTTGAGGTCGTCCCAGACAAGGGTGCGCCGGGACCCGCCGATCAGGGTGGTGCGGACCTTCGTCGGTGAGAGCCAGTTGACGTGGCAGTGGGCGAGCGCGCCGTTGCTGAGCCGGACGGTGAGGTAGGCGACGCAGGCGCGGCCGGCCCCGATCGGGTCGGCGGCCTGGGCGCTGACGCCGACCGGTTCGACGCCGGGCGGCAGCACGAAGTCGAGGATCGACAGGTCGTGCGGGGCGAGGTCCCACAGCACGTCGACGTCGGGCTGGACGAGGCCGAGGTTGATCCGCACCGAGTCGAAGAACTGGACGTCGCCGATCTCGCCGCCGTGCACCAGCTCGCGGATCCGGCGGACCACCGGCGTGTAGCAGAAGGTGTGGTCGCACATCAGTACCAGTCCGCGTTCTTCAGCGAGTTCGCACAATTCGGCGGCCTCGTCGGCGGTGGTGGTGATGGGCTTCTCGACGAGCACGTGGCGGCCGGACTCCAGGGCGGCGCGCACCAGCTTGTAGTGGGCGGCGGCAGGGGTGGCGACGGCGACGGCCTCGACCCGGTCGTCGGCGAGGACTTCGTCGAAGGAGGTGGTGGTGCGGACGGTGCTGTACTCGCCGAGCACCCGGCGGGAGCGTTCCTCGTCGAGGTCGCACAGCCAGTGCAGCCGCAGGGCGGCCGTCTGTTGGGCGTTGCGGACGAGGTTGGGTCCCCAGTACCCGGCGCCGACCACCGCGAGCCCGATCCGGCGTCCGGGCGCGGACCCGGCCGCACCCGGCGTGGGGACGTGCTCGCCGGGCGCCTCGTGCGCCTCCTGCGCCGGCGCGTGCCCCGGACCGTGCTGCATCGACATCGACAAGACCCCCCTTGTCCGGTGCCGGAGCGTCACTGCCCCGGAGCACCCCGCGTCCGTGCGGCCGCCCTGATCGGATCACCACCGCCGGCCCTGCGGCCGACGGCGCCCCACGGTGCTGCCCAGGTGGCCCCGCCGCTGGAACGGTACCGGCCGCCGTACGCCCCCGGAGGCCGAATCCGCAAACCCGCGGCGCGCCGTGACGGCGTTCGCAACGCTCCGTACACCCCGGGTCCGCGGCGCTGCGAAGGGTTTGACAGTCTTGAGGCCCACAATGAGGGAGCGGGTCGGCGTCCACCGTCCGTCAGCATCCCGGGCGCCGGGCCGGAGACCCGCGCGGAACGCGATCGAGGAGAACCATGTCAGCGAGCCCGACGGCCGACCGGGAGCCCGGCAGCGCCGCGCAGCCGGCGGCCCCGGCCGTCCCGCGGCTGCTCCACCTGCGGGACAGCGTCCTGCCCGCGGTCGCGGCGGCGCTCTCGCTGAAGGGCGGCGAGGTGCAGACCCTGGCCGGCGACAAGTCCGACCTCGCACCGTTGCTGCACCCGCTGGTCGGGGACTTCCTCGCCGGCCTTCCGATCGAGCACCGCGAGCGGTTCACCGGCCGCTGCCCGGAGGCGGTGCTGCTCTCCCAGTACCTCACCACGGTCGACGGGGCTCGTTCCAAGCGCGCCTCACGGAAGCCGCTCGGCCTGCACGACGCCCGCAAGGCGCTCAGGGGCGCGCGGCTGACCACCGTCCGCATCCGCGAGGAGGGGGACCCGGCGCACGGCACGCACGCGCCGCCGTGCCGCTCCTGCGCGGCTCTGCTGGACCACCTGAACGTCGCGAGCGTCGCCGTCGGGCCCACCACCCGCTGACGCGCGCCGTCCCTGTCCCCGAACCACGGAGCAGACCCTGAACGCGACCGCCGTACGAACCCAACCGCGCTTCCCGGCCGACGTGGCTGCCGCCCTCAAGCAGGCCGGCTGGCACCCCGGACGCTGGGAGATCCGCCAGGCCGAGGCCTGGGCGGACGTGCTCGCCGTGCACGGCGGGCCCCTGGACACCCCGCACGCCGTCTTCCCCGCCGCCGTCGAGGCCTGGGCCGAGTTCGGCGGGCTGGCCTTCGACCTGGACGGGGCCGGACGGGCGCTGGCCCGCACCCCCTTCCTGCTCGACCCGCGCTGCGGCCTGCACCAGCCGCGCACCCTGGCCGACCTCGGCCGCGCGCTCGGCACCCGCCTCGCCCCGCTCGGCGAGGAGCGGTTCGGCCAGGCGCTGCTCGCGATCGACGAACTCGGCCGGGTCTTCAGCCTGGACCACGCCGGCGAGTGGTACCTCGGCGCCACCGTCGACCAGGCGCTCGCCACCCTGGTCATGGGACTCGCCCCGGAGCGGCTGCGCGCCTGACGGTCCGCACCCACCGCTCCCCCCGCACCGGCTGACGGACCGTCGGCCGGTGCACCCCATCCGCGCGCCCTTCGTGTGCGGGCGCACCGCTTTCGCCCGAACCCCTCCCGTCCCGCCCGTCCCGGGTCCACACTGTGTGGCAATTCCGAGGAGAAGACCGGGAGGAATCGCGATGAGCGCCCCCGCCGCCGCGGCCCGCACCGAACCCCCCGCCCCCGACGCCACCGCCACCGCCACCGCCACCGCCACCGCCACCGAATCGGCTCATGGCCCGGAACGGCAACCGCTGTTCGACAACGCCAAGTTCGCGGCGGTCGCGCTGGTGGTGTGCGCGCACACCTGGATGCCGCTGGTCGGCGCCGACCGGACGATCGCCGCCACGGTGCTCACCGTCGCGGCCTTCGCGATGCCGGTGTTCGTGACGCTGTGCGGCTGGTTCGCCCGGCCCCGGCCGGGCCGGCCGGCGGTGGACGGCCGCCGCCTGGTGACCGGTGTCGCCGTGCCCTACCTGGTCTTCCAGGTGCTCTACAACCTGGTCGGGATGGCACTGGAGGGCCGGTTCGCGCCCTTCTCGCTGCTGGAGCCGCGCTGGCTGACCTGGTTCCTGCTCTCGCTGTTCGTCTGGCGGCTGACCGTGCCGCTGTGGACGGCGCTGCGGCACCCGCTCGCGGTGGCCGTGCTGGTCGCCGCCGCCTCGGGAGCCGCCCGGGCGCTGCCGGAGGAACTCGCGCTCAGCCGCACCCTCGCCTTCCTGCCGTGGTTCGTGCTCGGCCTGGTGCTGCGCCCGCACCACCTCGCGCTGCTGCGGCGGCCGGCCGTCCGGCGCTGGGCCCCGGCGGTCCTGGCCTCGGTCCTGGCGGTGCTGTGGGCCGCCGCCCCGGAGCTGCTCGACCCCGGCTGGGTGGAGTACACGGGTACCGCGGCCCAGCTGCACGTCGGGTACCCGGTGTGGCTCGCCGTCAGGGCCGCGCTCGGCCTGCTGTCGCTGGTCGCCGGCGCGGCGTTCCTCGCCCTGCTGCCGGAGGGCCGGACCCGCTGGACGGTCCTGGGCGCGGCCTCGCTGCACGTCTACCTGCTGCACGGGCTGCCGCTGAAGCTCGTCCAGGCCTCCGGCGTCTACCACGCACGGCTGCTGCGCCACGCCTGGACGGCCCTGCCCCTGTTCGGGGCGTTCGCCCTGACCCTCGCGGTGGCCCTCGCCCTCCCGCCGGTCGTCCGCCTCTTCGCCCCGCTGGTCGGCCCGAAATCCGCCGATCGTCTGCTGAGTGCCCCCTGAGCCGACGTCTAGGCCAGCCGCTCCGAGGGCACCGCCAGCCGGGAGGGCAGCACCGCCTCGACGCGGAATCCCCCGTCCGGCTCCGGGCCGGCGTCGAAGCTGCCGCCGAGGGAGACGACCCGCTCGCGCATGCCGACCAGCCCGTTCCCGCCGCTCGGGAGGCGGACGGGCTCGGCGCCGCCGGGGCAGTCGTTGACCACGGCCACCCGCACCCCGTTCGGCACGAAGGCCAGCAGCACGGACACCCGGGCCCCGCCGGCGTGCTTGTGGGCGTTGGTGAGGCCCTCCTGGACGACCCGGTAGGCGGTCTGCTCGGCGTCCCCGCGGTACGGGCGGCGTTCGCCGCTGACGGTGAGCGAGACCGCCATCCCGGCCGCCCGGGACTGCTCGACGAGCCCGGGGACCTCGGTGAGGCCGCCCGTGCTCTCGGCGGCGGCCGCGGCCGGCTCGGCCATCCGCAGCACGCCGAGGATCTCCCGCAGTTCGTCCAGCGCCTGCCGGCCGACCTCGCCCATGAGCTTCGCGCTGGCCTGCGCCTTCTCCGGGTCCTTGGTGATGATCCGCTCCAGGGCGCCGGCGTGCACCACCATGAGGCTGACCCGGTGCGCGACCACGTCGTGCATCTCGCGGGCGATCCGGGTGCGCTCCTCCAGCCGGGCGCGCCGGGCCCGTTCGCTGGCCTGTTCGGCGAGCAGGTCGAGTTCGGCCTCCAGGCCGAGCGCGCGGTCGGTGAGCGACTCGACGAGCCGGCGGCGGGCGCCGACGTAGAGGCCGGTGACGACCGGCGGCACCGTCAGGCCGACCGACACCAGGGCGGCCAGCAGGACGAACACCCAGGTCGGCGGGGTCTCCTCGGCGGGCACCTGGGTGGGGGCGAGCATGTAGACGAGGGCCATGCCGAAGGTCTCGGCGAGGGCGATCGCGGAGAGCGCGACGACCCGGCGGCGGCGCGAGGGCCACTCCCAGGTGGCGGCCAGTGTGTAGAGCGAGACGACCAGCAGCACCATGCCGAACAGGCCGGGGACGAAGACCAGCCCGACCAGGACGGGTACGGCCGGCCAGCGCCGCCGCACCACCAGGGTCGCCCCGGCCAGTGCCCCCAGCACCGCCGACACGACCGCGGCCGGCGCACCGAGGTGCAGCCGGTCCCCCACCATGCCGTACGCCCCCGCGGCGCACTCCAGTCCGGCCAGTCCGGCCAGCCCCACGTCCAGCAGTGCGCTGCGGCGCCGGGGCCACCACCCCAGGGTGTGGACCGGCCCGCCCCCCTCCGGCGACTTGCTCATGGGGGACAGCGTAAGGCCGCCCCTCGGGCCCTCCCCAGCGAGTTCTGCGGGACCCGGCGCGAGCGGCACCCTGTCCGCCATCCGGCCAATCTCGGACGCGGCACCCGGTGCCACCTATGCTGTTCGGGTCGGACAGCGCGGTCCGCACGCGTCACCGTTACAAAGGTGATGAGAGCCGTTGCCGAACCCCCCACCACCACAGGGAGACAGCCGTGACCGCTCCGGTCCCCGCCTCGTCGGACACCCCGTCCGCGACCGCCGGCCCCGACGCCGACAACGCCGCCCTGCGCGCGGACATCCGACGACTCGGCGACCTGCTCGGCGAGACGCTGGTCCGGCAGGAGGGCCCCGAGCTGCTCGGCCTGGTGGAGCAGGTCCGCCTGCTCAGCCGCACCGACGGCGAGGCCACCGCCGAGCTGCTCGCCGGGATCGACCTGGAGACCGCAGGCAAGCTCGTCCGCGCCTTCTCCACCTATTTCCACCTCGCCAACGTCACCGAGCAGGTGCACCGCGGCCGCGAGTTCGCCACCCGCCGGGCCCGCGAGGGCTCGCTGCTCGCGCAGACCGCGGACCAGCTCGCCGAGGCCGACCCGAAGCACCTCCAGGACACCCTGGCCCACCTGGCCGTCCGGCCGGTCTTCACCGCGCACCCGACCGAGGCCGCCCGCCGCAGCGTCCTCAACAAGCTGCGCCGGATCGGCGAGCTGCTGGAGCGCATCCACCGCGAGCACGTCGCCTCGGGGCTGTCCGAGGCCGACCCCGTCCGGCACTCCTCGGCCAAGCGCCAGGCCGACCGCCGGCTCGCCGAGGTCATCGACCTGCTCTGGCAGACCGACGAGCTGCGGATCGCCCGCCCGGAGCCGACGGACGAGGCCCGCAACGCGGTCTACTACCTGGACGAGCTGTACCGCGAGGCCGTCCCCGCCGTCCTGGAGGAGCTGCACGAGGAGCTCGGCCGGGTCGGCCTGACGCTGCCCGACGGGGTCCGGCCGCTGACCTTCGGCACCTGGATCGGCGGCGACCGCGACGGCAACCCCAACGTGACCCCGCAGGTCACCTGGGACGTCCTCAACCTGCAGCACGAGTACGGCATCAAGGACGCCCTCGCCACCGTCGACGACCTGCGCAACTCGCTCTCCACCTCGGTCCGGCTGGCCGGGGCGAGCGAGGAGCTCCTCGCCTCGCTGGACGCCGACCTCAAGGCGCTGCCGGAGCTCAGCCCCCGGTACAAGCGGATGAACGCCGAGGAGCCCTACCGGCTCAAGGCCACCTGCGTCCGCCTCAAGCTGGAGAACACCCGCGACCGGCTGGCCGCGGGCACCCCGCACGTCGAGGGCCGCGACTACGTCGGCACCCGCGAGCTGGTCGCCGACCTGCGCCTGATCCAGGACTCGCTGCGCGCCCACCGCGGCGGGCTGATCGCCGACGGCCGGCTAGCCCGCGCGATCCGCACCGTCGAGGCGTTCGGCCTGCAGCTCGCCACCATGGACGTCCGCGAGCACGCCGAGGCGCACCACCACGCGCTCGGCCAGCTCTTCGACCGGCTCGGCGAGGAGGCCTGGCGCTACGCGGACATGCCGCGCGAGTACCGGCAGCGGCTGCTCGCCAAGGAGCTGCGTTCGCGCCGCCCGCTCGCCCCCGTCCCGGCCCCGCTGGACGCGGCCGGCGCCAAGACCCTCGGTGTGTTCAACACGATCCGGGAGGGCTTCGAGCGGTTCGGCGACGAGATCGTCGAGTCGTACATCATCTCGATGTGCCAGGGCGCGGACGACGTGTTCGCCGCCGCGGTGCTGGCCCGCGAGGCCGGACTGATCGACCTGCACTCCGGCATCGCCAAGATCGGCATCGTGCCGCTGCTGGAGACCACCGACGAGCTGCAGCAGGCCGACCGGATCCTCGACGAGATGCTCTCCGACCCGTCGTACCGCCTGCTGGTGTCGCTGCGCGGCGACGTCCAGGAGGTCATGCTCGGCTACTCGGACTCCTCCAAGTTCGGCGGCATCACCACCTCGCAGTGGGAGATCCACCGCGCCCAGCGCCGGCTGCGCGACGTCGCGCACCGCTACGGCATCCGGCTGCGGCTCTTCCACGGCCGCGGCGGCACCGTCGGCCGCGGCGGCGGCCCCTCGCACGAGGCGATCCTCGCCCAGCCGTGGGGCACCCTGGAGGGCGAGATCAAGGTGACCGAGCAGGGCGAGGTCATCTCCGACAAGTACCTGCTGCCGTCGCTGGCCCGGGAGAACCTCGAACTCACCGTCTCCGCGACGCTCGCCGCCTCCGCGCTGCACACCGCGCCGCGCCAGGCGCCGGAGGAGCTGGCCCGCTGGGACGCCGCGATGGACCAGGTGTCGGAGGCCGCGCACACCGCCTACCGGGCCCTGGTCGAGCAGGAGGACCTGCCGAAGTACTTCTTCGCCGCCACCCCGGTCGACCAGCTCGCCTCGCTGCACCTGGGCTCCCGCCCGTCCCGCCGCCCCGACTCCGGCGCCGGCCTGGACGGCCTGCGGGCCATCCCGTGGGTGTTCGGCTGGACGCAGTCCCGGCAGATCGTCCCCGGCTGGTACGGCGTCGGCGCGGGCCTGGCCGCCGCCCGCGAGGCCGGCCTCGGCGACGTGCTGGACGAGATGCACGGCCAGTGGCACTTCTTCCGCAACTTCCTGTCCAACGTCGCCATGACGCTGGCCAAGACCGACCTGCGGATCGCCCGCCACTACGTCGAGCAGCTGGTCCCCGCCGACCTGCACCACGTCTTCGACCAGATCACCGCCGAGCACGAGCGCACCCTGCGCGAGGTGCTCCGGCTCACCGGCGAGACCGAACTGCTCGACCACAACCCGGTGCTGAAGCAGACCTTCGCCGTCCGCGACGCCTACCTCGACCCGATCTCGTACCTGCAGGTGGCGCTGCTGCGCCGGCAGCGCGACGAGGCCGCCAAGGGGCTGAGCGAGGACCCGCTGCGGGCCCGCGCCCTGCTGCTGACCGTCAACGGCATCGCCGCCGGCCTGCGCAACACCGGCTGATCCGGCACCCGTCCGGCCCGAGGGGCGGTCCCGCACACCGCGGGGCCGCCCCTCGGCGCGTCACGCCGTCGCCGCCGACGGCTGGTCCACCACCTGCACGACGTACGGCCGGTAGCGCGCCAGGAGATCGGCCCGGGCGGTGTCCGCCTGCGGCGTGACGAGCACGATCCCGCTGCCGTCCACCCGCTTGCCGCCGGTGGTGATCTCCACCCCGCGGTCCCGCCAGTACTCGGTGTCCCGCACCACCGCGGTGAGCACCCGGTTCAGGTCGAACTGCGAGTAGGACGCGTCGCGGAAGCGCAGGGTGCCCGCAGCGCCGCCGAGAGTCCGGCGTCCAGGCCGCTGCCGGGCACCCGGAAGACCAGCACCTGCCCGACGCCGCGGTCCACGCAGACCCCGGAGATGTGGAAGCGGTCCTCCCGCAGGGCGAACCTCCAGGCCCGCTCGGCCGTTTCGTCCGGCCCGCTGTCCCCGATCGGGGCGGTGCCGGGCGCCCCGCTCCGCAGCCGGGCCGGGCAGGTCAGGTCGGGCGGCTCGGTGTCCTCCGGTGCGGGCGGCGGGGCGGTGGCCGCCGGCCCGGGAACGCCGCGGGCCGACCCCGGCGGGGTCGGCCCTGTGATCGGCGGCGGTCAGGCCTCGCGGTCGGCCCGGCGGCGGCGCAGCCAGGTAGCGGCTCCGCCCGCGACCACGACCATTCCGCCGGCCACCGCGTAGAGACCGGCCGAGCCGCCGACCGAGCCGCTGACCGGCGGCACCATCTGGGCCGCGGCGGGCTCGGGGGACGGCTCCGGGCCCGCCGTCGCGCCGGCGGCCGCCGCGGCCGGGGCGGCGATCCCGGTGGCAGCCAGGCAGATTGCCGCGCCGCCTACCATCCGTGCCGCCCGGTAGGAGCGAATCACGTTCCATACCCCCAGATCGAACCCCTCAACCCCTTCGTACGGGACAGACCGTATCCGATGGAACGCATCGAACTGACCGTGATTCAGGTCCCAGCGGCCAAGCGTTGCAGGACCGTTGTGTACGGCACCGAATCCTCACGACCCGCTCCCGGGAGCCCTCCGCGGGGTGCCGTCCGGTGGGCCCGGCTCAGGAGTTGTAGGTGCTCTGGGCCCGCTCCAGCCCCTCGGAGAGCAGCGCCTCCACGGCGTCCGCGGACCGGTCCACGAACCAGTCGAGCTCCTTGCGCTCGGTGGAGGAGAAGTCCTTCAGCACGAAGTCCGCGACCTCCATCCGGCCCGGCGGGCGGCCGATGCCGCAGCGCACCCGGTGGTAGTCGGCGCCGAGCGACTTGGTGATGGACTTCAGCCCGTTGTGGCCGTTGTCGCCGCCGCCGCACTTCAGCCGCAGCGCCGCGTAGTCGATGTCCAGTTCGTCGTGGACGGCGACGATCGCCGTGTTGGGGACCTTGTAGAAGTCGCGCAGCGCCGTGGTGGGGCCGCCGGAGAGGTTCATGAAGGTCATCGGCTTGGCCAGCACCACGCGCCGGCCGGCGAGCCGGCCCTCGGCGACCTGGGCGCGGCTCTTGTGCGTCTTGAACTTCGCGCCGATCCGCTCCGCGAGCAGGTCCACCACCATGAAGCCGATGTTGTGCCGGTTGCGGGCGTAGCCCTCGCCGGGGTTCCCCAGGCCCACGACCAGCCAGGGTCCCGTGTACTCGTCCGCCACCGCGCTCATCACCGATCTCCGCTCGCCTCGTTCCTGCGGGTCCATTATCCGCAGCGCCGCCGCGCCCGGCCGGGGCAGGGGCGGCCGCGGCCGTCGGCGCCGGCCCGCGGCGGCGTACCGTCGTGACGACGACCGCCGCCGGACCGGAGGACCGCCCGTGACCGCACCGACCGCCGCCCTGGCCGCCGAGCTGACCGCCGGACTGCGGGGCGCCGTGGTGCCCGGCCGCGCCGAGCAGGAGCAGGCGTACCTGAAGAGTTCGCTGCACCACCTCGGGGTGCCGGTGCCGGCGATGCGCAGCGAGGTGCGCGCGCTGCTCCGCCGCCACCCGGGCCTGGACCGGGACGCGGTGCTGGCGCTGGTCGAGGAGTTGTGGGCGCAGCCGGTCCACGAGTCGCGCAGCTGCGCCGGGTTCCTGCTGGAGGCCCGCGAACGGCTGCTGGTGCCGGCCGATCTCGCGCTGCTGGAGCGGATGCTGGAGCAGTGCGGCACCTGGGCGCACGTGGACGTGATCGCACCGAAGGCGGCCGGTCCGCTGCTGCTGCGCCACCCGGGGACGGCGGAGGTGCTGCTGCGCTGGAGCCGCCGGGACGAGCTGTGGGTGCGCCGGGGCGGGGTGCTGGGGTACCTTCCGGCGCTCCGCTCGCCGGAGCTGTTCCCGTCCTTCTTCGGCGGCTTCGGGGCGCTCGCGGACGGCTTGCTGACGGATCCGCGGTTCTTCGTGCGCAAGGCGCTGGGCTGGTCGCTGCGCGAGGGCGCGAAGCACCACCCGGAGGAGGTCTGCGACTGGCTGGCGGGGCGGCTGCCGCGGGTCTCCGGGCTGACGCTCCGGGAGGCGCTGAAGCCGGTGCCGCAGGAGGTGCGGCTGCGGCGGCTGCCCGGGCACTCCTGAGCGGCGGTCGGAGCCCGGGAACGCCGCCGCCCCGGCCGCTCCTGGGGTCAGGAGCGGCCGGGGCGGCGGAAGCGGGGATCCGGCGGGGATCAGGCCTCGACGGCCTCGCCCTCGGCGGCCTCCTCCTCGGTGGCCTCGGGGGCCTGGGCGCCGATGACCTGCAGCACGACGGCGTCGGCCTCGACGGCCAGGGTCGTGCCCTTCGGCAGGACGATGTCGCCGGCGGTGATGGAGGCGCCGGCCTCCAGGCCCTCGACGGAGACGGTGACCGACTCGGGCAGGTGGGTGGCCTCGGCCTCGATCGGGAGGGCGTTCAGCACGTTCTCGATCAGGTTGCCGCCGGGGGCCAGCTCACCCTCGGTGTGCACGGGGATCTCGACGGTGACCTTCTCGCCGCGCTTCACGAGGAGCAGGTCGACGTGCTCGATGCTGCGCTTGATGGCCTCGCGCTGGACGGCCTTCGGCAGGACGTACTCGTCCTTGCCCTCGATCGGCACGACCAGCAGGGCGTTCGGGGTCTTGAGGGCCATCATCAGGTCGTGGCCGGGCAGGTTCAGGTGGACCGGCGCGTGGCCGTGGCCGTAGACGACACCGGGGACGAAGCCGGCGCGGCGGGCGCGACGGGCGGCACCCTTGCCGAACTCGGTGCGGGACTCGGCGGCAAGGCGGATCTCGGACACGACTGCACTCCTCGGGAGAAAGACTGGCGCGGGTGCAGGAACGACAAAAACCGCCGGGCCACACCCTCAAGTTCCTTGGGGGTCGCTCGGCGGCGGACGACTACTGGAAGCAGCGCGTCGATCACGGTTGCGGTACCCGTACGGGCACACGGCATCCCTCGCCGAGCAGTTCCACGAGTCTAACCGGTGGTGGCGTCAACGTGAAATCGGCCCCCGCACGCGTGGCGTGCGGGGGCCGGACGTCCGGGGCGGACGGTCAGTGCACGCCCTCGAAGAGGCTGGTCACCGAGCCGTCCTCGAAGACCTCCTTGATCGCGGCGGCGATCGAGGGGGCGATCGAGAGGGTGGTCACCTTGTCCAGCTGCAGCTGCTGCGGGGTGGGCAGGGTGTTGGTGAAGACGAACTCGCTGACGCGGGAGTTCTTCAGGCGGTCCGCGGCCGGGCCCGAGAGCACGCCGTGGGTGGCCGCGACGATCACGTCGGCGGCACCGTTGTCGAAGAGCGCGTCGGCGGCGGCGCAGATGGTGCCGGCGGTGTCGATCATGTCGTCGACCAGGACGCACACCCGGCCCTCGACGTCCCCGACGACCTCGGCGGACAGGATCGTGTTGGCCTGCGTCATGTCGCGGCGCTTGTGGATGATCGCGAGCGGCGCGCCCAGGCGGTCGCACCACTGGTCGGCGACCTTCACCCGGCCGGCGTCCGGCGAGACGATGGTGAGCTTGGAGCGGTCGACCCGCTCGCCCACGTAGTCGGCCAGCATCGGCAGCGCGAACAGGTGGTCCACCGGGCCGTCGAAGAAGCCCTGGATCTGCGCGGTGTGCAGGTCCACGGCCATCAGGCGGTCGGCGCCGGCCTGGCGGAGCAGGTCGGCGACCAGGCGGGCCGAGATGGGCTCGCGGCCGAGGTGCTTCTTGTCCTGCCGGGCGTAGCCGTAGAACGGCAGGATCGCCGTGATGCTGTGCGCCGAGGCCCGCTTCAGCGCGTCGATCATGATCAGCTGTTCCATGATCCACTGGTTGATCGGAGCCGTGTGGCTCTGGATCACGAAGCAGTCCGCGCCGCGGGCCGACTCCAGGAAGCGGACGTAGATCTCACCGTTCGCGAAGTCCAGGGCCTTGGTGGGAACCAGTTCGGTGTCGAGCGCCCGGGCCACCTCCTCCGCCAGCTCGGGGTGGGCACGGCCGGAGAAGAGCTTGAGCTTCTTCTCACCCGACGTCGTGATCCCGCTCACTGCACCGTCTCCTCGCGTTGCTGCCGCACATGGACCCGCCATGGCGCACCCGGGCAGCAGCGCTCGGGGACGTCGGTCGGCAGGGGATTTGGGGTACGCCGGGACGAGTACGGTCAGCCCAGTGGCGCACGTATGTACTCCAGGTTACGCGGTGCGCAGGGAACCGTCCGCCCCGGGACCGCTTCCCAAGATCCCCCGCAGCCGCTCAGGCCTCGGGTGTCCCGGACGCCTCGGCCTTGGCGGCGGCCTCGGCGGCGGCCGTGCCGGGGCGCTTGCGGGCGACCCAGCCGGCGATGTTCCGCTGCTGCGCCCGGGCGACGCCCAGCGAACCGGCCGGGACGTCCTGGTAGATCACCGAGCCGGCCGCCGTGTAGGCGCCGTCGCCGACGGTCACCGGGGCGATGAACATGTTGTCCGAGCCGGTGCGGCAGTGCGCCCCGATCACGGTGCGGTGCTTGTTGACGCCGTCGTAGTTGACGGTGACGGAGGCCGCGCCGACGTTGCTGCCCTCGCCGATCGTCGCGTCGCCGATGTACGAGAGGTGCGGCACCTTGGCGCCCTCGCCGAGCTCGGAGTTCTTGATCTCGACGTAGGTGCCGGCCTTGGCCTTGCGGGCGAGCTTGGCGCCCGGGCGGAGGTAGGCGTACGGGCCCACCGAGGCGGACTCGCCGACCTCGGCCTGGATCACCGTGGCGTTGCTCACAGTGGCGCCGGCGCCGATCGCGCTGTCGGTCACGGTGGAGTTCGGGCCGACGGTGCAGCCCTCGCCGAGGTGGGTGGCGCCCTGCAGCTGGGTGCCGGGCAGCACGACCGCGTCCGGCTCGTAGCTCACCTGCACGTCGAACCAGGTGGTGGCCGGGTCGACGACGGTGACGCCGGCGCGCATGGCCTGCTCCAGCAGCCGGTCGTTGAGCATCCGGCGGGCCTCGGCGAGCTGCACCCGGTCGTTGATGCCGAGGATGTCGCGGAAGTCGTCGGCGACCACGGCGCCGACCCGGTGGCCGCCGGTGCGCAGGATCTCCAGGGTGTCGGTGAGGTACTCCTCGCCTTGGACGTTGTCGGTGGTGAGCCGGCCGAGCGCCTCGGCGAGCAGCTTGGCGTCGAAGGCGAACACACCGGAGTTGATCTCGGAGACGGCCCGCTGGGCCTCGCTGGCGTCCTTGTGCTCGACGATCGCGGCGACCGCGCCCTGGTCGTCGCGCAGGATCCGGCCGTAGCCGTCGGCGTCCGGCACGACGGCGGTCAGCACGGTCACGCCGTTGCCCTGCTCGGCGTGCGCCTCGGCGAGGGCCCGCAGGGTGGCGCCGGTGAGCAGCGGGGCGTCGCCGGTGGTGACGAGCACGGTGCCGTCGAGCACGGTGCCGTCCGCAGTGAGCGCGTCGAGGGCGGTGCGGACGGCGTGGCCGGTGCCGTTCTGCTGCTCCTGGACGGCGGTGCGCACGCCCGCGTAGTGCTGCTCCAGGTGGGCGGTGACGAGCTCGCGCAGGTGGCCGACGACGACCACGAGGTGCTCCGGCTCCAGCTCCTGGGCGGCGGCGACGGCGTGGCCGACGAGCGACCGGCCGCAGATCTCGTGGAGCACCTTCGGCAGCCTGTTGGACTTCATCCGGGTGCCACCGCCGGCGGCGAGCACGATCACGGCAGCGGTCTTCTTGGCAGTCACGCGGAGGGCTCCTCGGTTGTTCTGAGGGAGGGTCGGGCGCGCCTGCCGGACGGTCGGGGCTGTGTGCGGAGCTCCCGGAGGAGGATTCGAACCCCCATAAGCTGGACCAAAACCAGCTGTCCTGCCCTTAGACGATCCGGGACGGATGCCGTGCACGGGTGACGCGCCGACGGACGTCGGCGGGCAATGCAGGGCTAAGAGTACGGGGTGCGCCGCTCTGCATCCACCACCCTCCGGAGTCCCGCCGGTGCGACACGTCTTCCCATCGGATGCCCGTGAACCTACGATGCCGTAGGTTACGCCTACGTAGGTTCCGCCCCCTCCCCCGAGGACGCCCCCATGACCATGCAGGCCGGTGCAGCACCCCCCATGGCGGCACAGAAGCCACCCGCCCAGGTCTCCGCGACCCTCGGCGGGGAGAGCCAGGGACTGGCCGAACGGATCACCCTGGGCCTGTTCATCGCCGTCCCCTTCCTGGCCCTGCTGGCCGCGGTGCCGGTGGCCTGGGGGTGGGGCCTCGGCTGGACGGACCTCGCGATCGCGGCCGTCATGTACTTCGTGACCTGCCACGGCATCACCGTCGGTTACCACCGCTACTTCACGCACGGCTCCTTCAAGGCGGCCCGCCCGCTGCGCCTCGCCCTGGCGGTGGCCGGCAGCCTCGCCGTGGAGGGGCCGCTGGTGCGTTGGGTGGCCGACCACCGCAAGCACCACCGGTTCAGCGACAAGGAGGGGGACCCGCACTCCCCCTGGCGGTACGGCGAGAGCGTGCCGGCCCTGATGAAGGGCCTCTACTGGGCGCACCTCGGCTGGCTCTTCGACGAGGAGCAGACCCCGCAGCACAAGTACGCGCCGGACCTGATCGCCGACCCGGCGATAAGGCGGATCTCCCGGCTGTTCTGGCTCTGGACGGCCCTGTCGCTGCTGATCCCGCCGCTGGTCGGCGGCCTGGTCACGATGTCGTGGCAGGGCGCGCTGTCCGCCTTCTTCTGGGGTTCGCTGGTGCGGATCGCCCTGCTGCACCACGTGACCTGGTCGATCAATTCGATCTGCCACGCCGTCGGCGAGCGGCCGTTCAAGTCCCGTGACCGCTCCGGCAACGTCTGGTGGCTGGCGGTGCTCTCCTGCGGCGAGTCCTGGCACAACCTGCACCACGCCGACCCGACCAGCGCCCGGCACGGTGTGCTGCGCGGCCAGGTCGACTCCTCGGCCCGCCTGATCCGCTGGTTCGAGGGTGCGGGCTGGGCGACCGACGTCCGCTGGCCGGGGGCCGAGCGGATCGACGCCCGCCGCGCCGTATGACCCGCCCGCTGCAGCATGATGTAGGGGTGAACGGGAGCAACGCAGGGACCGCGGACGGCCAGCAGCACGCAACCGGCGGGGACGGCGCCGCGGTGGCCCGTACCCGCTCCGCCCCCGCGGCGCGCGGCGGCCGGCCGGGCGGCCGGGTCCGGATGACCGGCAAGCAGCGGCGTGAGCAGCTGCTGGAGATCGGCCGGTCGGTCTTCGCGGAGCGCGGCTACGACGGCACCTCCGTCGAGGAGATCGCCGAACGGGCCGGAGTCTCCAAGCCGGTGGTCTACGAGCACTTCGGCGGCAAGGAGGGGCTGTACGCGGTCGTGGTCGACCGCGAGATGCAGCTGCTGCTGGACATGGTGACCGGGGCGCTGACCGGCGGGCACTCGCGCGAGCTGCTGGAGCAGGCGGCCTTCGCGCTGATGGACTACATCGACACCTCGACCGACGGTTTCAAGATCCTCGTCCGGGACTCGCCGGTCGCGCAGTCGACCGGCAGCTTCGCCTCGCTGATCAGTGACATCGCCACCCAGGTCGAGGACATCCTGGGACTGGAGTTCAAGTCCCGGGGGTTCGATCCCCGGCTGGCACCCATGTACTCGCAGATGCTGGTCGGCATGGTCGCGCTCACCGGCCAGTGGTGGCTGGAGGTGCGCAAGCCGCAGAAGTCCGAAGTGGCCGCCCATCTGGTGAATCTGGCGTGGCACGGCCTGGAGGGACTGGAGCGGCATCCGAAGCTGGTGGGCGAACGACGGGTGTGACGGCACCGAGGTGGTCGCGTGGCGGTCTTCATTCTGGCAGTGGGGGCTGCCTGCTGCCTGGGCCTGGGATTCGTGCTGCAGCAGCACGCCGCCCAGCGGGCCCCCAAGAGCGACCTGCTGCACTGGCGGCTGCTGCTCGACCTGGCGAGGATGCCGGACTGGCTGATCGGTCTCGGCTTCATGATCGCCGGCCTGATCCTCAGCGCGGTCGCGCTGAGCCAGGGCGAGGTGGCGCTCGTCGAGCCGCTGCTCGCCACCAACCTGGTCTTCGCCATGCTGATGGCCCGCAGGCTCACCGGGACGCGACTGGGCCGCTCCGGCTGGACGGGCGTGGCGCTGATCGCCCTGGGGGTGACCTCCTTCATCGTGGCGGGCCGCCCGCAGGGCGGCGGCACCGAGGCCGGCCACCTGCGCTTCTGGCTGGTGGTCGGGATCGTCGCCGGACTGGCCGTGCTGCTGGTGCTCGTCGCCAAGCACATGCCGCTGTTCGAGGAGGCGACCCTGCTGGCGCTCGCCGCCGGGCTGCTCTACGGCCTGCAGGACGCCCTGACCCGGATGACCACCGAACGGCTCGACGAGCAGGGCATCGGCGCGGTGGTGCACAGCTGGCAGCCGTACGCGGTGGTGGTGATCGGCGTGGTCGGGCTGCTGCTGGTGCAGTCGGCCTTCGAGGCGGCGCCGCTGCGGATGTCGCTGCCCGCCCTGACCGCGGCCCAGCCGCTCACCGGGATCGTCTGTGCGGTTGGCTTCCTCGGCGACGAGCTGCGGGTGACCCCCGTCGCCGTGACCTTCCAGGTGCTGGGACTGCTCGCGGTGGTGGCCGGGGTCGTCCTCCTGGGCCGCCACCCGGCCATGCCGGGCCACCACCACTTCCACAAGTAGGGCCGCACCCCGCACGGAGGGACCGCCCCGGGGACGCGCGCCCCGCCTACCGGCGGCGGGCGACGGCGAAGATCCGGCGGAACGGGAAGACGGTGCCGTGCTCCCCGGCCGGGTAGGCCTCGCGCAGGAGGGCGCCGTAGGCGGCGAGGAACGCCTCCCGGTCGGCCGGGTCGGCGAGCCGGGAGAGCACGGGGCGCAGGGCGGTGCCCTTGACCCACTCCAGCACCGGGTCGGGCCCGGTGAGCAGGGTCAGGTAGGTGGTCTCCCAGACGTCGGCGGTGCAGTCGGCACCGAGCAGGGTCTGCAGGTACTCGGCGCTCCGGTGGACCCCGGCCCGCTCGGCGCCGTCGCCGAGGGCGTGCCGCCAGCGGGCGCTGCCGCGGAGCTCCGCGAGCAGGGTGTGGCTGGGCGCGTCGAAGTTGCCGGGCACCTGGAAGGCGAGCACCCCGCCGGGCCGCAGGGCGGCCGCCCAGCGGGCCACCAGGGGCAGGTGGTCGGCGCGGTCGGCGCCGTCGGGGTTGAGCCACTGCAGGGTGGCGTTGGAGACGATCGCGTCGGGGGCCGCCGCGGCCGGGTCCCAGTCGCGGGCGTCGGCGCGCAGGTAGGCGGCGTGCGGTTCGCCGGTGGCGCGGGCGGTGGCGAGCATCTCGGCGGAGTCGTCGACGCCGGTGAGGTGGGCGTCGGGCCAGCGTTCGCGCAGGACGGCGGTGGAGTTGCCGGGGCCGCAGCCGATGTCGAGGACGACGGGGGCGGCGGGCAGGGCGGGCATCCGGGCGACGAGTTCGTGCAGCGGGCGGGTGCGTTCGTCGGCGAAGCGGAGGTACTGCGCGGGGTCCCAGCCGGTGGCGGGCATGACGGCCTCCAAAGTATCTCGACATCAAGATATCCAGTCGAGAGACTGCGCGTGAAAACTCTCGATGTCAAGAGACTTCACATCGACACAACCCCCGATACACTGATCGTCATGGAGGACGAGGTCGACCGCCTGGTCGCAGCATGGCGCCGAGAGCGCCCCGACCTCGACGTGGAACCGCTCGAGGTGCTCAGCCGGGTCAGCCGACTCGCCCGGCACCTCGACCGTGCCCGCCGCACCGCGTTCGCCGAGCACGGCCTGGAGCCGTGGGAGTTCGACGTGCTGACGGCCCTGCGCCGGGCCGGTTCGCCCTACCAGCTCTCCCCCGGCCAGCTGCTCACCCAGACCCTGGTCACCTCCGGCACCATGACCAACCGGATCGACCGGCTCACCGGCAAGAACCTCGTCCGCCGGCTGCCCGACCCTGACGACCGGCGCGGCGTCCTCGTCCGGCTCACCGACGACGGCCGCGACAAGGCCGACCAGGCGCTCGCCGGCCTGCTCGCCCACGAGCGCGAACTCCTCGCCCAGCTCAGCTCCGACCAGCAGGGCGAGCTCGCCTCGCTGCTGCGCTGCCTGGTCGCCCCCTTCGACCAGGCCGGCTGACCGCGCGCCCCCGCCGGCCGGCCGGGCGCCGTCCGGGCCTCAGAAGCCGTCCGGGTACGGCGTGGCCAGGGCCGGCACCGGAACGGCCTCCGGCGTCCGGTAGCCCGGCAGCAGCTCCGCCAGCCGGTCGCGCACCTCGGTGTCCGCATTGACCTTCGCCGCCGCGTACAGCCCGGTCAGGCCGCCCGCCAGGTCCTCCGGGCCGCCGTCGCCCGCCACCGTCGCGAAGATCCGGCCGTGCTCGGTCGGCAGCCGTTCCTCGCCCTCCGAGAACAGCGCCTCGTTGAGCTTCTCGCCCGCCCGCAGGCCCGTGTAGCGGATCTCCACGTCCTCCGCGCCCAGCTGCACCTGCCGGGCGAAGTTGCGCACCAGGTCGACGATCCGCACCGGCTCGCCCATGTCCAGCACGAAGACCTCGCCGCCCTCCGCCATCCGGCCGGCCTCCAGCACCAGGCCGACCGCCTCCTCGATGGTCATGAAGAACCGGGTCACGTCCGGGTGGGTGACGGTCACCGGACCGCCGCTGCGCAGCTGCTCCTCCAGCACCGACAGCAGCGAACCGCGCGAGCCCAGCACGTTGCCGAACCGGACGGCCGAGAACACCCCGGTGCCCAGGTTCCGGGCGTCCCGGGCGTTCGCCCGGACGATCAGCTCGGCCAGCCGCTTGCTCGCGCCCAGCACCGAGGTCGGATCGGCCGCCTTGTCGGTGGAGATCAGCACGAAGCGCTCCACGCCGGTGGCGAGCGCCGCCTCCACCAGGTGGTCGGTGCCGAGGACGTTGGACTTCACCGCCTCGCTCGGGTGCCGCTCCAGCAGCGGCAGGTGCTTGTGCGCCGCCGCGTGGAACACCACCTCCGGCCGCAGGTCGCGGAAGATCTGCTGGATCCGCGGCCGGTCCCGGATGTCCGCGATCACCAGCGAGTCGTCGGTGAGCAGCGCCTCGCCCCAGATCTCCAGCTGGAGCCGGTGCAGGTTGGACTCGTCGTGGTCGAGCATGTAGAGCTCGGACGGGCCGAAGGCGTGCACCTGTCGGCAGAGCTCGCTGCCGATCGACCCGCCCGCGCCCGTCACCAGCACCCGGCGGCCCTCGATCACCGCCCGCACGTCCGGGGAGACCACGTGCACCTCGTGCCGGCCGATCAGCTTGTTGACGTCCAGGGTGCGCAGGTCCGAACCGACCACCTCGCGGCGGAGCGCCGACAGGAAGGACGGCAGGTAGCGGACGGCCGCCCCGGCCGCGGCCGCCGCCGTCGCCAGTGCGCGCACCTGCTGGTGCGGCAGTCCGGGGATCGCCAGCACCACCACCTGCGCGCCGTGCGCCACCGCCAGCGGCGTCAGCCCGGCCAGCGGGCCCAGCACCGGCACGCCGTCCACGGCCGTGCCCGCCTTGGCCGGGTCGTCGTCCAGGACGCCCACCGGGGCGAGGCCGAACTCCGGCGTGCGGATCAGGTCGCGGACCAGCGCCGACCCCGCGGCACCACCGCCGATCACCAGGGTGCGCAGGCACGGCGGGCCGGCGGCCGCCCCCGCGGCGGGGGCGGGCTGTGCATCGGGACGGGCGGCGGTGCGGTTCGGCGACATCTGTCCTCCGGTCTCCCTGACCTGACGGAGTCGGTACCTGGGGGTGGCGTCGGGCCGCTCCCCGCCCGGTGAGGGCGCGAGGAAACGATTCAGCCCGCGCCCGGGCCTGCGTTCGAGGCGACGGTCGGCGGATGCGGTGGCTGGGCCGCGGCGAGCGGGGGCAGCGGCTCGGAGGGCGTGATCCCCGCCCGGCGGGCCACCGCGACGGCGGCGAGGGTGGAGTGCACCCCCAACTTGCCGAGGACGTTCTGCATGTGGGTGCGGACGGTGTGCGGGGAGAGGTACAGCCGCTCGGCGACGGCCTGCCGGCCGAGGCCGGCCACCATGCACCGCAGCACCTCCTCCTCACGCGGGGTCAGCGTGCCGACCAGCCGCTCGCTCTCCGTGCGGTCGCGCCGGGCACTGGTCAACTCCCGTACCACGCCCGTCAGCAGGGCCGGCGGCAGGTGCGTCTCGTCGCGCAGCACCCCGCGGACGACGGCGAGCAGCCGCCCCAGCGAGCTCTCCTTGGCGACCCAGCCCGAGGCACCCGCCTGCAGCGCGCGCACCGCGCGGCGCGGGTCGTCGTCGGTCGCGAGGACCACGGCACGGAGCGCCGGATGGGCGCGGCAGATCCGGGCCACCAGGGCGATGCCGTCGCCGGACGGCAGCGCGGCGGACGCCTCGCGGCGCGGCAGCGGAACGACCGCGACGGGGAACCGGTCGCGGGAGCGGGACGGGCCGGGACGGCCGGCCGCGGGGGTCAGGTCGGCGTCCACCAGGGCGATGTCGTACGGGCGGCCCTCGGCGGCGGCGCGCTCCAGCGCCCGTTCGGCCGCGGCGGCGCTGCCTGCCGCACCGACCTCGATCTCGGGCTCGGCGGCGAGCGCCGTGGCCAGCGCCTCGGCGAAGATGCGGTGGTCGTCGACCACCAGGACGCGAACACGTCCCATCGTTCGTCCCCCCTGCTCCGGCGCCGACCCCCACCGGTACCGGACTCAGCGTACGGGAGGGGCGAGTGAAGGGTGGGGGATTGGTGAAGTTTCTTCATCCCCTGGGGATTTGACCTTCGCGCAGCGACCACGAGCCCCCGGCGGCGGGACCCTGGACGGGACCGCCGCCGGGGGCTCGCGGCTGCCGCTACCCGACGCGGTGGGCGCCCCGGGCGGGAACGGCGGTGAAGGTGCGGGGGGCCGCGTAACCGGCGTCGGTGAAGGCGGTGGTGACGGCCCCGGAGACGGCGTCGAGGGTGTCGGCGGCGGTCAGGGCGATGACGGAGCCGCCGAAGCCGCCGCCGGTCATCCGGGCGCCGAGGGCGCCGGCCGCGACGGCGGTGTCGACCGCCAGGTCGGTCTCGGGACAGGAGACCCGGTAGTCGTCGCGGAGCGAGGCGTGCCCGGCGGTGAGGATCGGCCCGAGCGCGGCGAGGTCGCCGAGGTCGAGGTGGGCCATCGCCTCCCGGACGCGGGCGTTCTCGGTGACCACGTGCCGCACCAGCGACCGCAGTTCGGTCGGCAGCCGGTCGAGGGCGGCGTCCAGCCCGGCGGGTCCGAGGTCCCGCAGGGCGTCCAGGCCGAGCAGGGCGGCGGCCCGCTCGCAGCCGGCCCGGAGTTCGGCGTAGGCGCCGTCGGCGAGGTCGTGCTTGACCCGGGTGTCGATCACCAGCAGCCGCAGTCCGGCCCCGGCGAGGTCGAACGGGACCTGCCGCTGGGCGAGGTCGCGGGTGTCGAGGAAGAGCGCGTTGCCCTCGGTGCAGCAGACCGAGGCCATCTGGTCCATGATCCCGCAGGGGACGCCGACGAACTCGTTCTCGGCACGCTGGGCGAGCCGGGCGAGGGCCGGGCCGTCGAGGCCGAGCCCGTGCAGGTCGTTGTAGGCGGCGGCGACCACGCACTCGATGGCGGCCGAGGAGGAGAGGCCGGCGCCGGTCGGCACCGAGCTGTCGATGCGGATGTCGGCGCCGCCGACCCCGTACCCGGCCGCGCGCAGCGTCCACACCACCGCGGCCGGGTACTTGGCCCAGCCGTCCACGCCGCCCGGGACGAGATCGGCCACCGCGAGCTCCACCGGGCCGCCCCCGGCCTGCTCGCTGTGCAGGCGGAGCAGGCCGTCGGCGCGGAGCCGGACGTCGGCGCGGGCGGCCTGCGGCAGGGCCACGGGCAGCACGAAGCCGTCGTTGTAGTCGGTGTGTTCGCCGATCAGGTTGACCCGGCCGGGCGCCGCCCAGACCCCTGCCGGGGCGGCGCCGTGCTGGACGGACTGGGCATCTGTCATCGGGCTCGCTTCTCCAGGGTGAAGGCCCAGGCGTCGGCGACGATGTCGTCGAGCTCGGGGCGGCGGGGCCGCCAGCCGAGCGCCTCGTGGGCGCGGGTGGCGGAGGCGACCAGGACGGCCGGGTCGCCGGGGCGGCGCTCGGCGGTGACGACGGGGATCTCACGGCCGGTCACGCGCTTGACGGACTCGATGACCTGGCGGACGGAGAAGCCGTTGCCGTTGCCGAGGTTGCAGATCAGGTGCTCGCCGGCGCGGGCGGCGCCGAGGGCGAGCAGGTGGGCCTCGGCGAGGTCGGCGACGTGGATGTAGTCGCGGATGCAGGTGCCGTCCGGGGTCGGGTAGTCGTCGCCGTAGACGGCGATGTGCGGGCGCTGGCCGAGCGCGGCCTGGAAGACCAGCGGGATGAGGTGCGACTCGGGCTCGTGGCGCTCCCCGAATTCGCCGTGGGCGCCGGCCACGTTGAAGTAGCGCAGCGAGACGGCGGCGAGCCCGTGGGCGACGGCCTCGCTGGTGATCAGGTGGTCGACGGCGAGCTTGGTGGCACCGTAGGTGTTGGTCGGCGCGGTGCGGGCGGTCTCCGCGATCGGGACGGCCTCGGGCTCGCCGTACACGGCCGCGGTGGAGGAGAAGACGAGCTTGCGCACGCCGGCCTTGCGCATGGCGGAGATCAGCTCCAGCGAGCCGGCCACGTTGTTGCGCCAGTACTTCTCCGGGTCCGCGACGGACTCGCCGACCTGCGAGGAGGCGGCGAAGTGCAGGACGCCGTCGTAGGAGCCGTCGAGCACGTCGGCGGCGTCCTGGATCCGGCCGCGGACGAACCCGGCACCGGCCGGCACGCCCTCGGCGAAGCCCGTCGACAGGTCGTCGAGCACGGTGACCTGGTGTCCGGCCTCCAGCAGGTGGGCGGCGACCACGCTGCCCACGTAGCCGGCGCCACCCGTGACCAGGTACTTACTCATGTTGCGACCTCCCGCATGCGCTGTGCCGCCGTCTCGGGCGACACGTCGTTGACGAACGCGTCCATGCCGGACTCGACGCCGGCCAGGAACTTGAGCTTGCCCACCGTACGACGAATCGTGAACAGCTCCAGGTGCAGCGCCAGCTCCTCGCCTCCGAGGGTGGGTGCCTGGTGCCAGGCCGCGATGTACGGCGTCGGCTGGGCCTGCTCATTGTGCCCGGGCTCGATGAACAACCGGTCGAAGCGGCGCAGCAGCTCCAGGTGGATCCCGGGGAACTCGGCGCGTTCGGCCTCGGTGAGGGCGGTCAGGTCGGGGACCCGCCGGTTGGGGTAGAGGTGCACCTCGTAGGGCCAGCGGGCGGCGAACGGGACGAAGGCCGTCCAGTGCTCGCCGGCCAGCACCACCCGGACGGGGTCGGCGCGTTCGGCGTCGAGCAGGTCCTCGAAGAGGTTGCGGCCGGTGCGGGCCCGATGCTCGGCGGCCCGCTCCAGGGCGCGTGCCGTCCGCGGGGTGACGAACGGGAAGGCGTAGATCTGCCCGTGCGGGTGGGCGAGGGTGACGCCGATCTCCGCGCCGCGGTTCTCGAAGCAGTACACCTGGCGGACGCCGGGCAGGGCGGACAGGTCGGCCGTCCGGTCCGTCCAGGCGTCGAGGACGAGGCGGGCCTGCCGCTCGTCGAGGTCCGCGAAGGACTTGGCGTGGTCGGCGGTGAAGCAGACCACCTCGCAGCGGCCGGTGCCGGGGGCCGAGTCGGCGACCGGGTGGTGGTGGTCGGCCGCGTGCGCGGCGGCGTCGGCGGCCAGCGACGGGAAGCGGTTCTCGAAGACCGCGACCTGGTAGTCGGCGGCCGGGATCTCGCTGAGCCGGCCGTCGTGGGACGGGCAGAGCGGGCACTCGTCGGCCGGCGGGTGGTAGGTGCGGCCCTGCCGGTGGGCGGCGACGGTCACCCAGTCGCCGCTGACCGGGTCCCGGCGGATCTCGGAGAGGCTCGCCGCGGGTTCCAGCGGGCGCAGGTCGGCGGAGTCCCGCAGCACGGAGTCGTCCGTGTCGAAGTAGATGAGCTCGCGGCCGTCCGCGAGCTTGGTGACGGTCTTCTTCACGATGGACTGCTCCGATCTCCTCGCTCTCCAACATATTCGAACATCACCGACCACAAGTCAACATCCCGAGGGGTGTGCGGAGGGTCAGGCGGACCGGTCGACCCGGTCCAGCAGTCCGGTCCGGGCGGCCACCGCCGCGGCTTCCAGCCGGGAGCGGGCACCGAGCTTCACCAGCACCCGCTGCACGTGGGTCCGGGCGGTGCTGGAGGCGATCCCCATGCCGGCGGCGATGGCGGCGGTGTCCTCGCCCTCGGCGATCCGCGCCAGCACCTGGGCCTCGCGCCGGGTGAGCAGCCGCAGCAGCCGTACCGCGTCGTCGTCCGGCTCGGCGGCCGGCCGCAGCAGCGCCTCGAACGCCCCCTGCAGCACCTCGGCGGCGACCGCCGCCTCTCCCGCCCGGACCCGTGCGACGGCGCGCTCGACGACCTCGATCCGCTCGTCGCTGCGCACGTAGCCGGCTGCGCCGGCGGCGAAGGCCGCCGCCACCCGCCCGGGGTCGCCGACCGGGCCGAGCACCACGACGGCCACCTCGGGACGCTCGGCGCGCAGCCGCCTCAGCGGGCCGAACGGGTCCTCGTCCGCCGCCGGGTCGGCGAGTCCGAGCAGGCAGACCTCGGGCCGCCGGCCGGCGACCAGGCCGCCGACGGCGGCGGCGGGCGCCCCCACGGCGAGGACGCGGTGCCCGCGCAGCCGCAGGGCGGCCGCCAGGGCCTCGGCCAGCAGGCGGTGGTCGTCGACGATCACGAGCCGAACGCCCACGGCGCCCCTCCCCCAGTCCCCCGCGCCGTCCGCCGGGGACCTCCGCACCCGGCGCGGCGCTCGACGCACCATCACAGCGCATCCCCGGCGGGTCCGCCAGGCCGCCCCACGGCACGGACCCGGCCCGGACGGCCCCTGACCGGCCCCTGACCGGCCCCTGACCGGCCCCGGGAAACGCCGAAGGCCCCCGCCTTGCGGCGAGGGCCTTCGAGCTCCGTGGAGCCCCCATGCGGAATCGAACCGCAGACCTTCTCCTTACCATGGAGACGCTCTACCGACTGAGCTATAGGGGCTTGTTCTCGGTGTGTTCGCGGTGTTCCCCGTGAACGAGGAAGACATTACAGGGTGGGCGGCCGGAAAGGGAAATCGGTCGCAGCCGCTCCGACCGGGCCCGGGAACGGCCCTTACGGCGTGCAGTCGCCGCCGTGCGCCTGGTCGAAGCGCTCGCGCGCCGCCACCACCTGGCCGGCGTAGGACTCGACCCAGTCGCCGAGCGGCGAGATCCGCTCCGCGAGGGTGCGGCCGAGCGGCAGCAGCCCGTAGACGACCCGCGGCGGGGTCTCCGGGTGCACGGTGCGCAGCACCAGCCCGTCCCGCTCCAGGGCGCGCAGGGACTGGGTGAGCATCTTGCGGCTGACTCCGCCGACCGCGCGCTGGAGCTCGGAGAACCGCTGCTCGCCGCAGCTGTGCAGGCTCAGCAGGAGCAGCAGCGACCACTTGTCGGCGAGCTCGGCGAACACGTCCCGGCTGGGGCAGACGGCGGCGAAGATGTCGAACCCCTGGTCGCCGCCGGGACAGGTGTCCGGGCTCTCGGGGCGCGGGTCGGCGGTCTGCTGGGGGGTGGCCATACCGCAAGGGTAGCGCCGGCGGTCTCCAATCGGGAGTTGGTAACCATCGGAGACCTGGTCTACATTGGAGACCGTCAAGCCCGGCCGGCCCGTCCGTCCGTTCTGCCGCCCGGGCATCCGTCCGCCCTCTCCGAGGAGTCATCCCGCATGACGACCATCCGTCCCACCGTCGCCATCGCCTACCACTCCGGCTACGGCCACACCGCCGTGCTGGCGGAGGCGGTCGCCCGCGGTGCCGCCTCGGCCGGCGCCGACGCGGTGCAGATCGCCGTGGACACCATCACCGAGGAGCAGTGGGCGCAGCTCGACGCCGCCGACGCGATCGTCTTCGGCTCGCCGACCTACATGGGCACCGCCTCCGGCGCCTTCCACGCCTTCGCCGAGGCCAGCTCCAAGCGCTGGTTCGGCCAGACCTGGAAGGACAAGCTGGCCGCCGGCTTCACCAACTCCGCCTCGAAGAGCGGCGACAAGCTGCACACCCTGCAGTTCTTCACGGTGCTCGCCGCCCAGCACGGCATGCACTGGGTGAACCTGGGCCTGCACCCGGGCTGGAACTCCACCACCGCCTCGGAGAACGACCTCAACCGCCTCGGCCTGTTCCTCGGCGCCGGCGCCCAGACCAACAACGACCAGGGCCCCGAGGGCGTCCACAAGGCCGACATCGCCACCGCCGAGCACCTCGGCGAGCGGGTCGCCAACCAGGCCGCGATCACCCTGGCCGGCCGGGCCGCCCTGGCCGTCTGACGCACCGGCACCCCGACGCGCCGTCACCGACCGGCCGCCGCACCCCCGCCCAGCACGGGGGTCCGGCGGCCGGTCGCGTCCAGGTCCGCCCCGCGGGTCTCCGGCAGGCCGAGCACGCACAGCACGGACACCCCGCCGAGCGCGGCGAGGTACCAGCCGACCGGCACGGCCGTCCCGTACGCGGCGGTCAGCCGGGTCGCCACCAGCGGGGCCGTCGCCCCGCCCACCACGCCCGCCAGGTTGTAGGTCAGCGCCGCGCCCGTGTAGCGCACCCGGGTCGGGAACAGCTCCGGCAGGTACGCGGCGACCGGCCCGAGCATCGCGCCGAGCAGCGCCATCGCCCCGAGCAGGCCGAGCGCAATCCACGCCGTCCGGCCGGTCTCCAGCAGCGGGAAGAGCACCGCCGACCAGAGCGCCGCCAGGGCCGTCGCCGCGGCCAGCGTCGGGCGCCGGCCGAACCGGTCGCTCGCCCGCGAGGCGAGCACCACCGTGCCGCCCTTCAGCACCGCGCCCGCCATCAGCAGCCCGAGCACCGGCGTCCGGCCCACCCCGAGGTCAGCGGTCAGGTGCGCCAGCGCGTACGTGGTCGTCAGGTAGAACAGCGCGTACCCGGACATCACCGCACCCCCGCCGAGCAGCACCGGACGGCCGTGCCGGGCCAGCACCTCCGCCGCCGGCACGCGCGGCCGCACCCGCTCCGCCCGGAACACCGGGCTCTCGGCGACCCGCAGCCGGACGAACAGCCCGATCGCCACCAGCACCAGGGACGCCAGGAACGGCACCCGCCAGCCCCAGGCGAGGAAGGCCGCCTCGTCCAGCACCGCACCCAGCACCAGGAACACCCCGGTGGCCAGGAAGAACCCGGCACACGGCCCGAGTTGCAGCAGCCCGCCGTACCGGCCGCGGCGGCCGGCCGGGGCGTGCTCCGCCAGCAGCAGGGCGGCGCCGCCCCACTCGCCGCCCAGCCCCAGGCCCTGGCAGAAGCGCAGCACCGTGAGCAGCACCGGCGCCCAGCCGCCCCACCGACCGTAGTCGGGCAGCAGGCCCACCGCCGCGGTGGACAGGCCCATCAGCAGCAGTGACACCACCAGGGTCGCCCGCCGGCCGAGCCGGTCGCCGAAGTGCCCGAACAGCACGGCGCCGAGCGGGCGGGCCGCGAAGGCCACCGCGTAGACCGAGAAGGCGGCGAGCAGTGCGCCGACCGGTCCCAGCCCGGGGAAGAAGACCCGGCCGAAGACCAGGGCGGCGGCCGTGCCGTAGATGAAGAAGTCGTAGAACTCGACGGCGGTGCCGAGCAGGGCCGCGGCGGCCACCCGGCGCAGTGCCGCCGGCTCGCCCGCTGAGGGGGTGTCATGCGTCATGAGGTCCACCCTGGCAAGGCGCTGAGCTGCGAGGACAGCAGGCACAAGGGTGATTCGGGAGCGAACGGCAGGGCGGGAGCCGGGGTGGTGCGCCGCCCGGGGCGCGGCGGTATGGTGGCCGCCTCCGCCTCCGAAAGGGCGCACGTGAACAACGTGTTCGACGACAACGGCGTGTTCGACAAGCTCTTCGCCGTGCTGTGCCTCGCGCTCACCCTGCTGCTGCTCGACCTGGGCGTCAGCCAGTACCGCCACGGTGGTTCGGCCGCCTGGGCGCTGCTCGCCGCGGTCCTGCTGCCGGCCGCCGGCTGGGAGACCGTCCGCCGGTTCCGCCCCCGGCGCTGACCGCCGCCGAACGCCGGAGGGCGCCCCGCCGGGGCGCCCTCCGCTTCGCGTCTCAGACCTGTTCGGCCAGCTCCAGCCAGGCCATCTCCAGCTCCTCCTTCTCGTCACGGACCTTCCGCAGCTTGGCGTCCAGTTCCGCGACCTTGGAGAAGTCGGCGGCGTGCTCGGCGAGCTGGGCGTGCAGCTTGGACTCCTGGTCGTCCAGCTTGGCGATCTGCCGCTCCAGCTTCTGCATCTCCTTCTTCGCGGCCCGGGTGTCCGCGGCGGGCTTCGCCGGTGCGGCCGGGGCCGCGGCGGCGGCGGGCGCGGCCGACTCGGCCATCCGGGCCCGCCGCTCCAGGTACTCGTCGACGCCGTTCGGCAGCATCCGCATCCGCCGGTCGCCCAGCAGCGCGTAGACGGTGTCGGTGGTGCGCTCGATGAAGAAGCGGTCGTGGCTGATCACGACCATCGAGCCGGGCCAGCCGTCGAGGACGTCCTCCAGCTGGTTGAGCGTCTCGATGTCGAGGTCGTTGGTGGGCTCGTCGAGGAAGAGCACGTTGGGCTCGTCCATCAGCAGCCGCAGCAGCTGGAGGCGGCGCCGCTCACCGCCGGACAGGTCGCCGACCGGCGTCCACTGCTTGTCCTTGCCGAAGCCGAACTGCTCGCAGAGCTGACCCGCGCTCATCTCCCGGCCCTTGCCGAGGTCGACGCGGCCGCGGACCTGCTCGACGGCCTGCAGCACCCGGGTCTCCGGGTCCAGCTCGGCGATCTCCTGCGAGAGGTAGGCGAGGCGCACGGTCTTGCCGACCTTGATCACACCGCCGGCGGGCTGCACGTCGCCCTCGGTCGCGTACGCGGCCTGCATGGCCCGCAGCAGCGAGGTCTTGCCGGCGCCGTTGACGCCGAGCAGGCCGATCCGGTCGCCGGGGCCGAGCTGCCAGGTCAGGTGGTCCAGCAGGTGCTTGGGACCGGCCTTGATGCTGACGCCCTCCAGGTCGAAGACGGTGCGGCCGAGGCGGGCGTTGGCGAACTTCATCAGCTCGGACTTGTCGCGCGGCTCCGGCACGTCGGCGATCAGCGCGTTGGCCGCCTCGATCCGGTAGCGCGGCTTCGAGGTGCGGGCCGGGGCACCGCGGCGCAGCCAGGCCAGCTCCTTGCGGGCCAGGTTCTGCCGCTTCTGCTCCTCGGTGGCCTCGATCCGGGAGCGCTCGGCGCGGGCGAAGACGTAGTCGGAGTAGCCGCCCTCGTACTCGCGGACGTCGCCGCGCTGGACGTCCCACATCCGGGTGCAGACCTGGTCGAGGAACCAGCGGTCGTGGGTGACGCAGACCAGCGCCGAGCGGCGGGCCTGCAGGTGGCGGGCGAGCCAGGCGATGCCCTCCACGTCGAGGTGGTTGGTGGGCTCGTCCAGGACGATCAGGTCGGGCTCGCCGAGCAGCAGCTTCGCCAGCGCGATGCGGCGGCGCTCGCCGCCGGAGAGCGGGCCGATCACGGTGTCCAGGCCGTCGGCGAAGCCCGGCAGGTCGAGGCCGCCGAACAGGCCCTCGACGATGTCGCGGATCCGGGCGTCGCCGAGCCACTCGTGGTCGGCCCGGTCGGCGATCACCTCGTGCCGGATGGTGGCCGCCGGGTCCAGCGAGTCGTGCTGGGTGAGGACGGCCATCTGCAGCCCGCCGGAGTGGGTGATCCGGCCGGAGTCGGGCTCCTCCAGCTTGGCGAGCATCCGGATCAGGGTGGTCTTGCCGTCGCCGTTGCGGCCGACGACGCCGATCCGGTCCCCCTCGCTGACGCCGAGGCTCACCCCGTCCATCAGGGCACGGGTGCCGTACACCTTGGTGACGGACTCGATGGTGGCGAGGTTGACGGCCACTGCTGCTGCGCTCCTGGGAGGGGGTCGAGAGAGATCTCCGACCACCCAGCCTAGTGGGAGGCGGGAAGCTCCCGGCCCGCTGCTCCGGCGCGGTACCGTGCGAGGGTCGCAGCAGCGAACCGGAGAGCGGGAGGTGTGCGGTGACCGCGGTGGAGGACCGGCCGCAGATGCTGGCCGAGGAGTTCGAGCGCATCGCCCTGGCGGCCGAGCGTGAAGGTGTGCGGATGGAGTTCATCCACGGGCGGCTGGGGGTCAAGGCAGTGCCGGACGGCGACCACGACGAGATCATCCGCTGGGTGATGGAGCAGTGCATGCAGCAGCGCCCCGACCTGTGGCTGTACCCCGAGCGAGGACTGCGGGTGGAAAGCTACCGCAAGGGCCACGCCAAGCCGGACGGCGTGCTGTCTCCGAAGGGCAGCTTCGCCGGCCAGGGCGAGTGGGCCTCCGCCGACCGGGCCGTGATGGTGGTCGAGGTGACCTCGTACGACACCGACACCGACCGCCGTGACCGGGACGAGAAGCCGCGGGCCTACGCGGAGACCGGTATCCCGGTCTACCTGCTGGTCGACCGTGACAGCTGCGAGGTGCTGGTCCACAGCGAGCCCGAGGACGGCCAGTACGTGAGCCTGGTCCGGCGGCCGTTCGGCAAGACCGTCCTGCTGCCCGATCCGGTCGGGATCAGTCTGGACACCGAGCCGTTCAAGGCCTGGGTGCGCTGACCTCCGCGCCCGGCACCGGCCCGTGGGTGGCGTGGGCGGTGCGGCAGGTGCCGGAGGTCCGCAGGGCGGCGGCGATCGCCTCGGCCGACTCGGCGTCCTTGGCGAGGAAGGCGCAGGTCGGGCCGGAGCCGGAGACCAGCGCGCCGATCGCCCCGGCCTCGGTGCCCGCGTGCAGGGTGTCGGCGAGCGAGGGCCGCAGCGAGAGGGCCGCGGACTGCAGGTCGTTGGTGAGCGCGGCGGCCAGCGCGACCGGGTCGCCCGAGGCGAGGGCGGCGAGCAGTGCCGGGTCGGCGTCCGGGGTGGGGACGTCGGCCTCCGAGGAGCCGGTGCCGGCCTCCTCGCGGAGCCGGTCGCACTCGCGGAAGACGGCCGGGGTGGAGAGCCCGCCGTCGGCGACCGCGAACACCCAGTGGAAGGTGCCGGCGACCGGCAGCGCGTCCAGGATCTCGCCGCGGCCGCGGCCCAGCGCGACCCCGCCGAGCAGCGCGAACGGCACGTCGGAGCCGAGTTCGGCGGCGAGCTCCAGCAGGGTCCCGATCGGGGTGCCCAGACCCCAGAGCGCGTCGCAGGCGACCAGGGCGGCGGCGCCGTCCGCGCTGCCGCCGGCCATCCCGCCGGCCACCGGGATGGCCTTGGCGATGTGCAGGTGGACGCCGGGGTCGGCGAGGCCGTGGTGGGCGGCGAGCAGCCGGGCCGCGCGGGCGGCGAGGTTGCTGTCGTCCAGCGGGACGGACGCCGCGTCGGGGCCGGTGCAGGAGAGCGTGACGCCCCCGCCCGCGGTGGCGGTGACCTCGTCGAAGAGGCCGACGGCGAAGAAGACGTTGGCCAGGTCGTGGAAGCCGTCGGCCCGCAGGCCGCCGACGCCGAGCTGGACGTTGACCTTGGCGGGGACGCGAACCGTGATCATTTCTGGGCCTCGGGCTTGTGCTCGGCGATGGCGGCGAACTGTTCCACCGTCAGCATCTCGCCGCGCAGCTTGTGGTCGATTCCGGCGGCGGCGAGCGCCTGCTCGGCGCCGGCGGGCGAGCCGGCCCAGCCGGCCAGGGCGGCCCGCAGGGTCTTGCGGCGCTGCGCGAACGCGGCGTCGACGACGGCGAACACCTCGGCGCGGGAGGCGGAGGTCTTCGGCGGGTCGCGGCGGATCAGCGACACCAGGCCGGAGTCGACGTTCGGCGCGGGCCAGAAGACGCTGCGGCCGATCGCGCCGGCCCGCTTCACCTCGGCGTACCAGTTGGCCTTCACCGAGGGCACGCCGTACACCTTGTTGCCGGGCTTGGCGGCGAGCCGGTCGGCGACCTCGCTCTGCACCATCACCAGGGTGCGCTCGATGCTCGGGAAGGTCTGCAGCATGTGCAGCAGCACCGGCACCGCGACGTTGTAGGGCAGGTTGGCGACCAGCGCGGTGGGCGCCGGGCCGGGCAGCTCGGTGACCTCCATGGCGTCGCTCAGGACGAGGTCGAAGTCCTTCGCCCTGTCCGGCATCCGGGAGGCGACGGTGGTCGGCAGGTGCCGGGCGAGCAGCGGGTCGATCTCGACGGCGGTGACGTGCGCGGCCACCTCCAGCAGCGCCAGGGTCAGCGAGCCGAGACCCGGGCCGACCTCGACCACGCTGTCCTCGGCGGTCACCCCGCCCGCGCGGACGATCCGCCGCACGGTGTTGCCGTCGATGACGAAGTTCTGGCCGCGCTGCTTGGTCGGCTTCACGCCGAAGGCGGCGGCCAGTTCGCGGATGTCGGCCGCGCCGAGCAGGTGGTGGTCGGCGGCGGGTGCGGGATCGGTGCTGCTCACCCCGCAAGGATACGGGCGCCGCCACGCCCCCGGCTTCGACGGCCTGCCGGTGGGGCCTCAGTAGCCGAAGGCGCGGGCGGTGTTCGCGGCGATCGCGGTGGCCATCTCGTCCTCGCCGATGCCGCGGTGGGCGGCCATCGCACGGAGGGTGACCGGGATCAGGTAGGGGGCGTTGGGGCGGCCGCGGAAGGGGTGCGGGGTGAGGAAGGGCGCGTCCGTCTCGATCAGGACGCGGTCGAGCGGGGTCACCGCGAGGGCCTCGCGCAGGGCGTGGTTGGCCTTGTAGGTGACCGGGCCGGCGAAGGAGAGGTACCAGCCGTGCTCGGCGCAGGTCCTGGCCATCGCGGCGTCGCCGGAGTAGCAGTGGAAGACGGTGCGCTCGGGCGCGCCCTCCTCCAGCAGGACGGCGATGACGTCCTCGTGGGCGTCCCGGTCGTGGATGACCAGGGCCTTTCCGTGCCGCTTGGCGATCTCGATGTGGCGGCGGAAGGACTCCTTCTGGATGTCCGTGCCCTCGGGGCCGGTGCGGAAGTAGTCGAGGCCGGTCTCGCCGACCGCCTTGACCTGCGGCAGCGCGGCGAGGGCGTCGATCTCGGCGAGCGCCTCGTCGAGGGCGGCGGCCCCGCCGGGCGCCCGGTGCTGCCCGGACCAGCCGTCGGGGTCGCCGAGGAAGATCCGCGGTGCCTCGTTGGGGTGCAGGGCGACGGCCGCGTGCACGGCCTCGAACTCGGCGGCGAGGTCCGCCGCCCAGCGCGAGCCGCGCACGTCGCAGCCGACCTGGACGACGGTGGTCACCCCGACCGAGGCGGCCTTCGCGAGGCCCTCGGCGGGGGTGCCGTCCTGCATGTCCAGGTGGGTGTGCGAGTCGGCCACCGCCACCGCCAGGGGTTCCGGCAGCGGCGGCGGGGTCGACCGGTCGTCGTCCTTCTTGGCCATCAGGAGGCGGGCTTCTCTTCCAGGCGGGGGAACAGGATGTCGCCCTTGGTGACGGTGGAGCCGACGGGCAGCCGGCCCCAGTCGGCGACGGTGGCGACGGTCTGGTCGGCGAGGGCGCCGAGGCCCTCCTCCGCGCCGAGCGAGTCCCACAGCTTGGCGGAGGTCGCCGGCATCAGCGGGTTGAGCAGCACGGCGGTGGCCCGCAGCGCCTCGGCCGCGGTGTAGAGGATCGTGGCGAGGCGCGCCTGTCCCTCCTCCGAGGTGTCCTTGGCGACCTTCCACGGCTCCTGCTCGGTGAGGTAGCCGTTGACCAGCTTGATGAACTCGAAGACCGCGGCGATGCCGCCGGCGAAGTCCAGCTCCTCGCCGATCTTCCGGTCGGCCTCGGCCGCGGCCTTGGCCAGGCCGTCCACGACGGCCTGCTCGGCCGCGCCGGCGGCGGTGGCCGCGGGCAGGCTGCCCCCGTGGTACTTGCCGACCATGGCGGCCACGCGGGAGGCGAGGTTGCCGAAGTCGTTGGCGAGCTCGGAGGTGTACCGGGCGGCGAAGTCCTCCCAGGAGAACGAGCCGTCGGTGCCGAACGGGATCGCCCGCAGGAAGTAGTAGCGGTACGCGTCCACGCCGAAGTGCGAGGTGAGGTCGGTGGGCGCGATGCCGGTCAGGTTGGACTTGGACATCTTCTCGCCGCCGACCATCAGCCAGCCGTTGGCGACGACCCGCTTGGGCAGCGGCAGGCCCGCGGCCATCAGCATGGCCGGCCAGATGACCGCGTGGAAGCGGAGGATGTCCTTGCCGACCAGGTGGACGGAGGCCGGCCACAGCTCGGCGAAGCGCTCCGGGTCGGCGCCGTAGCCGGCGGCGGTGATGTAGTTCTGCAGCGCGTCGACCCAGACGTAGAGGACGTGCTTCTCGTCCCAGGGCAGCGGCACGCCCCAGTTGAAGGTGGAGCGGGAGATCGAGAGGTCCTGCAGGCCCTGCTCGACGAAGCGCAGCACCTCGTTGCGGGCGGAGGCGGGCGCGATGAAGTCCGGGTTGGCCGCGTAGAACTCCAGCAGCTTCGGGCCGTAGGCGGAGAGGCGGAAGAAGTAGTTCTCCTCCTCCAGCCACTCGACCGGGCGCTTGTGGATCGGGCAGAGCTTCTCGTCCTCGGTGGCGCCGGGGAGCAGCTCGTTCGGGAGCTTGTACTCCTCGCAGCCGACGCAGTACGGGCCGGAGTAGCCGCCCTTGTAGATCTCGCCCCAGTCGTGGAGGTCCTGGACGAACTCCTGCACGCGGTCGGTGTGCCGCTGCTGGGTGGTGCGGATGAAGTCGTCGTTGGCGATGTCCAGGTGCCGCCAGAGCGGCTTCCAGGCCTCCTCGACCAGCTTGTCGCACCACTCCTGCGGGGTGACGCCGTTGGCCTCGGCGGTCCGCATGATCTTCTGCCCGTGCTCGTCGGTACCGGTGAGGTACCAGACGTTCTCGCCGCGCTGGCGGTGCCAGCGGGTGAGGACGTCGCCCGCGACCGTGGTGTACGCGTGGCCCAGGTGCGGGCGGTCGTTCACGTAGTAGATCGGGGTGGTGACGTAGTACGCCGAGCGCGGGGCGTCGGTGGTGCTGTGGTCTTCAGTGGCCGCCATGCCACCGAATCTTAGTCGCGCGAAGGAACCGCCCTCGACCGATTACCGGCCCGGGGCGGCCCTCCGGCGTACGCGGCGGGCCCGGGCGGGCCGGCCTCAGTCGGCGCGGTGGCCGAAGAAGCCGAACCAGCGGCGGCGCTGCCCGGCGGGTACCGCGTCCTGCTGCTCCGCGGTCGCGGCGCGGCGCGGCTCCTCGGGTTCGGGGTGGCTCTGGTAGCCGGGGGCGTGGTGCACCTGGCCCTCGGCGCCGGCCACCCGGCCCTCGCGCATGATCCGGACCTTGTGGCCGCCGCAGCCCGGGCAGGTGGGCTCGCGCAGCGGCGAGGGCACCCGGACGCCGTTCGCCTTGTACTCGAAGACGATGCGGCCCTCCCGGTCCACGTGGTGCTCGATGTCGTACGCCTGCTCCCAGCCGTAGCCGCAGCTCAGGCACGCGAAGGAGTAGGCCTCCCGAACGGTCTCGGCCTTCGGGGGCCGCCGGGTGGTCAGTCCGACGCCGCTGGGCGTTTCGCCAGTCAGAGGGCTACCGATCGTCTCGCTCATAGCCGTCTCCCAGGTGCCCGCCGGGCGGTCGCCCGGCTCGGGTCTTCCATCCCGGACAATGCCCGCGCGGGCCGGTTTCCCACCCGACTTGTCAAGTCTTGGACGTGCGTTGGGAAGACCTGTACGCAGCCGGTGCAACGCGGACACTGCCGGGGTGCTTCCCTCCACGGTACGACCGGCACCCCCGGGGAGCACGCCTGGTCAGCCCGCGTTCTTCGCGGCCACCACGGCGTCGAAGACCTCGCGCTTGGGCAGGCCGAGGTCGGCGGCGACGGCCGCGATCGCCTCCTTGCGGCGCTCCCCCGCCTCCTCCCGGACGGCGACCCGGCGGGCGAGCTCGGCGGGGCCGACCTCCTCGGGCGCGGCGGGCGGGGCGCCGGCCACCACGACGGTGATCTCGCCCTTGACGCCGTCGGCGGCCCAGGCGGCCAGCTCGGCCAGCGGGCCGCGGCGGACCTCCTCGTAGGTCTTGGTGAGCTCGCGGCAGACCGCGCCGGGGCGCTCGCCGCCGAACGCCTCGGCCATCGCGGCGAGCGTCTCGGCGATCCGGTGCGGGGCCTCGAAGAAGACCATGGTGCGCGGCTCGGCGGCGACCGTGGCGAGCTGGCGGGCCCGGTCGCCGGCCTTGCGGGGCAGGAAGCCCTCGAAGGTGAAGCGGTCGACCGGCAGGCCGGAGAGGGCCAGCGCGGTGAGCACCGCGGACGGGCCGGGCACGGCGGTGACCCGGATGCCGGCCGCGACGGCCGCGTCGACCAGCCGGTAGCCGGGGTCGGAGACCGAGGGCATGCCGGCGTCGGTGACCAGCAGCACCCGGGCGCCGCCGCGCAGCGCCTCGACGAGTTCGGGGGTGCGGGCGACCTCGTTGCCCTCGAAGTACGACACCACCCGGCCGGTCGGGACGACGCCGAGGGCCTGGGTCAGCCGGCGCAGCCGCCGGGTGTCCTCGGCGGCGACGACGTCGGCCGCGGCGAGCTCGGTGAGCAGCCTGGGCGGGGCGTCGCCCACGTCGCCGATGGGGGTTCCTGCCAGCACGAGTACACCTGTCACGGGGACCATCCTCCCAGGGCCGGGAGCGTGCCGGGCCGGCACGGGGCCGGGGCCGGTGCGGCGGGGTGCGCGTCGGGGCGGGTCGGCGCCGGAACGGCCGGGCGAACGGTGACGAACCGGGCAGGTTCGCGGGGAGGTCCCCGGGGGCCCTCCTGCTTCCGGGGGAGCGCCCCTACGATGTGGCGCGTGAGCGGCGACACGGCATCCGAGGCGCCTGGGGGCGCGGACCACACCGACCAGGGCGGCGTGGCGCTGCTGAGCGCGTCCGCGGCGGCGCCCGGCGGCGCACCCGCGGTGCCGGGGCTGCCCGGGCCGCGCGGCCCCGAGCCGGAGCCGGAGCGGCCGTTCTGGCAGCGGCGGCTGGAGCGGGTGGGGTACCGCGCCGCGGAGCCCGTCCCGGCGGCCGAGCGGCTGGTGCCGCCGATGCCGGACGGTCCGGGGGTGACCCCGGCGGTGGTGCCGCCCTCGCCGGTGCTGCTGCAGCTGGGGCTGCGCCTGCCCGACGGACTGTGGTCGTGGCTGTGCCGCTGGTCGGGCTGGATCGGCCCGCTGGCGGTGGCGGTCTTCGGCGGTCTGCTGCGGTTCTGGCACCTGGGCACGCCGAGGGCGCTGATCTTCGACGAGACGTACTACGCCAAGGACGCGTACTCGCTCTGGCGGGGCGGTTACGAGACCAGTTGGGCGGACGACGCCAACAACCTGATCACCTCGGGGCACCCGACGGTGCCGTACCGGACGGACCCGGCGTACATCGTCCATCCGCCGGTCGGCAAGTGGATCATCGGTCTGGGCGAGCAGGTCTTCGGGATGGACCCGCTGGGCTGGCGGTTCATGACGGCGGTGCTCGGCACGCTGTCGATCCTGATGATCGCCCGGATCGGGCGGCGGCTGTTCCGCTCGACGCTGCTGGGCTGCGTGGCCGGGCTGCTGCTCGCGGTCGACGGCCTGCACTTCGTGATGAGCCGGACGGCGCTGCTCGACCTGGTGGTGATGTTCTGGTTCGTCGCCGCGTTCGGCTTCCTGCTGCTGGACCGCGACCGGACGCGGGGCATCGTCGCGCGTCGGCTGGAGGGCGGCGCGGGCCCGGACTGGGCGTTCCTGGGCTGGCGGCCGTACCGGCTGGCGGCGGGCGTCTCGCTGGGCCTGATGACCGCGACCAAGTGGAGCGGCCTGTACGCGCTGCTGGCCTTCGCGGTGATGAGCGTGCTCTGGGACGCCTCGACCCGCCGGGCGGCGGGCGCCCGGCACTGGGTGCTGTGGGGCCTGTTCGACGCGGTGGTGGCGCTGCCGCTGCTGCTGGTGGTGACCGCCGGGGTGTACCTGGTCTCCTGGACGGGCTGGTTCCTCAGCAGCACGGTGCCCGGCAAGGGCGGCTACGGCCGGGACTGGGCGGAGCACCGGGCCGGCCTGTCGCCGGACCACCTGCTGGGCCTGCCGCTTCCGCAGTACGACGTGAGCTGGGTGCCGGCGGGCCTGCGCAGCCTGTGGCACTACCACGCCACCATGTACGACTTCCACGTCCACCTGACCAGCCCGCACACCTACCAGTCGAACCCGTGGAGCTGGCTGCTGCTGGGCCGGCCGGTCTCCTTCTTCTACGAGTCCCCGAAGGCCGGCCAGGCGGGCTGCACGGCGACCGAGTGCGCCCGCGAGGTGCTGGGCATCGGCACCCCGGTGCTGTGGTGGGCCGGCATCGCGGCGCTCGCGTACTGCCTGTACCGCTGGGCGATGCGGCGCGACTGGCGGGCCGGGGCGATCCTGTGCGGGGTGGCCGCGGGCTACCTGCCGTGGTTCGGCTACCAGCAGCGCACGATCTTCCTGTTCTACGCGGTCGCCTTCGTGCCGTTCCTGGTGCTGGCGGTGACCATGATGATCGGTGCCCTGCTCGGCCCGGCCGGGGCCGGCCGGGACCGCCGGCTGGTCGGCGGCGCGGCGGCCGGACTGCTCGTTTTCGCGGTCATGTGGAACTTTCTGTACTTCCACCCCCTGTATACGGGGGAGACGATCCCGATGGACGACTGGCGGGCCAGGATGTGGTTCACCAGCTGGATCTGACCGCTGCCCGCCCGCAACGGGTGTGTCACGAGTGACCGATGTGTCGTGGGTGCACACACGTTCCGTGTTCTACCGTGGGTCCGGTCGGCCACAGTCGGGGCTACACCATGGGGGGACACCGTGAACAAGGGTGCGAAGATCGCGATCGGCACCGTCTGCGTGGCGATGCTGGGGGTCGGCGGCTACGGCGCGTACAACATCGCCACCGCGCTGACCGGGGGTGACGGCGGCACCTCGAAGGGGCCGCGCACGGTCGTCGCGGGCTCGCCGACCGAGCAGCAGGCCACGGAGGCCGCCCGGGCCTTCCTGGACGCCTGGTCCAAGGGCGACCTGGAGGCGGCCGGCAAGCAGACCGACCGGCCGGACGCCGCCGACGCCGCCCTGGCCGCCTTCACGAGCAAACTCAAGCCGACGGCCGTCACCATGACACCGGGTGGCCCGACCACGGCCCCCGCGGGCACGGTCGTGGACAAGTCGGCCAACGCCGCCCAGGCGGTGATGCTGTCGTTCGGTGCCAAGGTCGAGTTCGCCGGTTCGGGCAAGCCGTGGACGTACAGCGGCGTGCTGCCGATGGTGAAGATGAGCGACGGCAAGGCCGCCGTGCAGTGGGGCCCCGCGGTGCTGCACCCGCACCTGCTCGTCGGCAAGACGCTCGACGTCAAGCCGGTCTTCGCGCAGGCCGCGCAGGTCACCGACCGCAAGGGCCGCCCGCTGACCGCCTTCCCCTCGCTGAACGGACTGCTGGACGTCTTCAAGCAGGGCACCTCGGGCGACCCGGCCGACGCCGGCAGCGGCGTGGTGATCTCGGACGACTCCGGCAAGACCAAGCCCGAGCAGCTCTTCGTGATCACCGACCCCAAGCCGGTGCCCTCGCTGAAGCTGACCCTCGACGCCACGATGCAGCAGGCCGCCGAGGAAGCGGTGAAGGAGCAGTCCAAGGGCGGCACGCACAAGGCCTCACTGGTCGCGATCGAGCCCAGCACCGGCAACGTCCTGGCCTTCGCCAACGCCCCGACCGGCGGCCAGAACCGGGCGTTCGCCGGCGGCACCGCGCCCGGCTCGACCATGAAGGTGGTCACCGGCGCGGCCCTGCTGGAGGCCGGGGTCACCCCGCAGACCCCGATCGCCTGCCCGCCCACCACCACGGCCGGCGGGCAGACCGTGTCGAACGACTTCCCCGAGGCGCACCCGGAGTACACCTTCCGGCAGGACTTCGCGCAGTCCTGCAACACCGCCTTCATCAACACCGGCCAGCAGAAGCTGCAGGCCGACAGCCTGCCGAAGATCGCCAAGGAGGTCTTCGGCCTGGGCCTGGTCTGGCACACCGGCCTGCCGGCCTTCGACACCGACATCCCGGTGCCGTCCAACATCAACGGCGCGCTGCCCGAGTTCATCGGCCAGGGCGCGATCCGCACCAACCCGCTGGCGATGGCCTCCGTCTCGGCGACCGTGCAGAGCGGCACCTTCCACCAGCCCGTGCTGGTGGCGGGCAGGACGGACGTGGCCAAGGCCTCCCGCACCCTCGACCCGAAGGTGCTGGCCGACCTGCGCTCGCTGATGCGGGCCGTGGTCACGGAGGGCACCGCCCGCGAGCCCATGGCGGGGATCAGCAACGTCTACGCCAAGACCGGCACCGCCGAGGTCGACGGCAAGGGGACGAACAGCTGGTTCACCGCCTACCGCGGCGACCTCGCGGTGTCCGCGGAGGTCGAGGGCGGCGGCCACGGCTCGCAGGCGGCCGCACCCGCCGCCGCCAAGCTGCTCCGCATCGGCAACGGCGGCTGAGCTCCGGCGCCCGTCGGGTGCACCACCACCGGGGGTGGTGGTGCACCTCCGGCCTAGGCGTAGACCGCGGCGACGTTGTCGACGGCCGGGTGGGTCCGGGCGGCCGGGCCGGCGGCGAAGGCGGTGAGGACGTTCTCGGTGACCCGCCGCACCAGGTCGCCCGTCCGGGCGTCCATGCCGTGGTTGCCGTGGCCGCCGGGCCCCTGGGCGTCCAGCGCCTCGACCCAGCGCATGGTGCCGCTGGCGAACACGCCGGCCCCGCCGGGCGCCGTCCAGTAGGCGGTGTCGGCGTGGGACCGCCGGCCGTCGCAGACCACCGGGGAGTGCGCGACGATCTCGATCGGCCGCGGGGTGGGGAAGGCCGTGTTCACCCGGTCGTACTCGACGCCGACCAGGTGCGCGTAGCTGTCGCCGGCCTTCGCGCCCGTCCCGGCGAACAGCCAGTGGCCGGGCTCGGTCACCACGTACGGGGCGTCCACCGGGTAGCCGTCGTAGATCACCCCGAGCAGCGAGCTCTCCGGGTCGGTGTCGGGTGCGGCCCGGAAGTCGTTGGTGGCGGGGTGCCCGGCCCGGCGGCCCGGGTCCTCCTGCCAGGCGCCCTTGTAGCAGACCACCGTGCGGTCGGGGCCGAGCGCGGACGGCTCGTAGCGGACCCGGCGGAAGCAGCAGTTCGCGCCGAGCACCGCCAGGTTGGTGCCGGCGTCCCGGGCCGCCGCGACGTGCGCGCGCTGCTCGGGCGACCAGTACTCGTCGTGGCCGAGCGAGAGGACGGCGCTCGCGCCGGTCAGCAGCTGCGCGTCGCGGGCCAGGTCGACGGTGGTGGTGTACGCCAGCGGCAGGCCGAGCCGCTCGGCGAGGGCGATCAGCGGCGCCTCGTACACCAGGAAGAGCCCGGCGCCGTCGGCGTAGCGGTAGGGGCGGTCGAAGGTGACCTGCAGCGAGCGGGTGGCCAGGCCCCCGGTCGGGCCGTTGTAGAGGTTGTAGCCGCCCCACTCGTTGTAGGCCTGCCAGGTGGTGACGGCGTTGACCACCGCCGTCCGGCCCGCGGCGGCCCGGGAGCGGACGGTGATCGGGACGTACCGCTGGGCGGAGCCGTCCTCGGCGTCCAGCCGCAGCAGGTAGCTGCCCTCGGGCCAGCCGCGGGTCTGCACGGTGGCGGTGCGGCGCCAGCCGGCCCGGACCTGCCGGGTGGTGGCGTCCACCTCCGGGTCCGGCTGCCGGGTGCCGGGCAGCGCGTCGGAGTGCCAGACCAGCCGGGCCCGGGCGCCGCCGTACCAGCCCATCCGGTAGGCGCGGATCCGGAAGCCGGGCACGGTGGTGGAGACGTACAGGCCGAACGGCTCGCCGGGCAGCACGCTCACCCGGTCGGCGAAGCCCTCGATCGCCTCGGCGGAGCCCGGCCGGGTGATCCGCCAGTCCGGGTCGCCGGGCAGTGCGTTCTCGGCCGCGGTGGCGGAGGGTGCGGGGCGGGCCGCAGAGGACCCCCCGGGGCCGGGGGCGGGCGCGGGGCCCGTCGTGGAGGCGCAGCCGGCGGTGGCGGCCGAGATCGCCGCCGCGCCGACCGCGAGTCCGAGGAAGCGCCGGCGGTCGGGGCCCGCCGGTCCGTCACTGTGCGCCATCCGCCGCTCTCCCTGCCGTGCCGGCCGTCCCGGTCCGAGTGTTCTGGATCATCGTGGCGCAGTGCGCGGGACGCACCGGACGGCGGGGTCAGACCTGGACGAGTCCGGTGCGCGGTGGCAGCACGGTCGGCTCGGCCGTCCGCCAGGTCACCGTCCGGGAGGCGAGCCGCGGCCAGATCACCAGGACGGCCGGCAGCGCCAGGTAGCCGAACCGCCCGGCCGGGGCGAGCACGAACGCTATCGCCAGGCCGGCTGCCAGCAGGTCGCAGGCGGCGACCGCCGAGGTCGGCGGGTAGGCCAGCAGCCAGAGCGCCACGGCGAGGCCGCCCAGGCAGAGCAGGGTGAGCGAGATGGTGTGCCCGGTCGGGCCGAGGCCGGCCAGCACCTTGCCGGGCAGCGGGCTGCCGGCGGGGGTCTGCACGGCGGCCAGTCCCAGCGGGAAGCGGACGACCTGCTCGCGCATCTCCTGCCCGTCGAGCAGCGCGAACGGCAGCACCACCGCCGCCGAGGCGCCGACCGCGATCAGCGCGGCCCGGGCGGCCGGCAGCCGGCCGTACAACCGCCAGATCAGCAGGGTGGCCACCGGCAGGGCCGGCCAGGCCGTCCACTTGAGGGTGCAGGCGAGGGCGAGCACCGCCCCCGCCGCGGTGGCCCGGCCGCGGGCGGCGAGGGCCATCGCCAGGCAGCAGACGCCGATCAGCGGCAGGTCCACGCCGCCGACCGCGAGGGCGAGGCCGATCAGCGGGGAGGCGGTGAGCACGGCGAGCGGCAGCAGCGGGGCGCGGTCGTGCGCGGGCCGCAGCAGCCACCAGCTGCCGAGCATGCAGCCGAGGAAGGTCAGCGCGAACCAGATCCGGGCGTCGCCGAACAGCAGGGCGGCGGGCCCTGCGCTGCCGAGCACCGCCCGCGGCAGCCCGAAGACCGCCATCGTCGGCAGGTACGGGTTGTAGTCGGCCGCCCGGACGGGAGCGGCCAGGTACGGGTCGCCGGAGTGCAGCATCAGGTGGGCGGACCGTTCGACGACCATCACCTCGGACTGGTGGCGGCCGTGCAGCGCGAGCAGCACCAGCGGCAGCAGCACCGCGCCGACCAGCGCCACGGTGGCGGCGGCCCGCGGGGCGATCCGCCGGGGCAGCACCAGGCAGAGCAGTCCGGCGACGCCGTAGGCGGGGCCGGCCAGGGTGCCCCAGAAGACCTGGTTGGGCAGGTCCGAGACGAGCGGGAAGGCGGCGGCCCAGCCGGCCGCGACCGCGCAGCCGAGCAGTTGGACGCCGCGGTGGCCGGCCAGTCGGCGGGCGATCGGGCGGCGGGCGGAGCGGGGCCGGGGCACCCGGGCGGCGGGCACGGCCCCGGCGCCGGGGCGCCGGCGCGCACGGCGCTCGGGCACGGGCCGGTCGGGCATCCGGGGGCTCACCATGGCAGTGAGGTTAGGGGCTGGGCGGGTCGCTGTCCCGGTGCCCCGACGGTTGGTGGTGTGCGTCCTGCCACAACGGGGCCGCCGGTCGGCGGTGCGGTCCGGCGGGCCCGGCGGCGTGCGGGCCGGTCAAGGGGCGTGTCGGCGGTGCGCACGCCGGTCGGGCCGGCGGGCGGCGGATCAGCTGCCGTTCAGCACGGCCTGCAGGACCGAACGGGCGATGGGCGCGGCCAGGGCGCCGCCGGTGACGTCGGTCGCCTCGCTGTCGGCGACCACCACGGCCACCGCGACCGGCGGCACGCCGCCGGAGTCCGCCGGGCGCGCCCAGGCGATGAACCACGCGTACGGGGTGCCGCCGTTGCCGGTGCCGTGCTGGGCGGTGCCGGTCTTGCCGCCGACGACGGCACCGGGGATCCGCGCCCGGCTGCCGGTGCCCTCCTCGACGACGTCGACCATCAGCTGCTGGACCTTGGCGGCGACGGAGGGGCTCACCGCCTGCCGGTACGTCTGCGGGTGCATGAGCTCGACGACGGTGCCGTCGCTGCGGGTCAGCTTGTCCACGAGCTGCGGACGCATGACCGTGCCGTTGTCGGCGATCCCGGCGGCGACCATCGCCATGACCAGCGGGGTGGCGGCGGTGTCGTACTGGCCGATGGAGGAGAGCGCCACCTGGGAGGTGTTCATCGCGGTGTCGAAGTTGGAGCGGGCGGCCCGCACCGGGGTGTCGAGGGCGGCGTCGTTGAAGCCGAACGCCCCGGCGGTGGACGCCATCCCCTGCAGCCCGACCTGGGTGCCGAGCCAGCCCATGGTGCTGTTGCAGGAATTGACCATCGCCTCGTCCAGAGACAGGCCGGCCTCGTCGCAGGCCCGGCTGTCGTTGACCAGCTCGGTGGTGGTGCCCTGCATGACGTACGGGTAGGGCGCGCCGGTCGGGGCGTTGATGTCCGTGACCCGGCCGGAGGCGAGCGCGGCGGCCGCGGTGACCACCTTGAAGGTGGAGCCGGGCGGGTAGATCTGGCGCAGCGCCCGGTTGAGCATCGGCTGGTCGGTGTCTGCACGCAGCTTCGTCCAGGCTTCGCGGTCGGCGGCGGAGGAGCCGGCGAAGCTGCCCGGGTCGTACGAGGGGGTGCTGGCGAGGGCGAGGATGCGGCCGGTGGCGGGTTCGATCGCCACCACGGCGCCCTGCTGGCGGCCGAGGCCGTGCAGGGCGGCCTGCTGGGCGGCTGGGTCGAGGGTGGTGTGGACGTCGCCGCCGGGGTTCTGCCGGCGGGCGACGGCGTTCCACACCGCCCAGCCGGAGAGGCGGTCGTCGGAGCCGGAGAGCAGGTCGTCGTAGATGCCCTCCAGCTGGCTGTTGCCGTAGACCTGGGAGGCGTAGCCGGTGACGGCGGCCCAGGCGGGGCCGTCGGTGTAGGTGCGCTTGTAGTCGTAGCGGCCGCCGGTCGGCGTGGAGCCCGTGACCGGTTCGCCGGCCACCAGGATGTTGCCGCGCGGCTGGTCGTAGCGCTCGACGGTGAGCCGCTGGTTGGCCTTGTTGTGGTTGTACGCGTCGGCCTGGAACACCTGGACCCGGGTGGCCTGGGCGGCGAGGGCGACGATCAGCAGCAGGCAGAAGGTGCCGGCCCGGCGGCCGGTGGTGGAGATGCCGGGCCGGGCGAAGCCGTCGCCGCGGGTCATCACGGGCGGGCCACGGGCCGGGGGCGGCGGGCGGTGTCGCTCATCCGCACCAGCAGCGCGACGATGATCCAGTTGGTGACGACCGAGGACCCGCCCTGGGCGACGAAGGGCAGGGTCATGCCGGTCAGCGGGATCAGTGCGAGGACGCCGCCGGCCACCACGAAGACCTGCAGGCCGACGATGGCGGCCAGGCCGATCGCGAGCAGCCGCCCGAACGGGTCGCGCAGCGCGAGTCCGGTGGCGAAGCCGCGCGAGACCAGCAGGGCGTAGAGCAGCAGGACGGCGGTCAGCCCGGTCAGGCCGAGCTCCTCGCCGATGGTGGCGAGGATGAAGTCGGACTTGGCGGCGAATCCGATGAGGATGGAGTGGCCGAGGCCGAGGCCGGCGCCGAGCAGACCGCCCCACGCGAACGCGAACAGCGACTGCGCGATCTGGTTGGGGCCGTGGCCGGCGGCGATCGAGCCGAGCGGGTCCAGCCAGTCGGTGACCCGGCTGTGGACGTGCGGGGAGAGCCGGCCGACGCCCGCCGCCCCGACCGCGGCGAGGAAGAGGCCGATGGCGATCCAGCCGCTGCGGGCGGTCGCCACGTACAGCATGATCACGAACAGGCCGAAGAACAGCAGCGAGGTGCCGAGGTCCGTCTCCAGCACCAGCACGCCGACGAAGGCCGCCCAGACCACCAGCACCGGGCCGAGCACCCGGCCGCGCGGCAGCTGGAACCGCCAGATCCGGCGGCCGGTCAGCGCGAGGGCGTCGCGGTGGGCGGCCAGGTAGGCGGCGAAGAACACGGCGAGCAGGACCTTCGCGAACTCGCCGGGCTGGATGGAGAAGGCGCCGACGGTGATCCAGATCCGGGAGCCGTAGACCGGCGGGAAGAAGACCGGGAGCACCAGCAGCACCAGGGCGGCCAGCGCGCAGATGTAGGCGTACCGCTGGAGCACCCGGTGGTCGCGCAGCAGCACGACCACGGCGAGGAAGAGCGCCACCCCGAAGGCGGACCAGAGCAGTTGCGCGGGGGCGGCGGCGAAGCCCGGGGTGGCCCGGTCCAGGCGGTAGATGACGACCAGTCCGATGCCGTTCAGCAGCACCGCGATCGGCAGCAGCAGCGGGTCCGCGTACCGGGCCCGCCAGCGCACCGCGGCGTGCGCGACCAGGGCCAGCGCGCCGAGCGCCGCCCCGTAGGAGGCGGCGTCGGGCGGTGGCCGGCCGTCGATGTTGGCACCGACCTCGATGTAGCCGAACACCGCGATCAGCACGGCGCCGACGACCAGCACCAGTTCGGTGGTGCGGCGGGTCGGCGGTGCGGGGGCCGCGGTGGGCGGCGCGGCCGCCGGGGTGGTGGGTGTGGCCACGGCCGGTCCTTGGGCGGGCGGAGCGCGGCCGCCCGGGCGGGCGGCCGCGGCTGGGTCAGACGCCGCTGGGCGCCTTCGCCGCCTTGAGCGCCTCGACGAGGTGCTCCTCCTGGTCCGCACTGAGCGAGGTCTGCAGGATCTCGCCGCCGTACTGGGCGAACTGCGGGACGACCTTGTCCGCGGTGGCGGAGCGGACGAGCATGAACAGGGCGGCGGAGCCCGGCTCCATCTTCTGGCCGACCTGCCGCATGAAGTTGTCGTCGACGCCGGTGTCGGTCGCGGCGCCGACCGCCGCGCCCGTGGCGCCGCCGACCGCCGCGCCGAGGAACGGCATGAAGAAGAGCAGGCCGATGACGCCGCCCCACAGGGCACCGGAGGCCGCGCCGATGCCGGTGGTGTTGACGGCCTGGTGCAGTTTGACCTTGCCGTCGGGGCGGCGCTCGACGACGACGATGTCCTCCAGGTCCATCAGCTTCTGCTTCTGCAGGCCGATGGCGGTGTCCCGGACCTGCTGGGCGGTCGCCACATCGGGGTAGGAGATCGCGAAGAGGTTGCTCACGCGCGGGTTCCTTCCAGTCCTCGAGCGTGCGGGACCGGTGCCGCACCGCTGCTGGTGGTCGCAGCCTACGAGGATTTGCCATATTTACGACGGAACATGCCGGTGTGTCCGAATTTCGGCGGCGAAACGGGGACGGGCCCGCTCACTCCCCGCGGCGGACCGCCAGTTCCCCCGCCGCGGCCACCGCCCCGGCCGCGAGCACCGCGGCGGCCAGCAGTGCCGGCAGCACGGACCCCGGCAGGTCGAGGTCGCCGCGCTCGGCCGCCCGGACGAGCGCCCGGACCACCACGTGGGCGGGCGCGAAGGGCACCATCAGCACCAGCACCGCCGCGCCGAGCGCCGCCAGGATCCCGAACGGCCCGGAGGACATCACCGGGCGGTTGCACAGCGCGCCGACCGCCAGCCCCAGCAGCACGCAGACCGCGGTGGCGGCCAGGCCGCCCAGCAGGGCAGGGCCGGCGCCGGCCACGGAGCGGCCGCCGGTGGCGATCACCGCCGCCGCCCCGACCACGGCGAGCACCGCGGCGGCCAGCAGCGCGGCCAGCAGGTCGGCCCGGTGCACCCGGCGGGCGCCGACCGCGGCCACCCGGCAGGCCCGGGCCGCCGCCGGTTCGGCGGTCACCGCACAGCGCACCAGCCAGGCGGTGACCGGCAGCAGCAGACCGGCGCTCCAGGCGTGGCCGCCGAGCGGGTCGTCCCCGCCGGACAGCCCGAGCACCATCAGCACCCCGTAGCAGAGCGCGGGCGGCACCAGGCGGTGGGAGCGCAGCAGCAGCTCCAGCTGATAGCGGATCAGGGCGCTCACCGGGCCTCCTCCGGAACGGTCTCCGCGTCCCCGGCGGCGCGCACGGCGGTCCGCCCGGCGACGGTCGCTGCGGGGACGGCCGGTGCGGGGACGGCCGCCAGGCTGCGCACGTGCACCCCGCGGCCGTCCGCGAGCAGGGCGCGCAGCAGGGCGTCCGAGTGCGCCCCGGCCACCTCCAGCCGGACGGCCCCGTCGGGCAGGGCGGTCCGGCGGGGTGCACCGGGCAGCCGCTCGGGCAGCGGGCGGGGGCCGGCCGTCTCGACCTCGATCCGCACAGCGGGGCCGCCGGCCGGGCCGGGTTCGGCGCCCGGTCCGGGTTCGGCGGGCCGCAGGGCGCCGTCGTCGAGCTCGTACGCGGCGGTGGTGGGTCCGGCGAGCCGGGCCGGGTCGTGGTCGACGAAGAGCACCCGTCCGCCGCGGGCGGCCCGGTCGGCGGCCGCCTCGTCGAGCCGGGCGCGGGCGGCGGGGTCGAGTCCCGTCCAGGCCTCGTCGAGCACCAGCAGGTCGGCGTCGGCGAGCAGCGCCTGGGCGACGGCGACCTTCTGGCAGGTGCCCTTGGAGAGTTCGGCGAGCGGGGTGCCGGCCCGGTCGGCGATGCCGAAGACGTCGAGCCAGTGCTCGGCCCGGCGGTCGGCCTCGGCGGCGTCCAGGCCGCGGATCCGTCCGACGTGCCGCAGGTAGCCCTGGGCGTCGAAGGGCAGCGCGGGCGGGAAGCGTTCGGGCACGTAGGCCCGGTGCGCGGGCAGCTCGGCGGTGCCCTCGGTCGGGCGTTCCACGCCGGCGGCGATCCGCAGCAGGGTGGACTTGCCGCTGCCGTTCGGGCCTCCGATCCGCACCAGTGCGCCCGCCTCCACGGTGAGCGCCACCCCGCGCAGGACCCAGGGCCCGCGCCTTCCGTACCGCCGTCCAACCCCGTCGAGCCGCATGCGCCCCCTCCCTCCGCGGAAGCCTAGACGGTGCCGTGCCGCGGCGGGCGGCGGTGCTCCGATCCGCACAATCCCCTTGGTTCGCACAGCCCCTGCACATTGGGAGAACCGAATTGATGATCCATAGGATGCGCGCGTGACGACTACCCGACGACGCACGGCGACCCGCGCGGCGGGGCTGCTGTCAGCACTGGCGATATCCGCCGGCATGCTGCTCGGCACCCTCCCGGCGCACGCCGACGAACCCAGCGGCTCCGCGGCCGCCACCACCGAGGCACCCAAGGTCGACCTCGTCCTCGACGTCAGCGGCTCCATGCGGGCCACCGACATCGAGGGCCGGAGCCGGATCTCGGTCGCCCAGCAGTCCATCGGCGAGGTGATCGACGCCCTGCCGGCGGAGACCGAGTTCGGCATCCGCACCCTGGGCGCGACCTACCCCGGCAACGACAAGGCGGAGGGCTGCAAGGACACCAAGCAGCTCTACCCCGTCGGGAAGACGAACAAGGTGGAGGCCAAGACGGCCGTCGCCACCCTGCGTCCGACCGGCTGGACGCCGATCGGCCTGGCGCTGCGCGGCGCGGCCCAGGACCTCGGCAACGGCCCGACCACCCGCCGGGTGGTGCTGATCACCGACGGCGAGGACTCCTGTGCCCCGCCGGACCCGTGCGAGGTGGCCCGCGAACTGGCCTCGCAGGGCATCAACCTGGTCGTCGACACGCTGGGCCTCGCCCACGACGACAAGACCCGTCAGCAGCTGCTGTGCATCGCCAACGCCACCGGCGGCACCTACACCGACGTGCGGACGAAGGAACAGCTGACCGACAAGGTCAAGCAGTTGGTCAACCGGGCCGGCGAGACCTACCGGGTGACCCCCGCCAGGGTGGCCGGCGCCGACGCCTGCCCGAACGCGCCGGTGCTGCGGCCCGGCGTCTACAGCGACCGCGAGAAGTTCTCCGAGCACCGCGTCTACCGGGTGCCGGTGAAGGCGGGCGAGGAGCTGCGCGCCTCGGTCAGCGTCACCCCGGACCGGGCCGTCGCCCGCGACTACGGCGTGCTGCTGCTGGCCACGGACACCCGCGGCCAGGAGCTGGTGCGCGGCACGGACGCGGGCAGCGGCCGCACCGACGTCGCCTCCACCGGCCTGCGCTGGTCCGCCCCGGCGGCGGACGAGGACGCCACGCCGTCGCCGTCCGGCAAGGGCGCCGCCACCGACGGCGTCGTCTGCCTGGTCGTCAGCAACTCCTTCGCCGCCCAGGCGAGCGTGCAGGCCGAGCCCGGCCTGCCGGTCGAGCTGACGGTGGACGTCGCCAAGGCCTCGCCGTCCCCGGACGGCCCGGCCATGGGCCTCGGCCGCGGCTGGATCCTGCTGCTGGTGCTGACCCTCGCGGGCCTGCTGGCCGGCCTGCTCTTCGGCTGGGTGGCACGCTGGCGGATCGCTGTCTGGCGGGAGAACTGACGATGCGTGCACCGATGATGCGTTCCCTGACGCTGCGTTCGCGGGCCGCCCGCGCCGCGGCCGTGCTGCCGATCGGGCTCGGCGCCCTGCTGGCGGCCGCGCCGTCCGCCGCCGCGGCCTCCCCGTCGCCCGCGCCCTCCGGATCGGCCGACACCGCCCCGGTGACGACCGCCGGGACGACCTTCCTCACCGCGACGCCGCTGCCCGCCGGGCGGACGGCCGCGGTGTCCGCCTCCACCGGCGACTACCTGTACTGGGCCTTCGCCGCCTCGGAGGGCCAGACCGACACCGTGCACGTCACGGTGACGCTGCCGCCGTCCGGCGACCGGCACGGCGCGCAGACCTGGTCGGTGGAGCTGTTCGACGGCCTGCGCCGCCGGCAGTCCTGCACCGCCGGCCCGCAGAACGCCACCGCGGACACCGGCACCGCCTCGGTGTCGATGAGCTGCGCGCTGCGGCAGATCCGCTCCTGGGCCGAGCCGTGGTCGGGCGACCCGCTGCCGGGCACCTACTACGTCCGGCTCTCCGTGGCGGACGTGCCGCAGCAGGACCTCGGCCTCGCGGCCCAGGTGAAGCTGCAGGTCGCCGCCAAGGGCGGGGCCGACGACGCCCAGCCGGAGGGCGGCGAGCTGAAGGCCCCGCTGGTGCCGCCGGTCAACGCCGGCTCCACCGCGGCGCCCGACGCGTCCGCCGCCACCCCGAGCGCCAAGCCCTCGGCCTCCGCCCCGGCGGCGCCCGGCACGGTCGAGGTGGCGGCGCCGGCCGAGCCGGAGTCGCACTGGTACACCGGCCTGTTCTCGGGCTGGAACACCCGCTGGTACTGGACGGTCGCGGGCGGCGTCCTGGCCGCGCTGGCCGGCGTGTGGGGTTACACCCTCACCCGTCACCCGCGCGGGCGCCGGCCCGCCGGATCCGCTCCGGTGCCGCCGCAGGCACCGGCACCGCAGCACCCGCAGTACCGCAGCTGACCCGTTCCGGGCAGCGCACCGCGCAGGGCCCGGCCGCAGCGACAGCACGTCGCCGCGGCCGGGCCCTGCGCCGTTCCCGGGGCCGTCCGCCCGGTCAGCCGACCGGTACCGGCACCGCGGCGCCGTCGGCCTGTGCCGTCTGTACTGCCGGTGATGCCTGTGCTGCTGCCTGGGCCTGTTCCAGGCCGCGGACGGCGGCGACCAGCGGGGCCAGCTCGGGGCGGCGCCCGGCGGTGTCCAGGGCCTCGCGCAGCGCGTGGTCGTTGGTGGGCCTGGCCCGCTCCAGCAGGACGAGGCCTGCCTCGGTGACGTTGGTGTAGATGCCGCGGCGGTCGGTCGGGCAGAGGTAGCGGGCGAGCAGGCCGCGGTCCTCCAGCCGGGTGACCAGCCGGGTGGTGGCGCTCTGGCTGAGCACGACGGCGTCCGCGAGCTGGGCCATCCGGAAGTGCCCGCCCTCGCCGTCGTGCTGGTCGCTGAGCACGTCCAGGACGGAGAACTCGCGCACGCTCAGCCCGTGCTCCGCCTGGAGGGCGCGCTCGATGTGCGCCTCGATCCGGCCGTGCAGGGCCGAGAGGGCGCACCAGCCGTGGGCCAGGCCCGGTTCGGGTCGCGTCATGGGGGACCACTGCTCCCTTCGCTGCGGTGTCCACCCCAGGATAGTCCAACTCCGAGAAAGCCCGCGCTTGCAACTACCAGCGTCTGCAATTAATGTCGAAGCCCGTAAGACCTGCACGCAACCATCGGAAGGCCACCCATGCCTCTCGCACTCCTGGCGCTCGCCATCGGCGCCTTCGGCATCGGCACCACGGAATTCGTGGTCATGGGACTGCTGCCGCAGATGGCCCAGGACTTCGGCATCTCCGTTCCCACCGCCGGACTGCTCACCACCGGCTACGCCCTCGGCGTGGTGGTCGGCGCCCCGCTGCTCGCCGTCCTCGGCACCCGGATCAGCCGCAAGCGGATGCTCATGGCGCTGATGGGGCTGTTCGTCGCGGGCAACCTGCTCACCGCCCTCGCCCCCACCTTCGGCCTGGTGCTCGCCGGCCGGATCACCGCCTCGCTCGCCCACGGCGCCTTCTTCGGCATCGGCTCGATCGTCGCGGCCGGCCTGGTGGCCCCGGCACGCCGGGCCGGGGCGATCGCCATGATGTTCACGGGACTGACCGTCGCCAACGTGATCGGCGTCCCGCTCGGCACCCTGGTCGGCCAGCAGGTCGGCTGGCGGGTCACCTTCGCCCTGGTCGCCGCGCTCGGCGTGGCCGGCCTGGCCGGCATCGCCGCCCTCGTCCCGGCCGACCCGCGGCCCGGCACGGACGGCGCGCACCGGGCCGGCCTCCGCCGCGAACTGGCCGCCTTCAGGAACGTCCAGGTCGTGCTGGCGATGCTGATGACCGTGCTGGGCTTCGGCGGGGTCTTCGCCGCGATCACCTACATCGCACCGATGATGACCGGGGCCGCGGGCTACGCCGAGTCCTCCGTCACCTGGCTGCTGGTGCTGTTCGGGCTCGGCATGGTCGCCGGCAACCTGATCGGCGGCCGGTACGCCGACCGCCGGCTGATGCCGATGCTGATCACCGTCCTCGGCGCGCTCGCCGCGGTGCTCGCCCTGTTCGCCTTCACCGCGCACGACAAGCTGCTGGCCGCACTGACCGTGCCGCTGATCGGCGCGCTCGGCTTCGCCACCGTCCCGCCGCTGCAGAAGCGCGTCCTGGACCGGACGGGCGACGCCCCGACCCTGGCCTCCGCCGTGAACATCGGCGCCTTCAACCTCGGCAACGCGCTCGCCGCCTGGCTCGGCGGCGCCGTCCTCTCGGCCGGCTTCGGCGCCACGGCGCCCAACTGGGTCGGCGCGCTGATGGCCGCGGCCGCCCTGGGCCTCGCCGTCCTCTCCTCCCTGCTGGACCGCCGCGCGGCCGGGGCCCAGGGCGCGGCGCCGGTCGCGGCCGCCACCGAACCGCGCGCCGCCGCCGAACCGCGCGTCCCCGTCCACCGCTGACCGACCGTCCGATCCCGCAGACCCACCCGAACGACCCGCACCACCGAACCGAACCGGAGCACCCGATGGACCCGCTGACCACCGCCGACGCCGACCGACTGATCACCGCCGCCCACCGGGCCGCCGGGGCCGAGGGCGTCCGGATCTCCGCCACCGTGCTGGACGCCGGCGGCCACCTGCTGGCCTTCCGCCGCGACGACCGGGCCGTGCTGATCGCCGGCGAGACCAGCACCCGCAAGGCCTACACGGCCCTCCAGTTGGACGCCCCGACCGCCGACCTGGTCGACGCCGTGCAGCCGGGCGGCCCCTTCCACACCCTGCCCACCGCCCTGGACCGCCCGCTGCTCTTCCTCGCCGGCGGCATCCCGCTGCACCGCGACGGCCGGCTCGTCGGCGCCCTCGGCATCGGCGGCGGCGCCCCCGCCCAGGACCACGGCTTCGCCCTCGCCGCCGCGGCCGAGGCCGGCCTCGGCTGACACCCGCCCGGCTGCCCGCAGGGCCGCCGAACACGGAAGTCCCGTCCGGTCGTCGACCGGGCGGGACTTCGCGGGTGGGGCCGGGGGCCACGACCCCCGTCACCTCAGTGGTCGTCGACGTGGATGTGCTCGCCGCCGAGGTGGCCGACGCTCGGGCCCGGCCGGATCGAGACGGCGACGCCCTCCGGCGTGTGGTCCCGGCTGCCGCCCGGCGGGTCGACCGCCGCCGAGGCCGACACCGCGCTGGCCGGCGCACCGCCGACCCACGGGGCGTCAGTCCGGGGCGGAGGACGGGCAGGCCGCACGGACTGCCCCGGGATCACCCCCGAACGCTCAAAGGCCCTCCCAGGATTACCCGGGAGGGCCTTTGACATTGGGTGGAGCTGAGGGGATTCGAACCCCTGACCCCCTCGATGCGAACGAGGTGCGCTACCGGACTGCGCCACAGCCCCAACGAGAAAGAACTCTATCACCTCTGCGGACCGCCTCGTGACCATTGCTTCCGCGGGTCCCGAACCGCCCCCGACGTGCGGCGCCCCGCCGTCCGCGGGGGCGGAGGGCGGGGCGCCGGAGGTCACTCGTTGGCCGCTCGGGCCCTCGGTGCGCAGTCCGCCTCGGGCGGTGCCGTGCTCTCCGCGTACTGGTCGAACAGCGGGGTGCGGCGGGACTCGGACGGGCGGCCGGAGTCCCGGACGCCGGGGGCCGCGAGGTCGAGGCCGCGGGTGACCCGCGGAGCGACCGGCGCGGTGACGTAGGTCGGCAGCGGGACGGGCACCGGCTCCCAGGAGTCGGCGCCGGCCGGCCCCCGCTCGCGCATCCCGTCGACCCACTCCTCGTGGTCGGTGGCCTCGGCGAGCGCGGTCGCCGAGGAGGCCGTCTCGGACAGGCCGTGCGCCGGCGGGTCGGCCGCCAGCCGCAGGTGCGGCCGGGCCGGCTCGTCCGCGGCGCGCACGGCCGCCGGGGCGGCGGCCGGCTCGGGCACCCCGGCCCGCACCTGCTCGCGCTCCCGCTCGCGGGCCCGCAGCCGCTCGGCGGCCTGGGCGGCCCGCACGCGGTCGAGCTTGACCTCGTACCGCTGGCGCTCCAGCCGGCGCAGGTGGCCGATGTAGAAGGTCAGCAGGACGGCGGGCAGGGCGGGCACCCAGATGAAGGCGAAGCCCGCGACGGCCGCGACCACCGCGCCCAGGGCGAAGGCGACGAAGAGCAGGGTGACCATGCGACGGCGGCGGGCCAGCAGCCGGGCGCGGCGCTGCGCGGTCGGGCGGTGCACCGGCCGGTCCGCGGCCGGGTCGGCACCGGAGACCCGGATCTCGGGGGCGACCGGGTCGGCCGGGACGTCCTCGGACTCCGCGACGGCCGGTTCCGGTCCGTCCGGTCCGTCCGGTCCGTCCGGGACACCCTCGGCGGACGCGGGCACGCCGGAGTCGGAGGCGTCGCCGGGGGCGTCGTCCCCGGCCGGGGCGGGGTCGCCGCCGTCGGACTCGTCGGTGAGGGACCTCGATGCACGCCGCTCCAGCGCCGACCGGCCGGCCAGCAGGCGGATCGCGGTACTGAAGCGTTCCGTCGGACGCGACTCGTTGAGCTCGTCCTGCCTGCGGAGCCACATCGGCACCAGATAGGCGGCCCAGGCTCCCACGATGACCGCGTAGATAAGGCCGCTACTGCTCACGATTCACACGGTACGGGGGCGCGGTGAGGCCCGGCAGCAATTTGACGCGGCGTGTCGTGTGATCAAGCTGATTCTCCGACTATTTTGCCGGTGTTTGCCACCACTCGACCCGGGGTCCGATGCCGGATCGATATCTATTTCGAACAAATATTCAATTCATTCAGGAACGGCTGCTCCTGACGGCGCGCCAGCGCGCCAGCATGCCCTCCGGCACCTCCTCGACGGTCAGCGCGTAGACCAGGTGGTCGCGCCAGTCGCCGTCGATGTGCAGGTACCGCGGACGCATTCCCTCGTCGCGGAAGCCGAGTTTCTCGACCACCCGGCGGCTGGGCCGGTTCTCCGGCCGGATGCACACCTCGATCCGGTGCAGTCCGAGGGTGCGGAAACAGTGGTCGACCGAGAGCGCGACGGCCGTCGGCATGATGCCGAGACCGGCCACGTCCTCGTCGATCCAGTACCCGACGTTGGCGGAGCACATCGACCCCCAGGTGATGCCGCCCACGGTGAGCTGGCCGACCAGCCGGCCCCGGTGCAGCACCACGAAGGGCAGCATCCGCCCGGCCGCGGCCTCGCCGCGCAGGTAGCGGACCATCTGCCGGTAGCTCGGCCTGGCGACACCGCCGCGGCCGGCCGGCGGCGGGGGCACGGTCGCCTCCCAGCGCCGCAGCCAGTCCCGGTTGCGGCGGCTGACCTCCTGCCAGGACCGCTGGTCGCGGACCCGGATCGGGCGCAGCGTCACGTCGCCCTCGGTCAGCTCGACCTGCCAGCCGGCGCTCAGCTCGTGCTCCGGGCGGTGCTGTCCGGCCGCGGGTGGTCGCCGCCGCGGAGCTGGTCGACCGCGTGGGCGAGCAGCGGCCCGAGGACGGCCAGGCCGTCCTTCACACCGCCGGTGGAGCCGGGCAGGTTGACGACCAGGGTGCGTCCGGCGAGGCCGGCGAGGCCGCGGGAGAGCGCCGCGGTGGGCACCTTGTCCCGGCCGTGCGCGCGGATCGCCTCGGCGATGCCGGGGATCTGCCGGTCGATCACCCGGGCGGTCATCTCGGGGGTGAGGTCCATCGGCGAGATGCCGGTGCCGCCGGTGGTCAGCACGACGTCGTAGCCGGCCTCGACGGCCTCGCGGAGCACCGCCTCGACGGGGTCGCCGTCCGGCACCACCCGCGGGCCGTCGACGGCGAAGCCCATCCGGGCGAGGCCCTCGACGAGCAGCGGCCCGCCCTTGTCCTCGTACACGCCGGCGGAGGCGCGGTTGGAGACGGTGACGGCGAGCGCGCGCCCGGCGGGGGCGGTCACCGGGCGTCCTCGCGGGCCCAGTCGCCGCTCTTGCCGCCGGTCTTGGTGAGCACCCGGACGTCGGTGATCGCGGCGGCCTTGTCGACCGCCTTCACCATGTCGACGACGGTCAGCCCGGCGACGGCGACGGCGGTGAGCGCCTCCATCTCCACGCCGGTGCGGTCGGCCGTCCGCACGGTGGCGGTGATCTCGACGGCGTCGTCGGTGACGGCCAGGTCGACGGTGACGCCGGAGATGGCGATCGGGTGGCAGAGCGGGATCAGGTCCGGGGTCCGCTTGGCGCCCATGATCCCGGCGATCCGGGCGACGGCGAGGGCGTCGCCCTTGGGGACGCCCTCGCCGCGGAGCAGTTCGACCACCCGCGGGGCGACGGCGACCCGCCCGGCGGCGACCGCGGTGCGGACGGTGGTGGCCTTCTCGGAGACGTCCACCATGCGGGCGGCGCCGGTGTCGTCGACGTGCGTGAGGCGGTCGCCGGGGGGTGTCTCGGTCACGGGGGGCTCCAGTGGCGCGGGTCGAATACCGCGCTACCGTACAACCCCGGTGCGGTCAGTCCGTGAGAAGGACCACGTCGACGCGGCTGCCGGCCGGCAGCGCGGTGGTCTCCTCGGGGACGGCGATCAGGCAGTCGGCGTGCGCGAGGGCGCCGACCAGGTGCGAGGAGGCGCCGCCGACCGGGGTGACGGTGCCGTCGGTGCCGTACCGGCCGCGCAGGAACTGCCGGCGCCCGGCGGGCGAGGTGAGGTCGGCGGTGCAGACCGCGGCGACGACCGGCCGGTGCACGTCGGAGGCGCCGAGCATGGTGCGGATCAGCGGCCGGACGAACAGCTCGAAGGAGATGTACGAGCTGACCGGGTTGCCGGGCAGGGCGAGCAGCGGGACGCCGGCCCCGCCGAGCCGGCCGAAGCCCTGCGGCTTGCCGGGCTGCATCCGCAGCCGGCGGAAGTCGACGCCGCCGAGGTCCTCGCCGCCGTGCAGCGGCTGCAGGGCCTCCTTGACCACGTCGTAGGCGCCGACGCTGACGCCGCCGCTGGTGACGATCAGGTCGGCGTCGGCGAGCTGCTCCTGCAGCACCCGGCGGAGCACGGCCGGGTCGTCGGGCACGCCGCCGATCCGGACGGCCTCGGCGCCGGCGGCGCGCGCGGCGGCGGCGAGGGTGAAGCTGTTGGAGTCGCTGATCCGGCCGGGGCCGACCGGCTCGCCGGGCTGGACGAGTTCGCTGCCGGTGGAGAGCACCGCGACCCGCGGGCGGCGGCGGACGGTGACGGTGGCGCGGCCGATCGCGGCGAGCAGGCCGAGCTGGGCGGGGCCGAGCGGGGTGCCGGCGGTGAGCACGGTGGTGCCGGCGGTGATGTCGCTGCCGCGGCGGCGGATGTGGGCGCCGGTCGCGACCGGGCGGAGCACCTGGACGGTCTCGTCGGCGGCGGCCGCGGTCATCGCGTCGGCGGGCTCGCCGGTGCCGGTGCCGCCGTCGGTCCACTCGACCGGGGCGACGGCGTCGGCGCCGGGCGGCACCGGTGCGCCGGTCATGATCCGGGCGGCCTGCCCGGGCCCGACGGCGGGGAGTTCGGCGGCGCCGGCCGCGATGTCGCCGACCACCGCGAGGGCGACGGGCGCGGTGTCCGCCGCCCGCAGCGCGTAGCCGTCCATCGAGCTGTTGTCGAAGGGCGGGAGGTCGACGGCGGCGGCGACGTCGTCGGCGAGCGGGCGGCCGAGGGCGTCCAGCAGGTCGACCTCGACCGCGGGCAGCGGGGCGGCGCCGGCCAGGACGTCGGCGAGGTGCTCGTCGACGGACCAGGTCCGGGGGGCGGCCGGGGCCCCGGCGTCCTCGCAGCAGGGGTCGTTGCTGCCGTGCGCGGGGCCCGCGGTCATCGCCTCACTCGCCTTCGTGATGGGTCAGCTGTGCATCTCGGTGGCGACGAACTGCCGGAGCCAGTCCCGGAACTCGGGGCCGAGGTCCTCGCGCTCGCACGCCAGTCGGACGATAGCGCGAAGGTAGTCGGCGCGGTCGCCGGTGTCGTAGCGGCGGCCCTTGAACAGCACGCCGTGGACGGGGCCGCCGCCGGTCTCGTCGCGGCCGGAGAGCTCGCGCAGCGCGTCGGTCAGCTGGATCTCGCCGCCGCGGCCGGGCGGGGTCTTGCTCAGCACCTCGAAGACGGCGGGGTCGAGGATGTAGCGGCCGATCACCGCGTAGTTGGACGGGGCGTCCTCGGTGTCCGGCTTCTCGACCAGGTCGGTGATCCGGAAGACGTCGTCGCCGAAGCCGTTCGGCTTGACGGCGGCACAGCCGTACAGGTGGATCTGCGAGGGGTCGACCTCCATGAGGGCGACGACCGAGCCGCCGAGCTCCTGCTGGACCTCGATCATGCGGGAGAGCAGCGGGTCGCGGGGGTCGATCAGGTCGTCGCCGAGGAGGACGGCGAAGGGCTGGCCGGCGACGTGCTGCTCGGCGACGAGGACGGCGTGGCCGAGGCCCTTGGGGTCGCCCTGCCGGACGTAGTGCATGTTGGCGAGCTGCACGGACTCCTGCACCCGGCGCAGCCGGTCGTGGTCGCCCTTGCGGGTGAGCAGCTCCTCCAGCTCGTACGCCCGGTCGAAGTGGTCCTCCAGCGCGCGCTTGTTGCGGCCGGTCACCATCAGTATGTCGGACAGGCCGGCGGCGGCGGCCTCCTCGACGACGTACTGGATGGCCGGCTTGTCGACCACCGGCAGCATCTCCTTGGGCGTCGCCTTGGTCGCCGGGAGGAAGCGGGTCCCCAGGCCGGCAGCGGGCACGACGGCCTTGGTGACGGGGGTGCGGGCGTGCGTCTTCGTCATGCGTCGACCTTACTGAGGCGTTTCAGCGCCCTGTGAGAGCGAGGTGAATCGGGGGTTAGACCCCGTCCCGAGCAGCGGCCGTGGCGGCCGCGGTGCGGGCGTGGCCGACCGAGGTGAGGGTGGCCTCGGGGCCGGTACAGGCGGACAGACTACCCGCCTTTTCCACGGCCCCCGTCGGCCCGTCGGACCTCCGCCCGGGCTGCAGCGCAGGTACGGGCGAGGGGGCCGCCGCGGGGACGGTCTCCACCGGTGCGCCGCGCCAGCAGTCGCCGCCCGCGCGGCGGGCCTCGGCGAGGGCCCGGTCGGCGGCCCTCAGCAGCAGGGCGGCGTGGGATCCGTCGCGCGGCAGGACGGCGATGCCGACGGCGGCGGTGAGGCCGTTGCCGCGGGCGCCGGGGGTCTCGGCGGTGCCGGCCGGGCGGGGCTCGGCGCCGCCGCCGGACCAGTCCAGCAGCCGGTGCCGGCGTACGGTCCAGACGAGCCGCTCGGCGACCTGGACGGCCCCCTCGGGACCGGTGTCGGGCAGCAGGACGAGGAACTCCTCGCCGCCGTAGCGGCCTAGGGTGTCCGAGCGGCGGATCTCGACGGCGAGGCGCTGGGCGAGGTCGCGCAGCACGGCGCCGGCCCGGCTGCGGCCGTGCTCGGCGACGACCGCGTCGAAGCCGGCGATCTCCAGCATCAGCAGGGCGAGCGGGCGCGTCCCGTCCCCGCCGGCGGCCCGGCGGGCGCGCTCGATCTCCTTGTCCAGGGTGATCTGCAGGTGCCGGTAGTTCCACACCCCGGTGAGCGGGTCGCAGGAGGCGGTGCGCTGCAGTTCGTCGCGCTCCTGCCGGAGCTCGGCGACGGTGCCCTGCAGCGCCGCCTCGCGCTCGGCCGCCGCGGCCCCCGCCCGGCGCAGCCGGGCGCCGAGCAGTCCGGCGCCGGCCAGGGCGGGGGCGCTCAGCGCTGCGAGTGCCTGGACCAGGAGCGGGGTGGACATGTGGCGCCTTCCGCATGTCAGGCTCGGGGCACCGATCGGTGCCGAGCTGTGGGGACCCATGACTGCCAATCCATTGCACAACGACAAGGCCGCCCTGAGGTCACGCCTGCTGGAAGGACGCCGCTCGCTGTCACCCGCTCGGCGGGCATCGGCGGCCGAGGAGCTGGCCGTGCACGCCGCCGCGCTGGCCGAACCGGGCTGGACGGTGGCGGCGTACGTCTCGGTCGGCGGCGAGCCGGGCACCGGTCCGCTGCTGGACGCGCTGGCGGCCCGCGGAGTGCGGGTGCTGCTGCCGGTGCTGCTGGCCGACAACGACCTGGACTGGGCGCCCTACACGGGGCGGGAGGCGCTCGCCCCGGCCTCCCGGGGCCTGCTGGAGCCGACCGGGGCGCGGCTGGGGCCGGAGGCGGTGTGCGGGGTCCGGATGGTGCTGCTGCCGGGTCTGGCGGTGGACCGCAGGGGGGTGCGGCTGGGCCGCGGCGGGGGCAGTTACGACCGGGTGCTGGCCCGGCTGGCCGCGGCCGGCGCCGCGCCGCTGCTGGCGACCCTGCTGTACGAGGAGGAGCTGCTGCCCCGGGTGCCGGGCGAGGCCCACGACCTGCCGGTGGACGCGGTGGTGACGCCCTCGGGGGTGCACCGCTTCGGCGGGTCCGCGGACTGAACGGGCGCGGGGGCGCCGCCGGCCGAGCGGCGGCGCCCCCGCGGCGGGTCAGCCGTTGGTGAGCGTCATGGTGTGCGCGGTCGCCTTGCCGACGGCGTCCGGCGAGTACGCCCAGGGCAGCAGTTCGCCCTTGGCCCACAGCTCGGTCTGGTCGTTGTAGTTGCTGTGGAAGGCGTGGCCGGAGGCGCCGCCGACGTTGATCCAGCGGGAGGCGTCGAAGTCGGAGAGGTCGACGACCATCCGCATCGAGGGGATCCAGTCCACCTGGTACCCGGCGGCGGCGTTCCAGCCGGCCGCGTTCACCGCGGCGCTGCCGCCGGAGAGCCGGTACGGGCCCCGGTTGAGCAGCCGGTGCACGAAGCCGGAGGCGATCGAGGAGTCGTCGCTGCCGAGCGTCGTCTCCTTGAGCGTCAGGGTGTGCAGCCGGCCCCAGCTCCAGGTGGAGATGGACTTGCCCAGGTAGGCGGTGAGGTCCTGGCGGGCGTTCTTCATCGCCTGGGCGAGCAGGTTGTTCAGGCCGTGCTGCTGCAGGTGGTTGGAGTCGATGTAGTTCCACCAGGTGCTGTCGGGCTGCGCCAGCTGGGTGCGGACGACCTCCGTCCAGCGGTCGCCGCCGTCCGGCTGGGCCTGGTCGGGCTTGCGGGTGCCGCACTCGGTGACCGGCTTCACCTCGCCGTTGACCGCGTCGTCGGGCAGCGTCGAGTTGGACTTCTGACGGACCAGCAGGCAGTCGCCCTCGGCGCGCAGCGAGGCCGGCAGCTTCTGCCCGAAGGCGAGGGTGAGCAGCGCCCGCCAGACGCCGTTGTAGTAGGCGGCGGCCGCGGAGTCGGCGTCCTGGTGGTAGTTCCAGTCCTTGAGCAGGTCCTGGGCCTCGCGGACGTACGGGTCGGTGATCTTCACCTTGAGCAGCAGCGGGACGAGGGTCCTGGCCATCACGCTGGTGTTGTCGAGCTGCATGGCCTGCATGTCGTCCGGCGAGATCTTGCCGCCGTTCTTCAGCCGGCCCTCGATCTGGTCGGTGATCTCCTTGGCGCGGGTGCCGTACTCCCAGTCGGTGGTGATGGTGTAGGGCAGGCCCTTGTCGACCACGGCCTGGTTGGCGGTGACGATGTAGCCGGAGGCCGGGTTGTAGCTGTAGGGCAGCGACTTGAAGGGGACGGGCTCCTTCTTCCAGTCGTAGGCCGAGTCCCAGCCCGGGGCGGGGTAGCGGCCGTCGCCCTTGCCGCGGACGGGGATGGTGCCCGGGGTCTGGTAGCCGATGTTGTTGTCGGTGTCGGCGTAGATCAGGTTCTGGGCGGGGACGGCGAAGTCGGCGGCGGCCTTCTGGAAGCCCTTCCAGTCGGCGGCGGCGTCGAGCTCGAAGACGGCGTCCATGGTCCGGCCGGGGGTGAGGGCCGTCCACTGCAGGGCGACGCCGTAGCCGGTGGCGCGGTCCGGGGCGGCGTTGCCGGCCGGGGCGTAGGTGCCGACGTTCTGCTGCTCCGAGGACTGGTCGGAGATCAGCGGGCCGTTGACGGTGGTGCGGACGGTGATGGTGCGGTCCTCGCCGCCGGCGACCTTGATCGTCTCCTTGCGGGTCTGGAACTTCACCTCCTGGCCGTCGCGGAGGTAGGTGTCGGGGCCGGTGACCTTCTCCAGGTAGAGGTCGGTCACGTCGGCGCCGAGGTTGGTGAAGCCCCAGGTGACCTTCTTGTTGTGGCCGATGACCACGCCGGGGGTGCCGGCGAAGGTGAAGCCGGCGACGTCGAAGCCGCACTTGGGGCCGACGGCGCGGCAGTGCAGGCCCATCTGGTACCAGACGGACGGCATGCCCGGGCCCAGGTGCGGGTCGTTGGCGAGCAGCGGCTTGCCGGTGGTGGTGTGGCTGCCGGAGACGACCCAGGAGTTGGAGCCGATGCCCTGGCCCTGCGGGCCGAGCAGTTGCGGCACGGCGGCCATCGTGTCGGAGAGGTCCTTGAGGACGGCCTCGGTGGCGGCACGGCCCTGCGTGGTGGCGGCGCCGGGGGTCGCGGTGGCGGTGCCGGCGGGCGCGGCGCTGCCGTCGGCCGGCTTGTACGTGCCGTCGGCGGCGAGCTTGCCGGTCTTGAGGATGGTGCCGTTCCGGTCGTACGGGTACTCCGGGTACAGCTGGTCGATCTCGCTCTGCTGGAAGTTCTGCGCCAGCAGCGCGCGGTCGATCTCCTCCTGGCGGTTGCCGGAGAGGTTCCAGGCCATCGCCTTGAGCCAGGCCACCGAGTCGACCGGGGTCCACTCCTCGGGCTTGTAGTCGCCGTTCACGGTGCCGAGCAGGGCGTACTCCAGGGAGGCGCCGGCCCCGCCGGGGTGCTCGGCGAGCCAGGCGTTCACGCCGTCCGCGTAGGCCTGCAGGTACTTCTTGGTCTCGGCGGACAGCACGGTGTCGTACTCCTGCTGCGCGACCCGGCGCCAGCCCATGGTCCGCAGGAAGGAGTCGGTCTCCACCTGGCCGGAGCCGAACATCTCGGAGAGCCGCCCGGCCGTGATGTGCCGCCGGACGTCCATCTCCCAGAAGCGGTCCTGCGCCTGGACGTAGCCCTGGGCGCGGAAGAGGTCCTCGGAGGTGTCGGCGTACAGCTGGGGAACGCCCTTGGCGTCGCGCTTCACGTCGACCGGGGCGCTCAGGCCGGAGACCCGGACGGTGCCGGTCAGCTCGGGGAAGGAGGCGCGCACGGTGTGGACCGCCCAGTAACCGCCCCCGCCGAGCCCCGCGATCAGCAGCACGACCAGCGCGATCACGATCAGACGGGCGCGCCGGAACTTCTTCGAGCGGGGCATCTGGGTCCTTGACTGGGGGACGTGGCGGCGGTGACAGCTCACCACATTAGGTCGGCTCAGGTGGCGGACGTGCACCGGGGACGCCCACGGTTGGATCAGAGGGGACGATACCCCGGAGGGATGACCTGAAGGGAAGGCCGAGGGGCCTCGATCAAAGATCAAGTAAAATGTTAGACTGAGTAACGACTCATCAGCCCCTCCTGCCGCAGAGGTGCCCCTGCGTGACCGTCGACCACCTGAACGCGTTCCTGCTCGAGTTCTCCGTGATCCTCCTGGTCGCGGTGGTCGCCGTGCGCTTCTCGACCCGCTCCGGGCTGCCCAGCCTCCTCGTCTACCTCGGCATCGGCATCGCCCTCGGCCACAACGGCCTCGGCCTCGCCTTCGACAACGTCGCGCTCGCGCAGGTCCTCGGCTACGCGGCCCTGGTGGTGATCCTCGCCGAGGGTGGACTGAAGACCAGCTGGCGGGCGATCCGGCCGGTCATGCCGGCCGCCGGCGTGCTGGCCACCTTCGGCGTCGCGGTCAGCGTCTTCGTCACCGCCGCCGGCGCGCACTGGCTGGTCGGCCTGGACTGGCGCACCTCGCTGCTGCTCGGCGCGATCGTCTCCTCCACGGACGCCGCCGCGGTCTTCTCCGTGCTGCGCACCGTGCCCCTGCCCCGCCGGCTCACCGGCCTGCTGGAGGCCGAGTCCGGCTGCAACGACGCCCCGGTGGTCATCCTGGTCGTCGCCTTCGCCGCCACCGGCCCGCTCGACCCCTGGTACGTGATGGTCGGCACCATCCTCGGCGAGCTCGCCGTGGGCGCCGCGGTCGGCTTCGCGGTCGGCCGGATCGGCGCCTGGGCGGTCAAGCGCGTCGCCCTGCCCTCCTCCGGCCTGTACCCGATCGCGGTGATGGCCCTGACGGTGCTGGCCTACGCGGGCGGCTCGCTGCTGCACGGCTCCGGCTTCCTCGCCGTCTACACCGCCGCGGTGATCCTCGGGAACTCCAAGCTGCCGCACGGCCCGGCCGTCCGCGGCTTCGCCGACGGCCTCGCCTGGATCGGCCAGATCGGCATGTTCGTCGTGCTCGGCCTGCTGGTCACGCCCAGCGAGATGGGCTCGGCGATCGTCCCGGCGCTGGTCTGCGGCGCCGTGCTGGTCTTCCTGGCCCGGCCCGCCTCGGTGCTGCTCTCGCTGACGCCCTTCCGGCTGCCGTGGCGGGAGCAGGCCCTGCTCAGCTGGGCCGGGCTGCGCGGCGCGGTGCCGATCGTGCTGGCCACCATCCCGTTGGTGGCGGCGGCCCCGCGGGCCCAGGAGGTCTTCAACATCGTCTTCGTGCTGGTCGTGGTCTTCACCCTGCTGCAGGGGCCGACCCTGCCGCCGGTCGCCCGTGCGCTGCGGATCGGCGAGGGCGACCTCGGCCAGGACCTCGGCATCGAGTCCGCGCCGCTGGAGAAGCTGCACGGCCACCTGCTGTCGGTGTCGCTCTCGGCGGAGTCGCGGATGTCCGGCGTCGAGGTGGGCGAGCTGCGGCTGCCCAAGGGCGCCGCGGTCACCCTGGTCGTCCGGGAGGGCAGCAGCTTCGTGCCCGAGCGCACCACGATCCTGCGGGCCGGGGACGAACTGCTCGTCGTCACCACCGAGGAGGTCGGCGAGGCCGCCGAGCGCCGGCTGCGCGCCGTCGACCGGGGCGGCAAGCTGGCGGGCTGGCTGCGCGGCCGCTGAGCCGCGGACGGCCGCCGGGGCTCCGGATGTGTGACCTGCCTTGCATCGACGGCCCCACCGGGCCCGTCTGCCATATAATCGATCGATACGGAAGATCTACACCTAGAAAACCCGCAACATCTGCCTGATGCAGAGTTGGCGCGACCGCTCGGCGGCCGCGGTCCGCAGCACCCTGCCTGACGCCGGCACCAGCACCACCCCACAGCCGGCAGGACCCGGTATCTACCCCGGTCGACGCGCGAGAGGACGACTCTCGGCGCCGTCGGGGCCCACCCGTTCCCCGGCGCGCTACCAGGCAGCAGGAAGGACCGACCGTGACGGCCCGCCGAACGGTCGACGACACCCTGTCCCCCGGCACGCCCGCGCCTGCCGGCCTCGACACCGCCCCCGCGTCCGCACCCGCCCGGGTCGGGTACGCGGCACTGCTGCGGACCCCCGGCTCCTGGACGTTCCTCGTCCCCGCCTTCGCCGCCCGGCTGCCCTACGCCATGCTGAGCCTGGGCATCGTGCTGCTCGTCCTGGACACCCACGGCTCGTACGGCACCGCCGGCGCGGTAGCCGCCGTCTCCGCCGTCGCGCAGGCCCTCGTCGGCCCGCAGACCGGCCGACTGGCGGACCGCTACGGCCAGGCGGCCGTGCTGCTGCCCAGCGTCGCCGTGCACGCCGTGTCGGTGGCCGCGCTGATCGGGCTGGCGCCGGGCCACGCCCCGGCCTGGGCGCTGTTCGCCGCCGCCGCGCCCGCCGGTGCCTCGGTGCCGCAGATCGGCGCCATGGTCCGGGCCCGCTGGGTCGCCCGGCTGTCGGACTCCCCGGCCACGCTGAACACCGCGTTCGCCTTCGAGTCGGTCACCGACGAATTCACCTTCGTGGTCGGCCCGGTGCTGGCCACCGCGATCGCCACCACCGTCACCCCCTCCGCCGCGCTGATCGCCGAGGCCGCGCTGACCGTCGCCGGCGGCCTCGCCTTCGCCGCCCAGCGCCGCACCGCCCCGGCCCGCCACCCGCGCACCGCCGACGGCCGCGGCCCCTCCGCACTGTCCTCCCCCGGCGTCCGGCTGCTGGCCGGCGCCTTCCTCGGGGTGGGCACCGTCTTCGGCGCCATGCAGGTCTCGGTGACCGCCTTCGCCGAGTCGGTCGGCCGCGCCGGCGCCAGCGGCACCGTGTACGGCATCTTCGCCGGCGGCTCGATGCTCGCCGGCGTGCTCTACGGCCTGGTCGCCTGGCGCCGCCCGGCCCGCAGCCGGATGCTCGGCTGCTACGCCCTGCTGGTGCTCGGCTGCTCGACCCTCTGGGCGATGCCGAACCTCACCGCGCTCTCCGTCGCCGGGCTCTTCTGCGGCCTGGCCATCGCGCCGACGCTGATCACCGGCTACACCCTGGTCGAGACGCTCGTCGCGGACGGCGCCAAGACCGAGGCCTTCACCTGGCTGACCGGCGCCATCGGCCTCGGCCTCGCGGTCGGCTCCACCGTCGCGGGCCAGCTCATCGACGCGGGCGGCCCGTCCGCCGGCTTCCTCGTGCCGGTGATCGGCGCGGGCCTCGGCCTGGTCGCGCTGGTCGCCCTGCGCGGGCTGCTGGTCGCTCCGCGGGACACCGCGGCGGCCGCCTCCCCCGCGGGTGTGCAGGCCGCGGACGACGGCGTCCGCACGGACGGACCGGCCCCGGCCGGTACGGCCTCCCGGGCCCCCGAGGGCAGCGGGCCGCGGCAGCTCGTGGGTGCGGGGACCGGGCACTGAGGCGCCGGGCCCGGCGGCCCGGACCCATCTCACATCCGGCATCGCTGGACTGTTCCAGCGGAATACCGCATCATTGACGATCGTTAGCACTCATCAGGCGAGAGTGCCAGGAGGAAGCAAGTGCCCACGTACCAGTACCAGTGCACCGAGTGCGGCAACGGCCTGGAGGCGGTGCAGAAGTTCACCGACGAGGCGCTGACCACGTGCCCCGACTGCCAGGGGAAGCTCCGCAAGGTCTTCTCGGCCGTGGGCGTCGTGTTCAAGGGCTCGGGCTTCTACCGCACCGACAGCCGTTCCTCCTCCAGCAGCTCGGTGAGCTCGGGGTCGTCCTCGACCGCGCCGTCCACCGGCTCGTCGTCCTCCGCGCCGGCCGCCGCGTCCTCGGGCTCGACGGCCTCGGCGCCGGCCGCGAGCTGAGTCTTCGCACCGGGCTCCGGCGCGTCCGGGGCGCGGTGCCGGACCTCCGGCCCGCGCTGCCCGGCCCCCGGCCCCCGGCCCGCGGTGCCCCGTCACCGGATTCGGCGCCCGGCATTGTCCGGTGGATTCCTTCGACGCGGGGCGCCGATTCCGCCGTCCGGGTGACACGGGTTTTCCACAGGCCGGAGTTGTCCACAGGAAATCGGCGGCCGATTCCCGCGGTGCCGGGTCCGGCGCATTCTGCTGTCCGCGGGCCCGGCCGGGTCCGCGGACCGCCGAACGAAGGCCGCCACCACCGTGACCGCACACCTCGCTCCGCCGCCGCCGTGCTCCGTCCCTCCCCGCCGGAGCGTGCCCGACTTCCCGCCGATCCGCCGCGGCTCCGGCGGACGCCACCGGCTGCAGCAGGCGGTGCGCCACCGTCCGGGCGTCCTGGCCGCCGGCCTGCTCGCCGCCGCGACCGCGCTCGCCGCCGGCCCCTTCCGCCCCGGCCCGCCACCGGTGCCGGCCGCCTCCGCGACCACGCCCGAGCAGGGGGCCCTGCCCCGCTGCACGGGCACCGCCCCGCCGCCGCACTGATCGGCGACCGGTCATGGCGAACGGAAACCGGCGCGCCGAATTCCTGGGCCACCCATCCGCTGTGGTGTCGTTGCGGGATGAAGGGTTTCAAGGAATTCCTGCTCCGCGGAAACGTCATCGATCTCGCGGTCGCCGTGGTGATCGGTGCGGCCTTCACGAACATCATCAATGCGTTCGCGAAAGGCGTCATCAATCCGGTCATCGGCCTCTTCGGCACCAAGGACCTGGCGTCCTACCGGTCCTGCCTGAAGGGCCCCTGCACGCTCGCCCCCGACGGAACGGTGTCGTCCGGCGTCTTCATCCTGTGGGGCGAGGTGCTCAGTGCGGTGGTGCAGTTCGTGATCACGGCCGCAGTGGTCTACTTCGTCTTCATCCTGCCGATGCTGCACTTCATGGCGAAGCGGAAGACCGCGGAGGAGGAGGTCCTGGAGGCGGAGGAGAAGGAGGTCGTCCTGCTCACCGAGATCCGCGACGCCCTCGTCCGCCGGGGCTGACCCGCGCCGTGACCACCGGACGGGCCGTGGCCGGGGCGCAGCGCCAGCAGTGCGCACAAGGCCTGCGAGGCCTCCGAGGCCGGCGGAGCCTAGTCCCCGTGGTGCGGCGGCCGCTGGCTCAGGTACCAGTCCAGCCCGCGGTTCCCGCTGCCGCCGGGGCGCTCGCCCCAGCCGGCGTCCGTGTCGTCGGCGGTCTGCCGGTCCAGCGGGTCGCCGAACACCAGTCGCGCCGCGGACGGATCCTTCCGATCCGGCTCCCCGCCGGACTCGTCGTCCGGCCCGACGCCCGGTCGTGCGTCCTGTCCGCCGGTCTGCTCGCCCATCGCCCTGCCTCCAGCTCTCTCCGCCACCAGCCTAGGGGGTGCCGGACGGCCGCGGACCCCGGCCCGGAGCACTGCCCGGAGCGGGGCCCGCGGAGGCCGCACCTGCGGTCAGGCCGCTTCGAAGCCCGCGTGGTCGGCGATCTTCTTCAGCTCGGCCAGCGCGTGCTTCTCGATCTGGCGGATCCGCTCACGGGTCAGCCCGTGCTGCTTGCCGACCTCGGTCAGCGTCCGCTCCCGACCGTCCTCCATGCCGTACCGGGACCGGATGATCGAGGCCGTCCGGTCGTCCAGCCGCCCGATCAGGTCGTCCAGCTCCTCGCGGCGGAGCATCACCATGACGGCATCCTCCGGCGAGACGGCGCCGGTGTCCTCGACCAGGTCGCCGAACTGGGTCTCGCCCTCGTCGTCGACCGACATGTTCAGGCTGACCGGGTCCCGCGCCCAGTCGAGCACGTCCTTGATCCGCTCCTCCGTGGTGTCCAGCTCGGCCGCGATCTCCGCGGGATCGGCCTCACGGCCCAGCTCCTTGGACTTCTCGCGCTGCACCCGGCGGATCCGGCCGAGCTCCTCCACCAGGTGCACGGGCAGCCGGATGGTGCGCGACTGGTCGGCGATCGACCGGGTGATCGCCTGCCGGATCCACCACGTCGCGTACGTGGAGAACTTGAAGCCCTTGGCGTAGTCGAACTTCTCGACCGCCCTCACGAGGCCCGCGTTGCCCTCCTGGATGAGGTCCAGCAGGGGCAGGCCGCTGCGCGGGTACCGGCGGGCCACCGCGACGACCAACCGGAGGTTGGACCTGATGAAGACGTCCTTGGCACGCTCCGCGTCCCCGGCTATCGCCTCCAGCTCCTCGCGCCTCACACCCTCGGGCAGGGCACCCTCGTCCAGCAGGTGCCGGGCGTACACACCGGCCTCGATGCGCAGGGAGAGTTGGACCTCTTCGGCGGCGTCGAGCAGCGGCGTCCTGGCGATCTCGTCGAGGTACATGCCGACGAGGTCGCGGTCGGCCTCAAGGTTGGTCGGCCGGGCCGAGCGAGTCCGGTCGGCCCTGTCGCGAACGACGGCACGAGTGGCCATGCTTGCTCCCTTGCTGGATTGCCGGGTCTGGCGGCGCGGCTCGCGCGGGGCTGCGCTGCTCATACAAGTGCGGGCCTCCCGGAGGCTCACACGTAACGATCCAACGCACAGAAATGGGACAACATTCCCAACTCACTCAGATTTTCACGCCGCATGCAGTATCCTGCCGATTTTCACCGCGATGGTCGGCGCTCCGTCACCTCCGACCCACCGTGCGCAACAATCGCGGGCGGCACCACCCCTTCCAACGAACGACACCTCCCGATCGCACCTTCTCCGCACAAAAGATGCCGAATCGCGATCGCCCCGGGTCCGCTCCGCACACCGCCACTGGGAAGGTGTCTGCCATGCACCCGTCCACCGCTCCCCCCGTCCGTCGGCCCGTCGTCCGACACGCCCTGTGGGCACTCGGTGGCACTCTGTCGTTCGGCCTGCTGCTCGGGCTGGTCGCGGGCGGCTGGGGTCCGCTGACCCGGCTCGACCAGCACTGGGTCGGCGCACTGCACGGCTACGCCCGCCGCCACACCGCGTGGACGGCGTCGATGCAGACGCTGGGTGACATCGACGGGCCGGTCACCATGCGGGTGCTGCTGTTCGGCGCCGCGGCCTGGCTGTGGGCGATCAGGGCCCGCACCCTCGCCTCCTGGGCCGCCGTCCAGGGCGCCCTCGGCTGGGTGCTGGCGATCGGGCTCGCGGACGCCGTCGGGCGGGACCGCCCGCACTTCGCCGATCCGGTCGCGTACGCCGACGGCGCGGCCTTCCCCGCCGGGCACGCGATGGCCTCCGCGGTCACCTGCGCCGCGCTGGTGGCCCTGGCCTGGCCGCTGGCCGGGCGGGCGGGCCGAAGCTGGGCCGTCGGGGCGGCGGCGCTGGCGGTGCTGGCGGTCGGCTGGAGCCGGATCGCGCTGGGCGTCCACTGGCCGAGCGACGTCCTGGCCGGCTGGCTGGCCGCCGCCGCCCTGCTCGGCTGGGTGACGGTCGCCGTGGAACTGTGGCGCCCCGGCGCCCTGGCCCGGGACTTCCGACGGGTCGACCGGCGGACCAGACCCCGCATCCAGCGCGTCCTCGCCCGCGGCACAGCACCGACGGGCGAGGACGGAGAAGGGGACGGCGACGGCGAGGTGGGCGGCAGCGACGAGGCGGGCGGCAGCGGCGAGGACGACGAGGGCGACGCCGACCCCGACGACCCCGACGACCCCGACGACCGCGATGACTTCGCCGACCGGCACAGCCCGGACGACGCAGATGACATGGACGACGTAGACCACCGGGACGACCCGGGCGCTGCAGGCGCCCCCGGCGACCCCGAGGGCGCCACGGACGAGCCGCCCGTCCGTCACCGACGCGGCTGACATGCAGTGATAAAGCTCACACGATCGGGCGCCGCCCCCACGGTGAAGGGACGACGATGACGGCCGATCACTCCGAACGGATTGCAACCCCAGCCGACATAACCGGACATAGGGCCTCAATCCATCACCCTTCGCGCCACCGGGCCCGTCCGGCCCCCGATATCCTCCGTGGGCGCAGAGCTGCCGCCCGCGACACCGGCCTCCCCAGGGAGTGTCGCGGTTTGGCAGACTGCTCCGGTTGGGTGCACCTGTGCGGAGGCCCCACAGCCCCACCGCCCAGGCACCGAGTGACGGGGATCCGATGACCATGAACACCACGGGTGAGTCCCCCGACTCGTATGCGCACCCGGACCCGCCGACCATGGCCCTGCGCAAGATCCCGCCGCAGCCTCCGGAGGCCGGACGCACCGGCGACCCGTCGCAGGCAGCCGGCCCCGTCCACCCGGGTGTCCCCGCCCAGCCGGGCGTGCCGCCGCAGGCCCCCGCTACCGTCCCGGCACAGCGCCAGGCCGAGGGCGAGGCCCCGGCCGCGCCCGCCGCCTCGGTCGGCCGCAGCGGGCTGATCATGGCCCTCGGCACGCTCTCCTCGCGTGCGCTCGGCTTCGTCCGCAGCGCGATGATCATCGCCGCGCTCGGCGCCGCCGGCCTCGGCGACTCCTTCAACGTCGCCAACTCGCTGCCGAACGTCGTCTACATGATGCTCATGGGCGGCGTGCTGGCCTCCGTCTTCGTCCCCGAGCTGGTGCACGCTGCGCAGACCCACAAGGACGGCGGCGTCGCCTACACCGACCGGCTGCTCACCCTCTGCGGCGTGATCCTGGTCGTGCTGACGGTGGGCGCCTGGGTGCTGGCTCCGACGATCGTCGACCTCTACTCGAACTTCGACGGCGCGCAGCGCGACCTGACGATCGCCTTCGCCCGCTACTGCCTGCCGCAGATCTTCTTCTACGGCGTCTTCACCCTGCTCGGCCAGGTGCTCAACTCGCGCGACCGCTTCGGCGCGATGATGTGGACGCCGGTGCTGAACAACGTGGTCGCGATCGCCGTCTTCGGCCTCTACATCCTGGTCGGCAACGACGCGGACAAGGCCGAGCAGATGACGGCGGGCCAGACCATGCTGCTGGGCCTCGGCAGCACCCTCGGCATCGTCGTGCAGGCGGTCGGCCTGCTGCCCTCGCTGCGTTCCTCCGGGTTCCGCTTCCGGCCGCGCTTCGACTGGCGGGGTGCCGGCCTGACCAAGCCGATCCGCGCCGCGAGCTGGGCGCTGCTGCTGGTCGTGGTCACCCAGCTCTCCTTCGCCGTGATCAGCCGGCTGAGCACGGGCGCCGGCGTCCGGGCCGCGAAGGAGGGCCTGAAGATGGGCCTCGGCAACTTCGCCTACACCAACGCGTACCAGCTGTTCGTCGTCCCGCAGGGCGTCATCACCATCTCCCTGGTGACGGCGCTGCTGCCCGGCATGTCCCGGGCCGCGACCCGGGGCGAGCTGACGAAGATCGGCTCGGACCTGGCCGGCATGCTGCGCTCCTCGGCCGCGATGATCACCACCGCGACCGTGCTGTTCATCGCGCTCGCCCCGCAGATCGCCGACATCGCCTACGGGCACGGCAAGGTCACCGCGGCCGACTCGTGGGTGATCGCCCAGACGCTGATCGCCTTCGCGATCGGCCTGCCGGCCTTCTGCGCCCAGTACGCGCTGTCCCGCGGCTTCTACGCGATGGGCGACGCCAAGACCCCGTTCTGGCTGACGGTGGTGTCGACCACGGTCAACTCGGGGCTGTCGGCGATCGCCTACTGGCTGCTCAGCCCGCGCTGGATCATCATCGGAATGGCCGGCGCGCAGAGCATCGCCTGCCTGGTCGGCGTCGGTCTGACCGGTTGGGCGCTCGGCCGCCGGCTGCGCAGGCCGGTTCCGTCCGCCGTCGCCGCCGCGGCCCCGGTGGGCCCGGACGCGACGATGGTGCTGGGCGTGCGCCGCAACGGCAAGCCGCGCAGCGGTCTCGACGGCGGTTCGGTCGTCGCCCTGCACCTGGCGATCACGGCGGCCTGCCTGCCGGGTGCCGCGGCCGCGGTGTGGCTGTCCGGCCGGATCGGCGACGCCACCGGCGGCGGTCTGCTGAGCAGCACCGTGAGCCTGGCCGCCGGTTCGCTGGCCGTCCTGGTCTCGCTGTTCGCGCTGGCCCGCCCGCTGGGCGCGGGCGCGGCGGTGGCCCCGTTCGCCCGCAAGCTCCGCATCCCGTACCCGGAGCCGGCCGCCGCCACGGGCAACGGCAAGCACCGCCGCTGAGCTGCCGTCCGAGGCGGCGGGCCGGAGCCTCCGGGCCCTCCTCCCGCCGCCCGGCCGACCTCCCCCTCCCCCCTCGTCCTCGGTGCACCACCGCCGCCCCGTGCTGCCGACGCCGGCCCGTCTCCCGTTCGGAGCACGGACGGTTCGCCCCACCGGGTGGATGCCCGTTGCGGAGTCCCTTCCCGGCCCGTTGGGCCGGTGCGGGCCCGGTCGGCGGTGGACGTCCCACCGCGCACCGGCCCCGCGTCGCTCCCCGTGCGTCGGCACACCGGCGGCTCTCCGCCGAGCGCCCCGCGGTGGGCTCCGGACGGGTCCGGCCCCCTCGGCCGGGAGGGGCACGGGAAGGTCCGCTGACTGCGTTGACTGCCGCACACGGGAACGGCCGAAGGCACGGCGGGGCCGCACACCGCCGAGTTCACCGCTTGCGGCTGCCGCTGGCGATCACCGCCGCGGTGGCCGCGTCCGCCGCGGGCCTCGCCCCGCCAGCCGCCGCGCACACCGCTCCGGCCCAGGCGGCGGCCGACCTGCTGCAGCGCCGGTTCGCCGACGCGTCGGCCGAGTTCGGGGTGCCGCAGAGCGTTCTGCTGGCGCTGTCCTACCAGCAGACCCGCTGGGAGTCGCACGGCGGCGAACCGAGCACCACCGGCAACTACAACGTGATGGGGCTGACCCGGGTCGATCCCGCCGCGGTGGCCCGGGCCCTCGGGTCCGGCCCGGGCGCCGAGACGGACGGCCGCGGGGAGGGCGCGGTGGTGCCCGGGCACGCGTCCGCCCTCCGGGTCGAGGACACCCCGGCGCTGCACACCCTTGAGCGGGCGGCGGCACTGGTCCGCCTCCCCGCGGACCGGCTGAGGACCGACCCGGCGCAGAGCATCCGCGGCGCGGCCGCCCTGCTGGTGTCGTACCAGAAGGAGACCGGCAGGCCGCTGTCGGGCGACCCGGCGGACTGGTTCGCGGCGGTCTCCCGGTTCAGCGGGTCGCCGGCCGGGCAGGGCGGGGACGACTTCGCCGACCGCGTGCTCGGCACCGTCAGGGCCGGGGCCTCCCGGGTCACCTCGGACGGCCAGGTGGTCACCCTCGCCGCGGCGCCCGCGGTGACCGCCGGTGATCCGGCCGCCCTGCGGCTCAGCTCGGCCGACGGCCAGACCGCCCCACCGGCGGCGGCGTCCACCCCGGGCCCGTCCGTCCCGGCAGCCGCCGCCCCGGGAGCGTACGACCCGGGAGCGTCCGACCCGGGGGCGTCCGTTCCCCGAGGGTCCACTGCCGGCGCGCCCGGCCCGGCCGAGTGCCCGGCGGGTCTCGGCTGCGACTTCCGGCCCGCCGCGTACGCGCTGACCAACGCCGCCGACCCGGCCTCCTTCGGCAACTACTCGGTCGCCGACCGCCCCGGCGACGGCCAGCGGATCGACCGCATCGTCATCCACGACACCGAGGGCGGCTTCGCCGGCTCGATCGCCGCCTTCCAGAACCCGGCCACCCAGGCCAGCGCGCACTACGTCGTGCGGTCCTCGGACGGCCACGTCACCCAGATGGTGAGCACCCGGAACGTCGCGTGGCACGCCGGCAACAAGACCGTCAACATGCACAGCATCGGCATCGAGCACGAGGGGTACGCGTTCCCGGCGGACCGGGCGACCTGGTACTCGGAGCAGCTGTACCAGGCCTCGGCGTCGCTGACCCGCTACCTGGCGGACCGGTTCGGCGTGCCGCTGGACCGGCAGCACGTCATCGGGCACGACGACGTCCCCGGCCCGCGCCAGCAGGACATCGCCGGCATGCACTGGGACCCGGGCACGTTCTGGGACTGGAACCACTACATGGACCTGGTCGGCGCCCCCGTGCGGGCCGGCACCGGCGGTCCGATCCCGGTGGGCGGCACGGTGACGATCGCCCCGCCCTTCGACTCCGGCAACATGCCGCCGGTGGACGGCGCCCCGGCCCGCCCGGAGAACTTCGTCTACCTGCGCACCTCGCCGAGCGCCGACGCCCCGCTGATCGGCGGAGGGACCACCCGGGCCTCCGACTGGCGGGCCAAGGCGGTCGCCGGCACCGGCTACGCGGTCGCGGACCGGCAGGGCGACTGGACGGCGATCTGGTACGGCGGTGTGAAGGCCTGGTTCCCCAACCCGAACGGCCGGAGCGCCGCCGCGGACACCCGTCCCGGCCGGACGGTGCTCGTGCCCCGGGCCGGCCGGACCTCGATCCCGGTGTACGGCCGGGCGTATCCCGAGCGCGACGCCTACCGGCCGTACCCGGCGATCGCCGAGGTCGCCGACCGGACGGGCCTCGCACCGACGCCGTACACCGCGACGATCCCGGCCGGGCAGCGCTACCTCGCCGCCTCGGACCGGCCGGTGCACGGCGACTACTACTACGCGCGGAACATCGACGGCGACGCGCCGGACGACCGGACCCTGGTGGTCGGCGACGACACCTACTACCCGATCCGGTACGACCACCGGCTCGCCTTCCTCCGCTCGGCCGACGTCGACGTGGTCCCCGCGGCCACGTCCGCGGGCGGCCGCACCGCGGTGCGGCCGGAGCCCCTGCCGGACACCCCGTCCGCCCCCGGCACCACCGGAGCGGGGGCCGGGGGCGGGAACGCGTCACCGCTGCCGGGCGGCGGTGACGGCTCCGGTCTCCCCGCGGGGGCGGCCGGCGTCCCGGCCGGACCCGGCGGGGCCCTCGTTCCGGCTCCGAACGAGTGGACTCGCCGCAGGAGGTGACGACCGGACGTCCCTCCCGGCGGAGATCGGTGGTGATGTTGCCGTCCGACCCCGTGACCCGAAGAGGCGCCGTGCGACGCACCCCCTACCGCCGGCTGTTCGCCGCGACGCTGCTCGCGACGTCCGTGCTGGCCCCCGTGACGGCCGTTCCCGCAACGGCCGTCCCTGTTGCCGCCGTTCCCGGCACGGCCGTCCGCACCGTGGACGTCGGGCGGTACGAGCAGGACGACTGCCCACCGGGCGGACTCGGCCCGGAACTGACCGCCCGGCTGGACAGCACGATCGAGGACGTCCGCCGGCAGGCGGGCATCCCGGGCGTCGTCGTCGGCCTGTGGATGCCGGGCCGGGGCAGCTACGTCCGGGCGACCGGCGTCGCCGACACCGCCACCGGCAGGCCGATGTCCACCGACTCGTACGTCCGGATCGGCAGCGAGACCAAGACCTTCACCGTCACCGCGCTGCTCGAACTGGTCGACCGGCACCGGGTCGGACTGGACGACCCGATCTCCGCCTACGTCGACGGCGTGCCGGACGGCGGACGGATCACCCTGCGTCAGCTCGCCGAGATGCGAAGCGGTCTGTTCCCGTACACCTCCGACCCGGACTTCGTCCGCGCCCTGCAGACCGACCCGCACCGCCACTTCAGCCCGCAGGAGGTGCTGGCGTACGGGTTCAGGCACCACAACACCTTCGATCCGGGCGCGGCCTTCGAGTACTCCAACACCAACCTCGTGCTGCTCGGTCTGGTGGTCGAGAAGGTCAGCGGGCAACGGCTGGCCGACTTCCTCCAGCGGCGGGTGCTCCGCCCGGCGCATCTGCGCCACACACTGCTGCCGCGGGACGCCGAGTTCCCCGATCCGCACCCACGGGGCTACACCGACCAGACGCTGAGCGGTGCGGTCGAGGACGTCACGGACTGGAACCCCAGTTGGGCCTGGGCGGCCGGCGCGATGATCTCCGACCTGCAGGACCTGCGCCGCTGGGCCGAGGTCGTCGCCACCGGGAAGCTGCTCGGCCCCGAGACCCAGGCCGAGCGTCTCAAGACCCTGCCGACCGGCTTCCCCGGCACCAGCTACGGCCTCGGCATCTTCGACGCCAACGGCTGGATCGGCCACAACGGTTCGATCCCCGGCTACGAGACGGTGACCGTCTACCTGCCGTCGCAGAGGGCCACCCTGGTCATCATGATCAACACTGATGTCGGCAGCCGGGGCCAGGAACCCTCCACCCTCCTCGCCCGGGCCGTCACCGCGGTCGCCACCCCGGACAACGTCTACGACGGCTCCGTCCAGCCCCGCTGAACCCACCGTCTCCCGGCAGCACGGAGGGCCGACTCCGAGGATCTCCCTCGCGAGTCGGCCCTCCGGCGTTCCGGCCCGATCGAGCGGGCCGGGGCGGCCCTTCGGTCAGTTCCGGTGCGACTTGGTCGGGTGCGGGTGCGGGTGGTGCTTGGGGCCGGTGGTCGGGGTCGGGGTGGGCGTC
>NZ_JOAI01000020.1 GCF_000717715.1 Streptomyces sp. NRRL B-24484 | reverse complement strand
GCGCGGGGCGGGGTGGAGCTGGGCGGTGGGGCCGGGCGCTGGCGTGGGCGCGGGGGGCGGGGTGGGTGTGGGTGTGGGCAGGGTGCGAGTGAGGGTGAGGGTGTGCGCGCAGTGCAGGTGACGGTGGGGTGCGGGGAAGTGTCAGGTGGTGGCCTTCTCCACGCTGATCTGGCCGGAGCTGGTGGCTATGTCGATGTGGTGGGTGGAGGTGTCCGATCTCAGCGCCGGGCTGATGTCCACGGCGCCTGAGGTGGTGCGGTGGTCGATGCGGTAGCCGGCAGGGTCGGCCGGGAGTCCGAGGTCGACCTGGCCGGAGGTGGCCGTGGCGGTCACCTCCACCGGTGGGCGGGCGAACATGAGCAGCAGCTGCCCGGAGGTCAGGACGGCGCGGATGCGGCTGGAGGCCAGGGCCTCGCCGGTGATCTGCCCGGAGGTGGCCTTCGCCCACACCGGTCCGCTCACCGCATCCAGTCGGATCGCCCCCGAGGTCGTCTCTACCCGGATCTCGCCGGAGAGCCCTCGGGCGGTGAACCCGCCGGACGTGCCCCGAGCGCGCACCGGAACCCCCGCCGGAATGCGGATGTCGAGCAGGAGCCCGCACCCGAAGGCGTCGGTGTCCAGTGGCCCGACGACAGTGCCGCAGTGAACGGATATTCGGAGGGTGCCCTCGTGCAGGCTCTCGTCGACCGAGGGCTGCCGGAGTGCCCAGTCGGCCCGTTGGTCCACCGTGACGCGGTCCGGAGCACCGGCCTCGACCCGTACCTGGGCACCTGCGGCATTGATCTCCACCGCGGCGACCGGGGCGAGGAAGGTCCGCGAGGTCGTGGTGGCCCGGTACGCCATCGCACCCCAGGCCATCCCGGCCCCGGCGAGCACGGTGAGCGTCAGAACGATGATCGCTACGGCGCGCCAGACTCTGCGTTCTCGCTCGCTGCCTGCCGCGCCGGCCCCTGGGCGGTGGGCCGCGGAGTCCTCGGTGATGGGGCCGGCCCCCACGTCAGCCCACCTCCAGGAAGCGGAGGACGGCGAGCACCCTGCGGTGATCGGCATCCGTCTGCGGCAGGTCGAGTTTCATCAGGATGGCGTTGATGTGCTTCGCCACGGCACTGTCACTGACCACGAGGGAGGCGGCGATGCCGGCGTTGGATCTGCCTTCTGCCATGAGTGCGAGGACGTCGCGCTCGCGCGGAGTCAGCTTGCGGAGCGGATCGCGGTCCTTGCGGACGAGGAGCTGGGCGACGACCTCGGGGTCGAGGGCCGTACCGCCGTCGGCCACCCGTTGGAGGGCCTCCAGGAAGTCGTCCACGTTGGCGACGCGCTGTTTGAGCAGGTAGCCCACTCCGCTCGTGTTGGCCGAGAGCAGGTCGGCGGCGTACCGCTCCTCCACGTACTGGGAGAGCAGCAGGACGGCCACGTCGGGCCACTGCCGGCGGATCATCAGCGCGGCCTTGACACCCTCGTCCGCGAAGTCCGGTGGCATCCGGACGTCGATGATCGCAACGTTCGGTTTGTGCTCCTCGACCGCGGCCAACAGAGACTCCGCGTCGCCGACCGCGGCCGGGATCTCGTAGCCGACGGACTCCAGCACCTTGATGAGGCCGACCCGCAGGAGGACGGAGTCTTCGGCGATCACAGCACGCACGGCAGCTCCACAGTGAGAGTGGTGGGGCCCCCGAGGGGGCTGATGACAGTGAGCGTGCCGTCGACCGAGGCCGCTCGTTTCCTTAGGCCCGTCAGGCCGCTGCCTCGGGAGGGATCGGCGCCGCCGATGCCGTCGTCGCCGATGACTATCCGGAGCCGGTCGCCGAGTCTGCGGACGGAGAGGTCGACCCGGGATGCCCGGGCGTGCTTGGCCGCGTTCGCCAGCGCCTCCGAGACCGTGAAGTAGGCGACTGCTTCGACAGCAGGTGCCACGCGGCCCCGGAGATCCACGTCCATGCGGACCGGCACCGGGCTCCGGGCGGCGATGCCGGACAGCGCCGCATCCAGCCCGCGGTCCTCCAGGACCACCGGGTGCAGGCCGCGCACGAGGTCGCGCAGCTCCTCGATGGCGGCCTGGGCCTCCTCGTGTGCTTCCACGATGACCTGCATGGCTTCCGGAGGGACGTCGGTCAGTGTCCGACGGGCGAGCCCGAGGTTCATGGCGAGGGACACCAGGCGCTGCTGGGCACCGTCGTGGAGGTCCCGCTCGATCCGTCGCCGCTCCGCGTCCGCGGCGTCCACCACGCCGGCCCGGCTGACCGCGAGCCGCTCCACCCGTTCCTCCAGCACCTCGGCCCGGTTGCGGCCGAGGAACGCCCGGGTGATCCGCTCGTCGGCCCGGGCGATCCAGCCGAACGCCCAGGGCGCGAGGAGGAGCAGCGCCACACCGGCTGCGGTGACCCAGCCGCCCTCGGCCGTCCACCCGAGTCCGGGACGGAGCGGTGTGTCCAGTGGCAGCAGCCAGATCCAGGCGAAGAGCGTCGCCATGACGAGGCCCGCTCCCGCGGCCGCCATGACGAGGAGACCGGCGGTCGCGAACAGCGGTGCGACGAGGACGTGGTACAGCATCTGGCGCCACGTCATCCCGGCTCTCAGGCGCCTCGTCCACCCCGCGTCGGGCGGCAGCCGGCTCGGCACGTCCACGTCGCGCAGGACGCGCAGGCGGCTCCGCTGAGTCGTCGTCAACAGATCGGAACAGAAGGGGAGAAGGACCAGTAGGGCCACGGCGGACGTGGCATCGAGGAGGGTCAGGAGGGTCGGCAGGCCCAGGGGTACGCCTGCGGCCACGAACAGGACGTCCCGCCTGGCAGCCGCCGCCCCGCGAACGCGCCGGAGAAGCGACGCGGAGGGGTTGCGGAGCTCGGAATCGGACATGGCGGAAAGATTAGTTGGCGCGCGATCAGCTCCACCATGAAGTGCTCTTCACTGTTGATGGTGAAGCCAGCTTCACCATCAACAGTGAAGAGTGCGCCAACGACAAGGGCGTGTGCGGACCGCGAATGTTGTCGGCATGACGAACACGACGGACAGCAGCACGAACCGCACCGCCGACGACACTGCGAACCGCACGACGGACGGCTCCGGGAGCAACACGGCGTGCGGCCAAGCGAATTCGACGGTGCGCGGGGCGGAGGACCACGGCAGGGGTTTCGCAACGGACCCGCGGGCGGTCGACCACGCGACCGGCTTACGGCATATCGGTCGCGCGGGGCGGACGGGGACCGCGGGTGGCGTCGGCCCACCGACCGGTGACGATGCCCATGAGCCCTTGGTAGGCGAAGCCGGCGCGACGGTCCGTGGCCGTGACGGCGCGCCGCCGTCGCGGAGCCGGGTCCCCCCACCCGCCCGACGGTCCATGGCCCTGCCGGTGATGGGCCCCTGGTCGGTCCGGGGCTCCGCCGGGCGCGGGCGCCGGGCGACCCTGGAGGTCTACGAAAACGGCGAGTTGATCGATGTCCTGGTGACCTCCTCCTTGGCCGGGGGCGTGATCCGAGGTGCACGACGACGGCCCGGCAGCGGCCATCCCGGCGCCTTCGCCTGGGGACGGCTGTGCGCGGACGGCTCGGTGCCGGCGGTGGCGTTCACCCGTGGCCGGCGGGCCAGTCAGCGGGTTCCCGCCGGCGTGACCACGGTGCTGGGTGCGTTCTGGTTGGCCTGGTGTGCCGCACCTGCAACCGGCGTCCTGGTGAGTGGCCCCGGCTGTCCGCCGATCCGGCTGCGGGCGGGGGTCGCCGCGTGAGCCACCACCGGCTGCTCGTCGTGTGCGGGGTCGCGCTGGTCCCCTGGGCGGTCGCACTGGCAGCGACGCACCTCGGGGGCTGGGCCCTGCTCGACGCGGCCGAGGCGGCAGCACTGCTCACGGCGGGTCTGCGGCCGGGCAGCAACGGTGCGGCTGCCCGCTCGGCCGCCCGCCTCGCCGGGTTCCTGCTCGGCGTGGACGCCCTGGTCGACGTCTCGACAGCGGGCGATCGTGCCGAACTGGCGACCGCACTCACCATGGCGCTTGCCGCCGAGCTGCCGCTCTCGCTGCTCTGCCTCCTGTTGGCGGCCGACCGTACGGTCTTCGAGCACCCGAGTGGACCCACCCGCCGCACGCACCGGGTCCCGCCCTTCGCACTCGGTACCGTCCTCCGACTGAGGCCGCGCCTTTCGGCCCTCCGCGGAAGGCTGTCGATGACTCGCCCCCCACAGGCATCGTCCCGCTCAGGAACGGACGGCAAGGGCCTCCAACTTGCTCCGCGTCTCCTCGTCCAGCGGCGTGTAGGCGACAAGTCGCGGGCCGGGCTGCGGGCCGAGCCAGAGATTGGTGTACTCGAACCGCATCAGGCCGACATCCGGCACCAGGAAGCGCTTCAAGCCGTTGCCGAGGCCGGCGACCTCGTGCTGCTGCCACATCTCCTCGAAATCGGGCGAGGCCTTGCGCAACCGGTTCAGCAGGGTCTTCCATGCGGGCTCGGCCCCGTGATCGGCCATGGCGGTACGGAACTTGGCCACCATGGCGGGGCGTGCCTCCTCGATGTCGACGAGGCTTCGCTGGAACTCGGATCCGGTGAAGGCCAGCCACATCAGATTGCGGTCCTCGAACGGAAGGGCGTCGAGGTCACCCGCGATCCAGGTGTAGGCGCGGTTGTAGGCGAGCACGTCGTAGCGGCTGTTCAGCACGGCGGCCGGCATCGGCTCCAGTTGGGCGAGGAGCATCCGAGCGGCCGGCGTGACGGTGGCGCATTCGACGATCGGCGCGGGGTCCTCGGCGCCGGCCAGCACGAAGAGGTGGGCGCGCTCCGTGGGGTCGAGCAACAACGCCCGGGCCACCGACTGCAGCACCTGGGCGGAGACCTGGATGTCCCGCCCCTGCTCCAGCCAGGTGTACCAGGTGACTCCCACGGTGGCGAGGTGTGCAACCTCCTCGCGGCGGAGGCCGGGTGTGCGGCGGCGGCCGGTCTCCGGCAGACCCACCTGTTCGGGGGAGATGCGCTCACGGCGGCTGCGGAGGAAGGCCGCCAGCTCCTGCCGCCGGGCAGCGGCGGGGGCGAGTTCACCATCGGCCCTACCGGCGGTCGTCGCTGCAGGGGCGGCCTTCGTCGAGACGGTCCGCTGCTCTCCCCGGGCCGTCCGGTCGGACGCCCCGGGGGCGGTGCCGCGCGATCCTGCGTCCGCCCCGGCCGTGGGGCCGGCGGCCCCGGCCTCGCCCAGCGGGACCCTGCTGCCCGTACCCCTGCCCGCCCGGGCAACGGCAGCAGGAGTGGTACCGGGCTCACGGGCGGGTGCCGTCGAGCGGCCTGTGGAGGCGATGCTTGTAGCCATGACTACCAGGATGCTCCTCTGCACATCCTGTTGCCAGGTATTTGTTATACCTGGATAAGCCGTGTCTGGTACCAGGGTGCGGTACGGCGGATCGTAGACGCCGTGACTCAGCAACTGACGCTTCCACGGACCACCTCACTCGCCGGTCGTGCCGCCGACGCCCCCACCCTGGGTGTCGCCGGCCTCGTCACCGTCCTGCTCGGCGCCTTCCTGCCGATGCTCGACTTCTTCATCGTCAACGTCGCCCTGCCCACCATCGACCACGACCTCGCGGCGGGCCCTGCGGTTCTGGAGCTCGTCGCCGCCGGCTACGGCATCGCCTTCGCCGTCCTGCTGGTCCTGGGCGGCCGTCTCGGCGACGCGCTCGGTCGGCGCCGACTGTTCGTCGCCGGCGCAGCACTGTTCGCCGTGACGTCCCTGGCCTGCGGCCTCGCCCCGACAGCCTGGACCCTGGTGGCGGCACGCGTGGCACAGGGGGCGTCGGCAGCACTGCTGCTCCCCCAGGTCCTGGCGACCATCACGGCCGCCAGCAGTGGAGCCCAGCGCGCCCGGGCCCTCGGCATCTACGGCGCGGTCGGTGGCATCTCCGTCGTGATCGGCCAGGTCCTCGGCGGCATGATGGTCGCGGCGGACCTGTTCGGGAGTGGCTGGCGCGCCGTGTTCCTGCTCAACGTGCCGTTCGCCCTGCTGACGGTCGTCCTGGCCGTCGCGTACGTCCCGGAGACACGGGCGAGCCGGGCCGCCGGCGTGGACGTGCCCGGCACGGTGCTGCTGACCGGAGCGCTGCTCTCCCTCTTCGTCCCTCTGATGGAGGGTCGGGCCGTGGGCTGGCCGCTGTGGACGTGGGTACTGCTCGGCCTCTTCCCCGTGCTCGCCTCCGCCTTCCTGATCGTGGAGCGCAGGACCGAGCGGATGGGCGGGACGCCGCTGGTGCCGCTGTCGCTGCTGCGGATACCCGAGATGCGGCGTGGGCTCGGCATCGCTCTGCCGTACTTCACCGGTTTCGGCGGCTTCATGTTCGTGGTGGCGATCCTGCTCCAGCACGGGCTCCGGCTCGGACCGGTCGCCGCCGGCTGGGCGCTGGTTCCGATGGCCGCGGGGTACTTCACGGCGTCGCTCTCCGGCCCGCGTCTCGTGAGCCGGTTCGGCAGCCGGGTCATCACGGCCGGTGCCGTGATCCAGGGCATCGGACTGGCCACGCTGCTGGCCACCGTGCTGGCGGACTGGACGCACTTCTCACCGCTGCGGATGCTGCCCGGGGTCGCTCTGGCGGGGATCGGGCAGGGCCTGGTCGGCACTCCGCTGTTCAGGGTCGTGCTGTCCAAGGTGCCTGCCGAGCGGGCGGGTGTCGGCAGCGGCGTTCTGGCGACCGCACAGCAGTCGAGCCTCGCGCTGGGCGTCGCTACGCTCGGCACGCTCTTCCTCGCGGTGTCCCCCACCATGGGCTTCGCGCATGCGCTGGCGCTGGTGCTCGCCATCCAGCTCGGCGGCTCGGCGATCATCGCCGCGCTCAGCATGCGACTCCCGCGCTCGGTCGCCTGACCTGCGGGAGTGGAGAGAGGGGTGTTCCCAGGTGGGCGGAAAAAACCGGAAGCAGAGTGTCGGCGATGAATGGGAGCATGACGCCATGACGACCGAGGAACCCACCGCACCGGCCGACACCCGCACCCGTGAGCAGCTGGTCTCCCTGGTCGAGGCGGGCGCCCGGCCCAAGTACCTGCTCTTCTGGGGCCACCGGCCGGAGTCCGACGGCCGGATCGGTGCCGGGTCGCTCAGCCAGTGGTGGCCCGGAGCGTTCACCGTCGATGGGGTCACCTACCGCACCGCGGAACACTGGATGATGGCCGGCAAGGCCCGCCTGTTCCAGGACGAGGAGACGCTCGCCCGCATTCTGACGGCGCCCACCCCGGGCGAGGCCAAGAAGCTGGGCCGCATGGTCCGGGGCTTCGACGACGAGCGGTGGGTCGCCGAGCGGTTCGAACTCGTCGTCGCCGGCAACGTGGCCAAGTTCGGGCAGGACGAGGCGCTGCGGAACTACCTGCTGGGTACGTCGCAGCGCGTCCTGGTGGAGGCCAGTCCGCTGGACCGACTCTGGGGTATCGGCCTGGCGGCCGACAACGAGCGCGCCACCCGACCGCACGAGTGGCGCGGCCTGAACCTGCTCGGTTTCGCACTGATGGAGGCCCGGGCCCGGCTCATCGCCTGAGCCGCCCGGCGCACCGAGACGGGGCCGGGCGGGCCTCCCGCACCGCCCCGCACCGGGCTCGGGCAACCACCCGCGCGCCGCGCCCACTTCTTCCGACGACTTCAACCCCCGCCACCTGCAACGTCATTCGCCGAAAATCGGTGGACTCACGTCTGTAACACCGACGCCGTATGGCTTGGTGAGGATGGCCCGAGGCAGGGCCAGGGGGCCGGCTGGGCGGCCCCGAGGCGGAGAGGCTGGTCGGACAGAGGGATGACAGTGCAGGAGCTGGGGCCCACGGCAACGGACATCCACAGGCTGCGGACGGAGTTGGACGAACTGCTCCGAGCGCGGCAGTACGCAGCGCAGCGGGAGCGACGGCTCGCCGAGGCGGTGCAGGCGGCGAGCCAACTCGACCGGGCACACGGCTATGCCCAACCGGAGCAACAACCCGACCCGGAACTGCTACGGCGCCTGGCACAGGCCAAGGCCCTCCGGGAAGGACTGGGCACCCGCTGCCTCGATCTGAGCGAGCGACTCCTGGCATTGGAGGACCTGTTCCGACAGAACGGCGGTGTCCCCCAACACAGTTACCGTGAGCCGTACGGCCAGGGCGTCAGCGGGCAGCAGGACGCGATTCCGCACCAGCAGACCGCCGCCACCCGTCCCTGGTCGACCGACAGCAGCGCTTCCCACAACACCGGCACCTCCTACAACACCCGTCCTCCTCAGAACAGGTCACGACCGCCCGGGCCTCCCGTCTCTGGGCCCCCCGTCCCCGGTTCCGCTGCGCCCGGGTCCGCTATGTCCCCGCCGACATCAGCCGCCCACACCGCTGCCGTACCGACCCCAACAGCCCCGCCCCGACCCCCGGCGCCGCCCACTCCACCGACGCCAACGCCAAGGCCGACATCAACGCCGCTGACGACTGCACCGCCCCACACAGACCCACCGACGGCCGATGCGCCCGTCCGGCCGGTGCCCACGCGGAAGCCCCCGAAGCGCAAGCGGCCCACTGGAGCCCGCTTCGGCGGTGCGTTCCTGGACGAGTCGGAGCCTGTCCAGGCAGACGCACCGGAATACGCCGTGGTCGAGGCCGAAGGTATGGCTCCGCCGTCGGCACCAGTGGCGACGCCGGTCCGTGGAGCCCGCTTCGGGGGTGGCCGAGGTGCCGTCGCCGAAGCGACCGGACACCACCCCGCACCAGCCACCGGCGGACGGGCGGCACACGCCGGACAGGCCGGTCAGACCGCACAGGCCGCAACCCCCGCCGAACCCGCCACCTCGGCCCCACCCCCACCACTGCGCAGCGCACAGGAGTTGGCTTCGCTAGCGGCCCGCATCGGCGAGCTGCACGGACGCGGTTCGGCACACGAATCGGCGGCCGTCGCGGCACAGGCCGCGGTGACGCTCGCGCCACCGGACGTGGCCCGCCTCGCGGATCTGCTGCGGTCCCGGGGGCCGTACGGTGCGGCGGGTTATCTCGTCCGCGCGACCGTGCACGGTTCGCCGGACCAGGCGGCGGGCACCCTCGCGGAGCTCCGCCGGGCGGGCCTGGCGGACGAGGCGAACGAACTGTTCCACGCCCTGTGGGCCGTACCGGGCCCGGCCCTGCCGGCACTGCTCGCCGCGCTGGAGCGGGCCGGCCAGGCTGCCGACGGACAGACCCTCCTCTGGGAGTGGGCCTCGGCCCCGCCAGCCGAACTGGCCTCCCTGGCCGGCGCCTTGGCCTCGGCCGGGCGCACCGCAGATGTCCGACACCTGTTGCGGCAGGTTGCCGGCCGCCTGATCGCCGATCTGGCGGCGACCGTCGAGGAGTTGGTCCTCCTCGACGGCAGGGACAGGACGGCGGCGCAGGACGGGCGGCCCGATCCGACCGCTCCGCAGTTGGCCGCCCTGCTGGTGCGGGAGACGGCAGGGCTGCGCTCACCCGCCGACCTCGCCGAACTGGGACGCGTGCTGACGCCGCACCGCGAGCTGTACCGGGTGCTGCTCGACGCGGCCGCCGTGTTGGAGGAGAGCCGTGCGCGAGCCGTACTGGCCGCCCTCCGCTCGGCAGGGCTACCGACCGCACCACCCGCGCCCCGCTCCCGCAGCGCCCGTACCCCCTCCCGCGACCGCGCCCAGCACCACGACCGCGATCACTACTGACCCCGTCCACTCACCCCCGCGGCGCAGGCCCACCCACCACGGCGTAGGCCAGTCCCGGCAGCGCGGGCCCGCCCCGGCGGCGAACGACTCGGCCCCCTCATCGCAGAGAACTGCAGTGAGGGGGCCGAGTCAGCAGACCGGGAAGGTCGGCTCGGGTCGATCGGACCCGATCGGTCGTACCGGGGTCAGCAGCCGATCAGGCGGGCGGCCAGGTAGGACTTCACCTGGTCGAGGGAGACGCGCTCCTGGGCCATGGTGTCGCGCTCGCGGACGGTCACCGCGTTGTCCTCAAGGGTGTCGAAGTCGACGGTGACGCAGAACGGCGTGCCGATCTCGTCCTGGCGGCGGTAGCGCTTGCCGATGGCGCCGGCGTCGTCGAAGTCGACGTTCCACGCGGTGCGCAGGTCGGCGGCGAGGCCGCGGGCCTTCGGCGAGAGGTCGGCGTTGCGGGAGAGCGGGAGCACCGCGACCTTGACGGGGGCGAGGCGCGGGTCGAGCCGCATGCCGACGCGCTTCTCCATCTGGCCCTTGGCGTTGGGCGCCTCGTCCTCGAAGTACGCGTCGATGAGGAAGGCGAGCATGGCGCGGTTGAGACCGGCTGCCGGCTCGATGACGTACGGGAAGTAGCGCTCGCCGGACTCCTGGTCGAAGTAGCGCAGGTCCTTGCCGGAGTGCTCGCTGTGCACGGAGAGGTCGTAGTCCGTACGGTTGGCGATGCCCTCGAGCTCGGAGAACTCGGTGCCGCCGAAGTTGAAGCGGTACTCGATGTCCACGGTGCGCTTGGCGTAGTGGGAGAGCTTCTCCTTCGGGTGATCGAAGAAGCGCATGTTCTCCTCGCGCAGGCCGAGGTCGCGGTACCAGTTCCAGCGCTGCTCGAGCCAGTACTCGTGCCACTTCTCGTCATCGCCCGGCTTGACGAAGAACTCCATCTCCATCTGCTCGAACTCGCGGGTGCGGAAGATGAAGTTGCCGGGCGTGATCTCGTTGCGGAAGCTCTTGCCGACCTGGGCGATGCCGAACGGCGGCTTCTTGCGCGAGGTGGTCTGGACGGCACTGAAGTTGGTGAAGATGCCCTGCGCGGTCTCCGGGCGGAGGTACGCGAGGCCGGAGCCGTCCTCGACCGGGCCGAGGTGCGTCTTCAGCATGCCCGAGAACTCCTTGGGCTCCGTGAAGGAGCCCTTGTTCCCGCAGTTCGGGCAGTTGATGTCGGCGAGGCCGTTGGCCGGCAGCTTGCCGTGCTTCGCCTCGTACGCCTCTTCCAGGTGGTCGGCGCGGAAGCGCTTGTGACAGGAGAGGCACTCGGTGAGCGGGTCGTTGAAGGTGGCGACGTGGCCGGAGGCCTCCCAGACCTCCTTGGCGAGGATCACCGAGGAGTCGATGCCGACGACGTCCTCACGAGCGGTGACCATCGCCCGCCACCACAGGCGCTTGATGTTCTCCTTGAGCTCGACACCCAGCGGACCGTAGTCCCAGGCGGCGCGGGTTCCGCCGTAGATCTCGCTGCAGGGGTAGACGAAGCCACGGCGCTTGCTCAGGCTGACGATCGTGTCGATCTTGTCGGCGGCCACAGTGCTCTCTTCAGTACGACGGCACGGTCTGGGCGCGGCTGGTTGCGCGCACCCGAATACCTCAGGTTACCGGGATCGGGGGTGGTGCAGTCACATCAGTATCGGCCGCACCGCATGTTCCGGCGGAGTCCCCGAGGCCCCGCAGAGCCGCCGCGCACGTCCGCCGGACACCGCGCGGTCGGACGCTCCGGTTAAGCGGTCCGGTTAAGCGATCCGGCTCAGCGGTCCGGCTCAGCGGTCTGGGCCGGCGGTCCGGCTCAGCGGTCCGGTCCGGCGGTCCGGCTCAGCGGTCCGGTTCAGCCGTGCGGGTCGTCCCACCGCCCGTCGCCGCTCCGCACACCCGCCGGACCGGGCGGCCACTCCCCCGGCCCACGGCGGTCCACCCGCGCAGCGGACACCGCTCACCCGATCGGGTGAGTTGACAATCATTTCCACATAAGATGAGAATGGTTGTCATGACGCTCCCTCGACCCTCCGGCGGCACCAGCCGCCCCGCCAAGGCCGTCGCCCTCACTGCCACCGCCCTCGCCGCCGCCCTCGGGCTGACGGCCTGCGGCGGCACCAGCAGTGCGCAGGACGCCGGCGGCAGAATGTCGGTGGTCGCGTCCTTCTATCCGATGGAGTTCCTCGCCGCGCAGATCGGCGGCGAGCACGTGAAGGTGACGGATCTGACGGCCGCCGGCGTGGAGCCGCACGACCTCGAACTCACCGCCAAGCAGGTCGGCGCCGTCCAGAAGGCCGGCGCCGTGCTGTACCTGAAGGGGCTGCAGCCGACGGTCGACAAGGCGGTCGAGCAGTCCCACTCCCGGCACATCGTCGACGCCACCGCCTCCTCCCCCCTGGTCGACCACCACCTCGACGAGGGCGGCGAGGAGGCCGACGGCCACGGTCACGAGCACGGCGGCCCGGCCGGTGACCCGCACATCTGGCTCGACCCGACGCGGTACGCGGCGGTCGCCGAGGCGGTCGGTGCGGAGTTCGCGAAGGCCGACCCGGCGCACGCGGCCGACTACCGGAAGAACACCGCCGACCTGGTCACTCGCCTCGCCGCGCTGGACAAGGACTTCCAGGACGGTCTGAAGGGCTCGAAGGGGAAGGCCTTCGTCACCAGCCACGCCGCCTTCGGCTACCTCGCCGACCACTACGGCCTGGAGCAGATAGCGATCAACGGGGTCGACCCGGAGGCCGAGCCCAGCCCGGCCCGGCTCGCCGCGATCCAGCAGGCGGCCCGCGAGCACGGCGTCACCACCATCTTCTTCGAGAGCCTGGTGAGCCCCGCGCTCGCCACCAGCGTCGCCAAGGACCTGAAGCTGCAGACCGCCGTGCTCGACCCCATCGAGGGCATCAAGGGCGGCAAGGGCGACTACTTCTCCGTGATGCGGCAGAACCTGACCAACCTCCGGGCGGCGCTCGGCGCCACCAGCTGACGGGACACCACGCCATGAGCCCAGTCCTCCCCGAGCGCGCCACCGCGCCCGAAGCCCCCACCGCCCACGAAGCGACCACCGCCACCAGGACGACCACCACGGCCGACGCCGCCACAGGGACGACCGCCACGACCACCACGGCCGACGCCGCCGCCGAAACGACCACCACGGCCGACGCCGCCGCCGAAACGACCGCTACGGCCGACGCCGCCGCCGACGGCGGGCCGCCCGCCGTCCACCTCCGCGAGGCCGCCGCCTCGGTCGGCGGCCGCCCGGTGCTGCGCGGCGTCGACCTCACCGTCCGCCCCGGCGAGGTGGTGGCCCTGCTCGGCGCCAACGGCTCGGGCAAGTCGACCACCGTGAAGGCGGTGATCGGCGGCGTCCCGCTGGACCACGGACGCCTGGAGCTGTTCGGCACCCCGTACCGCTCGTTCCGCGACTGGCGCCGGATCGGCTACGTGCCGCAGCGCACCACCGCCGCCGGCGGCGTTCCGGCGACCGTCCGCGAGGTGGTCTCCACCGGGCGGCTGCCGCAGCACCGGCTGCTGCCCTTCCGCCGGCGCGACCGCCTCGCGGTCGACCGGGCGCTGACCGCGGTCGGCATGCTGGACCGCGCCGAGGACGGCGTGGCCGGGCTCTCCGGCGGCCAGCACCAGCGGGTGCTGATCGCCCGCGCGCTGGTCGGCGAACCGGACCTGTTGATCATGGACGAGCCGATGGCCGGCGTCGACGTCGCGAGCCAGCAGGTGCTCGCCGAGATCCTCCGCCGGGAGGCCGAGCGCGGCTGCGCCGTCCTGCTCGTCCTGCACGAACTCGGCCCGCTGGAGCCGCTCATCGACCGCGCCGTGGTGCTGCGCGACGGCTGCGTGGCGCACGACGGCCCGCCGCCCCAGGGCGTCGGGCAGCACGCGCTGCCCGGCCACGACCACGTCCACCCGCACGCCGACGACCACACCCACCCCCGAGGACTGCTCGCATGATCGAGATGCTCCAGTTCGACTTCATGCAGCGGGCGCTCGTCGCCGCCGTGCTGGTCGGGATCACCGCGCCGGCCGTCGGCGTCTACCTGGTGCAGCGGCGTCAGGCGCTGATGGGCGACGGCATCGGGCACGTCGCCCTCACCGGCGTCGGCCTCGGCTTCCTGTTCCAGACCAGCCCGGTCTGGATGGCCGTCGTGGTCTGCGTCCTGGGCGCGGTCGTGATGGAACTCGTCCGCTCGCGCGGCAACCAGCGCGGCGACATCGCCCTCGCGATGCTCTTCTACGGCGGCATGGCCTGCGGGAAGCTGCTGGTCAGCGTGAGCGCCCAGGCCGGCAGCGGCAACCTGGAGAGCTACCTGTGGGGATCGATCCTCACGGTCGGCCCCGGCGACCTCACCACCATCGCGGTGCTCGCCGCGGTGGTCGTGGCCGTCACCTTCGGGCTGCGCCGCCAGCTGTTCGCGATCTGCCAGGACGAGGAGTTCGCCCGGGTGACCGGCATCCCCGTCCGGCTGCTCAACCTGCTGCTGGCCGTGATGGCCGCGGTCACCGTCACGGTGGCGATGCGGGTGGTCGGCCTGCTGCTCGTCAGTGCGCTGATGGTCGTCCCGGTAGCGGCGGCGCAGCAGGTGACGCGTTCCTTCCGGGCGACCCAGGCGGCGGCGGTCGGCCTGGGGATCACCGTGGCGGTGTTCGGCGTGGCCGGCTCGTACCAGGCGGACGTGCCGTCCGGTCCGGCCATCGTGCTGCTGGCGATCGCCGCCTTCGCCCTGCTGGGTGCGGTGGCGGGGCCGCTGGCCCGGCGGCGCCACCGGGCAGCGCCGGACTCCGGTCCCGAGGTCTGCGACGTGGTACTGCCCGCCCAGTCGGCGGGCCGGGCCGCGGCAGCGGGCCGGGAGGGGGCGGCGGGCCGGGAGGGGGCGTCCGAGGGCCGGGACGGACGGCGCGAGAGCGAGCCGTCCGCGGGCCGGGGGCTGGCACAATGAGGTGCGACAGCATCCCACCCCCAGGAGGACCCACGGTGACCACCGCAGGCCCGACGCCGCGAGCCCGATCCACTCGGCAGCGAGCCGCCGTCTCGGCGGCGCTGGACGAGATCGAGGACTTCCGCAGCGCGCAGGAACTGCACGACATGCTCAAGCACCGGGGCGACTCGGTGGGTCTGACCACGGTCTACCGCACGCTGCAGTCCCTCGCCGAGGCCGGTGAGGTGGACGTGCTGCGGACGGCCGAGGGCGAGGCGGTCTACCGGCGGTGCAGCAGCGGGCACCACCACCACCTGGTGTGCCGCAGCTGTGGTGCGACGGTCGAGGTGGAGGGTCCGGCGGTGGAGCACTGGGCGAACGCGGTCGCCGCCGAGCACGGCTTCAGCGACATCGCGCACACCCTGGAGATCTTCGGCACCTGCGGGAACTGCGCGCAGAAGCCCTGACCGCGCGGCGCCCGAACAGCGCCGGCACGTGAACGGCACGGCAGCTGAACAGCACGGCAACCGAACACGCGAGAGGCCCGGGCCGGTCGGCCCGGGCCTCTCGCGTGCACGCAGCAGGCAGGTGCGCCCGTCAGCGCTGTGCCGGGACCTCCGCGGCGGCGGCCTCGGCGGCCTCCACCTCGTTGGGGATCGCCCCGCCGAAGCGGCGGTCGCGCCGCGCGTACTGCTCGCAGGCGCGCCACAGGTCACGGCGGTCGAAGTCCGGCCAGAGCACGTCCTGGAAGACGAACTCGGCGTAGGCGGACTGCCAGGCGAGGAAGTTGGAGGTGCGCTGCTCGCCGCTGGGACGCAGGAACAGGTCGACGTCCGGCATGTCGGGGTAGTACAGGTACTTGGCGAAGGTCTTCTCGTTGACCTTCTTCGGGTCGAGCCGGCCGGCGGCGACGTCGCGGGCGATGGCCTGGGCGGCGTCGGCGATCTCGGCCCGGCCGCCGTAGTTGACGCAGAAGTACAGCGTCATGGCGGTGTTGTCCTTGGTCTGCTCCTGGGCGACCTGGAGCTCCTGGACGACGCTCTTCCACATCTTCGGCATGCGGCCGGCCCAGCGGATACGGATGCCCAGGGCGTCCATCTCGTCGCGGCGGCGGCGGATGACGTCCCGGTTGAAGTTCATCAGGAACTTCACCTCTTCCGGGGACCGCTTCCAGTTCTCGGTGGAGAAGGCGTAGAGCGAGAGGTTCTTGACGCCGATCTCCAGGCAGCCGCGGAGCACGTCGAGGACGACGGCCTCGCCGATCTTGTGCCCCTCGGTGCGGGGCAGGCCGCGCTCCTTGGCCCAGCGGCCGTTGCCGTCCATCACGCACGCCACGTGGTTCGGCACCAGCTCGCCGGGGATCTTCGGCGGGCGGGCGCCGCTCGGGTGCGGCGCGGGGGTCTCGTACACCCGCTGCTTGCTGCCGAAGAGCCGTCGTGCTGCCATGCTCACTTCTCCACGTATCTCATCGAGCGGATACCCCGCTCCAGGTGCCACTGCAGATAGGCGGCCACCAGCCCGCTGCCCTCGCGCCAGTACCGGGGCTCGCAGGAGTCCGCCGTCTGCCAGTCCCCCGACAGCAGTGCGCCGAGCAGGACCAGTGTCTCAGGGGAGGGTACGGCACTTCCAGGGACCCGACAGTCGGCGCAGAGCACGCCGCCGGCCTGGAGCGAGAAGAACCGGTTGGGGCCGGGCAGGCCGCACTTGGCGCACGCGCCGAAACTCGCGCCGTAGCCGTTGACCGCGAGGGAGCGCAGCAGGAAGGCGTCGAGGACCAGGTGCGACTCGTGCTCCCCGGCGGCGAGCGTGCGCAGGCCGCCGACCAGGAGCAGGTACTGCTGGACGGCGGGCTCGCCCTCGTTCTCGGCGAAGCGCTCGGCGGTCTCCAGCATGGCGGTGCCGGCGGTGTAGCGGGCGTAGTCGCCGACGATCCGGCCGCCGTACGGGGCGATGGTCTCGACCTGGGTGCACAGCGGCAGGGTACGGCCGACCAGGTCGCTGCCCCGGCTGAAGAACTGCACGTCGACGTGGGAGAACGGCTCCAGCCGGGCGCCGAACTTCGACTTGGTGCGGCGCACGCCGCGGGCGACCGCGCGGACCCGGCCGTGCTGGCGGGTGAGCAGGGTGATGATCCGGTCGGCCTCACCGAGCTTCTGGGTGCGCAGGACCACGCCGTCGTCGCGGAACAGGCTCATGCGGCGACACTCCGGGCGGACAGTATGGGCATCCCCCCATTCTCGCGCACGCCGGCCCGGCCCTTCGGTGCACCTGTCCGACCCGGCCGATCCGCCCCCACCACCGGACCCACGACCGGACCCACGACCGGACGGGGGCAGCCGTGAGCCCGCACCGGGGCCGGGGGGATCGCCCTGTTCGGTGCGGGACACGGCGGGCCCGGGAGGGGGGAGTCGGGCCCGGTCAAAGGGCGCGCGGCGGGGAGACCGGCGCACGACGGACGGCGGAGCACAAGGCGACGGAGCGGGAGACGGCCGAGCGGGAGACGGCCGAGCGGGAGACGGCCGAGCGGGAGACGGCCGAGCGGGAGACGGCCGAGCGGGAGACGGCGGAGCAGAAGTCGGCAGGGGGGCGGTGGCGCGGAGGAACGGGACGCGCGGGGAGGGCGGGGAAGGACGGCGGGGAACGGGGTGGACGGGGACGGTGCGGCGTCAGCGCGGGGCGCGGGTCGCGGCCTCCAGCAGGTCCTCGACCCGCGGGGGTCCGATCCGCAGGCAGCGCCCGACGGCGGCGAGGGCGGCCCGCTCCTGCGGCAGGTAGCCGCCGTCCGCGAGGGCGATCCAGGCGCCCTGCAGGACGAGGCGTTCGCAGCCGGCCGGCGCGAGGTGCGGGGCGAGCGGTTCGAGGGCGGCGTGGAGTTCGATGGCGAGGCCGCCGGCGCCGCTCGCGGCGGTGTCGTCGACGTCCTGCGGTTCGCCGCCGCTGCGGCCGGTGAGGGCGGCGAGGGAGGCCAGCACCTGGGCCTCGCCGCAGTCGTCGAAGCCGGCCTCGCGGATGAGGGCGCAGGCGGCGTCGCGGCCTGCCCGGCTGCCGGAGCCGCCGGCGGCGAGCACGGCGAGGGCGACGGTGTACTGGGCGTCGCGGAGCATCGCGGCGAGCCGGACGGACGTGAGCTGCTCCAGCGCCTCGACGCCGTAGCGCCCGTGGCAGCTGGTGCACTGCACGCTGCCGATGACCGGGCCGAGCGGCAGGACCGGGGTGCCGACCAACCGCAGCCACCGCCGGCCGTGCTGTCGGCGGTAGTTGCGGTCGCCGCCGCAGCCCGGGCAGAAGAAGTCACCGAGGACGTCAGTCCGCCAGCGAGGACGGACACCCCACAACCCTGTCACGGCGCCACTCCCCAGACATGGCAGGCGGCCTGCACGTCTGCGGGCAGGTCACGCGACCGGACTCCGCTGGCCGTCCCACCGACCCCGGTTCCGGTGCGTCGATGTTGCCACGGTTACGGGCACGTGTCAGCACCCCGAACGGGTGCCGGGGCGAAAAAATGTGGCGCAGGACACACGGGGTGACGGGAGGGGCCGGACGGCCCGGAAACGCGGCGAGGGGCCGCCCCCGCGGGCGGCCCCTCGTACACGTCGTTCCGGCGTGTCAGCTGCGCTGCGCGCGGTTGACGGCGCTCACCAGGGCCTTCAGCGAGGCCAGCACGGTGTTGCCGTCGATGCCGACGCCCCACAGCACCTTGCCGTCGACGGCGCACTCGACGTACGCGGCGGCCTGGGCGTCGCCGCCCTCGCTCAGCGCGTGCTCGGCGTAGTCCAGGACGCGGACGTCCAGGCCGATGCCGGCCAGGGCGTCGACGAAGGCGGAGACCGGGCCGTTGCCGGAGCCGGTCAGCGCCGTCCGCTCGCCGTCCACCACGGCCTCGGCGTGCAGCACGTCGCGGCCGTCCTCGGTGGTCAGGCTGCGCGGGCCGTCCAGCGAGATGCGGCCCCACGGGTTGCCCGGGGTGGGCAGGTACTCGTCCTGGAAGACGGCCCAGATCTCGGCCGGGGTGACCTCGCCGCCCTCGGCGTCGGTCTTCGACTGGATGTTCTTCGAGAACTCGATCTGCATCCGGCGCGGCAGGTCCAGCTTGTGGTCGTTCTTCAGGACGTACGCGATGCCGCCCTTGCCGGACTGGCTGTTGACCCGAATCACAGCCTCGTACGAACGGCCGACGTCCTTCGGGTCGATCGGCAGGTACGGGACGCCCCAGGTGAAGTCGGAGACCGGGACGCCGGCGGCGGCCGCGTCGGCCTCCAGGGCGTCGAAGCCCTTCTTGATGGCGTCCTGGTGGGAGCCGGAGAAGGAGGTGTAGACCAGGTCGCCGGCGTAGGGGTGGCGCTCGGCGACGCCCATCTGGTTGCAGTACTCGGCGGTGCGACGGATCTCGTCGATGTCCGAGAAGTCGATCATCGGGTCGACGCCCTGCGAGAACAGGTTCATGCCGACGTTGACCAGGTCCAGGTTGCCGGTGCGCTCGCCCTGGCCGAACAGGCAGCCCTCGACGCGGTCGGCGCCGGCCATCACGGCCAGCTCCGCGGAGGCGACGCCGGTGCCGCGGTCGTTGTGCGGGTGGGTGGACAGGCAGACGAACTCGCGGCGGGACAGGTTCCGCGACATCCACTCGATCTTGTCAGCGTAGACGTTCGGGGTGGACCGCTCGACGGTGGTCGGCAGGTTCAGGATGATCTCGCGGCCCTCGCCCGGCTGCCAGACGTCCATGACCGCCTCGCAGACCTCCAGCGCGAAGTCCAGCTCGGTGTCGATGAAGATCTCCGGCGAGTACTCGTAGCCCAGGACGGTCTCGTCGCCCAGGATCTTCTCGGCGTACTCCATCACCAGGCGGGTGCCGTCGACGGCGATCGCCTTGATGTCGTCCCTGCTGCCCTTGAAGACCACCCGGCGGAACAGCGGCGAGGTGGCGTTGTACAGGTGGACGGTGGCCCGGGCGGCGCCCTTCAGGGACTCCACGGTGCGCTCGATCAGGTCCTCGCGGGCCTGGGTCAGCACCGAGATGGTGACGTCCGCCGGGATCGCGTCCTCTTCGATCAGGGAGCGCACGAAGGCGAAGTCGGTGGCACCGGAGGACGGGAAGCCGACCTCGATCTCCTTGTAGCCCATGCTCACCAGCAGGTCGAACATCTTGCGCTTGCGGGCCGGGGACATCGGGTCGATCAGGGCCTGGTTGCCGTCCCGCAGGTCGGTGGACAGCCAGCGCGGGGCCTGCGTGATCACCTTGCTCGGCCAGGTGCGGTCGGGCAGGTCGACGGTGCCGAAGGGTACGTAGCGGTGGAACGGCATGCCCGAGGGCTTCTGCTGGACCGTGTGTGCCGTGATCGGGGTGGGGCGGTCGATGAACGCGCGGGCGACGGACGACTGCTCGGTCATGGGGTGACTCTCGGCTTCCATGTCGATTGCGGGCTGATCGGGGCTAGGACACCCGAACTCGGCCGACTGGTGTGCCGCTCCAGAAAAGGGCGCAACACGACTCCCCGCGGCGAGGGAGCCGGCCTCCGATGGACTACAGGCCCTCGCCGCGGCAGCTAAGAAGAAGCAGCCCGTAACGCATGATGCTCACCAGCGTAACCCAGCTCCCCGGGCACACGAAGTGAAGCCCACCACCATTCCACCCACTGAGACGGTTCGTTTTCTGCAGGGGTCGTGACAACTCGTCATGGATGCGTCACCCTGGGCGACATGGCTGCGACCCCCGCGTACCCGTGCTGCGCCATCGTCCCGCCCCACGTCCTCGACCGACTGGCCGCACTCGGCCACGCCCCGGCCCGGCGCTCGGTGGCCATCAACACCGCACTGCGCGAACAGCGGCTGCTCGCCGCCCCCACCCCCGGGGCCGCGCCCGAGCGGCTGACCCGCACCGTCGCCGACGCGGCCCACTCCGAGACGCTGCCCGGGACCACCGTCCGCACCGAGGGCGCCGGGCCGGTCGCCGACGACTCCGCCAACCGCGCCTACGATGGCCTCGGCGCCACCTTCGCCCTCTACCGCGAGGTGTACGGGCGGGCCTCGATCGACGACGCCTGGCTGCCGCTGGACGCGACCGTCCACTACGGCGACCGCTACGACAACGCGTTCTGGAACGGCAGCCGAATGGTCTTCGGCGACGGGGACGGCGAGATCTTCGTCGACTTCACCGTCTGCCTGGACGTCATAGGTCACGAACTCACCCACGGCGTCACGCAGTTCACCGCCGACCTGGAGTACCGGGACCAGTCGGGCGCGCTCAACGAGTCGCTCTCCGACGTCTTCGGGTCACTGGTCAAGCAGTACGCGCTCGGCCAGCGGGCCGAGGAGGCGGACTGGCTGATAGGCGCCGGCCTGCTCGCCCCCGGGGTCCGCGGGGTCGCCCTGCGCTCGATGAAGGCGCCCGGCACCGCCTACGACGACGAGCGGCTCGGCAAGGACCCGCAGCCCGGGCACATGGACGGCTACGTCCGTACCCGCCGCGACTCCGGCGGAGTGCACATCAACTCCGGCATCCCCAACCGCGCCTTCCACCTCGCCGCGGTCGCGATCGGCGGCCACGCCTGGGAGGGCGCCGGGCGGATCTGGTACGACACCCTCACCAGCGGCAGGCTCTCCCCCACCACCGGATTCGCCGCCTTCGCCCGGGCCACCGTCGCCACCGCGAGCTCGCACCACCCCCGGGTGAGCGGTGTCGCGGACGCGGTGGCCGACGCATGGTCACAGGTGGGAATCAGCACAACCTGAGGTACGGGTGGACTCTGTGAAAGACCTCGGCAAAGCCCATCCCTGCGTAGCACACTGACAACCATGCGTATCCAGGTCACCAGGACCGGCGGCTTCGCCGGCCACGCCAAGCACGCCGAGCTGGACACCGCCGCGCGTCCCGACGCACCGCACGTGCACGCACTGGCCCGCGAGGCGATGGCCGGCGGGCTGCGCGCGCCGTCCTACGGCGTGCCGGACGGCTTCCACTACGAGATCACGGTGGACGGCCGGACGGTGTACTGCGCGGACCCCAAGCTCACCGACTCCCAGCGCGAACTGGTCGGCCTGGTCCTCCGCGAGGGTGCCTGACCGCGCCGCGCCGCACCGGACCGGACGGCACCGCGCCGCACCGGAACAGGGCCCGGAACGGCGACGGCCCGCCGGCGGGGTGCCGGCGGGCCGTACGGGGCTTGCGGGGGACGACTCAGAAGCCCAGCTTGCGCAGCTGCTTCGGGTCGCGCTGCCAGTCCTTGGCGACCTTCACGTGCAGGTCGAGGTAGACGGGCGTGCCGAGCAGCGCCTCGATGTGCTTGCGGGCGGTGGTGCCGACGTGCTTGAGCCGGGAGCCCTTGGCCCCGATGACGATCGCCTTCTGGCTCTGCCGCTCGATGTACACGTTGGCGTGGATGTCGAGCAGCGGGCGGTCGGCCGGCCGGCCCTCGCGCGGGAGCATCTCCTCGACGACCACGGCGAGCGAGTGCGGCAGCTCGTCGCGGACGCCCTCCAGCGCGGCCTCGCGGATCAGCTCGGCGACCATGATCTGCTCGGGCTCGTCGGTCAGGTCGCCGTCCGGGTAGAGCGGCTGGCCCTCCGGGAGCAGCTTGGTGATCAGGTCCCCCACCAGCGAGACCTGCTTGTCGCCGACGGCGGAGACCGGGATGATCTCGGCCCACTCGATGCCGAGCTCGGCGCCGAGCTGGTGGATGGCGATCAGCTGCTCGGCGAGCCGCTTGGAGTCGACCAGGTCGGTCTTGGTGACGATCGCGACCTTGGGGGTCTTGCGGACCTCGGCGAGCTCCTTGGCGATGAACCGGTCGCCGGGGCCGAGCTTCTGGTCGGCGGGCAGGCAGAAGCCGATGACGTCGACCTCCGCCCAGGTGGAGCGGACGAGGTCGTTGAGCCGCTCCCCGAGCAGGGTGCGCGGCTTGTGCAGGCCCGGGGTGTCGACCAGGACGAGCTGGGCGTCCGGGCGGTGCACGATGCCGCGCACGGTGTGCCGGGTGGTCTGCGGTCGGTCGGAGGTGATCGCGACCTTCGTCCCGACCAGGGCGTTGGTCAGGGTCGACTTGCCCGCGTTGGGACGGCCGACGAAGCACGCGAACCCGGAGCGGTACGGGGAGGAAGGGGCATTCATGGGCACCATTCTCCCTGATCACCGGCGGCCGGACGGACGCTGTGCCGAGGTGGTCGCCTCGGCCCGTCTTCTGCCCTCCGGTCAGCCCGTCCTCCTGCCTCCGGTCAGCCCGTCTTCTTGCCTCCGGTCAGGGCGCCGACCAGGACGAGGACCAGTAGCACCAGTGAGCCGATCAGCCAGTACGGCGAGCCCGTCTCCCGCCAGCGACCGAAGCCCATGACGGTCAGCAGCAGCCCCGCGAAGAACGCCAGTACGCCCATGTCCCCTCCCCTGCCCCGGTCCAGCCCCCTGCGGGGGGCCGTCCCCGAGGCCCCGCGCCCCGCCGGGCCGGTCATCAGACTATCGGCCGCGAGCGGCCCGGCGGAGTGCGTCGCGGCGGGGTCCGTGCCGGTGCCTCAGCGGGCCTCGACGCGGACGCGCAGTGCGCCGTCGGGGCCGGCCAGCAGCAGCGGGGTGCCGGCGCCGCCCAGGTCGCGCACGGCGGCGAGGTCGGCCTCGGCCGGGGTGTCGGCCTCGGTGACCACGGCGGCGGCCTCCAGCCCCTTGGCCCCGCTGGCGACGGCCATGGCCACCGCGGTCTGCAGTGCGCTGAGGCGCAGCGATTCCAGGGCGACGCTGCCGGCCGTGTAGGTGCGGCCGGTCTCGTCGCGCACCGCGGCCCCCTCCGCCACGCCGTTGCGGGCGCGGACGGAGCGGGCCAGGGTGATGATCTTCTTGTCCTCGGGGTCCAGTTCGATGATCTCGCTCATGAGCCCTGAGCATAGGCGGGCGCCGGCGCGCCGTCCGCGCCGGACTGCGGGCCGGACACCCGTCCGGACACCCGCCCGTCCGGTCAGTCGTCGGCCGCCCCCAGCAGGGCGCCCCGGCCGGCCGGGGCGAACAGGGCGAGGGCCTCGTCGATGCGGCGCAGCACGGCGGCGTCCAGGGTCACCCCGGCCGCCGCGGTGTTCTCGGCGATGTGGGCGGGGGTCCGGCTGCCGGGGATCGGCACCACGTGGTCGTCCTGGTGCAGCAGCCAGGCGAGCGCCAGTTGTCCGGGGGTCAGGCCGAGGTCGGCGGCGATGCCGCGCAGCGGGGCGTAGCGGTCGTTGTTGGCCCGTAGGTTGGCCTCGTCGAAGCGGGGGATGTGCCGGCGGAAGTCGTCCTCGCCGAGCTGCTGGACGGTGCCGGTGAGGAAGCCGCCGCCGAGCGGGCTCCAGGCGACCAGGCCGACGCCGAGTTCGCGGGCGGCGGCGAGCAGGTCGGGGTCGACCGGCTGCCACATCGACCACTGGGTCTGCACGGCGGCGACCGGGTGGACGGCGTGCGCGGCGCGCAGTTGCTCCGCGGTCACGTTGGACAGGCCGAGGTGGCGGACGAGTCCGGCGGTCACGAGGTCGGCGACGGCGCCGACGGTGTCCTCGAAGGGCACCTGCGGGTCGGGGAAGTGCGGGTAGTACAGGTCGATGACGTGGGTGCCGAGGTTGCGCAGCGACTGCTCGGCGTAGCCGCGCACGTACTTGGGATCGGCGTTGACGGCCAGTTCGCCGAAGGAGTAGCCGACCGGGAAGGCGTGCGGTTCGGCGCCCTCCGGGATGCGGAAGCCGAACTTGGTGGCGATGACGACCTCGTCGCGTCGGCCGGCGACGGCGCGGCCGACGAGGGCCTCGTTGTGGCCGTCGGCGCCGTAGCCGTCGGCGGTGTCGATCATCGTGGCGCCGGCGTCCAGTGCGGCGTGCAGGGCGGCCAGGCCCCGGTCGTCGTCGGTCCGCCCGTACATGCCGGGCGAGAGCACCATGGCTCCGAAGCCGACGGGTGCGGTGCCGAGTCCTCCGAGCGAGCGCTCGCTCATCCGTCCCCCTCCGTGGTGGTGTGCGGTCGGCGCCCACCCTCCCCCGGAATCCGACGGTCCGTCAAAGTCTTTGCCCGGTCGCACCGGAGGCCGGGACGGCGGGCGTCCCGGCCTCCGGGTGCGGCTCGGGGTCGACGGGTGCGGCTCAGTGGCCGATCGGGTTGGGCGGTCCGGGCCTGAGCACCTTGACGAGGGTCTGCGGGCCGTTGGGCACGGTCTCCGGGCCGCTGTGGCGCTGGCGCCAGTACGGGTTGTCATGCGGCAGGTGGCTGCTCACTCTGCCGTACATGCCGAAGGTCACCACCGCGAAGCCGAAGGCGAAGCTGAAGACCACGTTGGGGATCTGGAAGGCCAGCCGGTTGGCGCTGCTGTCGAGCACCATGAGGCCGACGAAGCCGGCGAGGATGAACAGCACGCCGACGACCATGTTGAGGGTGGACGCGAAGTTCCCGCCGATCACCGCGCCGATCATGAGGATCGCGCCGACCACGATGGACAGCACGCTGAGGGCGCCGTTGCTGGACAGGCCGAGGGTCTCCTTGCCGTCGGTGTCGAAGAAGCCCACCTGGTCGACGAGCCCGAGGATGCCGAAGACCACGAGGAACACTCCGCCCAGGCCCGCCGTCCAGCGGTAGATCCGGGCGAGCCTGTGGTCCACGGGAAGTTCGTCTTGCAGTTTCATCGCTGCCTCCGCCGTACGTCAGCCGTGGCCGTGGTAGTCGCGGTGGTAGGGGATCTCGTGGAGGTACAGCGAACCGCACTGCTGGCAGGTCCGCAGCCCCGTCCCCCAGTCCGTCTCCGGCCTGGTCTCGGCATCGGGTTCGATCGTGGCGCCGCACATGCCCTCGGCGGGCTTGGCGGTCCGGACGATGTGCCACCTGCTCACCTCGCCGGACCGGCCCGCCGGGCCGTACTCCGCGCGCAGTTGGTGCGTCATACCCTCCATGGTGCAAACGCCCGGGCCCTGGCGGCAAACGCGGCGGGGTCCGTGGTCACACGAACGGCCGGGTCCCCGGTGCGGGGGCCCGGCCGTCTGCGCGGTCGGCGGGGTCAGCTCTGCTGGTCGGCGAGCTCGTCCTCCGGGTCCTCGACGGCCCGGACGGGCGCGGCGACGACGGTGTCGATGCGGTTGCGGCGGCCGGCCGAGCTCTCGGCGCTCAGCCGGATCGCCACCAGGTCGGTGGCCGTCTCGTCCGGGACGGGGATGTCGCAGGAGGAGCCGGGGATCGGCACCCGGCCGAGGTGCTTGGCGAGCAGGCCGCCGACGGTCTCGACGTCCTCGTCCTCCAGCTCCAGGCCGAACAGCTCGCCGAGGTCCTCCACCAGCAGCCGGGCGGTGATCCGGTACGAGCCGTCGCCGAGGTCCTCGACCGGGGCGATCTCCCGGTCGTACTCGTCGGTGATCTCGCCGACGATCTCCTCCAGGATGTCCTCGATGGTGACCAGGCCGGCCGTGCCGCCGTACTCGTCGATCACGATCGCCACGTGCGAGCGCATCTGCTGCATCTCGCGCAGCAGGTCGGCGGCCGGCTTGGAGTCCGGGACGAAGACGGCCGGCCGCATGACCGTGCCGACCTGCTCGGACTCGGCGTCCCGGTTGACGTGGGTGCGCCGGATCAGGTCCTTGAGGTAGACGATGCCGACCACGTCGTCCTCGTTGTCGCCGACCACCGGGATCCGGGAGAAGCCGGAGCGCAGCGCCAGGGTGAGCGCCTGCCGGATGCTCTTGTGGCGCTCGATCATCACCAGGTCGGTGCGCGGCACCATCACCTCGCGGACGATGGTGTCGCCGAGCTCGAAGACGGAGTGCACCATGCGGCGCTCCTCGTCCTCGATCAGGTCGTCCTTCTCGGCGAGGTCGACCAGCGCACGCAGTTCGGCCTCGGAGGCGAACGGACCCTCCTTGTAGCCCTTGCCCGGGGTCAGCGCGTTGCCGACCAGGATCAGCAGCCGCGGGATCGGACCGAGGATCCGGGCCAGCGGCAGCAGCACGAAGGAGGCGGCGGTCGACGTGGTCAGCGGGTGCTGGCGGCCGATGGTGCGCGGCGAGACGCCCACCGCGACGAACGAGACCAGCACCATCACGCCGATCGCGGAGAGCACCGCCTGCCAGGTCTTGTCGACGTTCCGGACGAAGACCACGGTGACCAGGACGGCCGCCGCCATCTCGCAGGCCACCCGGATCAGGGTGGCCAGGTTGAGGTAGCGGATCGGGTCGGTGGCCACCGTCAGCAGCCGGGCCGAGCCCTTGCGGCCGGCCCGGACGGCCTCCTCGGCACGGAACCGGGAGACCCGGGAGATGCCGGCCTCGGCGCACGCGGCGAGCCAGCCGACCACGACCAGCAGCAGAGCCCCGACGAGGAAGCTCGTACTATCACCACTCACAAGCGGCCGGCCCTCAGTGGACGGTGGGCGCCGGGGAGATCCCGGACAGCCCGCGGCCGGAGCGCCAGTCGTCCAGGATGCGCTTCTGCAGCCCGAACATCTCCTTCTCCTCGTCCGGCTCCTCGTGGTCGTAGCCGAGCACGTGGAGCACCCCGTGGACGGTGAGCAGCTGCAGCTCCTCGTCCATCGAGTGCTGCGAGGGGGCGGCCTCGCCCTGCTGCTGGGCGACCTCGGGGCAGAGCACGATGTCGCCGAGCAGGCCCTGCGGCAGCTCCTGGCCCTCCTTGCCGGGACGCAGCTCGTCCATCGGGAAGGACATCACGTCGGTGGGACCGGGCAGGTCCATCCACTGGACGTGCAGCTCCGCCATCGCGTCGCTGTCGACGAGGATCACGGACAGCTCGGACTGCGGGTGGATCCGCATCTTGTCGAGGGCGTAGCGGGCGACGTCGAGGATGGCTTCCTCGTCGACGTCCCACCCGGACTCGTTGGCGATGTCGATCGACATGGAGGGCTTGTGACTCAGCTTTCGGTGCGGTGGGACTGGCGTTGGGACTGACGCGGGGCGCGGGCGCCCCGGCGCTGGACGGGCTTGCGGTCGGTGCCGGCCTGGTCGGCCTCCTGCTGGGCGTCCCAGCGCTCGTAGGCGTCGACGATCCGGCCGACCAGCTTGTGCCGGACGACGTCGGTGCTGGTCAGCACCGAGAAGTGGATGTCCGGCACGTCGGCGAGGATCTCCTGGACGACCTTGAGGCCGCTGCGGGTGCCGCCCGGCAGGTCGATCTGGCTGGTGTCACCGGTGACGACGACCCGCGAGTTGAAGCCGAGCCGGGTCAGGAACATCTTCATCTGCTCGGGCGAGGTGTTCTGGGCCTCGTCGAGGATGATGAAGGCGTCGTTGAGGGTCCGGCCGCGCATGTAGGCGAGCGGGGCGACCTCGATGGTGCCCGCGGCCATCAGCCTCGGGATCGAGTCCGGGTCCATCATGTCGTGCAGCGCGTCGTAGAGCGGGCGCAGGTACGGGTCGATCTTCTCGTAGAGGGTGCCGGGCAGGAAGCCCAGCCGCTCCCCCGCCTCGACGGCGGGCCGGGTCAGGATGATCCGGTTGACCTCCTTGGCCTGCAGGGCCTGCACGGCCTTGGCCATCGCCAGGTAGGTCTTGCCGGTGCCGGCCGGGCCGAGGCCGAAGACGATCGTGTGCTTGTCGATCGCGTCGACGTAGCGCTGCTGGTTGAGCGTCTTGGGGCGGATCGTGCGACCCCGGTTCGACAGGATGTTCGCCGTGAACACCTCGGAGGGCGCCGGGTGGTCCGGGTCCTCGGCGGCGCTCCTGAGCATGGCGATGGAGCGCTCCACGGCGTCCTCCGTCAGGGGTTGGCCGGTGCGCAGCACCAGCATCATCTCGTTGAAGAGCTGCTCGACCAACCTGATCTCGGAGCGGTCGCCGGTGGCTGTCACCTCGTTGCCGCGCACGTGGATGTCGGTCTGCGGGAACCCCTGCTCGATCACTCGCAGGAGCGAGTCCGCCGCACCCAGCAGCGTCACCATCGGGTGCTTCTCGGGGATCACGATCCGGGTGCTGGCCGGGGCCTCACGGTGCGGCCGGCCGTTGGTACGGGTCTGCGGTGTGTCACTCATGGGTCGGCGCTGCGGCCTGCCTCATCCCAATCCGTCGTCTCGGGGTGCAGCTCGGGGTGTCCGAGGTCACCAGGGTACGCCGCACGGGCCCTCTCCCGGAGGGCAGGGGCGGCACGGCACCGCCCGCGGCGGCCGGATTCGATGGTGGGCCACCCGTCCGGACCGCGCGAGTGGTTTTCCGCCCCTGCCGCACCGACAGCCGGCCCCGGAGGCACTCGGATGCACACCCCGGGGCGCGTGGAGACGTCCGTACGCCCTGTGGTGCGCGCACGTCCTAGGACCGGCGCCGGGGCACCGGGACGCGGGCGAGGTCCTCGGCGATCACGATCTCGCCGTCGAAGTGCTTGCGGGCCTCGGCGAGGTGCTGGTCGAGGACGGGGTAGCGCTGCGAGAAGTGCGTGAGGACGAGGGTGCGGACGCCGGCCTCGGCCGCGACCCGGGCGGCCTGCGCCGCGGTGAGGTGGCCGTGCTCGGTCGCGAGGTGCTCGTCGGAGTCGACGAAGGTCGCCTCGATGACCAGCATGTCGGCGCCCTCGGCGAGCTCGCCGACGCCGTCGCACAGCCGGGTGTCCATCACGAAGGCGAAGCGTTGGCCGGGCCGCACCTCGCTGACCTCGTCGAGGGTGACGGTGCGGCCGTCCAGCTCGACCCGGCCGTGCTGCTGGAGGGCGCCGACCGCGGGCCCGCGCAGGCCGAGGGCGGCGAGCCGTTCGGGCAGCATCCGGCGGCTGTCCGGTTCGGTGAGCCGGTAGCCGAAGGACTCCACCGGGTGCGAAAGCCGGGCCGCGGTCAGCCGGAACGGCGCACCGGGGGCCTCCAGCGGGCCGGGGGCGAGGATCGGCCGCTGCCGCAGCTCGGCGGTCTCGTGGAAGGCCGAGGCGTAGCGCAGCCGGTCGAAGAAGACCTGGCCGGACGCCGGGTAGTAGGCGTCCACCGGGTGCGGCACCCGGTCCAGGTTGATCCGCTGGACGACGCCGGCCAGGCCCAGGCAGTGGTCGCCGTGGAAGTGCGTGACGGCGATCCGGGTGATCTGGGTGGCGGAGACGCCGGCGTGCAGCATCTGCCGCTGGGTGCCCTCGCCGGGGTCGAAGAGCAGGCCCTCGCCGTCCCAGCGCAGCAGGTAGCCGTTGTGGTTGCGGTGCCGGGTCGGGACCTGGCTGGCGGTGCCGAGGACGACGAGTTCGCGCTGGGACACCTCAGACCAGGCCCTCGCGCAGCTGCACCCCGCCGAGCACGTGGAGGTGCGCGTGGAAGACGGTCTGGCCGGCGCCGGCGCCGGTGTTGAAGATCATCCGGTAGCCGTGGCCGTCGATCTCCTCGTCCTCGGCGACCCGGGCCGCCTCGGTGAGCAGCTGGGCGGTGATCTCCGGTTCGGCGGCGGCGAGCGCGGCCGCGTTCGGGTAGTGCACCTTGGGGATCACCAGGACGTGCGTCGGCGCCTGCGGGTTGATGTCCCGGAAGGCGACAGTGCGCTCGGTCTCCCGGACGACGGTCGCCGGGATCTCCCCCGCCACGATCTTGCAGAACAGGCAGTCGGGCTGGGCCTCGCCGGCCATGGCGGTCTCCTTGCGGGTGCACGTTCCTGACGGTCCGCAGCCTAGCCGAGCTGCGCACTCCCCCGCGGCGGCCACGGGACCGGCGCGGGGGGACCGACGCGGGGGCGGGCGGTGCCGTCCGCCCCCGCGTCCGTTCGCTCCCGGACGGGCCTACAGCTCGGGCAGCGGCGGCGGGGTCTTCGCCGGCCGCTCGGCGAGCGCCTCCAGCGCGAGGCGGACGCCCTCGGCGAGCTGGGGGTCGCGGCCGGCCGCCCAGTCCTGGGGCGCGCAGTCGACGACCACGTCCGGGTCGACGCCGTGGTTCTCCACGCCCCAGCCGTAGCCCTCCAGCCAGAAGGCGTACTTGGGCTGGGTGATCGAGGTGCCGTCGACCAGGGCGTACTTGCTGTCGATGCCGATCACGCCGCCCCAGGTGCGGGTGCCGACCACCGGGCCGATGCCGAGCGCCTGGATCGCGGCGTTGACGATGTCGCCGTCGGAGCCGGAGAACTCGTTGGCGAGCGCCACCACCGGGCCGCGCGGGGCGTCCCCCGGGTACGGCTCCGGGTTGGCCAGGTCGCGGCCGCGGTCCCAGCCGACGATCCGCCGGTTCAGCTTCTCCACGATCAGCTGGGAGGTGTGGCCGCCGCGGTTCTCCCGCAGGTCGACGACGACGCCCTCGCGGGCGAGCTCGACCCGCAGGTCGCGGTGGATCTGCGCCCAGCCGGAGCTGACCATGTCGGGCACGTGCAGGTAGCCGAGCCGGCCGCCGGACCGCTCGCGGACCTCGGCACGGCGGCCGGCCACCCAGTCGTGGTAGCGCAGCGCCTCCTCGTCGGCGAGCGGCACGACCACCGGGTGCCGCGGGACGCCGTCCTTGCCGGCCACGGTCAGTTCGACCGGCTGGCCGGCGGTGCCCGCCAGCAGCGGGGACGGTCCGGCGACCGGGTCGACCGGGCGGCCGTCGACGGCGAGCACGGCGTCTCCGGGCCGCACGGCGGCACCGGGGGCGGCGAGCGGCGAACGGGCCCGCGGGTCGGAGGACTCGCCGGGCAGGATCCGCTCGACCCGCCAGACGTCGCCGTCGCGGACGAGGTCGGCGCCGAGCAGACCCTGCCGGCGGGCGGCCTCGGTACCCCGGCCGGGCGGGGTGACGTAGGCGTGCGAGGTGCCGAGCTCGCCGACCGTCTCCCACAGCAGGTCGACCAGGTCGTCGTGGCTGCCGAGACGGTCCACCAGCGGGCGGTAGCGGTCGAGGACGCCCGCCCAGTCGACGCCGTTCATGTCCGCGCGCCAGAAGTTGTCGCGCATGATGCGGCCGTTCTCGTCGAACATCTGCCGCCACTCGGCGGCCGGTTCGACGGTGACCCGCAGCCGGGCGAGGTCGACGTCCACCTCGTCGTCCTCGCCGGCCTTCTGGTCGGCGGGGACGATCCGCAGCCGGGCGTCGTCGAGCACGGCGATCCGGCTGCCGTCGCCGCTGACCGCGAACGCGTCCAGGGCGTGCACGAGCTCCTCGGCGCGGCGCCGCTTGAAGTCGAACCGCTCCAGCACGGGCCGCGGGTGGTCGTCCTCCAGCGAGGCCGCGGTGTCGCCGAGCTCGCCGAGCAGCGGCGTCCGCGTCCAGACCACGCCCTCCTTGGTGGCCCGCAGGCTGCCGAACGAGCCGCCCTCCACCGGGAAGGCGAGGATCCGGTCGGCGATGCCCTCCAGGTCGACCCGGGTCTGCGCGGCCGCCTCCTCGACCTCGGCGGAGTCCTTCGCGTCCTTCGCGGCCTTGCCCGCCCCGCTGTCGTCGTCCTCGGCGCCGACCGGGCGGCCGGCCCGCTGCGGGCCGAACGGCGACGGGGTGTCGGCGGCCAGCGTGATCAGGTACGGGCGGCAGCCGGTCGGGAAGGACAGGTCGAAGGAGTGCGAGTCGTACACCGGGTCGAAGTTGCGCACCGACAGGAAGGCCAGGTGCTTGCCGTCCGCGGTGAACGCCGGCGCGTAGTCGACGAAGCGCTGCGGGGTGGCCTCGCTGACGGTGCGGCTGGTCAGGTCGGCCAGCATGATCTGGCGCAGCGACCAGGCGCCGAGCGCCGGGCTCGACCAGGCCAGCCAGCTGGAGTCCGGGCTGAACGCCAGACCGGTGACCTCGCCGTTCTCGCTGCGGGCGAGCTCGTGCACGGTGCCGTCGGAGAGCGCCACGAGCAGCACCCGGCCGTCGTGCGAGGCGACCGCGAGCTGCTTGCCGTCGGGCGACACGGCGAGGTCGAGGACGCGGCCGAGCCGGCCGGCGGCCAGGCGGCGGCGCTCGGCGCCGAGCACGACGGGCGCGAAGTCGAGCGCGTCGTCGCCCTCGGCGTCGGTGACCCAGACGACGCCCTGGCCGCCGTCGGCGCCGGGCACCACCCGGGCCAGCCGGGCGCGCACCCCGGGGGTGGCGTCCAGCACCCGGGCCGGGCCCTCACGGTGCGTCAGCCAGTGCACGGTGCCGCGGACGACGACCGCGCCGGCCCGGCCGGTGCGGTCCGGGGCGACCGACTCCAGCCGGCCGGCGGCGGAGACCGGGTGCGGCTGGCGGCGGGTGCGCGGGCCGGCCGGACGGACGTCCAGCCGGCGGGGCCCGGCGCCGTCCAGGTCGTCGAGCAGCCACAGGTCGCCGCCGCTGTGCCAGACCACCCGGGTGCCGTCGGTGGTGGCGTTGCGGGCGTAGAACCCGCCGTCGGTGTGCCGTCGCAGGTCGGAGCCGTCGGGGAGGCTGGAGTACAGCTGCCCGGTGCCCTCGTGGTCCGAGAGGAAGGCGATCCTGGAGCCCCGCGGCCCGCCGACCCAGAGCGGCGACTCGATGTTGCCGTCGAGACCGGTGTGCAGCCGTTCGAACTCCCGCTCGCCGATCCACAGCTTGCCCGCGGTGCCGCCGCGGTAGCGCTTCCAGTGCGCGGGCTCCCGGCTGAACGCCGACAGCAGCAGGACGCGCTCACCGCCCGGCTCGAACGCGAGCCCGCCGACCGGCCCGTACGGCAGCCTGGCCGGCTCGCCGCCCTCCAGCGGCAGTGCGAAGGCCCAGGTGCGGCGCAGGGTGGCCTGGCCGGCGGTGGTCACGGCGACCGGCCGGCCGTCGGGCGTCCAGCCGCGCAGCGCGGTGCGGGCGCTGCCCCAGTGGGTGAGGCGCCGGGACGGGCCGCCGTCGGTGGGGGCGACGTGGACCTCGGGCGCGCCGTCCCGGGTGGAGGTCCAGGCGACGTGCCGGCCGTCCGGCGAGAAGCGCGGGTGGCTGACCGGGGTCTGGTCCGCCGTCAGCCGCCAGGCCCGGCCGCCGTCCAGCGGGGCGAGCCAGACGTCGTCCTCGGCGACGAAGGCGACGAGGTCGCCGTGCAGGTGGGGGTGGCGCAGGTAGGCGCCCTCGGAGGTGCTCTGCGGTTCGGTCACACCAGCACCCTAGGCACCGCCCGCCCGCGGTGCAGGAGGTTTCTTCTTGAGCGTACGGACCGGCCCGGTCCGCGTCCGGGACCGGCGCGTCAGGACCAGCGGCCGGTGCGGCCGAGCAGCAGGGCGCCGGCCGCGACCCCGGCCGTGGAGGTGCGCAGCACCGACGGGCCGAGCCGGTACGGCGCGGCGCCGGCCTCGGCGAAGGCCGCGAGTTCGTCCGGCGAGACGCCGCCCTCCGGACCGACCACCAGCACGATGTCGCCCGCCGCCGGCAGTGCCGCGGCGGCCAGCGGCTCGGCGCCGTCCTCGTGCAGCACCGCGGCGAAGGCCGCGGCGGCCAGCACCGGGGCGAGCTGGCGGGTGGTCACGAGGTCCCGCACCTCGGGGAAGCGGAGCCGGCGGGACTGCTTGCCGGCCTCCCGGGCGGTGGCCCGCCACTTGGCGAGCGCCTTGGCCCCCCGGTCGCCCTTCCACTGCGTGATGCAGCGGGACGCCGCCCACGGGATCACCGCGTCGACGCCGACCTCGGTCATCGTCTCGACGGCGAGCTCCCCGCGGTCGCCCTTGGGCAGGGCCTGGACGACGACGATCCGCGGGCCGGGCTCGGGCTCCGTGCGGACGGCGTCGACGGTGACGTCCAGTGCGTCCTTGCCGTGCACGGCGGTCACCGTGCCGTCGACGCCGAGACCGCACCCGTCGGCCAGGGTGATCGCCTCACCGGCCTCCAGCCGCTTCACCGCCGCCGCGTGCCGCCCCTCCGGCCCGTCCAGCCGCACCACCGCACCCGGCACCACCCCGGCCAGCACCGCACCCTCGACGACGAACACCGGTGCGGTCATGAAGGGTCTTCCTTACGGGAGTGAGTACCGAGGGGCGTGTGGGGAACCTCCCGGCCGAAGGCCGGGGGAGAACCGCGCAATTCGGATGCGGGCCACCGTACGGACCAGGGGTGGGCCCTGATCGTTCGGCGACCCGGCCCCGGACTGCGCAGTTCCCCGCGCCCGCGATGGTTGTCCGTCGCCCCCGGCGGCCGGCCTAGCGGCCGTTGAAGGCGTCCTTGAGGCGGGAGAAGAGGCCCTGCTGGCCCGGTGCGAACTGGCCGGACGGGCGCTCCTCGCCGCGCAGCATGGAGAGCCGCCGCAGCAGCTCCTCCTGCTCCGGGTCGAGCTTGGTCGGCGTCTGCACCTCGACGTGCACTATCAGGTCGCCCCGGCCGCCGCCGCGCAGGTGCGTGATGCCGCGGCCGTGCAGCGGGATCGACTGTCCGGACTGGGTGCCGGGCCGGATGTCGACCTCCTCCAGCCCGTCCAGGGTCTGCAGCGGCACCTGGGTGCCGAGCGCGGCGGCCGTCATCGGGATGGTGACGGTGCAGTGCAGGTCGTCGCCGCGGCGCTGGAACACCGCGTGGCTGGTCTCGGCGATCTCGACGTACAGGTCGCCGGCCGGGCCGCCGCCGGGGCCGACCTCGCCCTCGCCGGCCAGCTGGATCCGGGTGCCGTTGTCGACACCGGCGGGGATCTTGACGGTGAGGTTGCGGCGGGCGCGGACGCGGCCGTCGCCTGCGCACTCCGGGCACGGGGTCGGCACGACGGTGCCGAAGCCCTGGCACTGCGGGCAGGGGCGGGAGGTCATGACCTGGCCGAGGAAGGACCGGGTGACCTGGGAGACCTCGCCCTTGCCGCGGCACATGTCGCAGGTCTGCGCGGAGGTGCCCGGTGCGGCGCCCTCGCCGGAGCAGGTGGTGCAGGTGACGGCGGTGTCGACCTGGAGTTCCTTGGTGGTGCCGAAGGCGGCCTCCTCCAGGGTGATCTCCAGGCGGATCATGGCGTCCTGGCCGCGGCGGGTCCGCGAACGGGGGCCGCGCTGGCCGCCGGCGGCGCCGAAGAAGGCGTCCATGATGTCGGAGAAGCCGAAGCCGGCGGCACCGAAGCCGCCCGCGCCGCCACCGCCGCCGTTGGGCGACAGCGGGTCGCCGCCGAGGTCGTAGACCTGCCGCTTCGCGGGGTCGGAGAGGACCTCGTACGCGGCGTTGATCTCCTTGAACCGCTCCTGGGTCTTCGGGTCCGGGTTGACGTCCGGGTGCAGTTCGCGTGCCAGGCGCCGGAACGCCTTCTTGATCTCGTCCTGCCCCGCATCCCGTCGGACGCCGAGTACCGCGTAGTAGTCCGTGGCCACCAAATGCTCCGCTTGTTCCGCTTCTGGAAGTGCTTGCGTCCGACCGGCTGCGCCACCCGGCGCAGCACGCTGTTACGACTCGGCCAGGATCTGACCCACGTACCGTGCCACCGCTCGCACCGCCCCCATTGTGCCCGGGTAATCCATCCGGGTCGGACCGATCACTCCCAGCTTTGCCACGCTCTGGTCGCCCGAACCGTAACCGACGGAGACCACGGACGTGGAATTGAGCCCCTCGTAGTCGATCTCGCGGCCGATCCGGACGGTCATCCCGGACTCCGCGGTCTCACCCAGCAGGCGCAGCAGCACCACCTGCTCCTCCAGCGCCTCCAGCACCGGCTGGATGGTCAGCGGGAAGTCGTGCCCGAAGCGGGTCAGGTTGGCCGTGCCGGCCAGCATGATGCGTTCCTCGTTCTGCTCGGCGAGGGTCTCGAAGAGCGTGGCGAGGACGGTGGAGACGACGGGCCGGTCGTCCTGCTCGAAGGCGTTCGGCAGGTCCTCCAGCGCCGCGGGGACGTCCGGCAGCCGGCGGCCGGACGCGTTGGCGTTGAGCTTGGCCCGCAGGTCGGCGAGGACGGTCTCGCCGACCGCGCCGGGGCAGTCGACGATCCGCTGCTCCACCCGACCGGTGTTGGTGATCAGGACGAGCATCACCTTCGCGGGTGCCAGCGCGACCAGTTCGATGTGTCGCACGGTGGAGCGGGTCAGGGACGGGTACTGCACCACGGCGACCTGCCGGGTGAGCTGGGCGAGCAGCCGGACGGTGCGGGCCACGACGTCGTCGAGGTCGACGGCGCCCTCCAGGAAGTGCCGGATCGCGCGCCGCTCGGGCGCGGTCATCGGCTTCACCTCGGCCAGCCGGTCGACGAACAGGCGGTAGCCCTTGTCGGTGGGGATGCGGCCGGCGCTGGTGTGCGGCTGGTGGATGAAGCCGTCCTCCTCCAGCGCGGCCATGTCGTTGCGGACCGTCGCCGGGGAGACGCCGAGGTTGTGCCGCTCGACGAGTGCCTTGGACCCGACCGGCTCCTCGGTGCCCACGTAGTCCTGGACGATCGCCCGGAGCACGGCGAGCCTGCGCTCGTCGAGCGGGCGCACGCCAGCACGCGTGTCGATGAGACGCTCGTCCCTGCGCTCGTTGGCCACGGGGCACGCACCTCCGTCTTCGCCCGTTGGACCTGGTGACCGATCCGTTCCTTGGCACTCCGGAAGGCAGAGTGCCAGATTCGTACCTGCCAGTGTAAGGCCCACCCCCGACGGCAGGAACGGGCCTCCCGCGTGATCCTCGACCGATCTCGGAGCGGCGGGCAGTGCCCGGGGCGCCGGCGAGTGGCAGCATCGAAGGCAGCGAGCTACCGAAGGAGCAGCGATGTCGTCGACACGGCAGCACTCCCGCTTCGCGCCGGACCGCGGCCTGACCCGCCGCATGGTCACGACGATGTTCCTGATCGGCCTGGTCTACGTGGGGTTCACCGGGCTGCTGATCGTCCTGCTGCGCGGCGCCTGGCCGCTGATCCTGCTGCTGTCGGGCGGGCTGTTCGTCGTGCAATTCTGGTTCAGCGACAAGATCACCGAGAAGGCGATGGGCGCCCACGAGGCGTCCCCCGAGGAGTTCCCCCAGCTGCACGGCACGATCGACCGGCTGTGCGCGCTGGCCGACATGCCGAAGCCGCGGGTGGCGGTCGCCCGCAACGACATGCCGAACGCCTTCGCCACCGGCCGCAACCCGGAGAAGGCGGTGGTCTGCGTGACCACCGGGCTGCTGCGCCGGCTGGAGCCGGAGGAGCTGGAGGGCGTCCTCGCGCACGAGCTGTCGCACGTGGCGCACCGGGACGTCGCGGTGATGACCGTGGCCGGCTTCCTCGGCGTGCTGGCCGGCGTGATGACCCGGATGGCCCTGTACGGCGGATTCCTGGGCAACAACCGCAACAGCAACGACCCCAACACGGCGATCGCACTGATCCTCGTCCCGCTGGTGAGCATGGTGGTGTACGCCCTGAGCTTCCTGCTGACCCGGATGCTGTCGCGCTACCGGGAGCTGGCGGCGGACCGCTCGGCGGCCCAGCTGACCGGCCGGCCGAGCGCGCTGGCCTCGGCGCTGACGAAGGTGACCGGGCAGATCGCGGCTATCCCGACCGAGGACCTGCGCAGGGCGCAGCCGTACAACGCCTTCTACTTCGCGCCGGCGCTGAGCGCGCGGGACGCGGCGACCCAGCTCTTCTCCACCCACCCGTCGCTGGAGAAGCGGCTGGAGCAGCTGGCCCGGATCTCCGCCGAGCTCGGCCGCTGACGGGCCGGAGAGGACCGCTCATGGGATTCCTGGACGCGCTGCTGGGCCGGAGCAAGCCGGTGAGGCCGGACCTGGACCAGCTGTTCGGTGTTCCGTCGGCCGCGCTGACGCTTGAGGCGGCGGCCGGGTTCCGGCCGACCGGGCTGGGCTCGGTCTGCTTCGCGGCGGTCGAGGGCGGCGCCTTCGAGGAGGTGAAGGAGCAGGTCCGGGCACTGCTGGACGCGGACACCGGCCGCGGCGGCGTCCCGGTGGAGGCGTCCCGGGACGACTACGGGTACTCCTGGCTGCTCGCCCGGCACACCCCCGAGGAGCTGCCGGACCTGGTGAACGACCTGCACGCGGTCAACAGCGAGCTGGAGGCGCACGGCTTCGGCCCGCAGCTGCTCTGCTCCCTGGTGGGCTTCCGGGATGCGGAGGGCCGTTCGCTGGCACTGGTCTACCTGTACAAGCGGGGCACGTTCTACCCGTTCGCGCCGATGCCGGGCGGTGGCGAGAAGCGGAACAGCCCGCTGGAACTGCAGGTCAAGGCGATGCTCGGGAACGACCTGCGGCTGGAGTCCGACCTGTCCCGCTGGTTCCCGGTCTGGGGCGCGCCGGGCCTGGCGGACTGAGGCTTCAGGGCCTCAGACGGTCACCTGGCCCTGATGGGGACAGGGCCCGTCGTCCGGGGCGAAGGTCGACCGGGCCGGCCACGGCGGGACCCCCTCGGCCGGTCGGCCGGCGGCCAGGGCGTTCCACCGGTCGGCCCAGGGCTGCGCCATCTCCGGGCAGCACCACACCCGGCGCCAGTTCCAGAGCTCGCCCTCCTGCCGGGCCCGCTGCACCGCGGGGCTGTGGACGGCCTTGACCCGGAAGTTCTCCAGGTGTCGCCGGAAGAGGACCATGGACACCTGTCGTCTGCGCCCCCACGGTGGATCCCGATCAGCTGGAGACGGTCGTCCTCGTCCCGGTACCGGGGCGGCAGCACCCAGAGCTTCGCTCCCGGCGAGAAGTGCCGCAGGCCGGACCGCGTCTCCTCGCCGCCTGGTCCGTGGGTGGTCAGGCGGGCCACGTTGGCCACCACGCACCATTCGAGCGGCTGGTCGGTCGTCGCGTCGCGTTCCGTCACGCCGGGCAGTCTGCCCGCGGCCCCGGCCGCGGGCGAACGGTATTCGCGCCCACGGAGCGGTGGAGCAGGGCGAGCGGTGGAGCAGGGCGAGCGGGGCATGCAGGGCGAGCGGGGCGTGCGGGGGCTGTCGGAGGCGCGGGGACGGGCCCGGCGCGCCGTACTCCGGACGGGGGATGACCGGGTGTCAGGGCTCGTAGACTCCCGTCCATGCGCAGCAGGCAGTACGGCCCCGACCTGACCCCGCCGTGGAAGCGGCAGCAGCCTGCCCCGGAGGTGCCCGCCGAACGGGACCTGGTGGTGGAGGAGGCGGCGAGCGGCTTCTGCGGGGCGGTGGTGCGCTGCGAGAAGACGGCCGAGGGGCTGACGGTCACCCTGGAGGACCGGTTCGGCAAGCACCGGGTGTTCCCGATGGTGCCGCGCGGCTTCCTGCTGGAGGGACGGACGGTGACCCTGGTGCGGCCCGCTTCGCCGACGGCGGCCGCCGGGCCGCGGCTGACCGCCTCCGGGTCCATCGCCGTGCCGGGGGCCCGCGCCCGGGTCGCCCGGGAGTCGCGGATCTACGTGGAGGGGCGGCACGACGCGGAGCTGGTCGAGCGGGTCTGGGGCGACGACCTGCGGATCGAGGGCGTCGTCGTGGAGTACCTGGAGGGCGTGGACGACCTGCCGGCGATCGCGGCGGAGTTCGCCCCGGGCCCGGGGCGAAGGCTCGGCGTGCTGGTCGACCACCTGCTGCCGGGCACCAAGGAGCACCGGATCGCCGAACGGGTCTCCGGCGACTCGGTGCTGGTGGTGGGCCACCCGTACGTCGACGTCTGGCAGGCGGTGAAGCCGTCCGCGGTGGGCATCGAGGCGTGGCCGCAGGTGCCGCGCGGCGAGGTGTGGAAGGAGGGCGTCTGCCGCCGGCTGGGCTGGCCGGTGGACCCGCCGGCGGCCTGGCGCCGCATCCTCGCCTCGGTCGACTCCTACCGCGACCTCGACCCCGCCCTGCTCGGCCGCGTCGAAGAACTGATCGACTTCGTGACGGCGACGGGCTGAGGCCGTCCCTCCCGGGCGCCCCTGAGTGGTCAGCCCTTCTAGTCGACGAGGTCGCGGACGACGGCGTCGGCCAGGAGGCGTCCGCGCAGGGTGAGGGCGGCCCGGCCGTCGGTGTGGGCGGCGGGGTCGAGCAGGCCCTCCTCCACGGCGCGCAGGGCGGCCTTGCGGCCGTCCTCGGTGAGCAGGTCGAGCGGGCAGCCGTCGACCAGTCGCAGTTCGAGCAGGATGCGCTCGACCCGGCGGTCCTCCTCGCCGAGCACCTCCCGGCCGAGGGCGGGGGTGCGGCCCTCGGCGAGCGCCTGCGCGTAGGCCGCGGGGTGCTTGGCGTTCCACCAGCGGACGCCGCCGACGTGGCTGTGCGCGCCCGGTCCGGCGCCCCACCAGTCGGCGCCCGTCCAGTAGAGCTCGTTGTGCCGGCAGCGGCCCTCGGGGGTGGTCGCCCAGTTGGAGACCTCGTACCAGGAGTAGCCGGCCCGGCTCAGGGCGTCCTCGGCGATGAGGTAGCGGTCGGCGTGCACGTCGTCGTCGATCATCGGGAGTTCGCCGCGGCGGACGCGGGCGGCGAGCCGGGTGCCCTCCTCGACGATGAGGGAGTAGGCGGAGACGTGGTCGGGGCCGGCGCCGATCGCGGCGTCGAGCGAGGCCCGCCAGTCGTCGTCGGTCTCGCCGGGGGTGCCGTAGATGAGGTCGAGGTTGACGTGCTCGAAGCCGGCCTCGCGGGCCTCGGCGACGCAGGCCTCGGGGCGGCCCGGGGTGTGGTGGCGGTCGAGCACCTGCAGCACGTGCTTGCGGGCGCTCTGCATGCCGAAGGAGATCCGGTTGTAGCCGCCCTCGCGGAGCTCGGCCAGGTACGCGGGGCCGACGGACTCCGGGTTGGCCTCGGTGGTGACCTCGGCGTCCGGGGCGAGCCCGAACTCCTCGCGGAGCGCGGCGAGCATCCGCACCAGGTCGCGGGCGGGCAGCAGGGTGGGGGTGCCGCCGCCGAGGAAGACCGTCCGCACCGGCAGCTCGGCGTCGCCGAGCAGCCTCCGGGCGAGCCGGATCTCGGCGATCACGTTGTCGGCGTACGTGTCCTGCGAGGCGACCGCGCCGGAGGAGCGCAGCTCGGTGGCGGTGTAGGTGTTGAAGTCGCAGTAGCCGCAGCGGCTGGCGCAGTACGGCACGTGCAGGTAGAAGCCGAACGGCCGGGTGCCGAGCCCGGTGAGGGCGTGGGCGGGCAGCGAGCCGTCGGACGGCACCGGTTCGCCGTCGGGGAGTGCGGAGGGCATGACCCCATTGTCCCGTACGGCTCGGGTTGCCCCGGAGCCGTACGGGACGGCGGACGTCACACCTGGTGCGGGCCCGGTCAGGCCTCGTTGGATCCGGCGTACATGTCGGTGATGGCGTCGGCGTACTCGCGCTCGACCACCGGCCGCTTGATCTTGAGGCTGGGGGTCAGCTCGCCGTGCTCGATGTCGAGGTCGCGCGGCAGCAGGGTGAACTTCTTGATCGTCTGCCAGCGCTGCAGCTCGCCGTTGAGGCGGGTCACGAAGCCCTCGATGAGCTTGTTGGTCTCCGGTGCGGCGACCACCTCGGCGTAGCTCTTGCCGGCCAGGCCGTGGTCGGCGGCCCACGACATGAGGACGGTCTCGTCCAGGCCGATCAGGGCGGTGCAGAAGTTCCGCTGGTTGCCGATGACCAGGATGTTGCTGACGAACGGGCAGATGGCCTTGAACTTGCCCTCGACCTCGCTGGGGGCGACGTACTTGCCGCCGGAGGTCTTGAACATGTCCTTCTTGCGGTCGGTGATCCGCAGGTAGCCGTCCTTGTCGAGCTCGCCGATGTCGCCGGTGTGGAACCAGCCGTCCGGCTCCAGCACCTCGGCGGTCTGCTCGGGCAGCTGGTGGTAGCCGCGCATGACGCCGGGGCCGCGGAGCAGGATCTCGCCGTCCTCGGCGATCCGGACCTCGGTGCCGGGCAGCGGCAGGCCGACCGAGCCGACGCGCGTCGCGCCGTCGCGGTTGACGGTGGAGCCGGCCGAGGTCTCCGTCAGGCCGTAGCCCTCCAGGATCGGCACGCCGGCGCCCATGAAGAAGAAGCCGATCTCGGGGGCGAGCGCGGCGCTGCCGGAGACCGAGCCGCGCATCCGGCCGCCGAACGCGGCGCGGATCTTGGCGTAGACCAGCTTGTCGGCGATCTTGTGCTGGAGGTCCAGCGCGAACGGTGCGGTGGCCCGGCCGGTGGCGATCTGGTTGGCCTGGGTGGTGCGGGCGTGGTCGCGGGCGACCTTGGCGGCCCACTGGAAGATCTTGTACTTGGCGCCGCCCTCGGCCCGGGCCTTGCCGGCGATGCCGTTGTAGACCTTCTCGAAGATGCGCGGGGCGGAGGCCATCAGGGTCGGGCGGATCACCGGCAGGTTGTGGATGATCCGGTCCACCCGGCCGTCCACGGCCATCACGTGGCCGGTGGCGATCTGGCCGGAGATCAGCGTCTTGCCGAAGACGTGGGACAGCGGCAGCCACATGAACTGCACGTCGTCGGCGCGCAGCAGCCCGCTCTCCTCCTGGGCCAGTCCCTCGTAGGACCAGCAGTCGTGCACCAGGCGCACACCCTTGGGGCGGCCGGTGGTGCCGGAGGTGTAGATGAGGGTGGCGAGCTGCTCGGGCTCCAGCGCGTCGACGGCCTTGTCGACCGCGTCAGGGTGGTCGACGAGGTACGCGGCGCCGCGCTCCTCCAGCTCCGCCAGGGTGATCACGGTCAGGCCGGCGGTCTCCGGCTCACCGGCGGCGGCGTCGAAGAGGATCACCGTTTCGAGGGCCGGCAGCTCGGCCTTCCGCTCGACCGCCTTGGCCAGCTGCTTCTCGTTCTCGGCGAACATCGCCCGGCTGGCCGAGTTGGCGAGGATGAACGCCGTTTCGTCCGCATTGGTGCTGGGGTACACGGTGGTGGTGGCAGCACCGGCGCACATGTTCCCCAGGTCCGCGATGATCCACTCGACCCGGGTGGTCGAGGACACCGCCACGCGGTCCTCGGCCTCGATACCGAGCGACATCAGGCCGGCGGCGACCGCTCTGACCCGCTCCGCGGTCTGTGCCCAGGTCAGCGAGCGCCACTGCTCGGCACCGGGCGCACCGTCCGCGGCGTGCTCGTCGACCGGCACGGGGTACCGGTAGGCCTCACCGTCGGGCGTGGCCTTTACCCTGCTGAGGAAGAGATGGGCCACGGAGGGCGGACGCCGCTCGATCATGGACTGCACGGAACTCAACGAGGACCTCCGGGGGGCGGGTGGCCGAGGGTGAGGGACGGGCGGCCGTGGGGGCAGCCGGACCCGGCTCGCCTTGTTAACCAGCAAGTAACAAGAACCAGGCAGCAGCCTAGGGCGTGATCGGCGGTTCCGTAAGGGGGTCCGGACAGCTGGCACACCGTCGGAGCTGCAGTGCAGGGTGGGACCACCCCGGCGACTGGGGCGGTCCTAGCACGAAATACCCAGTCGCGAGTAGACCTAAATGAGGATGCGCGCATCCGCGTCGAGGACGAGAGTGTCACGGTGCTGATCAGACTGTTGCGGGCCCACCTCGGGCCCTACCGCCAACCGATCCTGCTGCTGGTCCTCCTCCAGCTCGTCTCCACCATCGGTGCCCTGTACCTACCCACGCTGAACGCCGACATCATCGACAACGGCGTGATCAAGGGCGACACGGGCTACATCCTGCAGATCGGCGGCGTGATGATCGCCGTCTCGCTCGCCCAGGCCGTCTGCTCCATCTGCGCGGTCTACTTCGGCGCCCGGACGGCGATGGGCATCGGTCGGGACATCCGCGCCACCGTCTTCGACCGGGTCCAGGGCTTCTCCACCCGCGAGCTCGGCCACTTCGGCGCCCCCTCGCTGATCACCCGCACCACCAACGACGTCCAGCAGATCCAGATGCTGGTGCTGATGGCGTTCACCCTGATGGTGGCCGCGCCGATCATGTGCGTCGGCGGCATCGTCATGGCGCTCAACCAGGACGTCCCGCTCTCCGCGCTGCTGCTCGCCGTCGTCCCGCTGCTCGGCATCGTCGTCGTCCTGCTGGTCCGCAAGCTGCGCCCGCAGTTCCGCGGCATGCAGCAGCGCATCGACGGCGTCAACCGCATCCTGCGCGAGCAGATCACCGGCATCCGGGTCATCCGGGCGTTCGTCAAGGACGGCCACGAGCAGGAGCGGTTCGGCGGTGCCAACCAGGAGCTCGCCGACGTGTCGCTCCGCGTCGGCCGCCTGATGGCCTTCATGTTCCCCGCCGTGATGTCGGTGGTGAACATCTCCAGCGTCGCCGTGCTCTGGTTCGGCGCCCACCGGATCGACAGCGGCGGCATGCAGATCGGCGCGCTGACGGCCTTCCTCTCCTACCTCATGCAGATCCTCATGAGCGTCATGATGGCCACCTTCATGTTCATGATGGTGCCGCGCGCCGAGGTCTGCGCCGAGCGCATCCAGGAGGTCCTCTCCACCGAGTCGAGCGTCGTGGCCCCCACCGCCCCGGTGACCGAGCTCGACGGCCGCGGCCGGCTGGAACTGCGCGACGTGGAGTTCCGCTACCCCGGCGCCGAGGCCCCAGTCCTGCGCGGCATCGACATCCTGGCCCGCCCCGGCGAGACCACCGCGATCATCGGCTCCACCGGCTCCGGCAAGTCTACCCTGCTCGGCCTCGTCCCCCGGCTCTTCGACGCCACCGGCGGCCAGGTGCTGGTCAACGGCGTGGACGTCCGGGAGATCGACCCGGCCCGGCTGTCCGAGGTCATCGGCGTGGTCCCGCAGAAGCCCTACCTCTTCTCCGGCACCGTCGCCTCCAACCTCCGCTACGGCCGGCCCGAGGCCACCGACGAGGAACTCTGGGAGGCCCTGGCCACCGCCCAGGCCAAGGAGTTCGTCGAGCGGTTCACCGAGGGCCTGGAGGCCCCGATCTCCCAGGGCGGCGCCAACGTCTCCGGCGGCCAGCGCCAGCGCCTGGCGATCGCCCGGGCACTCGTCCGCAAGCCGGAGATCTACCTCTTCGACGACTCCTTCTCGGCCCTCGACTACGCCACCGACGCCAGACTGCGCCGGGCCCTGGCCACCGAGACCTCCGACGCCACCGTCGTCATCGTCGCCCAGCGGGTCTCGACCATCCGCGACGCCGACCGGATCATCGTGCTCGACGAGGGCGCCGTGGTCGGCACCGGCACCCACCAGGAGCTGATGGCCGACAACCCGACCTACCGGGAGATCGTCCTCTCCCAGCTCACCGAACAGGAGGCGGCGTGACCACCCCCGGTCAGAAGCCCCGCAGCGCCTCGCAGGAGGCCGCCGCCCGGCGCGGCCCGGCCGGACCCGGCCGCTTCATGGGCGGCCAGGGCGCCGAGAAGTCCATGGACTTCAAGGGCTCCGGCCGCAGGGTCCTCGGCCTGCTCCGCCCCGAGCGGCCGCTGCTGTACGGCGTCCTCGCCCTCGGCGCCGTCAGCATCGGCTGCGCCGTCGCCGGGCCGTACATCCTCGGCCGGGCCACCGACCTGATCTTCGCCGGCGTGGTCGGCGCCCAGTCGCCGGCCGGCGCCACCAAGCAGCAGGTCCTGAACGGCCTGACCGCCGAGGGCAAGGGCAGCATCGCCGACATGCTCTCCACCGTGCCGTTCACGCCCGGCCAGGGCATGGACTTCAACGCCATCGGCACCGTGCTGCTCTGGGTGCTGGCGATCTACGTGGCCTCCGCCGTCTTCGGCATCGTCCAGGGCCGGCTCGCCACCACCGCCATCCAGCGGACGGTCTTCCGGCTGCGCGCCGACGTCGAGGCGAAGATCGCCCGGCTGCCGCTCAGCTACTTCGACCGGCAGCCCCGCGGCGAGGTGCTCAGCCGGGTCACCAACGACATCGACAACATCGGCCAGTCGATGCAGCAGACCACGGGCCAGGTGGTGAACTCCCTGCTCACCATCGTCGGCGTGCTGGGGATGATGTTCTGGATCTCCCCGCTGCTGGCCGTGATCGCCCTGATCTCGGTGCCGCTGTCCGTCGTCGTCGCCACCCGGGTCGGCAAGCGGGCGCAGCCGCAGTTCGTCACCCAGTGGAAGACGACCGGCGCGCTCAACGCCCACATCGAGGAGATGTACACCGGGCACACCCTGGTGAAGACCTTCGGCCGCCAGAAGGAGGCCGCGGCGATCTTCGCCCGCGAGAACGAGGCGCTGTACGACTCCGCCTTCCGGGCCCAGTTCATCTCCGGCATCATCCAGCCGGCTATGATGCTGATCGGCAACCTGAACTACGTGCTGGTCGCGGTGGTCGGCGGTCTGCGGGTGGCGAGCGGCGCGCTCTCCATCGGCGACGTGCAGGCCTTCATCCAGTACTCCCGGCAGTTCAGCCAGCCGCTCACCCAGGTCGCCTCGATGGCGAACCTGGTGCAGTCCGGCGTGGCCTCCGCGGAGCGTGTCTTCGAACTGCTCGACGCCCCCGAGCAGACCCCGGAGCCGGCCATGCCGGAGCGCCCCGCCGAGCTGGCCGGGCGGGTCGCCTTCGAGGACGTGGCCTTCAGCTACGAGCCGGAGAAGCCGCTCATCGAGAGCCTGTCGCTGAAGGTCGAGCCCGGCCAGACCGTCGCCATCGTCGGCCCGACCGGCGCGGGCAAGACCACGCTGGTCAACCTGCTGATGCGGTTCTACGAGGTCAGCGCGGGCCGGATCACCCTGGACGGCATCGACATCGCCGCGATGTCCCGCGAGGAGCTGCGCTCCGGCATCGGCATGGTGCTCCAGGACACCTGGCTGTTCGGCGGCACCATCGCCGACAACATCGCGTACGGCGCCACCGGTGCCACCCGCGAGCAGGTGGTGGAGGCCGCGAAGGCCGCCCACGTCGACCGCTTCGTCCGGACCCTGCCGGACGGCTACGACACCGTGATCGACGACGAGGGCACCGGCGTCAGCACGGGCGAGAAGCAGCTGATCACCATCGCCCGGGCGTTCCTCGCCCAGCCGTCCATCCTGGTGCTGGACGAGGCGACCAGCTCGGTCGACACCCGCACCGAGGTGCTCATCCAGAAGGCCATGGCGCGGCTGCGCACCGGCCGCACCAGCTTCGTGATCGCGCACCGCCTCTCCACCATCCGGGACGCCGACGTGATCCTGGTGATGGAGAACGGCTCGATCGTCGAGCAGGGCTCGCACGACGGACTGATCGCGGCGGAGGGCGCGTACGCGCGGCTCTACCAGGCGCAGTTCGCCGAGGCGGTGGCCGAGGTCGACTGAGGCGCGCCGCAGCGGCCGTCCGACCCCTCGGGGGAGGTCCGGGACCACCGGGCCTCCCCCGAGGCGCGTCCGAGGGGGGTGCAGGTGGTCCCGGGGTCGTCGGCGTCGTCGGCGGCGGGGGTCGGCGTCGGCGTCGGCAGAGTCGGCATCGGCGCCGGTACGGGTGGGTCCCGGTGGGGTGGCAGGTCGTGGCCGCAGGTGCGGGTGCGGGGGACGTTCGACCCGGTCGGTGAAGATCGCGCTAGCGTGGCGGGGTGACCGATACCGATGCGGCGCTCGCCGACCCGTTCGAGACCTACCGGCGCTACCTGGGGGCCGTCGCCTACCGGCTGCTCGGCTCGGTGGCCGACGCGGAGGACGTGCTGCAGGAGGCGTGGCTGCGCTGGCAGTCCGCCGACCGGGCCTCGGTGGCCGAGCCCCGCGCCTTCCTCACCACCGTGGTCACCCGGCTCTGCTACGACCAGCTCGGCTCGGCCCGGGTGCGCCGCGAGGAGTACTACGGCGAGTGGCTGCCCGAGCCGCTGGTCACCGACGAGGCCTCCCCCGCCGACCTCGCGGAACTCGGCGAGTCGGTGTCGATGGCGGTGCTCACCGTGATGGAGCAGCTCACCCCGGCCGAGCGCGCCGCCTTCGTGCTGCACGACGTCTTCTCGGTCGGCTTCGACGAGATCGCCGCCACCCTGGAGCGCAGCCCGGAGGCCGCCCGCCAGCTCGCCTCCCGGGCCCGCCGGCGGGTGAAGGAGGGCAGCCGGCGGAGCACCGTCGACCCGGTCGAGCACCGGCAGGCGGTGAACGCCTTCGCGGCGGCGACGGCCGGCGGCGACCTCCAGGCCCTGCTGGCGGTGCTCGACCCGGACGTCGTGTGGCACTCGGACGGCGGCGGCGTGGTCAGCGCGGGCGTCCGGCCGATCGTCGGCGCGGACCGGGTCTCCCGGCTGGTCGTCGGCCTGGTGGCGAAGTTCGTCACCGCCGAGGCCACCGTCGCCTTCGCCCAGGTCAACGGTGAGCCCGGCCTGGTGATCCACTCCTCGCCGGGCGTGGTGGCCGGCGTGATCGCCTTCACCGTCGCGGACGGCCGGATCACCGAGGCCTACGTGGTGGTGAACCCGGAGAAGCTCACGCACGTGAAGTGAGTGCCCCGCCCGGAAGCACCGATCCGGCGGGGGCCGACGGATCCGGGCAGGGGCTCGCGGAAACGGCGGAGGCCGCCGCCCGGTCGACCCGGGTGGCGGCCTCCGCCGTCGGCAGTGCCGAGGACGCTACTTCTTCTCCTTGGGAGCTTCCGCGTCGGTGGACAGTGCGGCGATGAAGGCCTCCTGCGGGACCTCCACCCGGCCGACCATCTTCATGCGCTTCTTGCCCTCCTTCTGCTTCTCCAGCAGCTTCCGCTTGCGGGAGATGTCACCGCCGTAGCACTTCGCGAGGACGTCCTTGCGGATCGCGCGGACGGTCTCGCGGGCGATGACGCGGGAGCCGATGGCGGCCTGGATCGGCACCTCGAACTGCTGGCGGGGGATCAGCTTCTGCAGCTTGCCCGCCATCATGACGCCGTAGTTGTAGGCCTTGTCCTTGTGCACGATCGCGGAGAAGGCGTCCACCGCGTCGCCGTGCAGCAGGATGTCGACCTTCACCAGGCTGGCCGACTGCTCGCCGATGGGCTCGTAGTCGAGCGAGGCGTAGCCGCGGGTCTTGGACTTCAGCTGGTCGAAGAAGTCGAAGACGATCTCCGCGAGCGGCAGGGTGTAGCGCAGCTCGACGCGGTCCTCGGAGAGGTAGTCCATGCCCTGCAGGCTGCCGCGGCGGGACTGGCAGAGCTCCATGATCGCGCCGACGAACTCGTTCGGCGCCAGGATGGTGCCGCGCACGACCGGCTCGAACACCTCGGCGATCTTGCCGGTGGGGAACTCGCTCGGGTTGGTGACGGTGTGCTCGCTGCCGTCCTCCATGATCACGCGGTAGATCACGTTGGGGGCGGTGGAGATCAGGTCGAGGTTGAACTCGCGCTCCAGGCGCTCCCGGATGATCTCCAGGTGCAGCAGGCCGAGGAAGCCGCAGCGATAGCCGAAGCCGAGCGCGACCGAGGTCTCCGGCTCGTAGACCAGCGCGGCGTCGTTCAGGCGCAGCTTGTCGAGGGCGTCGCGCAGCAGCGGGTAGTCCGAGCCGTCCAGCGGGTACAGGCCGGAGAACACCATCGGACGCGGGTCCTTGTAGCCGCCGAGCGGCACGGTCGCACCCTTGTGCATCGAGGTGATCGTGTCACCCACCTTGGACTGCCGGACGTCCTTCACACCGGTGATGATGTAGCCGACCTCGCCGACGCCCAGGCCGTCCGCGACCTTGGGCTCCGGCGAGATGACGCCGATCTCCAGCAGCTCGTGGGTGGCGCCGGTGGACATCATCGCGATGCGCTCGCGCTTGGTGAGCTGACCGTCGACCACTCGGACGTAGGTGACCACACCGCGGTAGGAGTCGTACACCGAGTCGAAGATCATCGCGCGGGCCGGGGCGTCCTTGACGCCGACCGGGGCCGGGATGTTGTCGACGATGTGGTCGAGCAGGTCCTCGACGCCGAGGCCGGTCTTGGCGCTGACCTTGAGCACGTCCGCCGGGTCGCAACCGATGATGTGCGCGATCTCCGCCGCGTACTTCTCGGGCTGGGCGGCCGGCAGGTCGATCTTGTTGAGGACCGGGATGATCGTGAGGTCGTTCTCCAGCGCCAGGTAGAGGTTGGCGAGGGTCTGCGCCTCGATGCCCTGGGCCGCGTCGACCACCAGGATGGTGCCCTCGCAGGCCGCCAGGGAGCGGGACACCTCGTACGTGAAGTCCACGTGGCCCGGGGTGTCGATCATGTTGAGGATGTGCGTGGTGCCCGCGTTCGCGCCGGTCTTGGGCGCCCACGGGAGGCGGACGGCCTGCGACTTGATGGTGATGCCGCGCTCACGCTCGATGTCCATGCGGTCGAGGTACTGGGCGCGCATCTGCCGCGGGTCGACGACGCCGGTGATCTGCAGCATCCGGTCGGCGAGCGTCGACTTGCCGTGGTCGATGTGGGCGATGATGCAGAAGTTGCGGATCACCGCCGGGTCGGTCCGGCTGGGCTCTGGCACATTGCTGGGGGTCGCGGGCACCTTGGTCCGATTCTCCGTGTGGTCCGGGGGCCGGGGTGTCCGGGTCATCGCTGACCGGCTTCCCGGGGACCGGACGGTCTCGTCCGATCGATAATGGCTCCCCCCATCCTCCCACGAGCCCGAGCCACTGTGGCGGCGAGCCGGGTCGGGCGGGATCCGCCGCCCCGGCCGGGGGCCTGAGCGGGCCCTTCCCGGGGGTGCGCGGATCCGGAAGGATGGCCGTCCATGATCCTCGAAAGTGCGCTGCTGGACGTCCGCCCCGGCGAGGAGGAGGCCTTCCTCGCGGCCTTCGCCGAGGCCCGGCCGCTGATCGCCGTCCAGCGCGGTTTCCGTTCGCTGGAGCTGCGGCGCTGCCTGGACGAGGGCAGCACCTCACGCTTCCTGCTGCAGGTGGAGTGGGAGACGCCGGCCGACCACACCGAGGGCTTCCGCGGCTCCCCCGAGTACGGGCGGTGGCGGGAGCTGCTGCACCACTTCTACGAGCCGTTCCCGGTGGTGGAGCACTACGGGGAGCCGGTGCTCGCGGCGGGGCCGGTCCGGCCGTAGGGCGGTGAGGGGCGCAGCGGGGCGGCGAGAGGCGCAGGAGGGCACCGCCGGGGTGGTGGCTGGACGGTGGCGGGATGGTGGAGGGGTGGCCCGGCCCCGGCGAGCCGACTGCTAGGACCCGGCGGTCGCGGCGGAGCGTCCGGTTTGGGGACGGCCGACCGCCCCTGGTAGCGTGGGGCGCTGCACCTGGCTTCGGCATGCCCTCTCAGCTGGTCCGAAGCCGCTCCGGTGCAACCCGTCGAGACCGTTTCACACAGACTGAGGCTCATTCGTGGCGAACATCAAGTCCCAGATCAAGCGCAACAAGACCAACGAGAAGGCGCGCCTGCGCAACAAGGCCGTCAAGTCCTCGCTGAAGACCGCGATCCGCAAGGCCCGCGAGGCTGCTGCCGCCGGCGAGAACGAGAAGGCCACCGTGCTGGCCCGCGAGGCCGCCAAGGCCCTCGACAAGGCCGCCAGCAAGGGCGTCATCCACAAGAACCAGGCCGCCAACAAGAAGTCGGCGATCACCAAGCTGGTCAACGCCGCCTGATTTCCGCGGACGCCGCACCGCCCGCAGCGGTGACGGCACCCCGGGCACGACCCGGAGGTCGGCGCGACCGCGGCCCTCTACCCGCCCCGCCGACCACCCACCTCTCGGAGCGCAACGGCCCTCTATCCGGAGCCCCGAGACGTACGACTCCGTACCGCACGCGGCCTGCGTTCGCCACGCGGGTGCGGTACACAGAGCTCAACCGAGGAGCCGGCTCGCCGGCACCTTACCGATTGCCCGTCCGGTTCCCACCGGGCGGGCAATCTGCGTTTCGCCCTTCGACCGGAAGGACGCGGGACGGGGTTCGACATGTGGCGCGGCGGGGGTCCGAGTGCGCGGGTTCGGGTCCGAGTGCGCGGCGCGGGTTCTGCACGCGGCGCGGGTTCTGCACGCGGCGCGGGTTCTGCACGCGGCGCGGGTTCGGTACGCGCCGCGGCCGGATGGCGACTCTCTGTGATGACCTGCTGACCGGTATGGTTCGGTCCTACCATCCGCCGGACGGCCACTGGGGGCTCCGATGTCGACACCACCGCCGCCACCACACGCCGGGGCACCCCGTACGACCGGACCCGGCCCGTACGGCACCGGTCCCTACAGCGGATTCGGTAGCGCGGTCGGCACCGCCGGGATGGGGGCCGTCGCCGGGCCGGGTGGTATTCCCGGGCCGGGCGGCAACGCCGGGCCGGGTGGGGTCGCTCCCGGTGCTGCGGGTTCCGCGAGCGGGCGTTCCCGAGGGGGCGGCGCGCGAAGAGGGCTGCTCTGGGGGGTGGGCGGCGTCCTGGTGGCCTCCGCCGTGTGGGCCACTGCCGTACTCACCGTGCCCTCGCTGGTGGCCACCGGACGCGAGGTGCCGGGCCCGGGTTCGTACCACCTGGTCAGCGACATCTGCACGACGGCCAAGCTGACCTCGTTCGAGCAGCTCTACCCCTCGCAGTACGGGAAGCCGTACCACTATGCGACCCGGCACCCCGCCCTCGACGACATGTACTGCAGCCAGTACCTCAAGAAGACCGGCGCGGACACCGAGTACGTCTCCCTCTACGTCGAGGCCCAGCTGCACAAGGCCGTCGACCCCGAGCCAGAGTTCGAGGCGCAGAAGTCCGGGCTGCAGCAGCGGAAGTACCAGATCACCTCGGTGCCCGACCTCGGTCAGGAGGCCTACCTCGGCTACCTCGACGATCCGAGCGGCTCCGACTCCAGCTGGCACTACATCACCCATGTGCTGTACGTGCGGGACCGCGGCCTGACGTACTACCTGAGCTGGTCAGGGTCGTTCCAGGAGGGCAAGACGACGGCACCAGACCGGGAACAGATCCGGCAGGCGCTGGTCGTCGACAGCCGGGCGATCCTCCGGGCACTCGGCGGCTGAATCGGCAGCGGCCGGACCCGGGCCTGGGCCTGGGCCGGGTCCGATCGGGTCCTGCATCGACGAGTCGGACTCGTGGGTGGAGCTTGCCCGGGGTCAGTTGGCCACCCGGGACGGCCCGGGTGTCAGTACTGGCGGGAGCCGGAACGCGCCGCGCGGGCAACGGCGACCACGGCACGTTCCAAGGCGTAGGCGGGGTCGTCGGAACCGCCCTTGACGGCGGCGTCAGCCTCGGCGACCGCGGTCAGGGCGGCGGCCACGCCGTCGCCCGTCCACCCGCGCATCTGCTGGCGGACGCGCTCGACCTTCCACGGCGGCATGCCGAGCTCGCGGGCGAGGTCGGCCGGACGCATCGACCGGCCGACGGTGGCCAGTCGGCCGATGCTGCGGACGCCGGAGGCCAGCGCGTAGGTGATGCCGGTGGGCGGCTGCCCCACGGCCAGTGCCCACCGGAGCCGCTCCAGTGCCTCCGCCGCGCGGCCTGTCACCGCGAGGTCGGCGACCTCGAAGCCGGTGGCCTCGGCCCGGCCGCTGTAGTAGCGGGCGACCGCGGCCTCGTCGATCGTCCCTTCGATGTCGGCCGTGAGCTGACTACAGGCGGCTGCCAGCTCGCGCAGGTCGCTGCCGAGTGCGTCGAGCAGTGCCTGGCAGGTCTCCGGACCCGCCGAGCGGCCGAGCCGGCGGAACTCGTTGCGGACAAAGGCGAGTTTGTCGCTGCTCTTGGTCAGCTTGGCGCACTGGACCTCGCGGGCGCCGGCCTTCTTCGCCGCGTCCAGCAGGCCCTTGCCCTTGGCACCGCCGGCGTGGACGAGGACCATGATCACCTCCTCGGCCGGCGAGTCGATGTACGCCTTTACCTCCTTCACCGAATCGGCAGAGAGGTCCTGGGCGGCACGGACGACGATCACCTTCCGCTCGGCGAAGAGCGACGGTGTGGTCAGCTCCGCGAGACTCCCCGGCTGCAGGGCACCGGGCGCCAGGTCCCGCACGTCGGTGTCGGGGTCCGCCGCCTTGGCGGCGGCCACCACCTCGGCGACTGCGCGGTCGAGCAGCAGCTCCTCCTGGCCGACCACGAGGGTCAGCGGGGCGAGCAGGTCGTCGGGTGCACTCTTCCTGGCCATCGCGTACCAGGATCGCACGGTGCGGTGACACCCCCGCACCGCACGGCCCGGCGGCCGATTGCAGAATGGTGCGGTGATCAAGAAGCATGCCCGCCAACTGCTCGTCCTGCCCGACCGCGACGCCGCCGAGGAGGCCCGCGAGGCCCTCGTCGCCAGCTGCCCGGACCTCGACGACCCGGAGCTCGTCCGGGATGCGCTCGCTGGTGAGGACGACGCCGAAGACGCCCAGTGGCTGCTGGTGTTCGAGGCCCCCGAGGACGGTTGGACCCCTGCACTGCTCGCCGAACTCGACAATGTCGCAGACGCCCAGGACGGGTGGCGCGAGGAGGACTGACAGGGTGGCCTGACGCTGCGGGCTGAGGGGTAGGTCCAGTGGCGGCCTCGGTGTCCAGCGGATGGGTCCTGACACGGTCAACTGCGTTCCCTGCGTGGTGCTCACGCGTGGCGGGGAAAGGTGGTATCGGCAGACCCTGGCTACCCGCAGTCCCGCCACCGCATCATGGGGATCATGGAGATGGACCGCCGTGAGCTCGCAGACTTCCTTCGCCGTTCCCGTGAGCGGCTGAGCCCGCAGGACGTCGGGCTGCCGGCCGGCTCTCGCCGCCGGACCCCGGGTCTTCGCCGCGAGGAGGTCGTGCAGCTCGCCGGCATGTCAGCCGACTACTACACGCGTCTGGAGCAGGCTCGCGGCCCGCAGCCGTCCGTCCAGATGCTCGCCGCGCTCGCCCGGGCCCTGCGCCTCTCCGAGGACGAGCGGGACCATCTGCACCTGCTGGCAGGACATCGGCCGCCTGCCGGGCGGCAGGCCGGGGACCACGTCCGTCCGGCCCTGCTCCACCTGCTGGACCAGCTGAAGGAGACGCCGGCTCAGGTCGTCAGCGACCTCGGCGATCTGCTCGCCCAGAACGCCATGGCCACCGCGCTCTTCGGCAGCGTCTGCTCGCTGCGCGAGGACCAGCGCAATGTGGTCTGGCGGTGGTTCACCGACCCGACGGTCCGGCAGGCGTACCCGGAGGGGGAGCGCGACCACTGGAGTCGGGTGCATGTCGCGGACCTGCGGGCTGCGGTGGCCCGACGGTCCCGGGACGGGGCCGCCGAGACTCTGGTGGCCCGGATCGCCGGGGCGAGTGACGAGTTCGCCCGGTTGTGGGAGCTGCACGAGGTGGCTGTCCGCCGGACCAGTCGGATGTGCGTGGTGCACCCGACGATCGGCCCTATCAGCCTGGACTGCGAGGCGCTGCTGACCCCGACCGAGGACCAGCGACTGTTGCTGTTCACTCCGACACCCGGCACCACTGCCGCCGGATGCCTGGAGCTGCTCCGCGTGGTCGGCACCGAACGCTTCGAGGCGGGTGCCGGCGGGTCCGCCGCGGCGCACGACGAGGTCCGGTGAACGCTGGGGCCTGAGCACGTCGGCGCCGCCCGACACCGGCATGCGCAGCGCGTCCGTGCCTGCGGAGCACTTGGTCACGGTGGTTCAACTCCGTTGGCTGTGGTGGTGGGTGGCAACCTGCAGGTGCCGGTGGCCGCCGAGGACTGCCACGTCCCCGACGCGGTCGGTGCGCAGCACGGTGGCACCGAGTGCGGCCAGCCGGTCGACGGTGCGCGGTGCCGGGTGCCCGTACGGGTTGTCGTGGCCGCATGAGATCAGTGCCAGCGTCGGGTGCAGTGCACCGGTGAGGTCCCAGTCCTGGTTGGCCGAGCCGTGATGGGCCACTTTGAGGACGTCGACCTGGCCGGGCGGTCCGCGCTGCAGGAGTGCGGCCTGGGCCGGTGGTTCGAGGTCGCCGAGCAGGGCGAGCCGGAGTTGGTCCCCGGGCTGCCCGACGGTGGCGAGGAGTGCGACGCTGGCGTTGTTGGCCCCGGGGGTGGCCGGTCCGAGGGTGTCGTCGGGCCACAGGACGTCCCAGGCCAGGTGCGGGCCTGCGGTGCGGTGCTCACCGCGGTACGCCTGCAGTACGGGGACGGCTGCGGCCGACGCCCATCGCAGGACCCGGGCCTGTTCGCCGGGTGGCGTGCCCAGCAGGGTGACTTGGAGCGCCCCGACCGTGCGCCCGCGCAGCACGCCGGGCAGGCCCTCGACATGGTCGGCGTGGAAGTGGGTGAGGATCAGTAACGGGATCCGAGTGATGCCGAGTTCGCGCAGACAGGCGTCGGCGGCCGACGGGTCGGGCCCGGTGTCCACGACCACGGCGGTGTCGGCGGTGAGCGGGAGCACGGCCATGTCGCCCTGGCCGACGTCGCACAGGACGAGGTGCCATCCGGCAGGCGGCCAGCCGGTGGCGATCCGGGTGACGGTGGGCGGTCGCAGCAGGACGGCAGTGAGGGCCAGAACGACGCAGGCGGTCAGGGCGGCCCGGACCCTGCGAGGTGCACCACGGTGCGCTGCCAGCAGCGGGGGCAGGCCCCAGCACAGGGCCACCGTGGTGGCGGCAAGCAGCAGTACACCAGCCAGACCGTCGGGCCAGTCCAACAGCGCGCCGGGGACGGCGGCACCGTGTCGGGCCACCTCTGCCAGCCATCCGGTGGGAACGGCTGCAAGGTCCACGAGCAGACGGGCGGCTCCGGGGGAGAACGGTGCCACTGCGAGCGCCGCGAAGCCGAGCAGGGTGGCGGGGGCGACGGCGGCCTCGGCGAGCAGATTGCAGGGGACGGCCACCAGGCTGACCCGAGGGGCGAGCAGGATGGTGACCGGGGCGCAGAGGGCCTGGGCTGCCGCGGTGGCGCCCGTGGCCGTGGCGAGGGTGGTCGGCCAGCCTCTGCGACACAGTGCCTCCGTCCACCGCGGGCCGAGGGTGAGGAGCCCTGCGGTGGCGAGGGTGGAGAGCAGGAAGCCGTAGGAGCGAGCGAGGTAGGGGTCGAGGAGCACCAGGAGCAGGACCGCACCGGCGAGCGCCGGAACGCCCTGGCGGGGACGGCCGGTGGCAAGGGCGAGCAGGCCGATGAGACCGGTGGCGGCCGCTCTGAGGACGCTCGGTTCGGGGCGGCAGACAGTCACAAAGGCGAGGGTCAGTCCGGTGCCGGCGAGGGCAGTCGTGCGAATGGACAGGCCGAGCAGGCCGGCCAGGCCGCCGCGGCCGCCTTCGTCCTCCTTCCGTGGTGCGCCGAGCAGGACGGTGAGGAGGATCGCCAGATTTCCTCCGCTGACGGCGGTCAGGTGTCCGAGGTCCGTTGCGCGAAAGGCCTCGCGCAGGTCGTCGGGGAGGCGCGAGGTGTCCCCCACCACCAGGCCCGGCAGAAGGCCCCGGATGTCCGGTGACAGGTGGTCGGAAGCTTCACGGAGGCCCGTCCGCAGCTGCGCCGCGAGCTGCTGCTCGCGGCCGGGCGGGGTCAGCAGCTGCGGCGGTCCCAGGGCCACGAGCCGGGCCGCCGAGTCGTGGTCGCGCTCGCCGGGGGCGGTCGCCCGGACGTCGGCCGACACCTTGGTCGAGGGGACGAGTCCGCGCCAGGCGGCGATGTCCTTGGCCCGGACAAGCACCGTGACCGGCGTGTGCACGGTGACGGCGGAGCGGTCGGGCTCGGCGGGGAACCGCACGCGCTCCACCACCGCGTCGAAGGTCAGCACGGCCTGCCCCGGCGTGGTGCCGTGGATCCGCCCGGTTCGTGCCGTCGGGTCGCCGGCGACGATGAGGTCCACCGACAACTCGACAGGGGCGGTCGTCTCGACGTCGTGGTCTTCGGTGTTGGGATCCGGTGGCGCAGGGGAGTTCGGCGGGCCCGGGCCCGCCGACGCGGTGGTGGCCGTCGGTGCGGCTTCCGTGCCAAGCGCGGCCTTTCCGTTCGACAGGTCCGCGGCGCTCGACGGGGCTGCGTCGTGCAGTGGGGCCGCCGACGTGTGCGGGTCGGTGGCCTGCGCGGTGAGGTGCGGTCGGACGACGTCGGGGATCGGGCCGCGGTGGAGGTCCGCGGTGTGCAGGACGGTGGTCAGTGTGGCTGCTGCTGCCGACATCAGGACGGCGGCGGTCATCGGCGCGGTCCGACGGGTGCCGCCGGCTGCTCGCCGCCGGAGCAGGAGTAGGGCTGCTCCGGCGGCGAACGCTGCTGCGACGACGAGCGCCGGGTGGTGGCTCGGAGCCACTGCGAGCACGGCGGAGGTCGCCGCCCAGGCAGTGAGTGCGGGCAGGAACAGTCGTAGGTCCGTCGGCCGTCGGCTCGGCCCGACCGGGTCTCGGGTACCGGCGGACCTGGTGCCCGCCCAGGTCGACGGGTCGACCGCTGGAGCGAGGGTGGCGGCGATCGTCGTTCCTCCTTTCGGTGCGGGGCGTATCGGTGATCGGTGGAGGGATGAGCGACGCGAGGGCGCGGTGCGGTCGGCCGAGCCGGCGCGTCGGTGAGGTTCTCCGATCCCTCCGCGCTTCGCGGGGGCCGGTGTCAGAGCGTCAGCAGGCCCTTGATGTCGTCGAACTTGCGCTGGCCGATGCCGGGCACTTGGCGGAGCTGGTCGACCGAGCGGAACGGGCCGTGCGTCATTCGGTACTGCAGGATCCGTTGGGCGAGCGTCGGACCGACTCCGGGCAGGGTGTCGAGTTGCTCGGCGGTCGCCCGGTTGAGGCTGACCAGGCCGCCGGCGGTGACGCCGGGCGCACCCTGGCCGGCCGGTGCGCCGACCAGGATCTGCTCGCCGTCGCTGAGGACCCGGGCGAGGTTGAGGGAGTCGGTTTCGGTGCCGGCGAGAGCTCCCCCGGCGGCCCGCAGGGCGTCGGCGACGCGGGAGCCCGTCGGCAGGGTGCGCAGGCCCGGGTGCTCGACCTTGCCGGCCACGTCCACCACCACCGTGGGTGCCGGCGCGCCGTGCGGGGCCGTCGTGCCGGTCCCGGTGGAGGTGGGCGAGCCTCCTGTGACGGTTGCAGACGTCCCACTGACCGTGGGGACAGCGACCGGCTCGGGACGGCTCAGCCAGAAGTGCTGGACGGCGTAGCCGACGGCCAGCAGGAGCAGTGCCGCCAGGCCCAACGCGGCCCGTCGGTCCAGGACCAGGCCGGCCGGCAGGGAGAAGGCGAGCCGCCGGGCCGAGGGAGACTTCGGGAGGTCGGGCGGGACGGAGGCTGAGTCGGCCGCAGCACCGAAGGGCGAGGAGGTCTCCGGTGGCGGCAGCCCTGCACTTGGAGCGGTGACGGACGGTCCGTCGCGCGCTGCTCGACGGCGGGGTGAGCGTCCCGGGCCCGGCGGGGCGTCGGAGCGGAACCTCCCGGCGGTGAACCGGCGTCCGTTCGGGAGCCGATCGTCCCTGCTGCCTGATGCCGCAGCATCGGGCACCGCCCCGGTGTTCGCAGCGCTCGCGGCACTCGCCGCACCGGGTGCCACCGCAGTGGCCGCTGTTGCCGTCGCGGTCGGCCGTCCCGAGGAAGTGGTGTCTGCGCCGACACCGGCCGGGGATCCTTGGGTGTCCCTGAGGGCTCCGTCGGGTGTGCCGGCCGGTGCACGTGACGGGCCCGTGCGCAGGGCCGCGGAGAACAGTGCGGCCAGTCGCCGCCGAACGGTCTCGGTCGTCTCTCGGCGCCGTGCTGCGCCGCGGGTGGTGTGCTTCATGCGAGGACGGTACGAACGCGCAGGCTCACCCGTGCACACTCGCCGCAGGCCTGTGGACAACTCGGGGGTGTGGATAACTCCCTTCCCTCACAAGGATGAAAAGGAGGAGGCCGGGAACCTGCCGGCTTGCCCCGTTCGTCAGCCGGATCGGAACCGCTGCGAAGCGGAACCGCGAACCAGCAGTGCCTCACCGCGGCCAGGGCGGCAGCGGGGACGGCACAGGCAGTTGGGTCAAGGGAAAGGGAACGGCAGCGAGGGCCGTCCCCCTTCGAGTCGCAGCTGCCGTGCCGTCAGCGGGGCGACACCACAACGGCCAGCAGGCCTGGTCCGACGTGGGCACCGATGACGGCGCCGACCTCACCCACGTAGAGGTCGCGCAGGCCGGGCACCCGTTCCCGGAGCCGCTCCGCGAGTGGCTCCGCACGGTCCTCGGCCGCGAGGTGGTGAACGGCGATGTCGACCTCGGCGTCGCCGGCGCGTTCCACGGCGATCTCCTCCAGCCGGGCGATCGCCCGTGATGCCGTTCGCACCTTCTCCAGCGGTTCGATCCGGCCGCCGGAGAGGTGCAGCAGCGGCTTCACCGCGAGGGCCGAGCCGAGCAGTGCTCGGGCCGCGCCGATACGGCCGCCGCGACGCAGGTGCTCGAGCGTGTCGACGTAGAAGAAACCGCTGGTCAATGAGGACCGCCGGACGGCTTCGGCGGCGGCCTCCACCGGCCCGAGACCCGCTTCGGCGGCCTGTGCGGCCGTCAGCACACAGTGCCCCAGGGCCATGCCGACCAATCGGCTGTCGACCACCTCGACCGGGATGTCCGCCCCGGCCGCGGCGAGCTTGGCGGCCTCGTACGTACCCGAGAGTTCGGAGGAGATGTGGACAGAGACGACACCTGTGGCGCCCGCTTCGGCGGCAGCCCGGTACGCGGAGGCGAAGGTCTCCGGATTGGGACGGGAGGTGGTGACCCTGCGCTTGGCACGCAGCGCCTCGGCGACGTCCTTGGGCGAGATCTCAACACCTTCGGTGAGGACCTCGTCGCCCACCACGACGGAGAGCGGGACCACCTCGATCCGATGGCGGTCGACGACGTCCTGAGGCAGGTAGGCCGTGGAATCGGTGACGAGGGCGAGGTGGCCGGGCATGAGCCGGAGGTTACTCCGCGACCGGCGCAGATGACAGCGCAAGCCACCGACAGCACTGCCGCGCAGTGGGACCGGGCCGGCCGTGGACGAGCGGGACGGGCCGGCCCGGACGGGCAGAAGCCTTACGCCCCACCGGTGTTCGGCTTGCGCAGCCGGTCGGCGAGCCGGTTGAGGGGCTCGCCCAGTCCGAGCACGTCCTCGGCCCGCAGGCGGTTCCCGGCGGTGAGGCCCTTGCGCTGGGTCTCCTCGGACCGGGCGGCCGCCGTCCCGCCGGCCGCTGCGGACGCACCGTCCGACTGGGTACCGGTGCCACGACCGGCCGATCCCCCTGTACCTGGAACGCCTGTGCCGGCCTCGTCGCCGCCACTCGCACCACCGGCACCGTCCACCCGGTCCCAGTGCCGCAGCGCCCCCGCTTCGTTCTCGCACTCACGGCCGAGCCGGGCCAGGTCGTCGTCGGCGAAGCGGCGCATCCGGTCCTGTGCCGCCCAGCGCATGGTCTCAGCGGAGTGGGTGATCCGGCCGGCGCGTTCGCGCAGCTCGGGCAGCTTCACGGCCAGCCGGGCGCTGTCGGGCTCGCGCTCGAGAATGCGCATCTCTCGGTCGAGCTCAGCAGCGTGGGCTTCGAGCCGGTTGAGCAGCTGGAGGGAGTCGGCGAGCTGGCTGTCCTCGGTGAGGCCGGACTCCAGCACCTGCCGGGTCGCGTCGAGGGAGGTGCGGAGCGACAGACGGACGGCGGCGAGTTGCCCCTGGGAGCCGGGCTTGGTGAAGGTCTTCGCCCTCAGGGCCGCGTTCTCCACCGCACGCCGGGCGTTGGCCTCGTGCTTCTCCACCTTGGCAGCGACGGCCTTGGCAGCCTTGACCGTGCCGACGACCGCCATGACTCCGGCGGTCACCAGGAACAGCATCACCAGGGCGATCACCACGCCGATCGCGTCCATCCCTACCCCACCTTCCGCGGTGCCCACCGAGCCCGCTCGCCGGACGCGGCCCGCGCGGCCGCCCTGGACTATCCACGGTAGCCGCCAAAGGGGTCAGGCCGGACCCTGGAGGCCGAGGCCGCCGGAGAGATCAGGGAGAGCTCAGGGGCCGGCTCCGGGGTGTTCCGGGGCCGTTCCCGGTGGCGGATGTCCCGTCGAGGACCACAGCTGTCCTCATCGGCTGCCAGGATGGCGGCATGCTGGAGACCTCCGCCCGCCTGTTGCGTCTGCTGTCCCTGCTCCAGGTCCGCCGCGACTGGTCGGGGGCGGACCTGGCCGACCGGCTCGGTGTCGACGTGCGAACGGTACGACGCGACGTCGACAAGCTGCGGGGACTGGGCTACCCCGTCGACTCGACGCCGGGCACCGCGGGCGGCTACCGGCTCGGTGCGGGGGCGGAGATGCCGCCGCTACTCCTGGACGACGACGAGGCCGTTGCGGTCGCCGTGGGGCTGCGGACGGCAGCGGGCGGCACGGTCTCCGGCATCGAGGAGTCCTCGGTGCGGGCCCTGGCGAAACTGCAGCAGGTCATGCCCTCCAGGCTGCGGCACCGGGTGGACGCACTGGCCGACGCAACAGTGGCCATGCCGGGGTACGGGCCGGTGGTGCAGGCAGAGGTGCTCACCGCGATCGCCGCCGCCTGCCGGGCGCACGAGCGGCTGCGCTTCGACTACCGCACGCACGACGGCGGCGAGAGCCACCGAGACGCCGAACCGCACCGGCTGGTGCACTCCGGCACCCGCTGGTACCTGGCGGCCTGGGACACGACCCGGGCCGACTGGCGGAACTTCCGTGTCGACCGGATCACGCTGCGCCCGCCGCACGGGCCGCGGTTCGTCCCGCGGGAGCCCCCGGAACAGGACATCCGCCGATGGACCTCCTGGGAGGTCGCCGTCGGTCAGTACCGCTACCAGGCCCGCTGCACGGTCCACGCGCCGGCCGAGGAGGTCGTCACCAAGACCACGCCGACGTCCGCGATGGTCGAGCCGATCGACGAACGGAACTGCACCCTGCGCGCGGGCTCCAACTCACTGGACGGGCTGGCAGTCCACCTCGCCCTGCTGGGGTACCGGTTCACCGTCCACGAGCCGCCGGAGCTGGTGGCGCACATCGCCGCCCTGGCCGACCGCCTGCAGGGAGCTGTCCCGCCGACTGCCGGGGAATGAGCCGTAGGCGCACCCGGTACACACCCCGCGCCGTCTGCCTGCGGTCACCGAGCCCGATCGAAGCCGCCACCCCGGTCCCTGCATGCATCCCGACCCGCATCCCTGCATGCATCCCGACCCGCATCCCTACAGGCGTGCCTCCGTGCATCCCGGCACGCGCCGATGCACGCATCCGTCCGGACATCCATGTCTACGTGCATCCATACGTCGATCCACGCATCCCTCCATACGTGCCTCCATACGTGCCTTCACGCTTGCCTACGGGCATCCCTGTGCGCGTAACAACTGGCATCCCGATCCGCGTCCCGACGACCACCGCCCCCGCGGGCCCGCCGGGAAACGCTCGGGCCGGGCACCCCTGGTGGGGTGCCCGGCCCGGGAGCGGTCGGTCGGCGTCAGCCGGTGACGATGTTCACCAGCTTCGGCGCACGCGCGATGACCTTGCGCACCTGGGCGTCGCCCAGCGCGGCCACCACGGCCGGGTCGGCCAGCGCCAGCGCCTCCAGCTCGGCGTCGCTGATGCTCGGTGCGACCTCCAGGCGGGCCTTGACCTTGCCCTTGATCTGGACGACGCAGGTGACGGTCTCGTCGACGACGTAGGCCGGGTCGGCGACCGGGTAGTCGGCGAAGGCCAGCGACTCGCGGTGGCCCAGGCGCTGCCACAGCTCCTCGGCGATGTGCGGCGCCAGCGGGGCGACCATCAGCACGATCTGCTCGGCCACGCTGCGCGGGGTGGAGCCCCGCTTGACCAGGAAGTTGTTCAGCTCGATCGCCTTGGCCACGGCCGTGTTGAAGCGCAGGCCGGCCATGTCCCCACGGATGCCGTCGATCGCCTTGTGCAGGGCGCGCAGGGTGGCCTCGTCGGCCTCCTCCTCCGTGACGACCAGTTCGCCGGTGGTCTCGGAGACGACGTTGCGCCACAGCCGCTGCAGGAAGCGGTACGACCCGACGACCGCGCGGGTGTCCCACGGGCGGGACACGTCCAGCGGGCCCATCGACATCTCGTACAGGCGCAGGGTGTCCGCACCGTACTCGTCGGCGATCTCGTCGGGGGCGACGGCGTTCTTCAGGGACTTGCCCATCTTGCCGGCCTCGCGCTTGACCGGCTCGCCCTCCCAGAAGTACGCGCCGTCGCGCTCCTCGACCTCGGCGGCGGGCACCGGGAAGCCCCGCGCGTCGCGGTAGACGTCGGCGGTGATCATGCCCTGGTTGAACAGCTTGTGGAACGGCTCGACGGAGGACACGTGGCCCAGGTCGAACAGCACCTTGTGCCAGAAGCGCGCGTACAGCAGGTGCAGCACCGCGTGCTCGGCACCGCCGACGTACAGGTCGACGCCGCCGGCCGGCTTGTCGGCGGTGGGGCCCATCCAGTAGGCCTCGTTGGCCGGGTCGACGACCTTCGCGGCGTTGACCGGGTCGATGTAGCGCAGCTCGTACCAGCAGGAGCCCGCCCAGTTGGGCATGGTGTTGGTCTCGCGGCGGTACTTCTTCGGGCCGTCGCCCAGGTCCAGCTCGACCTCGACCCAGGCCTCGTTGCGGGACAGCGGGGTCTTCGGGGTGGAGGCGGCGTCGTCCGGGTCGTAGGTGTGCGGCGAGTAGTCCTCGACCTCGGGCACCTCGACCGGCAGCATCGACTCGGGCAGCGCGTGCATGGCGCCGTCCTCGTCGTAGACGATCGGGAAGGGCTCGCCCCAGTACCGCTGGCGGCTGAACAGCCAGTCGCGCAGACGGTAGTTGACGGTGCCCTCGCCGATGCCGCGACCGGTCAGCCAGCCGGTGACGGCGGTCTTGGCGTCGACGACGCTCAGGCCGTTCAGCGACAGGTCGTCGTGGGCCGAGTTGACGATCACCGAGTCGTAGGTGTCGAAGGCGTCGTCCCAGGTGTGCGGGTCCTCGCCGCGGCCGTCGGTGGGCTCGACCACGCAGCGCATCGGCAGGCCGAAGGCGCGGGCGAAGGCGAAGTCGCGGTGGTCGTGGGCCGGGACGGCCATGATCGCGCCGGTCCCGTAGCCCATCAGCACGTAGTCGGCGATGAAGACCGGGACCTGCTCGCCGCTGACCGGGTTGGTCGCGTAGGCGCCGGTGAACACACCGGTCTTGATCTTGGCGTCGACCTGGCGCTCGACGTCGGACTTGGCGGCGGCCTCGGCGCGGTAGGCCGCGACGGCCTCGGCCGGGCTGGCGTGGCCGCCGGTCCAGTCGTCGGCCACGCCCGCGGGCCAGGCGGCGGGCACGATCGTGTCGACCAGGGCGTGCTCGGGCGCCAGCACCATGTAGGTGGCACCGAACAGGGTGTCCGGACGCGTGGTGAAGACGGTGATCGCCTCGCCGCCGGGCGCGGCGAAGTCGACCCGGGCGCCCTCGGAGCGGCCGATCCAGTTTCGCTGCTGCAGCTTGATCGCCTCGGGCCAGTCCAGCATGTCCAGGTCGGCGATCAGACGGTCGGAGTACGCGGTGATCCGCATCATCCACTGGCGCAGCTTGGACTTGAACACCGGGAAGTTGCCGCGCTCGGAGCGGCCGTCCGCGGTGACCTCCTCGTTGGCCAGCACGGTGCCCAGGCCCGGGCACCAGTTGACCGGCACCTCCTTGGCGTAGGCCAGCCGGTACTCGCCCAGCACCTCGTCGCGCTCGACGGCGGACAGCTCGGACCAGGCGCGGCCGCCCGGCACCTCGCGCTCGCCGGACTCGAACTGCGCGACCAGCTCGGCGATCGGGCGGGCCTTGCCGGCCGCCTCGTCGTACCAGGAGTTGAAGATCTGCAGGAAGATCCACTGCGTCCAGCGGTAGTAGTCCGGGTCGATCGTGGCGATGGAGCGCCGCGAGTCGTGGCCCAGGCCCAGCCGGCGCAGCTGGCGCCGCATGTTGGCGATGGCCGCCTCGGTGGTGATCCGGGGGTGCTGGCCGGTGGCGACGGCGTGCTGCTCGGCGGGCAGGCCGAACGCGTCGTAGCCCAGGGTGTGCAGCACGTTGTGGCCGGTCATCCGCTGGTAGCGGGCGTACACGTCGGTGGCGATGTAGCCCAGCGGGTGACCGACGTGCAGGCCGGCACCGGACGGGTACGGGAACATGTCCATGATGAAGCTGTGCGGCTTCGCGGCGACGTCGCCGCCCGCTCCCTCGGCCAGCGGACCGACCGGGTTGGGGGCGTTGAACGTCCCCTCCTTCTCCCACAGGTCCTGCCAGCGGGACTCGATCTCGGCCGCCAGCGCGGCACCGTAGCGGAAGGGCTCGGAAGCGGCCTCGGCCGCGCCGGAAGCAGGGGTCGTCGTCTCGCTCATGGTCCTTCGGGCTCCGTCGTCATCAGTGGCGAACCAGCGGCACACACTCGGAACAGCACGTACTCGAAAAGCAAAAAACCCCTCGCAGGAGGGGTCGCCACGCCGACTCCGGCCCCGGGCCGGTCCTGGTCAGCGCGGCCGGCTAAGGAGCAGGCGCACGGTTCGCATGGGGTCAGGGTACCGCAACGGCCCGTACGCCCCGCCGTGCATTCCGCCGCGCATTCCGCCGGCGGGCCACCGGCCGGGCCGGCCGAGGAGCCCGGACGCACCACGCACAGCGCCGACCACAACGAGCGCGCCGACCATGACGAGCGCGACGAACACGACGAGCGCGACGAGGGGACGCGCCGCCCGCAGCGCCGCCCGTTCACCCCGCGAGCGGCACCTCCTCCCGCACGGCCGCGTCGAAGGCACGCAGGGCCCGCGCCACCCGGGCGGACTGCATGCCGGAGGCGAGCAGCCGCGCCTCGTCGGCGATCCGGGCGGCCTCCTCGCGCTCACCGGTCCGCCGGTACGCCTCCGCGAGCCGGACCATCAGCAGGGCCCTGGTCCGGGCCCGCTCCGCGGTCAGCGCGGCGACCGCCTCGCCGAGCATCCGCTGGGCCCGTTCGAAGTCACCGAGGAAGAGGTGCATCTCCCCCACCATGCCGGCGAGGTCGGCCCGCTCGTGCGCGTGGTCGTCCACCCCCTCCAGCGCCTGGAAGGCCCGCTCGGCCACGGCCTCGGCACTGATCTGCTCGCCCTTCCGGCCGTGGGCGCGGGCGATCCGGCCGAGCTGCAGCGCCCGTTCACGGGGGGTCAGCACCTCGTCCGCGGCGCGCAGCGCGGTGGAGAGCATCGCCACGGCGTCCAGCCCGCGCCCGCCGGAGTTGTACGTCGCCTGCACGGCCAGGCAGCCGACCACGCCCACGCCGAGCCGCGGGTCCCCGGAGACGTGTGCGGCGCGCAGGGCGGCGACGAAGGCGCGTTGTGCCGCGGCGTCGTTGCCCATGTCGTAGTCGGCCCAGCCGACGAGCCGGGCGAGCCGTCCGGCGGCGCCGTAGAGTTCGCGGCCGAGTTTCTCGTCGTAGGCGCCCAGTTCCAGGAGCTTGCCGACCATGGCGAGTTCGGCCTTGGCGAGGTCACGGATGAGACCGCCGCCGTAGGCGCGTTCGAGGCGCCGTTTGCTCTCGTAGGAGAGCCGGAGGTCGGCGAGCTGTTCGGGGGCGATGCGCAGGGCCCCGGCGCCGCCGGTGACCTCCGGCGGCGGGGAGGCCCAGTGCCGGGCGGCCTGTTCCAGCTCGTCGCCGCGGAAGAGGTCGGTCAGCCGGACGGGCGCGGCGTCGGCCCCGGCCTCCCGGAGGGCGGTCTGCGCGGTGTCGGCCGTCCACGGGTCGGTGAGCAGGCGCGGCGAGAGGATCTTGGCACCGCGGCCGCTGCCCATGCGGCCCCAGAGCTGTTCGTAGGTGACGGCGATGCCGACGGCGCGGCCGAGCACCTCGCAGACGGTCTGGTCGTGCGGGGCGCGCGGCACCATGCCGCGGTCGCGCCACTTGTACGGTGCGGTGGCACTGATCGCCAGGCCGGCGGGCAGGACGGCGTTCACCTCGCGGGCGAGCCGCTCGGGGCTCCACCCGAGTTGGTGGAGTATCCGGGCGAGCTCTTCGTTCCGCTTGCGCACCAGGTCGGCCATGCCTCGACCGTAGCGGGCCGGGAGGGTGGACGGGTGAAGACGTCCGCACCTGCCGGGGAACGACGAAGGGCCGTTCCCTCAGGAAACGGCCCTTCACCTACTGTGGAGCTATGGGGAATTGAACCCCAGACCTCTTGCATGCCATGCAAGCGCTCTACCAACTGAGCTATAGCCCCTTGCTGCGGCCCCCGGTGATCTCCCCCGGCGACACGCACCACTTTACACGGTCCCGGGGGTGCTCCCCTAATCCGTTTCAGCGCCCGCCCGGCAAGGCCTCCCGACAGCGGTCGCCCATCCGGGCAGCCCACACCGGGCACCCCACACCTGCACCCCACACCTGGCACGAGACAGCCGCACCAAGCCCTGCAGCATGCCAGGCCCGCCTGCCGGCAGCACCGGGCCCGCCCGCCGGCAACCCCTACGGCCGCCGGCACCCTCCGCCGCCGGCACCCCGCGGCGGCGCCCGGCCTCAGGTCCGCCGCGGCCGGCTCCGCCGCCACACACTGCGCAGCAGCGCCGCCGCGATGCCCGCGGCCACCACCAGCACGCCCCAGTACACCGGGTCGCCCCGGGACTCGTCGTCCGCCCCGAGGGCCCCGCCGAGGGCGAACAGCAGGAAGAGTCCGGCGACCAGCATCAGCACCATGTTCACGGCGAGCTGCGCCGGCGACGAGCGGACGGCGGCGGCCGGTGCCGCGGCGGGCCCGGGCCTGGACGGCCGGGCGGGCGCCGTCCGCGGCGGCATCCGGACGTACGCCTGGTGCGGCACCGCGGCATCGATGGAGGCGAGCGCGTGGGCGTCGACGGCGAAGCAGGCGGGTTCGATCTCCACGCAGATGCCGTCGGCCCCGATCAGCCGCCGCCCGCCGTCCGGCCACGCGAGGAAGGCGGCGCAGGCGTCGTAGCGGACGGTCGCGGCCTCGCCCTCCCGGACGAGGCTGACGCCGGCCCGGCCGATCACGAGGTCGGGTCCGCCGGGCTCGCGGGAGCGGTGGCGGCTGCCCTCGACTGCGGCGGTGGAGTGGAGTGGCGCCGCCGTGTAGCCGGCCCAGTCGGCGCGGCGTCCGGCGGGCACCCGCAACAGGCCGCTGCCGAGCGCCTGCTGAGCGGTCGTCCGGACGTCCTCGGCGGTGACGGCGGCGAGTTCGGCGCGGAGCTCGTCGCGGGTGCGGACGGGCAGGTCGAGCAGCAGGTCGGCGGCGCAGCCGGGCAGGCGGGCGGGGTCCGCGTCGGGGGCGGTGTGCGCGGCGTCGGCGCGGCGGCGCAGGGCGTCGAGGGTGTCCGGGTCGACGCCGGCCACGGCGAGCCTGGCCAGCACGTCGACGAAGCCGCCGAGCACGGCGTCCTGCTCCTCGGGCAGGGCGTCGGCGAGGGCGGTGACGGTGAGGACGCCGTCGCCGCGGTCCGCGTGGTCGGCGCCCGCGGTGTAGGAGAGGCCGCCGTCCTGCCGCAGGTCCTGGAACAACTCGCGGTCCAGGCAGGCGGTGTAGAGGTCGGCGGCGGCGGTCCGGGGCAGCAGGGTCTCGAACAGGACCTGCCGCTGTCCGGCGGCGAAGTACGCGGGGGTCACCGGCAGCGCGGAGGTCGGCTGCGGCGGGGGCATCCGGCGTCCGGGGTGCAGCGGCAGCTGCAGGCCGTCCGGGACGCGTTCGCCGGCGATCCACAGTGCGGCGTTGTCGCGGGTGAACCAGGTGTCGGCCCAGTGCTGGACGGTCTGCGGATCGACGCCGGGCACGCCCCACTCGGGGTAGCTGACCAGGCCGTGGCCCTGGGCGCCGTACCGCCAGAGACCGGTCGCCTCGGCGGCGCCGGTGCCGCGGCCTGCCTCCTCGGTGCGCAGGATCGCCTTCTCGGTCTCCAGGCGGTCCACCGGCAGGGCGGTCAGCGACTCGCAGACGCTCTGCAGGAAGGCCCGGATCTCGTGGTCGTCGCCCTCCAGCAGGAAGTGCGTGTGCAGCTGCCCGGTGGCGCCGTTGAAGCGGTGCACCTGGACGCCGCTGCGGTGCAGGGCGAGGTGTTCGACGAGGTGGGTGATGCCGGAGCGGGCCAGGGTCTCGTCGGCGCTGCCGACCCGGAAGACCAGGCCTGCGGTGGTGCGGCCGGGCCGCGGGGCGTGCAGGGCCGGTACGCCGTCGACCTCGAAGCGGTGGATCACGGCTCAGCCTTTCAGGGCGCGGTCGCGGTGTTCCCGGAAGGTGCGCTCCGGGGTGTTGTCGAACCAGTCCCACGGTTCGGTGCTGCCGTACGGGCCCATGGCCTGGAAGTGCGTCCGGGCGGCGGCCCGGTCGCCGCCGAGGGAGGCGAGCAGGGCGAAGGAGCTGTGGGCGGCGATCCGGCCGAAGCGGATCCGGCAGTCGGGGTGCAGGACGGAGCCGTGGGCGGCCTGGGCGAGCTCCTGGCGGACGTCGGCGCGGGCGGCGTACGCGTTCCGCTCGGCCCCTGCCAGGGAGCCGGCCCGTTCCGCGTGGTACATGGCCAGCAGGGCGCCGTTGAGGCTGCCGGGCGGTGCGGCGCGGAAGCAGTCGCGGGCGAAGGCGTGGGACTCCTCCCAGCTGCCGCCCCACTTGGGCAGCAGCTGCTGGAGCATGCTGCGCTGCCCGGCGTAGTGGTGCGGTGAGACGCGAGCCACGGCGCGGTACCGGCGGCGGGTCTCGCTGATGCCCAGGGAGATCCCTCGGGAGATCGTCACCCGCAGCATCCAGGCGAGCGCGTCGCCGCGGTCCCGGGCGACGGCTCCGATCAGCAGCTGTTCGGCCTCGTTGAGCCGGGCACGGAACTCGCGCCAGCCCTCGGGGGTCACGTCCTCTGAACGCCGGGAGGTGCGGGCCTGCCAGCCGACGTGGATCAGCCGGTCGGCGAGCAGCGCGGTGGCGAGCGGGTCACCCGGGCGGTTGCCGAGCACCTGCCGCAGCAGGTGTTCCACGCCGGGCACGGCGGCGACCTGCCCGGAGAGGAGGAGCAGGCCGTACTCCTCCCGGCATTCGGCGAACACCGCGGCGACGGCGGGCCAGTCGCCCCGCTCTGCGGCGTTCCGGACGGTTCCGGCCTCGGGGAGCGCGGCGGCCGGGTCGAAGAGCGGTTCGGTGCTCATGGGCGGCGATCGTAGGGCGTGGCCGGAGGAACCGCCGCGGGGACCGATGGTGCGAACCCGTACGGATCCGGGCAAGTCGCCTGTCACTTGACGAAGAATTTACGGAATCCATGACTCCGCTTGTGACGGAACCTCCCTAGGCTGCCCAGCGATGACCGGCCATCAGGACGGCCGCAGACCGAGGAGCACCATGAACAACCGCCGCCGCGACCAACTGCTCAAGGCCGCCGCACCGCTGCTGATCGCCGACGAGCAGGTCGAGTTCGGCACCCTCACCAAGGTCGGCACGGTGTCCGCGGCCCGCCGCCTGGCCACCACCGCCGTGGTGGGTGTACTGACGGCCGGTACGGTGACGGCGATCGCCGCCCCTCGTCCGCTGTACCTGGCCCTGACCGACCGGCGGCTGCTCTTCTTCGGGGTGGACCAGCTCAGCGGCAAGCCGGCGAAGCTGGTCATGGCGCTCCCCCGCGAGGCCGTCACTGCCTCCCCGGCCGCCAAGGCCGCCTTCGGCCTGCTGCTCACCACGCAGCTCTCGGTCGCGGGCGAGGAGCAGTCGCTGAAGCTGACCTTCGCCACCACCGTCCGCGCGGACGGCCGGGAGCTGCTGAGCCGCCTGCCGGTCACCGCCTGACCGGCCCGGACACCGGACCACCGCGCCGGGCCGTCCTGCCGCACCCCGGCCGCCGCGCGACGGCCGGCAGATGCAGGACGGGCCGGCGCCGGTCCCCCCGCACGCCCCCTCGGCCCCGGTCGTGACGGTCCACCCGGCCACGACGGCCGGACCCAGGACGGCCCCGGCTCACCCGCCGCACCCCGGCCGCCGCTACACGTCCTCCGTCCTGCCGGCCTCTCCCGCCCACGCAGGCCGTACGGTCCGCCCCGACAGCGCCGCCAGCACGGCCGCGGCGGCCAGCGCGGCGCCGATCACCGCCGTGGTGACCAGCAGGGCGTGCCCGGAGTCACGGGCCGGCGCCGGGTAGGAGACGGCGCCGAGGAAGACCGTCCCCAGCAGCGTCACCCCGATCACCTGGCCGAGCTGCAGCACCGTCACCATCACACCGCTGGCGTCCGCGGCGTCCGCCGGGTCCACCCGCCCGAGCGCCCGCGCGAACAGCGGACTGTACGCGCAGCCCGCGGCCACCCCGGTCACGGCGAGCACCGCCTGCACGGCCGGCCCGACCGGCCCTCCCCCGTCCAGCAGCAGCCCGACGAGCACGTAGCCCGGGGCGACCACGGCCAGGCCGAGCACCGGAAGCACCAGGTGCAGACGCTGCGGCAGCCGCTGCCAGAGCAGGCTCGCCGCCCCGAAGCCCACCGAGACCGGCACCGACAGCAGGCCGGCCCGCAGTGCGCTGTTGCCGAGTCCGGCCTGCTGGTGCAGGGCCAGGGCGAACATGAACCCGGCGAACCCGGCCATGATCAGGAAGATCGACCCGGCCGCGGACAGCAGCCCGGGCGCGCGAAGCACCCGCCCGGCGATCAGCGGCCGGCCACCGCGTTCAGCCACCCGCCGCTCCACCGCCGCGAAGACGGCGAACAGCGCGGCGCTGCCGGCCAGCATCGCCCAGCCCCAGGCGGGCCAGCCGAGTTCGTGCCCGAGCACCAGCGGCACCACCAGCAGGCCGAGGGCGGCCGCCAGGGTCAGCAGGCCGGGCAGGTCGAAGCCTCGGCCGCGGTCGCCGGGGAGCGGCGGCAGCAGCCGGGCCGAGGCCGCGAGCAGCACCAGGCCGAGCGGGACGTTGACCAGGAAGACCGGTCGCCAGCCGGTGCCGAACAGATCGGCGCTGACCAGCAGGCCGCCCACCACCTGTCCGACGGCGAGGCCGCCGGCCAGCACCGCCGCGTACAGACCGAGCGCCCGGACCCGGGCGGCACCGGTGAACAGCCGCTGGATCACGCTCATCACCTGCGGCACCATCACGGCGGCGCCGACGCCCTGCACGACCCGGAAGCCGATCAGCCAGCCGGTGGCGGGGGCCAGTCCGCAGGCCAGCGAGGCCGTGGTGAAGGCCGCCAGCCCGTACCGGAAGGTGCGGGTGTAGCCGAAGCGGGCGCCGAGCCGGGCGCCGGTGATCAGCAGGACGGCGTAGGCGACGGTGTAGCCGGCGACGACCAGCTGCAGGGCGGCGCCGGAGGCGCCCAGGTCGGTGCGGATGCTCGGCACGGCCACGTTGACCACGGAGACGTCGAGCAGCGCCATGAACTGTCCGGCGAGCAGCAGGCCGAGCACCGGGCCCGGCCTGCGGGCGGCAGCGGCCGCGGGAACGACCGGGGCAGGAACAGGAACAGGAACAGCAGGGGCGGCAGGGGCGGTGGGCGTGGGATCGGGAGTCCGTAGGTCCGTCATACCGGGATCGTCGGGGCCGCCCGGTACTGGTGGTTAGAGCCTGCCGATCCTGGTACCGGCAGCACCTGTCGGCGGCGGCCGCGGTCGGCCACGATGGGGGTCATGACCGTGCTTCAACCGGACACCGTCGCCGAGCCGCGCAGGGACCTGCGGCGCGGAGAGCTCGCCAAGTTCCTGCGCGCCTGCCGCGCCCGGGTACGGCCCGAGGACGTCGGCCTGCCGCCCGGCCTGCGCCGCCGCACCCCGGGCCTGCGCCGGGAGGAGGTGGCGCAGCTCGCCGGCCTCGGCGTCACCTGGTACACGTGGCTGGAGCAGGGCCGCCCGATCAACGCCTCCGAGCAGGTGCTGACCGCGGTGGCCCGCACGCTGCGGCTGGACGCCGCCGAGCGCGACCACCTGTTCCGGCTCGCGGGGGTGCGGCCGCCGTCGCCGGCCGAGGCGGACCACCCGGAGTTCGACGGCGCCACCCAGGCGATCCTCGACCAGCTGGGCCCGCTGCCCGCGGCGGTCTGCAACACCCGTTTCGACGTGCTGCGGCACAACGCCGCGTACGAGTCGCTCTTCCCCCGGGCGACCAGGCCGGCCGGGCCCGGCGAGCCGCGCAACACCATGTGGTGCGCGTTCACCGTGCCGGACTGCTGCAACCCGTTCCTCAACCGCGACGAGGAGCTGCCCCGGATGGTCGGGGTGCTGCGGGCGGCGTACGGGCGGCACCTGGGCGAGCCCGCCTGGGAGGCGTACGTGCGGGACCTGTCGGCGGCCAGCGACCGCTTCCGCGAGCTGTGGGACCGGCAGGAGGTGGCGCCGCCGCGGACGACCCGCAAGGTCTTCCGGCACGCCGCGGTCGGCGTGCTGCACGTCCACGCCTCGTACCTGACCGTCCCGGACCGCCCGGAGGTCTACCTGGTCGTCTACACCCCGGAGGGACCCGAGGACCGGCTCCGGCTGGAGCGGATGGCGGCCGAACCGCCCGGCGTCCGGCCGGAGTGCCCGCACGGAGCCGCCTGAGGACCGGTGGCGTCAGCGGCCCCGGGAACGACGGAGGCCGCCACCCCTGCGGGCGGCGGCCTCTCGGACTGCTGTGGAGCTATGGGGAATTGAACCCCAGACCTCTTGCATGCCATGCAAGCGCTCTACCAACTGAGCTATAGCCCCGCGACACGGACGGCCCTGGGGCCGCTGGTGCGGAGTGGAGCTATGGGGAATTGAACCCCAGACCTCTTGCATGCCATGCAAGCGCTCTACCAACTGAGCTATAGCCCCGCAGTCCGTTCCGTCCGCCTCCCTCTCGGTCGGCGTCCTCGCTGCGAACGAGGAAGACTCTAGCCGGTCAGGCCCCGAACTGCGAAATCGCCCGCCGGAGCGGGCTCAGGTCTCGTCCCCGATGACCGGCTGCGGCAGGGTGCCGGCGTTGTGCTCCAGCAGCCGCCAGCCGCGCACGCCCTGGCCGAGCACCGACCAGCAGCAGTTCGACAGGCCTCCGAACCGCTCCCAGAGCACCGGCTCCAGACCGAGCAGCCGCCCGATCATGGTGCGGATGGTGCCGCCGTGCGACACCACGACGAGCGTGCCCTCCTCGGGCAGCTTCTCGACCGCGGACAGCACCACCGGGACGGCGCGGTCGGCGACCTCGGACGCCAGCTCGCCGCCGCCGCGCCGCACGGGGTGACCCTGGGCCCACGCCTCGTACTCCTCCGGGTAGCGGGCCCGGATCTCGGCGTTGGTCAGGCCCTGCCACTCGCCGGCGTACGTCTCCCGCAGACCCTCGTCCTGGTGCACCTCCAGGCCCGTCACCTTGGCCAGCTCGGCCGCGGTGCGGACCGCGCGCTGCAGGTCGGAGGAGACCAGCAGGTCGGGCTTCAGCCCGGCGAGCAGCCTGGCGGACCGCTGGGCCTGGAAGATGCCCTGGTCGGTGAGCGGGATGTCGGTGCTGCCCTGGAAGCGCGATTCGAGGTTCCAGGAGGTCTGGCCGTGGCGCCAGAAGACGATGCGCGGTCCCCGCGCGGCGCGGCTCAGCTCTCGTCCTCGGCGACCGCGTTGCCCGCGGCGTCGGTGCGGGCGCCCTCGGGCCGGTTGCGGGTCGCCAGGGCGTCGGCCGGCAGCGGCAGCTCGGGGCAGTCCTTCCAGAGCCGGTCGAGGGAGTAGAAGGAGCGCTCCTCGGAGTGCTGGACGTGCACGACGATGTCCAGGTAGTCCAGGAGGATCCAGCGGCCCTCGCGCTCGCCCTCGCGGCGCACGGGCTTGATGTCGAGCTCCTCGCGGAGCTTGTCCTCGATCTCCTCGGCGATCGACCGGACCTGGCGGTCGTTGGCCGCGGAGGCGATGAGGAAGGCGTCGGTGATCGACAGCACATCGCTGACGTCGAAGGCGATGATGTCGTGCGCCAGCTTGTCCGCCGCCGCCTGTGCGGCGACGTTGATAAGGTCCTGGCTCCGGTCAGTGGCAGTCACGGTGTTCTTCCGGCTCGGCTACGCGTTTTCCCCTCCAGGATCTCACGAACGCCCCGGGCCCCCGATCGATTTGACCGGGGGCCCGGGGCGGACGCGGAACGGGGGGTGCGGACCGGGCTGCTGCGCGGCTACTGCGCGGGCTTCTGCCCGGTCGCCTTCGGATCGGCCGTCTTCTGGTCCGCCTTCTGGTCGGGCAGGCCCTTGTAGTCCTTGCCGAGGACCACGACGAGGTCGGCGTTCTGCGGGTCGGTGACCTTCTTGACCGCCTCCGGCTTGAGCCCGAGCGCACCGGCCAGCGTCTTCGCCGCCTCGGCGCGGGCGTCGTCGGTGTAACGGATCTCACTGGCGGCCTGGACGGCGCCGGCCTTGCCGCTGCTCGGCACGACCTCCATGCCGGTGTTGGTGATCTGCACCGACGCGGACTCGTCGGCCTTGTCCTGGCCGGAGGCGTTGAGCACCGACACCCGGGCGGTGCTGCCGCTGGCGGCGGCATTCTTGACCGTGCCGCCGAGGACGTCCTTGACCTGCCGACCGGCGGTGGCCTCGTCGAGCGTGCCGTCCGGCTTGGCCTTGAGCAGCTGGGTGCCGAGGTGCCCGTCCTTGCCCTGCTGGGCGAGCTGGGCGAGGACGCCGGCCAGCGCCTTCTCCGGCAGCGAGGGGTCGAGCACGGCGTTCATCCGGTGCACGTCGTCGGTGGCCTCGTCCAGGTCGGTCGGCATGGCCCGCAGCACCGCCTCCAGGACCTGCCCGAACCTCGCCAGCTGGGCGTCGCGCGTCTCGCCGGGCGCCTGCAGCGTCGCGTAGGCGACGGCGGCGACGCCGTTGAGGCTGACACCCTTGCCCGCGGAGGCGAGCAGCTTGCCGTCGGCGGCCTTCACCTCGGCGTTGGTGTCGACCTTGATGCCGCCGAGCTGCGCGACCAGCAGCGTCAGGTACGGGGTGTCCAGCCGCCAGGTTCCGGCGACGGGGGCGCCGAGCACGGTGGCGAGGCCCTCGCGGGTGCCGGAGGGGCCTATGTCGTCCAGGCCCTTGGCGGCGGTGGTGACGGTCGAGTCGTTGGGCAGCCGCAGGGTGTCCGGGATGAGCAGCACGGTGCCCTTGTGCCCGGAGGCGTCGTTGACCAGCAGTGCGGTGCTGACCTTGCCCTGCAGGTCGCGCAGGTGGACGACGTTGACCTGGCGTCCGCCCGCGGCGGCCGCGGCGGAGGCCCCGGTGTCCCGGCCGGTCCACCACATCCAGCCGCCGACGCCGCCGGCGACGAGTGCGGCGGCCACGGCCAGCCCTATCAGCCGGTTCCGCAGCCGGCGGCGGCGCTCGGCACGCACCTCGCTGCGGGACTCGGCGAACTTCAGCCAGTCGATGACGTCCTCGGTCTCCTCCGCCTCCTCGTCGACGAAGGTGAACTCACCGGTGGCGTAGTTGTCGCCGCCCGCGGCCGGCCGCCGGTTCTGGCGGCTGCCGCCGACCTGCTCCGACGGCTGCGCGGGCCGGGCGGGGGCGGCGGCCCGGGCGGCCGCGCCGGCTGCACCGGCCGCACCGCCGGCCGTGGCGGCGCCGGTCGCCGGGGAGACCTGCTGGAGCGGCGGCTGCTGGACCGGAGGGCGCCGCGCGGGCTGGACGGGGGGCTGCTGGCCGGACTGCTGCTGCGGGGGCACCGGCGTCTGCTGCGGCTGGTACGGGTCCTGAACCCAGCCCTGCTGCCCGCCCTGGCCGGCGTACGGGTCCCAGCCCTGCGGCTGCGGCTGCTGCTGGTGCTGGTGCTGGTAGTACCCCTGCTGGCCCTGCTGGCCCTGCTGGCCCTGCTGCGCGTACTGGCCCTGCTGGTAGGGGTCCTGGTACTGCCCCTGCTGCGGGTACTGGCCCTGCTGGGGGGCGCCGCCGTACTGGTCCTGCTGGTAGGCCTGCGGCTGCTGGTCCTGGTAGCCGGCGTACGGGTCGTAGCCGTACTGCTGCTGGCCCTGCTGCTGCGGCTGCTGCTCCTGGGTCCAGCCCTGCTGGTCGTAGGGGTCGTAGCCCCGGCCGTACGGGTCCTGCTGGTAGCCCTGTGGCCCTCCGCCTGCGGTTCCGGTCACGCCGTCCCTCCCGGGATCAAGGCTGGGCCGGCGCGTAGAGCGCCCGCTTGTGGATGTAACGCACCACGCCGTCCGGGACGAGGTACCAGACCGGCTCTCCCTTGGCGACCCGGTTGCGGCAGTCCGTGGAGGAGATGGCCAGCGCCGGCACCTCGACCAGGGAGACCCCGCCGACGGGGAGACCGGCGTCCGAGAGGGTGTGCCCCGGGCGGGTGCAGCCGATGAAGTGGGCGAGCTCGAAGAGCTCGTCGGAGTGGCGCCAGGAGATGATCTGCGCGAGCGCGTCGGCGCCGGTGATGAAGAACAGCTCGGCGTCCGGGTGCAGGGCGTGCAGGTCGCGCAGGGTGTCGACGGTGTAGGTGGGGCCCTCGCGGTCGATGTCGATCCGGCTGACCGAGAACTGCGGGTTCTCCGCGGTGGCGATGACCGTCATCAGGTAGCGGTCCTCGGCCGGCGTGACCTGCCGGTCGGACTTCTGCCACGGCTGCCCGGTGGGCACGAACACGACCTCGTCGAGGTGGAAGGCGCTCGCCACCTCACTGGCGGCGACCAGGTGCCCGTGATGGATCGGGTCGAAGGTGCCACCCATCACGCCGAGGCGCTTCCGCGCCCTCGGCGCCCCGGTGCTCCCGGCCTGCTGTCCCATGCCGCCACACCTTACGCGACGCCCGTCACGCGGCGGCAAGCCGCCCGGAGAGGTCCGCGGGAGGGAGCGCGCAGCTTCTGTGCAGGCGCTCCCCCGCGGTGCGCGGCCGGCTCAGCGGTCGCGGTTGAAGCGGGTGGTCAGGAAGAGCAGCAGCAGCAGGATGAACAGCGCGGACCCACCGGTCAGGTACGGGTTGAGGCTCTCGTGGTTGCCGCCCTCGGCGAGCTGGGTCAGGGCGGGCAGTGCAGCAGTGCTCATGGTCGGCAGGACCTTCGGCTCGGGGGCGGACGAGGGTGCGGGCCGTGCGGCCTGCGGCCTCATCGTACGGGTGGGCCCGGCGCAACCGCGCGGCGGCCCACCGCGTCTGACCCCTCGTAGGTGCGGACCCGGCCGGGGCGGCCGCCGCGGCCCGCGCGCCGGGTCAGTCGCGGCCCGCGCGGACCAGGATCCAGGCCAGCAGGCCCACGCCCACGATGGAGCCGATCAGGATGATCCGCAGGAACAGGCCGGGGCCGTTCTCGTTGGAGATCGGTCCGGCCAGGTGCGCCAGGGCGGCAGGGGACATCGGGGGCTCCTCTCGGTCCGGACCTCGTGCCGGACCTCGTTCCGGACGACCAGCGTAAGCCGGGGCGTTCCGGACACCCGCCACCGCCCCCCGGGCGTACGGTGGTCCGCCGGGGACGAGTACACGAGCACGGACGTTGGAGCCAACAGCAGCGGGGGCCGGCCGGGGGCCGGTGCCGGCGACGACCAGGAGGTACTCACACATGACCGACTTTTCCAAGGACGGCGGCAACACGCCCAGCCGGCGCCGGCAGCGCTTCGCGGAGATCTCCACCCGGGCCTGGGAGCACCCGGCCGACCGTTCCGCGCTGGTGGCGCTGCGCAGGCTGAGCGGCTTCGACGACGTCCTCAAGAAGCTCGCCGGCCTGGTGTCGGAGCGCAGCGTCCGGCTGATGTTCCTGGCCACCGCGGTGAAGACCTCCGAGCGTCAGTTCCCGGAGCTGTACGGCATGGTGCGGGACGCCGCCTACGTGCTGGACCTGGAGAAGGTGCCGGACCTCTACGTCACGCAGGACCCGACGGTCAACGCGATGTGCATCGGCATGGAGACGCCGATCATCGTGCTGACCAGCGGCCTGGTGGAGCTGCTGGACGAGGAGGAGCTGCGCGCCGTGGTCGGCCACGAGGTCGGGCACGCCATGTCCGGCCACGCGGTGTACCGGACGATGCTGCTGATCCTCACCAACATCGCCGCCCGGATCGCCTGGCTGCCACTGGGCAACCTCGCCATCATGGGCGTGATCACCGCGCTCAAGGAGTGGTTCCGCAAGGCCGAGCTCTCCTGCGACCGGGCCGGCCTGCTGGCCGGGCAGGACCTGCAGGCCTCGATGCGCGGCCTGATGAAGCTGGCCGGCGGCCACGACCTGGCGGAGATGAACGTCGACGCCTTCCTGGAGCAGGCCGAGGAGTACGAGCGCGCGGGCGACCTGCGCGACGGCGTGCTCAAGCTGCTGCAGGTGCTGCCGCAGACCCACCCGTTCGCGGTGGTCCGGGTCGCCAAGCTGAAGAAGTGGGCGGAGAGCGACGAGTACCACTCGATCCTGGCCGGCGCCTACCCGCGCCGCGGCGACGACCCGCAGACCTCGGTCGGCGCCCAGTGGAAGGCCGCCGCGGACTCCTACTCGCAGTCGGTCAAGGAGAGCAAGGACCCGCTGATGGGTCTGCTGCGGGACGTGGCCGGCGGGGTCGGCACGGTCGGCGGCAAGCTGCGGGACACCTTCGCGGGCGCCCGCTCCGGCGGCCCGGCCGGCTCCGACGGCGCGAACGGCGGCACGAACGGCGGCACGACGGACGGCGACGGCCGGGAGTGACACCGGCGGCAACGGCACCCCGGTGGCGCCGCTGACACCGGGCGGGGTGCCCCGGCCGGCCGTACGGGCTCACCGCCCGGCGGCCGGCTTCGCCGTCGGCGGTGCGAACACCCCGCACACCTGCCAGGCCGGCCGGCTGCGGTCGCCCGGGTCGACGGCCTGCGGTGCGGCCGCCGTGCCGCCCGCGAGCAGCGGCTGCAGGTAGCTGCTCATCGGGGCGCCGCACGAGGCCGGCCCGGCCTGCACCACCGCGTCGACCAGCCGCAGCCGGTCCGAGCTGAGGTCCAGCCGGTCGAAGGCGAACCGCAGCTCCCGGCGGACGCTGAACAGGCTCACCGGCCCGTCCGAGGTGCCGGCCGCGCGGACGGCGTAGACGAAGGTGTGGTCGGTGGTGATCTCCAGGGTCCCGCTGTCGGCCTCGCCGACCCGCACGGTGCCGGAGGTCCGCACCCCGTCGTCGGCCAGCGCGACCTTCCCCGGGTCGAACCGGACCAGCCAGCCGGTGGCGGCGTGGTGCTGGTCGTCCTGGGGGCTGTTCACGCTGTCGTCGTACTGCGCCTGCTCGCCCGGGGTGATCAGGGTCCGCACCTCGGCCGTCTCCCCCTGGACGAGGGTGGCCGGGGCCAGCGCGGACGCGGTGAGGTAGCGCTGCACCACGGAGAGCGCCCGGTTGACGTCGGACCTGGTGAAGTGCGCGGTCGCGGCGCCCGCGGGCAGCGCCAGCCCGGTCGACCCCTCCCCGTAGCCGGCCGGCAGCGCCGCGAACGGCTTCCCCGGGTCGGCGACCGCGGCCACCGGCCCGGTCGGGCTCAGCGCCACCAGCGAGGTGGTCAGCTGGTTGCCGGACGGCGGCGCGGCCTGCCGGTGCGGCGAACTGACGCCGAAGTACACCGCCGCGGCGAAGGCGAGGAACACGACCAGCAGCAGCGCCACCGCCTGCCGCGGCAGCGTGCCGAACGGGCCGAGGCCGACCCGTGCCCGGGTCGCCCGGTACGTCCCGCCGAGCCGCTCCTGGGCCGAGAGTTCCTGGATCCGGGCAGCCCGGACGAACGATTCGTCGAAGACGACGGACCGGAACTCGTCATCGCTGCCGGAACCGCCCTCGGGCGCACCCTCCGGAGGCTCGCGCGGGTCACCCATAGCACCAGGGTAGAACCGGGCGGCCCAGGCTTCGACCGGCCGCGGGCAAACTCCGTACGGCGTCCCGGTGCGGCGGCGCCACCGGCCCGCTCAGCCGCTCAGCAGAGCCACGGCGCTGGGAAGCGGCGCGGCCGGCGGCGACGAACCCGGCGTGCTGCTGGTGCCCATCTCCGGACGCCGCGGCGACTCGCCCGCCCCGCCGGCGCCGCGGTAGATCGCGGCCACCGCGACCGCCACCACGCCGACGCCCATCACCACCGCCAGCACCCAGGCGACCGGCCGGTGCCAGCGCTGCTGCGCGACGTGCCGCCCGTCGTGGCGCAGCGGCTCCCAGCCGACCGAACGGGACCACCGGGCCCGCCGCCGGGCCCGGTCGGTGCCGGACCACGGGTCGGGGTACAACCGGTCGTCGTCCAGGCCGCGCGGGTGCGGTCGCAGCTCCAGCGGCAGTACGTCGCCGGTGCCGGCCATCTCCGGTGCGGTCAGGTCCCGGGGCCGCACCGGGCCTGCGGGGTCCGGCTCGAACCGGGCCTCGGCGGCGGCCAGCTGCCGCTCCAGGGCGCTCGGCTCGTGCACGGCCGCGGACCGGACGAAGGCCTCGTCGAGGACCACGGTGGCGAACTCGTCGTCCGCACCACCGTGGTCGGCGCCGTCGGGGTACGGAGAGCCCCCCACATCCTCAGCCACGGGATTCAGCGTATTACCGGGCGGGCGGTTTGTCTGGGCCTCCTGCCAGTTGGCCCGACCGCCCGGAGCGCGCGCCGGTCGGCTCAGGAGCCGACGGTCTGCTGCGCCTCGCCCCGCACGTGGCCGTCACCAGTGACGATGTACTTGGTGGAGGTCAGTTCGGGCAGACCCATCGGGCCGCGGGCGTGCAGCTTCTGGGTGGAGATGCCGATCTCCGCGCCGAAGCCGAACTCACCCCCGTCGGTGAACCGGGTCGACGCGTTGACCGCCACGGTCGTGGAGTCGACCAGCTGGGTGAAGCGCCGGGCGGCGGCCTGCGAGGTGGTGACGATCGCCTCGGTGTGGCCGGAGGACCAGCGGCGGATGTGCTCGACCGCGGCGTCCAGGGAGGGCACCACGGCGGCCGCGATGTCGTACGAGAGGTACTCGGCCGCCCAGTCCTCGTCGGTGGCCGGGACGGCGGTCGCGCCGGTGCCCTCGGCCGCCTTCAGCACGGCGTCGTCGCCGTGCACGGTGACGCCGGCGCCGGCCAGCGCCTCCAGGGCGAGCGGCAGGAAGGCGTCGGCGACGTCCTGGTGGACGAGCAGGGTCTCGGCGGAGTTGCAGACGCTGACCCGCTGGGCCTTGGAGTTGAGCAGGATGCCGACGGCCATCGCCAGGTCCGTCCGGGCGTCGACGTAGACGTGGCAGTTGCCGGTGCCGGTCTCGATCACGGGCACGGTGGAGCCCTCGACCACGGTGCGGATCAGCGAGGCGCCGCCGCGCGGGATCAGCACGTCGACCAGGCCGCGGGCGCGCATCAGCTCCTGCACCGAGTCCCGGCTCTCGCCGGGCACCAGCTGGATCACGTCGGCGGGCAGGCCCACCGAGGCGACCGCGTCGCGGAGCACCGCGACCAGGGCGGTGTTGGAGCGGTAGGCGGAGGCGGAGCCGCGCAGCAGGACGGCGTTGCCGGACTTCAGGCAGAGCGCGGCGGCGTCCACGGTGACGTTGGGGCGGGCCTCGTAGATGATGCCGACCACGCCGAGCGGCACCCGGACCTGCCGGACGTCGAGGCCGTTGGGCAGCGTGTAGCCGCGCACCACCTCGCCGACCGGGTCGGGCAGGCCGACCACGTCGCGGACGTCCGAGGCGATCGCGGCGATCCGCTGGTCGTCGAGGCGGAGCCGGTCGACGGTGGACTCGGGGGTGCCAGCCTCGCGGGCGCGGGCGACGTCCTCGGCGTTGGCGGCGGTGATCTCGGCGCTCCGGGCGACCAGCGCGTCCGCGATCGCCAGCAGCGCGGCGTCCTTGGCGCTGCGCGGGAGCGGGGCGAGCGCGGCGGCCGCCTCACGGGCTCGGCGCGCGACGGCGAGGACGGGGCTGTCGGTGGTGGCGTGGTCGCTGGTCATGCCTGAAGGGTAGCGACTCGGGGCCGCCGCCCCGGCCCGCATTTCGTCGGCTGAGACGCGGGCCGCGGCGCGGCAGGTCAGTACGGGTGCACACCGCCGAGGTGCGGCGACGGGTCGCCGAACCCCTCGGCCACCCGCTGGTGGTAGGTGGTGCGGTCGACGACCTCCAGGCCGACGATCTCCCACGGCGGTAAGTTCGCGGACGCCTTGTGCTCGCCCCACAGCCGCAGTGCGATGGCGGCGGCGTCGTGCAGGTCGCGGGCCTGCTCCCAGTACCGGATCTCGGCGTGGTCGGCGGCGTAGCGGGCGGTGAGGAAGAAGGCGTGGTCGTGGGCCAGCTGCTCCAGGGCGGCCCGGAGTTCGGTGATCGGGGTGGCCCGGCCGGCCACCGACAGCACCACGTGCCAGAGCCTGCCGTGCTCCTCCGCCTCGCCGTCGTGCTCGCCGTTCGGGTGCAACTCGCTGACGGCCTGCGGGGGTTCGCCGGGCGGGTCGCCGCCGGCGCGGCCCCCCGCGATGCTGGTGAGCCGCCGCGCGGACGTCTCCCCGGGCAGTGTTCCCGGGCGCCTGCTTGCCATCGGCGGCCTCCTGTTCGGCGACGTCCCCTGCCCCGGGCGCCGCCCGCTGGGCCGGCCCCCGGTGGCCCCGTCAGCCGCGCAGGACGACCAGGTCGTCGCGGTGGACGACCTCGCGCTCGTACGCGGCACCGAGCTCCTGGGCCAGCTCCCGCGTGGACCGGCCGAGCAGACGGGGCAGCTCCCTCGCATCAAAGTTGACCAGTCCGCGGGCGACGATGTGGCCGTTTTCGCCAAGAAGGTCGACGGGATCACCCGCGGTGAAGTCGCCGTCGACCTTGGTCACACCGGCCGGGAGCAGGGACTTCCCGCCGAGGACGACGGCGTCGACGGCACCGGCGTCGAGGTGGAGCGCGCCGCGCGGGGTGGAGGCGTGTTCGAGCCACAGGAGCCGGTCGGCGGAGCGGCTGCCGGTGCGCAGGAAGAGCGTGCCGACGGGCCGGCCGGCCAGCGCCTCGGCGGCGTGGCTGGCGGCGGTCAGCACGACGGGGATGCCGGCGCCGGTGGCGATCCGGGCGGCCTCGACCTTGGTGACCATGCCGCCGGTGCCGACACCGGCCTTGCCGACGCTGCCGACCTCGACGCCGTCGAGGTCGTGCGGGCCGCGCACGGTGTCGATCCGGGTGGTGCCGGGCCTGGCCGGGTTGCCGTCGTACAGGGCGTCCACGTCGGAGAGCAGCACCAGCAGGTCGGCGCGGACGAGGTGGGCGACCAGCGCGGCCAGCCGGTCGTTGTCACCGAACCTGATTTCGGCGGTGGCGACGGTGTCGTTCTCGTTGACGACCGGCATCGCGCCCATCGCGAGCAGCTGGTCGAGGGTGCGGTAGGCGTTGCGGTAGTGCGACCGGCGACTGGCGTCCTCGGCGGTCAGCAGCACCTGGCCGACCCGGATCCCGTACCGGGCGAAGGAGGCGGTGTAGCGGGCGACCAGCAGGCCCTGGCCGACGCTGGCGGCGGCCTGCTGGCGGGCCAGGTCGGAGGGGCGCTTGGCGAGGCCGAGCGGGGCGAGGCCGGCCGCGATGGCACCGGAGGAGACCAGGACGACGTCGGGGGCGTCCGGACGGGAGCGGACCTTGGCGAGCGCGTCCACGAGCGCGTCGACCCGGTCGGCGTCCAGGCCGCCGGCCGCGGTGGTCAAGGAGGACGAGCCGACCTTCACGACGATCCGCCGCGCGGCGAGGACGTCCTGCCGCAGTGTCTGACCCGTCATCAGTGTCCTCCGGTCGTGCTGGATCGAGCCCGCTGCTCGGTCGCAATCTACGCGATCCGCGCAGCGGGCCCGTCGGGGTTTTCAGCTGGTGGACGCCGGGACTCAGTAGTCCTCGTCGTCGCCCTCGATGGCCTGGCGGCCGGAGGAGAGCGCCTCGAACGCGCGGAACTCCTCCTCGGCGGCGTCCCGGCCGCGCTGGCGCTCGCGGCGGCGGTCGACGGCGGGCCGCTGCGTCTCGAACCGGTGGTCCTCGCCGCGGCGGCCGAGCATCTCGGCGCCGGAGGCCATGGTCGGCTCCCAGTCGAAGACGACCGCGTCGTCCTCGGCGCCGATGACGACGGTGTCGCCCTCGTGCGCGCCGACCTTCCAGAGCTCCTGCTCGACGCCGAGGCGGGCCAGGCGGTCGGCGAGGTAGCCGACGGCCTCGTCGTTGCTGAAGTCGGTCTGGCGGACCCACCGCTCGGGCTTGACGCCGCGGATGCGGTAGGCGCCGTCCTCCTCGGTGATGGTGAAGCCCGCGTCGTCCACGGCCTTCGGCCGCAGCACGATCCGGGTGGACTCCTCGACCGGCTTGGCGGCGCGCGCCTCGGCGACGATCTGGGCGAGGGCGAAGCTCAGCTCGCGCAGGCCCTTGTGGGCGAGCGCGGAGACCTCGAAGACGCGGTAGCCGCGCTCCTCCAGCGAGGCGCGGGTGAGGTCCGCGATGTCCTGGCCGTCCGGCACGTCCACCTTGTTGAGGGCGACCAGGCGCGGCCGCTCCTCCAGGCCGCCGTACTGGGCGAGCTCCTCCTCGATGGTCTCCAGGTCGGTGAGCGGGTCGCGGCCCGGCTCCAGGGTGGCGCAGTCGAGGACGTGCACCAGCACCTCGCAGCGCTCGACGTGGCGCAGGAACTCCAGGCCCAGGCCCTTGCCCTGGCTGGCGCCCGGGATCAGGCCGGGGACGTCGGCGATCGTGTAGACCGTGGAGCCCGCGGTGACCACGCCGAGGTTGGGGATCAGGGTGGTGAAGGGGTAGTCCGCGATCTTCGGCTTGGCGGCGGAGAGCACCGAGATCAGGGAGGACTTGCCGGCGCTCGGGTACCCCACCAGGGCGACGTCGGCGACGGACTTGAGCTCCATCACGATGTCGCGGGCCTCGCCGGGCTCGCCGAGCAGGGCGAAGCCGGGGGCCTTGCGGCGGGCGGAGGCGAGGGCGGCGTTGCCGAGCCCGCCGCGGCCGCCGGCGGCGGCGACGAAGCTGGTGCCGTGGCCGACGAGGTCGGCGAGCACGTTGCCCTTCTTGTCGAGCACCACGGTGCCGTCCGGCACCGCGAGGACGAGGTCCTGGCCGTCGGCACCGGTGCGGTTGCCGCCGGCGCCCGGCTTGCCGTTGGTGGCCTTGCGCTTGGGCGAGTGGTGGTACTCGAGCAGGGTGGTGATCTGGCTGTCGACGGTGAGGATGACGCTGCCGCCCTCGCCGCCGTTGCCGCCGTCGGGGCCGCCGAGCGGCTTGAACTTCTCCCGGTGCACGGAGGCGCAGCCGTGGCCCCCGTTACCCGCGGCGACGTGCAGCTCGACGCGGTCCACGAAGGTGGTCATGGGGTGTGCCTCCAGTACGACGAAAAATGGGGTCCTGCGGTAAAGCATGAAGGGTGGACCGGATCATTCCGGCCCACCCTTCACGACGAGTCCTGACGTGGGGTCAGACTCAGGCCTCGACGGCCACGATGTTGACGACCTTGCGGCCGCGGCGGTTGCCGAACTGCACGGCACCGGCGGTCAGCGCGAACAGGGTGTCGTCGCCACCGCGACCGACACCGGCACCCGGGTGGAAGTGGGTGCCGCGCTGGCGGACGAGGATCTCGCCGGCCGAGACGACCTGGCCGCCGAAGCGCTTGACGCCGAGGCGCTGGGCGTTCGAGTCACGGCCGTTGCGGGTAGAGCTTGCGCCCTTCTTGTGTGCCATCTCGCTATCCCCTTACTTGCTGACGGAGTCGATGCTCGTGATGCGCACCGCGGTGTACTTCTGGCGGTGACCCTGACGACGGCGGTAACCCGTCTTGTTCTTGTAGCGGAGGATGACGATCTTGTCGCCCTTGGTCTCCTCGACGACCTCGGCGTGCGCCTTGACGCCACCGAGCACCCACGGGTCGGAGGTGACGGCGTCACCGTCGACGACCAGGACGGTCGAGAGCTCGACCGAGTCACCCGGCTTGGCCTCGATACGGTCGATCTCCAGCACGTCGCCGACGGCGACCTTGTGCTGGCGGCCGCCTGCGCGAACGATCGCGTACATGCGGTACCTGCTTTCTGTACTCGGTCGGAACTCACCGATGCCAGCCCCTGGGTACGGACACAGGGGCCTCCCCCGGAACCGCGGGACGGATCCGGGAGGTGATGTGCTCGGGAGCATGGCGTAAGACGCCGAGGGTCAAGAATACGGACCGGCCCGCTCGGGGGCAAACCGGGCCCTACCGGCCCGGGGCGGCACGTCGGCCGCCCCGGGCGCGGGGCGTTACTCGGCGGCGCCGTCACCTTCGGCGGCCGCGGCCTTCTTGGCCGCCGCGCTCGTCCGCTTGGTGGCGGTCTTGCGGGCGGTGGTCTTCTTCGCCGCGGTGGTCTTCTTCGCGGCGACCGTCTTCTTGGCGGCGGTCTTGCGGGTGGCGCGCTTCTTCGGCGCGGCCTCCTCGGCCTCCTCCTCGACGGGTGCCTCCACGGCCTCGACGGCGGCCTCGACGGCCTCCGCGGCCACCACGACGGCCTCCACGGCCTCCGCGGCTTCGACGACGGCCTCGGCGGCCTCGACGACGGCCGGCTCCGCGGCGGGCTCGACGGCCTGCTGCTCGGCGGCGGTCAGCGCGGCCTCCATGGCTGCCTCGGCCCGGGCCTGCAGCACGACGATCTCGGCCTCGGCCGGCGAACCCGCCGGGGCCGTCGCCTTGCGCACCGCGCGGCGGCGGGTACGGCCCGCGGGAGCCGCGACCGGCTCGGCCTCGGCCGGCGCCTCGACGGCCGCCGCGGGAGCGGCCTCCGCCGGCTCGGCCGCCCGAACGTCGACGACCTCGATCTCCTCGACGGCCTCGGCGAGGTCGACGGCGTCGGGGAGCTCGACGGCCTCGGGGGCCTCCTCCGGGGCCTCGGTCGCGACCGCGGCCTCGGCCGGCTGCTCGGCCTGGGCGCCGCCCTTGCCGCGCCGACGGCGCTTGCCGCCGCCCGCCTCGCCGGCCGCCGGGGCGGCACCGCCGCCACCCCCGTGGCTGTGCGGCTGGTCCATGTGGACGATGACGCCGCGGCCGTTGCAGTGCACGCACGCCTCGGAGAAGGACTCCAGCAGGCCCTGGCCGACCCGCTTGCGGGTCATCTGCACCAGGCCCAGCGAGGTCACCTCGGCCACCTGGTGCTTGGTCCGGTCCCGGCCCAGGCACTCCAGCAGGCGGCGCAGCACCAGGTCGCGGTTGGACTCCAGCACCATGTCGATGAAGTCGATCACGATGATGCCGCCGAGGTCGCGCAGCCGCAGCTGGCGGACGATCTCCTCGGCCGCCTCGATGTTGTTGCGGGTGACGGTCTCCTCGAGGTTGCCGCCCTGGCCGACGAACTTGCCGGTGTTGACGTCGACGACGACCATCGCCTCGGTCCGGTCGATCACCAGCGAACCGCCGCTGGGCAGCCAGACCTTGCGGTCCAGCGCCTTCATCAGCTGCTCGTCGATCCGGTAGGTCGCGAAGACGTCCACGTCCGAGGTCCAGCGCTGCAGGCGCTCGGCGAGGTCGGGGGCCACGTTGGAGACGTAGTCGTGGATGGTGTTCCACGCGTCGCCGCCGCTGACGATGACCTTGGTGAAGTCCTCGTTGAAGATGTCGCGGACGACCCGGACGGTCATGTCCGGCTCGCCGTACAGCAGCACCGGGGCGTTGCCCGTGGCGGCCTTCTTCTGGATGTCCTCCCACTGCTGCTGCAGCCGCTGGACGTCGCGGGTCAGCTCCTCCTCGCTGGCGCCCTCGGCGGCGGTGCGCACGATGACGCCGGCGTCGTCCGGGACGATCTTCTTGAGGATCTGCTTCAGGCGGGCCCGCTCGTTCTCGGGCAGCTTGCGGCTGATGCCGGTCATCGAGCCCTCGGGCACGTAGACCAGGTAGCGGCCGGGCAGCGAGATCTGGCTGGTCAGGCGGGCGCCCTTGTGGCCGATCGGGTCCTTGGAGACCTGCACCAGCACGGACTGGCCGGACTTGAGGACCGACTCGATCCGGCGCGGGCCGCCGTGGCCGCCCAGCGCACCGAAGTTGACCTCGCCGGCGTAGAGCACCGCGTTGCGGCCCTTGCCGATGTCGACGAAGGCGGCCTCCATGGACGGCAGCACGTTCTGGACCTTGCCCAGGTAGACGTTGCCGACGTAGCTGGTGGCCTGCTCCTTGTTGACGTAGTGCTCGACCAGCACGCCGTCCTCGAGCACGCCGATCTGGGTGCGCTCGCCGTTCTGGCGCACCACCATGACGCGCTCGACCGACTCGCGGCGGGCCAGGAACTCGGCCTCGGTGATGATCGGCACCCGGCGGCGGCCCAGCTCGCGGCCCTCGCGGCGGCGCTGCTTCTTCGCCTCCAGGCGGGTGGAGCCCTTGATGGACTGCACCTCGTCCGGGTCGAAGGACGGCTCGGTGGAGCGGCGGCGCGGCTCGCGCACCTTCACCACCGTGCGGACGCCGTCCTCGGTGGTCTCGGCCTGCTCCGCGGTGCCCTCGCCGCTGCGGCGACGGCGGCGACGACGGCGACGCGAGGAGGACAGCCCGGCGGCGAGCTCGTCCTCGTCCTCGTCCTCCTCCGGCTCGGCCTCGCCGGAGGTGTCCTCGGCGGTGGTGTCGTCCTCGGCCTGTGCCGACTCGACGGCGGCCTCCGACTCCTCGGTCTCCCCGCGGCGACGGCGACGACCGCCCCGACGGCGGCGGCGGGACGGACGGCCGTCCTCCTCCCACTCGCCCTCCTGCTCGGGGCCGGTGCCGGCGGCCTCGGGGGCCTCCTCCGTCTCGGCGGGGGCGACCTCGGCGCGGGCGGGGGCCTGCGCACGGGCGGGGGCCTGCGCACGGGCCGGGGTCTGCACCCGGACGGGCGTGCGGACCCGGCGGCGGCGGCCGACACCGCTGTACTCGTACTCCTCTTCCGTGCTGCCGGCGCCCTCGTCCGCGGCGACGGCCGGTGCGGCGGGGGCGGAGGCGGCGGAGGCGGCGGGCGCGACCGGCACGACGTAGGGCGCGGGCTCCTGGAAGACCGGGGCCTGGAAGAGCGCGGTGGACGGGCGGACGGCCCGGCGGCGCACCCGGTGCGAGGTCTCCGGCTCGGGCTCGGCGGCGGGGGCCTCCGCGGCGGGCGTCTCGGCCTCGGCGGCGGCCTCCTCGGCGGCCTCGGGCTCCTCCTCGACCGGCTCGGCCTCGGCGGCGGGCTCCTCGGCGGCTGGCTCCTCGGCGGCCGGCTCCTCGGCGACGACCGGCGTCTGCTCGACCACGCGGCGGCGGCGGGCGCGGCGGGCGGGCGCGGCCGGGGCCTCCTCGGCGGCGGGCTCGGCCACCGGCCCCGCGGCGGCGGCCACGGGCTCCTCGGCGGGCGGAGCCTCCGCGGCGGCGGGCTCGTCGGCGGCCGGCGGGCCGGCGGGGGCCTCGGCGCGCTTGCGGGTGCGGCGGGTCCGGGCCGGCTTCTCGGCGGCGGGCTCCTCGGCGACCGGAGCGGCCACGGGCTCGGCCGCGGTCTCCTCGGCGGTCCCGGCGGGCCCGGTCACCACGATCGAGGTGGCCTCGGGGGCGCCGGCCGGGGCCTCGGCGCGCTTGCGGGTGCGGCGCGGCCGGGCCGGCTTCTCGGCGGCGGGCTCCTCGGCGACCGGAGCAGCGGCGGCCGGGGCCGCCTCCTGCTGCGGCTCGGCGGGCAGCACGGTCTCGGCCGTCTCGGCGGCGGCGCCCTCCGGGGCGCCGGCCGGGCGGGAGACCGCCCGGCGACGGCGGCGCGGCGGGGCCGCGGCACCGCCGTCGGCAGGGGTGTCGGCCGGTTCCGCAGCGGACTGCGGTTCGGTGTTCTCGAGCATGCGGGTGGATCTCCCGTCAGGCCCCCGGGCTCCGCATCCGGGCACGGCTCGACACCTGGTTCACGGCGGGCCACGGTGATGGCGTGCCGGCTTCCACGGTGCCGCCGTGCGGACGCGAGGCCGCACAGGAGCTCGTAGTCTCGCTCGGCGTCCCGCACGGTGCGGGATACCGAAAGTCTTCTGGTCTGACCAGTCTTCTCGTTGTCCAGGTCGGGCCGCGGGGCCCGGCTGCGTGCGACGACGCTCGCTCCCCTGGGAAGCCGCGGGGACCGGGGAGCCACGGCCCGGTGGTGAGCCCTGGCTCCCTGCCCACTCGGCGGTCGGCAGAGGCGCGCGGCCCTGCGGCCGCTATCGGCCTGCCGGGGCCGCGGCGCGATCGAGCGCCAGCGGGTCGGTCACCGTGCCGGTCTCCTCGTCGAGCGGCCCCTGCGCCAGCCTGGTCACCTCAGCGGGGACCGGCGGCGCCAGGTCGGCCGTCGCACGGAGACCGGACAAAACGTCGTCGGGTCGTACGGCGGGTGTGGCGTGTCGTACTACCAGCCGCAGTATCGCACAGAGTGAGCCCTGACGAACATCGTCGGCACGCTCTGTGCCAGTGTTGTTACCATCGCCGACCTGCGACGGGAGCACCTGCAGCGACGCGACGGCCCCACGGGCGTCGAACACGCGGACGCCGTTCTTGGTCGTGCGCTGCACCTCGACGGCCTCCTCGGCCAGGAACGCGGCGACCGCGCGGGCCGCCTCCTCCCGGTCGACGCCGGCCAGGCGCAGCTGCCACTCGGAGGCCTCCAGGCGCTCGACGAAGTTGGCGGTGCGGACCTCGACGGCGTCCACGACGTCCAGGCCGGCCGGCAGCGAACCGTCGAGCTGGGCGCGGAGCTCCTCCGGGTCCCGGGCCTCGGCGAGGCCGATCTCCAGGTACTCCGCCTCGCTGGCGACGCCGGTCGGTGCGGCGTTGGCGTAGGAGACCTTGGGGTGCGGGGTGAAGCCGGCGGAGTACGCCATGGGAACGGCCGAGCGGCGGAGCGCGCGCTCGAACGCCCGCTGGAAGTCCCGGTGGCTGGTGAAGCGCAGACGGCCGCGCTTGGTGTAGCGGAGACGGATGCGCTGCACCGTCGGCGCGGGCGGCGGACCGTCGGGCGTGCGGCGTGCCAGGGCTGCTCAGTCCTTAGATCGGTGTCCCGTCCGGCCGTACCGGCCGGTTGTTTGTCAGGACAAGGGTACGCGCCCGGGCCCGCCGCCCGGACCGGGTCACCCCACCAGGGCCCGACGGACCTCCTGCAGCACCCGTGCGATCTCCGCCTTCGCGGGCCACCACACCTCGCGGCGGACCCACCGGCAGGGCCGCGCCACCAGGAAGCGCCAGATCCGTCCGCCGATCCGCCAGGCCGCGACGACGGCCTTCGCCACCTCGCGGAGCACCGGGTACAGCAGCACCCGCCACAGCCACTCCAGCGGCACCGCCACCAGGACGTGCAGCACCCGTCCCGTCCCGCGGGCCAGGACCGACAGCAGCCACCGCGCTCCGCGGCCGCACGGCGCCAGCACGTACCGCCACAGCGCCGCGAGGGGGACGACCACGAGGTAGCGGCCGAGCACCAGCGACCCGCGGCCCAGCGGCAGCAGGACGTTGCGGCCCAGCCAGTGCAGCGGCAGCACGACCAGCACGCGGCCGCACCGGCGCAGCGCCGCCAGCACGGCCCTCCCGGCCGGTGCCAGCACCTCCCTGCCCAGCCACGCCAGCCCGCGCCCGCACGGCACGAGCAGGTACCGGTACAGCCGGACGGGCGGCCACACCAGCGTCCAGTACAGGAGGCGGCAGACCTGCAGCACGACCCACCCGAGCGCCCGCCCGCAGGGCCGCAGCACGGCGGCCAGCAGCACCTCCCACAGGAAGCGCAGCGGCACCACCACCAGCAGCGCGAACACCCGCGTCGGCACCCGCACGAACGCCACCAGGCACCCCTCGGCGGGTCTCTCCCCGGCCATCCGTCTCCTGTCCGCGTTTCCGTACGAGGAGAGAAAAGTACACGACCGCGTCCGACGGACGGACGGCCCGTCGCCGCCGACGAAAAGGCCGTCGGCCCCGTCCGAGGACGGGGCCGACGGCACACGGGCCCGCTACTTGTTGACGACGCTCAGCGGCAGCAGCTTCTTGCCGGTGGGGCCGACCTGGATGTGCGTGTCCATCTGGGGGCACACGCCGCAGTCGAAGCACGGGGTCCAGCGGCAGTCCTCGACCTCGACCTCTTCGAGGGCGTCCTGCCAGTCCTCCCAGAGCCAGTCCTTGTCGAGGCCGCTGTCCAGGTGGTCCCAGGGCAGGACCTCCTCGTAGCTGCGCTCGCGGGTGGTGTACCAGTCGACGTCGACGCCGGTGCCGGCGAGGCCCTTGTCGGCGCAGGCCATCCAGCGGTCGTAGGAGAAGTGCTCGCGCCAGCCGTCGAAGCGGCCGCCGTCGTCGTAGACGGCGCGGATGACGGCGCCGATCCGGCGGTCGCCACGGGAGAGCAGACCCTCGACGATGCCGGGCTTGCCGTCGTGGTAGCGGAAACCGATGTTCTTGCCGAACTTGCGGTCGTGTCGGATCGAGTCGCGCAGCTTGGCGAGGCGGGCGTCGGTGTCCTCGGCGGAGAGCTGCGGGGCCCACTGGAAGGGTGTGTGCGGCTTGGGCACGAAGCCGCCGATGGAGACGGTGCAGCGGATGTCGTTGCCGCCGGTGACCTCGCGGCCCTTGGCGATGACGTTCTTCGCCATCTCGCCGATCTGCAGGACGTCCTCGTCGGTCTCGGTGGGCAGGCCGCACATGAAGTACAGCTTCACCTGGCGCCAGCCGTTGCCGTACGCGGTGGCGACCGTGTTGATGAGGTCCTCCTCGGACACCATCTTGTTGATCACCTTGCGGATCCGCTCGCTGCCGCCCTCGGGGGCGAAGGTCAGACCGGAGCGGCGGCCGTTGCGGGAGAGCTCGTTGGCCAGGTCGATGTTGAAGGCGTCCACGCGGGTGGACGGCAGCGACAGGCCGATCTTGTCCTCGGCGTAGCGGTCGGCGAGGCCCTTGGTGACGTCGGCGATCTCGGAGTGGTCGGCGCTGGACAGCGAGAGCAGGCCGACCTCCTCGAAGCCGGTGGCCTTGAGGCCGCGGTCGACCATCTCGCCGATGCCGGTGATGCTTCGCTCCCGCACGGGGCGCGTGATCATGCCGGCCTGGCAGAAGCGGCAGCCGCGGGTGCAGCCGCGGAAGATCTCGACCGACATCCGCTCGTGGACGGTCTCGGCGAGGGGGACGAGCGGCTGCTTGGGGTAGGGCCACTCGTCGAGGTCCATGACGGTGTGCTTGGAGACCCGCCACGGCACGCCGGGGCGGTTCGGCACGACGCGGCCGATCCGGCCGTCCGGGAGGTACTCGACGTCGTAGAAGCGCGGCACGTACACGCCGCCGGTCTTCGCGAGCCGCAGCAGCACCTCGTCGCGGCCGCCGGGGCGGCCCTCGGCCTTCCAGGCGCGGACGATCTCGGTCATGTCGAGGACGGCCTGCTCGCCGTCGCCGACGACGGCGCAGTCGAGGAAGTCGGCGATCGGCTCGGGGTTGAAGGCGGCGTGGCCGCCGGCGAGCACGATCGGGTCGTCGAGGCCGCGGTCCTTGGACTCCAGCGGGATGCCGGCGAGGTCGAGCGCGGTCAGCATGTTGGTGTAGCCGAGCTCGGTGGAGAAGGAGAGGCCGAAGAGGTCGAAGTCCTTCACCGGGCGGTGCGCGTCGACGGTGAACTGCGGGACGCCGTGCTCCCGCATCAGCGCCTCCAGGTCGGGCCAGACGCTGTAGGTGCGCTCGGCGAGCACGCCCTCGCGCTCGTTGAGCACCTCGTACAGGATCATGACGCCCTGGTTGGGCAGGCCGACCTCGTAGGCGTCGGGGTACATGAGGGCCCAGCGCACGTCGCAGGCGTCCCAGTCCTTGACGGTCGAGTTGAGCTCGCCGCCGACGTACTGGATCGGCTTCTGGACGTGCGGGAGGAGTGCCTCCAGGCGTGGGAAGACCGATTCGACTGGCATGCGGTGAGCCCTTTGGGTCGTGGACGGGGACGACCCTCAAGGTTACCGGACCCGGCCGCCCGTCCTTCCCGGCCGGGACGCACCGGCTCCGCGGCCCGTGGAACGGGTCGGCGCCCGCGACGGCGGTGGCCGTCGGGGCGCCGGTCCGGTGGGCGGCGTCGGCCGCCCGGTCAGATCCCTATCGGCCGCTGGGAGCGGACGGACTGGAGCAGTCCGATGGCGACCCAGACGGCGAACATCGAGGAGCCTCCGTAGGAGACGAACGGCAGGGGGATGCCGGCGACCGGCATGATGCCGAGGTTCATGCCGATGTTCTCGAAGGCCTGGAAGGCGATCCAGGTGATGACGCCGGCGGCGAGGACGGTGCCGTAGAGGTCGGTGGCCTGGCGGGCGATCTTGCAGGCCCGCCAGAGGATGACGCCGAGCAGGGCGATCAGGCCGAGGCCGCCGACGAAGCCGAGTTCCTCGCCGGCCACGCTGAACACGAAGTCGGTCTGCTGCTCGGGGACGAACTGGCCGGTGGTCTGGAAGCCGTGGAACAGGCCCATGCCGGTGAGTCCGCCGGAGCCGATGGCGATCCGGGCCTGGGCGGTGTTGTAGCCGACGCCGGCCGGGTCGAGCGAGGGGTTGGCGAAGGCGGCGAAGCGGTCGATCTGGTACTTGCTCAGCACGCCGAGCTTCCAGATGACCAGCGCGCCGACGGTGCCGGCCCCGATGAGGCCGAAGACCCAGCGGCGGGCGGCGCCGGAGGCGAGCAGGACGCCCATGATGACGATGCCCATCACCATGACCGAGCCGAGGTCGGGCATCAGCATGATGACGCCCATCGGCACCGCGGCGATCGCCAGGGACTGGACGACGCTGCGCGAGGAGGGGAACTCCCGTTCGCCGGCGTCGACCCGGGCGGAGAGCACCACGGCCATGCTCATCACGATGGAGAGCTTGGCGAACTCGGCGGGCTGCAGCGAGAAGCCGCCGCCGAACTGGATCCAGGAGTGCGCTCCGTTGATGGTGGAGCCGAGCGGGGTGAGGGTGGCGCCGAGCAGCAGCAGGACGCCGACGTAGACGAACGGCACCGCGGTGCGCAGCCGCCGTGTCCCTATCCCGACCGTCACCGCGCAGAGCACCACGCCGACCAGGGTGTTGGTGAGGTGCCGGAAGAGGAAGTACTGCGGGTCGCCGTGGGTGAGGCTGTCGCGGCCGCGGGTGGCGGACCAGACGAGCAGCGAGCTGCCCAGGGAGAGCGCCAGGGCGGAGAGGATCATGATCCAGTCCATCCGGCGCAGCGGCGAGTCCTTGGCCAGGGCCCGGGCGATGGAGCCGCGCTGCGGGGCGAGCCGGACGGTGCGGTACGAGCCGTAGGAGGTCATCCGCGGCTCCTTCCGGTGGCACGGGCGGGCTCCAGCGCGGCGAGCGCGAGGAGGGCCGGGGCGCCGGTGCCGGTGGCGGGCGCCGGGTCGAGGAAGGCACGGTCGCCGGGGGCGTCGTAGGAGGCCTGCTTGATGATGGCGGTGCCGTCGGGGTTGAACTTGGGCAGTTCGCTCTGCGGCTTGGGCAGCAGGGCCTTGCCGTTGTCGATGGCGCCCTTGTCGTCGACGCCGTAGAGCGCCTGGTAGATGCGTCGCACCGAGTCGCCGGAACCACCGGAGCCGGTGCCGCCCTGGCTTATCGTCATGACGACCGCGTAGTCGCCGCTGTAGGTGGTCAGCCACGAGGTGGTCTGCTTGCCGGCGACCTCCGCGGTGCCGGTCTTGGCGTGCAGTTCGATCTTGCCCTGGGGCCAGCCGGCGCCGACGAACTTCCAGGCGGCGGTGCCGCTGGTGACGACGCCCGCGGTGGCCTGGTCGATGTAGTCGAGCAGCTTGCCCTGGGCGGGGATCTTGCCGTCCTCGTGGGGGGCGATGTCGCGGACGAGCTTGCCGTCCGGGCTCATGATCGCCTTGCCGATGGTGGGCCGGTAGAGGGTGCCGCCGTTGGCGAGCGCGGAGTAGATCCGGGCCATCTGGAGCGGGGTGACGAGGGTGTCGCCCTGGCCGATGGCGAAGTTGACGGCGTCACCGGCGCGCATGACGTTGCCGTCCTGGCAGTTCTCGCGGGCGATCTCGTCGGCGTACTCGTGGCCGCCCTTGGCCGCCTGGGCGCACCAGGCGTCCTTGTTGGCGTCGTAGAAGGACTGCTTCCACTGGCGGTCGGGGACCCGGCCGGCGACCTCGCTGGGGAGGTCGACGCCGGTCTTGGCGCCGAGGCCGTACTGGTGGGCGGTCTTGGTGAACCAGTCGGCGGCGGGCTTCTTCGGCTTGATGCCGCCGTCCTTCAGCCACTGGTCGTAGGACAGGTAGTAGAAGACGGTGTCGCAGGAGATCTCCAGGGCCTTCTCCAGCGAGATGTCGCCGAAGCTCTCGCCCTCGAAGTTCTTGAACTCGCGGCCGCCGATGGTCATGCTCGGCGGGCACGGGTAGTGGCCGTCGAGGGAGTAGCCGGCCTGGACGGCGGCGGTCGTGGAGATGACCTTGAAGGTGGAGCCGGGGGCGGAGAGGCCCTGGATGGCCCGGTTGATCAGCGGGTAGTTGGAGCCCTTGTCGGTCAGCGCCTGGTAGTCCTTGGCGGTGATGCCGCCGACCCACAGGTTGGGGTCGAAGGTGGGGGCGCTGGCCATGGCGATGATCCGGCCGGTGTGCACGTCCATGACGAGGGCCGCGCCGGAGTCCGCCTCGTAGTTCTTGTGGGTCTCCTTGTCGTAGACCTTGCGGGCGTCGGTCATGGCCTGCGCCAGCTGGTCCTCGACGACCTTCTGGACCCGGGCGTCGATGCTGGTGACGAGGTTGTTGCCGGACTGCGCGGGGACGGTGCCGGCGCTGCCGATGACCTTGCCGAGGTTGTCGACCTCCAGCTTGTCGACGCCGGTGGTGCCGCGCAGGTCGTCGTCGTAGACGGACTCCAGGCCGGCGCGGCCGATCTGGTCGCTCGGCAGGCGGCGTTCGCGGCCGGACTTGTCGGCGGTCCTGGTGACCTCGTCGTCGGTCACCGGGGAGAGGTAGCCGAGCACCTGGGCGGCGCTGGCGCCCTCGACGCCGGTGTAGCGGCGGACGGCGGTGGGCTGGGCGGTGACGCCGGGGAAGTCCTCGCGGCGCTCCATGATCTGCATGGCCTGCTGGGTGGTGGCCTGCTGGGTGACCGGGATCGGCTGGTAGGGCGAGCCGTTCCAGCAGGGCTTGGGCGTCTTGGCGTCGCAGAGCCGCACCTTGTCCTGGACGTCCTTGGGCTGCAGCCCGAGGACGCCGGCGAGGCGGGTCAGCACGGCCTTGCCGCGGTCCTTCTGCTGGAGCAGGGAGGTACGGCTGACGGAGACGACGAGCTTGGTCTCGTTGCCGACGAGCACCCGCCCGGAGGCGTCGAGGATCTCGCCGCGGACGGCGGGCTCCACGACCTCCCGGATGTGGTTCCCTTGCGCCTGGGCGGCGTACTGGCTGCCGGTCCGGATCTGCAGGTACCACAGCCGCCCGCCGAGGGTGGCGAGCAGCGACAGCACCAGGATCTGCAGCACCACCAGACGGATCGTCACCCGTTGGGTGCGTCCGGTCTCCGGGATGTTGCTCACTGGGGGGACTCCTCCTGGGGTTCTGCGGGGCGTCAGGGACGGCGGGCGAGGCCGAGCGACCGCTTCTTGCGCTGGCTCGTCGGCATCGGCGAGGACTCCCGGGTGGTCTTGTAGCGGGCCAGGCTGCCGAGGCCGGACCCGCCCGGGTCCTCGGTCTCGGCGCCGGAGACGCCGCGCTCGAACCGGCGGGCGAGCAGCATGACGGCGGGCACCACGAACGGCGCGAGCAGCACGTCGTACAGCAGGGCGCTGAAGACCAGGCCGGCGAGGCCGACGTGGCGGGCGGCGGTGTCGCCGACCAGGGCGCCGACGGAGGCGTACAGGCCGGTGGAGACGACGGCCGCGACGGCGACCACCATCAGGGCACTGAGCGCGGAGCGCTGCCGGCCGGCCTCGGGGCGCAGCAGGCCGGCGGCGTAGCCGACCAGGCAGAGCACCAGCGCGTACCGGCCGATGGCGTGGTCGGAGGGCGGGGCGACGTCGGTGAGCAGGCCGGCGGCGAAGCCGGCGAGGCAGCCGCCGGTCGGGCCGTACACCAGGGCGAGGCCGACGACGACGAGCATCAGCAGGTCGGGGGTGGCCCCGGGCAGCTGGAGCCGGCCGAGCACGCTGACCTGGACGACCAGGCCGAGCAGCAGCAGGACGGCGGAGAGCAGGATGCGGTTCGGACGCACGGTCAGTTCCCCCCTGCGGGTGTGGAGGCGGCGGTCGGCTGCGCGGGGGCGGCGGCCGGCGGGTTCGCCGCGGCGGCGGACGGCTTGGGCGGCAGGACGCCGTCGCGCGGGTCGCTGCGCGGCGGCACGACGACGACGCCGACCAGGTCGAGGCGGGTGAACTGGACGTAGGGCTCGACCAGGATCGTCTTGGTGAGCTCGCCGGGGGTGGCCTGGACCTCGACGACCCGGCCGACGGGAACGCCGGGGACGAACGGGCGGCCGCTCTGCGAGCCGAAGGTGACGACCCGGTCGCCGGCCTTGACCTGGGCACGGCCGTTGAGCAGCTGGACCCGCATCGGGCTGCTGCCCTGGCCCGCGGCGAAGCCGATCTCGTCGCTGCCCTCCAGCCGGGTGCCGGCGGTGAAGCCGGGGTCGGAGGCGAGCAGCACGGTGGCGGTGGTCGGGGCGACGGTGGTGACCCGGCCGACCAGGCCCTGTCCGTTGATGACGGTCATGTCGCGGGTGAGGCCGTCGTCGCTGCCGGCGTCGATGGTGATCGTCCAGGAGAAGCCCTGGGCGGCGCCGATCGCGATGACCTGGGCGGCCTTGATGGTGTATCCGCCGTTGCCGGCCGTCCGGAGCAGGTCGTCGAGCTGCTTGGTGCGGCCGGCCGCGGTGTCGGAGGAGGCGAGCCGCTGGCGCAGCTCGGTGTTCTCCCGGGTGATCTGGTCGAGGCGCTGCTGGTGGGTCGAGGCGTCCCGGACGGCGCGGATGGTGCCGGCGACCGGGTCGACGAGGCCGGAGGCGCCGCGCTCGACCGGGCCGAGCAGGCCGGCGGCCGCCCGGCGGGCCCCGCCGAGCGGGGAGTCCTCGCCGCCCTTGATGTCGACGGTGATCAGGGCGAAGGCGACCGCGACCAGCAGGATGAGCAGTAGTCGGCTCTCTCGTGTGTCCCTCACGGTGCTGGAGCGCCCCTTCGTTCCCTGGTACCGGTTGTTCAGTTGGAGATGTGACGCCGTGTGCGCCGTGCGGCCCCCGCGGGGGTCAGCGGCGCGGCTGGGCGTCCAGGACCTGCTGGAGCGCCTCGAACTCCTCGACGCACTTGCCGGCGCCGAGGGCGACCGAGTCCAGCGGGTTCTCCGCGATGTGGATGGGCATGCCGGTCTCCCGGCGGAGCCGCTCGTCGAGGCCGCGCAGCAGGGCGCCGCCGCCGGTGAGCACGATGCCGCGGTCCATGACGTCGCCGGCGAGCTCGGGCGGGCACTGGTCGAGCGTGGTCTTGACCGAGTCGATGATGGAGTTCACCGGCTCGTCGATGGCCTCGCGGACCTCGGCGGCGGAGATGACGACGGTCTTGGGCAGGCCGCTGACGAGGTCGCGGCCGCGGATCTCGGCGTGCTCGTCCTTCTCGCCTTCGAGCGCGAAGGCGGAGCCGATCGACATCTTGATCTGCTCGGCGCTGCGCTCGCCGAGGAGGAGGCTGTACTCCTTCTTGATGTGCTGGACGATGGCGTTGTCCAGTTCGTCGCCGGCGACCCGCAGGGACTGCGCGGTGACGATCCCTCCGAGGGAGATGACGGCGACCTCGGTGGTGCCGCCGCCGATGTCGACGACCATGTTGCCGGTGGGCTCGTGCACCGGCAGGCCGGCGCCGATCGCCGCGGCCATCGGCTCCTCGATGATGTGCACCTGGCGCGCGCCGGCCTGGGCGCTGGCCTCGATGACGGCGCGGCGCTCGACCCCGGTGATGCCGGAGGGGACGCAGACCACGACGCGCGGGCGGGCGAGGTAGCGGCGGCGGTGGATCTTGAGGATGAAGTAGCGGAGCATCCGCTCGGTGATCTCGAAGTCGGCGATCACGCCGTCCTTGAGCGGGCGGATGGCGACGATGTTGCCGGGCGTGCGCCCGATCATCTTCTTCGCCTCGGCGCCGACCGCGAGGATGCCGCCGGTGTTGGTGTTCACGGCGACGACCGACGGCTCGTTGAGGACGATCCCCTTGCCCCTGACGTACACCAGCGTGTTGGCAGTGCCGAGGTCGATCGCCATGTCACGGCCGATGAACGACAGATTGTTGGCCATGGGGTGTGCAGTGCCTTCCCGAGCTCGGTGTGCATGTGCGGGGAGTGGGCCGATCGCGCGAGCCCACGACAGGGCTGACATCAGCTGAGCAGCCGTACCGGGCCCATGAGTTGCGTCCATCGTAGCCAGGCCCGTTCACCGCGTACGACGAGGTGCGGCATGCTGGCCATTCTCCGGCGGCCGATGTGCTCTTCCCGGGATTGGGACGCCGTGTCGGCACTCGGGGTTCCGCCTTTTCGGGGCGGGTTCCGAGGATTGCACCTGGTCGGGCCAGGGCGGTTGCGCCCGGCCCGACCTGGGCGTATGTCAGACCTGTGCCGGTCGCGTGCCGGTCCTGTGCGAGGTCCTCGCGGGGCCTGCGGGGGTCAGGCGTGGGCGGGGAAGAAGATCTTGATCTCGCGCTCGGCGGAGGCCTCCGAGTCCGAGGCGTGGATCAGGTTCTCGCGGGTGATGGTGGCGTAGTCGCCGCGGATCGTGCCGGGGCCGGCCTGCAGCGGGTCGGTGGCGCCGGCCAGCGCGCGGATGCCGGGGATGACGTTCTCGCCCTCGACGATCAGCGCGATCGACGGGCCGGAGGTCATGAACTCCAGCAGCGGCTCGTAGAACGGGCGGCCGACGTGCTCCGCGTAGTGCTGCTCCAGCGTCGCCCGGTCGAAGGTGCGCAGTTCGAGGGCGGCGAGCCGCCAGTTCGCCTTGCGCTCGATGCGGCTGATGATCTCGCCGGCCAGGCCGCGCTGGACGGCGTCGGGCTTGAGCAGGACGAGAGTGCGCTGGGACACGGTGCAGCTCCTGGGGATCGGGTTCGGCACGGTGGGTTCGGCCACCGCAGACACTACCCTGCGGCCGCGGCCGGCCTGCGCGAACCTGCCGCTCAGCGGGGGTTCAGGCGGTCTGCGAGGCGGCTTCGGCCCGGGCGGCCCTGACGGCGTCGACCTTGCGGCCGTAGTGCACCGAGCACCACCACAGGGCGGCGAAGACGGCACCGAGCCCGAACATGGCCGGCAGCACCAGGCCGCTGGCGATCAGGCCGATCTGCAGCGCCCAGCCGACCGCCACCGCGCCGGGGCGCTCGATCATGCCGCAGAGCAGCACGCACAGCACCATGGCGGTGCCGCTGACGGCCCAGATCGTGCCGGTCGGCACGTCCGACAGCGGCATGGCGACCAGGCCGGCGAACATGATGAGCAGGGCCTCGCCGATGAGGGTCGAGGAGCAGAGGGTCCGCATCGGGTGCTACTTCCTTCCGAACAGCAGGCGTGCCTCGCCCACCGTGATGACCGAGCCGGTGACCAGGACGCCGGCGCCGCCGAGGTCCTCCTCCTCGGCGAGGGTGACGGCCGCGTCGATCGCGTCGTCCAGCCGCGGCTCGACCTGCACGCGGTCCTCGCCGAAGACCTCCACGGCGAGCGCGGCCAGCTCGTCGACGGGCATCGCCCGGTGGGTGGAGTTCTGGGTGATCACGACCTCCGCGAGGATCGGCTCGAAGACCTCCAGCAGGCCGGAGACGTCCTTGTCGCCGCTGGTGCCGATCACGCCGACCAGCTTGGTGAAGCCGAAGGCCTCGCCGATCGCGGCGACGGCGGCCTCGGCGCCGTGCGGGTTGTGCGCGGCGTCGAGGATGACGGTGGGGCTGCGGCGGACGATCTCCAGACGGCCCGGCGAGGACACGCCGGAGAACGCCCGGCGGACCTTCTCGGTGTCGAGCTGGCCGCCGGCGGCCGCACCGACGCCGAAGAACGCCTCGACGGCGGCCAGCGCGAGGGCGGCGTTGTGCGCCTGGTGGGCGCCGTGCAGCGGGATGAACACGTCCTCGTACTCGGCGCCGCCGAGGCCGCGAAGGGTGACGAGCTGGCCGCCGATCGCGACCTCGCGGCGGATCACGCCGAACTCCATGCCCTCGCGGGCGACGGTGGCGTCCACCTCGACGGCCCGCTTGAGGATGGTCTGCGCGGCGTCCAGCTGCTGCTGGGCGACGACGGCGAGCGCGCCGGGCTTGATGATGCCGGACTTCTCCACCGCGATCTCGCCGGTCGTGCCGCCGAGCTTGTCGGTGTGGTCCAGGCCGATCGGGGTGATCACGGCGACGGCGGCGTCGATGACGTTGGTGGCGTCCCAGGAGCCGCCCATGCCGACCTCGACCACGGCGACGTCCACCGGGGCGTCGGCGAAGGCCGCGTACGCCATGCCGGTCAGCACCTCGAAGAAGGACATCGCGACCGGCTGCGTCTCGTCGACCATCCGCACGTAGGGCTCGATGTCCCGGTAGGTCTCGACGAACTTCTCGCTGCTGATCGGAACGCCGTCCAGGCTGATCCGCTCGGTGACGGACTCCACGTGCGGGCTGGTGTAGCGGCCGGTGCGCAGCTCGAAGGTGCCGAGCAGCTGCTCGATCATCCGGGCGGTGGAGGTCTTGCCGTTGGTGCCGGTGATGTGGATCGACGGGTAGGAGCGCTGCGGCTGGCCGAGGATGTCCATCAGCGCCGCGATGCGGTCGAGCGAGGGCTCCAGCTTGTTCTCCGGCCAGCGGCCGGACAGTTCGGTCTCCACGGCCCGCAGCTCGGCCTCGGGGCCGGTCGCCCCGGCGTCGGAGGGGCGGGTGGTGTACGGGTTCTGCTCGGCCTTGTCGCTCACGGGCCCAGTCTACGTAGCGCCCGGGGCCGGTCCGGCGCAGGCTCCCCGGCCCGGTGGGGCGGGGGCGGGGAGCCGTGCGCCGGGGTGCTCAGCGGTGCGCCGGGAACTGCACGACCTGCTGGTAGGTGGGGCGGTTCTGCCAGGTGGACTTGGGGTCGGTGACGCCGCCGAGCGGCCGCTGGACGATCGAGTCGGCGCACCACTGGTCGCCGGCCGAGCAGTCCGGGTCGGCCGGGTAGACCTGCGCCGGGGTCTGCGCGACGGCCTTCTTCAGGCTGTCGAGCAGCGCGGTGCGGCAGGCCGCGAGGTCGCCGCCGCCGCAGAACGGTCGGGCGAGCGGCCCGGCCACCGGGTCGCCGAGGACGCTCCGCAGGTCCTTGTCGACGTAGCTCCACCAGCCGTACTGGAAGGCCGAGCCCTTGTGCGGGATGGACTCGTTGGCGCTGGCGGTGCCGCCGGTGGGGCCGGTCTGCCCGCCCGAGGGCGATTCGTTGATCTGGACGGCGCCGGTCAGGGCGGCGAAGAGGGGGTCGCCGAGGCCGGGCCGGAAGACCGCGTCGGCGAGCAGCGGCCACCAGGCGTCCAGGGTGCGGATCGCATCGGCGTCGGCGTAGGCGTGGCTGCCAGGGGAGGTCTCGCGGCGCTGCCCGCCGGCCGCCCGCCAGGTCTCCAGCTTCTGCACGGCGGTGGCGAGGGCCGGGTCGGTGACGGGGGCGCTGCGCAGGACGCGGAGCAGTTCGGGCAGCACGTCCTCGGCGCGCAGGTCGGCGAGGGCGGCGGACTCCATGGCCTTGGTGAGGGAGACCCGGCTCGCCTTCCCGCCGCCGGCGATCAGCGCCTTCACCCGGTCGTCGAGCAGGTTGCCGCGGTGCACGGAGCCGTTGCCGAAGCCCGCGGCGGCGAAGCCGGCGGCCTGCTTGTTGTTCCAGGAGACGTAGTAGTCCTGGTCGACGGAGTTCGGGTGCTCGGCGGGCGGCGTGTACCGGGCGGTGTTCGCGGCGGGGTCGAAGTCGCGCCACTCGTAGGCGGGCTCGGCGCGGACGGGCAGGCCGCCGTCGACGCCGGGGGCGCGCACCGGGTTGGTGCCGGAGTTGTAGTAGGCGATGTCCCGGGAGTCGGCGTAGAACCAGTTGAAGGTGTAGTTGATGTTCTGCGCGGCCTGCTGGAAGCTCGCGGCGTCGTGCACCGCGCCGGGGTCGTTGAGCATCTGGAAGCCGATGATGGAGTCGGCCTCGTGACGGTAGGTGGAGCGCAGCGAGGTGAAGGCGACGGGGGTGCCGCCGACCGTGCCGCGGGCGGTGACCAGGCCGTAGTTCGTGCGGTTCATCACCAGGGTGTAGGAGCCGGCCGCGGTGGAGTCGGCGGTGGTGGGCTTCCAGGAGTTCTTCCGTTCCAGCCGTTCCATCGGCAGGCACTGGCCGTGCCACCGGTAGTGGTCGGCCGTGGGGCCGACCGGGCTGCCGTCGGTGGTGCAGAGCGGGACGGCGTAGGTGTCGGTGATGTCCTGCCCGGCGGAGGTGGCGCTCCAGGCGTAGTCCTGGCCGCGGCCGAGCTGGACGTAGAAGCTCAGCCCGGCGAAGGCGGCGCCGCGGGCGCTGATGCCGGGGCCCTGGATCTCCTCCAGCATGAGCAGTTGCGGGGCGAAGTAGCCGGTCTGCGGGCCGAACACGGCGACGGGGTGGCCGTCGTCGGTGCGGGCGCCGGAGACCAGCAGGGCGTTGGACATGCCGTGCTTGGCGGTGAGCAGGTTGCCGGGCAGCAGGCCGGGGGCCGCGGTGGTGTTCTGCGTGCCGGTGCCGGCGGCGTCGTAGATCATCTTCTCGGGGACGACCGAGCCCGGGTCGGGCAGCGCGGTGCCCTGCGGGGCGTCGGGCGGCAGGGCGTACGGGAAGCGCTGGCCGTCGTGCAGGGTGAGGACGGCCTCGGGGTCGTCGGCCTCGCGGAGCGAGGACCAGAGCCGGTCGCCCTCGGCGCTGCCGTAGCGGGCCTCGGCTGCCAGCTTGACCTGGGCGGAGGCGAGTTCCCCGCCGCCGCCGGAGCCGAACAGGGCGCCGACCACGGAGGCGAGGGCGACCAGGTCGGTGAGCTTGAAGGGCTCGATGCCGCCGGCGTTGGTCATGGCGTCGATGTGGCCGGTGAGGTCGTACTCGCCGGGGAAGTACCGGCCGTCGTAGGACTCGCGGACGTACTGGTTGATGCCGTCGAGGTAGGCGCCGGCGTCGGCGAGGGCCTGCCGGGCGCGGTCGCCCTCGTTCGCGATGGCGTCGATCTGGCGCTGGAGCTCGTCCTCGGTGTACGGGGCGGCCTGCCAGAAGCTCTGCTCCAGCTGCCGGTTGGCGGCCGCGCCGCCGGCGAAGCCGGAGAGCTGGCCGCGGCCGACGTGCCGGAAGAGGTCCATCACCCAGAGCCGGTCCTGGGCCGCGGCGTAGCCGGCGCCGAACTCGGTGCCGTAGCGGGTGGTGCCGGTGATGTGCGGGACGCCGGTGGCCTTGTCGCGGACGATGGCGACGTCGCTGCGCGGGCGGGCGGTGGAGGCGACCTGGTCGGCGGGGACGCCGAAGGAGGCGTCGTTGAAGAAGCTGCGCAGCTGGGCCTCGGTCAGTTGCGGGTAGGCGCCGGCGAGGTTGGCGTAGGGGCCGAGCTGGTCGTCGGTGTGGGCGGGGCGGGAGCCGAAGACCTTGTTGAGCAGGATCTCGGCGAGGGTGGCATTGCCGTTCTCGCCGGGCGGCAGGATGTCGAGGCATTTCCCGCCGCAGTGGTCGACGGCGGCAATGGGGGCTTCTCCGGCGGCCGCTGCTGCGGTGGGGGACGCGGTGGGGGCGAATACGGCCAGCAGGGCCGCCGCGAGGGTGGCGGCGGCGAATCTGCGCGGGTGGGGGCGTCGTTGCATGCCGGCTCCTCGGTCGAGTTGCGGATGCGTTGCGGTACTCGACGGTAGGGGCCTTGCTGACAATCTGCCTAGTAGCGTGCATGCCACAACTCGTCCGTGGGCGTGCGGTTCCGCCCGCCCGGGCGGTGGCCGGTTCAGCCGTGCCGGGCCTCCGGCACATGGGCGGCCCGGCCGCCGTGGCGGCGGCGCAGCTCGGCCGCGATCTCCGCGCCCTCCCCCTCCGGCAGCAGCGGCAGCATCATCGCGACGGCCTGCAGCAGCCCGCCGAGCAGGTAGGTGGTGTCGGGGGTGGCCGCGACCAGCGCGCGGACGGCCGCGACGTCGCCGTCGTCTACGGCCTCGACCAGCCGGGCGGGGTCGGCGGCGTCCTCGTCGAGCAGCACCCCGGAGGTGTCGGCGGGGGCGCGCCGGGCGAGCGAGCGCAGCACCCGGTCGGCGGCCTCGGGCGCGTACGCCTTGCGGACGGCCTCGGCCGCGATCCACACCAGCAGGGTGGTCACTTCGCGCTCCACGTGGTCGGCGAGCAGCCGGTCCAACTGGGCGTCGAAGGAGAGCTGGTTCCCGTGCCGGAACGCCAGCAGCAGGGACGCCGCCCGGGCCTTCACCGTCTCGACCTCGTGCTGCGGCAGTTCGTCGGCCAACTCCCTGGTCGCCGCCATGACGTGCCCTCCCGTCAGTCGCACACCCGAATGGGGACGTCTGCACACCGTACACATCCCAACTCCGAACACCGGTGGAACGCGCGCACGCACAAACGGAGAGAATGTGCAGGGCAAACGGTCCTCGGGAATCATCGGGCGAACGTCGGACGCACACGATGAAATACCGCCGAACGGACTATCAAGAACGGTCCCGGATATACCGAATGGCGGATTTCGCGCCGGTCCGCACGGCGCACCGGCGGGGCGTGCGCGCGGCGTCGGCGGGTGGCCCGGCCGTTCCCCGGGTAGGAGGGGGGCGAGGGGGACGGCCGTCGCCGCCCGCCGCCCGGACCACCCCGGCGGGTGCGGACGGCCGTGCGGTAGCGTGCCCGGATACTCGCGCGGGCGACCGTGCGGGCACTGACGAGGAGTACGCCAAGTTCAGGCCGCGGAACGCCGTGGCGGGGGAGATCGATTTTCGATGTACGGCCAGGGTCAGCAGTATCCGCAGGGGCAGCCGCAGCAGCCGTACGGCCAGCCGCCGCAGTACGGGGGCGCCCCGCAGCCGCCGGCGTACGGCGCGCCGCAGCCGCCGTCCTACGGCTACCCGCAGCAGCAGCCGCCGGCCCCGCCGTACGGCGCCCAGCCCGGCGGTTACCCGCAGGCGCCGGTGCCGGGCCAGCCGCAGCCGTACGGCACGCCGGGCGGCTACCCGCCGCCGACCCCGCCGAAGAGCAACACCGGCCTGGTGGTCGGCCTGGTGATCGGCGCCGTGGTGCTGATCGGCGGCGGTCTCGCGGTGTGGGGCCTGGCCGGCAGTGACGGCGGCGGCGGCACCAGCGGCGGCACCGGCAGCACGGGTGGTGGCGGCACGGTCGCCTCGGCCGCGTACAAGCTCGAACTGCCGATGTCCCTGCCGGACGGCCACACCCAGCAGAAGGCCACCTCCGCGCCGGCCACGCCCGGCCCGGACGGCCAGAAGCCGGCCTGCTCGGACGGCACCGCCGTCGCCGGCAGCTACACCAAGACCCAGACGGACATGGTGCAGGTCATCGGCTGCTACGGCTCGGTGGCCACCCCCGAGCTGGTGCTGCTCGCCCTCGAGACCGAGGCCGTCAAGCCGAAGACCTTCGCCGGCACGACCGTCACCAGCACCTGGAAGACCCGGCCCACCGAGTACCCGGCGGGCGCCGCGGGCGCGCCCGGCGCCAAGCTCAAGTGCGGGGTGCTCACCACCAACGCCACCAAGACCGCCGCCGGCAACACCGTCTGCTTCTGGGCGGACCGCTGGACGGCCGCCGAGGTGGTCTTCGCCGACCTGAGCTTCACCGGGAAGGCGCCGATCACGCCCGCCGAGGCCGCGGTGAAGGCCGCCGCCGTCCGCGGCGCGGTCGAAGTCAAGAAGTAGCCGTCGCCGCCGGCGAGGCCGCCGGCCGGTGGCTCCGGCCGGCAGCAGCCGGCCGCGACCGGTCGGCCGGCACCGGCCGGCCGGGAAGCAGCAGGGCCGACCCCCGTCGAAAGGACCTCCGGTGTCCGAACAGAATCCTTACGGCGGCCCGCCGCCGTCCCCCCAGCCGTACGGGGCCCCTCCCCCGCCGCCCGCCCAGCCCGGTTTCGGCCCGCCGCCGCAGCCCGGCTACGGCTATCCGCAGCAGCAGCCCGCGTCACCGTACGGGCAGCCGGGCTACGGGGTTCCGGCCCAGCAGCCGTGGGGCGGCGGGGTCGTCGCGCAGCCGCCGAAGTCCCGCAAGACGCTGTGGGTGGTGCTCGGCTGCGTCGGCGGCGCCATCCTGCTCGGCGGCGGCCTCGCCGGCTACTTCGTCTATGACGTGACCTCAAAGACCAACAACTACCGGATCTCGCTGCCCGGGACCTTCCAGGGGCTGCCGCGGGAGGACTCCAACCCGCTCGCGCGGAAGCTGGAGTCCGGGCTCGACGACTCGCTCGGCAAGGGCGACAACGCCTGGTCGCCGACCCCGGTCAGCACCGTGTACACCGACCGGCACAAGGTGGTCGCGGTCTTCGGCGGCTACGGCACGGTGCTCTCCCCCAACAGCCAGGTCGACGACTTCTACACCAACTTCGAGAAGGGCGCGAGCAGCCAGGGCACCACCTTCAGCGGTCGCCGGGACTTCGACCCGGGCCCGCTCGGCGGCCGGCTGAGCTGCGAGGTCATGCACGCCCCGACCGAGGACGACAGCCTGTGCGCCTGGGCGGACGGCTCCACCTTCGTCGCCGTGCTCACCGGTGAGGTCGACCAGGACTCCGCCGTGGACCTGGACGTCGCCGCGGCCGCCGCCCGTGCGCTGCGGCAGGTCGCCGAGGTGCCCAAGTAGCACCCGCCCGGTCCCGCCGGGGCCGGGTACGGCGAAGGCCCTGCACCGCTTCCGGGTGCAGGGCCTTCGCCGTGTCTCGTCGGGGGAGCGTCAGGCGCTCTTCTCCCGGCGCTCGCGCTTGATCATGTCACGCGGCACGAGGGTCGGGATGGCGTGCTTGGAGACGACGTCCCCGCTCACCACCACGCGGGCGACGTCCTGGCGCGAGGGCACCTCGTACATCACGGACATCAGCACCTCCTCCATGATCGCGCGCAGACCGCGGGCGCCGGTGCCGCGCAGGATCGCCTGGTCGGCGATGGCCTCCAGCGCGTCCCGGGTGAACTCCAGCTCCACGCCGTCCAGCTCGAAGAGCTTGCGGTACTGCTTGACCAGCGCGTTCTTCGGCTCGGTGAGGATCTGCAGCAGCGCCTCGCGGTCCAGGTTGTGCACGCTGGTGATGACGGGCAGACGGCCGATGAACTCGGGGATCATGCCGAACTTGACGAGGTCCTCCGGCATGACCTGGCGGAAGTGGTCGCTCGCGTCCGACTCCCGCTTGGAGCGGATGGTCGCGCCGAAGCCGATGCCCTTGGCGCCGGCCCGGCCCTCGATGATCCGCTCCAGGCCAGCGAACGCACCGCCCACGATGAACAGCACGTTGGTGGTGTCGATCTGGATGAACTCCTGGTGCGGGTGCTTGCGCCCGCCCTGCGGCGGCACCGAGGCGGTGGTGCCCTCCAGGATCTTCAGCAGCGCCTGCTGCACGCCCTCGCCGGAGACGTCACGGGTGATCGACGGGTTCTCGCTCTTGCGGGCGACCTTGTCGATCTCGTCGATGTAGATGATCCCGGTCTCGGCCTTCTTGACGTCGTAGTCCGCCGCCTGGATCAGCTTGAGCAGGATGTTCTCGACGTCCTCGCCGACGTAGCCGGCCTCGGTCAGCGCGGTGGCGTCCGCGATGGCGAACGGCACGTTCAGCATCCGGGCCAGCGTCTGCGCCAGCAGCGTCTTGCCGGAACCCGTCGGGCCGAGCAGCAGGATGTTCGACTTCGCCAGCTCGATGGCGTCCTCGCGGCCGTTGCCGGCCCGGCCGTTCTCGCCGGCCTGGACGCGCTTGTAGTGGTTGTAGACCGCGACGGACAGCGCCTTCTTCGCGAGGTCCTGGCCCACCACGTACTGGTCGAGGAACTCGTAGATCTCGCGCGGCTTCGGCAGCTCCTCGAAACGGACCTCCGAGGACTCGGCGAGCTCCTCCTCGATGATCTCGTTGCAGAGGTCGATGCACTCGTCGCAGATGTAGACGCCAGGCCCGGCGATCAGCTTCTTCACCTGCTTCTGCGACTTGCCGCAGAACGAGCACTTGAGCAGGTCGCCACCGTCTCCGATGCGTGCCACGAGGTGCTTCCCCTTCGCCAGGGGCCCCGCAGCTCTCCGGGGCCTGGTGCTGTGGACCGGCTGCGCCGTCGGCGGTCGGTCTCGCTATCCGACGGTACTCTGCCGAGCCGGTGATTCCGCCGACTTCGACAGCTCTGCCCTACGCCCTGGGCGAATTGATACCGAACAGAAGCCGTCTCACGGGCATGCGCCCATACTGCATTGTGCCCGTCCGGCCGCCTCGACCGGAACGGATCGGGGCGGGGCGTACGTCACTGTCGTGCGCCCCCGCCCCGTCCGGCGCTCCCGCACCGGTGGTTCGTGAGGATCCGACAGCCGCGCACGGCCCCGCCCCCGAAGCCGCGAAGGGCTCAGCCCGTCAGCGAGGACTTGCGGGTCGAGATGATCTGGTCGATCAGCCCGTACTCCAGCGCCTCCTCGGCGGTCAGGATCTTGTCGCGCTCGATGTCGTCGCGCACCGTCTCGACCGGCTTGTTGGAGTGCTTGGCCAGCATCTCCTCCAGCTGCTCGCGCATCCGGAAGATCTCCTTGGCCTGGATCTCCAGGTCGGACACCTGGCCGCGGCCGGTCTCGGTGTACGGCTGGTGGATCAGGATGCGGGCGTTCGGCAGCGCCATGCGCTTGCCGGGGGTGCCGGCCGCCAGCAGCACGGCCGCGGCGGAGGCCGCCTGGCCCATGCAGACGGTGGTGATGTCCGGCTTCACGTACTGCATGGTGTCGTAGATGGCCGTGAGCGCCGTGAACGAGCCGCCGGGCGAGTTGATGTACATCTGGATCTCGCGGTCCGGGTCCATCGACTCCAGGCACAGCAGCTGGGCCATGATGTCGTTGGCCGAGACGTCGTCGACCTGTGAGCCGAGGAAGATGATGCGCTCCTCGAACAGCTTCGCGTACGGGTCGTACTCGCGGATGCCCTGGGAGGTGCGCTCGACGAAGCGTGGCACGATGTAGCGGCCCTCGGCACGGGGGCCCTGGAACTCGCCGCGCGGCGTGTAAGGAGTGTTCATGGGGTGTTCGGTCCTCCGAAGCGTGCGGTCTGGAAGTCTGGGGCCGGCCGTCAGGCGGTGAAGCCTGCGCCGGTGCCGCCGCCGCCGGGGACGTCCGCGGCGCTGTGCATGATCTCGTCGATGAGGCCGTACGCCTTGGCCTCCTCCGGGGTGAACCAGCGGTCGCGGTCGGAGTCAGCGGTGATCTGGTCGAAGCTCTGGCCGCTGTGGAAGGCGATCAGCTCGGACATGCGCTTCTTGGTGCGCAGCAGCTGCTCGGCCTGGATCCGGATGTCGGAGGCGGAACCGCCCAGACCGGCGGAGGGCTGGTGCATCAGGATGTTGGCGTTGGGCAGCGAGAAGCGCTTGCCCTTGGCGCCGGCGGTGAGCAGGAACTGGCCCATGGAGGCCGCCATGCCCATCGCGATGGTCACCACGTCGTTCTTGATGTACTGCATGGTGTCGTAGATCGCCATGCCCGCCGAGATCGAGCCGCCCGGGGAGTTGATGTACAGGAAGATGTCCTTCTCCGGGTCCGCGGCCAGGAGGAGGAGCTGCGCGGTGATCTTGTTGGCGATGTCGTCGTCGACCTGCTGGCCGAGGAAGATGATGCGCTCGTTGAGCAGCCGGTTGTAGACCTGGTCGCCCAGGCCGCCGAGCACGTCACCGGCGGCGGCGCGCGGCGCCGTCAGGCCATCCATCTGCATCTGCGGGAACGTCACTTAGCCACCTGCTCAGTCGATCTGCGTGTGTGTCGCTGTCCACCGACCCTAACGCGCAGGCCGCGGCTCAGAATCCCCCACGCAGAACTGTTCGCTGTGAGCGCAGGGTGTGCGGGGAAATACGGGAGACCGGCCCGGGCGGACCGGGAACGGCGGGCGCGGACCGGGAACAGCGGGGGCAGACCGGCGGCAGCGGGCGCGGACCGGGAGCAGCGGGCGGGAAACCCGGACGACACGACCCCGGCCCGGACACCTGGGGTGTCCGGGCCGGGGTCGTACGGCTGTGTGAGGATCAGGCCTCGGTGGCCTCGTCCTCGACCTCGACGGTCTCGACGGCGTCGGTGGCCTCGGTCTCGTCCTCGTCGTCCTCGAAGGAGACGGCCTCACCGTTGCTGTCGGTGACGGTGGCGGCCTCGACGACCAGGGCCAGCGCCTTGCCGCGGGCGACCTCGCCGACCAGCAGCGGAACCTGGCCGCCCTGGACGATCTGCTGGGCGAACTGGTCCGGGGTGAGGCCCGAGCCGGCGGCGCGACGGATGAGGTGCTCGGTCAGCTCCTCCTGGCTGACGTTGAGCTCCTCCTTCGCGACGATCTCGTCCAGGACGAACTGGGTCTTGATGCCCTTCTTCGCCTGCTCCTCGGTCTCCTTCTCGTAGTCCTCGACGGACTTGTCCTGGGTGGCGAGGTAGGTCTCGAGGTTCATGCCCATCGGCTCGAGCTGGTGGTGCTCGAGGTTGTGCTTGCGGGTCTCGACCTCGTCCTTGAGGAGCTTCTCCGGGTAGTCCATCTCGACCCGGGTCAGCAGCTCGTCCAGGACCTTCTCCTGGGCCTGGGTGGCCTGGTCGAACTCCTTCATGCGCTCCAGGCGCTTGCGGGAGTCGTCCTTCAGCTCGTCCAGGGTGTCGAACTCGCTCGCCAGCTGGGCGAACTCGTCGTCGAGCTCGGGGAGCTCCTTCTCCTGGACGGCGGTCACGGTGACGGTGACCTCGGAGCTCTTGCCGGCCTGGGTGCCGCCCTTGAGCTCGGTGGTGAAGGTCTTGGACTCACCGGCGGACAGGCCGATCACGGCGTCGTCGATGCCGTCCAGCAGGCGGCCGGAGCCGATCTCGTAGCTCACGCCGGTGGCGGTGCCGTCCTCCGGCACCTCGCCGTCGACCTTGGCCTCGAGGTCCACGACCACGACGTCGCCGGCGGCAGCGGCGCGCTCGACGTCCTTCACGGAGGAGAAGCGCTCGCGGAGCTGCTCCAGCGACTTCTCGACGTCCTCGTCGGCGACCGAGACGGCGTCGACGGTGACCGAGATCTCCGAGAAGTCCGGCAGGGCGATCTCGGGGCGGACGTCCACCTCGGCGGTGAACTTCAGGTCGCCGCCGTCGGCGATCCGCTCCACACCCTCGATGTCGGTGATCTCGGGCTGGCCGAGGACCTCGATCTTGCCCTCGTCGACGGCCTGCGTGTAGAAGCGCGGCAGGGCGTCGTTGACGGCCTCCTCCAGCACCGCGGCACGGCCGAAGCGCTGGTCGATGACGCGAGCCGGGATCTTGCCCTTGCGGAAGCCCGGAACCGTGACCTGCTGGTTGATCTTCTTGTACGCCGCGTCGAGGCTGGGCTTGAGCTCCTCGAAGGGCACCTCGACGGTGAGTCGAACCCGGGTCGGGTTCAGAGTCTCGACGGCGCTCTTCACGGTTTGGTCTCCTATGGGCTTGCGGTCAGGTTGTCTCCGCCAGACGTCCACGGCCGGAACGGCCGGTCGGTCGGGCGAGACGGGCGATGGGCGATTGGGGCTGCATCTCCCGTACGGGGGTGGACGGTGAGCGTGACTCCTCGCCCTCGGGCGGCTGCCGCCTGTGTGCATGCCACAGGTACTACCGCCATCGGCCCATCCTACCGGTACCACGAAAGCAACAGGGCCCCGCCCGCCTGACGAGACCCTGCCGAAAGCGTCGGGGTGACCGGATTCGAACCGACGGCCTTCCGCTCCCAAAGCGGACGCGCTACCAAACTGCGCCACACCCCGTAGTGCCGAAAGAGAGAGTACACGCCGGTCCGGGCCCCCTCGCCGTAATATCAGCGGGCACCGGAGCGAAAGCAGTGTGCATTCGGCCGACCCGACCAGGTAGGCTGGCCCCCGTCCCCGAGGCCCGCACCGGCCGAGGGGCCACGTGCCGTCAACGCACGTACGCGGGCGTAGCTCAATGGTAGAGCCCCAGTCTTCCAAACTGGCCACGCGGGTTCGATTCCCGTCGCCCGCTCCAACGCAAAGGCCCCAGCTCAGTGACATGATCGCGGAGCTGGGGCCTTTGTCGTCTGAGGGATTTTCAGGTCGCCGTGCCCGTTGCGTGCCCGATCGGATCGACCGAGGCCCCGAGCTAGGCCGCCGGACGGAAGTCGCCCGCTATCCCGAGATCGACTCGTGCTTGCCTGTGAAGCTCGCTCAGGGCTTCGATCAGACCTTGACCCACCGGATCCCAGTCGCTGTCACTCCCCTGCTGTGCACGCGCGAGGTGGAGGCCGGCCCAGAGCTTGGCGTTGACCGCATTCGCGGCAGTGATGGCAGCCGGCTCGGCCAGCAGCACCAGCCTCTCGAAGAGCACCGACCGCCGGTTCTCCGCCTCGTTCATCTCAGCGAGCAGAGCAGGAAGATCATCGAGGTTCGCGCGCGCCGCGAAGGCGGCCTTGGCCGCGCGATGGACTTCCTTCACCACAGCCGCGTACTCGACGTAGGTGTCGAGCTTCCGCTCGTCCCATCTCGTGCTCATCGACCGACGATGCCGCGCCCGTTCAGCCGCGGTTGTGGCGAAATACGAGGTGAGGGCACCCACCAGGACGCCCACGAGAGTAACGACCTGACTGATCACGGATGGAACGTACCAGCGGTCGTACCGCCACCTGCCGGTATTGGCGGAACCTCGTGAACACCGAACGGTCAACTGCGGCCAAGCTCGGCCATCCCTGCAAACAGGAGGATCTGGGCGCGGCGGTCCTCGCCACACCCAGGTCCTCCCATCGGTCGGTCAGCCTTCCTGATCAGCCTGGGGCCGGACCCTCTGCACCAGATCGCTCACGGCCCGGGCGATCGAGCGCTCCCGCTCGGCGGTGGCGTGCTGGTAGATCAGCGCGGCCCGGGCGGTGCTGTGACCCATCCTCGCCATGAGTTCCCGAGTGCTGGCACCGGTCGAGGCGGCGAGGGTGTTCCCGGTGTGCCGGAGATCGTGGAAGCGCAGACCGGTGACGCCCGCCCCGGCGCACGCCCTGTGCCAGAGCCGATTGAAGTGGTTACGGCGCGGCATGACGCCCTTCGAGCCGACGAAGACCATCCCGTCCGGGCCGTGCTCGGCGTAGACCTCCAGGTGTCGACGCACCTCGCCGAGGATCACCTCGGGCACGGCCACGGTCCGAACCCCGGCGGCGGTCTTGGGCAGCTTGGCGACCCGCTCCCCGTTGGGCAGCTCGGCGATCGAGCGGCGGACCCGGATCGTGCCGGCGTCCGAGTCCACGTCCCGGCGGGTGAGTCCGATCAGCTCACCCCACCGCAGCCCGCACAGGGCAGCGACCAGCACCAGGGCCCGATAGCGGCCGGGAATCCGGTTGGCGACCGCATACACCTCAGCGACCGAGGCGGTCGGGCGTTCCGGCGTGTCCTCCTTGCTGCCGCCCGAGATCTTCGAAGAGACCGGCATCAGGGTTCGGGTCGAGCGGCTCACCGGTGTCTACAAGAACATGACCCGGGGCATCGTCGCCCTAGTCTTCCGGTGCCGACCGGAGGGCGGGCAAGAGCAGCTCTCGGAGGAGTCGACCGCGGTCGACTGGCTAACACCGGACGAGGTGCGCGCGTCCATGGGCGAGGTGTACGCGGTCCGAATCACCGACGCGCTTGAAGACCAGGCTCCCCACATCCGCGCCCACGACGGTCGCACCCTGGTGGCCGCCGCAAGCCGAGCCTCACCGCACCCAAGTCCGACTGTCCCGGGCGACAGTGAAGACGCTCTCCACCTGCTCGGCGGACATCCGAGGTGTGCGGCCTGAGAGGCGCCGATCCGCCTCCTTCCCATCCAGGAGGAGCACGGGAGCCAGCTCGGATGTCACCGTGATCGACGCTGCCCCGAGCACGGCGATCACGGGTTGAACGGGCACCTGGAAGCCGCACCGTCCCGATAAGAGTCGGCTGACCCGAGCACCCTCACGCTGGCTGATTGGGACGTACTGCGTGGAGGCCCGGTTCACCGTGACGGCATGGTCGCCCTGCCATACCGCGGCGCCGCGGTGATGCTTGGTGTTGACGACGAACACGCCGGGCAGGCCGATGACCAGGTGATCGATGTCGGCACCTCCGCTCGGTGGCTGAACCGAGTGCAGCACCTTCCAGCCGTCCCGACGGAGCCGGTTGAGTCGGCCACCGACGAGCCGTTCACCCCGCAACCCGACCGCCCACGAATGCGCCGACGTCGTCTCCCGACTGAGCCAGTAAGCAAAGCGGCGCTTCCACCAGGACGGCTCTTCTTCGGCGATCTTCCGCCGTAAGGCATCCCCGGGCTTGTTGAGCGCCAGGTCCGTACTGTCGCCCTCCGCGGCCAACGGTGGCTCCAGTATGGCCGGTGGGGGCATCTTGACCTCCGGCGCCAGACCGGCCAGACGCGGAGTCAGCACTCGCACCACTTCAGCACGATCCCGGTCGTCTGGGACCTCGATCCTTCCGGTGGCGAAGTCGTACCAGCCGACGGCTTGCTCAGCGCCCTGCCGGTTCACATACAGCCGGTCATACCCGTACCGGCGCCAGCGCCGAACAGTGAACTCGCCGTCCATCCCCACCCCCGAGGCAACGACCACCCAACGCTCCAGCTCAACACGCCAGTGAGCGGGAGCCAAGACCGCCTTCGGCCATCGGTCGGTAGGGCGGGTAGGGGGATGCGTAAAAACCTTCTCTACGGGTTCAAGGCGCCTCGCTCCGCTCGGCGGGCGGGGCGGGCGGAGCCCACGGGGAAGGCACATCACGGCGGGATCGGAGATCACCGGCGAGATTCCCGGCCTCCTGGAACTACTAGACGTAGCCTCACAACGTTTGGGGTGCCGCGCCTGCGGCGCGGCGGCGCCGGCCGTCCTCCGGCGCGCGCCCCGCCTCCTGTCTTCGCCCCGGCTGGGGCTTCGCCGCCGTCGGCCGCGCCCACAAGGGGCGGAAAGCTAAGGCCGGGGCAGAGACGGACAGGTCCAAACTTCCACCCCCGCACGGGCAGAGGAAGGCGCGGAAGGCAGAGGTCAGAACCAGCCCGACGGGGCTGGGGCGGGCGGCTCCGCGGTTTACCCACCTGCCCGAACTGGGACCCGCGTCGAGCAAGAACGGGGGGCCACTCGGCCACATTGCGGTCGGGCCCAAAGAGCCCTGACCGAGTCGCAACAGCTTACGGCCCCCCGATCATGCTCGACCCCAGCCCGGACAGGACACCGGCCAAAACCGCTCCACCACCCACACGTGCCAGTGCTGCTGGTTTACCCACCATTTGCCCCGGACCATCAAGAGAAAGAAGTAGGAGCTGCTCCGTCACCCACCGCCATGAGCATCACGTAATCAAACAGTTGCAACCGCGAGAACGAAGCGACCCTGACGCCCGTCCGCTCTGGCCCTCTCGGTCCCGCAAGCAAAAACTTGCAGGACGAGGATGACGGACTCAGGCAGGCGCGGGAGGCTAGTAGCAGAGCAGCCCTGGGTGGGCTGGGCCTCAGCGGCCGGATGGGTGAGGGTGCACATATTGGCCCGCTGGCGCATGGTGGAGATATGACCGTGTTCGTGCCGCCGGAACTTCGGTCACAGCGAGCAAGCAGCCTGCAATCAGGCTGAGGGCACGCCGGGTCCGTGTGAAGCGGATTCGAGGAGGACGGCATGTTGGCAGAGGCATTTATGGCGCTGGCCTCGGCGGCTGGCGCGGCAGTGGCCCAGGCGGCCGGTACAGATCTGTGGACGGGGTTCAGGAAGCAGGTAGTCAGCATCTTTGGCCTCAGGGGCGCCCAAGACGCCCAGGTAGTTCTGGAACGCTTAGACCGCGCGGCGACCGAGCTAGACAGAGCTAGCCCTGAAGAGGCCGAGCAGGTACGAACTGGTCTTAAAGCATCTTGGCAGGACCGATTCGAGGACCTGCTAGAAAGCCTTGGCGAGGATGAACGCGAGAAGGCGGCCGGGCAGCTGGGGGAACTGGTGGCCTCTGTTCGGCGCGAAGCCGGTGGGGTCTCGGCAGGGAAGCACGGGCTGGCCATCGACGGGAACGTGAGCATCGTAGCCAACCACGGGGTGGCTGCCGGACAAATTAGAGGAGATGTGACCCTGGGAAATCCTCCGCAGCCGGGCCCGAACTAGGAGCTACCGAGCCCGGCGCCCTTTCAACCCCGGACATCACCGCACACACTGTGGCCATTGCCCAGCATGGTGTCGCTGTAGCTCATGCCGACCGTATTGAGCAATACACAACTTCTCGCCCTGCGGTGTCATGGCCGCACCAAGTAGGGGTCCTCCCCAGGCAGGCTGACTGCTTCCAGCAGCGCGATTCGGTCGACGACCTTGACGCTGCAATAGCCAGCGGGGGCACCACGGTGGTGTGCCAGGTGTTGTCCGGAATGGGCGGAGTGGGCAAGAGTCAGGTCGCTGCCCACTACGCTCGCCGCGCCTGGAACGCCGGTGACCTCGATCTCCTCGTCTGGGCTACAGCCAGCAGTCCCGAGGCAGTGATCTCGCGCTATTCGCAAGCTGGGGCGGAGGTCTTGGGAGTCGACTCCCAGGAGCCGGACCAGGCTGCATCAGCATTTCTGGCCTGGCTGGACACCAATCGCAGCAAGCGTTGGCTCGTTGTTCTGGACGACGTTTCCCGCCCGTCGGATATGACCGGACTATGGCCACCCAACCATCCATCAGGGCGGACAGTGGTGACCACTCGAAATCGCGATGCCGCCTTCTTCGGCAACGGACGACATCGTATCGACATCGGTCTTTTCACCTCGGCCGAGGCCCTCTCCTATCTCACCGCTCGTCTCGCTGCTGCCGGCCGCAGCGAGCCGGCTGACCAACTCTCCGGACTCGCCGCCGACTTCGGAAATCTGCCGCTCGCATTGGCTCAGGCCGTGCCCTACATGATCAATCGGCACTTGGACTGTGCCGCCTACCGGCGACGCCTGGCTGACCAGCGGCGGACCTTAACCGCTCTGCTGCCCGGCATCGGAGGTCTGCCCGATGACCAACAACTCACCGTTGCCGCCGCTTGGTCCCTGTCCGTCGCCCTCGCCGACCAACTCCCTCCGCAGGGCTTGGCACGCCCGCTGCTGGAACTGGCCGCGATGCTGGATCCCAACGGCATCCCGCACCGCGTCCTGACCGGCCCACTCGTCCTGACTTACCTCGAAAATCGCCGCGCCGATTCCACCGGTCCTACGCGCGCGATTGCCCAACCGCCAGCCCCCCTCCACATTACTGTTGAAGATGCTAGCGACGGTCTGTGGAACCTCCATCAACTTAGCCTCATTGACCACACCCCTGAGACCCCGCATCAGGCTGTTCGTGTCCACCAGATCATTCAACGTACGGTCCGCGACCCCCTTCCAGCCGGCCAGTACGAACAGGCCGCCTCTACCGCCGCCGATGCCCTGATCGCCGCCTGGCCCGCCATAGAGCGAGATACCACCCTCGCGCAGGCCCTTCGCTCCAACGCCGATGCCCTCCGACGCGCTGCCGAAGACACCCTGTGGCACTCCGGTGCCCATCCCGTGCTCTTCCGCGCCGGCACCAGCCTTGGCAGCAGCGGCCAGAGCGCTGCTGCCGCCGCCTACTTCCAGCGCCTGGAGGACACTGCCCAGCGCCGCCTCGGTTCCGACCATCCAGATTCTCTTACTACCCGGCAGGATCTCGCCGAATGGCGTGGGGAGGCTGGGGATGCGGCCGGCACGGTTGCTGCCCTGGAGCAAGTACTAGCCGACCGGGAGCGGGTGCTGGGCCCGGACCACCCCGACACCCTGACCACTCGCCATAGCCTCGCCTACTGGCGTGGGGAGGTTGGGGATGCGGCCGGCACGGTTGCTGCCCTGGAACAAGTACTAGCCGACCGGATGCGGGTGCTGGGCCCGGACCACCCCGACACCCTGACCACTCGGGGCTACCTCGGCCTGTGGCGTGGGCGGGCTGGGGATGTAGACGGGGCCGTTGCTGCCTTGGAACAGGTGCTGCCCGACCGGGAGCGGGTGCTGGGCCCGGACCACCCCGACACCCTCACCGCCCGGGGAAACCTCGCCTACTGGCGGGGGGAGGCTGGGGATGCGGCCGGCACGGTTGCTGCCCTGGAACAAGTACTAGCCGACCGGGAGCGGGTGCTGGGCCCGGACCACCCCGACACCCTGACCACCCGGGGCAATCTCGCCTACCGGCGCGGGGAGACAGGGGACGGGGCCGGCGCCATCACCGCCTATGAGGACCTGCTGACCGACCAGGAGCGGGTGCTGGGCCCGGACCACCCCAACACCCTTTCCACTCGGGCCAGTCTCGGCCTATGAGGACCTGCTGACCGACCAGGAGCAGGTGCTGGGCCCGGACCACCCCCGCGTCCTTTCCACCCGGGCCAGTCTCGCCCACTGGCGCGGGGAGGCTGGGGATGCGGCCGGCACGGTTGCTGCCCTGGAACAAGTACTAGCCGATCGGATACGGGTGCTGGGCCCAGACCACCCCGACACCCTTTCCACCCGGGGCAATCTCGCCTACTGGCGAGGGGAGACAGGCGACGGGGCCGGCGCCCTCACCGCCTATGAGGACCTGCTGACCGACCAGGAGCAGGTGCTGGGCCCAGACCACCCCGACACCCTTTCCACCCGGGGCAATCTCGCCTACTGGCGAGGGGAGACAGGGGACGGGGCCGGCGCCATCACCGCCTATGAGGACCTGCTGACCGACCGGGAGCGGGTGCTGGGCCCGGACCACCCCGACACCCTCGGTGCCCGAATCAACCTCGTCGGCATGCTCGTCAAGCGCGGCCGGCAGCTAGTCAATACCAACAGCTCCAGCCCACCCACAATAGAAGGAAGTGTCAAGAAAATGCCAGACGATCGCGAGCCGCAGGGGCCCTCGTGGTTTGGACAGGCCCTCACCTGCTTCCAAGGAGCCCTAGATCTAACCGATCCCGACAAGGATCCAGGCTCTTACGGGGTCATCCTGCACGACATCGCCGACACGCACCGGGCTGTGGGTGACAATCCGCAGGCTGCCGCGTACTATCGACAGTCAATCGAGTACAAATATCGCGCCGACAGTCCTGCCGATCTAGCCACAACCATGATTGCTTTCGGCGATTGTCTCATCGACTGCGGCGAGCCAGTCGAAGCACTGGCCGCACTGGACCAGGCCGGAGAAATTATCGGCCAAGTCCGGGAGGCCACAAGGCAAGCCGTCGGCTTCCGCGATCTGGGCCTGGCCTATGAGCGGCTTGGGAATCGCGGCATAAAGGATGCTTACACTAAGGCCTTGAATAACTACCAGGCCTCACTTAAGCTAATCAACCCCGAAATTGAATCCGGCTCTTACGCCACCGTATTGAGAGACATCGGAGACGTACACAAGGCCCAAGGTCGCTTGAGCGAGGCCCACGCTTCATATAAAGAAGCACTAGAGCACCTTCGCCGCCACGACGGATCCGAACGCGTCATGGCATCTCTGCTGATTTCCCTCGGACGGATTAGTCGCCAAATCGGCACACTTGGCGGAAATGCACCGCCGGATGGCGAGAGTGGCCAGCAGATTGAATCCACTGGGAATCCTCGCAACTCGGAGGACCAGCAGCAAAATGGAGGCTGACAAGAATCTTGCATCCAGCACAAACGACGGGGATCGGTGACGGCTATTCGACTGGCTGTGCGGGCGCGCGCCTAGCTCAGGCGAGCGCAGCGGCCCGTCTGCCCGTACTTGTAGATGATGTTTCGTGAGGCAACGCGGTAATGGGGTGAGCGCCCTCCGCGCAGCTACGCAAGTCCGGGCGAACTTGCACGGATGTCATTGCCGGGGTCGGCCAACGACTATGACAAAGTGCTTGTCGCACCCGCCGGTCAGGCGCGTGTCAGTGTTGCTTCAGGTCGAAGAGACCAGTCGAGGCCAGCCTGTCAGGGTGCATGTCCTGACCATGATCCGAACCAGTGGCGGCCCCACAGGCGCCGGTCGCCAGTCCGATTCCTTCAGCAGTCAGCAAATCCGCTGGACCTCATGACACATGCCTCGGCATCATGACCGGCATGGTGCTCATGGGCTCGCGATCGTTGCTCCGAGGATGCTCCTACTCAAACGGGTCGACGTCGAGCCCGGTTGCTACGTTTTCACGCTGAACCAGCCGCTCGCCCTGCCGGGTGGCCAGGTGTCAACCGAGGAATCCCCATGGCTGGTCTGCGGGCCCCGGAGGCGTCGAGCGCGACCGCCGGACGTGGCCACTGAGCAGTGGGCGTACAAGCTTCTGTGAGCCGCCCCGTGCCCCTGTCGTGCCCGTTAGGCCAGGAGCCGGCGGGGAGTCGCGGGGAACGACGGCGAGGCGCTCCGCTCCCCCGCAGGTCAGCGAGTCGCCAGCTCAGCCCACATCCGGTGCCGTCGTCTTCCAAACTGGCCACGCGGGTTCGATTCCCGTCGCCCGCTCCACAGCAAAGGCCCCAGCTCAGCGACATGATCGCGGAGCTGGGGCCTCTGTCGTAGGGAGCGCTCCCGGAGCACCGCGTAAGGCGATCCGTGTCGCGGCCGACCGGCAGCGGACCTGGGATGTGACCCGGCGCAGGATCCGTCGGTGCTCGCACCTGGAGGACAGGTTCGGGGTGCCGGTGGGTGCGGTCGCGCCGTTCGACTTCCGTGGCCTGCGGGCCGGGCCGCTGCATCCCGGCGCCGAGCGGGCCGACTTTCCCCGGGTGAATCCGTCGATGCGGATGTTTCTTCCGATTTTCGGATCGATCTTCCTGCTGGTTCCCGTCGTGGTCTTCCTTGCCGCGGCGCTGTCCCTGCTCCTGGTGGTGACGGGTCAGGACCCCACCGGCCAGGACGGGCGGTCCGCACGCCGGTTCGGCGACCGGCCGTTCCGAAGATCCCCTGTACGGGGGACACCGGCCCCGACAGCACCGACGGCAACGTGACGACGGCCCCTGCTCGGTCGCCGGGGTACCGGGTCTGCGCCTTCGTCGTGGTGACCGGTCAGCCCAGGTGGTGGTGCGACGGGGATGTCGGGGCTGCGACGGCGGGTCGCCGCGGTCGGGTCTCCGGGAACGTTCGGCCGGCCGCAGGCCCGCCTGGCGGGCCGCCCCCGGTACCGAAGTACCGCTGTGGCCAAGGACGTTGGGAACGGCCGAGGCCCGGCCCCGGGATCATGGATCCCCGGGCCGGGCCTTCGGATGCGGCGCGGTGTGCCTAGGCCTCGTTGCCTCGGCTGTTGCGCGTCGGCGGCGTGCGTCAGACGCGGACACCGTGGGCGGCGAGGTACGCCACCGGGTCGATGTCGGAGCCGTACGACGGGGTGGTGCGGACCTCGAAGTGCAGGTGCGGGCCGGTGACGTTGCCGGTCGCGCCGGAGAGGCCGATGATCTGGCCGGCGGTGACGGTCTGGCCGACCGAGACCTTCAGGGCCGAGAAGTGGGCGTACTGCGAGTACTTGCCGTCGGCGTGCTTGATGACGACGTTGTTGCCGTAGGCGCCGCCCCAGCCGGCCTCGACGACGGTGCCGGCGGCGATGGCGTGGATCGAGGTGCCGGTGCTGACGGCGAAGTCGACACCGGTGTGGTAACCGCTGGACCAGTTGGAGCCGGCCTTGTGGTACGGGGTGCCCAGGGAGGCGGCGACCGGCGCGACGTAGCCGGAGGCAGCGGCGGCGGGCTTGGCGGCCTCGGTCTTCGGGGCGGCGGCCGGCGCCGGCGCGGCGGGCTTGGCGGCCTCGGTCTTGGGGGCGGCCGGCTTCGGCGCGGCCTGGACCGGGGTGCGCTTCTCGGAGCGGGAGGCGGCGGCGTCGGACTTCTTCGTCTCGGCCTGCGGGGCGGCAGCGGCCGGCGCGGCAGCAGCGGCCGGCGCGGCGGCGTGGCCGCCGACGGTCAGCTTCTGGCCCGGGAAGATCAGGTTCGGGTTGCCGCCGATGACCTGGCGGTTGTCCTGGTAGAGCTTCTTCCAGCCGCCGTCGACGTGCTGCGCACCGGCGATCTTGGACAGGGTGTCACCGCGGACGACCTTGTAGCTGGCGTCGGCGGCCGGGGCGGCAGCCGGAGCGGCGGCGGGGGCCTCGGCGTGCGCAGCGGCCGGCGCGGCGGCGGCCGGAGCGGCAGCCGGGGCGGCGGTGTGGGCGCTCGCGGCGGAGGCGGCGGTGACGGGGATGGCGATGGCGGCGGCGGCCACACCGGTGGCGACGGCGACGCGAGACAGACGGGTGCCCAGAACGGACATCGAGTTGTTCCTCTCCGACGCCTACGAGGTGAGCTGTCGGGTTCGGGCGGGGAGTTCGCCCGGTCGCGGAAAATGACGCGACTTCACCCCAAGCCGTCCCCGGATCACCGGGTGCGGCACTTACCTTGGGTCCCCCGCTCCTGCCGTGCACGGAAGGGTGCGTGACCCCGGGCGGCGGCAGGACTCGGCGTTCCGCCCGGTGGCCCGCCCAGCCGTTGTGGCCGGGCAGGCTCCGAGGAAAACCGATGGGGCCCTCCGGTGGCAAGCTCCCCGTCCCCGGAGGCCCCCGAGGGCCCCTGCGGAGGTGACTCTCCGCCCGCCGCCGGTGGGCAGAGCGCAGTCGCCGCAGTGACCGTACGTGTCCGTATCATCAGCAGTCAGGCAAATCGGACACCCCGCGTGGCGGCCCGCTCGCGGCCCGGCACGGATCATGGCCCGCCCGGTGACACTGGTCACCCGGGGGGCCGATAGCCTCCCTCCCGAGCGGTGTTCGACCCCTTTTCGAGCGAGGAGCCCCGGGTGCGCGCGCAGTCCCGGCTGGATGTGATCCAGCGCAGCGTCGTCCGGGAGATGGCGCGGTTCGGTCAGCGGTTCGCGGTGGAGGGCAGCGTGGTGCGCGGGCCCGGGACGACGGCGGTGGCGGTCCGCGAGCACCCGGGCGAGGGCGGCGGTGCCGGGCACGTGGACCTCGGCTTCGCCCTCGACGTCGGGCGGGCGGACGGCCCGGTGGTGTGGGACTGCACGGCGGGCCTCGGCCGGACGGAGGAGGAGCGGCTGGAGAGCGCCGTGCGGATGTGGGCGACCACCACCGCGGCGGCCCTGGTCGAGCTGCAGGAGGGCCGGGGCACGCACGGCGACCACGTCCGCCCGCCGCAGTTGCCGGGCTGGCACGCGGTGCAGGGGCCGGCGGCCGTCTTCGGCTTCGGCAGCGAAGCGCTGTCGGAGTGGCTCGCCGACCACCAGCTGCTGCCGGAGCTCGCCGGGGCGATCGCCCCCGAGCTCGCGGTCGAGGGCGCGGAGCCGGCCGTGACGGGCGTGAAGCTGTTCCTCGGCGGCCGGGCGGGCGAGGACGTGGCCGAGGTCCGGGTCAACGGCGAGGTGTCCGGGCCGGGTTCGGCGGCGCTGCGCGCGCTCGGCTGGCCGCGCGGCGAACGGCTGTGCTGGGCGCGGTTGTTCGTCCTGCTGGTGCCGGACGGCCTGCCTGCCGGGGAGCCTCCGGCGGCAGCGGTCTCCGCGGTCGGGGACGCCGGAGCCGCCGGGGCGGCCCCGGTCGCCGTGCCCGCCGTGCGGCTCGGGGTGCTGGCCCGCTGGCGGCGGGCCAGGGCCGGACGGTAGGTCCGGGCCGGACGGCTCGCAGGGGCGGTCGGCCCGGGGCGGGGACGGCCCGCGGCGGAGGGTCTGCCGGCCGGGCGGTCAGCTCGCGACGGAGGAGATGGTCTTCGCCAGCTGGTTGAGGAAGTCCTGGATCGGCCGGGCCGCCGTGGACTGGCTCACCATGAAGCCGAAGAGCGCCGCGATGATGGCGTGGCTGGTCTTCAGCTGCTTGTTGCGGATGAAGATGACGACGATGACGCCGAACAGGAACAGCGCGGAGACGGAGAAGGCCACCCGGACTCACTTCCTCAATCTGTGGCGGGGGTTCGTGCTGGAACCCCGTGTCGGAACCGGACCGCGGCGTGCGCCGACCGTCCCTGGCACGAGTCGACCGATCCCGCCGCCGTGGAGGCGTCCGCGGCGCCGGTGACGCCTGCTGTCTGCCGCACCTCTCGCCCCCCGTCCCCCGAGCATCGACCAGCCCACCCGGACTCAGTGTGGTCGTTCGTGCTGCCTGCGTAAAGGACTAGCCGGGAGCCCGGAGCGAAGATCCTGCCATGTGAGACGAATTTCCGCCGACCGAGACGATAGCCGATGTCTTCTGACGAACCGTCGCCGGGGGCGGGGTGGAACGCGCCGGAATGGCCAATCGGCAGGCCCGGGGCCGTGATCCGCCGCGTGAAGGGGTTGTCAGGATTGGCCGAAGATCACTCCCGGGGGTTGACAGGGGCTACTGGCGCCACACCAGCAGCACGGCACGGTCGTCGTTGACGTCCTTGGCGACCGACTCGATGAGGCGTCCGGCGGCGCCGCGGAAACCGCCGACGACGAGTCGGTCGGCCTCGCCCATCAGCCGGTCCATGCCCTCGGCGAGGTCCCGGCCGGGGATCTCGACCATGCCGTCGGTGCACAGCATCAGCACGTCGCCGCTGTCGAGCCGGCCGCGCAGGCCCTCGAACTTGGCGCCGTCGTAGATGCCGAGCAGCGGCCCCTCCTCGGACTCCTTGGACTCCCAGACGCCGGTGCCGCCGTGCCGCTGCATGCCGGGCAGGTGGCCGGCGGAGAGCAGTTCGTACTGGCCGGTGTCGAGGTCGAGGACCAGGTGGACGGCGGTGGCGAAGCCCTCCTCCCACTCCTGGCGGAGCAGGTAGCCGTTGGCGGCGGGCAGGAAATCGTGCGCGGGCAGCGAGCCGAGCAGGCCGCCGAAGGCGCCCGAGAGCAGCAGGGCGCGGCTGCCGGCGTCCATGCCCTTGCCGGAGACGTCGGCGAGGACGACCTCCAGGGTCCGGCCGCCCGGGCCGGTGCGGGCGGCCACCACGAAATCGCCGGAGAAGGACTGGCCGCCGGCCGGGCGCAGCGCCATGTCCGCGGACCAGCCCTCGGGCAGCCGGGGCAACTGGCTCTGCACCCGGAGGCGTTCGCGGAGGTCGAAGAGCATGGTGCCGCCGCCGCGCCAGGGCACGCCGACCCGGCTGCGGAACTGGGCGAGCAGCAGGCCGGCGACGCCGACCGCGCCGACGACCAGGGCGGCGCCGGGGGTGACGCCGTAGACGTAGGCGTCGGGGTTCTCGCTGGCGACGCGTTCGCCGGTGTGGATGAGCGACTCGGTGGACAGGCCGACCGCGGCGGCCGCGTAGAGCAGGACGAGGGTGCCGGGGCGCAGCAGCAGGGAGCCGGCGAGGACGGGGAGCACCAGGGAGGTGGGCGGCACCCAGGCCGGGATCCAGATGTTGAGGACGACGAGCAGCGGGACGGCAGCCAGGAAGAGCGCGAAGGCGAGCCAGTCGGGGGCGGCGCCGCGGAAGTAGTCGACACCGGTTCGGCGCATGGTGCGGCGGGCCCGGCGGAGCCTCGTGCGCAACCGGGCCGTCACGGGCTCCCTGGCCGCGCTCGCGGTGGGGCCCGTCGCAGTCGTCCGGGGCTCGGTGCCCTGCGTGCTGCCAGCCATGGGGTCCGACCTTATCCACGGTTGCGGGTCTGCGTCGACGCCTGCGCCGGGGCTGCGCGGGCGCCCCGGTGCTGCGCAGCGGGTTTCGGCCGGGTGGCGGGAGTGCGCCGCCGTCCGCGCTCCGGGGGCGCACGGCGGCGCCCGGGCGCCGGACGGTGACGCTCCGGCGGTACGTCGGTCGCACACGGCCTGCGCCGGGTGCGAGGGTGGGCGGCATGACGACAGGTGACGCCGGTGCGCTGATGGTCCGTCCGCTCGACGCGGAGGAGTGGGACGGTTGGTACCGCCGGCTGGAGGTCGCGTTCGGCGGTGCGGAGGAGGACGCCGAGGAGCGGGCGCTGTACCGCTCGCTGACCGAGGTCGGGCGTTCCCTGGTGGTCTGCGACGGTGCGGAGCCGGTCGGCGGGGGTTCGGTGTTCAGCTTCCGGATGGCGGTGCCCGGCGGGGCGGTGCTGCCGGTGGCGGGCGTCACGATGGTCGGTGTCCTGCCCACCCACCGGCGTCGCGGCGGGCTGACGGTGCTGATGCGGCGGATGCTGGACGACGTGCGGGCCGCACGCGAGCCGCTGTCGGCGCTGACCGCGTCGGAGCCGGGCATCTATGGTCGGTTCGGGTTCGGGCGGGCCACCTGGAGGACGGCGGTGAAGGTGCCCTGCCACCGGGTGTCGCTGCCGGTGGCGGAGAACCCGGCGCTGCGGTTGCGGCTGGCCGACCCGGTGGAGTCCTCGCCGGCCTGCGAGGAGCTGTACGCCGCGCTGGTGCCGTCGCGGCCGGGCCGGCTGGAGCGCCGCCCCGGCTGGGAGCGGCATCCGCTGCTGGACGTGCCGTCCTCCCGGGGCGGCTTCTCGCCGCGGCAGTGTGTGCTCGCCGAGGACACCGGGAGCGGCCGGCTGCTGGGCTACGCCCGCTACTCGGCGAAGGTGGACTGGTCTGCGGGGGACAACGCGGTGGGCCGGGTCAAGGTCCGGGACGTGGAGGCGCTGACGCCGGAGGTGTACGCGCGGCTGTGGCGCTACCTGCTCGACCTGGACCTGGTGGACACGGTGGAGGCCGGGAACCTGCCGGTGGACGATCCGCTGCTGCACCTGGTGTCGGACGTGCGCCGGCTGGAGCCGCGGCTGAGCGACGCGCTGCACCTGCGGTTGGTGGACGTGGGGGCGGCGCTGGAGTCGCGGGGTTACGCGCAGCCGCTGGACGCGGTGCTGGAGGTGGCGGACGGCTTCTGCCCGTGGAACGCGGGGCGCTGGCGGCTGCGGACGGCAGGCCCGGGCCGGGCGACGAGCTGTGTCCGCACCGGGGCGCCGGCCGATCTGGCCCTGGACGTACGGGAGTTGGGGTCCGCCTATCTCGGCGGGGAGACGCTGGCGGCACTGGCCCGGGCGGGTCTGGTCACCGAGCTGCGGCAGGGAGCCCTGGCGCCGGCCTCGCGGGCCTTCGCCTCGGACGTGGCGCCCTGGCTGCCGCACGGGTTCTGACGGCCCGTGCGGCCCAGGCGTCTAGGAGGGTCAGCCCTGGGGGTGGTGGGCCGGGATGGGCGGGAGCTCGCCGGTGGTCTCGTACTCGCTCAGCATCTCGATCCGGCGGGTGTGCCGGGCCTCGCCGCTGTAGGGGGTGTTGAGGAAGATCTCGACGAACTTCGTGGCCTCGTCGAGAGTGTGCATGCGGCCGCCGACGGAGATGACGTTGGCGTTGTTGTGCTCGCGGCCGAGGGCGGCGGTCTGCTCGCTCCACGCGAGCGCGGCGCGAACGCCCTTGACCTTGTTGGCGGCGATCGCCTCGCCGTTGCCGGAGCCGCCGATGACGACGCCGAGGGCCTCGGGGTCGGCGGCGGTGCGCTCGGCGGCGCGCAGGCAGAACGGCGGGTAGTCGTCCTCGGCGTCGTAGATGTGCGGGCCGCAGTCGACCGGCTCGTGGCCGGCCCCCTTCAGCCACTCGACGAGGTGGTTCTTCAGTTCGTATCCGGCATGGTCGGAGCCCAGGTACACGCGCATGACCACGAGTGTGGCATGCGCGTGCACCGGCCCGGCGGAGGGGGCGGCCGCGCGCCGGTCCGCCCGGGTCAGCGGGTGCGGCCGAGGAGCTTCCAGGCGAGCGGCAGGGCGCCCATGGCGAGGACGGCCTTGAGGGCGTCGCCGACCAGGTAGGGGTAGAGGCCCAGGTCGGCCGCCTTCGCCAGCGGGACGTGCAGGGCGGCGGCGAGGTAGGGCACGCCGACGGCGTAGATCGCGAGGTTGCCGAGGACCATGGCGCCGGCGGTGCGCAGCGGGCTGCGGTCGGCGCCGCGGCGGGCGAGGGCGCCGGTGAGGCCTGCGGCGAGCACGAAGCCGAGGACGTAGCCGAGGCTGGGCGCCGCCCAGCCGGAGGTGCCCTCGGCGAACCAGGGCAGGCCGGCCATGCCGGCGAGCAGGTAGAGGCCGAGGGAGGCGATGCCGCGGCGGGCGCCGAGGGCGGTGCCGACGAGCAGGGCGGCGAAGGTCTGGCCGGTGACCGGGACGGGCGAGCCGGGCACTGGGACGGACAGCTGGGCGGCGAGGCCGGTGAGGGCGGCGCCGCCGGCGACGAGGGCGAGTTCGCGCACCTGGCCGCCGAGGCGGGTGGTGGCGCGGGGCAGCAGGTCGGCGAGAACGGGGGTGCCGGTGATCGGCGCGGCCGTGGCCATCGGGAGGGCTCCGCATCTGCTCGATGATCAGTGAACAGTTGTGAACCTACGCGCAGGTGTGCGAACTGACGGCGCCGTCCCCGACAAAGCGTCAGGCCCGGGTTTTGTGGGGTCCTGCCTGCGGCACTCCCGCGGCGCCCCGGTGCCATGGTGAAAGGTCCGGTACGCAGCGTCACCGGAGTGTCCGAATTGCGGTCTCTCGCCGGGATTTCTTGGCGTGTCCATCCGGCCTGCCGAATAGTGGACAACTCGTTCCGATATTCGACGAACTCTGGATGCGCCGATGACGACCACCCCCACGCCCACCCTGGAGCGGCAGGCCACCGAGCCCGCCGCCGAGGGCACGCTGGCCGCGGGCCTCAAGCCTCGCCATCTGTCCATGATCGCGCTCGGCGGCGTGATCGGTGCCGGCCTCTTCGTCGGCTCCGGCGCCGGCATCGCGGCCGCCGGCCCGGCGATCATCCTCGCGTTCGCCGTCTCGGGCGTCCTCGTCATGCTGGTCATGCGGATGCTCGGCGAGATGTCCGCCGCCCGCCCGTCCAGCGGTTCGTTCTCGGTGCACGCCGAGCGGGAGATCGGGCCGTGGGCCGGTCTGACCGTCGGCTGGATGTTCTGGACGCTGCTGTGCGTCGGCGTCGCGGCCGAGGCGATCGGCGCCTCGCACGTGATGCAGGGCTGGTTCCCGGGCGTGCCGCTGTGGGTGTGGGTGGCCGTCTTCATGGCCTTCTTCTGCGGCAGCAACCTGGCGGCGGTGAAGAACTTCGGCGAGTTCGAGTTCTGGTTCGCCGCGATCAAGGTGACCGCGATCGCCGCCTTCCTGGTGATCGGCATCCTGGCCATCGCCGGCGTGCTGCCCGGCACCGACTCCCCCGGCGCCGCCAACCTGACCGGCCACGGCGGCTTCCTCCCGCACGGCACCACCGGCCTGGTCACCGGCCTGCTGGCCTCCGTCTTCGCGTACGGCGGTCTGGAGACCGTGACCATCGCCGCCGCCGAGTCCAAGGACCCCCGGCGCAGCGTGGCGGGCGCGGTGCGCACCGCGATGTGGCGGATCGCGCTGTTCTACGTCGGCTCGATGGTCGTGATCGTCACCCTCGTCCCGTGGAACGACTCCTCGATCCTGAGCCCCGGCCCGTACGTGGCGGTGCTGAACAGCCTGGGCATCCCGGGCGCCGGCCAGGTCATGAACGTGGTCGTGCTGATCGCCCTGCTGTCGGCGATGAACGCCAACATCTACGGCTCCTCGCGGATGGCGTACTCGCTGGTGCAGCGCGGGCAGGGCCCGAAGGCGCTGGCGAAGATCGGCGGCGGTGTGCCGCGGCGGGCCGTACTGGCCTCCTCCGGCTTCGGCTTCCTGGCGGTGCTGCTGAGCTACTGGTGGCCGGACACCGTCTTCACCTGGCTGCTCAACATGGTCGGCGCCTCGGTGCTGGTGGTCTGGGCGTTCATCGCGGTGGCGCAGCTGCGGATGCGGCGGCGGCTGGAGCGCGAGGCGCCGGAGCAGCTGTCCGTGCGGATGTGGGCCTTCCCGTACCTGACCTGGGTGGCGCTGGTCGGCATCCTGGGAGTGCTGGCGCTGATGCTGCTGGACGAGAACAACCGGATCCAGCTGTACTTCACCGGCGGTCTGGCGGTCGCGCTGGCCGTGGCCGGCTGGATGAAGCAGAGGCGGGCCGTGACGGCCCAGTAGCAGGCGCGCCCCTGCCGGCACTGCGAAGGGCGCGGGGAGCCGCGTGGTGGTGGGACACGTACGGTGTCCCACCGACCGCGCGGCTCCCCGCGCCCTTCGGTGTTCCGGGGGCTTCCCGGCCGGGGTCCTACTCGAAGGACGGGCCGGCGGTGCGGGTGCGCTTGATCTCGTAGAAGCCGGGGGTGGCGGCGACGAGCAGGGTGCCGTCCCAGAGGCGGGCGGCGGCCTCGCCGCGCGGGGTGGGGGTGACCACCGGGCCGAAGAAGGCGATCCGGTCGCCGTCCGGGCCGTCGACGGCGATCACCGGGGTGCCGACGTCCTCGCCGACCAGCGAGATGCCCTCGCGGTGGGAGGCGCGCAGGGCGTCGTCGTGGGCGTCGGTGTCGGCGGCGTCGGCGAGCTCGACCGGCAGGCCGGCGGCCTCCAGGGCGGCCTCGATGGTGGCCCGCTCGTTCGGCAGGCCCTGGTTGTGGAAGCGCAGGCCGAGCTCGGTGTAGAGCGGGCCGAGCACCTTGTCGCCGTGCGCCTGGGCGGCGGCGATCAGAACGCGCACCGGGCCCCAGCCCTTGGCGAGCAGTTCCTTGTACTTCTCGGGCAGCTCGTCGCGGCCCTCGTTGAGCACGGACAGGCTCATCACGTGCCAGCGGGTGTCCACCGGGCGCAGCTGCTCGACCTCCAGCATCCAGCGGGAGGTCATCCAGGCCCAGGGGCAGATCGGGTCGAACCAGAAGTCGGCGATCTTGCGGGAGTCGGCAGTCGTCACGGACGGCGTCCTTCGGTCGGCGTTCGGATGCAGGGTGTGGTGCAGGGGTGCGGTGCAGGGTGCACCCCGCGGTGCCAACCGTGCGGCGGCCCGGTTGATTCCGTGCGCACCGCCCGGTGCCGTGCCGGGGTGGCGCGGGTCGCGCGTGAAAGGATGCCCCCGGCCGGGCCCACCGGCGCGGCCGTGCAGATCTCCACACAGCGTGCGATCCGGACAAAGGAGTACCGCCGTGCCGGGCAAGAACCTGAGCCGCGAAGAAGCCCAGCAACGGGCCGAGTTGATCGAGGTGGAGGGCTACCGCGTCCAGCTGGACGTCTCCTCCGCGGCCGACCCGGCGGTCGACGTCTTCCGCTCCACCACGACCGTCGTCTTCCGCTGCTCCGCGCCCGGCGCGGACACCTTCGTGGACCTGCTCGCGCCTGCGGTCCGCTCGGTGGTGCTGAACGGCCTCGCGCTGGACCCGGCCGAGGTGTTCGACGGCGCCCGGGTGGCGGTGCCGGGCCTGGCCGAGCAGAACGAGCTGGTCGTCGAGGCGGACTGCGCGTACAGCCGCACGGGCGAGGGCCTGCACCGGTTCGTCGACCCGGCGGACGGCGAGACCTACCTGTACACCCACTTCGAGCCGGCCGACGCCCGCCGGGTGTTCGCGAACTTCGAGCAGCCGGACCTCAAGGCCCCGTTCTCCTTCGCGGTGACCGCCCCGGCGGCCTGGGACGTGTACGCGAACGCGGTGCACGAGGAGGTCACCGCGGACGGCAGCGGCACCCGGACGTGGCGGTTCGCCCCGACGAAGCCGATCTCGACGTACCTGACCGCGGTGGTGGCCGGCCCGTACCACGTGGCCCGGGACCACTACAGCCGCACGCTGCCGGACGGCACCGTGCTGGAGATCCCGCTGGCCGCGACCTGCCGCCGCTCGCTGGCGCCGTACTTCGACTCGGACGAGATCTTCACCGTCACCAAGCAGGGCCTGGACTTCTTCCACGACGAGTTCGACTACCCGTACCCCTTCGGCAAGTACGACCAGTGCTTCGTCCCGGAGTACAACATCGGTGCGATGGAGAACCCGGGCTGCGTGACCTTCCGCGAGGAGTTCGTCTTCCGCTCGAAGGTCACCGAGGCCGCGTACGAGGGCCGGGCCAACGTGGTGCTGCACGAGATGGCCCACATGTGGTTCGGTGACCTGGTCACCATGAAGTGGTGGGACGACCTGTGGCTGAAGGAGTCCTTCGCGGACTTCATGGGCTCGTTCTCGCAGGTCGAGGCGACCAGGTACCGGGCGGTGTGGATCACCTTCGCGAACCGCCGCAAGGCCTGGGCGTACCGGCAGGACCAGTTCCCGACCACCCACCCGATCACGGCGGACATCCGGGACCTGGAGGACGCCAAGCTCAACTTCGACGGCATCACCTACGCCAAGGGCGCCTCGGTGCTCAAGCAGCTGGTGGCGTACGTCGGCCGCGAGCCCTTCCTGGCCGGCGCCCGCACCTACTTCAAGCGGCACGCGTACGGGAACACCGTGCTCACCGACCTACTGGACGCGCTGGAGGAGACCAGCGGCCGCGACCTGACCGCCTGGTCGGCCGCCTGGCTGCAGACCTCCGGGGTGAACACCCTGGCCCCGCAGCTCACCGTGGACGCCGAGGGCCGGATCACCGAGCTCGCGGTCGTCCAGGACGGCGGTGTGCTGCGCCCGCACCGGATCGCCGTCGGCCTGTACGACCGGGACGAGACCGGGGCGCTGGTGCGCACCGCGCGGATCGAACTCGACGTGACCGGCGGCCGCACGGTGGTCGCCGACGCCGTCGGGCTGCACCGGCCGGCGCTGGTGCTGGTCAACGACGACGACCTGACGTACTGCAAGGTCCGCTTCGACGAGGTGTCGCTGGCGACGCTTCGCGCCGCGCTCGGCGACGTCCGGGACGACCTGGCCCGGGCGCTGGCCTGGTCCGCGGTGTGGAACCTGACCCGGGACGGGCTGATGCCGGCCCGCGACTACCTGGCGCTGGTGCTGGACTTCGCCGGCCGGGAGTCCGAGATCGGGGTGCTGCAGTCGCTGCACCTGCAGGCGCAGACCGCGCTGGACCTGTACGCCGACCCCGAGTGGTGCGAGGAGGGCGGCCGGCTGCTCGCCGAGTGCGCCGTCCGGGAGCTGCGCGCGGCGCTGCCGGGCAGCGACCACCAGCTGGCCTGGGCCCGGTTCACCGCCGCCGCGGCGCACGGCCCCGAGCAGCTGCGGCTGGTCCGCGGCCTGCTGGAGGGCACCGCCCGGATCGACGGCCTGGACGTCGACCAGGAGCTGCGGTGGTCGCTCTGGCTGGCGCTGGCCGCGGCGGGCGCGGCGACCGGTGAGGAGATGGAGCAGGAGCTGCAGCGGGACAACACCGCGAGCGGCCGCCGCCAGCTCACCCAGTGCCTGGCCGCGCTGCCCACGCCCGGGGCGAAGGCCGCCGCCTGGACGGCCGTCGTGGACTCCGACGAGCTACCGAACGCCCTGGTGGAGGCCCAGATCGCGGGCTTCGCGCAGGCCGGTCAGCGGGAGCTGACGGCGCCGTACACCGAGCCGTACTTCGCGATGCTGGAGGACGTCTGGGAGCAGCGCTCGATCGAGATCGCGATGCGGATCGTCGGCGGCTTCTTCCCGAAGTACCAGACCGGGCAGCCGACCCTGGACGCGGCGGACGCCTGGCTGTCGGAGCACAAGGACGCCGCGCCGGCGCTGCGGCGCCTGGTGATCGAGTGCCGTGACGACCTGGCCCGGGCCCTGCGGGCGCAGGCCTGCGACCGGGGCTGACGGAACGCCGACGGGCGCGCGCGGGGCTCCCCCGCGCGCGCCCGTCCTCCTGCCCGGTCCCCGCTACTTGAGCGTGGCCGAGGTGAGGCCGGCCTGGACCTGGCGCTGGAAGGAGAGGTAGACGACCAGCACGGGCAGCATGGCGATCGTCATGCCGGCGAACAGGGCCGGGGCGTCGCTCTTGTAGCCGGACTGGAAGGCGAGGTTGACCAGGCCCTGGGCGAGCATCGAGTGGTCGGCCTCGCCGGCGGTGGTGGGCTGCATCAGCGTCACCGGCAGGATGTACTGGTTCCACTGGCCGAGCACGTTGAAGATGCCGACGCTGATCAGGCCGGGCTTGGCCATCGGCACCATGATCCGGAAGAACGCCCGGGTGTGCGAACAGCCGTCCAGCATGGCCGCCTCGTGCACGGCGGTCGGCAGGGTGCGGAAGAACGAGTACATGAAGAAGACGGTGAACGGCAGCGAGAACGCCACGTACACCAGGATCAGGCCGAGGTAGCTGTTGAGGCCGAGCAGCGGGCTGACCTCGCCCAGGTTGCGGACCATGAAGAACAGCGGGACGAGGGCCAGGTACACCGGGAACATCGCGCCGGCGACGAACAGGTAGTAGATGACCCTGTTGCCCTTGAACTCGTAGCGGGCCAGTACGTAGGCGGCCATCGAGCCGAGCAGCATCGTCAGCGTCAGCGAGCCCGACAGGACGATCAGGGTGTTGACGAAGAATCCGCCGATGCCCTTCTCCCAGGCGCGGCCGAAGGCGTCGAACTTGAAGGTGTCGGGCCAGCTCCAGGCGGAGCCGTTGATCTGGGAGTCGGTCTTGAAGGAGCCGAGGACGACCCAGGCCAGCGGCAGGACGATCATCGCGGCCCACAGGGCGAGGAAGCCGTGCGAGAAGACGTTCAGCACGCCGCCGCCTTCGGCGAAGCGCTGCGGGCGGTCGCCGGGCCGGCTGCCGGTGCGCTGGCCAGGGAGGCTCGCGGCCTTGTCGAGAGTGCTCATGTCGCCGTCCCCGCTCAGTACTCGATCTTGTCGCGCTTGGTGACCCAGAGCGAGACGATGGTCAGGATCAGCGTGAAGAAGAAGATCACCACGCCCATGGCGCAGGCGTAGCCCGCCTCGCCGTTGCGCAGGAAGCTGCGCATCAGGTAGGTGGAGATCAGCTCGCTGTGGTGGTCGGGGCCGCCGCCGAAGTAGGCGCCCGGGGTGATGCTGGAGACGAGCGCGAAGGCGTCCATCGCGACGATCGCCAGGTACACCCAGGCGGTCTGCACGGTCTCCCAGAGCAGCGGCAGGGTGATTCGGAAGAAGGTCTGGGCGCGCTTGGCGCCGTCCAGCAGGGCCGCCTCGTAGATGTCCTTGGGGATCGACTGCATGGCGGCCGAGAAGAGCACCAGGTAGAAGCCGACGCCGGACCAGACGAGGACGGCGAGCACGCACCAGAGCACCATGTCCGGGTTGGACAGGAACTGCACCGGGTCGTTCGCCGAGGCCAGGCCGATCTTGATCAGGATGCCGTTGGCGAGGCCGCTCTCGTCGGTGCGGTAGACCGCGCCCCACAGCACGGCGAGGATCGCGATCGACAGGACCTGCGGGAAGAAGAAGACCACCTTGTAGAAGCCGGCGCCGCGGACGCCCTGCACGCCGCCGGTGCCGGTCTTCCCGCCGACGTTGAGCATGAAGGCGAAGAAGAGCGCGATCAGTATCGTCACGATCGGCAGCAGGACCAGCAGCAGCAGGTTGTGCCACAGCGCCCCGCCGAAGACCTCGTCATCGAGGAGTCTCGTGTAGTTGTCCAGGCCGATGAAATTCATCTCCTGGCTCGCCCCGGACCAGTCGGTCAGGGAGTATCCGAAGGTCTGTGCGTACGGCCAGAGCACCAGGCCGACGTACAGCACGATCGGGAGGAAGAGGAACCCCACGATGAAGGGGTACTTGCCGTGACGCATGCGGTCACTTCTCCTGTCCGTCAGGCGGGCGCACCGGGGGCGGTTCGGGGCCCCCGGTGCGCTGTTCGAGTCCGACCGGTCAGGCGGTCTTGTTCTTGGTGGCCGACTCCTTGGCGCGCTTGATCCACTCCGCGGGAGTGATGCGCTTGGCCATGAGTTCGCCCGAGGCGTTCTGCAGGTCCTCGTCGAACTTGGAGGCGGTGTTCGGGTACTGGAAGTTGAAGGTGTTGGCGGCGGCCGCCTTCAGCGCGACCACGGTCGACGCGGTGCCGGGCTTGAGCTGCACCTCGGGGCCGACGCCGTCCTTGAGGCAGGTGAGGCTGTTGGCGGTCTGGGCGAACTTGCCCGAGGCCTCCTTGGTCAGCATGATGCGCAGCAGCTCCAGGCCGCCGGCCACGTTCTTGGCCTTGGCCGGGACGATGAAGGGCTCGCCGGCGCCGGCGCGGATCGCCTCGAAGGGCAGCTTGTCGCCGGGCAGCGACGGGATCGGCAGGAACTTCATGTCGAAGTCGGCCGGGGTGGTCGGCAGCTGCTCGTTCTCCAGCCAGGAGCCGGAGGGGATGAACGCGGCCTTGTACTGGTTCCAGGCGGTCTGCGACTCGGTGTGGGTCATGCCGTTGGTGCCGGGCAGCAGGAAGTCCTTGTCGACGACCTGGAAGAACGACTCGACGGCGGTCTTCACGGCCGGGTCGTCCCAGGCGGCGGCGTCGAGGCTGTCGATCCGCTTCATGAGGTCCAGGCCGCCCTGCTTGGCGATCATGTCCATCATGACGACGTTGATGTAGTACGGGTACTTGCCCTGGTGGGCGAGCGGGGCGATGCCCTTGGCCTTGATCTTGCCGCAGAGGTCGATGAACTCGGCCCAGGTCTTCGGCGCCGTCCAGCCGTTGTCCTTGAAGAGCTTGCCGGAGTACCAGAAGCCCCAGACGGTGTAGACGTAGGACAGGTTGTAGACCTTGCCCTTGACGGTGCCGGACTCGATGGTGCCGGGCATCAGGACGTCACGGATCTTCTTCGACGGGTCGTCGATGTAGGGCGCGTCCAGCAGCGGGGCGAGGTCGGTGAGCTGGCCGGAGTCGGCGAGGACGTCGAGCTTCATCTGCTTGGCGCCCGAGTCGTCGATGACGTCCGGCGGGGAGCCGGCGTTGAAGCGCGGCTGGAGCTTGCCGGTGACGTCCTTGTCGGCCTGGTGGTTGATCTTCGCGCCGGGGTAGCTCTTGGAGTAGATCTCCTCGAACCGCTTGGCGTACTCGTTGCCGTAGCCGCCGTCGAAGATGAAGACCTCGAGGGCCTCACCGTCCTTGACGCCGAACGGGTTCTTCGCGTCGGTCAGGTTGTAGCCCGCGGCGCCCTTGGCGCCCTTGTCGCTGCTGCCGCCGGTGCCGCCGGCACACGCGGTGAGCAGGGAGCCGCCGGTCGCAGCGAGCACGGCGATGCCGGCGGCGCGCTTGAAGATGTCCCGGCGGTTGTACTCGGTTGCAGAGCCCATGAAGTGTGCCCCTAGCCCCTCGATGTCCAAGAAGATGGTGATGCCGCGGGGTATGACGAGATGTCAATTCCCGGTCTTTCAGGCCCGCCTAGCGGCAACTGCGCCGGTCAGAGGCGTGCGGTCGATGCGCACAGGTATAGTCCACTGTTCACCCTCCGGCAATAGTCGGGCCGCCGGATGGGTCAGGTTGGGAGTCAAAGCGTTGCGGGCGGTGCAGCATGTGCAATGCGCAGGGAGCCTGCCCATTGCGGCCGTCCGGCCGGTACCGAGAAGGTAGCGCGTTCTTGCGCGTTTGAACATGGAAACGCGCAGCTTCGCGCATCAACGAACCGAAATCGTGATGCCCGAAACTGCGCGTCCGTCACGGCCGGAAGCCGGCCGCCACCCCCGACCGTGACCTCCGACCGTGACCTCCGACCGTGACCTCCGGTCGTCACCTCCGCGGCGCCGCCCGCGGACCACTACCCGCGGGCGGCCCGCCCGTCACCTCCGCAGGCCGGCGTCCAGGGCGGCGACCAGCGTCCCCCGGCTGTCGTCGTTGTCGAGCGACCACGCCATCACACCACCGAGGCCGTTCACGGCGACGTAGCGCGCCTTGCGGGTCAGCAGATCGGGTGTGTCGTACGTCCAGAACTCGGTGCCGTCGTACTTCCAGGTCGCGCCGTGCCGCCGGTCCTCGTGGACGGTGCCCGGCAGGTCCTTGATCCGGTTCCAGGGCAGGTTGCCGCCCTGGGCGAGGCCGGTGGCGCTCTGGTACAGGCCGGCCCGGCGGCCGTCCGGCACGCCCGTCCAGCCGTAGCCGTAGAACGGCACGCCGAGCACCGCCTTGGCCGCCGGCAGGCCCTTCGCGAGGTAGTGCCGCACCACCCGGTCCGCGCTGTAGCCGGCGTTCGCCGGGGACGGGTCGGCCGGGTCCGAGTAGAGGTTGGCCTGGTGGTTGGTCGGTCCCTGCGCCTCCCAGGGGCCGTGCAGGTCGTACGTCATGAGATTGAGCCAGTCCACCGACCTGGCGACCTTGCCGACCTCCAGCCGGTCGGCCTTCTCCTCGCCGGCCGGCACGGCGGCGGTCAGCAGGAAGTGCTTGTGCCGCTGCCGGCCGAGCGCGTCCAGCTGGCGGCGGAACTCCTGCATCAGCAGGGTGTAGTTGCGGCCGTCCTCCGGGCGGACGACGTTGCCGGCGTCGCCCCCGCCGCCGGGGTACTCCCAGTCGATGTCGATGCCGTCGAAGACCCCGGCGGCCGCACCCGCGCCGCCCTCGGCGGAGCCGAGCTGCGGCAGGTCGCCCTTGAGGTACAGGTCGATGCAGGAGGAGACGAACTTCTTGCGGGCGGCGTCGGTCGCGGCGGCGTCCGAGAAGTACTTGGACCAGGTCCAGCCGCCGAGCGAGATCACCGGGCGCAGCTGCGGGTTCTTCGCCCTGAGCTTGCGCAGCTGGTTGAAGTTGCCCTTCAGCGGCTGCTCGGCGGTGTCGGCGACGCCGTCCACCGACTCCTCGGCGCCGACCGGGCGCTGGTAGTCGGCCCAGGCGTCGCCGACACCGGCGGCGTTGGCCTCGAAGCAGGTGCCGTCGGCGGAGACGTTGCCGAAGGCGTAGTTGAGGACGGTGAGCTTCCCGGCCTGGCCGGAGTCCTGCACCTTCTTGGCGGAGTAGCCGCCGTAGATGCCCCACTGGGTGAAGTAGCCGACCCGCTCGCCCTTGAGGCGGGGGCCGTGGTCGTGGGCCTGTGCGGCGGTGGGTGCGGCAAGTGCGGCGGCGACTGCCATCGCGAGGACTGCGGAGGTGCGTCTGGGCATGCCGTGGCCTTCTCTGAGTCGGCGTCAATTGGTCTGAACCAAGCCGAGACAGAGGTTTAGTCCACTGGGGCCGGTGCGCACAAGGGGGCGGTCGTGCAAGGGCGTTGGCGCGGTGCGCCGCGACCTCGCGCCGGAACGGGTCTCAGAGCCGGGAGGCGAGCACCGGCAGGCCGTCCCCGGAGAGCCCGGCGAGGCCGGCGGGGCGGCCCGTGACGGGCGGCAGCAGGGAGAGCGTCGGGCCGACCACCTCCGGCCCGTCCCCGGCGATCCAGGCGGTGCCGGCGGCCCGCAGCCGCAGTCCGGCGGCCCGGCGCCTGCCCCCGATCAGGACGTCGGAGCGGAGGTAGAGGTCGGCGCAGCGGGTCGGTGCCCGCGGCGGGTAGGCGCGGGTGATGCCGAGCGGGCGGCGGATGTCCTCGGCGTGCACCGCCGTCTCGCCGAGCCAGGTGTCCACCGGGCCGGGCGGGTGGCGGACCGAGTCGAGCTCCGCCTCGAAGGCGGCCACGGTGGCGGCCGGTTCCCCGACGGTCAGTGCGGCGATCTCCCGGGCGGCCATCACCTCGAAGCGGAAGCCGGCCCGGGCCGTCTTGAGGAAGAACAGCGGCGGGGTGATCCGGGCCGTCGCCGCCATGTGCGCCAGCGTGTCGCGGACGGTCCGTCCCGCGCACAGCGGCTCCACCGCCCACTGCTCGGCGGTCAGGCCCCGGACGTCCGCCAGCAGGGCCCGCCGTTCGGTGTGGACGAGGTCCCACACGTCCGATCGCGCCGCCATGCTTCCGTGCTACTACGGCGACGGCCGGGCCGCACCCCCGCGCAGGGGGTGCGGCCCGGCCGCTCGTGCTCTACTGCGGGACTCAGCCGATCAGGCTGCGCAGCACGTACTGCAGGATGCCGCCGTTGCGGTAGTAGTCCGCCTCACCGGGGGTGTCGATGCGGACGACCGCGTCGAACTCGACATCGCCGGCCTTGACCTTGACGGTCTTCGGGGTGCGGCCCTCGTTGAGCTCGGTGACGCCGGTGATGGAGAAGGTCTCCTCGCCGGTCAGGCCCAGCGTGTCGGCGGTCTGGCCCTCGGGGAACTGCAGCGGCAGGACGCCCATGCCGATCAGGTTGGAGCGGTGGATGCGCTCGTAGGACTCGGCGACGACGGCCTTCACGCCGAGCAGCGCGGTGCCCTTGGCGGCCCAGTCGCGGGACGAACCGGAGCCGTACTCCTTGCCGGCCAGGACGACCAGCGGGGTGCCGGCGGCCTGGTAGTTCTGCGAGGCGTCGTAGATGAACGACACCGGGCCGTCGGCCTGGGTGAAGTCGCGGGTGTAGCCGCCCTCGGTGCCCGGCGCGATCTGGTTGCGCAGGCGGATGTTGGCGAAGGTGCCGCGGATCATGACCTCGTGGTTGCCGCGGCGCGAGCCGTAGGAGTTGAAGTCACGCTTCTCCACACCGTGCTCGGTGAGGTACTGCGCCGCCGGGGTGCCCGGCTTGATGTTGCCGGCCGGGGAGATGTGGTCGGTGGTGACCGAGTCGCCCAGCTTGGCCAGGACGCGGGCGCCGGCGATGTCGGTCACCGGGCTCGGGGTCTGGGCCATGCCCTCGAAGTACGGGGGCTTGCGGACGTAGGTGGACTCGGCGTCCCACTCGAAGGTGTTGCCGGTCGGCACGGGCAGGGACTGCCAGCGGTGGTCGCCGGCGAAGACGTCCTGGTAGCCCTTGTCGAACATGGCCTCGTCGATGGAGCTGGCGACGACGTCGGCGACCTCCTGCTCGGACGGCCAGATGTCGGCGAGGAAGACGTCGTTGCCGTCGGCGTCCTGGCCCAGGGCGTCACGGGCGATGTCGACGTTCATGTTGCCGGCGAGGGCGTAGGCGACCACCAGCGGCGGGGAGGCCAGGTAGTTCATCTTGACGTCCGGGTTGATCCGGCCCTCGAAGTTGCGGTTGCCGGAGAGCACCGAGACGACCGCCAGGTCCGACTCGTTCACCGCGGCGGAGACCTCCTCGGGCAGCGGGCCCGAGTTGCCGATGCAGGTGACACAGCCGTAGCCGACCAGGTTGAAGCCCAGCTTCTCCATGTACGGGAGCAGGCCGGCCTTCTCGTAGTAGTCCATGACGACCTTGGAGCCGGGCGCCAGGGTGGTCTTGACCCAGGGCTTGACGTGCAGGCCCTTCTCCACGGCCTTCTTCGCCAGCAGGGCGGCACCCAGCATGACGGAGGGGTTGGAGGTGTTGGTGCAGGAGGTGATCGAGGCGATCACGACCGCGCCGTTGTCGATCTCGTAGGACGAGCCGTCGGGGGCGGTGACGGCGGTCGGCTTCGAGGCCTCGGCGGAGTAGGTCGGCAGCGCCTCGGCGAACTTGGCGGCGGCCTCGGCCAGGACCACGCGGTCCTGCGGGCGCTTCGGGCCGGAGATCGACGGGACGACGGTGGAGACGTCCAGCTCCAGGTACTCGGAGTAGACCGGCTCGACCGACGGGTCGTGCCAGAGGCCCTGCTCCTTGGCGTACGCCTCGACCAGGGCGAGCTGCTGCTCGTCGCGGCCGGTGAGCTTGAGGTAGTTGATGGTCTCGGCGTCGATCGGGAAGATCGCGCAGGTCGAGCCGAACTCCGGCGACATGTTGCCGATGGTGGCACGGTTCGCCAGCGGGATGGCGGAGACGCCCTCGCCGTAGAACTCGACGAACTTGCCGACCACACCGTGCTTGCGCAGCATCTCGGTGATGGTGAGCACCAGGTCGGTGGCGGTGGTGCCGGCCGGGAGCTGGCCGTTGAGCTTGAAGCCGACCACGCGCGGGATCAGCATGGAGACCGGCTGGCCGAGCATCGCGGCCTCGGCCTCGATGCCGCCGACGCCCCAGCCGAGCACGCCGAGGCCGTTGACCATGGTGGTGTGCGAGTCGGTGCCGACGCAGGTGTCGGGGTACGCCTGGCCGTTGCGGACCATGACGGTGCGGGCCAGGTGCTCGATGTTCACCTGGTGCACGATGCCGGTGCCGGGCGGGACGACCTTGAACTCGTCGAAGGCGGTCTGGCCCCAGCGCAGGAACTGGTAGCGCTCCTTGTTGCGGCCGTACTCGATCTCGACGTTCTGGACGAAGGCGTCCGGGGTGCCGAACTTGTCGGCGATGACGGAGTGGTCGATGACCAGCTCGGCCGGCGCCAGCGGGTTGATCTTGGAGGGGTCGCCGCCCAGCTCCTTCACGGCCTCGCGCATGGTGGCGAGGTCGACGACGCACGGCACACCGGTGAAGTCCTGCATGATCACGCGGGCCGGGGTGAACTGGATCTCCTCGGACGGCTCGGCCGTCGCGTCCCAGTTGCCCAGGGCACGGATGTGGTCGGCGGTGATGTTCGCGCCGTCCTCGGTGCGGAGGAGGTTCTCCAGCAGGACCTTGAGGCTGTACGGCAGCCGCTCGGAACCCTCGACGGCGGAGAGCTTGAAGATCTCGTACGACTCGTCGCCCACCTGCAGCGGGCTGCGGGCGTCGAAGCTGTTCGCGGACACGACTGACTCCTTCTGGGTCCACCCGGTGGTAAGGTAAGCCTTAGCTAAGCTCACCGCGCCGATGATGGAAGGCGTGCGCCTCTCGGCAGATATCTTGACGTCAAGATAAATCATAGTGCGTAGTTATCTCGATGTCGAGATAAACCATAGTGCATGGCTGCGTCCAAACTTCACCCGGCGATGCCCCTGCGCAACCGCAGCAGGTCAGCCCCTGCGGCGCGATCGCGCGAACCACACCAGGGCCAGCACACCGGCCACCACCAGGGCCCCCACCACCACGATCACCAGCGGCCCGGCGGAGTCCGCCGGGTCCGGGGCGATGTCCGCCAGCAGCACGGCCGTTGCGTTCACGAGAGGTCCTTTCGACGGTCGGACGCCGCCGGGGCGAGCCCCGCCACCAGCAGCAGGAGGACGGGGAACTCCAGGTAGGCGTGGTAGCTCGCCACCGCCGCGTACAGCGCCTTGCCCTGAGTCCAGTCGGTGGCGAAGAGCACGGCGAGCGCCGCCCCCGCCCCCGCACCGAGCAGCCAGGCGCGGCGGCCGCGCAGCAGCGGCACCCGCCGCTCGAAGGCCGCGGACGCGTCCGGCGCGTACCGCGGCAGGAACCACACCCACACCACGTAGTGCATGGTCTGCAGGAAGGCGAACACCGCGACGAAGCGCAGCCCCGCCGCGGTGTGCAGCCAGGCCGGCGGCGTGTACGCGGCCGCCAGCCGCGCCACTCCCCCGTCGGCCGGGGCCAGCACGCCGTCCAGCGCGCCGAGCAGCAGCAGCGCCGGCACCGCCAGCACCCAGCCGCACTGCACCGCCAGGAACGCCGCCCGGCCGCGCGGCAGCCGGCGCGACCACTCCCACAGGAACACCAGCGGCACCAGGTTGTGCAGGTGCGCCAGCACCACGAAGTGGTACGCGGGGAAGGCCAGCGAGAGCGCTGCGGCGGACCCGAGCACCGCCGCGGCCACGGCCAGCGCAACCGGCCGCCCGCGCAGCGCCTGCAGACAGGCGGCCGCCAGCAGCCCGTACGCGAGCAGGATCTCCGCGGTGTGCGACAGCGGCCCGGGCGGCAGCAGCCGGCAGACCACGATCCCGGTGATCAGCACCAGCAGCAGCCGAAGGAACCGCCCGGCCAGCACCTGCTCGAAGCGGCCCGAGACGTAGCGCAGTTCGAGCACGTTGTGCAGGATGCCGAAGGTCGCGAGGCCGAGCACCGCCAGACCGGCGGGGGCCCGCAGCGCGAACGCCAGGGCGACCGCGGCCGCCAGCACGAACCCGGCCGTCGGCAGCGCTGTGCCCGGCGTCCGCGCCGTCGACACCGCCGGCGCCGCCGGCACCGCACCCACCGCCATGCCCGGCCTCCCCCGCCGTCCCGCCCGTGGCACCATCACGCCCGTGCCGTATCCGCTCGCCCTCGCGCTCACCCTGCTCGTCGAAGTACCGCTGTACACCGCGGCGCTCGCCGGCCTCGGCCGCGTCCGCCCCGCCCGGGCCGCGCTGGCGGGAGCCGCGGTGAACGGTCTGACGCATCCGGTGCTCTGGTGGTCGCTCCGGCATGCCGCCGCCGGGCCCGCCGCAGCCTACTGGACGGCCTTCGCGTTCGCCGAGGCCTCGGTCTGCCTCGTCGAGGCCGCGGTGACCGGGCTGCTGACGGCGCGCCGGACCGGACCCGCCGTCGGCCCCGGCGGCCGCCCCCGCCTGACCCCGCTCCCCCGGCCGCTGCTGGGCGCCGCCGCGCTCACCGCCAATGCGAGCTCCGTCCTGGTGGGGCTGCTGGCGGCCCGCTGAACCGGGCCGGGGGCACCGCAGGTCCGGAGCCCGGTGCACGACCGGGCGGCTACCGTGGAACCGATCCGGCGGCACGACGGGCCGACCGGACGGAACGACGGCCGGGGGAAGACGGAATGATCGTGGTGGACGCGTCCGCGTTGGTGCTGGCGCTGGCCGACGAGGGGGACCGCGGCCGGGCCGCACGGGCCGAACTGGCCCGGGACGACGACTGGGCCGCACCCGACCACGTGCTGATCGAAGTGATGCAGTCGCTGCGCGGGCTCTACCTCGCGCGCGAGCTCACCGCCGAGCAGGTCACCGGGATCGCCGACCGGCTGCCGTCCCTGGCCCTCCGGCGGATCGACGTGACGCCCCTGCTCGGGCGGGTCTGGGCGCTCAAGGACAACCTCACCCCGGACGACGCCGCGTACGTCGCCCTCGCCGAGCAGCTCGGGGCGCCCCTGGTCACCGCGGACCTGCGGCTGATGCGGGCGAGCGGGCCGCGCTGCGAGATCCGCGGCATCCGGCCCGGCCCCGCGGCCGGGGACGGCGCGACCGGGGGCGACCGCTCGTCCGGGTGACCCGACGGCACGGCGCCGTGCACCGGGCGCCGCGGGCCGCCACGGTGGGGTGCTGTCCCCGCCCGGCGCCCCTGCGCCGCGGCCCGTCGAGAGGTGCGCCGATGCCCGTCCCGTTCACCGCCGCGCTGCCCGCCCTCCTGCTGCTGCCCGCCCTCGGCGGGCCCGGCACGGTGGTCGAGGCGGACTTCGCGCCGGCCTCGGCCTTCGTCCCGCCGGCGGCGATCAGCCACGCCCCGGACGTGGTGCCGTACGGGGCGCACGTCCGCGTCACCGAGGCCCGGAGCGGCGCCGGGACGGCCGTCACCGTGGAGCTCACCGGGGTCGCGCCCGCCACCGAACTGGCCGCCCACGTGCACACCGCCCGCTGCGGAGCCGACCCGGCGGCCTCCGGCCCGCACTACCAGGACGCCGTGGACCCGGTGCAGCCCTCCACCGACCCGGCCTACGCCAACGACCGCAACGAGCTGCGGCTCGCCCTGCGCACCGACGCGCACGGGGACGCGGCGGCCCGGGCCGCGGTGCCGTGGCGGTTCCGGCCGGACGGGGCGAGGTCACTGGTGCTGCACACCGTGCACGCCGAGGGCGCCCGCGCTGCGGGCGCCCGGGTGGCGTGCGTGAACGTCGACTTCTGAGCGTCCCGGGCGGGCGGGCCCCGGACGGCGGTGCGTCCGGCCCGGCCCGGTCCTCGGGTGTGCGGTCAGTCGCCGAGGGTGGCGACCAGGACGGCCTTGATGGTGTGCAGCCGGTTCTCCGCCTGGTCGAAGACCACCGAGTGCGCGGACTCGAAGAGCTCGTCGGTGCACTCCAGCTCGGTCAGGCCGGTCTCCTCGTACATCTGGCGGCCGATCGCGGTGCCGAGGTCGTGGTACGCGGGCAGGCAGTGCAGGAACTTGACGGCCGGGTTGCCGGTCAGCCGGACGGTGTCCATGGAGACCTGGTACGGCTTGAGCAGGGCGATCCGCTCGGCCCACACCTCCTTGGGCTCGCCCATGGAGACCCAGACGTCGGTGTAGAGGAAGTCGGCGCCGGCCACACCCTCCGCCACCGACTCGGTGACGGTGATCCGGGCGCCGGTGGTCGCGGCGAGGTCCTGGGCGGCCTTCTGCACGTCGTCGGCCGGCCAGAGCTGCCGCGGGGCGACGATCCGCACGTCCATGCCGAGCAGGGCGCCGGTGACGAGCAGCGAGTTGCCCATGTTGTTGCGGGCGTCGCCGAGGTAAGCGAGGGCGACGTCGCCGAGCGGCTTGGCGCAGTGCTCGCGGACGGTGAGCACGTCCGCGAGCATCTGGGTCGGGTGCCACTCGTCGGTCAGTCCGTTCCACACCGGGACGCCGGCGTGGGCGGCCAGCTCCTCGACGATCTCCTGGCCGTGGCCGCGGTACTCGATGCCGTCGAACATCCGGCCCAGCACCCGGGCCGAGTCCCGGATCGACTCCTTGTGGCCGATCTGGGAGCCCGCCGGGTCGAGGTAGGTGGTGGCGGCGCCCTGGTCGTGGGCGGCCACCTCGAAGGCGCAGCGCGTCCGGGTGGAGGTCTTCTCGAAGATCAGGGCGATGTTCTTGCCGCGCAGCCGGGGCTGCTCGGTGCCGGCGTACTTGGCGGCCTTGAGCTGGGCGGCGAGGTCCACCAGGAAGCGGAACTCCTGGGGAGTGAAGTCGAGCTCCTTGAGGAAGTGCCTGTTCCGGAGGTTGAACGCCATGCCGGGCTCCTGGGTCGTCCGATGTCGAGACGGGAAGTGTATACGACCACCGGAATTTGTATGCAGGGTCGGCGGTGTGATGCGGGCGACCCGGCCCGCCCCCGCGGGTGGCGCGGGGGCGGGCCGGACGGCGTCACGGGGACGGCGGTCGCACGCACGGGCAGGTCACAGCCGCGGGTCGACCGGCTCGGACTCCAGCGCGAGCACCGCGAAGACCGGCTCGTGCACCCGCCAGAGCGGCTCGCCGGCGGCCAGCCGGTCCAGCGCCTCCAGGCCGAGCGCGTACTCGCGCAGCGCCAGCGAGCGCTTGTGGCCGAGGAAGCGCTGGCGCAGCTGGTCCAGGTACTCGGTGTAGTCCGGGCCGTAGATGATCCGCAGGTACTCCCGGCCGCGGACCTTCACGCCGGGCTGCACCAGCCGCCCGCCGGCGTCGCGGACCAGCGAGGCCAGCGGCTTGACCACCATGCCCTCGCCGCCGGCCGCGGTGAGCTCCTCCCACCAGGCGATGCCCGCCGCGACGGAGGCCTCGTCGGTGGTGTCGACGACCAGCCGGCCGGTGCGCTGCAGGATCGGCTCGTCGGGGTCGTCGGCCTCGACCAGCCGGTCGATCCAGGCGAGGTGCCGGTCGTGCGTCAGCACGGCGAGGTTGGCGCCCTCGGCGGCCAGCAGCTGGAACGGGGCGAGCCTGATGCCGCTGAGACCCTCGGTCGGCCAGCAGTAGCGCCGGTACGCCGCGGTGAAGGCCTCGGCGTCGAGCGCGCGCTGCCGCTGCCGGGCCGTCAGGTCGGCGACGTCCAGCCCGCGCTCGGCGGCCCGGTCGAGGGCGTCGAGCACCTGGGGCAGGGCGGCGCCCGCGGCCGCACCGACCGCCGCGTACTGACGGCGCAGCAGCTCGGCGGCCTTCAGCGACCACGGCATCAGCTCGGCGTCCAGCAGCAGCCAGTCGGTGGCCAGCTCGTCGAACAGGCCGGCCCGCTCGGCGGCGGCCCGCAGCCGCTCCAGGACGGCGCCGGTCAGCTCCTCGTCGCCGAGGAAGGCGCGGCCGGTGCGCGTCCAGATCGCGCCCGGGCCGGCCAGGCCGAACCGCTTCTCCAGCGCCGAGGCGTCCCGGGCGACCAGGACGACCGCGCGGGAGCCCATGTGCTTCTCCTCGCAGACCACCTGCTGCACGCCGTCGTGGCGGTAGGCGAAGAACGCCTCCTCCGGGTGCTCCAGGTACCCCTCGCGCCGGGAGGTGGCGGAGGGCGCCATGGTCGGCGGCAGGTAGGCGAGCAGCCGCGGGTCGAGCGCGAAGCGGCTCATCACTTCGAGCGCCGCGGCGGCGTTCTCCTCGCGGACGGAGACCCGGCCGTGGTGCGCCGTCTCGACGATCCGGCGGCCGGCCACGTCGGCGAGGTCCAGCGGACGGCCCTCGCGGCCGCCGGGCGCGTCGGTGTGCAGCGGACGCACCGGGGCGTACCACTCCTGCTCGGCCGGGACGGTGACGAGCTCGCGCTCCGGGTAGCGCAGCGCGGTGAGGTGGCCGCCGAAGACGCAGCCGGTGTCCAGGCAGATGGTGTTGTTGACGAAGCTCGCCGTGGGCGTGGGGGTGTGGCCGTAGACGACGAGCGCCCGGCCCCGGTACTCCTCGGCCCACGGGTAGCGGACCGGCAGGCCGTACTCGTCCGTCTCGCCGGTGGTGTCGCCGTAGAGCGCGTGCGAGCGGACCCGGCCGGAGTTGCGGCCGTGGTACTTCTCGGGCAGGCCGGCGTGGCAGACCACCAGGGCTCCGCCGTCCAGCAGGTAGTGGCTGACCAGGTCGCGCATGAACGCCCGGACCTCGGCCCGGAACTCCTCCGGCTCGGCGGCGAGCTGGTCGATCGACTCCTGCAGGCCGTGCGAGACGGTGACCTTGCGGCCGTCCATGTGGCGGCCGAGCTTGTTCTCGTGGTTGCCGGGCACGCAGAGGGCGTGGCCGGCCGCGACCATGCCCATCACCAGGCGCAGCACGCCCGGGGTGTCGGGGCCGCGGTCGACGAGGTCGCCGACGAAGACCGCGGTGCGGCCCTCGGGGTGGGCGGCGTCGACGGCGCGGCCGCGGTCGTCGCGGTCGATCCGGTAGCCGAGTCGGACGAGCAGCGTCTCCAGCTCGGAACGGCAGCCGTGGATGTCGCCGACGATGTCGAACGGGCCGGTGAGGTGCCGCAGGTCGTTGTACCGCTTCTCCGGCACGATCTCGGCGGCGGCGACCTCGGCCTCGCCGCGCAGGACGTGCACCTTGCGGAAGCCCTCGCGCTCCAGCCCCTTGAGCGAGCGGCGCAGCTCGCGCTGTTGGCGCGGCAGGACGTGGGCGGGCAGCTGCCGGTCCGGCCGGTGGCTGTTGCGCTCGGCGCAGACCGAGGTCGGCACGTCCAGCACGATCGCGATCGGCAGCACGTCGTGCTCCCGGGCCAGCTTGATCAGCGCCTTGCGGGACTCCGGCTGCACATTGGTCGCGTCGACGACGGTGAGCCGGCCGGCCGCGAGGCGCTTGCCGACGATGTAGTGGAGCACGTCGAAGGCGTCGGTGGACGCCGACTGGTCGTTCTCGTCGTCGGCGACCAGGCCCCGGCAGTAGTCGGAGGAGACGACCTGGGTGGGCAGGAAGTGCCGGCGGGCGAAGGTGGACTTGCCGGAGCCGCTGGTGCCGACCAGGACGACCAGGGACACGTCGGTGACGGGCAGTCGGCGGGCGGGCTGCGCGGCCTCGGCGGCGGCTGCGTGGGCAGCCGCGCCGGCGATGCCGCCGATGCCGCCGGTGCCGGCGGTGTCAGTGGTGTCGGCGGGCAGGCCGTCGTCGGCGGTGCCGCCGGTGGGCCGGACGTCGGAGGTCATCGGGTCACGCTCCCTTCAGGGGCATTGTCGGTGGTGGCCGTGCGGAACAGGGCGAGCTGGGTCGGCGCGCCGACCTCCTCGTCGACCGGGCCGACCGGCCGGAGCGCGACCGTGTAGCCGTAGGTGCGGGCGACCCGCTCGGCCCACGCGGCGAACTCGGCCCGGTTCCACTCGAACCGGTGGTCGGAGTGCCGGACGTGGCCGGCCGGGAGGGTCTCCCAGCGGACGTTGTACTCGACGTTCGGGGTGGTGACGACGACGGTCTGCGGACGGGCCGCGCCGAAGACGGCGTATTCGAGGGCGGGCAGCCGGGGCAGGTCGAGGTGCTCGATCACCTCGGACAGCACCGCGGCGTCGTAGCCCTTGAGCCGGGCGTCGGTGTAGGTGAGTGCGCCCTGGACGAGGCGGACCCGGGCGGCCTGCCGCTCGCTCATGCGGTCGAGCCGCAGCTTGCGCTCGGCCGCGGCCAGCGCCCGCGAGGAGACGTCGACGCCGAGCACCTCCGTGACCCGGGCGTCCTTCAGCAGGTCACCCACCAGCTCGCCCTGGCCGCAGCCGAGGTCGAGCACCCGGGCGGCGCCGGTCTCGGCGAGCGCGGCCAGGACGGCCGTGCGCCGCTGCACCGCGAGCGGGACCGGCCGACCGTCGGCGTCCGGCTTCCCGGCGTCCGGCTTTTCGGTGTCCGGTGTCTCGACCGCCCGGGCGTTGCCGTTCGACGGGCTGCCGGCCGGAGCGGGGGCGGCGGCAGTGTCGCTGACAGGGGTGTCGTCGGCAGGGGTGTCCGAGACAGCGGCGCCGGTGGCACCGTCCTCGGCGGACTGGTCGTCGTCGACGGCGTTGTCCAGCTCCTCCGCCTCGCGGTCGTCCGCCTCGGCGAGCCGGGCCAGGGCCAGCCGTTCCATGGCGAGCCGGGTCAGCGACCAGCGGCGGGCCAGGTAGCGGCGGGTGATCACGGCGAGCTCGGGGTGGTCGGCCAGCCAGCCCTCGCCCGCGGCGAGCAGCTTGTCGACCTCGTCGGGCGCCACCCAGTAGTGCTTGGCGCCGTCGAGCACCGGCAGCAGCACGTAGAGGTGCTGCAGGGCGTCGGCCAGACGCAGTTCACCGGTCAGTTCCACCCGGACGTAGCGGGACTCGCCCCACTCGGGGAAGACCTCGTCCAGCGGCACCGCCACCGCGTCGACCTGCCAGCCGAGCGGCTCGAAGAGCCGCCGCACCATCGCCGGGCCGCCGCCTTCGCCCGCCCCCGTCGCGGGGACGGCGGGGAGCGCGATGCGCAGCGGCATGGCCAGGTCGGCCCGTCCGGGCAGCTTCTCGCAGGAGCCCTTCATCGCCGACCGGAAGACCGTCCGCAGTGCCACCGCCAGCAACGAGGACGCGGCGTACGGCCGGTCGTTCACGTACTGGGCGAGGGCGAGGTCGGGCGAGCCGGACTTGCCCCGGCCGCGGCCCTGGCGGACCAGGGCGACGGGGTCGATGTCGAGGAGCAGGGCCGCCGTGCACTGCTGCTCGGTGGCCTCCGGGTAGAAGACGTGCGCCACCCCGTGGGAGGTGGAGAAGCGCTGCACCTTCTCCGGGTGCTTGTGCAGCAGGAAGCCCAGGTCAGTGGCCGGGCGTTCGGCTGTGGCGGTGGTGGAGATCGAGATGAACACCCGGTCGAGTATCGCCGACGGATGATCGGCCGGTCACCGGATTTTGCGCTGGTGAGCAAGTCCTGGGCGGCTCGGTGACGGCCCGCCGTGGCGGGGGTCCGCGGCATCGGCGGGGCGCGGGCCGGGCCGGGCACGTGCCTCGGAGGGGGCGCGCGGCCGCCCTGTCGCGATGTCCGCTCGGTGAGCGCGTTCGGCACGGCCACCCCCGATTCGTTAACGTGCACGATGTGACTGCTGAAACCTCCTCCCCCGCACGTGGCGCCGTCGCGGCCGGCCTGGCGACCATCGCCGCCGACGGCACCGTCCTGGACACCTGGTTCCCCGCGCCCGAGCTGACGGCCGAGCCCGGCCCGGCGGGCACCGTCCGGCTGACCGCCGAGCAGGCCGAGGCCGCGCTCGGTGCCGGCGCGGCCGAGGCGCTGCGCAGCGACGCCCGCCGCGGCGTCGAGGTCGTCGCCGTGCGCACCACCGTCTCCTCCCTGGACGACAAGCCGCTCGACGCGCACGACGCCTACCTGCGTCTGCACCTGCTGAGCCACCGTCTGGTCGAGCCGCACGGGCAGAGCCTGGACGGCATCTTCGGTCTGCTCGCCAACGTCGCCTGGACGAGCATCGGCCCGGTGCCGGTGGCCAACGTGGAGCAGGCCCGCCTGGCGGTCCGCGCGCAGGGCGGTCAGCTGGCCGTCTACGGCGTGGATAAGTTCCCGCGGATGACCGACTACGTCGTCCCCACCGGCGTGCGGATCGCCCACGCGGACCGCGTCCGGCTCGGCGCGCACCTCGCCGAGGGCACCACCGTGATGCACGAGGGCTTCGTCAACTTCAACGCCGGCACGCTGGGCACCTCGATGGTGGAGGGCCGGATCAGCGCCGGTGTCGTGGTCGGCGACCACAGCGACATCGGTGGCGGCGCCTCGATCATGGGCACGCTGTCCGGCGGCGGCAAGCAGGTCGTGTCGGTCGGCGAGCGCTGCCTGCTCGGTGCCAACGCCGGCATCGGCATCGCGCTGGGCAACGACTGCGTGGTGGAGGCCGGTCTGTACGTGACCGCCGGCACCCGGGTGACCACCCCGGACGGCAAGATCGCCAAGGCGGTCGAGCTGTCCGGCCAGGACAACCTGCTGTTCCGCCGCAACTCGCAGAGCGGCGCCGTCGAGGTCATCGCGCGGTCCGGCTCGTGGGGCGGCCTGAACGCGGAGCTGCACGCGCACAACTGATCCCCTGTGCTCCGGGCGGGCCCGGGCGGCGTACCTCTGCGTACGCGGCCCGGGCCCGCCGGCGTTCGAGGGCTGCGTCGGCATCGGGCCTGGCCGAGGCCGGACCCGGGCCGCAAGCCGCGCTCACCCGCGGGGCTGACCCGGCGGCGCTCTTGGACCTCAACGGGTGGTCCCCGGTGACCGCCCGCGGGCGGGGGTCGTTGGACGGGCGGCGCCGGTACCGGACGCCGCACTCCGCACCGTCGAGCTGGAAGGGCACCCCCATGTCCGATCCCCTGTCCGACTCCCTGCCCGAGTCGATCCGCGACGCGTCCGACGACGCGTCCGGCAACGCGTCCGAGCACCTCGCGCACGATCTGCCCGCGGCCGAGGCCTCGAAGGACCTGCTGCAGCAGATGGAGGAGTTGCTGGCGACCGTGAGCGCCAGCCTGGCCGGGCTCGGCGCCGATCTGCGCTCCTCCGCCGGCCGGGACGACGCGTCGGACGACGAGGCCGGCCTGCCGGACGCTCACGGCTGACCCACCGCTCCGGCACCCGCGCCGACCCCGACACCGACACCGGCAGCGGCAGCGGCACCGGCAGCGACCGGCGGGCCGAGGCGGACGGAGAGCAGCGGACCGATCCGCTCCGCCGGGTCCTCAGGAGCAGCGCTCGGACCCGACGTCACCGGCAGCGGGCCCGGCAGTGCGTCGACCGACAGTGCGTCGACCGACAGCGGGTCGGCCGTCGGGGCCGCCGGACGCGCCGGCAGAGCCTCCGGGACGCCCTCGTCGAGGTACTCCGGTCCGTCCTCCTCGGGCGGCGGGAGCCCGTTCTCCCGGCGGACGGCGCGGAGCAGGTCGGCCGCCACCTCCTTGCAGTCGGCGCCGGCGTCCACCCCGTCGATGCAGCGCCAGTAGACGCTCTCCGCGTCGGCCCCGCAGGCGAGCACGACGAGCGCCTCGGCCACCTCGTGCAGCAGGAAGCAGAGTTCGCAGAGGACGGGGTCGAGCTCGCCGAGGTCGTCCAGGCGCCGCGCCCGGCCGCCGGACCAGTCCGTGCCGGGCGGGCCGAATGCGTCCAGGGAGTCGAGGGTGTCGGGCACGGTCGGCGGATCGTCGAGGCAGCCCGCCGCGTGCGAGCCCGCGTCGCAGAGCAGTTGGCCGAGGGCACCGATCTCACCCGAGTCCTGCTCCGCGATCCGCGCGCCGACGGCCTCGGTGAGCAGCCCGGCCTGACGGGCCTCCAGCAGCACGTCCTGTGCCGTCCTGGCCTCGGCCAGCGCGTGCCGGGTCGTCTTGATCAGTCGCAGCGCGTCCATGACCGCCGCTCCCCTCGCTCGCATCGGACCGCCGTTGCCGACGGTGTGTCTCGACGCAAGCGTGCTGGCCGGCCCCGTCCGCCTCGGCCACCCACCGCGAACCTGTGGACAACCCGCCCCTGTGGACAACCGGCCTCACCCGCACGGGGGACGAATCACCCCGAACAGGGGACTCAGCCGGTCCGATCGTCCGACGAATCCACGGACTGATCCACAGCCGCACCCCCGCCCGGGTCCGCCTCCCCGCCCGCACCCGTCCCCCGCCCGGGCACCGGGAACCGCTCCTCATTCCGCTCGATCTTGGCCGCCAGTGCCTCGGCCGGGTCCACGCCCAGCACGCTGCAGAACTGCAGCAGGTACGCCAGCACGTCGGCCACCTCGTCCCGGACCCGGTGGGCCCGGTCCGGGTCGGTCATCACCGCGTCCGCCTGTTCCGGCGTCAGCCACTGGAAGATCTCCAGCAGCTCGCCGGCCTCCACGCTGAGCGCCGCGGCCAGGTTCTTCGGCGTGTGGTACGGCTGCCAGCTCCGCGCCGCCGCGAACGCGTCGAGACGCCGGGTCAGCCGGACCAGCGCGTCCTCGCCCGCCGCCGGTCCGCGGTCGGGCGCAGGCCGGCCGGACCCGCCGCGGCCGGGAGCCGCACGGTCGGCGGGAGGCTCCACAGGGCCGTCCGCGGGGAGGTCTACGGGGAGGTCCACGGGAAGGTCGGCCGAGAGGCCGCGGGCGTGGTCGTCGTTGTCGCTCACGCCCCCAGGTCTACCCCATCGGCGTCGCCCCTCCCGGCCTGTTGCGGGACCCGCGGCGTCCGGTCCGGCAGGACGAGCACGCTGTGGCCGGTGGCCGGGTCGCGCCGGCACTCGACCAGGTCCAGTCCCTCCACCTCGGCGGTGGCGGCCGGCTCCTGCAGTGCCGCCAGCAGCCGGACGTCCCCCTTGTCGCAGACCTCGCGGGCGACCCGCAGCAGCGAGGCGACCTGCTCGGTGCCCAGCCCGGCGCCCAGGTCCTCGGCGAGGACGGTCAGCTGCCGGTGGGCGGAGGGCACCTCGGCCGCGGCGTCCACGTCCAGCACACCGGCCCCGGTGAGCAGCACCGCCGCGAACGCGAGCAGCCGCAGCATCCCGTCGGAGGCCTGGTCGGCGCCGGTGCGGCCGAGCACGCCCTCGTCGAAGACGGCCATCAGCCGCTGCTGGGCGTCGTCGCCGCGGCGGGCGACCTCCAGCCCGAGCAGCGGGTGGGGTGCCGCGGCCTGGACGGCCTTGAGCAGACGCCCGTAGCGGCGGCTGCACTCGTTCTCCAGCCGGGCGAGCACGGCGGAGATGTTGGAGGCGGTGCCGACCAGTCTGGCCTGCGGTTCGGGCCTGGTCCAGCTGCGCATCGCGGCGGGCACCGGGTGCAGCGGGAAGACCTCGCGCAGGGCGGTGAGCAGCTGTTCGGTGGCGGCGAGCACCTTGCGTTCGCCCGGCGAGGAGCCGGCCACCCGGAGCGGGATCTGAGCGGTGATCAGGCTGTCGCTGGGGAAGGGCGCGCGGATGTCGCCCTGCCGGGTGTCGTTGTGCCAGGTGACGTTGACCCGGCCCTGGGCGATGTCCTGTTCGCCGGTCTCGACCAGGGTCTCGCCCGCGAGGGTCAGCCACTCCCGGGCGACCCGGACGCGGCCGTCGGTGCGGACGACCAGCTCCAGCCGGATCGGTCCGGCGCAGGAGCGGACGGTGCAGCCGAGGATGATCGCGTTGCGGCCGTGCGGGACGCAGCCCATCAGGCCGCCGCGCACCGGCCCGGCGAGCGGGCCGACGGTCCCGCCGACGCCGTCCAGGGACGGCCCGATCTCCTCGCCGATCGCCAGCCGGGAGAGCACCGCCAGGGCGTCCAGCGCGTTCGACTTGCCGACGCCGGACGGGCCGTGCAGCACGGTCAGCGGGGAGAGCGGCAGGGTGGTGCGGCGGTACGACTTGAAGGAGGTCAGCCGGAGTTCCTCGACCGCGGGACGGCGGGTGGGACGGGCGATCGGGGCTGCGGGAGCGGCGGCTTCGCTGGTCACCCGGGGGACCTTAGCGGCCGGGGGGCCAGACGAAACGTCCCTGCTCGGGCCGGTTCACACGAACGGCTCAGCATTCGCACACCGCCCCCACCGCCTCCTCGGCGGGTCCACGCGCACCGCCCGGCCGGGCCACCCCGGCCCCGCTCGAACGACCGCCGAACACCACCCCTCACGACCGAACCACCGCCGAGCACCACCCGCCCGAACAACCGAGCCGCCCCACCCCGACGGTGCGTCAGCCGTACACCGCGAGCAGCACGGAGCCGGTGACCTCGACCGGCTCGGGCAGGTCGGCGAGTGCGGCGGCGAGCCGGGCGGGGTCGGTGTGCCAGGCGTTGGGGCCCATGCCGACGACCGCGGCGGCGTCCGCGCGGGACAGGTGCAGGGTGAACTCCACCTCGGTGCGGTCGACCAGGCCCAGCCAGGGGCTGAGCTTCTCGTCGATGCGGCGCTCCTTCTCCTCGTCCACCGACAGCAGGCCGAGCCCGGAGACGAGTTCGCGCAGGTGGCGGGGGGTCGGTGCGACCAGCAGCAGGCGTCCGCCGGGGCGCAGCACGCGGCGGATCTCGGGGCCGTTGCGCGGGGCGAAGACGTTGAGGACGAGGTCGGCGCAGCCGTCCAGCAGGGGCAGCGGGCGCCAGGCGTCGCAGACCACGGCGCCGATCCGGGGGTGGGCCTTGGCGGCGCGGCGCAGGGCGTACTTGGAGATGTCGAGGGCGGCGCCGGCCGGGCCGTCGAGGCGGTCGAGGACGTGCGCGAGGTAGTGGCCGGTGCCGGCGCCGAGGTCGGCGACCAGGCCGTCGGAGAGGTCCCCGGGGGCGGCCGCGGCGGCGTCGGCGAGCGCCTCGGCGACGGGCAGGTAGTGGCCGGCGGCGAGGAAGTCGCTGCGGGCGGCGACCATCTCGGCGGTGTCGCCGGTGCCGGTGTGCGCGTCGCCGGGGAGCAGGCTGACGTAGCCCTGCCGGGCCTGGTCGAAGCTGTGCCCGGCGGGGCAGCGCAGGGTCCGGCCGTCGAGGGCGAGGTGCTGCGCGCAGTGCGGGCAGGCCAGGTGGGGCTCGATGTCCTGCAGCAACGTGGCGTTCCTCGTCGGGCTCGGGGGTGGGGCCCAAGCCTAACGAGTCGGCCGGTGGCGCCCGGCGCGTCAGTCGGTGGCGCCCGAGGTGTCAGTCGGTGTCGTCCTCGTCGTCCTCGCCGCTGACCTCCTCCTCCTCGGGCTCGTCGACGACCCAGGCGGAGAGCCGTTCGGCGACCCCGCTGACGCCGATCTTGCCCTCGCGGATGCCGCGGGCGAGGCTGCGGACCTCGCGCGCGGTGGTGGCGACGCTGCAGCCGCTGGCGACCAGGTAGGCGTAGGCGACGGCGGTGGCGAACAGTTCGTTGTTCCGCTCCAGCGAGGGGATGCGGATCAGCTGGTGCATCAGGGCCGCGGCCCGGTCGTGCGGTTCGGGGTAGACGGCGATGTCGAAGATCTCGGCCTGGTGCCGGGCGACCGCGGCCAGCAGCGACCCGTAGTCGGTGACCTGGGGGTCGCCCGGGGTGTACTGCTCAGCGGTCATGAGCAGCCACGAGAGGTCGACCTCGAGCTTCAACGGCGCACATCCTGGGCGCCCGGCTCCCCGAACTCGGCCAGGAAGGCCGTCTCGTACTCCTTCATGAACTGCGCCGCGGTGTCCACGAAGAGGCGTCCGGCCTCGCCCATGTCCTGCTGGACGAGCCGTTCGATGTACTGGTTCATGCTGATCCCCTGCTGCTCGGCCCGTTCCCGGGCCATCTCGGCGGTGGTGGCGTCCACCCGGACGTTGAGTTGTTTCTTGGCCATGAATTCAAGCTAGCGCTGGGGTGCTAGCACAGCAAGGGCGCATTCCGGCCGCCTCGCCGTGCCCGCCCCCCTCAGATGTCCGTTCGCGCCCCACCGGAAACCAGCCCGGCGCGTCCGTACGTTCTCCAGGGCGGCCAGGTTGTGCCGGGCGACCCCCCGCCCCGCCCCGCAGGAGGGGGCCCCTCCGCCCCCGGACCGCCGATCGCAGCGGTTCCTGCCCGCGGCAGCGGCTACTCGTTCCCGCCGTGGCCCTCGCCGACCGGCTCCAGGATCGCCACGCACTCGAAGTGATGGGTCATCGGGAACAGGTCGAAGGCCCGCAGCGAGACCGGCCGGTAGCCGCCCGCGCGGAAGAACGCCAGGTCCCGGGCGAGCGCCGCCGGGTCGCAGGCGACGTACGCGATCCGGCGGGCCTCCAGGCCGACCAGGTGCGCGACGGTCTCGCGGCCGGCGCCGGAGCGCGGCGGGTCGAGCACGATCAGGTCGGTGGCGGTGATGCCGGTGCGCGGCAGCAGCGTCTCGACCCGGTCGCACTCGATCCGTACGTTCTCCAGGGCGGCCAGGTTGTGCCGGGCGTCGGCCACGGACTGCTTGGAGGACTCGATGCCGAGCACCGCGCCCTCCTCGCCGACCCGGTCGGCCAGCGCGCCGGCGAACAGGCCGACGCCGCAGTACAGGTCGAGGGCCATCTCGCCCCACTGCGGGTCCAGGCCCTCCAGCACCGCCTCGACCAGGGTCTCCGGCGCCTCCGGGTGGATCTGCCAGAAGCCGCCCTCGGAGACCCGCCAGGTGCGGCCGACCGCCCGCTCGCGGACGAAGGTGCGGCCGTGCACCCGGTGGAAGAGGCCCTGCTCGTCGACCCGGGAGATGGACACCGGCCGGTCGAGCTCGACCAGCGGCAGCTGCTCGCCGGGACGCGGCCGCAGGATGACCTGGCGGTCCGAGGAGCCGGTCGCGGCGACCGCCTCGACGGCGGCCACGCCGTCCCACTCCCGGGCCTCGACGCCGAGTTCGGTGACGCCCTCGGCGGCGATCAGGCAGCGGTCGATCGGCTGGACGTCGTGCGAGCGGTGCCGGCGCAGCCCGGCCCGCCCGGTCTCCGGGTCGACGGTGTACTGGACCCGGGTGCGCCAGGCCGGGACCTCGCCCGCCGGGAGCTTGCCGCCGACCGGCTCCACCGAGCCGTCCCAGCCGGCCTCCGCCGGGGTCAGCCCGGCGAGCTTGGCGAGCTGCTCGGTGAGCACCTGGCCCTTCAGCTTGCGCTGGCCGCCCGGCGTGACGTGCTGCCAGTCGCAGCCGCCGCACTTGCCGGGGCCGGAGAACGGGCAGGGCGCCTCGATGCGCTCCTTGGCGGGCTCCAGGACCTCCACCGCGTCGGCGCGCAGGAAGCGGGACGTGGTGGTGCCCTCGGTGATCTCCGCGATCACGCGCTCGCCGGGCAGGGTGTGCCGGACGAACAGCACCCGGCCCTCGTGCCGGGCGACGCAGTGGCCGCCGCCGTGCGCTACCGGGCCGACCTCGACCTCGTAGCGCTCGCCGACCAGCGGGTCGCCGCTCGGCACCCTGGGCTTCTGCTCGGCCTTGGGCGCGGACGACGGCTTGGACGACGGCTTGGACGCCCGCTTCGGCGCCGCGCCGGACTTCGGTTCGCCGGTGCGCAGCGCCTTCGGCGGGCGGACGCCCTGCTTGGCCGGCCCGCGGCCCTTGGCTCCCGCGGGCTGGTCCTTCGCGCCCGCGCCGCGGCCCTGGCGGGCGGTCCGCTCGTCCGCGGGCGCCTCCTCGCGCGGGGCGAGGGGCGCGGTCTGGGCGGTGTAGCCCTCGCGGTCGGTGGCGGCCGGCCGGGCGGAGCGGTTGCTCCACTTGGGGTGGGCCACCTGGCCCGGGCGGCCGCCGGAGCGGCCGGAGCGGCCTGCGGAGCCGCCCGATCGGGGCGGGTTGTTGCGGGTCACGATGATCCGTCCTTGTTGCCGGTCCGGGTGGTGTCGGAGGTCTCGAACGGCCGCCCGCTCTGGTGGCGGGGCTCGCCGCGGCGGACGGCGCCCGGCGCCGACCAGGCCTTCTGCGGCTTGCGCCGCTCGGAGGACTCCAACTGCCAGGGTACGGACGTCACCATCACGCCGGGCTTGAACAGCAGGCGGCCCTTGAGGCGCAGCGCGCTCTGGTTGTGCAGCAGGTGCTCGTACCAGTGGCCGACCACGTACTCCGGGATGTAGACGGAGACGACGTCGCGGGGGCTGCTGCGGCGCAGGTTCTTGACGTAGTCGAGGACGGGGCCGGTGATCTCGCGGAACGGCGAGTCGAGGACCTTCAGCGGCACCTCGATGCCGCGGGCGTCCCAGTCCTTGCGCAGCGCCTCGGTGTCGGCCGGGTCGACGTTGACGGTGACGGCCTCCAGGGTCTGCGCCCGGGCCAGCCGGGCGTAGGCGAGCGCGCGCAGGGCGGGCTTGTGCAGCTTGGAGACCAGGACGATGGCGTGCACCCGGGTCGGCGGGGCGACGTCCTCGGGCTCCTCGGCGGCGACGAGCTCGGCGGAGACCCGCTCGTAGTGGCGGCGGATCGCCTTCATCATCACGAAGAGCACGACCATGGTCGCGATGGCGATCCAGGCGTGGCTGATCTTGGTGGCGAGGACGACGATCAGCACGGCCATGGTCATCACCAGGCCGAAGGTGTTGATGGCCCGGCTGCGCTGCATGTGCGAGCGCTTCTTCGGGTCGGTCTCGGTGCGCAGCAGGCGGGTCCAGTGCCGGATCATGCCGGACTGGCTCATGTTGAAGGAGACGAAAACGCCGACGATGTAGAGCTGGATCAGCCGGGTCGGGTCGGCGTCGAAGGCGATGATGAAGAGGATCGCCACGCCGGCCAGCAGGATGATGCCGTTGGAGAAGGCCAGGCGGTCGCCGCGGGTGTGCAGCTGGCGGGGCAGGTAGCGGTCCTGGGCGAGGATCGAGCCGAGCACCGGGAAGCCGTTGAAGGCGGTGTTGGCGGCGAGCACCAGGATCAGGCCGGTCACGGTGGCGACGAAGTAGAAGCCGGGCGTGAAGTTGGAGAACACGGCCTCGCTGATCTGGGCCAGCGCGGTCTTCTGGTGGTAGCCGGCGCCGGCGCCGACGAGCTGCTCGGCCGGGTCCTCGGCCATCTGCACGTGGGTGAGGCGGGCCAGCCAGATGATGCCCATGAACATCACGACGGCGACGGAGGCCATCATCAGCAGGGTGGTGGCGGCGTTCTTGCTCTTGGGCTTGCGGAAGGCCGGGACGCCGTTGGAGATGGCCTCGACACCGGTCAGCGCGGCACAGCCGGAGGAGAAGGCCTTCAGCAGCAGGAAGACCATCGCGAAGCCGGCCAGCGAGTCGTTGCCGGGGGTGGCCTGCAGGTGGAAGCCGGAGCTCTCGGCGTTCATCGTCTGGCCGAGGCCGGAGCGGATCGCGCCCCAGACGACCATGCCCATCACACCGGCCATGAAGGCGTAGGTGGGCACGGCGAAGGCGCTGCCGGACTCGCGGACGCCGCGCAGGTTCATGCCCATGAGCAGGATGACCACGAGGACCGACAGCGGCAGTTCGTGGCCGCGCAGCGCGGGGACGGCGGAGACCACGTTGGCGACGCCGGAGGTGGTGGACACGGCGACGGTCAGCACGTAGTCGACGAGCAGGGCGCTCGCCACGACCAGGCCGGAGTTCGGGCCGTGGTTGACGGTGGCGACCTCGTAGTCGCCGCCGCCGCTCGGGTAGGCGTGCACGTTCTGCCGGTACGAGGCGACCACCGCGAGCATCACGATGGCCACGACGAGGCCGATCTGCCAGGAGAAGTGGATCGCCGAGGCCCCGGCGATGGAGAGCGTGAGGAGGATCTCCTCGGGGGCGTAGGCGACGGAGGACAGCGCGTCCGAGGCGAACACGGGCAGCGCGATCCGCTTGGGCAGGAGCGTCTCCCCCAGCTTGTCGCTGCGGAGCGCTCGCCCGATCAGGATGCGTTTCGGGAGATCGGCAGGCATAGGCACATCAAGGAATCGTAGGGGCTGCCGACATGTGCTCCGACGACCGGTGCCCCCTCCGTCGAGACTGTGTTCGGCGGACCGGCTAGCGTGTCGGATGAAGGGATTGCGGGCAACACCCTGGTTGCCCCAGGTGCCGAGGTCGAAGGCGCCGACGACGATCCACCCCCGGAATGCGGGGGTGTGGAAGGATGATGAGCGGTGTTTGCGCAGGTCATGACCCCAACGGACCGGGTGAGGTAGCGTCCCGTGCACATCGTCATCATGGGCTGCGGACGCGTGGGCTCGGCCCTCGCGAGAGCCCTGGAGAAACAGGGTCACTCGGTGGCCGTGGTGGATCAGGACCCGACGGCGTTCCGCCGTCTCGGCGCCGGGTTCAACGGCCGGAGGGTGACGGGCGTCGGCTTCGACCAGGACACCCTGCGGGAGGCGGGCATCGAGGAGGCGGGCGCCTTCGCCGCCGTCTCCAGCGGTGACAACTCCAACATCATCGCGGCGCGGGTCGCCCGCGAGAACTTCGGCGTCGAGCACGTCGCCGCCCGGATCTACGACCCCCGCCGTGCCGAGGTCTACCAGCGGCTCGGCATCCCGACCGTGGCCACCGTCCGCTGGACGGCCGACCAGATGCTGCGCCGGCTGCTGCCGAGCGGCGCCGAGCCGCTGTGGCAGGACCCGAGCGGCAGCATCCAGCTCGCCGAGATCGCCTACGCCCCGAGCTGGGTCGGGCACCGGCTGAGCGCCATGGAGGAGGCAGCGGGCGTCCGGGTGGCGTTCGTCACCCGGCTCGGCGAGGGCGTGCTGCCCGAGCCGCAGATGGTCGTCCAGGAGGGCGACCTGGTGCACGTCACCCTGCGCCGGAGCGAGCTGGACGCGGTCGAGGCCGCGTTCGCGAAGGGCCCCGAGGAGGGTGGTCACTGATGCGCGTCGCCATTGCCGGGGCCGGTGCGGTCGGCCGCTCGATCGCGGGCGAGCTGCTGGAGAACGGTCACGACGTCCTCCTCATCGACAAGAACCCGAACTCCATCTCGGTCGAGCGCGTGCCGATGGCCGAGTGGCTGCTCGCCGACGCCTGCGAGATCACCTCGCTGGACGAGGCCGCCCTGCAGCGCTGCCACGTGGTGATCGCCGCCACCGGCGACGACAAGGTGAACCTGGTCGTGTCGCTGCTCGCGAAGACCGAGTACGGCGTGCCGCGGGTGGTCGCCCGGGTCAACAACCCGAAGAACGAGTGGCTCTTCAACGAGTCGTGGGGCGTTGACGTCGCCGTCTCCACCCCGCGCCTGATGTCGGCCCTGGTCGAGGAGGCCGTCAGCGTCGGCGACCTCGTCCGGCTGATGCGCTTCAGCCAGGGCAACGCCAACCTGGTCGAGCTGACCCTCGCCGCCGACACCGAGCTGGTCGGCACCCGGGTCGCGGAGGTGCCCTGGCCGGTGGACACCGCCCTGGTCACGATCATCCGCGAGGGCCGGGTGCTGGTGCCGGGCAAGCAGGACACCCTGGAGGCCGGCGACGAGCTGCTGTTCGTGGCCGCCCAGGAGCGCGAGGAGGAGCTGGAGAACCTGCTGTCCGCGGGCTCCGGCGCCCAGTAGCGCACACCCGGGCGAGGAGAAGGGGCCGCACCCGGCGGGTGCGGCCCCTTCTCGTCACTCCGTGTCCGTCTCCGCCTTGATCGGCGGCGGCGCCTTCAGCAGGATCTGCCAGGTCACGTACATCGCCAGCAGCATCGGCGGGATGCCGAGCGCGACCTTCATCCAGCCGAGCAGGTTGACGTTCCCGGTGAAGTACAGCGGGAAGAGGATCACCGGCTTGATGCCCATGATCACCACCCAGGCCCAGGTCGCCTTGGTGTACGCGGCGAGCCGGCCCGGGTTCCGGGTGCGCCAGGTGAACATCTCGCCGGTGATCGGGCCGAGCATCACACCGATCAGCGGCCAGCGGACCAGCGCGGACACCGCCAGCGCCACGCAGTAGCCCACGCTGTAGAGCAGGCCGGGCAGGTAGAAGTTCTCCGCCTTGCCGGTCTTCATCGAGATCCAGGCACCGATCGCGACGCCGAAGACGCCGCTGAACGCGTGCTGGATGGTCTCCCGCTTCGCCAGCCGGACGACCACGAAGAGCCCGCTCAGGCCGAGCGCCGACCACGCGGCGGGGGCGACCTGGTGCGTCAGGTTGAAGACGACGATGAAGACCAGGCCCGGCAGGGTCATGTCGATCATGCCACGGACGCCGCCGAAGGCCTTGATCACCGTCTCGGCGGCCTCCTTGGAGGCCGCCGCGTCGTGCGCCGCCGTGCCGGGTGCGGGCACCGGGTCGTGCGCCACGGCGGGCTCGATCCCGGTGGGCAGGTCGGCGGTGCGGGCGGCGGACTCGCCGCCGGGAAGGTTGCTCACGCTGATTCGCTCCCGTGTCCGACCGGACGCAGCTCGTAGCGGGGGTTGAACAGCACGCGGCGCCCGCGTGCATGGCTGACCCGGCCGGAGGCGATGAGCCGCCGGCCCGGTTCTATGCCCACGATCGAGCGGCGGCCGAGCCAGACCACGTCCAGCGCGTCACTGCCGTCGAAGAGTTCGGCCTCCAGGGCCGGCACGCCCGCCCGCGGGCGGATCGTCACGGTGCGCAGGGTCCCGGCCACGGTGACCACTTCACGGTCCCCGCAGCTGGCGATCGGGGTGCATCCCGACTCTGCGGTGTCCTGGCGCAGCTCCTCGGCCTCCAGTTCCTCGGTGGAGGAGGTCAGCCGGTTGAGCATGCGTCGGAAGCGGCCCTGCGGCTGGTCGCTGCGGATGTCACCACTCATGTCGGAAAGGCTACCGGGTGGCGGGGCCCCTGCGGCAGGGCCGCAGGTCACACCGGACCGCCGCACCGGCGGAACGGCCGGTCCGCGGCCACCCGGGACCGACCGGGACCGACCGGGACCGGCGACCGGTGGTCGGCGAGCGCGGTTCCGGCGCATCCGGTCGGCGCCGCGCTGCCGTGCGCGCCGGTGCACCCGCAGGACGGCGGCCCGGCCACCGCTTCACGTCGCCGCCACGCCCGTGCAACACCCCGCTGCGACCATCGACCGCATGCTCTCCCTGGTCGCCTCCCCCGCGTTCGGCCGAGCCCCCCAGCCCGCCGAGGGCGGCGGTGCCGGGGCCGTGCTGCGCACCGTCCTGGCGCGCGGCGCACTGACCCGCCCGGCGCTCGGGCGGGCCACCGGCCTCAGCGCCGCCGCCGTCTCCCGGCACACCACCGACCTCGTCTCCCTCGGCCTGCTGCGCGAACTGCCGCCGGCCGACGGACCGCCGCGGGCCGGCAGACCCCGGCTGCCGCTCGACATCGACACCCGCCACCACCTCGCCTGCGGCGTCCACATCGGCGTGCCGTGGATCACCTTCGCCCTGCTCGACCTGCGCGGCCGGGTCGTCGCCCACGAACGCCTCCCCCGCCACGGCGACGCCACCGCCGTCCTGCGCGCGATCCGCACCCACCTGCCCTCCTTCACCGCCCGCCGCGCCGCCGGACGCTCCCTGCTCGGCGTGGGCGTGGTCACCGGCGGCTGGGTCGACTCCGAACGCGGCGTCGTCGTCGAGCACGCCCCGCTCGGCTGGCAGGACGTCCCCGTCCGCGACCTGCTCGCCGGAGTCACCCGGCTGCCCGTGCACGTCGACGGGCACGCCCGCGCCCTCGCCCGGGCCGAACTCCTCTTCGGCGCCGGCCGCGACGCCACCGACCTCGTCCAGCTCTTCGTCGGCAACGTCGTCGACGCCGCGATCGCCACCGGCGGCGGCGTCCTGCAGGGGCGGCGCTCCCGGGCCGGCGACATCGGACACCTGCCGGTCCCCGGCTCCGCCGAGCCCTGCCCCTGCGGCCGCACCGGTTGCCTCCAGGCGACCGTCTCCGACCGCGCCCTGGTCCGTCGCGCCCACCGGCTCGGCATCGTCCCGCAGCCCGACCTCGACCTGCTGCTCACCCGCGCCGCCGCCGGCCGGGCCGACGCCCTGGAGCTCTTCGAGGAACGGCTGCGGCTGATCGCCCCCGCCGCCGCCCTGCTGCTCGACGTGCTCAACCCGGAGGTGCTGGTGGTCAGCGAGGCCGGACTCGCCGTCTCCCCGCACCTCGCGGGCGTCCTGCACGAGCAGGTGCTCGCCCGCGCCCGGCCGGAACCCGGACAGCTGGTCGCCGCGGGCTCCTTCGGCCTGGACCTGCTGGCCGTCGCCGCCTGCGCGGGCGTCCTCGACAGCGCGTACCGGCGGCCGATGGAACTGCGCACCGCCCGGGCGTCCTGACCCCTGCCGGGCGGCTCCGCCCGGGGCCGTGACCAGTGCCCGACCAGCGTTCCCACCCGTACGAACGGGCCGTCAACGGGGCATTAATTCCGCCGGGCCGACGAATCGTTGTCCGCCCGCCGGGCCGCCCCGAGGATGGCGGTGACCCCTCGTCCCCTTCTCCGAGCCGGAGCCCTCCGCCATGCCCGAGAACGACCGCCAGCTGCACTTCAACCTCTTCCTCATGGGCGTCGGCCACCACGAGGCCGCCTGGCGCCACCCCCGGACCGACCCGGCGCAGGCCGCCGACATCGGCCACTTCCAGGACCTCGCCCGGCAGGCCGAGGCGGCCTCCTTCGACTCCGTCTTCCTCGCCGACGGTGTCGAGGCCCGCTCGGACGGCGGCTGGGGCCTGATCAGCCACTTCGAACCGTTCACCCTGCTCACCGCGCTCGCGGTGGTCACCGAGCGGATCGGCCTCATCGGCACGGTCTCCACCGGATTCTCCGAGCCCTACAACCTCGCCCGGCAGTTCGCCTCGCTCGACCACATCAGCCGGGGCCGGGCCGGCTGGAACATCGTCACCTCGGCCGGCGACCGCGCCGCCCAGAACTTCGGACGCGACGCCAACCAGGAGCACGCCCTCCGCTACGAACGGGCCGACGAGTTCCTCGACGTCGTCACCGCGCTCTGGGACAGCTGGGAGGACGGCGCCCTCCTGCTCGACCGCTCCACCGGCGCCTTCGCCGATCCCGACCGGGTGCACGAGATCGACCACACCGGCACCCACTTCCGCGTCCGCGGGCCGCTCAACATCCCGCGCAGCCCGCAGGGCCACCCGCTGCTCGTGCAGGCCGGCTCGTCCGGCAGCGGCCGCGCCTTCGCCGCCCGCCGGGCGGAGGCCGTCTTCACGGCGCAGCAGACCCTGGAGGAGGGGCAGTCCTTCTACGCCGACCTCAAGCGGCGGGCCGCCGCCGCGGGACGCGACCCGCAGCACGTGAAGGTCCTGCCCGGTGTCGTCCCCGTGATCGGCTCCACCGAGGCCGAGGCCCGCCGCCTCGACGAGGAGCTCGACGCCCTGATCAGCCCCGCCCGGGCCGTCTCCGTGCTCTCCGGCGTCCTCGGCGTCGACCTCACCGACCACCCGCTGGACGCCCCGCTGCCGCCGCTGCCGCCGGTTCAGGCGATCAACGGCGCCAAGAGCCGCTTCGAGCTCGTCCGCGACCTCGCCGAACGGGACGGCCTCACCCTGCGGCAGCTGATCGGCCGGCTCGGCGGCGGCCGCGGCCACCAGGTCGCCGTCGGCACCCCCGAACAGATCGCCGACCACATCGAGACCTGGTTCACCCGGGGCGCCGCGGACGGCTTCAACGTGATGCCGCCGATCCTGCCCGACGGCCTCACCGACTTCGTCGAGCAGGTGCTGCCGATCCTCCGCAAGCGCGGCCTCTTCCGCGAGGGCTACGCGGGCCGCACCCTCCGCGAGCACTACGGCCTCCCCCGCCCCACCGGCCGCTGGTCCACCGCGGCCTGACCCCGCCCCCGCGCGGGGAGGAACCCAGGGGCACGTGGGGTACCCCCACGTGCCCCTGCGGTATGACCACCTCCGGCACGGCGCGTGCTCCCGGTACGGAACACCCCGCCCACTTCCGCCCGTTGGCATCCTCGGAGTGCGGCACCCATGCCCCGCTCCCACGGACGAGGAGGCGGGGATGACGGACCGGAAGTCATTGGTGCTCGGCGGGGGCGGTGTGGCGGGGATCGCCTGGCTGACCGGGTTGTTGGCCGGGTTCGAGGCGGAGGGCGTCGCCGTGGCCGGCACGGCGGACCAGGTGGTGGGGACGTCGGCGGGCTCCACCGTGGCGGGTCAGCTGGCGAGCGGGCTGCCGCTCACCGAGCTCTACCGTAGGCAGAGTGAATCCGCCCTGCAGAACGCCGAGTTGACCCCTGACCCGGCGGCCGTCGCCGCGCTGACCGCGGCCTGGGGGAAGCTCGTCGAGGAGACCGTCGACCCGGCGGAACTCCGCCGCTCCGTCTGCGAGATGGCACTGGCCGCCGAGACGGTCTCCGAGCCCGCCCGCCGCGAGGTGATCGCCGCGCGGCTGCCGCAGCACGACTGGCCGGTCTGGTCGCTCACCCTGGTGGCGGTGGACGCCGGCACGGCCGAGGAGGTGCTGATCGACCGGACGGCCGGGGTGGGCCTGGTCGATGCGGTCGCGGCGAGCTGCGCCGTCCCGGGGATCTGGCCGCCGGTCTCGGTGGGCGGCTCCCGGTACGTGGACGGCGGCGTCCGCAGCTCGGCCAATGCCGATCTCGCCGAGGGCGGCCGGGTGCTGGTGCTGGCGCCCCTGCCGGACGAGGCGCTGACCGCGCAGGTCGCCGCCTTGGAGGCGCGCGGCGCGGCGGTGCTGTCGGTGACCCCGGACGAGGCGTCCGTGGCCGCGTTCGGTGTGAACCCGCTCGACCCCGGCGTCCGCACGCCCGCCGCGGAGGCCGGCCTCGCCCAGGGCCGCCGGATCGCCGGACAGGTCGCGGAGGTCTGGGGGAAGTGAACGCACCCGGCCGCGCCGCGGGCGGTGTGCCCGCGGCGCGGCCGGTGCGGTGCCGCTCGGTGCCCCGGCTCAGCCGGTGTAGTGCGCGGCGTCGTCGCCCTCCACGATGTAGCTGGGCTCGCCGCTGACACCGACCGGGACGTCACCGGCGACGGTGACGCGGTGCAGGCGGCGCGGCAGGTCGTCGTAGTCGTCCGGCGCGTAGTGCTGGGTGGAGCGGTTGTCGAAGAGCACGACGTCGCCGACCGACCAGCGCCAGCGCACCACGTTCTCCGGCCGGGTGACGTACGACTGCAGGGTGCGCAGCAGGTCGTGCGAGGCACCGGTGGGCAGGCCGAGGATGCGCTCGGCGAACCCGCCGACGAACAGGCCGCGTTCGCCGGACTCGGGGTGGACGCGGACCACGGGGTGGGCGGTGCGGTAGGTGCGCGAGGTGAAGACGGCGCGACGCTCGGCCTCGGCGTCGTCGAGCTCCTTGCCCTGCGCGTAGTCGTAGTCGTTGGTGTGGACGGCCCACAGCCGGTCGGCGAACTCCCGCAGCTGCTCGGGGAGGTCCCGGTAGGCGGCCTGGGTGTCGGCGATCAGGGTGTTGCCGCCGTAGGGCGGGACGACCAGGCTGCGCAGCGTGGACGCCTTGGGCGGGGTGCGGACGAAGGTGACGTCGGTGTGCCACTGGTTGGCGCGGCCGCCGTCCTCGCTGTCGACGGCGAGGACGCTGGGCTGGCCGTCCAGCGAGGGCACGGTCGGGTGGGCGGTGGTGAGCGGGCCGAAGTGGCCGGCGAACCGGGTCTGGCCCGGGTCGTCGAGGTGCTGTCCGCGGAAGAACAGCGCCTTGTGGGCGACGAGGGCGTCGTTGAGGGCGGTGACGGTCGGCTCGTCGAGCGGCTGCGACAGGTCGATGCCGCTGATCTCGGCGCCGATCCGGCCGCCGACCTTGTGGAGCTCGAACGCGGTCATGGGTGTGCTCCTCTTCGTGGTGCGGGTCGGGAGTTCAGGAGGTGATGGGGGCGGTCCCGAAGGCGGGACCGATGGCCTGCAGCGCCCCGGGGGTCCGGCCGTGGCCCCAGCCGATCCGGGCCCGGTAGCTGCCGAGCAGTCCGGCGTCGGCGAGGTCGTCCTCGTCGTGCGGGACGGGCTGCGGCCGGGTGCGCGGGTCGACGTACAGGGCGTCGACGGGGCAGTTGGCCTCGCAGTGGAAGCAGGTCTGGCAGTCGCCCTGCCGGGCGATCACGGGGACGCCGTCCGCGCCCCGGTCGAAGACGTCGGTGGGACAGACCTTGATGCACTTGTCGCAGGCGATGCAGCGGGCGGCGGAGACGAGTTCGATCACACGGGCTCCTTCACGCGGGCTCCTTCACGGGGCGGGTCCAGACCTCGTCCAGGCCGCCGGTCGCGATCCGGTGGTGCTGGGCCGGGTCCTGGTCGGGGAAGTCAAGTCGGCGGGCCATGCCGCGGCTCTCGGTGCGGGCGAGCGCCGAGCGGTACATCCAGCGGGCGTTGGCGGCGAGCGCGGCGGCCTGCCGGGCTCGGATCGCGTCGCGGCCCTCGCCGCGCAGGCCCGCGCGCAGCTGCCGCCAGGCGTCGTCGAGCACCCGGAGCGAACTGCCGAGGGTGTCGCCCTGCCGCAGGTAGTTCTTGTCGTATGGCAGGACCTCGCCCTGGACGGCGGCGATCACCTCGCGGTGGTCGGCGCTGCCGCCGCCGGTCGGCCGCAGTCCGGCGCCGCCCGCGGCCCGCACCGGCCCGGTGCGGGCGGCGCGGCCGGGCCCGAGGGCGTACCGCGCGGCGCCGGTGCCGGCCCAGCTGCCCGAGGACATCGCCCAGGCCGCGTTGTGGCTGCCGCCGCCGGTGAAGCCGCCGCAGATCTCCTCGCGGGTGGCGGCGTCGCCGGCCGCGTACAGGCCGGGCACGGTGGTGCGGCAGTCCTCGCCGGCGATCCGGATGCCGCCGGTGCCGCGGACGGTGCCCTCGGCGAGCAGGGTGATCGCGAACCGCTGGGTGAACGGGTCGATGCCGAGCCGGTCGAAGGTGAGGAAGAAGTTCGGCTGGGCGAGCCGCATCGCCTGCCAGGCGGCGGGGTCGGCCCGGTCGAGGGTGCAGTACACCTTGGCGCCGAGCAGTTCGCGGGCGATCACCGAGCGGCCGCCCTGGCTGGCGGCGCACTCCAGCACGCTGCCGTCCTCCCGGTAGAAGGTGGCGAAGGAGTAGAAGGCGGTCTTGGTGACGGAGGTGTGCTCGGGCGCGATGCCGTACGCGTTGGAGAACTCCATGCCGGAGAGTTCGGCGCCGACCTCGGCCGCGTAGAGGGCGCCGTCGCCGGTGTCGGTGTCGGTGCCGAGGGCCCCGCTGAGGAAGGCGCAGCCGCCGGTGGCGAGGACGACCGCGCCGGCCCGCACCCGGTAGGGGTGCCCGGCCTGCCGGCGGTGGCCGGCCGCTCCGGCGACCGAGCCGTCGGCGGCGGTGAGGAGTTCGGTGACCGGGCTGTGGTCGAGGATCCGGACCCCGGCGCGACGGCTCCTGATCCGCATCCGGCGCATGTACTCCGGGCCCTGCAGTCCGTTGCGCGGCTGCCGGCCGTCGGGCGCGGTCGGGAAGGGGTATCCGCCGGTCTCCGCCAGCTCGTTGATGTTGGCGTAGGTGCGGTCGAGGACACGGGCCATCCAGCCGCGGTCGGCGAGGTGGCCGCCGAGGCCCTCGCGGCTCGCCATGGCGGCCTCCCGGGCTGCCGGGTCGGGCTGCACGTACCAGACTCCGGTGCCACCGGCGGCGGTTGCGCCGCTGGTGCCGCAGTAGCCCTTGTCGGCGAGGACGACATCGGCGCCGGCCCGGGCCGCGTCGAGCGCGGCCCAGGTGGCGGCCGGGCCGCCGCCCACCACCAGGACGTCCGTGGTCAGTTCGAGGGTCTCGTCCATCCGTCAGCCCCCCACCGGTGCGCGCCAGGCGGTGAAGCGGCGCTCCAGGACGACCAGCAGCTGGTTGAAGAGCACGCCGATCACGGAGATGGTGACGATGCCCGCGTACATCTGCGGGATGGCGAAGTTGAACTGCGAGGCGTTGATCAGGTAGCCGAGTCCGGCCTTGGCGCCGACCATCTCGGCGGCGACCAGGACGAGGATGGAGACCGCGCCGGCCAGCCGGATCCCGGTGAACACGGTCGGCACGGAGGCCGGCAGGATCACCTTCTGGAAGAGCCGGAACGGCGACAGGTCGAGTGAACGGGCGAGCCGCAGCAGGGTCGGGTCGACGGTGCGGACGGCGCTGATGGTGTTCAGCAGCACGGGCCAGATGCACGCGTACAGCACGATGGAGATCTTGGACGTCTCCCCGATCCCGAGGATCAGCACGAACACCGGCAGCAGCGCCAACGCGGCGGTGTTCCGGAAGAGTTCGAGCACCGGGCCGAGCAGGTTGGCGATCGGCCGGTACCAGCCGATCAGCAGGCCGAGCGGCACCCCGAGGGCGACGGCGAGACCGAAGCCGCTGAGCGAACGGGTCAGGCTGGCCTGGGTGTTGGTGGCGAGCTGGCCGCTGTCGAGCAGCCCGAACCAGGCGTCGACGACCTGGCTGAACGGCGGCAGGAAGGTCGGGTCGACGAGGTCCAGCCGCGGGGCGGCCTCCCACACCGCGAGCAGGGCGGCGATCGCGACGGTCTTGGTGAGACCGGTCAGCAGCAGGCGGGGCAGCCGGGACGGGCGGCGCGTACTTCGACCGGCATCCCGGGGCCGTGCGGCGGGCGTCCCGGCGGCCGACGGCCTGGGCGTGGTGAGGACGGGCGGGGCGGACGGGCGGACGTCGGTGCTCATGCGGCGCTGACCTCTCTCTCCAACTGCTGGGCGCGGCTGACCTCGTCGTGCAGCAGGCTCCAGATCTCGTGCCGGTAGCGGGCGAACTCCGGGCTGGAGCGCAGGTCCTGGGCGGCGCTCCGGTCGCCGAGGTCGATCGGGACGACCTGCTTGACCCGGCCCGGGCGGGAGGTGAGCACGGCCACCCGCCCGCCGAGGTAGACCGCCTCCTCGATGCCGTGGGTGATGAAGACGACGGTCTTGCCGGTCCGCTGCCAGATCCGCCGCAGCTCGTCCTGCAGCGACTCGCGGGTCTGCGCGTCGAGCGCCGCGAACGGCTCGTCCATCAGCAGCACCTCGGGGTCGTACGCGAGGCTGCGGGCGATCGCGACCCGCTGCTTCATGCCGCCGGACAGCTCGTGCGGGTGCCGGTCCTCGAAGCCGGTGAGGCCCACCAGCGCCAGGTACTCCCGTGCGCGGGCGGCACGTTGGCGTCTCGGCACGCCGATCGACTCCAGGCCGAACTCGACGTTGCCCTGCGCGGTGCGCCAGGGCAGCAGCGCGTACTGCTGGAAGACGGTGGAGCGGTCGGGGCCGGGCCCGGCGACGGGGCGGCCGTTCAGCAGGATCTCGCCGGAGGTGGGCTCGGTGAGCCCGCCCAGCAGGTCGAGCAGGGTGGACTTGCCGCAGCCGCTGGGCCCGACGAGCACGGCGAACTCACCGGCGGCGATGTCGAGGTCCACCCCGTCCACGGCGGTGAAGGCGCCCTCGCCTCGGACCTGGAAGACCTTGCTGACGGAACGGAAGGAGATGTCGGCGCTCATCGCTCAACTCCTGCTCGGGGAGGGGCTCACGGCCGTCGCTGCGGTCGCGGGGTAGCCGTTGAACTCGTTGGTGTAGAGGTCGCCGGGCTTCACCTGGCCGGCCTTGATGTCGCCGTGCGCCACCAGCCAGTCGATCCAGATCTTGAACTCCTCGTCGGTGATCCGGCCGCCGGTCTCCGCCACGCCCGCGGACTTCCAGTACTTCAGGGCCGCGGTGTCCTCGTTGCGGCCGCGCTTCTTCACGATCTCGACGCTGCGGGCCACGACCTCCTCCCGGGGCGTGGTCCTCGTCCACTCGATCGCCTTGGCCACACCGGTGACGAAGGTCCGCGCGGTGTTCGGGTTCTGCTTGAGGAAGCGGTCGGTGACGACGTACGTTCCGGCGCTGAACCTGCCCAGCAGGTCGTAGTCGCTGAACAGCGGGCGGATCCCGCCGGCCGCCAGGGCCTTGTCGCGCAGGACGCCGCCCAGCACGCCGACCTCGATCTGCTTCTGGCGCACGGACTGGTCGGTGTTCACCGGCGGCACCACGATCGGCTCGACCTTGGCGATCTCCGCCGGCGAGAGCCCGTTGCGCTGCAGGTAGATGTCGAGGATCGCCTCGCTGTGCGCGCCCAGGGTGTTCATCCCGACCTTCTTGCCGATCAGGTCGCGGGCGGAGCGGATCGGACTGTCCTGCAACACGTAGAAGCCGTTGTACGCGGCCTCGTCGACGCCGTAGTAGCTGATCACCGCCTTCACCGGGGCACCGGCCGCGATCAGCTTCACCACCGCGCCGTTGAAGGCGCCGCCGAAGTCGATCTGACCGGTCGCCGCGGACTGGATGTCCTGCGGGCCGCTGATGGTGTTGCCGACCCATTCGAGCTTCACATCGCCGAAGTAGCCGAGGTCCTCGGCGAGTTCGGGCAGGGTCACCTGCCCCGCCCAGCCCTGGTATCTGAGCTTCTTGGTCTCGGATCCGGAACCGGAGGAGGCGGTGGCCCGGCCGCAGGCAGCGGCGGCGACCCCCACGGCGGCGAGCGCGAGGAACTGGCGACGGGAGGTGGCGGGCATGGCGGAGGTCCTTTGCGGGAAGGGCGGCACACCCTCCTCCGGGAAGCGGGCAGCACGGCGCCGGCGAACGGCAGGACAGCGCGCAAGAGCCCGTCACGGGAGAGCGGTGGCACGGGGAGTTCGAGTGGAAGACCACGGCCGGCACGAAGGCCGGAGGAACGGTCGGGCGAGCGGAGCCCGGGTGTGCCGGAGTGCGGCAGGAGGCTCAGGTGAGGCCGGCGAGGCGGCGCGCCGTCATGGCGCGGTGGCGGGCCTGCCCGTCAACGGCAGGCGGCACAGATGGCGCTGGCATGACGTCGGAGATCGACGTGCAGACGCCCTACGAGGCTCTCGGCTTGGCTCACGCTCTCAGCGTTCCAGCCGGCCCGTTCCCGGGTCAACGAATGTTCCAGGTCTGCAAGAAACCTGTCGTACCGCCGACACACACGTGCACGCGAAGAACCGGCCCGGAAATGCGAGAAGCCCCGCCCGGTGTCCCCGGGCGGGGCTTCTCAGAAGAATTGTTCGGCGGCGTCCTACTCTCCCACAGGGTCCCCCCTGCAGT
>NZ_JOAI01000019.1 GCF_000717715.1 Streptomyces sp. NRRL B-24484 | reverse complement strand
CATCAGGCACAAGATCGTCCGACACGTGCAGCACTCTGCCGCCCAGACTCCTCAACTGCCAAGCCCCTGAGCCGAACTCATTTTGAAACGATCAGTAAGGCCGGACCGGGCCAGTTGCGACGTGCGGCACCGGGTTGCCAAGCCCCGAGTAAATCCGTTGGCACCGAGAGTCTCCAGATGACAAGACTGCACTGGTGAACACCCTGCCGCCGTTGCCCGGCCCGCTCACTGTGCCAGTACCGGACCCGCGTGCCCGCGACGTCGTTCTCGACTATGCAGGCATGGACGCTTTGGTGGCCGACCTGGTTCTGCCCGGCGACGCGTCGATGTACGTCATGAGCGCGATGGAAACGTCCCGCGAGCTCATCCGGCACTCCTACTACCGGTACGAGTTCGCCACCGTCGCCGTCACGCATTCCCTGTTCGCCCTGGAGCACATCCTTGCCGGGCGTCTGGCCATCAACGAACCGCTCCAGGACCTCATCGAGCGGGCCAGCGACGCAGGGCTAATCCCGGCCGAACTCGCTGCCGAGCTCGACCGAAGCCGACTACTGCGCGACAAACTCACGCAGGGCACCGTGACAAGTGCCGCTCTCGGCCCGGCCAGGGCCATCGCCATGGTGCGTGCCGTCTTCGATGCTGCTTCCCTGCTTCTTCGCCCACCATCTGCGGCAGAAGCGGCAGCTGTCGACATGAGCCCTGAAGACCGACTCGCCCCGCTCTGGGAGGAACACCGGCGCGCCCTGTACCCCGACAGCTTCCGCGGCGTGGACATTGAGGGCGTGGAGCTGATCCTCCTGGACGCCGACGTCGCCGGCCTCGTCCAGCGAGAGTTGAACGGTGGGCTCGACGACAGTGGCATTTCCATGCTCTGGGCGTGCATCGCCGACCTCGACAAGATCGTGCCCCTGATCAACTCGGAGTACTGCGTCTCCTACTTCGCGAAACTTCGGACGATGGCCAAGCTCGCAGCAGCACGCTACATTCCCACCGCGACCTGACCAGTGGAGTCGAAATTGGAATCTCCCACGACCCCCGTCAGGGTCTGGCCTGGTCGCGTTCGATGATGCTCTCGGGGCGTTCGACGGTCTTGCCCACGTCGTGGCGGGTGGCGGGCTGCTTGTTCTTCGAGCCCAGTGGTCGGCCTGGTCCCGGCCGCGATGGTTTCGGCGCACGGGCCGGGCAGGGCAAGGTCGGGCGGAGGTTCCTGAATCCGCGTCGGCCTCGGGCGGGTATGAGCCTGTTCGGCTCGATGGGCCGTTCCCAGGGGTGGCGGACGTGCGGGCGGGCGAGGCGGAGCTGAGTGTGGGCAAGGTCCTGGACCTGCGGACCAGGATCCTCATTCGGGGATGAGCCCGCAGCCCCTCGATCAGCCCGATACGGGGTCCTTCGGATCCTTGGCGAGGTGCTCGAAGAACTCGTCGAGCAGGCCGAGCAGTCCGGTCACGGCGCGCTGGTCGTTCTCGGGTGACCAGGGTTCCTCGGGACAGCCGTCGGGAAAGATCAGCTTCACGGCCAAGGCCCAGTACACCAGGTTCCCGCCGAATCCCAGCTTGGCGGCCAGCCACTCCTGGACGCCGTTCAGCAGGGCTCCTTCGCAAGCGGTGTCATAGCCGTTGAGGAACCCGGTCACCGCCCCGAAGCTGACACGGCCGGCGAACATCCCCGGACGTGTCTTGAAGTTCGCCCAGAAGTCCTGGCGCGACCACGTCGGCTTCGACCGGCCGCGCCACCAGGCGGCGGGCATGCGGGCCAGGTCGGTGCCGACCCCCCAGCTGGAGTACGAGACCGCCTCCGGCCCCACGCGCAGAGCCGCGAGGAGACTGCCCACGCGCGTGGCCGGATCGACAGGTCCGCCCTTCCGAGTCCAGACGTGGGTTCCCGGAGCGTCGCCCTCGTGGTGGGAGACGACGAAGTCCGTTCCGTCCAGTACGAAGAACGCGGCACGGACGCTCCCGTGCCCGTCCCACGAGGTCTCCAGGCTCAGCCTCAGCCGCCGAGCCACCGCCTCCAGGTCCACCGAGAGCAACGCCAGCGAACTCAGCGGCCAGGCTGCGCTTTGGAACATCGACGCCTGCCGCGCCGGATTGCTCCCGCCTTCCTGGAGTTCTGTAGCGGGCTCCCAGTCACCCTCGGCGTCCGGTATGTCGATCATCTCAGTCACGACGCACAGTGAACCAGTTCACGATCTCGATCCAGCTGGCCGCTGGCGGATCCGCAGTATCCCTCTCCGGTCGTTCACGGAACTGCCGTCAGAGCCATTTTCGAGGATCCTCGTCACCGCCTGCTCGCAGCCGGTCGGATCCCACCGCGCCTGCTCGCAGAGTCGCCGCGGGCCGCACCGCACCGGGACCGAAGCGGGCGTTGATCCGGTCACCTACCTGCTCGACCAGGACACCGGCCTCCCGCTGCGTGTCGAGGCTCAGCTGCCGGCTCGCCGTCTCGACGGCCACCAGATGCTCGCCGCGTAGGGCGAGACCGCGGATCCTGGCCCGCTGTAGCCCGGCCGTGTCCAGCAGGCCGTACGCGACATCCCGCAGGTCCTGCGTCAGCGCGGATGGCTCCGGCAGTACCCGGGCCTTCTCCCACCGCGAGCGATCGGCAACCCGGACCTCAACACCCAATGAACGGGCAACCTGCCGACGCTCGCGCAACATCGCTCCCAACCCGACCGTCAGCTGGAGCAAGGCGGCTCGCACCACTGGTCCGTCGTGCTCGTCCTGGTCGAAGCGGTGCCGCACGCACGCACTCGCTGGAAGGTCCGCGGGCACTACCCGGCGGACGTCCACCCCGCGAGCCCGCTCGGACGCCATCCGACCCGCCCGGTGCCCGAGGATCCGCTCGACCGTTGCCTCCGGGGTCGTCACCAGCTGCCCGACGGTGGCCAGCCCGAAGCGCTCCAGCGCGGCTGCCTGCTTCGGACCGATCCCGTCCAGCAGCCCCACCGGCAGCGGCGCCATGAACCGCTCCACCTGCCCGGGCTCCACCACCACAACACCCCCCGACAGCGGCGCCCACGCCGAGGCCATCGCCGACACCACCCGCGTGCTCGCCACACCGATCCGCACATCCAGGCCGAGAAGCGCGACAGCCCTGAGCCGAACCAGCTCCGCCAGCTCCCCGGCCGACCTGCCGAAGTACCCCAGCGCACCCCGTACATCCGCCAGCGCGGCCCCCGGCGGGAGCGCCTGCACCACCGGCGAGATTCCCCGGAGCACCTCCAGCAGGCTCCGGTACTCGCCCGTCGTCGGGAAACCACAGGTGCGAACGTGCATCACCTGCTGCTCACGCCACCGCATCATCGCGGCCGTCTCCCGCCCACCGCCGTAGCGACTTCCGCGCACCGTCCCCCCCTGGCCATCCCGTCCCGCGCATGCTGCGGCCTACGGCGCTCCCCACCCGAACCCGATGTACAAGGGCCGGATCAAAGGCCGACTGGCCAGCGACTTCCGGTCGAATCTGCCGCAGGAATCGACGAACCCGCTGGCTTCGGGTGTCGCCGCCGCCGATGGCGGCGAGCAGTCCGAAGCGGGCGAGTAGGCGGGTGGCGATCAGGTCGGCGAGGCCTTCGGGGGTGCGGCGGAAGTAGCCGAGCGCTCCGGTGACGTCGAGCAGGACGGCGTCGGGCGGCAGGGCCTGGACGGCGGGGGTGATGTCGCCGAACAGGGTGAAGGTCTCGCCGTACGCGGCGAACGGCACCTGGTGCAGGCGGACGTGGAGGATCGAACGAGTGGTCATCGTCCGCTGCTCCTGGTGGGCTTGTCGGGTTCCTCGGACGGGTCCGGCCCGGAACCCAACTGGTTGAACACGTTCAAATCGTGTGGGATCCTGGGGGCGGCGAACGAAGGGGGAAGCTGTGACGGCGTCGCCGAGGTGGGTGTGGCCCTGCGTCATGGGGTGGGTCGTGGTGCTCGAAGCGGGTCCGTGGCTCCTCCGACCGGCGGCCGAACCGTACGGCTGGGCACTGCAGATGGAGTTCACGGCGGGTGCCGCCGCCTCGGCCTTCGTCCTGGGGGCGGCTCTGGGCCGGGTCCGTGAATGGATGCCGTGCGCTGCGGCGGGCCTCTTCGGCGCGCTCGCCCTGCCGGCGGCCGCCGTCGCGTACGACGATCCGTCGGGGTTCGCGGTCTTCACTGCCGTCATGCTGGATCCCTTGTTCTTGCTCGCCCTGGTGATGGGCGCCTGTGTCGGGACGCTGGTCGGTCCGTCCCACGACGACTGAGGACCTGCCTCACCCCGCCGAACCGGGGCTGGCGCGCCAGAGCCGTCCGGCGCCGCCCCCGCGGCGGCCGTCCCCGGCCGGCGCACCGCCGCGCGGGCCGCCACCGCTGCCGGTCGCGTCCGGGCCGTCGACGGCGGCAGCGGCGGTGCGGACGAGGTAGTCGCGGACGGCGGTGGTGCCGCCGGCGGCGTGCGCGTCGGCAACCTCCTGGAGGTTCCAGGCGCAGCTGCCGATGACCGTGACGGACCTGCCGCGGCGGGAGACGGTGCCGCGGGCGAGGATCAGGAAGTGGTGGAACAGCGGGTAGGCGGCCCGGGCGTGGGTGTCGTCGAAGTAGGTGAGGTCGACCTGGCCGGCGTCCCCTTGGGAGCCGTCGTCCAGGGAGACGAAGATCGTGCGGCGGCCGGAGCGCATCGGCGGGGTCTGGATGGCGACCTTCGCCCCCGCCACCAGCACGGTCTCGCCCTCCCGGTGGTCCTTCAGCAGGTGGGCGGGGGTGACGCCGAGTTCGGCGAGCAGCGGGTGGAAGGGCTCCATGAGGTGCCGGCTCGCGTCCATGCCGATGACCTCGAGTTCGGCCGCCGTCTCCTCGGTCGCGTTCATCACCGGCAGGCCGGTCGAACCCGGTGCCGGGGCGGCCGGGGGTGCGAGGACGAGCTGCGCCGGGATCGTGGCGGTGCGGTGCCGGCGGTGCAGTTCGTCGATCTGCAGCAGGAGTTCGCGGCGGTGCGCCCCGGGGGCGAGGGCGTCGAGGGCGCCGATCCGGGCGAGGCGTTCGGCGATCGGCAGGCCGGGGCGGGCGCGGGCCCAGAAGTCCGCGAGGTCGCTGTACGGGCGGCAGGCGTCGATCCGTTCGGCGGTCTCCTCGGTCATCCCGTGCACGTCCGCGAGGGAGACGCGCAGGCCGAGCCGGCCGTCCGGGAGCTGCTCGGTGCGGTACGTCGCGGCGGAGTGCTGGACGTCGATGGGCAGGACGGCCACGCCGCGGCGCCGCGCGTCAGCGAGGACGAGGCGCTTGGGGTACATGCCGGGGTCGTGCTCCAGCAGCCCGGCGTAGAACGGCGCCGGGAAGTGCGCCTTGAGCCAGGCGGACTGCAGGGTGGTCAGGGCGAACGCGACGGCGTGGCTCTTGGCGAAGCCGTACGCCCCCATGTTCGCGATCATCGTCCAGACGCCGTCGACGACGGCCCCGGGGTAGCCGGCCGCGGTGGCGCGCCGCCGGTACCAGGCCTCCAGCTTCGGCAGCCGCTCCGGTTGGGCCAGCGCGCAGCGGGCCTCCTCCCCCATCGCCAGGTCCGAGCGGGTCAGGATGGCGAACACCTTGATCAGCTGCTCGTTGAAGATGACCACGCCGTAGGTGGGACGCAGCACGGGTTCGAGGTCGGGGTGGGGGTAGCCGACGGGTTTGGTGCCGTGCCGGCCGAGGAGGAACGGGCGGATCATGTCGGCCTGGACGGGACCGGGGCGGAAGAGGCTGATCTCGGCGACCAGGTCGTCGAAGGTCTCCGGCTGGAGCCGGCCGGCGAGGTCGAGCTGGCCCGGCGACTCCAGCTGGAAGACGCCCAGGTTCTCTCCGCTGCGCAGCAGTTCGAAGGCCTTCGGGTCGGTGAGCGGCACGGCGGTGCGGTCGTCGAGGTCGATCCGCTCGCCGGTGGTGCGTTCGATCTCCTGGACGGCGTACGCCGTGCTGCTCTGCATCCGGACTCCGAGGACGTCGAGCTTCAGCAGCCCGAGGCCGTCCGGCTCCACGTCCTCCTTGTCGAACTGCATCGCGGGGAAGCCCTCGGTGGGGGTCGGCACCACGGGGGTGCGCCGCAGCAGGCTGTCGTTGGAGAGGATGACGCCGCAGGGGTGCATGGCGGTGCCGCGGGGCAGCGCGTCGAGGCCTTCGGCGAGGTCGAACAGCGCACCGTAGCGGTGGGCCTGCTCGCGGACGTTGCCGAGCTCGGGGAGCTCGGCGAGCGCCGTCCGGATCGAGCGGGCGGTGATGTGCGGGAAGGCCTTGGCGAGGCGGCCGACCTCGTCCGGAGGCAGGCCGAGGGCGAGGCCGGTGTCGCGGATGGCGTGGCGGGCGCGGTAGGTCTCCGGCATGGACAGGGTGCAGACGCGTTCGGTGCCGTAGCGGGCCATGATCCGCCGGTAGACCTCCGGGCGGCGGGCGGACTCCACGTCGATGTCGATGTCCGGCAGGCTCTTGCGGCGGAGGTTGAGGAAGCGCTCCATGATCAGGTCGTGGTCGAGCGGGTTCGCGGTCGAGATGCCGAGCAGGTGGACGACCAGGGAGCCCGCGCCGGACCCGCGGGCCTGGACGCGGATGCCCATCTCCTTCACGTCGTCGACGACCCGGGCGACCGTCAGGAAGTACGTGGGCCAGCCGAGCGTGTTGACGACCCTCAGCTCTTCTTCCAGGCGGGTGCGCATGGTGGGGCTGCGGTCGTAGCCGTGCCGGACCATCGCGGCGTCGCAGCGGTCGCGCAGCACCCGGGCGGAGGTGCCGGGGGCGACGCCGACCACGTGTTCCTCGGGGAAGTGCACCTGCCCGATGCCGAGGTCGGAGACGGGGTCGAGGCGGCAGTCCGAGGCAGTGCGAGCCGTCGCGGCGAGCAGGTGCGCCGCCCCGCCGTGCTTCTGCCCTGCCGCGCGGGCGACCTCCTCGGCCAGCGTCGCCATCTCGCGGTGGTCCTTCAGGGTGCGCTCGCCGTTGCAGGTCCGGCCCGGCCGGATCGGCACCAGCAGCCGGGCCGAATCCAGGACGTCCGCGACCCTCGACTGGGCCGGATCGAGGTAGCGGACGGCGTTGGTGATCACGGCGAGCAGGTCGAGGTCCGCGGCGAGGCCGACCGTGCGGGCCGCGAGGCGCAGCGAGCCGGGGCCGGTGCCGGTGCGGCGGTGGTGGACGGCCTCCAGGCGCAGGTGCGGGCCGAAGGCCTCGCGCCAGGGGGCGAGGAGTTCGGTCGCGGTGTCCGGGCGGCCGGTGGCCAGCGCCCGCAGGGGCTGGGAGGTGGGTCCGAGCAGGACGGTCAGGCCCTCGGCGTGCTGCGCGATCGCCTCCCAGGGGACGACCGGCCGGCCGCCGCCGCGCTCGGCGCGGGCGGCCCACCCGGCGGTGATCAGGGCGCACAGGTTCGCCCATCCCGTCCGGTCCCGGGCGAGCAGGGTGACGCGCGGCGCGGACTCGTCGACGAAGGCTCCGCCGCGGGCCGGGGTCCGCCGCCGCTCCCCCGCCGTGGCAGCGCCGCCGCCGGGACGGCCCGTTCGACCGGTGGCTGCGGCGTCGAGCAGCGGAACCGCGAGGTCGGCGCCGAAGATCGGCCGGATGCCCGCGGCAGCGCAGGCGTTCGCGAAGCGGACCGCGCCGGCGACCGTGTCGCGGTCGGTCAGCGCGAGGGCGCCCAGCTCGTACGCGGCCGCCCGTTCGGCGAGGGCCGCGGGCAGGCTCGCGCCGTAGCGGGCCGAGTAGCCCGAGGCCACGTGCAGATGCGTGAACACGCGCGGCGCCTCCTTGCTCCCTCGCCCCCCGCCGATCCGGAATCCCTCCGTCCCACCAGCGTAGCCTCTGTTCGAATATTTGTGCGAATAACTTCGCACGGCGTGCCGCTGCCGGGAAACCGTTCGACGCGCCGTTCCGGCACCCCTGCTCGCGCGGTGCCTGGGACGCCCGGCTCGGCACAGCCCGCGTCCACGAGTGACCGGCCGGACCCGAGGCACCGCCGGATCTGCGGCCGGCGGCCCTCGACACGGTGGAGCGGGCGAGCAGCCCTGCGGACGTGCGAGGCGGCCGGCGGCCCCACCTGTTGCGATCCCGTGGCCGGACCGAAGCCCTCGCCGGCCCGGTGCCGGGCCGCAGTCGGCGGCTGCTGTCGGGCCGGTCGCGTAGGGTGCCCCGGTGCCACCGGACCGCGGTGGCGTCGAACGGGACGGGCCTGGCGGTGAGAGCGGTGGACGGCGCAGCACGCTCGCGGACGTGGTGCCCGCCGTACGCGCTCGACCTGCCCGCGGTGGTCGCACCGCTGCGCCGCGGGGCCGGGGACCCGACGATCCGCCTGGACGCGGCCACGGTGTGGCGGGCGTCGCGAACCCCGGCAGGCCTCGGGACGCTGCGGATCGAGGCGCGGCCGGCCGACGGGACCGTCGCCGCGACGGCGTGGGGGCCTGGCGCGGACTGGCTGCTGGAGCAGCTGCCGGTGCTGCTCGGCGCGAACGACGAACCGGACGGCCTGGTGCTGCCGCCGGGCGGGCTGCGGGACGTCCAGCGCCGCAACCCCGGGCTGCGGCTGGGCGCGACCGGGCTCGTGATGGACGCGCTGGTACCGGCCGTGCTGGAGCAGAAGGTCACCGTGACCGAGGCGCACCGCGCCTGGCGGTACCTGGTGCGCCGTCACGGCACGGCGGCGCCGGGGCCCGGTGCGGAACTCGGCCTGGTGGCACCGCCGTCGGCGCGGGAGTGGGCGCTGGTGCCGTCGTGGACCTGGCACCGTGCGGGCGTGGACGCGAAGCGCACCGGGACGATCCTCCGCGCGGTGCGGCTCGCGCCGCGGCTGGAGGAGGCGTCCGCCATGACCGGCGCCGAGGCGGCGGCCCGGCTGGTGCACGTGCCCGGGATCGGGCCGTGGACCGCGGCCGAGACCCTGCAACGCTGCAACGGCGACCCGGACGCGGTCTCCGTCGGCGACCTCCACCTCCCGAACACCGTGGCCTGGGCCCTCGCCGGTAAGCCGCGCGGCACCGACGAGGAGATGCTCGAACTCCTCGCCCCCTATGCCGGCCACCGCCACCGCGTCTGCCGCCTCATCCGCACCCTCGGCGTCCGTGCACCGCGCTTCGGGCCCCGCCTCGCACCCAACGACCACCGCAGCAGGTGAGTGCGGCTCAGGAGCAACGGACGACGGACGACGGGCGACGGGCGACGGGCGACGGACGACGGGCGGCACGGGGCCCGCGCCGTTCACGTCCGGGCGTTCACAGGTGCGTCCAGGTGAGGTGGGGATGCGAGGGGTCGTCGGCGCAGACGAAGATCTGGACCGTCGACCCGTCGCAGACGCCGAACCCGGTCGGCGCGTTCAGCCGCACCCGACCCGGCCGGTCCTCGACGGGCTGCCAGGTCGGGTCGTCCGGGTCCCACTCGCCGTGGGTCGCGGCCAGCAGGAGGGTCAGGGCCGCCCCGCAGCCGCACCGGTCCGGCGGCGGGCTCGTCCGGTGCCGGTACGGGTAGCCGCCCGCCTTCCAGCCGGGTGCCACGGACAGCGCGGTCCGGTACCGTTCGGCGTCCGCCCCGGTCAGGCGTCCGGCGAGCGCCTCGGGCAGCGCCGGGAGGTCGGGGTACTCGGTGATCCGCTCGGGGTGCAGGACGCACGGCCCGGTCAGTACCGGTCCCGCCCCGACGACCTCCGGCCGGGGCGCCGGAGCGAGGACCTCGCGGACCTCTTCGCTGCGCCGCCAGTACAGCCGGGGCTCCAGCTCCACTTGGTCCGGCCCGTGGAGGGAGAACGGGCACCAGAGGACCTGCAGCAGGTCGCAGCCGTCGGGACCGGCCGGCAGGTCGGGCACGTCCCGCCGGTACAGCTGGGCGACCGCCAGCAGCGGGACGGGGTCGGTGTCGGCGAGGTCGGGGCGGTGCAGCGCGTGCGGCATCGGGTGGAACGGGACCAGCCGGCCCTCGGGCGAGACGCGCCGCCGGGGCGGGCCGTACAGCTCGGTGCGCCGCCGCTCGGCGTCGCGCAGGAGGTACCCGTGGCCGCGCGGGTGCGGCTCGGTGCAGGTCGGCCACGGTTCGTCCGCCGGCCACAGCAGCGGGCCGGAGACCGAACTGTCGCCGACACCGGGCGAACCGGGACGCGGGTGCAGCCGGGTGGCGGTACGGCCGTGACCGGCCAGCTCCGGCAGGACGGACGCAGGATCCTCCGGACGCGGCGGCGTCCTACGGCTCATCCCGGTCTCCCCACCTCGGCCGACGGCGGCCCACTGTAACGGGCCCGCCGCCCGGGGCTGCCGGCGGCGCAGGGCGCGCACCGGCCGACGCGTCCGGCACGGCGTCAGAAACGCGCTGGCCCGGCCGATCTCCGGCCCGTGATACTCGATGTCCATGACGCGCGATGCCTCCGACGGCCCCACCGACGACGCTCCGATCAGTCCCGCGTTGCGTCGGGTCCTGGCCCGGGCCGGCGCACCGGGACTGGTGGAACTGCTGGCCGACGGGATGTCGGGCGCCGACCTGACCACACTGCTGCTGGAGGTGTTCCGGCGCCGGGCGGACCGGGTCTCGCCGGCCGAGGTGATGCGGCGCTACCGCAGTGACCGGTTCGTGGCCCCGGCGCCGGTCGGGTTCGCCGCGCTGCGCCGCACCGAGGACGTGCTGCTGTCGGCGTTGCCCGACGGTTTCGAGGTCCCGGTGCTCGCCCCGGTCGTGCCGCTGGCCGCGCACTCGGCCGTGGCGACCGTCGACCCGCGGAAGGTGATCGCGACCGTGCGCGGCAGCGAGGTGGCCGCCGATCCGACGAATGCGCTGGCCCTGGAGGCCTCGCACCGGCGTTCCCTGGCCCTGGCCGCCGACCCGCGGTCGAACGCACCGGTGCGGCTGGCGGCCGGTCAACGAGTGGTCCGCGCGCAACGCTTCGCCGGGCCGACGGACCTCGCCCACTTCCAGCTCTTCGGCCTGGTGACCGCCGGCCGGGACACCGGCGACCGGAGCTTCGAGCGCCGGCACCTGGCCGAGCACCTGCGGTTCGCCGCCCGGGCGATGGCCGACCTCGGGGCACAGGACACCCGGATCCGGCTGACCCTGCTGGAGGACGCGGCCGGGCCGGCCCTGGAACGGGTGCGCCACGACCTCGCCGGGCTGCCGGGGGTCCGGGTGTCCGAGGATCCCGACCGGAGCTCCGGACGCGGCTACTACACCGGCATCTGCTTCAAGATCTGGGCCACGGTCGGCGGCCACCCGACGGAGGTCGGCGACGGCGGCTTCGTTCCGTGGAGCCAACTGCTCACCGGAAACCGCAAGGAACGCCTGCTGATCAGCGGGTTCGGCGTCGACCGCCTCTCCCGCACGTGGACCGCGGCCCCCGGCCGGGCCCTCCCCCACCACGCGGGGCCGACGGCGGAGTCGGGGGGCGACGAGGACGCCTCCGGGTGAGCCGGGGCTCACCCGCTGCGGCCCGCCCGGACGTCCGGGCGGGCCGCAGCGCGAGGGTGCTCACCGGGGCGGGGCCGGGAGATGCGGCACCCGCCCCGGTGGCGGGTCAGACGGTCGCGACGCCGTTCGAGTAGCCCTTCATGAAGTAGGTGCCGAACCCGTTCTGCACCGGGTCGCCGCTGGCGTTGACGCAGTGCAGGATGCCTCCGCCACCGGGGCCGTTGAGGCAGACGGTCATCAGGTCGGTGAGGACGACGCCGGGGGTGTCGGGGACCTCGTAGGCGCGGTCGGCGTAGATGTCGGCCTGCAGGTTGAAGAAGCAGTAGCTGCCCAGACCCCAGGCCCGGTGGTCGGTCACCGAGTCGGCGACCTTGTACGCGGCGTAGCCGCGGGTGCCGTGGTGGACCCAGGCGGACTGGGTGGGGACGTCGTAGGGGTGCTCGTTCTGGAAGAAGTACGTGCGGCCGTGGTTGCCGTTCCAGAGCACCTCGTACTTCTGGAAGTGCTCGACGAACAGGCCGTAGGTGGTGACCCGGTCGCCGTTGACGAGGAAGCCGGTGCCGGCCGGGTTGACCGACCAGCCGACGCTGCCGTCGAGGCCGTGGTCCGCGCGCCAGACCCAGATGTGGTCGACGATCACGTCGTTGCTGTCGATCCGGATGGCGACCTCGGTGCCGCCCGGCACGACCCCGCCGACGCGGGCGAAGACGTCGAAGAGCGCGGTGGGGCGGCCGGAGTGGTTCCGCCGGCTGCGGCCGTCGCCGACCCGGAGCAGCACCGGGGAGCCCGCCGAGGCGGCCTCCAGGAGCAGGCCCGCCACGGAGACGTCGTCCACGTCGGCGACCTCGACCAGCGAGTTCCCGTCGACGGCCTGCAGGGTGGCCAGGCCCAGGCCGAGCAGGACCGTCCCGGGCCGGGACACCTGCAGGGGGTCGGAGAGCTTGTAGATGCCCGGGGTGAACAGCAGGTGCCGGCCCTGGGAGAGGGCGCGGTTGAGGGTTCTGGCGGAGTCGCCGGGGCGGGCCACGTGGAACGCGGAGAGCGGGATGCTGTGCCCGGCGGCCTTGCCGGAGGCCCAGGTCGTGCCGGTGGAGTTGCGGCGCAGGGCGGGGACGAAGACGCGGTACGAGCCGTGGGCGTCCACGGTGAGGAACGGCTTCTCCCGGACGACCGGGGTCCGGTCGACCGTGGTCATCGGCGGGCTGGGGAAGCTCTGGGCGGGAGCTCCCTGGGTGCCGACGAAGACCATGTTCCAGTTGGCGCCCGTCCAGCTGCCGAAGGTGTCGTTGCGGGACAGCCACTGCTGCTGCGAGCCGGACTCGACCTGGCCGTCCACCACGCTGTCGGCGAGGAATCCGCCGCTGGACCAGCGGTTGCCGGGCGGGCTGGGCCACAGCGTCATGTTGCCCTTGACGTGGGTGCGGCGCATCGGGGCCGCCTGCGAGACCGCCCAGCGCTCCAGGCCGTCCGGCGGGACGATGCACAGGTTCTCGGCGGCCCGCCAGAAGTTCTGGGTGCCGTTGCCCTGGAACCACTGCGCGTCGGCGGTGACGTGCCCGTTGATCACGACGTCGTCGGGGTGCTGGCCGAGGCCCAGCACGTGCGTGTAGAAGCCGACGTTGATGTCGACGTTGTAGGTGCCCGGCTTGAAGGCGAGGGCGTACCGCTCGGTGCCGAACTGGTTGGACTCCTGGATCTTGAACACGGCGTCGACCCGGGCCTGGATCGCGGCGTCGCCCATGGAGGGATCGAAGACCAGGACGTTGGTGCCCAGGTTCGTGGCGGCCGGGTCGGTGGTGCCGTGGGCAGCCGGCGCAGCGGAGGCCGGGCCGGTCGCAAGACCGCCGGCCACGGGCAGTGCGGCGGCGACCGCCGCACTGCGGAGCACGGTCCGGCGGGTCGGGGTGACGGACATGACTCTCCCTGGCGTGGGTGGATGGGGAGCGGCCCGGGACAGGTCCCGAGCCCCGTGAGAGCGCTCTCTCAGTCGCGGTGGAGAGTGAAGCATCGGGGCGATGCGGCGTCAATAGGGTTCAGAAATCGGGCCGTTCGCCGTGGCCGTGCGTTCGGAGCCACCTGGCCTGCATGCCCATGACATCGAATGGAGCGGACGGATCCGACTGCAGGGAATTCCCGCTGCTCCCGAAAGGAGGTCCAGGAATCGCGAATCCGGACAGACGAATTCTGTAGCACCCTCTTCAGTTCGGCGCGGCCGACGCTCCCGCGGCGGCCGACGGCGGCATTCCGGGCGGCCACCACCCGACCGGCCACGGCCGTCGATCCGCCCGGAGGCCGGTACACGAACGGGCCGGGCCAGATCCGGCACCCACTCCGAATCGGCTCCGCCGTCGCGGTCGTCGCTCCCGCGACACCCCGGCGGCGGCGGGGCTCACGCACGTGACGGCAGATCAGGAGAGAACGCGACGGGACTGGGAGTTTCGATATTCCTGCTCGCAGCGGGGGCCATTCTCGCTTTTGCGGTGAGCCGGAACGTCTCGGGAGTCGACCTGGACACGGTCGGAATCATCCTCATGGCGGTCGGAGCGCTGGGAATTCTGCTCTTCCTCGGCATGCGGTACCGGGCCCACTATGTGATCCGCGACCGCATCGTCGACGAGCCGCCGGTGGAACGCCGCCGCGACCGGGGTCTGTGACGCCCCCGGCCGCCCGGGGACGGGCGGCCGGTGTGCGCGAGCGGTTCGGCGGGACGTCACGGCGGAGGTCGGAGTGCAGGTGCCGGCCTGCGGTGACCGCCTCCCATGGCCGGTCCGGTGCCGGATCGGACCGGGGCGGCCCTCAGGGTGTCAGGCCTGCGCGGGCGCGGACGGCGCGGCGGCCTCCCAGGCGAACCCGTCCGGGTCCGTGAACGCGTCGGCGGTGCTGCCGAGCACGAGGCGGTGCGAGCCGGTGCCGTCGACGGCGACGCCCAGGTCCTTGGCGAGCGCCCGGCGCTTGTAGAGCGCCAGCTTGACGGGGCTGGACTGACCGGGGGCGAACTCGGTGTACTTGCCGCCGAAGCTCTTGGCCACGGTGAGACCCCGGTCGACGTAGAACTGCTTGGTGGCCTTCACGTCCTCGACCCCGATCAGCAGGACGACCTCGTCGATCCGGCGGGTGGCGGGGCCGGTGTCCTTCTTCGCGGAGGTTGCGATCTTCCAGATGGTCCCGTCCGGGGCCTGGACGACGCCGCCGTAGCCCCACAGGGACTTCACGGCGGCCTTCAGCACCGTGGCCCCGGCGTCCACGGCGGCACTGACGAAGCCGTCGACGGTGGCCGGCCCGGACACGGTGAGCGCCAGGGTGAAGCCGCGGAATCCGGTCGAGTGCGCCTCGGACTCCCGGAGGCGTACGTAGGTGTCCACGCCGAAGGCGGCGTAGAAGCGGCGGGCGGCGTCCAGGTCGGTCACCTCGACGGTGACGGACTCGAGGGCGGTGTCTGCGGTGGTGGGAGTGGTGGTTGCCATGACCGTCACGCTAGGCGCCGGGAGGCCGCCGAGGCTTCTCCGATCCTGATCGGTCCGGCCGGGTCCGGGTCCGGCCCCGGTCCCGGTCCCGAGCGAGCCCGGCGGCCCGGCGGCCCGGCGGCCCGGCGGCCGTGCCGCCGCCGGGACCGGGCCGTGGTCGGCCGTCTCAGTCGCGTTCGACGCGCACGCCGCCGACCAGCCCCCAGGCGTCGACCCGTACGGTCGGGCCGCCGGGCTCGCTCGGGCCCTCGTCGCTCACCCCGCCGAGGCGGATGCCGCCGACCTTCACCCGCACGTTCGGCCGGACCCGCAGCTTCACGCCGCCGACCAGGCTCAGCTTGGTGATCCGGATCTCCGCACCGTCCGGGATGTCCACATCGGTCAGGTCGATGTCGGCGCCGCCGACCAGGGACACGGTCAACGTCCGCTCCTGTATCACCGCACCGCCCATGCGGTGACCGCCGATGATGCTGACCCGGACGTCCGTCCGCCGGGCCTCGTGCCCTTCGCTCTTCGTCATGGTCACCACCGTACGGGGCCGGGCGGCCCGCCCGGCAGTGCCCCGTGCCCCTGTTCCGGCATGACAGCCGTCATATCGGCTGCGCTCCTTCAGAACTGACAACCCATCCGAGGACCGTCCTGCGCCACGACCCCGATCACCCGCCACGCTGCACCGCCCTCCCGTGCGCCGGCTTCCTGGGGGCGCGGTGCCGCGGCCCCGTCAGCCCCGTGTTCGCACCGCCGGGACCGGCATCAGGTCCGCCGCCCGGCGTCCGACCCTCCGGCTAGGGTGCCGGTCATGGCTGGCGAACACCGAAGCAATGGTCCTGTCCGCGGAGTCCCGGTTGCGGCCGGGCGGTTGACCGACCCGGGGTGGCTGGTGACAGGCGACCCGGAGCAGGTCGTGGCGGCGCTGGACGGCGCCGCCGGCCCGGAGGAGGTGGCGGCGGCCGCCGTCTACCGGACGTCCGGGCACCTGCACCGTGACGCCGGTGCAGGGGTGCGCCGGCAACTGCTGGCGCTCGATGCCGCGCGCTACGGCCACCGGGAGTTGATGACGGGCCTCGCCGCGGTGCCGGTCCGTCAGGAGGAGGAGAGCCCCTGGGCCGTGCGGTGGGCGACCGGCACCGGCCTGGACTCCCGGCTGCGGTACGCGCTTCCCGCGCCGGCCGGGGTGACCCGGGTGGCGACCGTCGTCGCGGCGGGCCGTGGATTCGCCGTCGCCGGCTGCGAGGACGGCACGCTGCACTGGTGGGACCCGGCCACCGGCAGGAAGCTGGGCAGCGCCGCACCGGGGCGCGCCGCCGGCCGCGTGTGGTCCCTGGCGACGGCGGTGCTGGACGGGTGTCCGGTCGCCGTCACGTGCAGCTCCGACGGGGCGGTCCTGGTGTGGGACCTCGTGCAGGGGGTGCAGCTCGCCGAGTACCGCACCGACGGCGACGCCCAGGTCCTCCGGCTCGCCACCGCAACGGTCGGCGGCCGGCCCGTCGTGGTCGCCGGCGGCCTCGGCGGCAGGATGTGGGTGTGGGACGTGGCCGAGCCGGGGCCCGGCGGCGAGCTCCTGACGATCCGCACCGACCACGTGCAGTCCCTGGCGACGGCGGTCGTCGACGGCCGTCCCGTCCTCGTCACAGGTCACGCCGAAGGAGCGGTGCGCAGGTGGGACCTGACCACGGGTCGGGCGTTCGGCAGCACCGACGACCGGTCGGCGTCCGACCTCCCCGCGGCCGCCGACACCCACCACGGTGACGAGGACAAGGACGAGGACGGTGACGACGGCTTCCGCCGCTGCATCACCATGGAGGTCAACGCCATGACGCACCTCATGGCAACGGACCCGGCGTCCGGATCCCCGCTGGCGATCAGCGCCGACGCGTACCGGACGTACGTCTGGAACCTGGCCACGGGCGAGGAACTGACCCTCCCCTTTCCGGAATTCGCGGAGGCGGCCGCCCTGGCGGTGATCCACGGCCGGCCCACCGCGCTCGTGTCCGGCAGCCGCGGGACGGTCTCCGTGTGGGACCTGTCCGCCGACGAGCACCAGCACTGGTCGCTGACCGGTCACGAAGGCACGGTCCGGGGGACGGCGACGGTCGCCGTCCAGGGGCGCCACCTCGCCGTCACCGGCGGCGACGACCGCTCGGTCCGCATCTGGGACCTCGGCGGTGAGCCCGGTGGTGAAGCGGCGGCAGGCAGCCGGCCGGACGGTCGCACGGTGCCCGGGCAGCGGCTCACCACGACCGTCCTGGACGGCCGTTCCGTCATCGTCAGCGGCGGCCCGGACGCCGAGGTGCGGATCTGGGACCTCGACAGCGGCGAACAGCTCGGTGCGCCGCTGAGCGGTCACACCGGTGCGGTGGTGCTGCTGGCCGTGGGCACGGTGGACGGACGGCTCCTCCTCCTCACGCGCGACCGGCACCAGGAGGTACGGATATGGGACCTGACCGCCCGGAAGGAGCTCCACGGCCGGTCGACGGGCGAGTACGCGAGCTCGTTCATCGACCACTTCGCGGTCGTGGACGGTCACTTCGTCGCCGTGACCTCGGAAGGACGGGTGTGGGACCTCGCCACCAGCGCCTGGACCGGCGTGCGGCCCGGGCAGAACGGTGCCCTGGCCCTGGAGACGCTCGAAGGCCGCAGCCTCGTCCTCACCGGCCACCGCACGGACACCGTTCGGCTGTGGGACGTCGCCACGGGTGAACCGGCCGGGCCGCCCCTGACCGGGCACACCGGCGAGGTGACGGCCGGAGCGGTGGGGATGCTGGACGGTCAGCTCGTCGTGGCCACCGGCAGCACCGACGGAACCGTGCGGGTGTGGCACGCCATCACCGGGCGGCAGGTCGGGACGTACGCGTTCCCCGCCGGGATCAACGAACTGTCGGTGGCGGCGGACGGGCAGCTGGTGGTCGCCTTCGGCTCGGACGTCGCGGTCCTGACCCACCGGTGACCGGGCAGCCCTGACCCACCGTCGACCGGGCGGCCCCGACGCACCCGGGGCGGCCCGGCCCCGACACCCGACGCCTTCGTGCCGGCCCGTCGCGGACCACGGGCCGGCACGGCAACCGCGGAAGCGCACCGGTGCGTCAGGGCCTTTGAGATCCGACAGGAAGGAGTGGACCGTGCCCGGCACGCCCTCGACGCGTCCACGCGTCGCCGCCACCCCGGACCACGCCGTGCCCGGCTACGATCCCCGTTCCCGGTGGTGGGCGGTCCTCCGGCACGGACTGGCGATCGCCGTGACGACCGCGGTCGTCGTGATGTCCTTCATGGTCGCCACCCTCCCCTTCGCGGCGGTCTTCCTCCTGGACGATGCGCTCCCCACCGGGGACTACGTCGAGGCCGTTCTCACGGCCGGGGGCGTGGCGCTCGCAGCGAGCGTGCTCGTGTTCCCCGTGGCCTTCGGATTCGAGCGGAAGGTCATCCGCGGCGGCCGGGTGTGGAAGGCGCTCGGCGTCTGCGCACCCGTGGCCTCACCGCTCGCGGCCGCGCTGGTCTTCGCGTCCCTGATCAAGATCGAGTCGGCGGCGGCGATCAGTGACGTGTTCGGGCTGGCGATGCTCTACCTCATGAGCTTCGCCGTCTACTGGGTGGTGCTGTGGTCGCTGACCGCTGTCCACTACGGCGTCTGGCGTCTCTCCCGGCGCATCGGCGCAGGCCGGCGCCTCGCCTGAGCCTGCGCCCCGGCCTCACGTCCCGAATGCCCGCCGGCCCGATCAGGCGCAGAACCCGAGTTGCGGCTGCGACAACGGCCGCGGGGGCTCCGCCGTCAGCGGCCGGGCAGGCGCGTCCGGATCTCCTGGAGCAGCCAGCCGTTGCCGTCCGGATCGCTGAACGAGGCGAAGGAGGCGTAGTCCGCGTGTCCGGGGGCCGGTCCGTCCAGGCGTCCCCGTGTCCCGGCGTGCCGGAAGATCCCCGTGATGTCGTGGAACACCGCGCTCACGTGCACCCCGCGCTCGACGAGATCGGCCCGGGCCGCCTCGATGTCGCGGACGGAGAGCTGCAGGCCCTGGGTCGAGCCGGCCGGGGCCGAGGTCACGCCGTCGCCGAAGATGATCGAGCAGAGCGAACCGGGCGGGGTGAACTGGACCACCTGGTAGCCCTCCTCGACGGCCAGATCGGCGTCCAGCCGCCACCCCAGCAAGGTGTAGAACCGCTTGGCCCGGTCGACGTCGGAGACCGGCAGCACCACCACTTCGAGGCGCATCTCGCCGGCGCGCACCGGTGGGGTTCCGGTGGCCGGGGTTCCGGTGGCCGGGGCTCCGGTGGCCCCGGTGGATCCCTCCTCCACGCTGCCCATCTCCGCCTCCCGCGGTCGGCGACACGGTTGCGGGGCGACGAGGCGCACGGACCGTACCCCACGCGTCACGGGACGGAGTGCGCCGCCCGGACGCCGCCGGGACGGCCTCCCCGGGCCGCACGGCACGCCCCAGGCCATGAAAACCTCCCCGCCCGGCACCTGCAAGCGGGGACGGGGCGTCCGGGTGGACGGCGGCATCCGGTGTCCACGGCGCCGGGCCGAACACACGCCCCGGTTCGGCAGGGGCCGGACGACCCCGCATCTGCCGGGCCGTCACATCCCCACGTGGCCCTGTGCGCAGCGGCCCACCCCGGCGGGTCCCCGCCGTCGGCCGCCCCGTAGGGTGACGCGACCGACGGCGGACAGGAACGGACGGGCGGGTGCGGTGAAGCGCTGGCATCGCTGGGCGGTCGGCATCTGGGCCGCCCTCATGGTCACCGGTGGTGTCCTCACCCTGGCTCTCGACCGGGCCGCGGACGACCCCGGGCCGCGCTGCCCCGAGCACTGCAGTCTGGTCGTGGTCACCGGCCGCCCCCGCTGACGCCCCGCCGTCGGGGCGTCAGCGGGTCGGAGCGCCGGGCGGCGCCGTTCACACCGCTGCGCCGGGCAGCCACTGGTCGGGCCCGAAGACCTCGTAGTGGATGCGGTCGGACTCGACGCCTGCCCGCAGGAACTGCGCACGGGCGGCGCGCAGGAACGGCAGGGGGCCGCACAGGTAGACCTCGCCGTCGGCGGGCACGGCCACGTCGGTGAGGTCCAGCAGGCCGACCCGCGCCCCGGCCTCCTCGACGCCCGGCCGCTCGTACCAGAACAGCGCCTGCGCGTGCGGCAGCTGCTCGACCAGGCGGTGGACCTCGGCGCGGTGCGCGTGGTCCGCCGGGGAGCGGTCGGCGTGGAGCACCAGCACGGGGCGGGTGGAGCCGGTGGCCGCCAGGTGGTCGAGCATGCCGACCAGGGGGGTGCAGCCGATCCCGGCGGAGGCCAGGACGAGCGGCCGGTCGCCCTCGTCGAGGACGACGTCGCCGAAGGGGGCGGAGAGGACGAGCTCGTCACCCGCCCGGACGGTCGTGTGGAGCAGGGCGGAGACCTCTCCGTCCGGGGCGCCGCCGGTGCCGGTGACGCGCTTGACGGTGATCCGGCGCAGGTCGCCCGCGGCGCCGGGGTCGGCGGAGAGGCTGTACTGCCGCAGCTGGTGGACGCCGTCCGGCATCAGCAGGCGGACGCTGACGTACTGTCCGGCGCGGGCGCGCGGAGCCGGGCCGCCGTCCGCGGGACGGAGGAGGAACGAGACCGTCCCGGGGGTCTCCTCGCGGCGTTCGACGACCGTCCACGGGCGCCAGGTGTCGCCCGGCTGCACCCCGGCGGACTGGTAGAGGCGGGCCTCGCGGGCGATGAGGGCGGCGGCCATCTGCCAGTACACCTCGTCCCAGGCGGCGGCGACCTCGGGCGTGACGGCGTCCCCGAGGACGTCGGCTATCGCCGCGAAGAGGTACTTGTGCACGATCGTGTACTGGTTCTCCGTCACCCCGACCGCGGCGTGCTTGTGGGCGATGCGGTCCAGCACCGCCTGCGGCGACGCCTCGGGGTCGTGCACGAGCGCCCCTGCGTAGGCGGCGATCGAGCCCGCGAGGGCCTGGCGCTGGGCGCCGCTGGCCTGGTTGCCCCGGTTGAACATGCCGTCCAGCAGCTCCGGGCGGTCGGCGAACATCGTGGCGTAGAAGCGGGTGGTGATGTCGTCCAGGGCGGCGCCCACGACGGGCAGGGTCGCACGGATCACGGCGGCCGATTCGGCGGAGAGCATGGCGGGCTCCAAGCGAGTGGAGTGGCGGGGAGGAAGGGCCGGAACGAACGCGGCCACCACCGGTCTACCAGCCTCCGGGAGCCGTTGGCATGCCCCGGACGCCGCATCGGCCGAATCAGGGCCGAAGGTCCCGGCAGGTCGGACCCATCAGCCCGGCGCCCCGTCACGAACCCTGCCCCGAAGGGCCCTTCGCCGGCGTGCCGCGGGCCCTCCGAACGCGAGGTCGGATAGCCGCCGGTGTCGGGCGGCCGCGCCCGGGATGCTCGATCCCATGAACCGACTCGAAGGAAGCACGGCCCTGGTGACGGGTGGCAGCCGCGGCATCGGCGCCGCCGTCGCGCTCCGGCTGGCCGAAGAGGGCGCCGACGTGGCACTGACCTACCGGAACGACGCGGAACGGGCCGCCGAGGTGGTGGACCGGATCCGGGCCCTCGGCCGCCGGGCGCTCGCCGTCCGGGCCGACAGTGCCGCCCCGGATGCCGTGGTCGCGGCGGTGGACGAGACGGCCGCGACGTTCGGTGCCCTGGACGTCCTGGTCAACAACGCCGGGGCCTTCCTGGTCGGCCCGCTGGAGGAGCTCGGTCCGGCGGAGATCGACCGCACCCTGGCGGTGAACGTCCGGGCCCCGTTCGTGGCGTCCCGGGCGGCCGTGCGGCACATGGGCCGGCGCGGACGCATCATCAGCATCGGCAGCAACGTGGCCGAACGGGCGGTCTTCCCGGGCCTCGCGCTGTACTCGATGAGCAAGACGGCGCTGGTCGGCATGACCAAGGGGCTGGCGCGGGAGCTCGGCCCGCGCGGCATCACCGTCAACCTGGTGCATCCGGGTCCCACCGACACCGACGCCAACCCGGCCCACGGCCCGAACGCGGCGGCGATCGCCGGGTTCACCGCGCTGGGCCGCTACGCGGAGCCGTCGGAGATCGCCGCCACCGTGGCCCACCTGGCGGGCTGCGACGGGCAGTACATCACCGGGTCGGTGATCGCCGTCGACGGAGGGTTCACCGCCTGACCCGGGCGGCCGCCCGTCCGCCGCACCGGGACCGCCGTCGCGCCGTCACGCCGTCACGCCGTCACGCCGTCGGACCCTCACGCCGTCACCGGGTCCAGCCGCAGCAGCCGGGTCGGCCAGGGCGGCGGCTCGGCCGGGCCGAACCAGACCCGGACGTCCTCGCCGGTGCGGACCGGCAGCCGCGGGAAGTCGTTCGCGGCGTGCTCGGTGCGGTGCACGGCGTGGGCCGGGCCGAGGTGCCGGGCGGCGTAGGCGTCGAAGGCGGCCGGGTCGGCGGGTCGGCAGAGGGTGAGGAGCACCGGCCGGGCGGCCGGGGCGGGGGTGAAGCCGGGGCCGCGCAGCAGGTGCACGTCGTTGCTGTCGATCATCGTGGCGTTGGCCGCGTCGCGGTGCGCCCGCCAGACCGGGCCGTCGTAGAAGGCCTCCAGCGAGCGGCGGCGACGGGCCAGGTCGGGGAAGGCCCGCAGCCAGACGAAGCGGTCCGGGTCGTCGAGGTCGCGGAACCGCCCGCCGACGGTGATGCCCACCGCCTGCTGGCCGGTCACGAACTCGCGCTCGAAGAGCTCGATCAGGGTCTCGCGGGCGCCGGGACGCAGGGTGTACTGGCGGAGTTCGACGACGGACTCCGACCGGGTGAAGTCGTTCATGCCCCGCAGGCTAGGGGCCCTCCCCTGACATCGACCGTCAGGGGATACTGGGCGGCATGCGCGCGAGTCGGCTGGTCACCCTGCTCCTGCTCCTGCAGAACCGGGGGCGGATGACGGCCGAGCAACTGGCCGAGGAGCTGGAGGTCTCCGTCCGCACCGTCTACCGGGACGTCCAGGCCCTCTCCGCCGCCGGCGTCCCGCTGTACGGCGACGCCGGGCACGCGGGCGGCTACCGGCTGGTCGACGGCTACCGGACCCGGCTCACCGGGCTGACCGCCGACGAGGCGCAGGCCGCCTTCCTCGCGGCGCTGCCCCGTGCGGCCGACGACCTCGGTCTCGGCTCGGCGCTCGCCACCGCCCGGCTGAAGCTGCAGGCCGCACTGCCCGCGGAGTTGCGCGAGCACGCCGGGCGGGTCCAGGAGCGGTTCCTGCTGGACGCCCCGGGCTGGTACGGCGATCCGGACGACACCCCGCACCTCGCTGCGGTCGCCGCGGCGGTGTGGGACCGGCGGGCGGTGGTGCTGGAGTACCGGCGCTGGCGGGCCCCGGAGGAGATCGAGCGGCGGGTGGAGCCGTACGGGCTGGTCCTCAAGGCGGGGCGCTGGTACCTGGTCGCCGGCGGGCCGTCCGGGATCCGCACGTACCGCGTCGACCAGATCCTCGGACTCCGCGGGACGGACGAGGAGTTCACGGTGCCGGACGGGTTCGACCTGGGCGCGTACTGGGCGGGCCACCTGGCGGACTTCCGGGCCCGGCTGCACACCGGCGAGGCACTGGTGCGGCTCACCCCGGAGGGCGCCCGCAGGCTCGGGGTGGCCGCCGGGGCGGGCGACGGGTGGACGGAGGCCCGCGTCCCCGTCGAGTCGATCGACCACGCCCACGACGAGTTCCTGAAGCTGGGCACCGACGTCGTGGTCCTCGCACCGGCCGAACTGCGCGACCGCATCGCCGGGACGGTGCGCGCCCTGGCCGCGCACTACGCGGGCTAGCCCGCGCGCGGTGCGTGGCGGCCGCGGGAGGGGGCAGACGGCCGACGGTGACCGCCCGGCCGATCGGCCGGGCCGAGGAAGGGTGGTTGCCGTGGTGTCTGCCGTCCGCAGTTCGACCGTCCGGAGCGGAACGGGGGGCCGGGTGCTGCGCGCGGCCGGCCGGGCTGGCTTCGTCGCCCGCGGAGTGGTCTACGTCCTGGTGGGTGTGCTGGCGATGGGGATCGCGCTGGACCGCGGGGGTGAGGAGGCCGACCGGCAGGGGGCGCTGCACCGCATCGCGGCCCAGCCGTTCGGGGCGGTGGTGCTGTGGGCGCTGGTCGTCGGCTTCGCCGGCATGGCGCTGTGGCGGGCCTCGACGGCCGTGTTCGGCGAGACCGGACGCACGGGCACGGCCTCGCGGGTGCTGTGCGCGGGCCGGGCGGTGTTCTACGCCTCCGTCTGCTCGGGGACGCTGCGGTTCGCCGCCGGCGCCGGCGAGGGTTCGAGCAGCGACGCGGCCTCCCGTGACTGGACGGCCGCCGTGATGGGCCGCCCCGGCGGACGGTACGTGGTGGCCGCCGCCGGTGCCGTGCTGCTGGGCGCCGGGCTCGCCGTCGCGGTGCGTGCGGTGCAGCGCCGCTTCCTGCGGAAGCTGGAGACCGGCGCGATGCGGCGGCGGGTGCGGACGGCGGTGACCGTCACCGGCGTGGCGGGCAACCTCGCCCGCGGGGCGGTCTTCGGGGCCGCGGGGGTGTTCGTGCTGGTGGCCGCGGCCCGGTTCGATCCCGGGCGGGCGAGGGGCATGGACGACACCCTCCGCTCGTTCGCCTCGGGCGCGGCCGGCCCGTGGCTGCTCGTGGCCGTCGCAGCGGGGCTGGTGCTGTTCGGCGTGTTCTCCTTCGCCTCGGCCCGCTGGCGCCGGCTGTGAGCGGCCGCGCGCCGACCGCCCCCGGGGGCGGTCTCCGGGGACGGTGTTCGGGCCCGGGTCAGCAGACCCTGACCTCCTGGTTGAAACCGCCCGCGGCCACCCGGTACGTGCTCAGGTTGACCAGCGCCGCCTAGACGTAGATGCAGGCCCGCCTGCTCCCACCGGATGGGTGAGGGCTTCGGGTGGGTTCCTGCTTCACTGCGCTGCGCGGGCACGGATGCCCGTCTTACCTGCGCTCGACAGGCTGACACTGCCAGTCCGGCGGCCCTGGCGACGTTGACCGCCGCGTTGATGTCCCGGTCGAGGACGGCCCCACAGGCTCCGCAGGTCCATGTCCGGGCACGCCCCGGCGACGGGGCCGCACCGGCCGGGGAAGGCCCGCAGGGGTACACGGGAGGGTGTGCGGGCGGGAAAGCCGGGCAGCCGGTCCCACACGAGGCGACGCGGGAGGCGGGGCATGGACGAGCACGGGAACGCGCTGAAGGCGATGGGCTGGGCCCGTACGCTGCCGATCGCCAGCGGTGTCCGCGCGGGGCGCAGCTGGGCGCGCCGCCACCTCGACGAGCTCGGCTGGACGAGACACGCGCCGGAGGTCGCCGACGCCGTCGTGCTGACCGTCTCCGAACTCATCACCAACGCGCACGTGCATGCCCGCAGCGACGCCGACATCGCCCTGACCTGGGACGGCACCTGTCTGTACGTCAGCGTCCACGACGACTCGCCGCAGCTGCCGCGCCCGCGCGAGGCCTCGGCCGAGGCCACCTCGGGCCGCGGCATGCACCTGGTCGACGCCCTCGCGGACGCGTGGCTGACCCGCCCCGACGCGCGGGGCAAGACCGTCACCGCCTGCTTCCACCCGCCCCGGCGGCCCGGTGGCCGAGGATCCGGCCCTCGGTGACCTCCGGGACGTCGCCCTTGAGGATGTGCAGGTCGGTGCCGCAGACGGTCACCGCGTCGACCCGGACGGTCGCGTCCTCGGGATCGGCGAGGACGGGGTCGGGGACCTCGTCCCAGAGGCGGCGGCCCGGTCCGTGGTACGTCAGAGCCTTCATGTCCGGTCACTCCCTCGGACGTCCCGGCCGGGGCGCCGACGGGCCGGCCTCCCTTCCAGCGTCCGTTCCGGGCGGCGCGGGGCGCCAGGGCCGGACGGTCCGCGGCCCGGGTCGGGCGGCCCCACCGACGGTGCCACCCGGGACCGTCGGTGGGGCCGGCACCGTCCACCGCTGCCGGGCCGCCGCCCGCCGCCCGCCGTCCTCAGGGCCCGTCCGCCTCCCCGGCGAGGGCCGGGCGGCGCAGCCGCCGCAGGTACGGGTCGAAGGACGGCCTGGGCTCGATCCGGACCCGGGCGTCGACGCACAGGACGCCGTCGGGCCGGGCGATCAGCGGGTTGAGGTCCACCTCGACGGCCTGCGGCAGGTCGCAGGCGAGGGCGGAGACGGCGGCGAGCACCCCGCGGAGCCCGGCCGGGTCGGCCCCCGGCGCGCCCGGGTGTCCGAGCACCAGCGGGGCGGCCCGGAGGTCGGCGGGCATGGTCTCCAGGTCGCGTTCGGTCAGCGGGGCGAAGCGGGTGGTGCGGTCGGCGAGGACGTCGGTCGCGGTGCCGCCCAGGCCGAGCAGGACGAGTGGGCCGAACACCTCGTCCTGCACGGCGCCGACCAGCAGTTCCAGGCCGGGTGCGGCCAGGGGCTGGAACAGCACGCCGGCCGTCCGGTCGCCGAAGCGGTCGTGGAACTCCCGGTAGCACTCCCGCGCCCCGGCCTCGTCGGCGATGCCGAGGCGGACGGCGCCCTCGGCGCTCTTGTGCACCTGCCCGGGCCAGTACGCCTTGGCCGCAAGGCGCCCCTCGTGGCCGAGCGGGCGCAGCCGCCGGGCGGCTTCGGCGGCCTCGTCCTCGCTCCGTGCCAGGACGGCGGTGGCGAGCGGCAGCCGGTAGCGGTCGAGCAGGTCGGTGGTGGTCCCGGGGTCGAGCCAGCCTCCGTCGGGGTGGGCGGTCAGGAAGGCCTCGACCAGGTGGCGGGCACCGGCGGTGTCGGCGGCCGGCGGGGCGGCGGGGGCGGAGGGCGGTTCGGCGAGCCAGCGTGCGCGGTCCCGGGCGTGGGCGAGGGCCCGGGCGGCTGCGGCCGGGTCCGTGTAGGTCGGCAGCCGTCCGCCGTCCGCACAGGTCCGGTAGCGGACGGGCATCTCCTGGTCCAGCAGGACGGCGGCGACCGGCAGCCGTCGGCGGCCGGGGCCGTCGAGCAGGGCGTGCAGCGGCTGGTCGGCGTCCTCCTGGACGAGCGCGGTCGGCACCAGGCAGACCAGCAGGGCGTCGACGGTGTCGGCCCGGGCGAGCGCGTCGAGGCAGGCCCCGAGGGCGGCCGGGCCGACGGCCGCGGTGGTGTCGACCGGGTTGGCCGTCCCGGCCCCGGCGGGCAGCAGGCCGCGCAGTTCGGCGACGGTGTCCGCGGGCAGCGCCGGCAGTTCGAGCCCGGCCTCGGCGCAGGCGTCGGCGGCGAGGATGCCGATCCCGCCGGCGTTGGAGACCACCGCGACGCGCCCGCGTCCGTCGGGCAGCGGCTGGGCGTGGAGCAGGGCGGCGGCCTCGACGAGTTCGGCGATGCTGTGCGTGGCGGTGATCCCGGCCCGGCGGAAGAGCGTCTCCCGGGTGACGGTCGGGGTCGCGGCGGCGGCGGTGTGCGAGGCGGCGCCGCGCCGGCCGGCGTCGGAGCGCCCGGCGTCGACGGTCAGCACGGGCAGCGTCCGGGTGACGCGCCGGGCCGTTCTGGCGAAGGCCCGCGGGCTGCCGAAGGACTCCAGGTGCAGCAGAGCCAGGTCCGTCCGGCCGTCGCTCTCCCACCACTGCAGCAGGTCGTTGCCGCTGACGTCGTACTTGTCGCCGAGTGAGACGAAGGCGGAGACGCCGATGCCCAGCCAGGCGAGGCGTTCCAGCAGGGCGATGCCCACACCGCCGGACTGCACGGCGACCCCGGCGGTGCCGGGCAGCGGGAAGGCGCCGCCGAACTCCGCGTCCAGCCGGACGTCCGGGTCGGTCTGGGCGATGCCGAGGCTGTTCGGCCCCACCAGGCGCATGCTGTGGCGCCGGCAGCTCTGCACCAGCTGCCGTGCCTGCGCGGCGTCCAGGCCGGAGGCGAGCACCACGAGCGCCTTCGTGCCCGCCCGTCCGCACTCCTCGGCCGCACCGGGCACCGCCGACGGCGGCACGGCCAGTACGGCGAGCTCGGGCACTCCGGGCAGGACGGCGATCCCCGGGTAGGCGGGCTCGCCGGCGATCACCCCGGTGTGCGGGTTCACGGCCCACACCGGCCCGGTGAAGCCGCCCCGGCGGAGCTTCAGCAGCACGGTGCGGCCCACCGATCCGGCGCGGCGGGACGCGCCGACGACGGCGACCGACCGCGGGCGCAGCAGCGCGGCGAGGCTGGCCAGGTCGGCCGTCCGGCCGCGCTCGTCGACGGCGCCGAGGTACCCCTCGTCGTCCTCGTCGAGCGGGACGCGCACCCGGACCTCGCCGTGGTCGAGGTGCCGGTGGACGGGCAGCCCGAGGTCGGAGAAGACCTTGTGGACGGCCCGGTTGCCGGCCAGCGTGTCGGCGACGAACTCGTGGACGCCGCGCTTGCGGGCGGCGTGGACGAGGTGCTCGACGAGCAGGGTGCCGACGCCGCGGTGGTGCCAGGCGTCGGCGACGGCCATCGCCAGCTCGGCGGTGCCGCCGGCCTCGTCGACGGTCTGGCAGTCCGCCTCCCCCACCAGCTCGTCGGCCGCCCAGGCGCCGAGCGCCAGCACCTCGGCGCGGCCCGGGCCGCACAGCCGGTCGGCGACCGCACGGGGAGCCCGGCGGCTCGTGCCGAGGAACCGCATCCGGCGGCTCTCCTCGGACATCCCGTGTTCGTGCAGCTCCAGGACGGCCTCCCGGTCGCCGGGCCCGACGGGCCGGACGAGGACGGTCGTCCCGTCGGCGAGCAGTGCCTCCGCCGCGGACACCGGCGGCTCGGTGACGGACATGGCGGCTCCCTCGGTCCGGCCCTGCGGCGTCGCGCGGACGGCCGCTGTCTCTCCCGTTCCACGTTCCTCGCCCCCCGGCCCGACCGCCAGGGCCGTCCGGCCCGGCAGGGGAGGGACCGGGCACCGGCCGGGGGCCGCGGGGACGGAGGACCGCCGTGAAGACCGCCGTCCGTCCCGTCCCGGCGCACCGCACCGCACCGGGACGGGACGGGACGGAGAGCGGCCGGGTGTCGACGTTCTTCCCCGGTCCGGACAACCGGCTGCACCACGTCGAGCACCCCGGCGGGGACCGGCCGGTGACGACCTGCGGCACACCCCGCTCCCCCGCCGGCTGAGGCGGCGTCACTCCCCGGCCGGGCGGGCCCGTCAGAGCCGGACGACCACGAGGACCGTGTCGTCGGTGGCGCCGCCGGGCGGCAGCAGGTCGGCCAGCACGCTGTCGGCCAACGCCTCGGGCGGGTCGGATGCCCTCGCCGCGAGCGCGCGGGCGAGGCGGTCGAGGCCGACGTCGATGTCCTCGCGGCGCCGCTCCACCAGGCCGTCGGTGTACAGGACGAGGGTGTCGCCCTCCTCGAAGGGGACGGTCGCCTGCGGACGGGAGACGTGTTCGGGCCGGGCGCCGAGCGGCGGGTCGGTGGCCCGGTCGAGGAACTCGAAGGAACCGTCGGACCGCAGCAGCACCGGCGGCGGGTGGCCGGCGCTGCTGTAGGTGATCGTGCCGACGGCGTGGTCGATGAAGGCGGTCGCGGCGGTGGTGTTCTCCGCGCCGTCGACGGAGCGCGAGTACAGGCCGAGCACCTCCAGGGACTGCGCCGGGCCTTCGGTGACCCGCGAGGCCGCGCTGAGCGCGCTGCGGAGCTGGCCCATGACCCCGGCGGCGGCGAGCCCGTGCCCGACGACGTCGCCGACGGCGACCGCCGTCCGGTCCCGGGGCAGGGCGACCAGGTCGTACCAGTCACCGCACACGTTGAGGGTGCCGACCGCGGGCCGGTACCGCACGGCCGCCCGCACCAGGTCGAGCGGCGCGGGGTCCGGCAGCATCGCCGCCTGCAGGGCGAGCGCGACCTCCCGTTCGCGGGCGTGGGCCTCGCGCAGCCGCTCGTTCAGCTCCTGGAGTTCGCGGGCCCTGGTGTAGAGCTCGGCCTCCAGGACGCGGGCGCGGTTCCCCTCGGGCAGGCCGTGGGCGCTGATCAGTTCCGTGATCTCCTCGACCCGGTGCACCAGCAGCTCCACCCGGCCGTCGGGCCCGAGGACGGGCGCGTTGACCGGGCTCCAGTAGCGCTCCTGCCACTCGCCGGGCCGCTCCAGGCTCTGGACGTCGTAGCGCTGGAGCGCCATCGTGTCGCGCTCACCGGTCGCCAGCACGCGGTGCAGCGAGGCCTCCAGGTTGCGTGCCCCGGTGGCCTCGGGATCGTTCGGATTGTCCGGGAACACGTCGAACAGGTACCGGCCGACGAGGCCGTCGCGGGTCCGGCCGGAGAGGCGCAGGAACTCCTCGTTCGCGTCCGCGTACACCAGGTCCGGGGTGAGCAGCGCGACCATGCCGGGCAGGGCCCGGAAGACCGCCGCGTAGTCGATCACCGGTCCTTCGCCGGCTCTCGGTCGGGGGCCGGCCGGACGACGACCACGGGGCAGCGGCCGTGGTGCACGCAGTGCTGCCCGACCGAGCCCAGCAGCGCCTCGGTGAAGGCGCCGTGGCCACGGTTGCCGACGACCAGCAGGTCCGCGCCGTCCGCGGCGTCCGGCAGGGCGGCGGCGGGATGGCCCTGCACGACGATCCGGCGGACCGGGCCGCCGTCGTCGGTCGCCCGGCCGACCGCCTCGGCGAGGCAGCGGCGGGCGTCGTCCGCGAAGTCGACGTCCTCCAGGATCGGCGCCGGCCAGCCGTAGGTCGCGGGGTACTCCCAGGCGATCACCGCGTCCACCGTGCCGCCGGCCAGACGGGCCTGGCCGACGGCCCAGCGCAGCGCCTCCTCGGCGGCCGGCGAGCCGTCCACACCGGCCACGATCCGCGGCGTCCTGTCCGTTCCGTCGTCCACTGCGCACCTCCGAGTCCGCCGGGCGGTCGCGGCCGCCGTTCCGCGGGCCGCAACCGCCCGACCGCCGCCACCGCCCGTGGTCCGGCCGGTGGTGCGGGCCTCGTTCCACGCTACGCATGCCGGGTGGTCCTCCCCCGCTGGAATCCGTCGTCCGGGCCACGTGGCCGAGCATCACCACCCGCGCGAGCGGCCGGACCCGCCTGCGGCACGCGCCGCGGGCAGCCCCGGGCGCTCACGTGCGGGGGCTCCGGCTGCGATCCACCACGGCCGCGCGCCCTTGCGGCTACTGTGCGCAGAGCAGCCGTTCGACACCGTGCCCGCCCCGACCCGGTCCACTCCGGAGGACGCATGACCGGCGAAGACCCGTCCCCGACCGACGCTCCGCTCCAGGCGGCGGACTTCGGCACCAATCGGCTGGAGGCGTTCAGCGACGGCGTCTTCGCCATCGCCATCACGCTCCTGGTCCTGGACCTGAAGGTGCCGGAGCCCGACAGCCTCCACGGCGAGTCCCTGACCGCGGCCCTCGCCCACCAGTGGCCCTCCTACTTCGCCTACCTGGTCAGCTTCCTCGTCATCGGCATCATCTGGATCAACCACCACGCCATGTGCGCGCTCGCCCGCCGGGTCGACCGCCGCACCCTGTTCGCGAACCTCTTCCTCCTCCTCACCGTCTCGGTGATCCCCTTCCCCACCCGGCTGCTCGCCACGTACCTCACCGCGGACGACAGCAACGCGCACACCGCCGCCGCGATCTACGCCGGCACCATGGTCGCGATGGGCGTCGCCTTCTCGCTGCTCTTCCTCGCCTTCACCCGGGACGCCCGTCTGCTCCACGCGCCCGTCCCGCCGGAGGCCCTGCGTGCCGCGCTGCGCCGCTTCGGCATCGGCGGCCTGCTCTACCTCGCCACCGTCGGCCTGGCCTACCTCAGCCCCGTCGCCATGCTCGCCACCCATGCACTCCTCGCCGTCTACTACTGCTTCGACCAACTCGCCCCGGCCCGCACCGCGCGCCGGCCCGCGGGCTGAGAAGCGTGCGACGGGCGGGGCCGGCCCAGCAGCGACGGGTTCCGCACAGGTCGGGGTGCGGCGGCCCGACGCGCCGAGACGGACGGGCGGCGCGGCCGTCAGTGCCAGACGGTGTTCCAGTCCTGGGTCGCGGGACCGGTGTCCGTGTCCAGGTCGGACAGCAGGAAGACCAGGAGGAGGACGCCCACGATCAGCACGAGCACCCCCACCCGGAAGCTGTCCTCGGGCCCGGGCCGGTACGGCTGGGGCGGGCGGTCCGGCCGCTCGCCCGCCACCTCGTCGTCCGCGCCGCTGTCCCGGATCTCCGCGTTGTCGTCCTCCGCCGCCATGGTCCCCCCTCCGGGTCCATGCACCGGGCCGCTGAGCCTGCGTCAAGGCGCGTGCGACGGCCCAACGGGGCACATTGCGGGGGCCGCGGCGGTCAGGGGCTGTAGGAGGCGGGCCCGTTCGCTGCACCGGGCGCCCGCCGCGGCTGGTCGCCCCACTCCCAGTACAGCCCGTGGACGCCGGGCTCGGCCTCGGGCACGATCCCGCAGGCCTGGCCCGTCGGTGAGATCCGCAGCTCCTCCAGGATCTGCGGCGGGGCGTCGTGGCTGGGCCGCCAGGCGAGCTCGCAGCCCGCCGGCAGCATCGTCGGGTGGAACCGGGCCCGCAGTACCAGGTTCTTGCTGGGGAACCGCACCATCCGCTCGTACTGCGTCTCCACCTCGGACGACGGACAGGCGTAGCTGTACTCGATCACCGTCGCCTGCCCGGGCTGCAGCGGCAGGTCGAAGAGCAGTTCGGCCGCGGCGAAGCCCTCCTTGCCGGCCGCGGTGCGCCGCCGGCCGAGCCGGCACCCCACCAGGTCGGTGACGCCCGGCGCACCGTCGGTGGACGAGTCCGACCGGGTGAGCAGCACCAGGCGGTCCGCGCCGTCGCCGAGGGCGCGCAGGACCTGCAGCACGTCGACCCGCTGCTCCTCGCGGTGTTCCCCGATGTGCACGTCGATCCGGGTGTGCAGGTTCTCCAGGCGGGCGTTGTTCCGCGGGTCGAGGTCGGCGAGCACGCCGCCGACCTCCGGGTCGCCGAAGGTGCTGGCGTAGTCGATCGATCCGGGGACGTGGTTGATCCAGCGGCCGCGGGGGCGCCGCGGACCGAGCAGCACGATCAGCGAGTCCGGCCGCAGCATCAGCACGTCCTCCAGCGCGCGCACGACGGTGAGCGACTCGGTGCGTTCGGGCCGGCTGCGGCCGCGCTGCCAGTAGCTCAGGCTGGAGACGCTGACCTGCAGGCCGCGGCCGGCCAGCCGGCGCTGGATCCCTTCGAGGCCGAGGCCGCTCTCGCGTATCGCGGTGCGCAGCGCGAGGTCGAACGGGCCGGTCCGCAGCGCCTGCTGGAGGTCGGCTGACGGCACCGGCGGGGTTTGTCGGGAGGATGAACGGCTCAGGGGGCACCTGCCTCGCGCGGGGACCGCCCGGTTCGGCGGCGGTCCGAGTGCCCGGAAATGTACCGGTGATGATCACCGCGATCCACCACGGATCGGATGTACTGGACAGTAGCCGGAGGTGCTGGGCTGCGGGTGAACCGCCCGGCGAGGGCGGCGCCCCGGCGGTTCCGGCCGTTCCGGGCGTTCCGGGCGTTCGCGGCAAGCGATGTGACGGTACATCAAGTGATGGTCCGTCGCCGACGGACGGTCAGGACGCCTGAGCGTCGGGGCAGGTCAGCGGACCGGGTGCGGGGCGGCCGTCCCCGTCCGCCGGTGGTCGAGGAGGCTGTTGACGCCGACGACTCCGTCCACGCTCCGGCACAGCCGCTCGACCACCTGCGCCAGGCCGGGGTGCTCGACGGTGCCGGTCAGGGTGACGAGCCCGTCGCGCACCCGGACGTCGAGGGTGTCCGGGTCGATGTCCAGGGTGCGGCGGAGGACCTCGTGCCGGATCTCCTCGCGGATCGCCCGGTCGTGGCGGAGGAAGACCCGCAGCAGGTCGCTGCGGCTGACGACGCCGACGAGCCGTCCCGCCTCGTCGACGACGGCGAGCCGCTTCAGTCGCTCACCCTGCATCAGCCGGGCGGCCTCGACGACGGTCCACTCGGGGCGGGCGCACGCCACGGGGGAGGTCATCAGGCCCTCCGCGGTGGTCGCCCGGCTGCGGGCGTGCTCGCGGGGCTCCAGCCGCGGGGTGAGCATCAGGCCGGCCGGGTCCTCCTGGGCCGCTTCGTTGAGCAGCAGGTCGGCCTCGGAGACCAGGCCGAGCGGCCGGTCCTCGTCGTCGAGCACGGGCACGGAGGTGATGTCGTGCTCGGCCAGCAGCCGGACGATCTCCTTGAAGGCGGTGTCGGGCCGTACGTGGACGACGGCGGTGGTCATCAGTTCTCCTACGAGGCGGTGTCGCACGGGGGTGTTCCCTTCTGGTTCCGGCGGCCGGGTGGCTGCCGCGTCGGTACGGTCGTCCGTCCTGGCATCGGTTCTCCGGTGCCGGCCGTCCTCCTCAACCATCGCTCGTGCGGCGGCGGTTGGTGAGGGCCGTGCGGGCCCGCATCGCGGGACCTTCAGCCCCGCCGGCGACCGGGACCCCGGGGGCGGGTGCCGGGTGTCAGACGGCGTGCAGGCCGTGGGCGGCGAAGACCGCGCGGGCGGCTGCCGTCTGGCCGTCGGTGGGCACGGGCGTGTCGGCGAGCGTGAACTCCAGGCCGAGCGCCCGCCACTTCTCCGCGCCGAGCCGGTGGAAGGGCAGCACGTCGACCCGCGAGACGTTGCCCAGCGAGGCGGTGAACGCGGCGACGCCCTCGACGTTCTCCGTGCCGTCGGTCAGCCCGGGGACGAGGACGAACCGCACCCACACCTCCTTGCCGAGGTCGGCGAGCCGCCGGGCGAAGGCCAGCGTCGGGCCCACCTCGCGGGCGGTCAGCCGGCGGTGGAGCGAGCGGTCCCAGGACTTGATGTCCAGCAGCACGAGGTCGGTGTCCGCGAGCAGTGCGCCGGTGGCCCGGGAGCCGAGGTAGCCGGAGGTGTCCAGGGCGGTGTGCAGGCCGAGTTCGTGCTTGAAGCGGTGCAGGAGCTCTCCGGTGAAGACCGGTTGCAGCAGCGGCTCGCCTCCGCTGACGGTGGCGCCGCCGCCGGAGACCTCGATGAAGTCGACGTACTTCGCGGCCTCCCGGACGACCTCGTCCACGGGGACGCGCCGGCCGTCCCGCATGTACCGGGTGTCGGGGTTGTGGCAGTACTGGCAGCGCAGCGGGCACCCGGAGAGGAAGGTGACGAACCGGGTTCCGGGCCCGTCGACACCGGTGGAGAGGTCCCAGGAGTGGAGCATCCCGGCCGGCTCGCGGCGGGTGACGGCGGCGGCGGGGGTGGTGGCGGCGGAGGTGGTGGCGGTGCCGGGTCGGCGTCGTGGCTGTGCGGGAGCGGGGGTCTCGGGCATGGAGGGCTCCGGGGGATGCGGCGGGTCGCTGCTACAGCGAGCCGTGGAAGGTGCGGTTGACCACGTCGAGCTGCTGCTCGTGCGTGAGCCGGACGAAGTTGACCGCGTAGCCGCTGACCCGGATGGTCAGCTGCGGGTGGTTCTCCGGGTGCGCCATGGCGTCCAGCAGGGTGGCGCGGTTCAGCACGTTGACGTTCATGTGGAAGCCGCCGCAGGCCGTGTAGCCGTCCAGCACGCCGACCAGGTTGCACACCCGCTCCTGTGCCGTCCGGCCGAGCGCGTCGGGGGTGACGGTGTTGGTCAGCGAGATGCCGTCCTCGGCCTGCGCGTAGGGCAGTTTGGCCACCGACAGGGCGCTGGCGACGTACCCGTGGCGGTCCCGGCCGTTCATCGGGTTGGCGCCCGGCGAGAAGGGCTCGCCGGCCCGCCGGCCGTCCGGGGTGGCCCCGGTCTTCCTGCCGTAGACCACGTTGGAGGTGATGGTCAGCACCGACTGGGTGTGCTCGGCGTTCCGGTACGCGGGGTGCTTGCGCACCTTTTGCATGAACTCCTCGACCAGCCGCACCGCGATGGAGTCCGCCCGGTCGTCGTTGTTGCCGTACGCGGGGTAGTCGCCCTCGACGACGTAGTCCACCGCGAGCCCGCTCGCGTCGCGGACCGGCCGGACCGTCGCGTACCTGATGGCGGACAGCGAGTCCGCGGCCACCGCGAGGCCCGCGATCCCGCAGGCCAGGGTGCGGCGCACCGCCCGGTCGTGCAGGGCCATCTCCAGGCGCTCGTAGGCGTACTTGTCGTGCATGTAGTGGATGACGTCGAGCGCGTGCACGTACGTCTCGGCGAGCCACTCCAGCTGCTCGTCGAACCGGGCCAGCACCTCCTCGTAGTCGAGGACCTCGCCGGTGACGGCGCCCGTCTCCGGGCCGACCTGGGCGCCGGAGACCTCGTCCCGGCCGCCGTTGATCGCGTAGAGGAGGGTCTTGGCCAGGTTCACCCGGGCGCCGAAGAACTGCATCTGCCTGCCGACCGCCATCGCCGAGACGCAGCAGGCGATCGCGGTGTCGTCGCCGAAGCGCGGCCGCACCAGCCCGTCCGCTTCGTACTGCACGCTGGACGTGTCGATCGACACCCGGGCGCAGAACTCCTTGAAGCCCTGCGGCAGTTCGGCCGACCAGAGGACGGTCATGTTCGGCTCCGGCGCCGGGCCCAGGTTGTACAGGGTCTGCAGGTACCGGAAGGAGGTGCGGGTGACCAGCGGCCGACCGTCCTCGCCGATGCCGCCGATCGACTCGGTGACCCAGGTCGGGTCGCCGGAGAACAGCTCGTCGTACTCGGGGGTGCGCAGGAAGCGGACGATCCGCAGTTTGACGATGAAGTCGTCGACCAGCTCCTGGGCCTGCTCCTCGGTGAGCAGTCCGGCCGCGAGGTCGCGCTGCAGGTAGACGTCGAGGAAGGTGGAGGTGCGGCCGAGCGACATCGCGGCGCCGTTCTGCTCCTTCACGGCCGCGAGGTAGGCGAAGTACAGCCACTGGACGGCTTCGCGGGCGGTGGTGGCCGGACCGGAGACGTCGTGGCCGTAGGACTCCGCCATCCGCTCGAGTTCGCCCAGCGCCCGGATCTGCTCGGCGAGTTCCTCGCGTTCGCGGATCGTCTCCTCCAGTGCGCCGGCGTCGCGGGGCGCGGCGTCGAGCCCGGCCTTCTCGGCCCGCTTGGCCTCGATCAGCCGGTCCACGCCGTACAGCGCGACCCGGCGGTAGTCGCCGATGATCCGGCCGCGGCCGTAGGCGTCCGGCAGTCCGGTGATGACACCGGCCTTGCGGGCGGCCAGGATCTCGGGGGTGTAGGCGTCGAAGACGCCGTCGTTGTGGGTCTTGCGGTAGGTGGTGAAGACCTTCTCCAGCTCCGGCGGGACCGGGTAGCCGTAGGTGCGCAGGGCGCCCGCCACCATCCGCCAGCCGCCGTTCGGCATGATCGCCCGCTTCAGCGGGGCGTCGGTCTGCAGGCCGACGATCAACTCCCTTTCCCGGTCGATGTATCCGGGCGCGTGCGCGGTGATGCCGGACGGGACGTCGTAGGCGACGTCGTACACGCCCTTGGCGCGCTCCTCGGGGAAGCGGTCGGTGATCTGCTTCCACACCGCCAGGGTCCGTTCGGTCGGGCCGGCCAGGAAGGCCGCGTCGCCCTCGTAGGGGGTGTAGTTGTGCTGGATGAAGTCGCGGACGTCGATCGCGTCGCGCCACCGGCCGCCGCGGAAGCCGTCCCAGGCTCCGCGGGTGGTGGCCGTCTCCGTCTGCCGGACCGTCATGGTCGCTGCTCCCGTCGTGCTGCCGTCGTGTTGTCGTCGTGTTGTCGTCGGAACGGTCGTGCTGCGGGGTCGTCCGGCGCTCAGCCCCGGGTGCCGTAGTAGGCCTGGGTCATCAGCTGCTGCATGTCGGCGAGCATCGGCAGCCTGGGATTGGCCGGGGCGCACTGGTCCTCGTAGGCGTTCATCGCCTGCCGGGGCAGCGCCGCCAGGAACGCCGCCTCGTCCACGCCGGCCTCCTTGAAGGACCGCGGGATGCCGACCCGGTCACGCAGCTCCTCGACCGCCGCGGCGAGCGACTCCACGCCCTGCTCCGGGGTGGCGGCGGGCAGGCCCAGCGCCTGCGCGACGGCCCGGTAGCGCTCCGGCGCCGCGTAGCTGCGGTACTTGGGCCAGCTGGTCACCTTGCCGGGCGCCGCGCCGTTGTACCGGATGACGTGCGGCAGCAGCAGCGCGTTGGTCCGCCCGTGCGCGACGTGGAAGGTCGCGCCCAGGGTGTGCGCCATGGCGTGCACCACCCCGAGGAAGGCGGAGCCGAAGGCCATGCCGGCGATGGTGCCGGCGTTGTGCATCTTCTCCCGCGCCACCGGGTCGTTCCGCCCGTCGGAGACCGCCCGTTCCAGGTTCTCGAAGATCAGCCGGATGCCCTGCAGCGCCAGGCCGTCGGTGAAGTCGTTGGCGTAGACCGACACGTAGGTCTCGATGCAGTGGGTGAGGGCGTCGAAGCCGGAGTCCGCGGTGACGTCCTTCGGCAGCCGGATGGTGAGCGCCGGGTCGACGATGGCGACGCTCGGGGTGAGGGCGTAGTCCGCCAGCGGGTACTTCTGACCGGTCTCCGTGTCGGTGATCACCGCGAACGGGGTGACCTCGGAGCCGGTGCCCGAGGTGGTCGGAATGCAGACCAGCTTCGCCCTCTCCCCGAGGTCGGGGAAGGTGAAGGCGCGCTTGCGGATGTCGAAGAACTTCTCCTTCAGGTCCGCGAACTCGACCTCCGGGTGCTCGTACATCAGCCACATCACCTTGGCGGCGTCCATCGGCGACCCGCCGCCGAGCGCGACGATCGTGTCGGGCTCGAACTCCCGCATCAGCTCGGCACCCCTGCGCACGGTGTCGATGCTGGGGTTGGGCTCGACGAAGTCGACCACCCGGACCTCGACCGGCTCGCGGCGGCGGCCCAGCACGTCCCGGACCCGCTCCAGGTGGCCGATCTCGACCATCGTCCGGTCGGTGACCACCACGATCCGCCGGGCGTTCGGCATGCTCGCCAGGTAGGTGACCGAGTTGCGCTCGAAGTAGATCTTCGGCGGCACCTTGAACCACTGCATGTTGGTGTTCCGCCGGCCGATCCGCTTGATGTTGAGGAGGTTGAGCGCCGACACGTTGCCGGACACCGAGTTGTGCCCGTAGCTGCCGCAGCCGAGCGTCAGCGAGGGGGTGAAGGCGTTGTAGACGTCGCCGATGCCGCCCTGGGAGCTGGGCGCGTTCCAGATGATCCGGCACGCCTTCACCGCGTGCCCGAACTCCTCGACGAACGCCGCGTCCTCGGTGTGCACCGCGGCCGAGTGCCCGAGCCCGTTGAACTCCACCACGGCGGCGGCGAGTTCGACGCCCTCGCGGCGCGACGCCGCGGTCGTCACCGCCAGCACCGGGCACAGCTTCTCCCGGGTCAGCGGCTCGAACGGCCCCACCCGCTCGACGTCCACCAGGATCACCGAGGTGTCCGCCGGCACCTCGAAGCCCGCCGCCCCGGCGATCTGCGCCGCCGAGCGGCCCACCACCTCGGCGTTCAGCCGTTGCCCGGCGCAGGAGGTGCCGCCGCCCGCGCCGAACAGGTGGCGCTCCAGCAGGGCCTTCTCCTCGGCACTCGCGTGGTGCGCCTTCAGCGCGCGGAACTCGGCGAGCGCGGCCTCGCGGATCTCCGCGTCGAGGACGACCACCTGCTCCGAGGCACAGATCATCCCGTTGTCGAAGGTCTTGGACAGGACGATGTCGTTCACCGCCTGCTTCAGGTCGGCACTCCGCTCCACGTACGCGGGGACGTTGCCCGCTCCGACGCCGAGGGCCGGCTTGCCGCACGAGTAGGCGGCGCGGACCATCGCGTTGCCGCCGGTGGCCAGGATGGTCGCGACGTCCGGGTGGTTCATCAGCGCGTGGGTGGCCGCCGTCGACGGCTCCTCGATCCACTGGATGCAGTGCTCGGGCGCGCCGGCCGCCACCGCCGCGTCGCGCACGATCCGCGCCGCCTCGGCGGAGCAGCGCTGCGCGGAGGGGTGGAAGGAGAAGACGATCGGGTTGCGGGTCTTCAGGGCCAGCAGGCTCTTGAAGACGGTGGTCGAGGTCGGGTTGGTCACCGGAGTGATGCCGGCAACCACGCCGACCGGTTCGGCGATCTCCACGATGCCGTCGATGTCGTCGCGCCGCACCACCCCGACCGTCCTCGTCCCGGCCATCGCGTGGGTGACGTTCTCGCAGGCGAAGACGTTCTTGACCGCCTTGTCCTCGAACAGGCCGCGCCCGGTCTCCTCCACGGCCAGCACCGCGAGCGCGGTGTGCTGTGCCAGAGCCGCCAGCGAGGCCTTCTTGACGATGTGGTCGATCCGTTCCTGGGTGAAGTCCGCGTACTGCTGGAGGGCCGTCGATCCGCGGGCAACGAGCGTGTCGACGGCCGTCGCGGCACCGCCCGGAGCGGGCGGCTGCACGGTTTGCGGGCGGCGGGTCATGGCTGACCACCTTTCAGTGGGATCGTCCGAGGGTCGTCCGGGGATCCGTCGGGGACCGGCGGTGGGCGGGGTTCCGCCCGGCTCTCGACGACCAGCTTCCTGCGGGCCGCACCGTCCGGGGATGGCCCGATGGGGGCCGGACCCGCGGGCCGAAGGTCCCTTCCCCGGGACCGGCGGCAGGGCCGTTGGTCCGCCGGTGCGCCCGGGTGTGGTCCGGCGTTGGCACGCTCACGGGCCCGGCACGACGGCCACCGGGCAGCCGGCGTGGTGCAGGACGGCATGGACGACCGGGCCGAGCGGGATCACGGCGCCGGCCGGCCGGCGCCCCAGGACCATCAGCCTCGCCTTGGCGGACACGTCCACCAGCACCCCGGCCGGCCCGCCGCCCTCGACGTCCGCCAGGACCTCGACCTCGGGATGGAGCGCCTTCCACGGCTCCAGGGCGGCGGCCAGCAGCGCAGCCTCACCGCCGGTGCCCGCAGGGCGTGCTGACCCGGCGTGGACGGCGCGCAGCGGCAGGCCGTACCGGTGGGCGGCGGCGAAGGCGAAGCCGAGGGCCGCCTCGGCGGGGCGGCGCGCGTCCACGCCGACGGCCACGAACTCGCGCGGATGCGGGCCGGCGGCCTCCACCGGGAGCACCACCGTGGGGCAGCCCGTCCGGGCGGCCAACTGCAGCGCGGTCGAGCCGAGCCGCAGGTCCGGGAAGCCTCCGTTCCCCCGCGCCCCGAGCACCAGGAGGTCGGCGTCCTCGCCCGCCGCGAGCAGCGCCGGGACGGCGGTGTCGTGGGCCTGCTCGGTGCGCAGCCGCAGTCCCGGGTGCCGCACCGCCAGGACGTGGGCCACCTCGTGCAGGAGGTCGCCCTCCGGCCGGGCGGCCACCGCGCCGACGGGCAGCAGATGCGGCATCAGCGGGAGGGCGTGCAGCACCCGCAGGCTCCGGTCGCGCAGCAGCGCCTCGCGGGCGGCCCAGTCGGCGGCCGCCGACCCGGCCTCGGATCCGTCGACGCCGACGGTGACGGGAAGGTCCATGGTGCTCGTCTCCTTTCGGTCCCCCCTGGGTCCCGGGCCGGGCCCGGCTCCGCGATTGCGGCGCACCACCATCGTCACCCTGGGTGCCGGGCCGGTCACAGGGCCGACCGGACCGCATTCCCGCCCCGCCACCGGGACCAGTGGCCCCGGGCGGCCCGGCGACGGCTGCCCGACACCGGGGACCACGGCCACCCGCGCACCGTCCGGGCACCGGCGGACCCGACCGGGCCGCCGCGGCACGAGGCCCGGGCGCGCGCCGGAGAAACGGCGGTGACCGGGAACGGCACGAGCGCCGTTCCCGGTCGGGTTCTCCGTGTCCGGCCCCGGGAGTCGCGTGGCCGGCCCGCGCCTCAGAGGACGGGGGTGATCAGGCCGTAGTGGCCGTCGTAGCGGTGGTAGAGCACGTGGCCGCGTCCGCTCGCCGCGTCGGTGAAGAAGACGAACGGCAGGCCGCCGAGGTCGAGCCGTGTGGCGGCATCGGCGGCGGTGAGCTCCGGTGCGCCGACGGTGCTCGCCGGCAGTCCCGGGACGGGCACGGCCTGCGGGTGCGTGGTGGCCAGTCGGTACCCGCCGTCGGCGGTGTCCCGGTGGACGAGGCTGTCGAAGCCGGTCCCGGTGTCGGTGAACAGGTGGAAGTCGTAATCCATCGCCTCGAGTTCGAGCACCGCTTCCCAGGCGGTCTGCCGCGCCAGGCCGTAGGACTTGTGCCGCACGATCCGGCGGTCCTCGCCGTCGCGTTCGCGGCGCTGCGGGCGGTGGCCGCGCCCGGTGCGGTCGCCCCCGGTGTCCGGGGCCGTCCCGTGGTGGCGGTGGTGGTCCCGGTGGCGGCGGACGCGGGCGATCCTGGCGTTGAGCCGGTCCTGCAGCAGGTCGATCGCCTCCTGCATGGTGGCGGCCGCCACGTGGGCCCGCACCGGCCTGCCGTTGAGGTCCACGACCGCCTGGGCGAGCGAGGGCCTGGCCATCGCGTGGTTGGGCTCCTGGGTGAGCCGGACCCGGACGGCGAGGACCGGCTCGTCCAGCCGGTCCAGCACGGCGGTCAGCTTCGCCCGGGCGTAGTCGGGCGCGGCCCGGGTGACCTCGCCGCGGGTCTCCACCCGGACGCCGGCGGCGGGTCGGGTCTGCAGACGGTTCATCGAGGTTCCCTTCGTGGTGGCTTCGGAGCGCCGTCCGGGATCCGCCACGGGCGGTCCCGTCGCGATCCGGCCGGTCGACGGACGGACACCGGTCCGCCCGCCGCTCACGGTGGAGATCCTCCGCGCCCCGCCGGGTCCGCACCCAGGGACGGACGACCCCGCCCGACGGGCCGTCGGTCCCGTCCTCGGCTGCCGGTGGTCCCGCCCGCCGCCGGTGCACTGACGGCACGTCGGCCGGTTCGGGCCGTGTCGGGACGTAGCAGGCGTCGGCCGTGCGCCGACCAGGGACCTCCGGCCCCCGGGTGGGCCCGGTCGGTCCCTGTACCCGCCCCGTCGGCGGCGACAGAGTTCTCGTGGCGCAGGACGAAGCACCGTCCTCGCCGCACACCCCCGATCGCCGCAGGAGGACGACATGACGCGCTGGGTCCTGACCGGTGCCGACGGATCGCCGAGGAGCCGGGCCGCCGTGCACTGGGCCGCCGAGGAGGCCGTCCGCCGCGGCGCCGGTCTGCGGATCGTGCACGCCCTCGGCCGGCCCGACGCCGAGTACGCCCACGACTCGCTCGCCGCGGAGCTGCGCCCGGCCGCGCTGCGGGCGCTCGCCGGGACGGCCGAGGAGGTCCGCCGGGCCCGTCCGGGGCTGACCGTCGAGACCGCCGCGGTCGACGAGGACCCGGTCGACGCCCTGCTCACGGCCGCCGCGGGCGAGGAGTTGCTCGTCCTCGGCTCCCGCGGGATCGGCGGGTTCACCGGACTGCTGGTCGGCTCCGTCGGTCTCGCCGTGGCGGCCCGCGTGGACGTGCCGGTGGTCCTGGTCCGGGCGGACGCCCCGACCGGGCCGCAGGACGGCGGCCGACGGGCCCGCGGGGAGATCGTCGTCGGTGTCGACGGCCGCCACGGCCCGGACGCCGTCCTGGACTTCGCCTTCGCGGAGGCCGCCCGGCGCGGTGCCCGGGTGCGCGCGGTGCACGGCTGGGATCTGGTGCCCGCGTGGACGGCCGCGGGCTGGGTGCCGCCCCAGGTGGACGTCGCCGTGCAGGAGGCCACGGAGCAGGCCGTCCTGGCGAAGGCGCTCGCCGGTGCCCGGGCCGCGCACCCGGACATCGCGGTGGTCGCCGAAACCCGGGTCGGCGGTGCCGCCCACGCCGTGGTGGCCGCCTCCGCCCGGGCCGACCTCGTCGTCGTCGGGCGCCGCGAGCGGGACCACCACCCCCTCGGGGTGCGGCTCGGTCCCGTCGCCCACGCCGTGCTCCACCACTCCGCGGCACCCGTCGCGGTGGTGCCGCACGACTGACCTCCCGCCCGTTCCGCCCTCCGGGCACCCGACCCGTCCGCGGCCGAGTCCCGACGGGCCGGGCGGCGGCCACCGGGCGGTGGCCTCCGGACACGCCGTCACCGGGGCGCATAATGGGGTCCGTTCACCTGCCGCCCCAGCGGCGGTCCGAGAGTTACGGAGAAGCGATGACGGGCAGCACGGAGTCCCGGGCGGGCAGCCCGATCAAGGTGTTCCTGCTGGACGACCACGAGGTCGTCCGGCGCGGTGTGCACGACCTGCTGGACTCCGAACCCGACCTCACCATCGTCGGCGAGGCCGCCACGGTCGAGCAGGCCCTCGCCCGGGTGCCGGCGCTCCGCCCCGACGTCGCGGTCCTGGACATGCGGCTGCCCGACGGCAACGGCGTGACGGTCTGCCGCGAACTTCGCTCCCGGATGCCGGAGCTGGCCTGCCTGATCCTGACCTCCTTCGACGACGAGGAGGCGCTGCTCGACTCGATCATGGCCGGCGCCTCCGGCTACGTGCTCAAGCAGATCACCGGCACCGACCTGGTCTCCGCCGTCCGCACCGTCGCCGGCGGGCAGTCCATGCTCGACCCGGGCGCCACCACCCGGCTGATGGCCCGTCTGCGCGGCGACACCGCGCCGCCGACCTCCGACGTGCCCGGCCTCACGGACCGCGAGCGGGAGATCCTGGCGCTGATCGGCGAGGGCCTCACCAACCGCGAGATCGGCCAGCGCCTCTACCTGGCGGAGAAGACCGTCAAGAACCACATCTCCCGCCTGCTGGCCAAGCTCGGCGTGGAGCGCCGCGTCCAGGCGGCCGTCATCGCCACCCAGACCCTGGCCGCCCACGACCGGGCGGCCGACCGAACCGCCCGCTGACGCCCGGCGCCGCCGGAGGCCGGGCGCACCTGCCCCCGGCGGCGCCTACGCTCCGCGCGCCAGCGGTGCCGACCAGACGAGCTGCGTGCCGCCGTCGGCCGGGACGGAGACGTCGAACCGCCCGCCGAGGCCCTCCGCACGCTCGGCCATGTTCCGCAGTCCGCTGCGGCGGCCCTGCTCGGGGATGCCGACGCCGTCGTCCAGCACGGCGAGCACCACCTGGGTGCCGGTGGCGCGGAGCGATACCTCCACGCGGCCGGCCCGGGCGTGCCGGGCGGCGTTGCTCAGGGCCTCGGCGAGCACCGCCACCACGTGGTCCGCGACCTCGCCGGGCACGTCGGTGTCGAGCAGGCCCTCCATGCTCAGCCGGGGTGCGAAGCCCAGGGTGGCCTGCGCCTCCTCGACCGCCCGGACGACCCTGGCCCGCAGCCCGTTCCCGGCCTCGTCCTCCCGGGCTCGCAGGCCGAAGATGGTCGAGCGGATGATCTTGATGGTCTCGTCCAGGTCGCCGACCGCCCGGAGCACCCGGTCGGACGCCCCGGAGTGGTCGATCAGCCGGGCGGCGCTCTGCAGGGTCATGCCGGTGGCGAACAGCCGCTGGATCGCCAGGTCGTGCAGGTCCCGGGCGATCCGGTCGCGGTCCTCCAGCATCGCCAGCTGTTCGGCGTCGCGGCGCCGCTCGCCCAGTTCCAGGGCCAGCGCGGCCTGGTCGGCGAAGCCCAGCAGCGGGCCGATCTCCCGCTCGGTGAAGGGCGGTTCACCGGGCCTGCGGGCGAGCAGCAGCACGCCCTCGCTCTCGCTGCCGGCCCGGCCGAGCGGCACGGCCACCGCTGCTCCGAGCCCCTGGAAGCGCCGCGGTCCGGCGGACAGCCGCGGATCGTCGGCGAGGTCGGGGCTGGTCACCGGTTCCGCCTTGGCGACGGCCTCGCCGGAGAGCGTGCCCTCCGCCGGGACGACGAGGCCGAGCCGGGCGGCGCCGTCGCCGCCGAGCGCCAGCTCCACCCGGAGCGAGCCGGTGCCGGACACCGGCACCGAGACGTCCGCCAGTTCGGCGCCGGTGATCTCCCGCGCGCGCTGCGCGATCAGCCCGACCACCTCGGACCGGGAGCTGCCGGACAGCAGGGTCCGGGTGATCTCGGCACTGGCGCTCAGCCAGCGCTGCTGGCGCTGGGCCTCCTCGTAGAGCCGGGCGTTGTCGATCGCGACCCCGGCGGCCACGGCGAGGGTGGCGATCACCGACTCGTCGTCGGCGTCGAACTCCTCCCCGCCGCGCTTGTCGGTGAGGTAGAGGTTGCCGAACACCTCCTCGCGCACCCGCACCGGTACGCCGAGGAAGGTCCGCATCACCGGGTGGTGCGCCGGGCAGCCGAAGGACGCCGGGTGCTCCGACAGGTCGCCCAGGCGCAGCGCCTGGGGTCGGCGGATCAGCTCGCCGAGCAGCCCCTTGCCGGTCGGGTAGGGGCCGATCCGCGCGATCTCCTCCTCCGACAGGCCGACGGTGAGGAACTGGGACAGCGTCTCGCCGTCGGGGCCGATCACGCCGAGCGCCGCGTACCGGGCGTCCACCAGCACCGCGGCGGCCTCCACGATCCGCCGCAGCACCTGCGTCAGGTCCAGCTCCCGGCCGACCGACAGCACGGCCTCCAGCAGGCTGTGCACCCGGTCCCGGGTGCCCCGGGCGGCGTCGATCCTGGCCTGCAGCTCCTCCAGCAGCTCGTCCAGTCGCAGCTGCGGAATCCTCGACCGCACCTCGTCCCCGCCCATGCGGCCCTCCTCGTCCCTGTTGCCGGCCGGTCGATTCTGGCAGATCACCGGCCTGACATGGCAGGGTCGACCCCCGCAGCCGGGCGGGCGGCCCGGGTGCGGGGGTGCGGCCGGCGCCGGTCAGGCGACCGTGAGGACGATCTTGCCGGTGGTGCGGCCCTGCTCGCCGAGCTCGTGCGCCTTCGCCGCCTCGGCCAGCGGCAGGACGGTCTCGACCACGGGCCTCAGCGCGCCGCGCTCCACCAGGGCGGCGATCTCGCGCAGACCCAGGTGGTCGGGCTCGACCAGGACCCAGGACGCCCGCACCCCGTCCGGGGCGCCGGCGGGGACGTCGTCCGGGCCGGGCAGGGTGATCAGCCGGCCGCCGGCCCGGAGCACGCCGAGGGAGCGCTCGGCGGTCTCGCCGCCGAGGCCGTCGAGGACCACGTCGATGTCGGACACCACGTCCTCGAAGCGGACCGCGCGGTAGTCGACCACCTCGTCCGCGCCCAGCTCCCGCAGCAGGTCGTGCTTGCCGGCGCTGGCCGTGCCGATGACGTACGCGCCGCGGGCCTTGGCGATCTGGACGGCGAAGTGGCCGACGCCGCCGGCCGCGGCGTGCACCAGCACCCGCTCGCCGGGGCGCACGTCGGCCGCGTCCACCAGGGCCTGCCAGGCGGTCAGCGCGGCCAGCGGCAGCGCCGCCGCCTCCACGTGCGTCAGACCCGCGGGCTTGGGCGCGAGGTGCCGCGCCGGGGCGACCACGTACTCGGCGTAGCCGCCGGCCTGGCGCGGGAAGAGCGGCATCCCGAAGACCTCGTCGCCGGGACGGAAGATCCCGACGCCGGGGCCGACCGCCTCGACCGTGCCGGACACGTCCCAGCCGACCGCGGGCACCGCGCCCCACTCGATGAGGGCGCCGCCGGCGCGGGTCTTCCAGTCCACCGGGTTCACGCCGGCCGCGTGCACCCGCACCAGGACCTCGTTCAGGCCGGGCTCGGGGCGCTCGACCTCTCGCTCGACCAGGTTCTCGGGCCCGCCCCACTGTTCCACGACCACCGCACGCATGTCTCGTCCTCGTCCTTCGTAGCGTCCTGTGCGCCGGGCTCCCCCGGCGACGCAGTCAACGATCCGGCACCCGGGCGCGGCAGGGTATTGGCCGTTCGGCCACTATGTGACAGGATCTGGCCATGGCCGGAACGCGGGTGGACAGCACGGACAGCGAGCGGGAGCGGACGCCGGGCGGACCGGACCGGCCGCACCGGATCGCCGTGCTGGCGCTGCCCGGGGTGCCGCCCTTCGAGCTCGGCATCCCGTCCCGCGTCTTCGGCAGCGCCGAGGACGCCGAGCGGCGCCCGCTCTACGAGGTCACGGTCTGCACCGCCGACGGCGCGCCCGTGCTCAGCGACGCCGGCTTCATTGTGCAGCCGGCAGCCGGCCCCGAGGCCCTGGCCGCCGCGGACACCGTGATCGTCCCGCCGACGCACGCCATGCCCGAACTGGGCGACGGCGGGCCGCTGCCGCCCGAGGTCGCCGCCGCCATCGCCGGGATCCGGCCGGGCACCCGGCTGGTGTCCATCTGCACCGGCTCCTACGTGCTCGCCGCGGCGGGCCTGCTCGACGGCCGGCCGGCCACCACGCACTGGAACCTCGCCCCGGAGTTCCGCCGGGCGTACCCGAGCGTCAAGGTCGACGAGGATGTCCTGTTCGTCGACGACGGCGACGTGCTGACCTCCGCCGGTGTCGCCGCCGGCGTCGACCTGTGCCTGCACGTGATCCGCCGGGACCACGGCGCGGCGGTCGCCAACCGGGCCGCCCGGATGTGCGTGGTGCCGCCGTGGCGGGACGGCGGGCAGGCGCAGTACATCGACCGGCCCGTCCCCGAGCCCACCGTCGCCAGCACCACCGCCACCCGTGCCTGGGCCCTGGAGCACCTCGGCGAGCCGCTGCCGCTCGACCGGCTGGCGGAGCACGCGCGGATGAGCCTGCGCTCCTTCACCCGGCGCTTCCGCGACGAGGTCGGCATGACCCCGGTGCAGTGGCTGACCGCCCAGCGGCTGGAGCTGGCGAAGAACCTGCTGGAGACGACCGACCTGCCGATCGACCTGGTCGCCCACCGGGCCGGCCTCGGCTCGGGGAACTCGCTGCGCGCCCACATGCGGGCGGCCTTCGGGGTCTCACCGGCCGCCTACCGCCGCACCTTCAGCCCGCACGAGCCCGTCACCGCGGGCGGCGCCACGGGCGGCACCGCTGCAGGCACCGCGGCCGGCCGGGCCGGCGACGGGCCCGCCGCGTAGCACCGCGACGCCCGCCGGGACCACGTTCCGTCACATCTGCAGCTCCTCGCCCCAGGCGAGGCAGTTGCCGTGGATGTCCTGGATGTCGCAGTGCCGGGCGGCGAGGACCGGCTCCGGCCGGTCGGTGAACTCGGTGACGATCCGCCCGTTCCCCACCCGCGAGACGCCGTACTGCCGGCGGAAGTCGATGCCCATCTCCGATTCGAGCGCGCGCCTGGCGACGGCGTACTCCCCCGCCATCCCGGGTGTTCCTTGAACACGGCGGCGATCACGTCGAGGAAGGCGACCTCCTCGGGTGAATCGAGCTTCGGATACGTGGTCATGGGGGCGCTCCTGTCTCTGCGGGTGAGCGGTCTCACCGGCCGTGTCCGGCCCGGCGCTTCGGCCGCCGCGGTCATGCCCCGTCACCCGGGCCGCGGGGATTCCCCCTCGGACGCCCCGCTGCGGCCCGGATCCGGTCGACGCACGGACGCGGCAGCCGCGCACGCGCCAGGCCGGCTCGACCCGCGCGGAATTCACAGCTCTCCCGTTCCATGCTCGCGCAGGTCCTCCCTCGCCGCCATTCCCGGACGCGGCGGCTCGGTGCCCGCCTCCGGTGCGGCAGAACGGTCGTCAACTCCCCTGCGCACCCGGGGCCGCGGCCGCACCCGACCGGCGGCGGCACCGGAGAAGCCGGACGGTCCCGGGGCAGCGGTGGGGCGCGCCCCGGGACCCGCGAGGCGGTCGGCCACTGCTCGGCCGACCGCCCGTTCGGCGCGACGGTCGCGGCGGTGTGCCGATGCTAGGCGCGGCGCGGGCCGGTGTCACCGGCCCGCGCGATGAACAGCTCCGATGATTGGGCCGGACGGCCCCCGGCCAGCGCCCCCACCGGCCGGTTGCACCCGAACTGCCCGCCGGCCGACCGGCCCGGGGACGCCTCGGCCCGCTCGGCCGGGCAGCGGAAGGCGGCTCCTCCGGGTGCCATGTCCGGCCCGCCGTACGGCATTTCGTGACCGATGGTGACGGGCGTTCCGTCGGCCACGGCGTCCGGCCGCGGTCCGGAGCCGGCCCGCTGTCCGGCCGGGGTCACGGGCTGTCCGGTGCGTACGGCCAGACGTCGTCGGGGAAGACCCGGGCGAACCAGTGCGGTTGGACGTCCCGCAGTCGCATCGTCCGCCAGCGGTGCGGGTCCTGCGGCTCGGGCACGCCGACCTCGACGTCGGGGCCGTAGGCGAACAGCCGCTCCTGGCAGACCCCGCACGGCGCCAGCACCCAGTGGCCGCGGTCGCCGTCGGCAGCGGTCACGCAGACCGACGCCACCACCCGCCGCCCCCGCTTGAAGGCCTCGCAGATCGCCCCCGTCTCGTGGCACAGCCGCACCGCGTTGTTCGGCGCCTCCGGCGCGGTGCTGGTGAGCACCGAGCCGTCGTCGAGCCGCAGCGCCGCGGCACCCGCCCAGTCCTGCCCGGGGAAGCGGGACCGCACCAGTCCGATCGCGGCATCCACCGGTTCACGGTCGATGGCCATGGACCGACGGTACTGTCTCGGTCCCGCACCCACGCACAGCTCGGCCAACCGGACGGGCGCCCCGCTGCGCGCTGGGCGGGTCAGGGCAGCAGGACGGCCTTGCCCCGGTTGCGGCGGGCCTCCAGGTCGGCGTGGGCCTGCGCGGCCGCGGCGAGCGGGTAGCTCCGCCAGATCGGCAGGTCGAGCCGCCCGTCGGCGGCCAGCCGCACCAGGTCCGGCAGGGGGTCCCCGGCCCCGTCCGGGGCGCCGGCGCTGAACCGGACGCCGTGCTCCGCGGCGGACAGGTCGGCGATGGTGAGCACCCGGCCCGGGTCGCCGGTCAGGGCGACGGAGTCGGCGAGCACCCCGGCGCCGGAGGCGTCGAGGACCAGGTCCACGCCGCCGGGGGCGGCCGCCCGGACCCGCTCCGCCCATCCGTCGCCGTAGCGGACCGCCGTGGCCCCCAGGGCGGTGAGGCGCTCCAGGTCGCGCTCGGCCGCGGTGCCGATCACGGTGGCGCCGCGGGCGGCGGCGAGCTGCACGGCGAGGACGCCGACGCTGCCGGCGGCACCGTGGACGAGCAGGGTCCGCCCGGCCCGCACGTCCAGCTGGTCGAGGACGCGGACGGCCGTCCGGCCGACGGTGACCAGCGAGGCGGCGAGCTCCCAGGAGAGCGCTCCGGGCTTGGCCACCGGCCGCTCCAGCAGGGCGTGCTCGCCGTAGCTGCCGCCCGCGGTGGACCCGAGGACCTCGTCGCCGACCGAGGCACCGGCCCCGGCGCCGACGGCGTCGACGACACCGGCCGCGTCCAGGCCGGGGACCACGGGGAAGCGGGCGGGTGCCCGGCCGGCCATCAGGCCGGACCGGATCTTCAGGTCGAGCGGGTTCACCGAGGCGGCCCTGACCCGGATCCGGACCTGGCCGGGCCCCGGCTCGGGCAGGGCGACCCGGGACGGCCGGAGCACCTCGGGTGCGCCGTACTCGGAGAAGGTGATCGCTTCGGACATCGGGAACTCCCAAGGGGGAACGGGACGGAGGAGGAGAAAGGGGGTGGCCGCGGGTGCGGCGGGGCGGTGCCGGGCAGGCCGTTCAGAGAGCGGGGTAGTCGGTGTAGCCGCGGTGGTCGCCGCCGTAGAAGGTGGCCGGGTCCGGGGTGTTGAACGGGCCGCCGGCGGCGAGCCGGGCCGGCAGGTCGGGGTTGGCCAGGAAGAGCGCGCCGTAGGCGATCATGTCCGCGGTGCCGTCCTCGACCAGCGCCAGCGCCTCCGGGCCGGTGGCCGCGGGGTGGGTGAACGGGTTGAGGACGAAGGTGCCCTGCCAGGCCTTGCGCAGCCGGGCGGTCAGGTCGCGGTCGGGGCCCTCCAGCAGGTGCAGGTAGGCCAGGTCCAGGCCTGCGATCCCGTCCAGCAGCGCCTCGTAGACCTCGCGCGGGTCGTCCTCGGCGATGCCGTTGTACGGGTTGCCGGGCGAGATCCGCAGGCCCACCCGGTCGCCGCCGATCGCCTCCGCGACGGCGGTGACGACCTCGACGGCGAAGCGGATCCGGCCCTGCGGGCCGCCGCCCCAGCCGTCGGTGCGCAGGTTGGTGTTGGGCGCGAGGAACTGGTGGACGAGGTAGCCGTTGGCGCCGTGGATCTCCACGCCGTCGAAGCCGGCCTCGATCGCGTTCCGGGCCGCGGCGGCGAAGTCGGCGACCGTCCGGCGGATCTCCGCGTCGGTGAGCTCCCGCGGGGTCACGAAGTCCTGCGGTCCTTCGTGGGTGAACACCTGGCCGGGGGCGGCCACCGCCGACGGGGCGACCGGCACCAGGCCGTCGGGCAGCAGGCTCGGGTGCCCGATCCGGCCGGTGTGCATCAGCTGCGCGAAGATCACGCCGCCCTCGCGGTGCACCGCGTCGGTCACCTGCCGCCAGGCCTCCACCTGCCCGGCCGTGTGCAGACCGGGGGTGTCGGGGTAGCCCTGCCCGACCGGCGACGGCTGGATCCCCTCGGTGACGACCAGCCCGGCGCCGGCCCGCTGCGCGTAGTACGTCGCCATCAGCTCGGTCGGCTCCGCCCCGGGCCCGTACGCGCGGCTCCGGGTCATCGGCGCCATCACGAGCCGGCTGGCCAGGCGGCGGCCGCCCAGGACGATCGGATCGAATGCAGTGGTCATGGTCTCTTCCCTCGCTGTGCGTGGTGGGTGACGGGCGCCGGGCGGTGGGCCCGGACGCTTTCACCGTAACAGTTACCTGCTCGAACAAGTAAATGCCCCGGATGCTTCCCGATCGGTGATCCGGCCCACACGACCGCCTGCCCACCAGCCAATTCCGACTCCACCGGCGGACCCTCCCTGCGGGCGGCGCGGCCCGGCGGTAGCATCGGCTGTCCGACCAGGAAGGTGAGGAAGAGATGACCGAGTCCACCCCGGGCGCCGCCGAGGGAGCCGCGACGGAGACCGCGGGGACGGCACGGCCGGCGAGCGTTCCGGTACCGGCCGCGGCGGGCGGTGGACCCGTCAGCCACGCGATCTTCCGCCTGGCCCGGCTGCACCGCATGCTCGCCGGCCAACTGCTGCGCCGGATCGGCCTCCACCCGGGTCAGGAGCTGGTCATGATGCACCTGTGGGAGCTCGGGCCCCAGCGCCAGACCGACCTGGTGCGGCTCCTGGACTCCGACGCCGCCACGATGACCCGCACCGTCCAGCGCCTCGAACAGGCCGGCTTCGTCCGCCGCCGCCCCTCCCCCACCGACAGGCGCGCATCGCTCATCGAGCCCACGGCGGCCAGCCACGCCCTGCGCCGGGAGGTCGAGGACGCCTGGAGCCGGCTGGAGGACCTCGTGACGGCGGGCCTCACCGCCGACGAACGCGCCACGGCCCTGCACACCCTGGAACGGCTCGAACAGAACCTCGTCGAGTCGGCCGACGATCCGGCGGGCGGCGCACCCGCGCGGTAGTCCGACGGCCGCGGCACCGCCCCCGGAGGGCATGCCGGCGGAACGTCTCTCGGCAGGTCCAACGGCCGGGCGGTGACGGTTCGTTCCCGATGCAGGTGTGAGGTTTCACCCGGTCCGCGGACCTGTCGCAGCGCCCCCGCCCGCCCCCATACTCCAGGACCTGACGGACCGACGGGTGGAGGAGCACGATGAGCACAGCGACGGCAGCCGGGACCTGGAAGCTCGGGGACCTGGAGGTGAACCGGGTCGGCTACGGCACGATGCGGCTGACCGGGAACGGCATGCTGGGGAACTCCGACGGCCCGCCGATCGACCGCGACGCCGCCCTCCGGCTGCTGCTCGGCGCCTTCGAGCAGGGCGTCGACCACGTCGACACCGCGGCCTTCTACTTCTCGCCCCTGCGGTCCGCGAACGAGCTCCTCGGCCGGGCCCTCTCGTCCTGGCGCGGCGAGGTGGTCGTGGCGACCAAGGTCGGCCCGTCCCGGGACGCCTCCGGCGAGTGGCGGACGACGGCCCGCCCCGACCAGCTGCGCGGCCAGGTCGAGGAGAACCTGCGCCAGCTCGGCCGGGACCACCTGGACGTGGTCAACCTGCGCCGCAACGGCCCCGGGACGGACTCGGTCGCCGAGCACTTCGGCGCCCTCGCCGAGCTCCGCGAGGCGGGGCTGGTCCGGCACCTCGGACTCTCCAACGTCCGCCCCGAGCACGTGACGGAGGCCCTGGCGATCGCACCCGTGGTCTGCGTGCAGAACTCCTACGGCCTGGACCGGCGCCTCGCCGACGAGAACGGACTGCTCGGCCTGTGCCGGGAGCTGGGCATCGCCTTCGTCCCGTACTTCGCCATCTCCGGTCTGCGCCGGGAGGCGGCCGCCGGCGGGGAGGCCGACGCGCGCGTCCACCGGGTGGCCGCCGCCCACGGTGTGACGCCGGCCCAGGTCCGACTGGCCTGGACGCTGCACCGCGGCCCTCACGTGCTGGCCATCCCCGGCACCAGGAACCCCGCCCACCTCGCCGAGAACATCGCCGCCGGCGCCCTCCGCCTGACCGACGAGGACCTGGCCCTCCTCGACGGACCGGGCCCGGCCGACGCCTGACCGGCTGCGCGGTGCTGCGGCGCACTCGACCATCGGGCGGGTGCCGCAGCGGGGTCAGCGTTCTCCGCCGAGGTCGGCGATCCCCATCGCCCGGCTGCGGACCGTTCCGGGTCAGGGGGACGACGGGGACGGTGTGGGCGGGAAGTGCAGGTTGACGGTCCTCAGGTAGACCGTGTCGGAGGCCCGGTCGAAGCGGAGGGTCACGTGGTCCGCCCGGACCAGGGTCTGGGCGAGCGCCTCCGACTGGACCCAGGACGCGCCACTCGGGGCGGAGGCCGCCAGCTTCGGCGGGACCTCGTCCCAGTGGTTGAACGCCTCGGCCGCGGTGCGCACGGCCGGCGGCCCCACCTCGGTCGTCGGGTGCCCGTCGAGCAGACGGGCCACCCCGCCGGGGGCCAGCGTGTCGAGCGGGACTACGCCGACCTGATCACGGCGATGTACGCGGGTACGCAGGAAGCCTGAGGACTCCCCGGTCGTGACCGACCAGCACCTCCGCACCGTCACCCGACCCGGCCACCGCGAGGCAGGTGACGGCCACGTCCAGGTCGACGTGCCGGACGGCGCCGGTCTCCGGCTCCCAGATCCGCAGGCTGCGTCCCGGCCCGCTGCCGGTGACCACGACGCCGGGCCGGTCCGGGAGCACGAGTGCGGCCACGGCCGTCAGCGGGCTGCCGCTGCGCTCCGGGGGCAGCCCGTCGCCGACCGGCCCGCCGGTCGCCGGGTCCCACAGCAGCACCGCTCCTGCGGGGTCCGCGGTGGCCAGCAGGGCGCGGCCGTGCACGGACACCGCCGCGACCAGGGCCACCCGGTGGCGGCGGTCGCGCAGGGCCCGCTCGTCCGGCGGCACGGCCGCGCCGCGGTCCCAGGGGTCGTCGACGGCCGGGTCCCAGAGGTGCACGTCGCCCTGCGCGTCGGCGGCCGCGACCAGGGTGTGGTCCACGGCGATCGGCACGGCGGCGATCGAACGGATCGACCGGCCGCGGGGGTTGAGGCGCGCGAGCGGCTCGCCCGTCAGGGGGTCGCGCAGCCGGACCGCGCCCCGCGAGGTCGCCGTGACGAGCAGCCGACGGCCGTCCGGCAGCGCGGCGGCGCACGTCCCGGTGACCTCTCCGAGCCAGTTGCCCACCGGTTCGAGGACCGGCCGTCCGGTGGCCGCGTCCCGGACCCCGAGCGTCCCGCCCTCCCCTCCGCTCGCGAGCAGGACGGCGCCGTCGGCCTGCGGAAGGGCCGTCAACGACCGGACGCGGTCGGGGTGACCGGGCAGCGGGCCGTGCCGCACGCTGCCGTCCGCCAGGTCCCACAGGCACAGCCCGCCGTCCCCGGCGCCCGCGACGAGCGTCGGCAGACCGGGGCCCGCCACGACCGCCACGGCGTCGACGCCCCGGTACGCGTCCGGCCGTGGGCGCGCGAACGACTCGACGTGGCCGACGGGTGTGCCGTCGGCCGCGAGCAGCCGGTGCCCGTCGCGCCGGAACCCGGTCCGTCCGCCGGACGTGGGCTGTGCCGGCCGGTCGCCGTCCGCGGGAGCGCCCTCGGCCGGCGGCCGGGTCCGCCGGCCGTGGTCCTGCGGGCGTGCCCCGTCGGGGTCCTCGACCAGGCCGTCGGCCGTCGTCCAGGTCCGCTCGCAGTCCGGGCAGCGGAAGTCGCCGGTCAGCAGCATCAGCCTCCGGGCCCACTGCGCTCCGGCCCACCCCGGGGTTCCCCTGACCGCGACCATGCCGGCGACCAGGCACAGGACGGCCTGCCCCGGCGTCCCGCGCGGGACCCCTGCCGCCGCGACCTCGCGCGCCACCCGCAGGAAGGGCTCCCACCCGGGGCCCAGCGCGTCCTCCCGCAGGGCGTCGGCGACCTCGCCCCAGGGGTGCCCGCCCGCGCGGACCCGGTCGGCAGCGGGCGGCGGGGCGTCGAACGGCGGGCAGGGCCCGTCCGCGAAGAACCCGGGGAACTCGGCGTCGGCGCCGCACCCCGGGCAGCAGAGCACGAGGTGGGTCTCCTCGGGGTCCAGGAAGCGCCACAGCACCTCGGCGGTGTGGTGACCGGCGAAGGCCAGGCAGGACAGCGCGAGTTGGGCGCACAGGGCCGCGGGGGTGGCGGCTGCGAGGAACCCGCGGACGGCCGCCGCCTCGGCCTCGCGGAGCGCGGCGTCGAAGCCCGCCCGGAGATCCGCCGGGACGGGGCTCCGCCCGGCCGCGGTCACCATCAGCCCGGCGTCCACCCAGAGTTCCGCGAACCGCTCCGGCGCCGGCCCGGCCGCCGCGGCCACGACGTGCGGCAGCGCCGCGTAGGCCCCGTCGACCACGACGTCCTCGCACATCAGGTCGAGCGCCAGGCCCTCCCAGGCCTTCCGCCACCCGTCACCGCCGTCGGGGGCCGCGCCGGCGCCGGTCGCGGAGGCGGACTCGACGGCCGCCACGACCTGCCGCACGTCCTCGGCGGCCACGCCGTGCAGTTCGCGCCAACGGGGACTGTTCAGGGGCAGCATCGCACGCATGGGACGAGGCTAGCGATCACCACCGACGCCGGCAGCGGGCACGGCTGGCACGGCTGGCACGGCTGGCGCGGCTGGCGCGGGTGCGGTGTGCGGGTCGTCACCGCGGCTGACGGTCGGTGAACTCCACGCCGGTGGCGCGGGAGCGGGAGAGGCCGTCGAGCAGGAGGACGGAGGTGCACTCGGGGGCGGCGGCCGCGCCGTGCCGGTCGAGTGCCCGGAGCAGCCGGGCGATGCCGCGGCGGTGCCGGGCGAAGGTGCGGGCGGGTGCGGTCCGGCCCCTGCTGTGCTGGCCGGCGAGGGCCCGGCCGGCTCCGACGTCGAGCAGGACGAGGTGCAGTCCGCGGCCCTGCCGGGCGGCCGTGCGGGCGATCCAGCGGCGCAGCAGGGAGCGGCTGCCGCAGTCGTGCACGAGGAGCGGGCCGCCCGCGCGGATCGAGGTGCGGATGGAGCGCAGCCAGCGCAGGCGCGCCCAGGGGCGGTAGGTCGCGTACGGCAGCCAGGTCGGCATGACCGCGGCGCAGGCGGTGTGGGCGGTGCGCGGGTCGACGGTGGGGGCTGCCGGGGACCACCGGCGCAGGAGGGTGCTCTTGCCGCTGCCGGGCAGACCGGAGACCACGACGACGGCGTCGGCCGGGTAGCCGATCCGCAGCGGGCCGCCGTCCTGGTTCCGCAGGTCGTGGACGCCGCGCGGCCGGACGGATTCGGGCGGCGGGCCGTCGGTGGTGGCTGCCGCGGCGGTGGCCGGGTGCGGTGCCCGCATGCGGGTGGGTCTCCTGTGGTGGGTCGGGGGCGTCGCCGGTACTGCCTTTACCGGGACTTGAATCTACAGCAGTGTAGAGAGCCCGGGTCCGCCCCCGCGTGGCGGGCCGCCCCGCCGGAGCGGGCTCCACACGAACGGTCCGTGGCCGTCATGCCCTGCGGGGACGGCCCGCCACCCTGCGTCGGACGGGGCCGGAACGCGTGCCATGCTGTGCGCCGACTTCCGGGAACCGAAGTCGTCGGCGGGGCGTCCGGCAGGGCGCGATGGCAGCGGGACACAGGGTGGGACGGCGATGAGCGGCGAGATCTACTTCAGCAACAACTACCGCGACCTCAGCGAGCAGCACGGCACCGGTGCGGGCTTCCAGTTCGAGTTCTCGTGCTCCCGGTGCCACGACACCTGGCGCTCCCCCTTCGAGGCGTTCACCACCGGCCAGGTCGCCGGGTGGCTGGGCAAGGGCGTGACCGCCGCGTGGGGCCTGATCGGCGGGACGGCGACCAGCGGCATCACCAATGCCGCGGACGGTCTCGCCGGTGCCAACTGGGGCAGCTCCCGCGACGCCGCCTTCCAGCGGGCCGTCGGCAACGCCCAGGGCCACTTCAACCGCTGCGGCCGTTGCACGCACTACGTGTGCGGGCGCTGCTGGAACGCCGCCCAGGGACTCTGCCTGACCTGCTCCCCCGACACCGCCGCCGAGGCGGTCGCCGCGCAGCAGCGCGGCCTGAACGACATGGTCTCCCAGCAGGCCTACAGCCACGGCCAGCAGCTCGGGCACGGTTACGACGTCTCCACGCCGCGTCAGCTGGTCTGCCCGCAGTGCCGGGCGGAGACCCACGGCACCCCGTTCTGTCCGGGCTGCGGGCACCGGCTCGCGCAGCCCTCCACGTGCACCGGCTGCCACAACGAGGTGCCGGACGGCGCCGCGTTCTGCCCCAGTTGCGGTACGCGCCGCTGAGCGCCCGCGCTCCGGCCGCCCCGCAGGCGTGCCCGCCTGCGGGGTGGCGCGGGGTCAGGCCCGGACGTCGGGGTCGGTGACGTCGGGGCCGGTGAAGTCCGGCCCCGCGAAGTCCGGCCCCGCGAAGTCCGGGCCGGCGAAGTCGGGGCTGCTGTAGCCGGGGCGGAAGGGGGCCTGTGCCCCGTCGTCCGGGTCCGCGAGGCGGTCGAGCAGGAACGGGACCATGCCCCGCTCCAGCAACGCGGTGCGCCACCGCATGCGGGCCGCTGCCACCGCGTCCTCGGGTGAGGGGTCCTGCTGGTCGGGGCGGCACCGCGAGGCGGTGGCGACCAGGCCGACGGCGCCCACGACGGCGCAGGCCGCAGCCAGTGCGGCGGCCACCAGCGCGGCCCGTTCGAGCGCCGTGCCGAGGCCGTGCCGGGCGTCGGTGAGCGCCAGGCCGAAACCCAGGGCGAAGAGGACCACGGCGGCCGTTCCGGCGACCGCGGGGACGACCAGCGCGAGGACTCCCAGGTATCCGGGCGCGCCCCCGGCGGGCACCCGCCGGGCGGCCGCCGGCTCCGGTTCCGGCGCGGCGCTGCGCAGCCGGGTGTAGTCGTCGAACTCGGCGGCCGCGGCCGCGAGGAGTCCGGCGGCCGACTGCCGGGCCCGGGCCCTGAGGTCGTCCGGCCGCACCCCGGCGGCGTTCAGTGCGGTGCGGACCTCGGCGCGGGCCAGGGCCTGGGCCAGTGCGTGCTCGAAGTCGGCCCGGTCCTGTGGTGACAGGCGTGGTGGCTCGTCCATCGCGGCTCCCCCGGTGTGGCCGTGGTGCGGCTCGCTGCCGCCCGGCCGGACGCGGACCCGTCGCGGGGCGAGGAACGCGCGTACCGGCGCCGGGACTTGCAGCTTCACCGCGTTCCGGGGAATCTACAGGACTGTAGAAGGTTCGGGGAATCGGCCGCCCTCCGGGGCTGTGCCCGGGCACCTCGGACGCGGCCGCCTCCGCGACGGGAACGACGAAGCTCCCGGCAGTCGGCGGGTGGTCCCGGTCGGGACCGCGCCGTCCGCGGGGAGCTTCGTCGCCGGCCGCTGCCCGGAGCCTCGTCGGGCCCGGCCCGGCGGGCCGGGGCGTCAACGGGCCGAGGGGCTCAGCAGGGGAAGGTGCCGCTGTAGACGGAGTGTCCGTAGGAGGAGCTCCCGGAGCCGAAGCCGTAGATGCCGTCGTCGGTCCAGACCGCCTCGCGGAAGCCGTTGACGCAGGTGGAGGTCGGCGCGAGCGCGAAGCCCTCCAGGTTGTCGACCGGCATCACTGCGGGGTTCGTGTAGGTCACATCCGGCACGATCGCGCCGGCGGCGTTGACCTTCATGAAGGTGTGGGTCTCGCCGCAGGTGTTGTCGCAGGTGGCGACGATCCGCTGGGTGCCGGCGTCGTACGTCACGTCCATCACGGAGGTCTTGCCGGTCGCGACGGTGCCGAAGGTGGTGAACGTGCCGTCGGAGTTCAGGCCGTAGACGTGCAGCGAGCCGTCCCACTCCAGGCCGGCGAAGTACAGGCCCGACCCGTGCAGGGGGTAGTTCGCCGGGTTGTAGGCGGCACCGGTCAGCGGGTCGACCCAGCCGTTGGCGGTCAGCCAGCTGTCCGGCACGTAGCCGACGCCCTCGAAGCCCAGGTTGGCGTCGTCCTTGCTGCCGGTGTCGAGCTGCGGGAACTGCGCGGTCATGTCCCACTGGTGAACGGGGGTGAGCGTCGATCCGGTCGCCGCCGGGTCGAACTCCATGACGGTGTCCCTGGGGACCGTGTTGTTGGTGTTGTCGCGCTCGGAGGTCACGTAGACGTGGCCGTTGGCGCCGACCGTCAGCCCCTCGGAGTCCGGCTCGCCGGTGCCGCTCGCGAAGCGGATCTGCTTGCCGGTGGCGCTCCACGTCGCGTCCGGGACCCACCTGCCGTTGCTCTTCACCAGCTTGTACAGCCAGTTCTTGTTCTTGGCGGCCCACAGCACCGACGGGTTCGCCGGGTCGAAGGCCAGGCCGCTGAGGTCGCGGCCCTCGGGCCCGGTGGAGGTGGTGAACGCGCAGACGTTGTCGGCGATCGTGACGTCCGGGCCGCCGGGCCAGGCCAGGGTGCCCCCGGGGGTGGAGCCCGTGCCGGAGGGCGCCTCGGGGGCGCAGCCACTGGTGAGCGAGCCGCCGCCGCCCAGCAGTTGGCCGGTCTGGCCGCCACCGCCGCCACCGCCGCTGCCCGAGCAGGAGTTCGCGCTGCCGGGCGTCGCGGTCACGGCGGTCCGGAACCAGCCGGTGCCGTTGGCGCAGCGCTCGTCGGACGGCTTGGCGCCGTCGGTCGCCCAGGTCACGGAGTCGATCGTGTTGCCGTTGCCGTCGAGGACGAGGACCGAGTCGTTGTCGCCCAGGCCGAGGGTGGAGTCGAAGGTGACGTAGCCGCCCGCGGGGACGGTGGTCGCGCTCGGCGAGGAGGACGAGATCGATACCGCGGAGTGGGTGGTGTCGCCGTCGACGTACTTCCACGACCCGATGCTGACGGCGCTCGTCCCGCCGTTGTACAGCTCGACGGTGTCCGTGCCGTTGGAGGTGACCTCGTTGATCCGCACCCGGCTCGCCGCCGGGATCGACGAGGGGCAGCCCGAGGCGTTCGCGGCCCCGAACGTGGCCGCGGTGGTCGCGGTCACCCATGCGCCGGTGCCGTCGCCGCCACAGCGCGCCATCGCCGGCTTCGCCCCGTTGGTGGCCCATTCGACGCGGTCGACCACCGTGCCGTCAGCCGTGTAGACCACCAGCTTGTCTGAGTCGCCGAGCCCCTTGGGCGAGTTGAAGGTGACGAAGCCGCCGGCCGCGATCGTGCTGGAGGAGGGGCTGAACGACTGCGGAGAGAAGCCGTCGTCGGACATCTTCCAGCCGCTGATGCTCACCGCCGTCGACCCGGTGTTGTACAGCTCCACCGTGTCGTTGTTGGACGAGGTGACCTCGTTGATCCGAACGTTCTGGTAGCCGGCCGGGTCGGCGGCGGCCGCGGGCTGCGCGGCGACCAGCCCGGTGACGACCAGACCCGAAAACGTCAGCGCCGCGGCGCACACGGAGGCGACGCCGGCACGCGAGTGTGAGGTATGCACGAGGCGGAACTCTGGTGGGACGAGCTTGAAACGGCGTGTACTGCGGCTGAATGCCGCCTGCTGGCGCCCGCGGTTCAGCCGCGTCCGGTCGGCCGCACGTGGCTCTCGGCGTAGCGGAGGATCTCCCTGCGGGTGCGCTCCGGGTCGGCCGCGGCCACCGTGGCCCGCCCCGCGGGCAGGTACCGGATCCCGTCGATCTCGCAGACCAGCGGCCCGGCACCGGTGTCGTGGACCAGGGCGTCACCCACCGGCGGCGGCCCGCCGATGGTGCTGCCTCCGGTGCTGCGGGAGCCCGAGATCGGCTGGACGTACACGGGCGCCGCGGCGTCCTCGCCCTCCGGCCGGAACAGCACCAGCGCCATCGCGCCGGTGGTCTCGCGCAGCCGGACGTAGCGCATCGGCTGCCAGGCGCCGTCCGCCGCGTCCGAGCGCGCGGCGCGCAGCACGGGGCGCCACAGCGAGGAGCGGTCGGCGGCGAACCAGCCGATCCGGGCGACGGCGGCGATGCCGGCCGTGCCGAAGACGAGGAAGCGCCAGTGGCCCAGGTGGAAGTGGTCGTCGAGCAGGCCGCCGACGGAGAGCGTGAGGAGCACCCAGGCGCCGGTGCCGAGAGCGGTGGCCGCGGCCCAGCGGCGCGGCGGGACGGAGGTGCGGCCGGGGCCGCGGCGGGGCGGGGCGACGCGGGCACCGGGGTGGTGCCGGTCGGCGTGCCGGGCGGCGGCGGCCAGGTTCGCGTGGTTCAGGCCTCCCTCCAGGGCGGGCCACTCCTCCGGGGTGTCGTCCCCGGGTCCCGCGGTCGGCGGTGGCGGCGGCACGGACCGGGTGCGCAGGGCCCGCCGGACGCGCCGGGTGCAGGCCAGCGGGGTGGTCAGCAGGCTGCCGGTGAGGCCGAGCAGGCCGAGGCCGCCCCCGGCGACGGCGGCGACGGTCGGCATCGTCCGGGTGTCGACGGCCTCGCCGAGGAAGGGCCACAGCAGGGCGATCACCGGCAGGTGGTCGGCCGGGCGGAGGTGCGAGGTGTCGCAGTCGACGTCCGCCTGCTGCGCACCCGCGTCCCAGCCGACGGTGCAGTTGCCGTAGTCGTGGTCGACGGCGAGCACCTCGGCGGTGGTGCGGTCGCCGAGCAGGGCGACGTCGGCGGCGGCCAGGCCCGTGAGCAGGGCCGCGGTGAGGGCGGTGACGGCCCACACCGGCGCGGCCGGACGCGGCGGCCGGGCGGCGGGCGCGGGGCGGGGCGGTCCGGCGAGCCAGGCTCCGACGGTCCGGGCGTCCCGGGTGGCCAGGGCCAGCGTCAGCACCGTGCCGCCGGGGGTGCGGTAGCGCAGGCCGACCTTCTCGACGGCGGCTCCGGTGACGCGGGTCAGCGTGGCGTCCAGGACCTCGCCGCCGTGCGGCAGGGCGGTGGCCGTGCCGGTGCGGTCGAGGAAGACGGGCCCGTCCAGGCGCGGGTCGGCCAGCAGCCGGCCCCTGCGGCCGTCGAGCCGGCAGCGGAAGTGCACCGGCCGGCCCTCCGCCAGGGCGCGGCGGCGCCGCACCGCCGCCCACCGGGCCAGGCCCGCGACGATCGCCGGGATCACCGCGAACGCCAAGAAGCTGCCGATCATCCTGCTGCCGTTCCCTTCGTTCGGTCAAAGAAGGGTAAAGGTGCCGGTCGTGGGCGTTGCACGGGGGTGCCGGTCGCCGAACGCCCGACGGGACCGGGGCGATCGGCTAGGGTCTCGGGGTGCATCAGCCCGTGCCGCATCCGGCCCTCCCGTCATGAGCCTCGCCCGCACCCTGATCGACGTACGGCCCCTGCGGACCTCCCCGCTGTTCCGGCGGTTGCTGATCGGGCGTACGGTCTCCACGCTCGGCAGCTTCATGACCGTGGTCACCGTCATGTTCCAGGTGTGGGACACGACCCGCAGCGCGGTGTGGAGCGGGGCGGTCGGCCTGGCGCAGGCGCTGCCGATGATCGGCATCGGCCTGTTCGCGGGGGCCTGGGTCGACCGGGCCGACCGGCGCCGCGTCTACCTGCTCGGCAACGCCGGCCAGGCGTCCTGTTCGCTGCTGCTGGCCGTCCAGGGGTTCACCGGGCACGTTCCGGTGACCGTCGTGCTGGCGCTGGTGGCGGTGCAGGCGTCCTTCGGGGCGGTGGGGGCGCCGGCGGCGGGCGTGTTCGTGCCGCGGCTGCTGCCGAAGGACCAGGTGGCTGCGGCGCTGGCGCTGAACCAGGTCACCGGCCAGACGATGATGCTGCTCGGGCCGGCCGTCGCGGGTGTCGTGCTCGGCTGGTGGGGCATCGGGGTCTGCTACCTGCTGGACGCCGTCAGTTTCGGGGTCTCGTTCGCCACGGCCTTCGGGCTGCCCGCGATGCCGCCGGTGGGCGAGAAGTCCCGTCCGGGCCTGGGCGGTGTCGCCGACGGGCTGCGCTTCCTGACCGGCCACCGGGTGGTGCGCGGCGCGCTGCTGACGGACCTGGCAGCCACGGTGCTCGCGATGCCGGCCGGTCTCTTCCCGCTGGTCAACAGCGAGCGCTTCGACGGCGATCCGCGCACGCTCGGCCTGTTCCTGTCCGCGCTCGCCGTGGGCGGTGTCGCCACGACGGCGCTCTCCGGTCCCGTGACCCGGCTGGCGCGCCCGGGCCCGGTGATGCTCTGCGCGGCCGGCACCTGGGGTGCGGCGCTCGCCGCGTTCGGCCTGACGACCGGCGCGTGGGCGGCCCTGGGCCTCCTCGTGGTGGCGGGGGCGGCGGACGCGCTGGCCGTCCTCTCGCGCACCACGATCGTGCAGACGTGCACGCCCGATGCGATGCTCGGCCGGGTGACGGCCGCGGAGACGATCGTCGGGCAGGCGGGCCCCCAACTGGGCAACCTGCGGGCCGGCGTGGTCGCCGGCTGGTCGTCGGGCGCGACCGCCCTGCTCACCGGCGGGCTGCTCTGCCTGGCGGCGGTGACCGCGGTCGGCGCGTCGACGCCGGAACTGCGGCACGGCAGCGACGCGCCGACGGCCGGAGGGGCACCCGTTCCGGCCCCCGGAGGACCGGGCCTCCCGCCCGCTGGAGAGGCAACGCCGGCCACCCCGGCGGCCGAAGCCGGCTGACGCACCGTCGAAGGACTCCCCGCACCCGGCGCCGTGGCCCGTCGCCGCGGCCCGGGTGCGGTCTCAGGGCGTCCCCTTCCGCTCCAGGGCCGCCCGCGCGAGCCGGGCGAGGCGCTGCGCGTCCTCCAGCGCCTCGTCCAGGGCCGGCAACCGCGGCTCCACGTGCGGGCCCACGGCCATGATCGCGACGGCCGCGTCCGCGGCCGCCCGCGCAGGGTCCTCGGCAAGGAGGTCTTCGCCGCGGTGGGTCCGGAGCAGGGCCACCGCGTGCCGCCCGGAGAGCGTGGTGTCGTCCGTCGGGCCGAAGACCCGCGTCAGCTGGGCCACCAGCGGCTCGGCGAGCCCGAGGGCCTTCGCCGTCTCCCCCGCCGTGGCGTAGGCGTTGACGAGGTTGCCCGCGGAGATCAGGGTGTCCTGGTGGTCCCGGCCCAGGACGCGGACGCGGTCGAACAGGACGCCCTCGGAGAGCCGGACGGCCTCCTCGTGCCGCCCCGTCCGGCGGCAGGACACGGCGAGGTTCGCCAGCGCCTTCAGGGTGTCGGGGTGGTCGGGGCCCTGGACCCGACGCAGGTCGTCCGCGGCCTTGCGCTGCATGGTGACGGCCTCCTCGGTGCGGCCGGCCTGGGCGTAGGAGGAGGCGAGGGCGACCCGGGTGTTGAGGGTGTCGGGATGGTCCGGCCCGAGCAGCCGTTCGCGGGCGGCCAGCACCTCCTCCTCGATCTCCGTCGCCTCCGCCGTCCGCCCCGCCCGGGCGTAGCTCGAGGCGAGGGCCGCCAGTGCGACGAGCGTGTCCGGGTGCGCCGGGCCCCCGGACCGGGCCGAGCCGTCGAGGAGCGCGCGCTCGGCCACGACCCGTTCCTGGAGGGCAAGTGCCTCCTCGTACCGGCCGGTGATCTCGTACGTGAGGGCGAGATTGTTCCGGGAGGTGACGGTGTCGGGGTGGAGCACGCCGAGGACCCGTTCCCGTGCGGCGAGGACGTGGTCCTTCAGCGACTCGGCCTCGTTGTGCAGGCCCGCCTCCGTGTAGGCCGCGGCGAGGTTGGCGAGGGCCGAGAGGGTGCTGGGGTCGTCGGCACCCCGCAGGCGCTCGAATTCGACCGCGACCCGCTTGTGGAGGGCGGCGGCCTCCGCGGCGCGGCCGGCCCGGGAGAGTGCGGAGGCCAGGTTCGCCCGGGCGGCCAGGGTGTTCTCGTGGTCCGGTCCGAGCTCCCGGAGGGTCGCCTCCAGGTCCTCGGTCCAGTGGGCGGCGGCCTCCGCGTGCAGGCCCGCGTGGAGCAGGCTGAGGCCGGCCCGGTGGCGCAGCGCGAAGCCGGGGAAGAGCTGGAGGACCTCGCCGCCGGCGGTCTCCCGGAGGGCGGCGGTGTTGGCCCGGAGGCTGAGCGCGAGGCGGTGGTCGGTGTGGTCCTCCTCGGGCCAGAGCTCGTACAGCGCGAAGATGACGGCCGCCTGCTGGCGGTGCGGTTCGGGGGTGGTGTCCCGGGCCGCGCGGGCGGTCAGCGCGTGGACGGAGACCTCTCGATGGGCGGCGACCTCGTCCCGGTGCGGCAGGGGGACGCCCGCCGGGTAGCTGCTGAGCAGGTTGTAGCCGTGCAGGAGGGCGAGGACGGAGAGCGCCTCGTCGGCGCTGACCGGCGGCGGCCCGGACGCGTCGCGGTCCGGGGCGTCGGCCTCCGCGGGCGGGCCCGGGGCGGTGCGGGCCCGTGCGTCGGCGGCGCGCTGCTCGGCGAGGTAGCGGGTCGCGCTCCGGGTGGTCCAGAGTTCCCGGGGGTGGCCGGCCGGGTCGAGCAGGCCGGCCAGCCGGATCGCGGGGGCGGCGAGGCCCTTGGGGTGGGTCTGCTGGGCGGCGTCGAGGGAGATCAGCAGGGCCGCCGTGACGGGCCGCCCGTATAACTCGGTGTCGGCCTCCTGAGGCAGCACCGCGTCCAGCGCGCGGGTGCGCTCCCGGAACAGCTCCAGGTAGTCGGTGCAGGTGCGGTGCTGGTTGACCATGTAGGCGGCGGCGTGCGCGAGGGCGAGCGGCAGGCGTCCGAGTGCCTCGGAGAGGTCCGCCGCCCGCGCGTCGAGCAGGTAGGGGAAGCCGGCGGTGGTGAGGCGGTCGCGCAGGTAGGCGACGCCCTCCTCGGAGTCGTAGACGTCCATCGGGACGATGGCCCGACCACCTCCGGAGGCGTGCGCCCCGCGCTGCCGGGTGGTGGCCAGCACCCGGCCGTTGTTCCGGCGTGAACTCCCGGGCCAGATGGGGGCGGTGGCGGTGAAGTCGGCGACGTCGTCGAGCACCACGAGCCAGCTGCGCTCGGTGGTGCTCAGCCAGTTCAGGAAGCGCCTGGCGTCCTGCTGGACGCGGTCCGGGGCGCCGGAGGCTCCGGGCACCTGGACGGCCACGGCCGCTTCGGCGTAGGCGAGGAGGACGGCGACCGGGTCCGCGGCGTGCGCCCAGACCACCACGTCCGTGCCCTCGCGGACGGCCTGCCAGGCGTAGGAGGCCGCCAGCTGGCTCTTGCCGATCCCGCCGCCGCCCGCGAGCACCTGGGACAGCACCACGGTCCCGTTCCCGGCGCGCGCCTCGTCGATCCGCCCGCGGACGGGCTCGCGCGGCTGGAATGCGCTCGCCAGGATCGGGATCGCACCGACCACGATCGGCCACTGCGGTGCCGGCGGGGGCGGCGGGACGGAACCCGCCGGCGGGGTGGGGCGGTTCTTCGCCGCGTTCCACAGCGCCCGGGCCCGCGCCTCCCGTTGCCGCGCATGCTGAGGGTCCTCGGTGCAGACGGTGATGACGGCGCTGACGAACTGCCAGGTGATCCCGTCACCGGCGAACCGGCGGTAGAGGGTGTCGACCGAGGGGATCCTGCCCTTCCCGGGCTCCCCGAAGTCGTCCTCGGTCAGCTCCGCGTGGAAGGCCCTCACGGTGAGGCCGCGCCGGTCGAGCCACTGCCGCAGCAGGACGACGAGGTCGTTGATCTCCTGGCTCGGCCCCTGCGGCGGGCCCCAGGGGCGTCCCGAACGCCCCTCGCCCCGGCCCTTCCGCCCGTCCTCCGGACCTCTTCCCATGCAGCCCTCCCCGGTCGCGGCAGCCGGTTATCGGGTCGATAGCCGGGGTTGTCGTGCCGACAACCCCCAACGGCTTCGTCCTGGCCGCGGGCTGATCCACCGTCATATCAGCAGCCCCGTTCAGGGGACAGCCGAGAAGCCCGACCGAAAGGGGAACCGGCCATGAAGCGCCGCATCCACCGCCTGCCGATCCGCCACTCCACCCAGCGTCCCCGGGCCCGCCGTCGACCCGGTCAGATCACCGTCGCCCTCGTCAACGCCGTGGCCGCCGCCGTCAGCGGCTCCGTCGCCGCCTGGGTGCTGTCGCACATCCCCTGGTGACCGGCCGCCCGCCCGGGCCCGGCCGGCAACGGGCCGGGCCCGGGCGGGCGGCCACGGGGGCCCTGCGCAGCGGTTGGCGGAGAAGCGCGGTCCGGCCCGTCCGGCGGCGCTGCCGCCCGCCGCTTCCCCGTACGATGATCGGTTCGCCTGCCCAGCGCGGCGAAACCGGGCCAGAGCGGGCCGGAGCGGGCCGGAGCGGGTCAGTGTCCCGCCGGGCCGTGCGGCAGTGGCGGAGGTGACGCCCAGTCCGTTCCGGTGGGGCCCGTTCCCGCCGGGCCGCGGCGGGGCGCCACCACTCGGGCGCCGGCCCGGCGTGGGCACCACGGAGAGCCGGGCCGGCCCCCGGGCGTCCGGGCCCGCTCAGACGGGCGTGCGGTCGGCGAGCACGCCCTTCAGCTCCGCGGTCGCGGCCCGGAGGACGGCCGGCAGGTCCGGCCTGCCCGGCCCGCCGATCCAGCGGGCGAAGGCGACCTTGAAGACCGCGACCGCCGTCTCGGCGGCGAGGCTCGCGGCCGGCTCCGGCGTGCCGCGGTCACGCAGTGCGCCGGCCATCGTCTCGGCGAGCACCGCGAGTTTGATCAGCTCGCGCTCGCGGAGTTCGGCGTGCGCCGACACCACGGACTCCCGCAGCCTGACGCGTTCGACGTTCTCCTGGAACTCGGCGCCCAGGGCCTCCAGCGCGGCGCCCACCGCGTCCATCGCGGACGCGCCGGCCGGCGCGTCCGCGACCGTCCGCGCCAGCAGGTCCTTCGCCATCTCCGTGCCGAAGAACAGCACTTCGCGCTTGTCGGCGAAGTGCCGGTAGAAGGTGCGCTCGGTCAGCCCGGCGCGTGCGGCGATCTCCACGACGGTGGTGCGCTCGTAGCCCTGCTCGGCATAGAGCTCCAGTGCCGCCTGTGCCAGCCGGCCCCGCGCGTTCGGCTCCCATCGACCCATGCCGCCATGCTACGCGATGACAGTCCCTGTCATCACATGTACTCTGATGACAGAACCTGTCATCACTTCTGGGAGGCACCACCATGCGTGCATTCGTCACGGGCGCGTCCGGCTGGGTCGGTTCGGCCGTCGTCCCCGAGCTCGTCGCCGCAGGTCACCACGTACTCGGGCTCGCCCGGTCCGACTCCTCGGCCGCCGCCGTCACCGCCGCCGGGGCCGAGGTCCTCCGCGGCGACCTGGACGACCTCGACGCCCTGACCGCCGGGGCGGCCGACTGCGACGGCGTCGTCCACCTCGCCTTCATCCACGACTTCAGCCGGTTCGAGGCCTCCGTGCAGGCCGACGCCCGGGCCATCGGGGCGCTGGCCGCCGCGCTGGAGGGCACGGGCAAGCCGCTGGTCGTCACCGCCGGCACCCCCGCCGTGCCCGGCCGGGCCGCGACCGAGCGCGACACCTCCGCCCCGGGCTCGCCCGCGGCCGGCCGGGACGCCAACGCCGCGCTCGCGCTCGACTCGGCGGCCCGCGGCGTCCGTTCGTCCGTCGTGCGGCTGCCCCGGACGGTGCACGGCGAGGGCGACCACGGCTTCGTCGCCCACCTGGTCGCCACCGCCCGCCAGCGGGGAGCCTCCGGCTACGTCGGCGACGGGGCCGGCCGCTGGCCCGCCGTACACGTCCGGGACGCCGCCCGTCTGTACCGCCTCGCGCTGGAGGGCGCACCCGCCGGCTCGGTGCTGCACGCGGTCGCCGACGAGGGCGTACCGGTGCGCGGGATCGCCGAGGTGATCGGCCGCCACCTCGGTCTGCCGACCGCCTCCGCCCCCGCCGAGGACTTCGGCTTCCTGGGCGGGATCCTGGCCGTCGACCAGCCCGCCTCCAGCGCGCTCACCCGCGAACTCCTCGACTGGCACCCCACCGGGCCGGGCCTCCTCGAAGACCTGGAGAAGGGCCACTACTTCGGCTGAGCCCCCGGCATCGGCGTCTCGGGTGCAAGGTCGACTCCGGGAGCCGACCGCGAATCGGCCCGCTCCGGCCCGGGCACGCCGCCGGTCCGACGCCGCCGCGCCACACGGTGCGGGGCCGCCGAGCGGTTCCCGTCAGGCTGCACCGTGCCGCGGCACCGGAGGGGAGGGCGGGCCGCCGTCGCTTCCCGGTCAGAGCACGGCGGTGCGGCGGGAGACCTCGAAGGCCGTCCTGGCGCGCGGGAGCAGGGCGCCCGGGCAGCGGCGGATCCGGCCCTGCGGGCCGAGCGGGTTGCGGCGGCCGGGGCGGTGGCCGCCCCGGCGGGCGGCAGGTACGACGATCGGTCGGCCCGGTCTCACGGCTTCCTCCAGGTGGTCCGCGGTCGGAAGTGGTGAACGGCTACCCGGCGTGCGGGCGGTGAAGCACCGTCCGGCCACCTCTCCCGCATCGTGCGCACCGTCCGTTTCCGGCCGCTTCCACGGGCAGAAGCTGGGCCCGGGCGCGTGACCCGCCGGGCCGCCACCGGGACCCCCGACCCGCGTCGGCTGCGAGTCGCCCGGACGGGTCGCGGCGTCCGGGACGCGCTCGGCGTCCCGGACGACCGGTCCCCGCCCGCACGGCCGGGCGGCCGCCGAACGAGGTGATCCGATGCCCACTGCATCCGGCACATGGCTGCTGACGTACCCCCGGCCGGAGCCCGACGGCACCGCCGGGACGGACGTGGTCACCGTGGCGTACCAGGGCACCGAAGGTCCGGACGGCCGACCGCTCTACCGCTCCGCGGACGGGCGGGTCTCCACCGAGATCGCCCCCGGCGGCCTCGTCCACCACCTCACCCCGGCAACGGCACGACGCTCACCCTCGCCGACGACCACGGACTGGTGTACCTCACCACGCCGGACGGCCGGCCGTGCCCCGGCACCCCCGCCCACGCCGAGCAGGCGGAGGGCACCGCCGGAACGCACATGCCGCCGTTCCCGGCCGCCGGTCTGACGGCGCGCCGGTCTCCCCGGGCGGGGCCGCCGGGCACACGCCCCGGCCTCGCGGAGACCGCACCCGACCGAGGAGGAGACATGAGCACCAGCACGCCCGACGGCCCGTCCCCCGACGACCGCGCCGACCACACCGACCGCACCGGCCGGCGCGTTCCGGAGACCGTCCGCAGCACGCTGCAGGAGCTGTGGGAGGGCGAGAGCCTGCTCGCCGCCGAACTCGCCGCACTGGCCGGCCGCACCGCCGAACCCGGGGTGGCGGCGGCGGCCGAGCGGCTCGCCGCGGTGTCCCGCGGGCCCGCGGCCTGGATCCTCGGCCTGCTCGCGGCCCGCCCGCGCACCGGCCCCGCCACGGCACGCCGCGAACGCTGTGCGGCTCCGGCCGGTGTCCGACCCGGGCGGTCCGCAGCCGACGGCCGGGCCCTGCTCGCCGACCTGCGCCGGGTGCACGCCCTGGCCGGCGACAACGCGCTGCTCTGGGACGCCCTCTGCTGCGCGGCCCCCGCCACGGGGGACCGCGCCCTGCTGGACCTCGCCGCCGTCTGCCGCCCGCGGACGGCCGAGCAGCTGCGGTGGAGCCGCAGCACCCTGCGCTCCCGGGCGGCGCAGGCACTCACCGGCCGTGCCGTGCCCTGGCGGCGCAGCGCGGCCGTGCTGTTCGCCGTCGAGCGCGCAGACGACCCCGGCGGCTCGCTGTTGCCGGACGGGGCCGGGACGGGATGAACGCACGGGCGCGGGCCGGCCCGTGCGGGCCGGCCCGGAGGCGGGGCGGTCAGTCCTCGCCGAGCACGGCGTAGAGCTCTGCGTCGCGCCACGCTGCGTCGCCGTCCGACTCCTGTGCACGCGTCTCGCGGCTGCCGGCACCCTCGGCCGTGCGCCGCAGGTCGGCGAAACCGCCGCCGGGCCGGACGGCCGGGTCCTGGCGGATCCCCAGGGTGTCGCGCTGCTGCGACTCGGTCATACCGATCTCCTTGGTCCTGGTCCCCCTGTCTCGCGGTCACCGGGCGCCTACCCGGACCTCGGCCGGGGAACCGCCGGACGCTCCCGACGACGTGTCAGGAGCGGTACTCCAGCCCCTGGCCTGCGGGTTTGCCGCCGGACGGGCGGGGCACACACGGACCGGTCAGGAAGGAGCGACCATGAACCCCGGCGTCGAACCCGGGGACGAGGGCGTCCCGGACCTGGAGGACGGCTCGCCCGCCGCGCGCCGGGCCGAGGACTTGCAGCGGATGCCGGTGCCCGGCGAGGCGCCCGTGGCGGCCGAGTCCTTCGGGGTGACGGGTGCCGAGCAGGCCGCGGGCCTGCCCCTGGACGAACGGCTCGCCGTGGAGGAGCCGGAGGTCGACGCGGCCGGCGCCATCGGGGGTCCGCCCGACCCCGAGGCCGGTCGGCTGGCCCTGGACGACGAACGCCGGGACACCACCGGTGCGGCCGACGGGGAGACGGTCGGGCTGGGCCCGGAGGAGCGTGCCGTCCGGACCCGCCGGGTCGAGCAGGTCGACCTGCCGCCCGAGGCGGAGGAACAGCCGCAGGACTGACACCGTGGAGCGGCCGCCGCCCGCCGTGGACAGCGGCCGCTCCGGTCACGGCGGCGCCGGGTCGAGGAACGCATCGCGGTGCCGGCACCGTCCGCCGCCGTGCCGACCACCGAGGGAAGACCGGTCGACACGGTGCTCCGGCGGACGGTGCCGGACCCACCTGCGAAGGTGCCGTTCGTCTGCCCCCGGAAGCACCCGGCAAACCCGCACCCGCACCCGCTTCCACGGCCACCCCTGCGGCCTCTCCGTCACCGGCGAGCCGGGCCGGCACGGGTTCAGCTCCGCCAGCGCAGCACGGCGCCCACGCCGCCGACCGGCCCCTCGACGCCGTCCGGCACCACGATCGCCTCGGCACGCGAGGCGATCGCGCAGCGCAGCAGCGCGTCGCCGGCCGGTACGCGCACGGGATCCGGCACACCCATGCTGCGCACCGCGCCGCGGTCCGTGCCGATGTGCCCGGGGTCGGGTCCGATCCAGACCTCGCGGCCGGTGTCCGGCCCGTCCTCGCCGAGCAGCAGGGTGGCGAGCCGGTGCTGCTGGGCGGCGGCCGTGACGGCGGGGACGCCCTCGGCCGAGGCTCCCGGTGCGGTCTCGGTGCCGGTGCCGTCCGTGCCGTGCTCACCGGGGCGGCCGGTGCCGTTGCGGAACCGTTCGAGGATCTCGGCCGCGTGCTGCCGGTCGAACTCCCGCCACGCCTCGTCGAGCCGCCGCCCGAAGGCCTCGGAGTGGATGCCGTCGGCCCGGCCGCCGCCGTCCACCTCGACGGTGAGCGGCTGCAGGTCCTGCGGCAGCCGCTCGTGGACGGCCCGCCGTTCGCGCGCGTCGCCGGTGAGGACGACGAAGCCCGCGCCGCAGGCCGAACGGGCCTCGGCGAGATGGTCGGCGATGGTGTCGGCGGAGCGGTCCCAGGCGTCCTGCTCGCGGTGCCGGTAGTGCCACTCGTAGCGGTCCGTGGGCGGGGCGCGGTGGCCCCTGCCCTGCCAGGTCGTGCCGTCGACGGTGCCGAGCGGCTGCGGCCGGCCGAACCGGCGTACCTCCAGGTCGGCGCCGGTGCGGTCGACCGCGGCGACCAGGCAGTCGGCGGCCGCCGCCTCGATCCGGCCCAGCAGCGGGGCGAGGTGCGGCAGCGGGCCCCACGCGGTCTCCACGGACGGGGGTGCGGTGGTCAGCGGGACGTCGAGCACGACCTCGCCGCCGGCCGCGAACAGGACCCGGCCGGGCGGGGAGCCCGAGACGGGCTCGTCCGCGAGGTGTTCGCCGACCGCCCGGCAGGTGAGGGGGTCGGCCCCCCGGTCGGCGAGTTCGCGTACCGCCGCCCGCTGCAGCAGCACCTGGCGCTGTCGGGCGTCCTCGGTGGTGCGCGAGGAGTCGAGGCAGACGGTGGCCCAGGGGCCGGGCCGGTCGATCAGTGGGTGCAGGAAGCCGAGGTCCATGGATGGTGTCCTCCGGGTCGGTGCGGGTCGGTGACGGCCCGCCGGCTGGACGGGGTGGTGGTGCGGTCCGGGGTGGTCCGCCCGGTGTGCTCCACCGGGTGCGGACGGCCCCGCGTCCGAGCGGCGGGCGGTTCAGGCCGGGAGGCCGAGCGTGGTCCGCGGGGCGGCACGGTAGACCTCGCGGTAGGAGGCGGCGAACCGGCCGGTGTGGGCGAAGCCCCAGCGGGCGGCGATCTCGGTCACGGTGCTGGTCACCGGGTCGGCGGCCAGCAGGTCCCGGTGGGCACCGTCGAGGCGCACACGGCGCAGGTGCGTCAGTGGTGTGGTGTCCAGGTGGCGGCGGAAGGCGTACTGCAGGGCGCGCGGCGTGACGAAGGCGGCCCCGGCGATGTCGGCGAGCACGATGTCCTCGGCCGCATGGGTCTCCATGAAGGCGACGGCCCGGCGGACGGTGTCCGGGGCGGCGGTCCCACCCCCCGGGGCAGGCGCGGCATCCGGGTCCGCGGTCGCCGCGGGGTCGGGGGCGACGGCGAGCGCGATCTGGACCAGCACCCGCGCGGTGCGGCCCGGCGGCAGCAGGGCGGGGGCCCCGGCCCCGTGGAGGCAGGCGGCCAGACAGCGGACGGCGGTGCCCCACAGGTCGGTGGTGACCGCGTCCAGGACACCGGCCGCCACCCGGACCTCCCGGGGCGCACCGCCGTCGGCCAGGCCGGTCATCCTCAGCCAGGCCCCGTACGCCCGGTCCGCGGAGCGCCTCGACGCGGCGGCGGCCGATGCCGCGGCCGCGGAGGGAGACGGAAGCGCGGGCGGAGAGGGGCCCGCGGAGGGAGACGGGGGCGCGGGCGGGGGCCGGCCCTGGGGCGTCGGCGCGGAACGTACGGGGCAGGCCATGACGGACCTCTTCCTCGGCGGCGGCAGGGGGCGGCGAGCCGGTGCCGGGAGGCTCGGCGACGCGCCCTCTCCCTTCGAGGCTGCACCCCTGAACGAAGGCGAAACGCCCCGGGCGGCACCAATCACCGGCGGACCGGTCGGTACTGACCCGGGGCGGCCCGTTAGAACCCGGGTCGGCCGGGCAGACGCCCCGCGGACCTGTTGGACGAGAAGACTGGAGGCCCGGCATGAGCATGGTTCAAGAGTCCGTCGAGGTCGAGGTTCCGCTGCACACCGCGTACAACCAGTGGACGCAGTTCGAGGATTTCCCGCGCTTCATGGAAGGCGTCGAGGAGGTCACCCAGATCGACGAGCGGCACACCCACTGGAAGACCAAGGTCGCCGGGGTGAGCCGCGAGTTCGACACCGAGATCGTCGACCAGCTGCCCGACGAGAAGATCGCCTGGCGCACCGTCGGCGGGGACGTCCAGCAGATGGGCGTGGTGACGTTCCGGCGTCTCGACGACCACCACACGATGGTGCGGCTGGCGATGGACTTCGAACCGGACGGCGTCGCCGAGAAGGCCGCCGACATGATGGGGATGGTCGACCGCCGGGTCAAGGGCGACCTGCGCCGCTTCAAGTCCTTCGTCGAGGAGAGGCGCCTGGAGAACGGCGGATGGCGCGGCCGGATCTCCCCCGGCAGCTCCTGACCGCACGGGAACGGAGGGCCGCCGCGGTGCGCCGCGGCGGCCCTCCGCCGTGCGCGCATGCGTGAGCGGGGCCCCCGGGGGTAGGCGCGCCGCCAGGCAGCACGGCACCAGCGAGCCCGAGGAGGAGCCATGCCGGCCGGTTCGAGCAAGAAGCGGGAACGCCAGTACGAGCACATCAAGGACAGTGCGCTGGACCGCGGCGAGAACGAGGAGCGGGCGAAGGCGATCGCGGCCCGGACGGTCAACAAGGAACGCGCCCGGCACGGTGAGTCGAAGACCGCCAGCCGCTCGTCCACGGAGGACATGTCGTCCTCCCGGCGCGGTGGGCGGCACTCGCACTCCGGCGCCCGGGGGCCCGCGTACGACCAGCTCTACAACGAGGCCAAGCAGCGCAACATCCACGGCCGTTCAAAGATGACCAAGAAGCAGCTCGCCAACGCGCTCGGCCGCTGAGGGACCGGCGGTCCGCGGAGGACGGCCGGCGCCGACGGGCGCCGCCGCCGCTCCGGGGCCGCACCGCCTCTCCCCGCAGGCCCGGCGGCCCGGTCACCGGGCCGCCGGCGCGTCCGGAGGCACCGCTGATGGACACCTCTGCCGAGAAGACCCCGAAGACCACCGCGCGGACCAACGACACCGACGCGACGAGGACGACACCCTGCAGCGCGGAGCCCGTACCGGCCGCGCCCGCTCCGGCGCCGGACGCACCGGACCCGGACGCGGAGCTGGACGCGGCCCTGACCGCGACCGTGCGCCGGACGGGTGCGTCCGCCGGCGCCGTGTACCTCCTCGACCGGGAGCCCGTCCTGGTGATGGCGGTCGCCTTCGGCCTGCCCTCGGGGCTGACCGCGGCCTGGCGGCACGTCCCGCTCACGGCGCCGCTGCCGGTCTGTGACGCCGTCCGGCAGGACGAGTTCGTCTGGGTGGGCTCGCAGCAGGACCTCGCCCGCGCCTACCCGCGGCTCGCCGCCTCCCTGCCGTACCCGCTGGCCCTCGCCGCGGCGCCGCTCGCCGGGGCCCGGAAGACCTGGGGCGCCCTGCTGCTGCTCTTCCCCGCCGACCACCCGCAGCGCGCCACCACCCGTGAACGCGGCCACATCGGCAACCTGGGCCGCCGGCTCGCCCGGCTCCTCGACGACGCGGCGCAGCCGCCGGCCCTGCCCGGCACACCGCGCACCGCACCCGATCTGCCGTCGCGTCAGGGTGCGGCCCAGCCGGAACTGGCCGCCGCGGACTTCGCCGAGCGGCTGCCCGGGGCCAGCCTCGCCCTCGACCTGGAGGGCCGGATCGCCTACGCCAGTGCCGGCGCCGCCGAGCTGCTGGGCCGCAGCCCGGAGCAGCTCGTCGGTGCGCTGCCGTGGCTGGCCCTGCCGTGGCTGGACGACCCGGCCGTCGAGGACCGCTACCGCACCGCCGTGATCACCCGGGAGCCCGCCGCGTTCAGCGCGCTGCGGCCGCCCGACACCTGGCTGGACTTCCGGCTCTACCCGGACCACACGGGCATCAGCGTCCGTGTCGTCCGCGTGCCCGCCGACCCCGGTGCGGAGGGCGCCGACCCCGCGCAGGTGACCCGGCCGGACGGGGAGCGCCGGGGCGGCCGTCTGTACCAGCTGATGCACCTCGCCGCCGCGCTCACCGAGGCCGTCGGGGTCCGCGACGTCGTGGAGATGGTCGCCGACCAGGTGCTGCCGGCGTTCGGTGCGGACGGGCTCGTCCTCTCGGCGGCGGACGCCGGCCGGTTGAAGATCATCGGCCACTGCGGCTACAGCGCCGCCAGCATCGCCCGGCTGGACGGCCTGCCGCTCGACACCCGGCTCACCCCGGCCGGCCAGGTGCTCGCCACCGGCACCCCGGCGTTCTTCTCCGACGCGGGCCAGCTGGCCGACCAGTACCCCGGCGCCCCGCGGATGAGCGGCAAACGGGCCTGGGCGGTGCTCCCGCTGACCGTCACCGGCCGGCCCGTCGGCGTCTGCATCCTCTCGTACGACCGCCCCCGGGCCTTCGACTCCGGCGAGCGAGCCGTTCTCACCTCGCTGGCCGGCCTGCTGGCCCAGGCGGTGGACCGTGCCCGCCTGTACGACGCCAAGCACGACCTCGCCGACGACCTCCAGCACGCCCTGCTGCCCCGCTCCCTCCCCCGCGTCCCCGGCATCGCGGTGGCCTCCCGGTACCTGCCCGCCACCCGCGGTCTGGACGTCGGCGGCGACTTCTACGACTTCGTCCGGCTCGACGAGCGCACCGCGGCAGCCGTCATCGGCGACGTGCAGGGCCACAACACCACCGCGGCCGCCCTGATGGGCCAGGTCCGCACCGCCGTCCACGCCCACGCGACCGCCGGGGCCGCCCCGGACCAGGTGCTCGCCCGCACCAACCGGCTGCTCGCCGACCTCGACAGCGATCTGCTGGTCTCCTGCCTCTACGTCCAGCTCGACCTGGTCCGCCGGCAGGCCACCGTCGCCTCCGCCGGGCACCCGCCGCCGCTGCTGCGCCGCCCGGGCGGGCGGGCCCACGTGCTGACCGTCGAGTCCGGCCCGCTGCTCGGCGCTGCCACGTCGGCGGGCTACCCGCTCACCACCCTCCCGCTCCTCGACGGCACGCTGCTGGTCCTCTACACCGACGGGCTGGTCGAACTCCCCGGCACGGACGCCTCCCGCACCGCGGCCGCGCTGGCCGGGCTGCTCGGCGAGCACCGCGCCGACCCACCCGACCGGCTCATCGACGAACTCGTCCGCCACAGCTGGCCCGCGGGCCGGCACACCGACGACATCGCCGTCCTCGTCCTGGACATCGCACCGGGTGGCACGGCACGATACGGGACCGGCCGCCCCGGCCACCGCGACACGCCCGCGGGCACACCGCGCGGGCGTGCACCGTCGGGTGCAGGGTAAGTGGCTGTGACCCACGGCACCCGCCGCCCGGCGGGTGCCCGGCCGCTCAGCACCCGGGAGGTACCCCGCCGTGGCAGCAGCTTCCGCCGTCCAGGAGACCGTCCAGGAATCCGTCCAGGAGTTCATCGCCGTCAGAACGCCCGCGGAGATCGACCGCGCGGCGCTCGCGGCCGAGGTCGACCCCGGTCCGGAGGCCGGCGGCGCCGCCGCGGCCTACCGCTGGGTGCTCGACCCCGGGGTACCGGCGCCGGTCACCGGCACCGTGCACGGCGAGCTCGCGGACGGCGAACTCGCCGCCGAGGAGCGGGCGGCGATCCTGGCGGCCCGGGACACCGCGCGGCCCGCCGAGGAGCGGCGCCGCGCACTGGGGGCGGCGGAGGCCCTGGGCTGGGTACTCGGCTTCGCCCCGCTGGACGACTGACCCGGGCGCGCGTTCGCCCGGTCAGGTGCCGCCCCGCGGACCGGGCACGGAGTCCTCGGTGCGGACGGCCACGGAGCGGATCCCGGCGGGGCCGGAGAGCCCGGTGGTCAGCGCCCGGATGTCCGAGCGGCCCTCCAGGGTCAGGCAGAGCCGCATGAGCGTCTCGGGGGGTCCGCCGCCGGGAGGGCAGAGTGCCCGGTCGTGCTCGGTGGCGGTGTCGACGATGCGGAAACCCGAGGCCGCGCAGGCCTCCAGCACCCGGGGCAGCAGGGCGTGGCCGATCTCGTAGACCAGGGCGACACTGACCGGGGCCGCCGCGAGCGCGGGCGCCAGCCGCCGCACCAGGGCGGGGAAGCCCCGGATGATCAGGAAGTAGCCGGCCGTGCAGGACACGGCGACGACCCCGAGTCCCGCGGCGCAGGCCATGCCGACGGCGCAGGTGAGCCAGATCGTCGCCGTGGTGGTCAGTCCGCGCACGGCGTCGCGGCGGACGAAGATCAGCCCACCGCCGATGAACCCGATGCCGGAGACGATCTGCGCGGCCACCCGGGACGGGTCCCCGGCGCCGAAGCCGTACCGGGAGACGTTGACGAACAGCGCACTGCCGAGGCCGACCAGGGCGTGGGTGCGCAGGCCGGCGCTCTTCTGCCCGGCCTCGCGCTCCAGGCCGATCAGGCTGGAGAGGACGAGCGCCGCCGCGAGATCGGCCAGCGCCGGCCAGCCCTGTCCGCCCGTCAACTGCCAGATCGCCTCGGTCCGCTGCACGTGACTCGCCTCTTCCGTCGCCGCCCGCGGCGAGTGCCGCGGCGGCCTCGGGGCGCGCCTATCCGGGCGGCGGCGAGCCACCCGCGACCGCGTCCGTCAGGGCGCGGGCAGCACGGCCCAGACGGTCTTGCCGCTCGGGACGGGCGTGACGCCCCAGTCCACGGACAGCCGCTCGACAATGTGCATGCCGTGGCCGTGCGGCTGCTGCGGACGGTACGGGCGGACCACCGGCGGCCGGGTGCTCGCATCGGTCACCGCGACGGTCAGCGTGTCGTGGTCCAGGTCGAGGTCGAGGCAGATCGGGCCCGGGGTGTGGCTGTACGCGTTGGTGAGCAGCTCGCAGGTGACCAGCAGCACGTCCTCCGACCGCGGGCCCTCGGGCAGCTCGGGGGCCGGTGCACGGGCCAGGGCACGGCGTACGTAGGCCATGCCGTGCTGGGGCCCGGGACCGTCGACCGGTCCGAGCGGCAGGTGCCAGTGACGCGCTGTCCGGTTCACCCTCGTCTCCTGCGTCCGTGTCCGCCCCTGGGTGCGTGTAACCGGATCCCCGTCCGCCGTAACCCCCGGCGGGCCGGTCGACCGCCCTCCGGGCAGGGTCTTCGTTCCGTGGTCACCGCCGCGGGACGCTTCGTTCTCCGGGTGCTGGGCAGGCGCTCCGGGAGCCACTGTCACGGGAAGCCCCGCCGGGGTGTCCGTGACGGAGGGAGCAGCGCCATGGATGCGGAGCTCCGCGTGATGCGCTCCCCGGCGCCCGCCGGGGAGCGGAGGCTGGCCGTGGCCGGCCAGGCGGACATGGAGACCGTGCGGGTGCTGGAGGATGCACTCGACGCGGCGCTGGGCGACCCGCCCCGGCCGACGGCCGTGGTGGTGGACTGCTCGGCGCTCGCCTTCTGCACCTCCGCGGGGCTCGACGCCCTGCTGCGCGCCCGGCTGGCCGCCACCGCCGTGGGGACGGCCTTCCGGCTGGTGGCGCCCACCCCGCAGATGGTCCGGCTGCTCCGGGTGACCGAGGCCGACACCGTCTTCGCCGTCGAGCCGGCCGGGGAGCCGCCGATGAAGGCCCCCCGCTGACCGCGGGCGCGGCCGCCGACGGCCGGGCCGCCCGCCCCGGGCCGGTGGTGGTAACGGCCGCGTTCGGCGCGATGCCGTTCAGCCCTCGATGCGGAAGAAGTCGCGCAGGTGCGTCTTCGGGCGCGGCCAGGTCGGCGGGAGGTCGTCGCGGGGGCGGTCGGCCGGTGAGCGGCGCACCTTGTGCAGCGGCCCGGACCGGGCCGCTGCGCCGGCGTCGGCCAGTTCGTCCGGCGGTGCGGCGGCGCCGAGTTCGTCCAGGAGCAGTGCCTCCTCCTCGTGGGCGTGGCCGGTGACCTCGCGGACGAGCAGGGCGACCTTCCGGTCGAAGATCGCGGAGTCCGCGCCGACCCGGGAGAGGTCGTCGAGCAGGGCGCCGATCGTGGCGAGCCCGGCCCGCTCCTGTTCCACGGTCTCCCGGCGGCCGGGCAGGGTGCGCAGCGCCAGCGGGTAGACGTACTCGGCCTCGACCGCCAGGTGGCGCTCCAGCAGGTCGGTCACCTCGTCGAGGAGTTCACGGCGCCGCGGGTCCTTCAGCGGGGTGCCGGCCATGCGGCCGAACAGGGTGCGGATCCGTTCGTGGTCGGTGGTGACGACGTCGACGATGTCGCCGGAGGTCATGGTGCACCTCGTCTTCCGTGATGTGCCGTGCCGTGTTCGCGCCCTTTCGCGGCACCCGGTGCCGGGGTCAGGCCAGGGCGAGCGCGGCCGTTCCGTGCAGGACGACGCCGTCGTCCCGGCGGGTGAATGCGTCGGTCGCGTCCTCCGGGTCGCCGTCGTCCTCCTCGGTGAGGCAGGTGCCGGGCGGGACGACGACCACCAGGACCTCGCCGCGCTCGCGGGCCGCGTTCCGCCACTCGGGCGAGGCCGCGGGTTTGGGCACCGGCTCCCAGGACTGCCGGCCGCCGACGAAGAGCAGCCGGTCGACCAGCGGGCCGCGCATCACCACCATGGCGGTGCTCTGCGGCGCGTCGCCGGCGGCCAGCAGGAAGCCGCTCTCCAGGGCGTGGGTGAGCAGTTCGGCGTGCCACCGCCGCCCGACCTCGATGAAGGCCTCCGCGACCGGGGGGCCGATCTCCTGTTCCTGCACGGTGAGCGCCCACACCGTGGGCTCCGAGTCGTACTCCTCGCTCATGGTCCACCTCCCTGGTCGGCGGTGCGTGTCCGGGTGTGCTGCCGCGCCTACCCGGGCCGGGGCGGGCCACGCCTGGTCGGATGGCCGCCGCCGCCCGGGGTGCCCGCGTGACGGCGGTGGACGTCTCCCGCCGGGCCCTGGCCGCGGCCGCCGCCAATCTGCTGCTCGACCGACGCCGGGTGCGGCTGCGCCACGGCGACCTGCTCGCGCCGGTCGCCGGCGCCCGGTTCGACCTGATCACCGCGAACCCGCCGTACGTGCCCAGCCGGTCGGCGCCGCCGCGCCGCGGGATCGCCCGCAGCTGGGACGCCGGCCGCGACGGCCGCGACCTGCTGGACCGGATCTGTGCCGACGCTCCCGGCGCTGCTCGCCCCCGGCGGGTGCTGCTGGTCGTGCAGTCGGCGCTGGCCGGCGTGTCGGCGACCTGTGCCGCACTGAGCCGGGCCGGTCTGCTGGTCGGCGTCGTCGCGCGGCGGCGGCAGCCGTTCGGGCCGGTGATGACCGCCCGGGCCGCATGGTTCGAGGAGCGCGGCCTGATCGCGCCGGGGCAGCGCGAGGAGGAACTGGTGGTGGTCCGCGGTGTCCGGCCCCTCTGAGCGCCCACCGCGGCGGGTCACCGTCGCCGGGGACGGCCCCATCCTGGTGGAGGGCCCGGTCGAGGTCGTGCTGCCGGACGGCACCTGCCGGGTCAGCGAACGGCCGGTGGTCGCCCTGTGCGGCTGCCGGCGCAGCCGGTGCTACCCGTTCTGCGACACCAGTCACCGCCGCCGCAGCCGGCCGCCGGGCCCGCAGGGTCGAGCCGCCGAACCCCACAGGTTTGAAACGCGCCGTCCTGCTCAGAGGTGGTACACGGGTGTCACGGCGTTTCGCCCCCCTCGCCGTGGCACCCGACCCGGTCGGCGCCGACGGGCGGCCGGCGCCGACCGGCGGTCGCCGGCCGCCGGTGGTCAGCGACCGGTCGGAAGCCGTCCGTCATCGGCGGCCGTTCACCGGTTCAGGCCGCCGTTCACCGGTTCAGGGTGACCGAGGGCGCGACCCCGTAGGTGCGCCGGTAGGCCTCGGCGAACCGGCCGGGGTGGGCGAAGCCCCAGCGCGCCGCGACCGCGGTGACCGTCGAACCGTCCTGCGGCGAGGCGGCCTTCAGGTCGGCGTGGGCCCGGGAGAGCCGGACCCGGCGCAGGTACGCGAGCGGGGTGCACCCGGCGTACCGGCGGAAGGAGTACTGCAGGGCGCGGGGCGTGACGCAGGCCGCGGCCGCGATCGCGGCCAGGGTGAGGTCCTGGTCGGCGTTGTCGTCGATGAAGGAGACGGCCCGGCGCAGCGTCTCGGGGGTGGCGTCCCGGGAGTCGGCGGGTGCCGCGTCGGTGCGGGCGCTGTGCGGCAGCGCGGCCAGGGTCGCGCTGGCCAGGTGCTGGGCCGCGGTGGACACCAGCAGGTCGGACGCACAGGCGACGGGGTTGTCCAGGATCCCGTCGCGGAGGTAGGCGACGGCGGCGGTCAGCTGCCGGTTCGCCGCGGGGGTGACGGCCCGGGGTCCGGTCAGCCGCACCGGCCCGCCGCCGGCGGGGACGGCCGGGGCAGCCTCGGCCAGCAGCGCCGGGTCGAACATCGCGATGGTGTAGCGGGCCGAGCGGACCTCGCCCCGGTACGGGCGGTCGGGCGGCGCGATCAGGAAGGTCTCGCCGGTGCCGAAGACCTCCTCGCGGCCGTCGGTGCGGTCGACGATGGTGCCCTCGTGCACGGTGATCAGGCACACCTTGCCGAGGCTGCCCGCGTCGTAGCCCATGGTGTAGCCGAACGAGAGGCGGTCCACCGACACCGGCCCGACCGCGCGCCGGCTGATCCGCACCCGGGCGTCCTCGACCGGTCCGCCGATCCGCATCGGCGTGTAGGCGGACGAGAGGAACTCCTCCGTCGCGTCCAGACTCGCGCTGTCGAACAGGAAGGACTGCATCTCTCCACCACCGCACTCAGGAGCTTTGAACTCCCGACGCTACGCCGGTCGGCCCGTCGGTGTCGTCACCGCCCCTGCAGCACGGCCGCCGTGTCCGGGAGCGCTCGCCGCCGCGGGGTCAGGAGGCCATGGGCACGGCCGCCAGGGCGTCCAGCACCTCCCGGTCGGACGGCGGGTGGAAGTCCTCGTACCAGTCGCCGACGTCCCTCAGGTACCAGGAGCGGTGCGGGCAGACCAGTTCGTCGGCGACCGGCTGGACGGCGGCGGTGGCGCGGGCGGCGCTCACCGGGGCGGCCATGATCAGCCGGGCCGGCCGCCGCTCGCGCAGCAGGCGGAGCGCGGCGCGGGCGACGACGCCGGTGGCGAGGCCGTCGTTGACCAGGATGACCGTCCGGCCGCGGACCCGGGGGAACGGCCGGTCGTCGCGGTAGAGCGCCTCGCAGCGGTCCACCTCGGCCCGTCCGTCGGCGACCTCGTCGGCCAGCCGCTGCCGGGTCAGGCCCAGTGTGCGCAGCGTGTGTTCCTGCCACTGCGGCGGCGTGCCGGGCAGCAGTGCGCCCACCGGGACCTCGGGGCTCTCCGGCGCGCAGACGAGCCGGGCGACCAGGACGTCGAAGGGCGCACCGAGCACGGTCGCCACGGCCGCTCCGACCGGCACTCCGCCAGGCGCGAGGGCGAGCACCAGCGGGTCCGGCGGTACGCCGCCGAGCTGCCTGCACAGCGCCTCGGCCAGGTCGCGGCCCGCCTGCTCGCGGTCGTGGAAACGCATGCCGTCCACCTTCTGCCGTTCTTTTCGTTCCCGTTGCCGGGTTCCGTTCTCGGCGGCACGTCTACCCGCTGTGCCGGAAGCCACCGGGCGATCCGGGATCCTGCGCACGGAACGTCACGTGTGCACCGGGCCCGACGGGGCAACCGCCGGTTACGGCCCGCACCGGGCGGGCCCCGACCGGAGGAGGCGGCGATGGCAGGCCACGGCGGCGACGTCATCAAGGAGCTTCAGACCGACCACCGCGAGGTCGAGGAGCTGTTCACGCAGATCATGCAGGCCACCGGAGAGCACCGGAAGTCGCTGCTCGACGAGGTGACGATCGAGCTCGTGCGGCACTCCGTGGCCGAGGAGGCCTACCTGTACCCGGCGGTCCGCGAGCACGTCTCCGGAGGCGACGCGATGGCCGACCGCGAGGTCGAGGACCACGCCCAGGTCGAGCGCCTGCTCAAGGAGATCGAGGGCACGGAGGCCGGCGACCCGCGGCTGGACACCCTGGCGGCCGCCCTGGTCGGCGAGGTGACCTCGCACGTCCGCGACGAGGAGCAGAACCTCTTCCCGGCCCTGCGGGCGGCCTGCAGCCAGGCCGACCTGGAGGCGCTGGGGAACCAGGTCCGACGGGCCAAGACGACCGCCCCGACGCGGCCGCACCCCGGGGCGCCGTCCTCGCCCGCGGCCCGCAAGCTGCTGGCGCCGGGCGTCGGCCTGATCGACCGGGTCCGGGACTACGTCTCCGACCGGGGCGCGGCGTAGGAGGCGGGTGCCATGAGCATCCGACGCAGGGCGTACCCGGAGGCGCTCCCCGACCGGGCCCGGCGGAACGACGGCGGCACCGGCAGGCCCGAGGGCGAGCGCGGGCGGGACCGGGCCGCCCGGCGCGAGGAGGCGGGCAGGAGCACCGCGTCCTCCCCGGCCGCGGGCCGCCGCGACGACGAACCGTGGCCGCCGGCGGCGGACACCGCAGCGCCGTAGCAGGCGGTTCGCCGGTGCAGGCGGCGCAGGGGCGCGGAGAACCGAGCGGTTCTCCGCGCCCCTCGCTGTGGTCGGAGGCTGTGGTCGGCTACCGGTGGAGCAGGTGGTGGTGGCCGTCCTCGTTCGCGGCGGCGGCCATCAGCAGGCCGCCGAGCATGGAGAGGTTCTTGAGGAAGTGGATGCGCTGCTGGGCGCGTTCGCCCTCGTCCTCGGCCTCCCAGAAGCGGTGGCCCGCCCAGGTGACGGGGAGGAGGGTGCAGGCGAGCACGGCCGCCGACAGCCGCGGCAGCTTCCCCGCCGCGAGCATCAGCCCGGAGGCGGCCTGGACGCCGCCGTTCAGGCGGACGGCGTTGACCGTGCGGCTCGGCACTCCGGGCAGGTCGGACAGGGCGTCGACGACCGGCCGGGCGGCGGGTGCGAGACGCTCGGGGCGCCGCACCGCGTCCGCCCCGCCGGCGATGAACATCGAGGCCAGCAGGGGGCGTGCACAGATTCTGACGACAGTCATGACAAGCGGCTTTCCATCCGTCCGGCGCCCAGTCCCCCGGCGGACCGCCGAACGCCGATCAGGTCGCGGACTCCAGCAGCCCGGCCGGCTCGATGTCGAAGAGCACGTCCGTGCCGGTCACCCGGAGGAGGTGGGCCAACTGCTCGCGCGGCTCGCTGAGCCGGAAGGCCGTCCCGTCGGCGGCGGCCCGCTCCCGGGCCGTGAGCAGCTCCGCCAGGCCTGCGGCGGTGCAGAACTCCAGGCCCGAGCAGTCCACCACCACGGTGTGCGGGGCCGGGAGGCGGCTCAGCGCCTTGTCGAGGGCGGCCCGCAGCGTCTCGGTGCTGCCGGGGTCCGCCTCCCCGGTCAGCTGGACGATCCGCAGGCCCGGGGTGGGCGAGCGGTGGGTGATGCGGATGACGGGATGCACAGGAGCCTCCTTCGGGCGTGCGGCAGTCGCACGGTCCGGGCGCTCCCGCCCTGCATGTGTGCCCACCGCCTGCCCGGCCCACGGCTCGGGAAACGGACCCCGGGTGCCCTCCGCCGTCCGCCGAGCGCGTCCGGTCCCCGGGCGGGGGACCCACCGGGTCGCGGTTCGTTTTCGGTACGGGCCGACGGTATCCGTTTCGTTCACGGAGCTGTGGGCGGCCACCCGGATGGGCGAGTGTCGGGGTGGAGGCTTCCCGCTTTCGGGAGGCCCGGCCGACGAGAGGAGCGACCGTGGGAACCGATCTTCGCGTCACCCGTCGTCCCGCTCCGCCGGGGGTGTGCACGCTGGCACTGGCGGGGCAGGTCGACATGGAGACCTCCGACGCCCTGGCACGGGCCCTGGCACGGGCGCTGACCGAGGACCCGGCACCCGAACTGCTGGAGGTGGACTGCGCCGCGCTGGACTTCTGCGGCTCCGCCGGCCTGAACGAACTGCTGCGCGCCCGGCAAGTAGCCCTGGCAGCGGGCATCGCCTTCCGTCTGACCTCCCCCAGCCCGCAGGTGCGCCGCCTCCTCGAAGTGACCGAGGCGGACACCGTCTTCGACATCCACTGCCCGGACCCCGGCCGGTTCCAGGACACCGCCTGCTGACACCACCTGCTGACGCCGCCTCGGTCCGGCCGCCTCGGTCCGGCCACCTCAGTCCAGTCGGCTCACGTCGACGGGCACGCCGTTGAGCGGGGGCACGGGAGGGAGCAGTTCCGCCCAGACGGTCTTGCCTCCTCCGACGGGCCGGTGCCCCCAGCGCAGGGCCAGCCGGTCGACGATCTTCAGCCCGTGGCCGGTCGGTGCGTCGGGCCGGTAGGGGTGCGGCAGGACGGGCGGTGCGGCGTTCCCGTCCGTGACCGAGATGCTCAACCGCCGGCCGACCCGGTCGAGGTCCAGCCGGGTCGGCCCGGTGGTGTGCGCGCAGGCGTTGGCGACCAGTTCGTCCGCCACCAGGAAGGCGTTCTCCCGCACCCGCCGGGTCTCCGGCCGGTCCCGGCCGGCCGGGTACCAGTCGTCGAGGGTCTGCTGGACGAAGGCCATCGCCGTCGCCAGCGCGTGGTCCTGACCGGGGCGCAGGTGGCGGACGCGGTGGTCCGGCAGTCCTGCGAGGTCGTCGGCCATGACGTCCTCTCCGTTCGCCCCCGGCGTTCGAGGCCGATGGTCGGCCGCAGCCGATGAGGTCAATCGAAGGCGATGATGCGCGCCACCATGAAGACGAGGACGCACAGGACGAGCAGGCCGATGACCAGCAGCGGCCACGGGCCCCAGGCCCTGCGGAGTTCGGGCGGCTCGGGCACCGAGATGCCGGCCGTGGTGCTCGACTCGGCCGGCGGTGTCTCCTCGGGCCGCACGACGCGCACGACCGGCGGGGGCCTGTCCGGCGTGCTGCCCGCGGGGGCAGTCGGTGGCGGGGCCGGCCTCGCGGAGGTGCTCTCCAGTTCCCGTACGGCCGCGGCCAGGTCGAGTTCGGCGACGCCGGTGCCGGGGCCGGAGACCCTGGCGTAGGCGAAGGCGCCGTCGTGCGTGAAGACGGCCATCAGCGAGCGCCCGGGACGGGTGAAGAGCAGGCGCTCGTTGCGCGTCCGGTCGCCGGGCTCGCGGCGTACCGACCAACCGAGTTCGCCGGCCCGCTCGTAGAGTGCGGTCTGATGGCGGCTGAGCGGCAGTCTTCGTGCGACGGTGGCCATGGCTGTGCACCCGTTCCGGTCGGCCCGGTCCGCGTTCCGGTGCCCGGGGGGCTCGCACCGGAATCGCCTGAATCCGTACGTCTGCCCGCGAATCCCCGCCGCAATCGCGGTGGTGCGCACGGACTCCCGTGGCTCGGCCGAGCGGCTCGGCGGCCCGCGGCCGGCCGAGCGCCCGGGTGGTGACGGCCCGGACGGTGCCGTCCGCCTCGATCTCCACGCGGACCGTTCCGGAGTCGTCGGTGTACACCCGGGCGCCGTCGGTGCCCATGGCGCCGGTGGCGGTGACGGTGATGCCGGTCGGCGGGTCGTCGAAGACCGGCGTGTACTGCTCGGGCCTGTCCATGGCCGTCCTCCTCGGCTGCGCGGCCCCGGCGGGGCCGGTCACGGGCGCCCGGACCGGGCGGTGCGAGACCGCGCCGGGTCAGGGCAGCAGGCCGGCCGTCTCGTCGGTGATCATGCGGATCAGGCCCTCCTCGATGCGCTCCAGGTCACCGTCGGCGCGCAGTTCGGGCCCGACGGCGGCCAGTAGCGCCTCGGCGGCCTCGGACGCGGGCACGAGGGTGCAGGTGGCGGGGTCGGGCAGCCGCTCGGCGACGCCGTGGCGGGCGGCGTACCAGGCGGCGGTCCGGAGGAGTTCGGGCGCGGCCGGCGGCACGGCGGCGGACCGGCGCGGATCCAGGACGCGGGCCGCGAGAGCACGGACGAGTCCGGCGAGCAGCACGGCCTCGTCCGCCCGCAGCTGGACGTCGGACGCACGGACCTCGACGGTCGGGTAGCGCTCGGAGAGGCGGGCCTGCCAGTAGACCTGCCCGGTGTCGCGGACCAGGCCGGTGGCGACCAGCCGGTGGATCCGCCGGTCGTAGTCGGCACCGTCCGTGAACGACGGGGGCATCCCGCTGACCGGCCAGCGGCCGAAGACGACGGTCCGCCAGCTGGCGAAGCCGGTGTCCTTGCCGCGCCAGAGCGGGGAGTTGGCGCTCAGCGCGGTCAGCACGGGCAGCCAGGGCCGCAGGCCGTTCAGCACCGCCACGCCCTCCGTCCGGCCGGGCACGCCGACGTGCACGTGCATGCCGTTGATCATCTGCTCGTCGGTGAGGGCGGGTGCGTCCCGGCGCATCCGGCGGTAGCGCGCCGACGGGGTGACCGGGACGGGCAGCCGGTCGGTGAACGGGGCGGAGCCGCAGGCCGCCAGCCGGCAGGCGCACGCCTCGGCGGCGTCGGTGAGGCCGTGGCGCAGCCGCAGCAGGTGTCCGCCGAGTTCGTCGAGGCTCCGGCAGACCGGGGTCGCCACCTCCAGCTGGGCCTGCAGCAGTTCGCGCTGCACCTCGCCGCGGGCCACCGCGGGGTGCAGGCCGGCCTCGGCGAGCACCCGGGCGGCCCGCGCGACCGGGACCCCGGTGGCCGGGGAGACCAGGAGGTACTCCTCCTCCACACCGATGGTGAGCACGTGCGGCGGCTACCCCCGGTCGTGGGCAGTCAACCGCGGCCACCGGTTTGGCCCTCCCCGCACGGGACAGGCGTGGCGCCATGACCCTCACGAACCCGGCACGACCGGCGGACCTCGCTGCCCTCGCCGCGGACGGCTCCGGCCCGCACCTGTGGCTGATCGCGGCCGGCGCCGCCCTGGTGGTCGTCCTCGTCCTGGCCTTCGTCCTCGGCCGGCGCCGCAAGGACCGCGAGCCACCGCCCGTGGACCTGCCGTCCGTGGACCTGCCGCCCGAGGACGAGGCGACACCCGGCGAGGGACGGCACCGACGGCTCTGATGCTCGGGGACGGCAAGAGGCCGGCCGAGGACTCCGCGCCGCCCCGCCGGTGCCCGCACGGGACGGCTACGCGCCCGCCGCCGATGTCGATCGGGCCGAGCCCATCGCGAACGGCGAATGCGCAGCCACCATGCGTTGTGCCGGGAGCGCGAACTCCGTGCCGACCCGCCGGGGCCGGATCCCGTCAGGGCCGCCGGGGCCGGATCCCGTCAGGGGCTGCGGGGGACGGCCACGTGCCAGCCGCCGACGTCGATCAGGCCCAGGGCGTGGCGGACGGCCGAGTGCGCGCCCACCATCCGCAGTTCGATCCCGCGCGCGGCCGCGGCGGAGAGTGCCTCGCGCAGGACGGCGATGCCCTCGCCCGAGCAGCGCGACAGTGCGCCCAGGTCCGCGGTGACCGATCCGCCGGGCGGGCAGTGCCCGATCTCGCTGAGCAGCGCGTGGCGCAGCGCGGCCACGGCGGCGGTGTCCTTCGCCTCGGCGGCGACCAGGTGCCCCCGTCGTCGCGGGACGGCCCCGGCCGCCTGTCCACGGGGCGAAGCAGCCGCCGCGGACGCAGGACGCACAGGGGGGACGAGTGACCTGGTCACAGCACCAGTGTGGACCTGTTGTGGGGTGAAGTCAGCCCCCCCGAACGAAACGGCCCGCACCCGGCACGGACGGTGACGGCTCAGGCGGTCGCGTCGAGGTCGGCGGGACCGGGGCGGATCGCGGGACGGCGGACGACGATCGACGGCAGGCTCCCGAACCTCGGCTCGCCCCCGCCGAGGGCGGCGAGTCCGTCGAGGAGCTCGCCGAGCGCGGCGAGCACCGCCCGTTCGTGGCGCACGCCCTCCACGGCGGGCTGCTGCGCGGTGGTGCGGTGGGGACGCGGCGGCTTCGGCACAGCGGGCCTCCTCGGAGGGGGTTCGGGACTGTCAGGCGGGTTCGGGGTGGCCGAGGAGGTCGGAGAAGCCCGGGGGCAGCTCGCCATGAGGGCTCCGAGTTCGCTCTCGTCGACGGCCGCGGCCACGGCCCGCAGCTGGGCGGAGGCGTCCACGGCGGCCTCGTGGTCCGGCTCGGCGAGGACGCCCTCGGCTGCGCCGGTGCCCAGCAGTTCGCCGAGCAGCCGGAACGCGGTGACGGCCTCGCCGGGGATCAGGGGATCAGGGGATCAATCGGAGCGCGACGGGTCCGCCTCGCCCGACTGCACGACCCCCACGGCGACGGCCGCGACCGCCTCGCGCTCGCTCGCCGACGGGCTGGGCACCGCACTGGCCGACCTGGCCGACTGCGACCTGCGGATCGCGCTGACCCACTTCTCCCCCGTGCCGGACACCCTGGCGGGCGAGCCCCCCGAGATCTACCCGTTCCTCGGCAGCTACCTGCTGGCCGAGGCGATCGACGGGGGCCGGGCGGACCTGGCCGTCCACGGCCACGCCCACGCCGGCACCGAGCACGGCCTGACGGCGGGTGGGGGTCCCCGTCCGCAACGTGGCGCAGCCGGTCGTCCGGCACGCCTTCGCCCTGTACGAGCTGCACCCGAACGAGCTGCACCCGGCCGGTACGGCCGGGTGCTGAGGCTCTTTGGGTTTCGCGTTCGGTCGACGCCGGGTCAGTGACCGGGTCAGTACGGCAGCGGGCGACCGGACGGGGTCCGCAGGTCGATCGGGGGCCGCGGGCGGCCGCGGCCGGGCCTGGTGGCGATCCGGATCTTGGCCATCACCCTCACCTCCTCGTTTCGGGGGCCTGCCGGGCGTCTGCCCGGACGGGGCGATCCCACGCCTCCAACTGCCCTGCCCCGCCGACCCGGGCGGGGTGCCCGACGCCGTCGGGCTCACCGCTCGGTCCGGTCCCGGCCCTGTCCCGCGGCCATCCGGCGGCGGATCACCATGAGGTCCAGCGCGGCGATGCCGGCGAAGGCCAGGCAGAGCAGCGCGAAGACGGCGAAGGTCGCGCGGTTCGGCGCGGCCCCGGTGCCCGCCGTCCCGGCGAGGACGGCGAAGGCGACCGTGCCGACCACGAAGAAGCCGAGGAAGACCCGCGAGAGCAGGCGCCTCAGCTCCAGGTCGGTGCGGGCCGTGACCGGCTCGGTGCCGCGCCGCACGGGGCCCTGCTGCCACCACTGCGGCGAGGTGCGGCCCGGTCCGTGCGGGAAGTCGTGCCGTTCCCCGGGCCTGCGGTCGCCGTCCGGGGTGTGCTTCCGGCTGTTCATCAGGGGCTCCTTGCGGCCGCTCGTTCCTGTCCCGGCGGCTTCCCGTTCCGGGCCCGGCCACGCGGCGGCGGAAGGGGCGATTCCGGAGCTCTTCGGCGGGCAGGCGCGGGAAGAACGGAAGGAGAGCGCCACGACCGCCGACCGCACCCTCACCGCCCCGGTCGAACCCGGCACCGACCTGCGGCAGGTCGCCGAACTCGCCCAGCAACTGCGGGTCGACTCGGTACGGGCCAGCACCGCCGTGGTGGACGTCAACCGGCTCGGCCAGTGCGGACCCACCGAGCTCGGTTGGGACACCGAGACGTACGCCCGCCGGGCGGAGGCCTTCGGCTGCCGCGCGATCACCGTGGACGGCCACGACCTGGAGGCCGTCGACCGGGCGCTGGCCACCGCGGCGGACGGCCGGGCCCCGACCGTCGTGGTCGCGCGGACGGTCAAGGGCCGGGGCGTGTCCGCGGTCGCGGACGCCGAGGGCTGGCACGGCAAGCCGCTGCCCGAGGACCTGGCCGCCCGGGCCGTCGACGAACTCGGCGGCGTCCGGCAGCTGACCGTGCGCGGTCCGCGGCCGCCCGACGCGCCGCGCCGCAGGTCCCCGGGCGCGGGCGGCGCGGTGGAGCTGCCGCGCTTCGAGCGCGGCGAGGAGGTCGCCACCCGCTCCGCCTTCGGCAGGACGCTGGTCGCCCTGGGTGCCCGGCCGGAGACGGTCGTGCTGGACGCCGAGGTCGGCAACTCCACGCACACCGAGGACTTCGCGGAGGCGTACCCGGAGCGGTTCTTCCAGAACTTCATCGCCGAGCAGCAGATGATCGCCACCGCCGTCGGCATGGCCGTGCGCGGCCGCCACCCGTACGCGGCCACCTTCGCCGCCTTCCTCACCCGGACCCACGACTTCGTCCGGATGGCCGCGATCTCGCAGGTCACGATGACGCTGTGCGGCGCCCACTGCGGTGTGGAGATCGGCGCGGACGGGCCGTCCCAGATGGGCCTGGAGGACCTCGCGATGATGCGGTCCGTGCACGGCTCCACGGTGCTCAGCCCGAGCGACGCCACCTCCGCCGCGGCGCTCACCTCCGCCGCGGCCGACCTCGACGGCATCTCCCACCTGCGGGCCACCCGCGGCGCCTACCCGGTGCTCTACGGGCCCGAGGAGGCCTTCCCGGTCGGCGGGTCCAAGACGCTCCGCAGCAGTGCCGGGGACACCGTCGCCCTGGCCGGGACGGGCGTGACCGTCCACGAGTGCCTGGCCGCCGCCGACCTGCTCGCCGAGGAGGGCGTCGCCGCCCGCGTCCTCGACCTGTACTCCGTGAAACCGGTGGACGGCGAGGCACTGGCCGCGGCCGCCGACGAGACCGGACGGCTGGTCGTGGTGGAGGACCACCACCCGGAGGCACAAGCAGATCCGGCTGCGGACGGGACAGGCGAACGTGCTGCACTGGGTGCCCGAGCTGCTGCCGCTGCTCACCGAGGACGACCCGCTCGGGGTGACACCTTCGCCACCCACCGGCTGCCGCTGAGCGCCGCGCCGGACGCCTACCGGATGTTCCAGGAGAAGCAGGACGGCGCGGTGAAGGTGGTCTTCACCCCCTGACGGCCGTTCGGGTGAACGGACCCGGTTCCCGTTCAGGCCGGGGTCGGGATCGTGCATGCCACCGTCCGGCCTGCCTCCGGGTCGGCCTGCGCCACCACCGCTCCGTCCGGGGCCCAGACACCCGAACCGCCGGAGGTCCCCGCGAAGGAGCCGCTGGCGCCCGCGGCCGTGGCGAGGACGACCCACATGTCGTGGGCGAGGGCCCGCTCCCGCATGTGGGCGTCGCGGCGGGCGCGGGAGTCGGGCCCGGGGCCGTAGACGGCGCTGGCGACGTAGGCGTCGATGCCGAGGGCTGCCGTGTCCGCGGCGTGCTGGGGCACCGCCGCGTCGTAGCGGACGGCCAGCCCCAGTCGCCATCCGTCGACGGTGAGCACCACCGGTTCCTCGCCGGGGGTGAAGCGGTCGGACTCGGGCCCGTGCAGGTACGTCTTCCGGTAGGCCACCGTCGTGCCCTCACCGGTCACGGCCAGGGTGGCGATGTACTCCCGGCCGTCCGCGTCCCGTACCGGTGCACCGACCAACGCCACCGCGCCGGTCGATCGGCAGGCCTCCGTGATCGGCCGCAGGCGCCGGTCGTCGACTGCGAGCGGCTGCGCGTCCAGGTCGTACCCCGTGAGCGAGAGCTCGGGGAAGACCAGGACCCGTGCCTCGGCCTTCTCGATCGCGTGCGCGTGTCGCTCGGCGTTGGCGAGGACGTCGGGTCCTGCCCAGACGGGCTGCACGACGGCGACTGCCAGCGGGTTCCGCACCGGGTTCCTCCTGTGGGGTCAGTTCGAGCGAAGGCGGGCGTGCACGTGCGCGTCGTGCCGTCCGTCCGCCTGGAGCCAGGCGCTGCGGCGGACGCCCTCCAGCGGGAAGCCGGACTTGTCGGCGACCCGGCAGGAGGCCGCGTTGCCCACCGCGTGTTCGAGGTCGAGACGCTGGAAGCCGACCGCGTCGAACGCCCAGGACGCCATGGCTTCGACGGCGCGTGGAGCGACGCCGTGCCCCCGGGCGGCCGGCACGGTCCAGTAGGCGACCTGCGCCGTGCCGTCCGCCAGGTTCAGCGCCTTGAGGGCGGCGCGGCCCAGCAGGACGTCGTGCGCGGGGTCGACCACGGCCCAGCTCACCTCCGCCTCCGCGGCCCAGCCGTCGCGCCACCCCGCGATCCACTCCTCCGCCTCGGCGACGGAGTCCGCTCGGCGCACGTGCCAGCGCTCGATCTCCGCATCCTGATAGGCGGCCATCACCGCCGGGGCGTCGCCGGGGACCCACGGCCGGAGGAGCACACCGCCCTCGGCCTCCACCGTGGGGTGGGGCTGCGCCGCGAGGAAGCCGACCGGAACGGTGGGTGGGACGAGAGTGGGCACGGCCCGGATTATTCAAGATCGCCCGCCCGGCGCGCCACGGGGACGGTGGCGGAGACGTGAGCGACACGGACGGGCGGCGGTCGCGTCGTTCCTCCTCCGGGGCCCCGCCGATGGGCGAGCATGGCCACGGACGGATCTGACGGCCCGTCGACGGCGGGCGGATTCGCGCCAGGACAACCGACTCATCGGGAGCACGACATGGGCCTCATCCACATCGAGCTGTTCACCACCCTCGACCTCGTCGGGCAGGCGCCCGGCGGTCCCGACGAAGACCCGGAGGGCTTCCCGTTCGGCGGCTGGCAGGTTCCCCTGATGGACGAGGTCGGCGGGGCGCAGGTCGACGCCGCGTACGAGGGCGCCGACGCCCTCCTGCTCGGCCGGCGCACGTACGACATCTTCGCCGCCTACTGGCCGAAGGCCGGCGACAATCCCTTCGCCGACCTGTTCAACCGCATCCCGAAGTACGTGGCCTCCCGCGGCAAGCCCGATCTGCCCTGGGCGGGCTCGGTGCAGCTCGGACCGGACCTGCCCGCCGCGGTTCGCGAGGTCCGCGACCGGCACGAGCACGTGAAGGTCGTCGGCAGCCTCGATCTCGTGCAGACCCTGCTGCGCGAGAAGCTCTTCGACCGCCTCGACCTGTGGGTCCACCCGATCGTCCTCGGCGTCGGGAAGAAGGTCTTCGACACCGGCGCGGTCCCCACCAACGTCACCCTCCTCGCACCCCCCGTCGCCGGGCCGCGCGGCGCCGTCTTCCTGCGCTACGGCCTCGCCGACGGCATCCCCGCCACCGGCGACATGAGCGCGCCCGGGGACGATGCCCGGAGTGAGGGGTGAGGTCCGCGCCGGCCCCGGTGCTGCCCTGCGACGGGTACCCGGCCGGCTGACGGCCGGATCGACGGGTGGTGCCGGTCGATGCAGGGTCGGCGCCCGGAGGTGGCGGTGAGCGGCAGGTCGGCGCGGTGAGCGTCAGCGGTCGGCCGGTCGAAGGTGTCGGCCCGGGGCGGTCGACCCGGGCGAGGCCAGCCGGACGGACGTCCGAGTGATCCGCTATATTCGCGCCGCCGTCGAACGATTCCGTCCGGCGCGCACCACGCCCAGGGAGCTCACCTCATGCCGTCCGACCAGGACGTTCCCCCGCCGGGCGGCTCAGCCGCCGGGAACGACGCCTTCGCTCGTGCCTTCGCCCCGCCGTCCGGAGACACGCCGCCGCCGGCCGGCAACCCGTGGGGCGCGCCAGGGCCGTACCCGCAGCCCGCGCCGTACCCGCAGCCAGGTGCGGTGCCGCCCGGCGGCTTCGCGTCCTACGGCGCCCAGGGCTGGGGCACCACCCCGCCGTACGCGGCGTACGGCCCGCTCGGCTGGCAGCCGCCGCCCGGTCCGCCGACGCGCTGGAACGGCTTCGCCGTCACCTCCTTCGTCCTGGGCATCCTCGGCGGCGCCTGCCTGCTGTGGATCGGTGCGGTCGCCTTCGGCATCGCCGCGCTGCGCGAGGTGCGGCGGCGCAACGAGCGCGGACGCGGGCTGGCGATCGCCGGCATCGCGCTGGGCGGCGTCTGGGCGGTCGTCGTGGCGGTGGTGACGGTCATCGCGCTGATGGCCTCGGACGCCGACCTGCCGGAGTCGGACACGGGTTCCGTCACCGGCTCCGGCTCCGCCCCGGCCAGCCCCCACTCCGACACCTGGAACGTCTTCGAACTCGTCGCGGGGCAGTGCTTCGTCAAGCCCGCGGGCGCGGGCACCGACAGCGTCACGGACGTCCGTCCGGTGGACTGTGCCGCGCCGCACTACGGCGAGGTATTCGCCACCGCACCCTCCGACGAGAAGTCCTACCCGGGCAAGGCCGCGGTGATCGCCGACGCGACGAAGGGCTGCAACGACGCCCTGCTCGGCTTCGCCCCCGACAACTGGAAGCTCCCGGTCGCCGTCCGGGTGCACTTCTTCTACCCCGACGAGCACGCCTGGTCGCAGCAGGGCACCGGCCGCCGCTCGACCTGCTTCCTCACCGACAGCACCGATCGTCTGACCGGGTCGCTCCAGCAGGACCTCGCGCGGTTCGACGCCGACCAGATGGCCTACCTCGGCGCCGAGCACCGGGTGGACCAGGCCTTCGCGCTGGCGCCGCAGACCGAACCCGCCGACGACCCGGCCGCCTTCCGGGCCTGGGCCGGCACCCTCGCCGGCGGAGTGCGCCAGGAGATCGGCGAGCTGACCGCCCACACCTGGGGCGGTGCCGCCTCCCGGCCGGTCCAGCAGTTGGTCGACGAGCTGCGCAAGGCCCAGCCGCACCTCACCGCGGCCGGGGACGCGAAGGACGCCAAGACCCTGCAGAACGAACTCGCCGCCGCCACCGGCTACCTGGGCTACGACCGCCCGAAGGCGGTACGGGCGGCCCTGCGGCTGGGCACCGACGACAGCCGCCTCACCCACTCGGACGGATCCGACGACGACACCCGGACGGACGGCCCGGCACCCGTGCTGGCCCCGGACTCCAACCTCTCCTCGACCGTGCGGATCTGAACGGTCGTTGCCCGATCGAGCCTGGTGGCGGCGGGTTCGAGTCCCCTGTGTCGGTCGGGTCGATGCAGCAGTGGAGTCTCCCGCACAGCTCGGATGCAGGCCGCCGGGGCCCAGCAGCGGGAGTGGTCCCGTGGGAACTCGGGCCCGAGGCCATCGGCTTCCGGCTGCCCGCGGACTACCGGGCGTTCGCCGACCGGTACGGGACGGCCGTGCCTGTCGACCTCGGGGTCGATGGGCATCCGATCAGGGGCCCGGGGCGGCCAGAGCGGCGGTGACTCGGGCACCGGTGAGGACGCCGAGGAGGCGTCCGTCCTCATCGACGACGGGCCACGGGTCGAGGTGTCTGACGTGCATGGCGACCGCGGCGCGGGGCAGGGCCAGGGTCGGCCAGGCGAGCGGGTCGCACCGGCGCATCGCGTCCTGGACCAGGGAACGGGCGCTGTACCAGGTGCAGGCGAGGAACGGGGCGAGCGAAGCGGGGGTGACCAGTCCCTGGCAGCGGTCGTCGTCCGTGCACACCAGCAGGCAGGCGGCGCCGGTGTCGGCGAGGAGGCGTTCGGCCTGTTCGATCCCGGCGTCCACGGCGATGCGCGGCCCGCAGGGCTCCATCGCGTCCGCGACGGTCAGCCCGCGGCCGTCGGCGGCAGCCGGGACGGTCGGGTGGTTCCGGGCAGTCATGGCGTCACCGAGTCCTGCCCCAGCGCCGCGCCCGTCGCCGGTACCTGCGTGCACGGGACGAGGCCGGCATGGCGGCCGGGATCGACGAGCCCCGAACACTGCCACCAGCCTACGCCGCTCCCCCCACCCCGGCCTGCACGGTTCATCGCCTCGGACACGGACGCCGGCAGGAGATCACCCCCCGGGCGCTCCCGGCCGGGGGACTCCGCCCCGCCGACGCGCCGAAGGAGGCGAGGGCAGTGAGGAACGCATGCGCCGGGGCACGCACCGGCGGCGCCGGCGGCCGCCGGTGCGTGCCCCGTGAACGGCCGCGTTCAGGCCGCGATCTCGAACTCCGGTGGCCGGAGACCCGCGAGGCACCGGGTGTCGGGTGCGGTCGGGGTGTCGAAGAAGGAAGTGGTGATCGACTGGGCGCAGGGCGAGTCGGCGAAGACCACGTGTGCGACGTAGGGGACGGTGACCTCGGTGGACCGGCTCAGGGTGCGGGCGGCGTACGGCCCGCTGCTGGGTGCGGTCTGGGAGTCGAAGCCGCCCGACAGGACGAGGGTGGGGATGTCACTGCGCGTCACGTCCCGGACGGAGCGCGGGGCCGCGGGAACGTCCCAGGCCCGGCAGTCCGCGTGCAGCCAGGCGAGCCCCGGTGCGTTGGCGAGCACCGACTCGGGGAAGGACGGGAACGCGCGCCGCCCGGCCCGGATCACGTCGGCCTCGCTCTCGAACGGGGTCCACTCGCTGCAGAAGACGCCGTAGGCGAGCCCGTGCGAGAGCCTGCCCATGGCCTGCGGGCTGAGCCTGCCGCCGGCCAGCTGCTCGGCGATCCGCTGCGGATCGCCGTGGGCCAGCTCGTCGATGGAGCGGGGCACTCCGGCCGCCAGGTGGCTGGCGAAGGTCAGCCAGTTCACCAGGGTGCCGCCGTCCAGCACGACCTTCACCGGATCCGGGTGGTCCGGGAGCGTGACGTCGGTGGTGACCGGCCGGGCTTCCAGCTCGCGGACGAGGCGCTCGAAGGTGGCCTTCAGGTGCGGGTAGCGGGCGTTGCAGGCGGTCTGCTGCGCGCAGGCGTCGAAGATGCCGTCGAAGCCCTCGCGTGCGGCCTTCCAGGTCACGGCTCCGCTGGCGAGGGACGGCGGCAGCACGCCGTCGATGCCGACCGACCGGATGCCCTGCGGGTGCTCGCGCAGGTAGAGGAGCGCCAGGTCGGTGCCGTAGGAGATGCCGAACACGTTCCACTGCCGGATGCCCAGGGCGACGCGCAGGTCCGCGTAGTCGGCGGCGCTCTCGGTGCTGTTGTAGGCGCTCAGGTCGGCGCCGAGGCCCTCCAGCCGGTCGCGGCAGGCCCGCGTCGCCGCGACGTGCAGGCGCCCGGTGGACGGCGCGCCGTGGACGAGTCCGAGGGCGTCCGCGTTGAACCGGTCGATGTTCGGGCAGGTGAGCGCCGGGTCGGCCGAGTAGGTGCCGCGCTGGGACATGAAGACGACGTCCCGGTCCCGGTTCAGTCCGCCGTTGAGCGCCAGCTGGATCTCGGAGTTCGCGTCGTCGCCGGGACCGCCGGCCAGCCACACGATCGGGTCGGGTGCCCGTCGGTGCGCGGCGGGCACGATCGCGACCGCGAGGGTGATCCTCCGGCCGGTGGGCCGGGCGCGGTTCTCGGGCACGGTGAGCGTTCCGCAGCGTGCCGTCTCCAGGGCCGGGGTCGGGTCCGCCGTCCGCGGGCAGGGGCCCGGGGTGAAGCGGGCGTGGCCCGCCGTCCGGGCGGTGGTGCCGAGCGGCTCCTGTGCACCGTCCGCGGCCCGGGCGGGCAGCGCGGCGAGGCCGAGGAGGACGACACCGGCCGTGGCTGAGGCCAGGGTGGTTCGGAGCCGTCGGGCGGTGCTCCGGCGGCGGGTCGGGCGGACGGTCGTCATGGGGTCTCCGGCTCGGGGGTGATGGTGAACGGTCTGGGTGCGAGTCCTGCCACGCAAGCGGTGTCGGGCGCGGTCGGGTGCACCAGGAAGGAGGTCAGGACGGCCGCGGCGCAGGGCGACTGGGGCACCACCCAGTGGCCGATGCCGGGGATCAGCACGGCGGTCGAACGCGGCAGCGTCCGCGCCGTGTAGGCCCCCCAGCTCGCTCCGGTCTTCGCGTCGAAGGTGCCGGAGAGAACGAGCGCCGGCACCCGGCTGGAGGTGGCGACCCGCTGGACGGCCGTGCGGTCGGGGACGTTCCAGACGCGGCAGACGTCGTGCTCGAAGGGGAGCTGCGGTGCCTGGGCCAGGACCGTGTCCGGCCAGCCGGGGAAGGCCCGGCGCCCGGCCCTCAGCACGTCGGCCTCCGAGAAGCCCGGCACCCACTCGCTGCAGGCCACCGACTGCGTCAGGCCGTGGGCGAACTCGCCGACGACCGGCGTCGCACCGGCGGCCTGGGCGCGGGCGAAGCGCTCGGGGTTCCCGTGCGCGAGCTCGTCGAGCGCCGCCGGGACGTCGACGGCCTTGACCGCGTTGGCGACCAGCAGGTTCACCAGCGCGCCTCCGTCGAGGACCACCTGCACCGGGTCACCGCCCGCGGGCGGCTGCGCCGTCAGCCTCAGCGGATGCGCCTCCAGCCGCCGGACCTGTTCCGTCAGCAGGTCCGGGAGGTCCGGATAGCGGCTCGCGCACGGAGACTGCGCCGCGCACGCCGCGAGGATCGCGCCGATCCCCTCCCGGGCGCTGTCCCAGGTCCACGGCAGGCTCACGACCTGCGGCGGCGCCACCGAGTCGATGGCCACCGAGCGGATCCCCTCGGGGTGCAGGCGCAGATAGGTGAGGGCCAGGTCGGTGCCGTAGGAGTACCCGTAGACGTTCCACTGCCTGACGCCCAGTGCCCTGCGCAGGTCGGCGAAGTCCGCGGCGTTCTCGGTGCTGTTGTAGGCGCTCAGCTCGACCCCGTCGGCCGTCAGGCGGTCCCGGCACTCCTTCGCCGCGCGCACCAGCCGCCGCCCCGTGGAGGGCGCGTCGTGGACCAGCCCCACCGCGGTCGCGCCGAACCGGTCGATCTCCGGACAGGCGAGGTTCGGCTGCGCGTGGAGCGTTCCGCGCTGGGCCATGACGACGAGGTCGCGGTCCCGGTTCACGCCGGAACCGATCAGGAAGGGAATGCTGCCGAACGCGTCCCCGCCCGGACCTCCCTCCATGAACACCACCGGGTCGGCGGCCGGCCTCGCCGAGGCGGCCGGGACGATCGCGACGGCCAGCCGGACGGTCCGCCCGCCGTGCCGCTCGCGGTTCTCGGGCACCTCCAGGTACCCGCACCGCCCGGGGACCGGCTCGGGCGTCTCCGGGCAGGCAGCGGGCACGAACCGCGCCGGACGTGCTGACGCGCCTTCACGAACGGCCGACGGCACGGCACCGCCCGGCGCCGGGCCCGCCGCGCCCACCAGGGCCAGTACGCCCGCGACGAGTGCCGCACAGGTCGTCGCACCCCTGGACCGACCCCGCGCGTACCGGTGCTGCGCCCACCGCCGGACCGACCTGCCGGACCCGCGCACGGGCGGCGGGCACCCCTGGTCACCGACCTGTTCCACCATGTGGTTCCGTCCCTCTGACGTCCCGTCCGCCCCGATCCGGCGACGCCGCATGGATGCGTCCGCCACGTGGTTCGGGCGGCCACTGGCCAGCCTGCGTGGGCGGGCAGGCGTCCACCACTCACGGGCTCCACCTGGAGCAGACGGCGACGGAACGGTCCCCCGTTCGGCGCTGCGCCGGGCCGGTGAACCGCTGCGACGGGGGCCGGTGCGCGGAGAGCGGACGAGCTCGGCCGCGTGCCGGCCGCGGCGCACGCCCAGCCGTTCTGCACCGGGCGGTCCGGGCGGGTGTCCGCGCGGGGCTGCTCCGGGCCCTGAGCCACCCCCGTGCCCGCACCCGTCACCGCCGCAGCGTGAACGCGAGGCCTGTGCTGCGGTAATGATCAAGCCCATCGAACTCGTCATATTCGACTGCGACGGCGTGCTGGTCGACAGCGAGCGCATCGCCGCTCGTGTCCAGGTCGCCCTCGGAGCCGAACTGGGATGGCCGCTGACCGAGGACGAGGTCGTGCACCGGTTCATCGGGCGCTCGCACGCCGCCATCCATGAGCAGATCGCCGCCCGACTCGGCCCGGACACGGCCGCGATCTGGTCGGAGAGGTTCGAGCAGCTCCACCGGGAGGCGGTGGACGCCGAGCTCGCCCCGGTCGACGGTTTGCCGGAAGCACTCGACGCGCTCGCTCTGCCGACGTGCGTCGCCTCCAGCGGCTCCCACGACAAGATGCGGCACACCCTGGGCCGCACCGGCCTCTACGAACGCTTCGCAGGCCGCATCTACAGTTCTACCGAGGTCTCCCGCGGCAAGCCCGCCCCCGACCTGTTCCTGCACGCCGCCCAGCAGATGGGCGTCGATCCCGAAGCCTGCGCAGTTGTCGAAGACAGCCGGCCCGGCGTCCAGGCTGCCCGCGCCGCCGGCATGCGCGCCTTCGGCTACGCCGGCGGACTCACCCCGGCCGAACGCCTCGAAGGCCCCGACACCGTGGTCTTCCACGACATGCGCCGGCTGCCGGACCTCATCGCCGAACGGCAGCCGACTCTCCACCAGGCGCTCCCCATCCACAAGATCTGACGGTTACTCACGGACCTTACGGGCAGCTGGAGCCGGACACCCCCGTCCACGCGCAACGCCTGCACTGAAGCGCACACCCACCTGCCGGCGGTGCCTACGGGCGGGCTTTACCGTCAGCCCCTCCGGCTCCCGCAGCTTCTGCTCGGCACGCCGCTGATCGGCGACCGCGTCGATCCCGTGGTCCACCGCCTTCGCGTACGCGGCGCCCCGGCGCCGGGCGAGGCCGAGGAACTGCTCGCGCGGCCAGGGGCTCGCCACGGCCGGCGGCCTGGTCTCCAGGAAGTACCCGGGGTCGCTTCGAGGAGCCGGGCGATGGCTCCCCTCGGGGCCGGCGGGTGTGAGTGGGAAGGGCGACCTGGGCCGATCAGCGGGGACGGCCTGCTCCCGGCGGGGCCGGGCCAATAACGTCTGGCAGCGGACCCCCGCAGTGGGGCAAGGTGCCGGGTGATGAGTGATGACGATGTGATGTCCTACGCCCGCTTCGACTCCGTCGAGGGCCTGCTGCAACGGGGCCGTGGCCTCGGCGCCGTACGGGCGATGCAGGATCCCCGGGCGGCCGCTCCTTTCGTCTACGACGGGGTCCGGCGGGACTGGCGATGGGACGGCACCGACGACCGCTCCCGCTACCTCGCCCGGCTGCTCCGGGACCTGGGACTGCCCCCGACGCCGGTCGTGGACCTGCTGGCCGGGAACGAAGAGCAGTGCGGGCGCGCCGTCGACGTGCTGGCGCTGCTCGCCCTCGGTGGGTGCGACGAGGCCAGAGAGGCTCTTCGCGCCTACGTCCGGGAGGGCGCGCACTGGGTCCCCGCCCTGGAGTCACTCTCCGACCTGTGGCCCCTGGCGTGGTGGGAGGACCTGGAGGAGGTGGCGCGCGTCCGGATCGGCGGGGAGCCGGAGCTGCCGTGGTTCACCGAGCCGTGGACCCGGTTCGGGATCGAGGTCCAGCGGCCGGCCCCGGGCCCGGCCCCTCTCGATCTGACCGGCCTCGCGGACAGCGAACTGCTCGACCTGCTGGCCGGCCCTCGGCCCGGTGCGGCCGGCAGGGTCGACGCCCTGCGCGAGCTGTCCCACCGGGGTCCGGTGGAAGGGCTGATCCCGCTCGTCCCCTCGCTCGGAACCCCGGACGGACTCCGACCCCTTCCACTGCTGAGACGGACTCTCGCGCGCCTCGGCGCCTCGGCCGTACCGGCTGCGCGTCGCTGGGTGTGCGACGAGCGGGAGTGGCTGGCCCGGCTCGGCGCGGATGTCCTCGCCGATCACCTCGGCCCCGAGGTGATTCCGGAGCTCGTGGCCGAACTCGCCGACCAGTGGCGGGCCCGCGCCTGGTGCGGACCCGACACCACGGCCAGGCGGCTGGCCCGCTTCGGTCCTGCCGCCGCCGGGGCGGTCGTGGACCTGCGCCGGTTCTGGCTGCGAACCCCGCACTCGTACGAACGGGCCGCCTACCTGGAGGCGCTGGCCGCCATTGACACGGGCGGGCTCGACCAGGCCCACACCGAGTCCCTCTGGGACTGCGAGGAGAAGGCCCGGCTGCTGGGCATCGCCCACGCCCCGGACCACGCCGAAACCCTGGAGCGGATCGCGGCGCTGCGCGACGATCCGATGGAGGACCCGGAGGTTCGGGCCGCCGCCGAGGCGCGGCTGGCTCCGCTCACTCCTCGGCGGGAGTGACAACGTCCGGCCGGCTGCCTGTCCCGTCCGGCCGACTACCGCGTCGAACAGCGCCGGTACGGCGGTGAGAGCAGTGGACAGCGCACGGTCGCGTACCTGGCGCCCGCCGCACCCGCCCGACCTCACGGCCGTGATCTCGCCGCTGCGCCGCGGAGCAAGCACGGAGTGGCGGGCGTCGCGCACCCCGGCGGGGCTCGGGACGCTGCGGATCGTGGCCCGGCCTGCCGACGGCGCCGTCGCCGCGACCGCGTGCGCCCCGGCCCCTGGCTACGACCGGGTGCGAGCGGGCTGGTGATGGACTCGCTCGTACCGTCCCCCCTCGAACAGAAGGTCACCGTGACCGAGGCGCACCGCGCCCGGCGGTACCTGCTGCGCCGTCACGGACCTGTGGCTGCGCTTCGTTTCGGGCCAGGTCTTCTGGACGGTCGGCCGGGCTGTCCGCACGGCGGGTGACCGGGCGACGTTCGGCAGGAAGTGGTGTCCGGTTCGGTGCCGGCGGGGCCGGAGGCTCTGCGATGGCGAGGCGGCGTCTCACCGGCGCCGAGATGCCGTGGGCCCGGTCGGCGAGATCGCACGGTACGGAGGAACGAACGTGCCCGGGGTCGGCTGCGGTGTCAGTCCTGCTCCGGTGCGAGCGCCAGTTGACTTGATGCGCGGGCCAGCAGGTCGATCAGCAGGGCGCGTTCCCCGGGACTGAAGCCGTCGGCGATCCGTTGTTCGATGGCGAGGGCCTTCGCGTCGGCTTGCGCGAGCAGTCGGCGTCCGTCGTCGGTGAGGCGCACCTCGGCCACCTTGCGATGCCAGGGGTGGGGCTGTCGGGTGATCAGGCCCTTCGCCTCCAGGTTGGCGAGCACGGTGGCGACGGTCTGCGGGGTGACCAGGCAGGCACGGGCGAGCGCGGCGGCGGAGAGCCCCGGCTGGCCGTCGAGCGTGTACAACGCGACGTACTGCGGAACCGTGAGCCCGAGTGGCCGGAGTGCGGCGTGCTTGGCCGCCATCAGCTCCTGCTCCACCCGCTTGATGTGCAGTCCTAGGCGCTCCGTGACCGGCGTGTCCATGAGGGGGATCGTACGTCACCAGCTCGCACCCCGACTGTTAACAGAGCTCTGGCACATAACAGAACTCTGTTATCTTGGGCATTGCTCAGCCACTCACAGATGGAGGCACCCTTGACCAGTCGTGCACTGCTTGACCACGTCGTCGCCGGGTCCGGCCCGGGCCTGGTCCTGATCCACGGCACCGGCGCGGATGCGACCTCGAACTGGGGGGCTCTCATCGACGCGATGCGTGACCGGTACACCGTCGTCGCCCCGAACCTGCCCGGCGCCGGCGGCACCCCGGTCGACCCCGCACCGATCGACCTGGACTCGCTCGCCGACCGCGTCGCCGCCACCGCCCGGTCCGCCGGACTGGAACGGTTCCACCTGGTCGGCCACTCGGTGGGCGCCGTCGTCGCCACGGCCGTGGCCGCCCGGCACCCCGATGCCGTGACCTCGCTCGTCCTGCACGCCGGATGGGTCAGGACGAGCCCGCGCGAGGCGTTCATGTTCGACCTGTGGGCACGCCTGCTGCGGACCGACCCCGCCCTGCTGGCCCGCCAGTTGATCCTCACCGCCATGGGGCCCGGATTCCTCGACGCCCTCGACGACGCGCAGTTCACCGACATGGCCGCGGGTTTCACGGCCATGCTGGACCAGCGCGTCCTCGGGCAGGTAGAACTGGACACCCGGATCGACCTGCGCGGTGCGGTGGACCGGATCACCGCGCCGACACTCGTGCTGGCGAGCGCCGACGATCGGATCATCCCGCCCCGTCACCAGCGCGAACTGGCCGCCGCCATCCCCCGGTCCGACTACCTCCAGGTCCCGGGCGGCCACGGCCTGCCGTTCGAGGACCCGGCGCGGTTCTTCTCGATCATCACCGAGTACGTGGACAAGCGCCAGGCGCAGGGCCAGGCCTGAGGCAACGCAGGACTCGGGCACGCCACCTCGGGCACACACGTTGCGACTGTGCGCTGTAGACGCCCGGTTTCCGCCACCGGCCCACCGGGGCCGACCTCCTGGGCACGGCGGTCACCGCTGTCGCGGCCGCCCGGCCGGTCCGGCCCACCTCGCTGCTGCGCCATGCGTCGCGCCCGCGGTCGCGGCACCGGCGGGGCGCCTTCAGCCGAGAGTGCCTGGACCTGGGCTTGTAACCTCGTTCGGGTGACCGCCGGCCGTTGAGACTACGGATCGACGAGGCGCGGATGCTCGACGTGGACGATTCCTGGTGGGAGCGCAGAGGGGTCGGCAGGCTCAACGGACGAAATCACAGATCTTGCTGGGCGGGCACGGCTCACTGGGGCTGTCGCTGAGCGACCCGAGCAGTAACAACACCGCCGCCAACAACAGCAGAAAGCCGCCAATGATGATCGTTCCCGAATGGCGGCCGTACCGAGCAGCCGACCAAGCCGCTATCTTCTGGCGCCGGGTGCGGCGAGTCGGGCCGGCCGCACCGTGACGGTCACCCGTCATAATCCCCCCAGGATTGCTCGCCCTGCGGACATGAGTACCTGATCTGTTCCCGCCTCTGCCCGACCGCATGCCGGCCTGCTGGGCGGGCCGCCGGAAGCGTGGAGCGGTCGGGCGCTCGTGGTCCTGGGAACGGCTGCGGGGCGGGCCCAGGGTGGCTGCCGGGGGCGAGGGCACCGCGGCTGCCGGCCTGAGCGTGGACTACCTGGACCAGACGATCTGGGCGCGGGTGGAGGCGCAGTCCTTTCCCCGGCGCACGTTCCTGCAGCTGCGCCGGGGCGGCTACAGGGGCCGTCCACGGCAGATCCGCGAACGCGGGCTCCGCGGCGGACACTCGACGCGCACGCCCTACCTGCGAACTCTGAAAGCCGGCACGGCCCCGGCCGTACCAGCGGAAGTCCCGAGCCCGCGCCGGATCACCTCCTGGATCATGCGCAACCGCGAGCGCCCCAGCACCGAAGGGAGCGTCAACCGCGCCAAAACGATCGAGAGGGCAATGTACGGCCGGGCCTCGTTCCGTCTCCTGCGGATCCGAATCCTTGGCCGGCGACACAAGGCCTGAGGGCCACCAGACGTGTGTTCTATGCTGCTGCCCGACATGCCCCCGAGGAGTAGAGATGGCAGACGAGTACGCCTGGCTGGTCTGCGATCAGGGGCCCATTTCAGTGGTTCTGACCGACCCCGGGCCGCGCCCCGTCGAGGCCGTGAAGGTGGTTCGCCGGAGGGCCGGGCTCAGCCTGTGGCACAGCAAGTCCCTCATCAGCCGCCTGCCGGCCATCGTCCTCGAGGATGTGACACAAGAGGTGGCTGAAGCCACGGTGCGCGAACTCCTCGAAGCGGGAGCCCACGCTGAAGTGCGGGAGTAGAAGCGCCCACAGACCGCCGTTCACGGAGGTGCGGCCAGAGCCCTGAAACTCCCCGCTCCCCGCCGGCAGCTCGCCGCCGACAGCAGGGCGCAGCTGCGCCCGACCGCCGCGGTGCTGAACCAGCGGGCCGCGAGCAGCCAGAACGGCGCGCCCAGGCCGGCCGCCAGCACCGCGCTCGCGGCCAGGATCCGCCCGTTGCGCACCAGCGCCGTTCCGCGCCCGGACCCGGTCCCGCTCTGGAGGCGCTCCCGCAGCTGGGCGAGCGGCCCGCCGAGCTTCTCCATCACGACCGCTGTGCCTTCCCGGGCTGCGAGCGGCCCGGGCGGGCCTTGCGACCGGTCGGAGCGGCCAACCGCCCCGGGTGCGGCACGGTCGCCGCCGGATCGTCCGGCCCGTACGGCGGTCGGCCCGTCGGAACCCGCCGCATCGTCCTGCAGCACCTGCAGCACAGCGTGCCGCCGGGCTCCGCCCGCGTGTCCTGGGGGTCGCGCCCACAGGCCGGGCAGCACGGCAGAGCGAACACCGGAAGAAGCGGACCGAACAGTTCAGGCATGGACAGACCCCGCCAGGCCTGGTGCTGCCCGGGCGGGAATCCACGCCCGGGCAACCCGTCCGGTCCGCGAAACGGTGCCCGGTCGATCCCTGCCCCGATCCCCCGGGGCGCAGCCGGCCGGGACGGCGGGCGTGTAACGGCGCCGTCGTCCCGGCCGGCCGGGCGGCGGCCGCACATTGGCGCGACCGCTGGGCACGGTCGCGCCGGCACGGGGGATGAGAGTGCGACCGTGCCGGGAATGGTAGACCGCCTGAACTGCGTGCCGCAGGGCTTTGACCAGGAGGTTCATGGCCGTGCACGGACCGTGCCGGCGGCCTGCGGACGGCACGCGTACGGCCTGGCCGGCACGCGAGGGGGTGGCCGGGGCGGGGGAAGCGGGAACGGCCGGCGAGCCGACCTCTTCGGTCTCGCGGCCGGAGCGTCGGAGGCTCGGCCGGGTCGCGGGCGGGGGAACGGGTTCCGAGTGGGGCGTTAGGGGCCGCAGGGTCAGCAGTTGTCGTCCTGGCAGTCGGGACAGGCGATCAGTCCTCGTCCGTTCGGCGCGACCAGGGTGCCCCAGCCGTTGCAGCTGTGGCAGTCCCGCGCCGGGGCAGGGCTGGCGGGGTTGTTGCTGAAGGCTCGGGTCGCGGGGACGATTCGCATGGATATGACCCTAAAGGTTCCATCTTGGACTAACCAGGACATTAGGAATAAGCGTGGCCTAAGTCATAGGCGATCACGGCCGGGCCGCTTGGCAGCCGTGTCCAGGGTGGCGTACCGGAGCGGGCTGTCGACGTAGTGGGTGTCGTACAGCTCGGAGGAGTCCTTGATCTCCTGCGGGCTCGCCTCGCCGCGCATGACCCGGCCGAGCAGGCGCAGACGGTCGAAGCGCGGCATGCCGGGCGTGAAGGTGAACAGGACGTCGACCGTGGAGCCGGGGGTGCATTCCTGCAGAGCGGTTCATGGGTCGGCCGGTCGGGCGGGGTGGGGCCGGGCGATCGTCTGCGGCGGCTTCACGCGGCGGCGGGCCGTAGCCGGTCGGCGACCAGGGGGCGGACCTTGGTCAGCATGAGGTGCAGGACTGCTCGGGGTGACGGAAGGAGGCGAAGTGGCCGGCGTCCTCGATCAGGGCGAAGTCCCGCGCCGCCGAACCCGAACCACACGCCGGCCCCGCCCCACCTGTCGGCCCGGCCGTATCCGGGAACCGGTGCCGGCGGTGCCGCGGCGGGTGAGAGGATCGTCGCGGCTCCCCGGGCTCATGCCAATGCCTCCCGGGGAGCCGCTGTTCGTTCGCCCTGCCCGGCCGACTGTGGCTGCCGTCGCCCGGGCGCCCTTCTCTGCCGGCGGTGGGGAGTCGGGCGAGGTGCCGGTCGAGGGCCATGCGCAGCAGGGTGAGGGCGAGGGGTGCGTCAGGGGGAGAGCCGGGGTTCGCTGTCGGTGGCGTCGATGACGAGGCGGCCGTCGATGTGGGTGGCCCAGCCGTCGGCGGTACAGGAGATCCGGCCTGCGAGGGTGCGGCCTGCTCGGCGGACCCGCACAGGTACGGGTCCCGGTCCCAGCCCTCGGCGGCCAGGTCGCTGCCGGGGACGGGCCGGGGCCCGTGGCCGCACAGGCCGGTGGCGGTGACGACGGCGATGAGGGTGTCGGGAAGGCGTCGGCGACGGCAGGGCCGAGATGGCCGTCGCGAAGGGGTGTCCGTTCGACGAGAGCGGGCCGGGGCAGCCGGGTCAGGGCTTCCAGGTGCCGGTGCGCTCCGGGCGGCGCGGTTGCTGGGCCGCGGTGGGCACGTCCAGGGCGGTGCCGCGCTCGGTGAGCGGGCGGTGTCGGTGCGGTGCTCGACGGGCCTGTGGTCGTCGTACTTGAACTTCGCCCGCACGTCGGTGACGTACGGGCGCACACCGCGGATGCCGGAACCGAGACCGACCTGGTCCTGCTTGTCCACCCCAGCCCGGAACGCGCTGTGCGCCGCCAGCGCCGGTCACCCGCCGCGTAGGCCCGGTGCTCCTGCTGCAGGCACGGGAAGGGCGCGGCACGGGCACCGGCCCGTGCGGCCGCGCGAGCGGTCGCTGTCGGTGCCACGCTGGGACTTGCCAGGGAGACCTGCCTCTGGAGGAGTCGCAGATGAGCACGCGGATGCGCGACCTGCTGACCGAAGGTCTGGGCGAGCTCCGGCACGAGCCGATCGGCAAGCGCATCCGGGCCGTCCTGGGCGGGCGCACGGTCGTGGACACCACGAGGGCCGTGCTGGTCTGGGAGCCGCGTCGGATCGTGGCGTCCTACGCCGTGCCGGTCGGCGACATCTCGACGGAGCTGTCACCGGCCGGCACGGCGGAGACGGCCGCCGCGGACGGTACTGGCGCGCACATGCCCGACCTGTTCGCCCGGCCGGTGTTCGACCCGCCGGTTCCGTTCACCGTGCACAGCGCCGAGGGCCGCGCAGTAGACCTGAGAGCCGACGGGCAGGATCGGTGCGGAGCCGGGTTCCAGCCCGCCGACCCCGCCCTGGACGGGTACGTCGTCCTGGATTTCCGGGCTTTCGACGCCTGGTACGAGGAAGACGAACGCAACGTCGCTCACCCCAGGGACCCGTTCCACCGCATCGACGTGCTGGCGGCCTCGCGCCATGTCCGGGTGGAGTCGGACGGCGAGGTGCTGGCCGAGTCGTTCCGGCCGACTCTGCTGTTCGAGACCCTGCTGCCAACTCGCTACTACCTGTCCCTCGAGGATGTCCGCGCCGAGCTCACCCCGAGCAGTACCCGCACCTGGTGCGCCTACAAGGGACAGGCGTCCTACTGGTCCGCCGCGGCCGGTGGCCGTGTCCTGCCCGACATCGGCTGGAGCTACCGGCAGCCCCTGCACGATGCCGAGCACATCCGGGGCCTCGTCGCGTTCTTCAACGAGCGACTCGACATCGTCGTGGACGGCGAACGCGCCGAGCGGCCCCGTACCCCCTGGTCTTCCGGCCCCGACGCCCGACGTCCGGTGGCCGGTGGCCCGGACAACTTCTGAACATGCAGCAGCGCCCGGTGTATTGGACAGGTGTTTTGAGAGCCGGTCGGACACCGAGATCGGGAGCCACCGGTTCGGACACCGAGATTGAGAGCCACCCCGAGCAGGGGCGCGACACGCCGCGTTCGCGGATGGTGATCGACTGCTCCAGCTGGCGCTGCAAGGCTGTGGTCCTTGATCACGGTCAGTCAGGAGGCCGGGGTGACTGTTGGTGCGAGGGGTGGTGATGGGGTCAGTGGCGGCGGTGCGGGCGTGGTTCAGGGTGGTGCGGGCGTTGGCGAGACGATGAGCGTAAGCGGAGGAGCCGGGGTGGTAGAGGCGTCCCGACCGGGATCCGGGCCTGGCCTCGCGGCAGGCCCGTGCGTGTCACGTCAGCTTTCGGCAGGACCCCTCCGAAGTGCACAGAGCCATATCGGGGCTGACCTCGACGTTGAAGTCCAGGAAGTGGAACCCGACGAAGGTGACGAATCGGCCGTCGCCGAGGTCGACCGTCCGGTGGTGCACCGGACTGAAGACGTGGAAGCCGTCGCCCTTGATCGTCACCTCGCCCACCGCGCCGGTGAAGACCGCGAACAGGTACGGCGCGCCCGCCGCGCCTTCCTCGCTCGTGAGCCAGATGGGCTCGGGCTCAGCGGCGAGCTCGTCGACCCGGCTGCGCCGGACATCCTGCAATGGCATCAAGGCGCCACCGTAGATGCTCGCGAAACACACCTCGATGTTGTCCACCAGCCAGACCACCTCAGCCCGATCGTGACCACTGGAGTCGAGCACCATCAAGGTCGACAGCGTGGGCGCCGGGCAGTATGACGTCGGCGACAAGGTGTCCAGGACCCATTGAGCCTCCACCGGGGCCGGATCCGGCAGAACCACCGGGTGGGCCGACACCTTGGCTGAATGCGGCGGAACGACCGGGCGGCCCCCGTCGTCCGCCGCACCGCACGCCGCGGCCATGAGCGAAGCAATCAGAAACATGCGAGTGAAGACCCGAGCCACCGTGCCCCCCAACGACGGTCGAGCATCCAGAGTCCACCCTGGGCATGGCCGGAAGCAATGCTTCGAACCAGGCCGCCGGCGATTGTGCCGCTCTCGATCCGCCGTGGCCGCATCCGGGGCGGGGACGCCCGGCCCTCGCTGGCCGGGCCTACCAGGGGCCGGCCCGAGAGGACCTGGGACCGCAAAACTACCCACGCCCGGCCGCTCGGCAGCGGCTGCCATGCCGGCGCGGGCAAAGGTCACTCGATCGGGGTGGCTCCGGAACTCGCTGCCGATCACGAAGGCACAAGCCCCGCACCCGGCGCCTGATCACGCAGTGGCTCCCGAACTCGCCGCCCAGGTGGCTCTCATTCGACCTGTCGAAAACACGCCCGGTACGCATCCACCCGTACGTGCGATTTCCGGGGGCCGGGGATGCCTGCGTGGCGACCTCGGGCTCGACCTCGCGCCACCTCGCACCGGCTCCCGCCGGGCCCGGCGTCACAGGATCAGCGACATCTCCCGTCCGCCCGTACCCGGACAACCGATCAGTTGCAACGGCGCTGTTGCACACCGAAGAGCCGATGTGGGTCTCCGACCAGGGCAAACCGTCCAGCTGCGTCCGACACCGACCCGCAGCACACCCGCGGGATGACGGAGGAAGTGGAGGAGAGGCCGACGGCCCGGCCGATCTCGCGCACGAAGGGCGGGTACCCCCGGCGCCGGGCCGAGTCCCGGATGATCTCGGCGACCGGCGCCGGTGCTCCGTCAGGCCGACCTCGTCGGTGCGGATCCCGGGCGGTGGACCGCGCAGGGAGCGAGTGGGGACGGTTGGAGCGGGAGGGGTCCTCCCGCAGCGCCGGGCCCTCGCGGATCCGATGTCATGGGACGCCCAGGGCCGGCGGGAATCGCCCGAACACCCGGACTGCCGGTTCGCCCCCTCGTGGTGACCGAGGCGTCGGACGATCCGTCAGTCCGCTGACAACGCGGTGCACCCGACCGACAGCGGCGTGCCGGTGATCTGCCGCCGGCCCGTGCGACTTTGGTGCAGCAGGGGCGGGGGACACGCCCCGTCCGACAGAACCACAAGCACAGGAGCCGCAATGGACCAGTCACTGATCACCCGCATGCGCGAGTACCTCGACGCCGGCCTTGCGGTGGACGTCGAGACGCTGGACGAGCTCTACGACCCGTCGTTCGAGAACATCCGCACCGACGAGGCCGGGCAGGTGGTGACGATCACCAAGGAGCAGTTCATACTGCACTTCCGGGCCATGCGCGACCAGGGGAAGCAGGTCGGCGACTCGGTGGACGACGTGCGCTTCCTCGCCACCGTCGTGCGCGGCGACCAGGGCACCGTGATCATGCGCCGCGAGCAGCAGGGCGTGCCGGTGCGTTACTGCTTCGTCCGGCAGCGCGCGGGCGGGCGGTGGACCACGCTGCTGCACGAGGTGAGCTTCGAGCGGGACATCACGCCGCTGATGGCAGCGGTTGAGGCCGCCCGGGCCGGGACGGCGTGAGGGCCGGCCCACTCACGGTTCGACGCCGCGTCAGCGCGTGGGGCGCCGCCCGCGGGCCGTCCCGTCGCCGGAACCGCTCTTTGAGCTCCCGGCCGGGGACGGTACCCATGGCCTGCGGCCCGTGGCGGCCGGGCGGACGGCGTTCAGGACCTGGGATCGGCAGCGGTCACCGGGCCTCGGCGCCGCCGCCGACCGGCCGTCCGGGGGTTGGAGGCGAAGTGCGGCCGGATCTCAGCGGGTGGGCGCGGTCGGCCGGTCGCGGCGGAAGGTCTCACCCCGGGGCAGCTCGCACAGCTCGCCGAGCAGTCAGCCGTTCGACCACCCCTGCATGGACAACGCTCCTGACCCGACGTCAGGTTGCAGTGGAACCGGACGAGATCGGCCCACCGGCCGCCCCGACCCGTAGTCAGATGATCTTGCCCGCTGCTATCGTGCCTGCGGCAAGATCCAGACAGGGATGTACCGAACGGAGATTCATGCGCACGTCACAGCGGACAGCCGCCCTCGCGCTCAGCGCTCTGGCCATGGTCGCGGGAACGGTGTCCGTGGCCACGCCGGCCGCGGCGGCCACCACCCCGAGCGGCGCATGCGGCAGCGGCTACTACCAGATCGACCACCACGCCCTCGGCACGGTGGCCGACATCTACCTGTTCTACAACGGGTCGAGCAACTGTGCCGTCACCTGGGTGCGGAGCCCTAACGGGACCAGGACGTACGACCTGCGGGTACAGATCATCCGCAAGAGCGACATGGTGGAGTCCCCCGACTGGGGCTTCTACAAGTTCTACGCCGGCCCGGTGAAGCTCAGCGCCAAGAACACCTGCATCTCCTGGGGCGGGCAGGCGGAGGGCATCCGCTGGGCGTCCGACTGGGATCACTGCGGCTGATCGGTGAACGACCCCGCCGTCCCGGGGCCCGGGAAGCTGCGCCCGTCGGCGCAGCACTTCCCGGGCCCCACCCCACGGCGGCGGTGGCCGGCGACCTGGACGCCCTGCCCGTCGGCGGCACGGACAGCACCGTCCACCTGCTCTTCCGTACGGTCGCCAAGCTCGCCGCCTCCTCCGCGGCGACGGCCTGCACGCACCCGCCTGCCGCGCCCTCGCCGCCACCAGGGATCCGCGAGCCGTCCCGACCCTGCAGCACCTGATGGCCCACGACCACGCGAGGACCCGCCTCGGCGGCCTGGTGCCGACCGCCGCGAAGCAGTGCCTGAACTCCCGGGCCGCACCGTCGTCGCTCGGAGCACGTGGTGGGCGCAGCCTCAGAGGCACGTCCGGCAGTAGAGGAGTTCGCCGTCCGCCCGGGCGCGCCGAGCGAGGCCGACCAGCCAGGTGACGGCCGGCTGCATGTCCTCGCCGTCGACGCCGTGCAGTTCCTCCGTCCGAGCCCACCGTGCGGCGACCGCCGGCACCTCCGTGTCCGGCACCCCTGCGAGGGTGTCACGGGTGGCGGCATGGAGTTCCACCACCCACGGTCCGGTCGCCCAAGGGTCGTCGTCGTCCACCACGTGCGCGTGGGGCTCCGGGCCGGGCGGCCGGACGGGCGTGTCCTCGACGATGTCGACGTCCCAGGGGACCTCCTGGACGGCCGCGACCAGTTGTCCGAGGACGACGTACGGATCCAGCCCCTTGGACCGGACCCCGTCGAAGGCGGGCTGCCGGCCCGAGAGCGGGGACGAGCCCTCCGTCCGTGCCAGGACCCGCCGGACGGCATCGGCGTCCGGCGCCCGGAAGTAGTCCGTCAGAATGCCCATCGCCTCCGCCTCCCGGCTGCTCGACCTCGCCCGGCATCAGACCAGAGGCCACCGACAACCGCGGAGGGCCGGCAGTTACAGCCGATCGTGCGTCGGGGCAGCACGAACACCGCAGCTGCACGTTGTCGCAGGCTACGGCGGAACGACCCTCCACCCACGAGGGAGTGGGCCGCCGGGGGCCGGACCGGCTCGGGGTCCAGGCTCGCCACAAACACCACCAGGGCCAGCTGCCGGGCAGCATGCAGGCAGCCCTCCGCCGTCAGGCTCGGGTTCCTCTCACGGGCGGCGTCCTGCAACACCAGCAGGGCCGCCACCAGCACGGTGTGGGTGGCCTGGCCGAGAACCTCCGCACCGCTGTGCTCGCCCGTGGCGGTCAGCTCGGCCGGCAGCGCGAACGCCTCCTCGGGATCCTCCAACGCCTCGATGACGTCGGACCCCGCACCGACCAGGCCCACGGCGGCCGTCTGTTCCGCGGTCACCGGCGGCGCCCGCCCCGGCACGATGTCCGTGCCGACCTGCTCGCCGAGCACGGCGCTCTCCGCCCCCGCCAGGGGAGCAGCGGCGCCGGAACATGGTCCGGCCCTGCCCGCCCTCCCGGCCCGCCTCGGCGGGCCGGCGTTCCTCGTCGCGCATCGTCGCATCGTCGCGGCGGACCGATGCGCTCGCGGCGAGCGCGGCGATGGGCCACGGGCTCCCCCGCACGCCCTCCCGCTCGGGCGGGGCGTCCGCGATCGGCCCGTCGACGGCCGCGGCCGCCTGCGCGCACTCGGCCACCAACTCCGTTGCGGTCGCGATCAGACGCGTGTGACGCCTGCGCCTGGACTGGGCCGTCAGGTGCGGTCTTGCTGCCGCGCCGGGAGGCCGCGGGCGCTGCACGCGCCTCCGGCCTCCCGGCCGCGCGTTCAGATGCCGGGGGCGCCCCCTCGGCGGACACGGCGATGGGTCATCATGGGCTCGACCACGACGGCGGCCTGCGACCCGGCCGCCGGCCCGGGCACCGGAGGGGGCGCAGCTCGATGAGTCTGGCCGGCCGGGCACGTCTGCCGATCGACGGCCGGGCCGTTGCCCGCAGCCGCCGCCCCTGGATGCATGCCCGGGAGCTCTTCCGCGGGTCCTTCCCTGCGGAGGAGGCGATCGTCCGCGGGCTGCTGCGGGAGCTGCCGCCCGCGGCCCGGTACGTCTCGTTCAACAGCCACCTCGGCAGGGCCACCGGCGCTGACCTGCTCTGGTGGTGGGTGGAGCCGGGCGGGCGGGGCTTCGGCTGCCTGATCCAGGTCCGGAGCCTCACCCGGCACGCGGGTGTCTGGCGGATCGGCTCGGACCGCCGGGCCCACCCGGACACGCAGCTGACCCGACTGCTGTACACGTCCGAGCACTTCGGTGTGCCCGCCGCGCTGCTGCTCCACCCCGGGGCGGCCACCGCCACCGCCGGCGGGTCTGCAGGAGAAGCGGCTGCCACGGAGGCGGCCGCGGACGACCGGCAGCCGTACACCCGGGCTGCCGGCCTGCTGCCGGCCCTGGCGGTCCGTGCCGACCTCCGGTACCGGGCCGAGGAGGCCGAGAACGCCGGGCTCCGGCTCGGCGGCCTCGACGGACCCGAACTGCTGGAGCGCGCCGTCCCGTTCGCGTCGCTCCTCGCCCCCGGCACCGAGCCGTTCCCGCCCGTCGCCACGGCTGCGGAACTCGCCCGGCAGGGCGTGCACCGCCGGCTGCGGCCGCTGCTCGCCGAACCGCAGTCCGGCGCGGGCGCGGTCGCCCGGATCGTCCACGACGCCTTGCGGCACCAGCCGCCGTGCGCGGCCCGGACCACCGACGGCACCCTGCTCGACCGACCCGGGCGGAGGGCGCGGTTCCATGCCGTCGCCCATCTCGGCCACGTCGCCGCCGGTCTGCGGCCCACGGTGCCCGACGACGTCCACCGGGCACTCGCCGGACACGGCCCATCGCGGCTGGCCCGATACGTCGCCGGCCTCGTCGTCGTCCCGCTGTGAGGTGGCACCCGGGCCGCACCATGGCGGGATCCGGCAAGGATCGGCGCATGGACACACCGCACGGCGAACAGCCCCCTCGACTGCCCGGACCTCCGACTCGCCTTCCCCCAGGCCGAGTTGACCTGGACCTCGGCCTGGATCTCCCGGCACCTGATCGAGCTGCCGGGCCGGTTCACCCCGAAGGTGGCCAAGGTCCCGGCGCCCGGAGCCGCCGTCCTCTCCACCCCGTCGGCGGCACCGCCCACCGCCGTGCCGCCGGCGTCGGAACCTTCCCGCCCCACGCCCCCCCGCCCCGCCGTCCCCCGGCAGCGGCGCAGCCGGTGGACCTTCCGGAGCGGCAGGTTCCGACGCTGACGGCGGGCCGTCAGCCGATGGCGGCTCCGCGGACGAAGCCGGCGAAGCGGTCGGCGAACTCGGCGCTGACGTAGAGCTTGCCGTCGTTCTGCACGAACAGGTCGAGGTTCTTGTCCAGCCAGTCCGTGAAGATCGGCCCCGTCCGGTGGTCGTCGAAGGCCTGACGGCTGGTCCAGGCGCCCATGAAGATCACCTCGCTCGGGGTGGGCGGCGGCAGCGAGCCCTCCACCACGGCGGTGTGCAGGCAGTACATGAGGGTGTCCGGCTCGCCCTCCTCCACCTGTCGCACCAGGTCCTTCAGGGCGTCCACGGCCTCCTGCTCACGGCCGGGCACGCACCACCACTTGGTCACGATGGAGATCATCGCGGCTGTCCTCCTCGGTTGTCGGTGCGGTTGTCGGTGCGGTTCTCGAGCCGCTGGACGAGCTTGTCGCGGTCCCCGCCCGGCGGGACGTAGGAGAACCGGGGGCACAGGGTGTGCCCGGGCTTCGCCGGGTTCGGGGTGCGCATCAGGGCGGTGGCCGCGTTCTTCAGCCCGTACATGGCGTGGACGGCCAGCCGCAGCGCGGGCCGTTCCCGCTCGGCGTGCGGGTCGAGCGGGTCGGTGACCTCCACCGGCCGGCCGGCGAAGGCGCGGTAGATGTCGTCGACGAGGTGCGAGTACGCCAGGTCGAAGGCGTCCAGGGCGGCGCCCTCTGGGCTGCCGTCCACGTCGCCGTTGCGCGGGACGTACAGCGCCGGCCGGACGGCGGAGTAGTCGATCAGCAGCAGCGCGCCCTCGGGGTGCTCGCCGGCCTGCTGGTCGGTGCGGAAGCGGCGGCCGGCCTGCAGTTCGCGGAAGCGCGCGTAGTGGGAGTACATCTGCCAGCCGGAGCCGAGCCGGTCGGCGTCGGTGACCGTCTTGGCGGGCCGGTGCAGGCACTCCTCGGGCAGGCCCTCGCCCTGGTCGATGATCTTCAGGACGGCTTCCCGCGCGGTGGCGCGGTCCTTCACCTCGACGACGTGTCCGGCGCCGCCGTAGTACTCGCTGTCGGGGATCTGGCGGACCGGCTGGAAGGCGCTGTCCGGGCAGATCGCCGGGTCGGCCAGGGCGGCGTCGACGGCGTCGTAGAACTCGCCGATGGTGCGGAAGCCGCCCGGCTGCGCCGGGATGTCGCCGAGGGTGGCGGCGCCGTGCAGCGGGTGCTCGATCCGGACGAAGCCGTCCACGGCGCGGGGCGTGAGCGGGAGCAGCTCGAGTGTGCCGATGCCGGTGACCAGCGGGCTGTCCAGCGGGTAGGCGGGGATCGGGCTGAGGTTGCGGCGGCCGTGGAAGTCGACCGGTGCGGTGCTGGGGATCTCGCCGAGGGCGTTGAGGACGTTGGCGGCGAGCGTCATGTGGAGCATCTCCTCCATGACCACGCTGCGGATCGTCTGCGTCGCGTCGGTGTTGCCTCCCGTGTCGATGGAGTAGAGGCCGGTGAGGTACACCGGGACGGTGCTGAGCTCCAGCCCGACGGCCAGCTGGAGTGCGGCCTTCAGGTCCTTGATGCTGGTGATCCTGGTGGGCTCGGTCATGCGTCGTTCCCCTTCAGCTGCTCGGCGATCCGGTCGCCGGTGCGGAGCGCCAGCGCGGTCATGGTGAGCGTGGGGTTGGAGGTGCCCAGGGTCGCCATGCTGCCGCAGCCGGTGATGTACAGGTTGGGCAGGTCGTGGCTGCGCTGGTGGCTGTCGACCACGGAGGTGGCCGGGTCGTCGCCCATCCGGTGGGTGCCGACGACGTGTCCGGCGCCGCGGACCCAGTAGGTGACGCCGTCGTGGGTGACGGCCGACGGGTCGTCGGCGTCGTAGTGGGTGTAGTCGCCGGGCCGGTACTCGGGGCGGCGGACCTTCTCGCCGATGCCGAGCTGGGCGAACAGCTGCCGGCTGGCCTCGGCGGCCCAGGGCAGTGCGTCCCGCACGTAGGGCGAGAGGTCGTAGTGGATGACGGGCCGGTGGTTGCCGAGCGCGTCCTTGTACCGGTCGTCGATGGTGACGCGGTTGGTGGGCTCGGGGTCCTGCTCCAGCTCCCAGGCGATCCGGAACTGGGCGGGCAGGATCTCGCCGAGCCGCTCGCGCAGCGCCCGGCCGTAGAGGCCGACCTCTCCGCTCTCGCCGCCGCCGACCAGGTCGTGGACGGTGTCGTAGGGGGCGTTCTCGGGGAAGTTCCAGCCCCAGTTGCCGATCTCGACGCGGAAGGCGGTGCGTTCCGAGCGGAAGCCGCCGTCCCGGAAGGCGGGGATGCCGGAGGTGGAGCCGGGGCCGCGGTAGGCGCCGACGCCGTCCTCGAGCAGGCCCCAGGTGAGCAGCAGCGGGTGGTCCATCAGGTTGCGGCCGACCTGGTCGCTGCGGTTGGCGGCGCCGGAGGCGAGCAGCAGGGTGGCGTTCTCGACGGCGTTGGCGGCCAGCACGTAGGTGTCGGCGGTGACGGTGTGCTCGACCGGTGCGCTGCCGTCGTCGAACCAGGTCCGGTAGGTGAGCCCGGTGACGGTGCCCGTGCCGTCCGGCTGCGTGGTGTGCCGGACGCGGGAGACCACGCACTGGCTGCGCACGGCCACCCGGGCCTTGGCGGGGGCGCCGTCCGCCGGGTCGCGGTCGGGGTACTTGACGATCAGTTCGTAGAGCGTCTTGAGCGCGTTGTACTTGGCCTGGGCGGGGCAGATCGGGATGCAGCTGGAGTTGCCCTCGCAGCGCTGGCCCTGGTCGAAGTTGCCGACCGCGCCGATCACCTGGTAGCCGTCGGAGGGCTGGGAGTTGCGGCCGACGGGGGTGTTGCTGAGCTCGATCGGGAAGGTGTGCGGCCGGCCCTGCCGGTCGGTGAGTTCGACGACCAGGCCGGCTGACTTCTTGGCCAGGTACTGGTCGAGGTAGCTGCTGGGGATCCGCTCCATCGGGAAGCGGTAGGCCCCGTCGGGGAACTTCGCGGTGTTCGCGCTCCTGAAGAACTTCGCCGGGTCGCCGCCGATGCCGGGGTAGACCTGGTCCTCGACGTTGGCCGACACCCCGATGATGTCCCACTCGGCGCGCTCGTAGTAGGGCTTCAGCTCCTCGTACGAGAGCGGCCAGTTGACGCTGTGCCCGTAGGTGTCCCGCATCCGGAAGTCGTTGGGGAGCATCCGCAGGCAGGTGCCGAGCCAGTGCAGGGTGGTGCCGCCGAGGGAGCGGGCGTAGTCGCTGCCGAAGGGCAGCGGGCCCATCTGGACGAAGTACCCGTTGTCGCTGGGCACCTTGGTGGTGCCGTCCGGGTTCATGATCGGCCGGCCGATGTCGAGCACGTCCGGCTGGGGCGCCGAACTGCTGGCCGGGTAGGGGGCGTTCGGGACCTTGGCCAGTGCGGCCTGGTAGGCGTCCACGTAGGTGTCGTACTTGTCGGCGCTCATCGCGGTGGCCCGGCCGGCCTCCAGGATGAGGATCCGGGGGTGCCGGGGCGGGCTCTGGGCGGCAGCCTTCTCGATGACGGTCTTGGCGATCGTGGCGGCGGAGATGCCGCCGCCGACGATGACGATGTCGTGGTCGTTGGTGCTCATGGCGCTTCCTCGCTCCTCGTGGCGCTTCCTCGGCTCAGAAGACGGGCATGGACGGCGGCTCCGCCCAGGAGCCGAAGCCGGGCGGCTTGGCGCCCATCGGGTGGGCGCCGGCGGCGACCCAGACCAGGCCCTCGCGGTAGGCCTGCGGGGAGACGACGTGCTCGACGTCCTCGGCGGTGGATCCGTTGACGTCGCGGTAGCCGCCGGAGAGCGGGTACCAGCTGCCGAGGTACCAGAGCTTGATCAGGCTGATGATCACCGGCGCGTAGCGCGGGTTCTCGACGACCCGGGTGCGCAGGGCCTCGCCGTCGTGGTTCCTGCGGTCGGCGGCGAGGGCCTCGGCGGCGGCCAGGAACAGGTGTCCGGCCTCGCGTTCGCCGATGATCCGCAGCAGGGTGGAGTAGTGGCTCTCGATCAGGCCGGTGCCGGCCAGCTCGGCGCGGTCGAAGCCGGTGAGGGCCACCGAGAGCTCGGTGAAGATCTGTTGGGGGCTGGGGGTGGGTGTGCCGTGGTCCGTCATGGCGTGCTCCCGGGGGGTGCGGGTCAGACGAGGGTGCGGTTGATCGGGCTCAGGTCGAGCGGGCGGCTCAGGTCCGGCTCGAAGGCGGAGTCGACCGACTGCTGGAAGCGGAAGAAGCCGCTGGGGTCGGCGGCCGCCTTGATCGCCTTCAGCCGGGCCAGGTTGTCGCCGTAGTAGGCGACCGCCCAGTCCTTCTGCAGCGGGTCGATGTAGTTGACGTAGGCGCCCTGGAAGTCGGCGCTGAGCGCCTCGCCGACGTCGAAGGCCCACTCCACGTTGGTGCGGGTGTCGGCCGGGTCGGTCCAGATCGCCTTGAGCTCGAAGACGTAGCGCTTGTCGCGGTGCGGGTAGGGCCCGTGGTTGTCGCCGTCGGGGTGCATGACCTTGCCGCGGCCGTGGGTCCACACCACGAAGCTGTCCGGCGAGGGGGCGTTCTCCATCGCGTCCTGGAGGGCCTCGATCATGTCGCCGCGCCAGCCGTCCTCGCCGATCACCCCGGAGCGGATGTACGCCTGGCGGTCGCCGACCAGGGTGGAGCGGCCGATGGTGGCCTCCCAGGTGGGCAGCGGCATCGAGTAGACGCTCACGTTGAACGGGTGCAGGCGCAGCATCGGCTGCAGCAGGTCGACGCCGTCGGCGTACTCCCCGTTGAAGACCGGGGTGATCCGGAAGGTGGGAACCTTCCGGGTCGGGTCCGCCGGGTCGGGGTCGCGCCCGACGTAGCCGTAGGCGGCCATCGCCTGCGGGACGTCCTTCGCCCAGGCGTCGTACGCGGCGATCACCTCCTGGGCGCGCTCCAGCGGGTAGGACAGCTCGCCGCCCATCACGGTCGCGGCCGCGGGCGTGTGCAGTTGGAGGGTCATCTCGACGGCGACGCCGAAGTTGCCGCCGCCTCCGCCGCGGCAGGCCCAGAAGAGGTCCCGGTCGGCGGGGTCGGGGGCGTCGGCGGTCAGGGTCCGCAGCCGGCCCGCGGCGTCGACCAGCTTGATCTCGAGGACGTTGTCGCTGCCGAGGCCGTAGGAGCGGGAGACGAAGCTGTAGCCGCCGCCCTGGAGGAAGCCGGGCAGGCCGACGGTGAGGCAGCCGCCGCCGATCGGGATCAGCGGGGTCGCGTTGCGGGAGACGTATCCGTAGACGTCGCTCCAGATCGCGCCCATCCGGACCCGCAGCCGGTCGGTGTCCCGGTCGAGTGCGATGCCCTTCATCAGCCCGAGGTCCAGCACGACGCCGCCGCGGTTGAGGCAGTACCCGGCGGCGCTGTGGCCGCCGCCGCGGACGGTCATCGGCAGTTCGAGCTCGCGGGCGAAGGCGATGGCCCGGGCGACGTCGGCGACCGAGTTGGCGCGCACCACGTAGGCCGGGGGCGTCCGGGTGCGGCCGTTGTCGATCTCCACCGTCCGGGCGTAGTCGGCGCTGCCCGGCTCGCAGACGTAGCCGCTCAGGCTCCGGGCGAGGGCGTCGACGGCACGGTGGTGGCCGCTCACGCCCCGGCTCCGTTCGCGGCCGACTCGACCACCGTGCCGAAGCGCTTCAGCGCGCTCAGGCTCGGCACGAAGAAGTACTCGCCGCCGCGCATGGTCACCCGCTGGCCGACCCGCTTCGGGAAGAAGGGGCTGGTGGGGGCGGGCGGCTGCTGGGAGAAGTCCAGCTGGTTGTGCGAGCCGTACACCTTGGGCCAGGGCTGTTCGAGCGCCTGGCCGCGGGATTCCGACGGCGGAAGTTGGCCGATCACCGCGTCCAGGCCGGTGCCGGGCTCGAGGAACTGCTCGAAGTTCGACCAGAGCGCCTGGATGAACTCGAACTGGTCCGGGATGCTGCTCTGCGCGCACAGGAACAGCAGGCCGACGGAGTCGGTGGGCGCCGGGTCCAGCGTCGCCGGGCCGAAGCTGATGCCGCGCCGGGCGATCCGCTGGGTCCGCTCCTGGGTGAGCGGCACCCCGAACTGGCGCTGCTTGTCGCCGCGCGGGTTGACCTTGCGGACGTGCGAGGCGAGCGGGCAGCGCACCGCGTCGACGTCCCGGTCGTAGCTGAAGTTGTTCGGCAGTGAGGCCAGCCCCGGCACCTGCTGCTCGACCACCGGCGTACCGTCCTTGAACCGGCCGACCATGTACGCGCCGGCCAGGGCGATGTCTGCGTCCGTGGGGTCCTGCGCCTTGGGGTCGGCCTGCTGGGCGATCTCCAGGGCGAGGGCCTTCTCGTCGCCGCGGAACCCGGCCACGTCCTGCTCGAGCTTGCGGTAGACGAAGTAGGAGCCGTAGCCGTCGCCGCCGCCGGCCGGGTCCTTGACCAGCACCTGGTCCAGCGGCGCGCTCGGGTCGTAGACGTCGATGCCGCCGTTGAGCGTCCTGGCCCGTGCGATGTCGCGGGCGAGGAAGAGCGGCTGGCTCACGCCGTCCGCGAAGCCGAAGTGCTCGTGGACGTTCCCGGTCGGGCCGGGGTTGCCCTGCGCGTCGAAGCGCATGGCGGTGCCGGTCTCCTCGGCGACCGTGGCGCCGATGGCAGCGAGCTGCTGCTCCAGCTGCGCCACCAGCGGGTCGATGCGCAGTGTCGGGTCGTCGTCGGCGACGATCACCAGCGCGTGCAGGGTGGCCTGGAAGGCGGGCTCCCAGGCGGTCACCGGCGGGTCGTTGAGGACCGTCACCCGGTTCTTGGCGCCGGCGGCGAAGGACGGGTCGTCCGGTGTGAGGTCGGCGCCGAGCCGCAGGTCGCGGTAGCCGTCGGCGGAGACCAGCGCGCCGACGAAGACGGTGCTGGCGGAGAGGATCATCGCGGTGCGGTCGGCGGCGGTGATCGCGCCGTTGCGGTCGAGGGTCCGCAGCGTGTCGCGGTAGCTGTTCGCCTCCTCGTACTGGGTCAGGGCCGAGGTGATGTACTCGGGCCGGGCCAGCGAGGCCAGCCACTGCCGCGACTTCTGCCGGTCGTCGGCGCCGGCGGTGGCGAAGGTGATGAACAGGTGGCGGCTGTGGTCGCGGCCGTGGCTCTGCAGGATGTTGCCCTGCAGGTCGCCCAGGGCGGCCCGGACGGCCTCCTGGGTGTTGCGGGTCGGGGGGATGGTCGGCAGGTCCGGATCGATCCCGGTCTGCTTCAGGTCGATAGCCATGCGCCCCACCATGGGCCGCCGCCGGGGCGGCCCGCGCGCCGCGACACGCCTCCCGAGGGCCCCGGCGGGGGCTGCAGAATGGTTCCCACGTGCGGGTTTGTTCGGGCACGGACTTGCCGGAAAATCAGCCGCACCACCACTCCGTCGGCGCAGCGCACGGGGCCCGCGGCGGGCCGCGCGCCGCGCCTCGGCCGCCCCCGAGTGAGCGGGTGCGCCCCCGCCCGGACGGCCCAGTGCCGGATCCGCCGATCCGCCCGCGGGACGGCCGGTGCATCGATCGGCCGACACCCGGTGGGGTCAGCCGCGGCCGCGGCGTCCGGCCCGCCCGCCGGTGGCGTGATTCGCTGGGGCCGAGCGCCGCGCGATGGGAACCGGATGAGTCAACTCGACCTTGCCGGACTGCAGTTCGTCATGACCTCGGTGAGTCTCGGCCCAGGTGCGGGCGAGCGCGGGGAGCTGGTGGTCGATCAGGTCGAGGACGTCGCGGCCGCGCGGGCCGAGCGCCGGCCAGGACTCGGCCTCCTCGATGACGCGGATGCGGTGGGTGAGGACTCGGTGCGGGTAGAGGCGGTTCGCCCAGGTGCCGGTGGTGCCGAGCGGCCCGACGACCCACAGCCTCCAGGTCCGGTGGCCGCCCGGGCGGGGAGGCCGGGGAGCCGCGGGACGTGCCCAGGACGCTCGACATCAGCCCCCGGAGCGGATCGATGCGTACGACCGTCACCCTCACCGGCTCCGGATTCATCCGCAACGGGACGGTGAGGTTCGTCTTCCACGCGAGCCAGATGGGCGGGGCCGGCACCGACAGCGAGGGCCGCTTCACCGCGGGGCTGCAACTGCCCAGCCCCGACGTCTACGCCCGCTTCCCGGGCCAGACGTTCTCCATCAGCACCACCGAGTACACCCGGGCGGGGGGATACCGGGCCAACGGACCGTCCGTCGGATTCCACCTCAACTGACTGGTGGCTGACGGCCTCGGCTCCGGGCCTCCAGGTACGGAGGCGGGGGCGGCGCAACCAGCAGCGGGGCCGCACCCACTGGGTCGCTTCGCCGCTCTCGCGCCGGCACAGGCCGCCCAGGGCGAAGTGTTTCGCCCTGGGGCCTGTTTCAGAAGGCGTCGACGCTGCGTCTGCTTGGTCGTCCTGGAAAGCTTCGGGCGGCCAGCCAGAGGATGAGGTCGCGAGCGATTGTGCCGATGCCGGTCTCGGTTGCCACGTCGTGTTCGCGACGGCTCGCGTCGCGGCGGACGATCTCGTAGCCGCCTTCGTCGAAGACAGCCACCGAGACGTACCAGACCGGGTCGTCCTCGTCGGCTGGATGACAACGAACGTGTTGTCGGTGTCGTTGAGGTCGTCGACCAGCATGAAGATGGCGTCCTTCCAGGACAACTGAGATGCCCGCTGCTCGCGCGGACATCAGTTGTCTGCCGCCTGGTGGAGGTTCGGCTGCCAGGACGCAGCGGCCACCATCGGGCCGCGGCGGTGCCGCTCTTGCCGGGCATCCCCCGACCGCCCGGACCGGCGACGCTGCCGTTCCCGGACTTTCCGCAATTGCGCCTCCCGTCACAGGGATCGTCGGCCCCCATCTCCCCATGTGTTGATCAGGTAGACCGGGCGCTGCCACGCGGCATACTGAGCGGGTGAGCTTCGAGGCGGGGGCAGGCGAGCGTCAGTGGGTCAACGGCGTGCTCGGGGAGGTGTTGAGGCGTACGGCGGAGGGCATCGGGGTCGTCCTGCCCGAGCCGGACAGTGAGGTTTCGGCCATCGCGGCGTATGGCGATGAGGGGCTCGGCCGGCGGGTGACGGTGTATCCACCCTACGAGCAGACTGAGGGCTCGCGGCTGTTGTCGGTGTATCCGCCCGGCGAGCAGTGCGGGGGCTTCTGGATGCGCCTGCAAAGCCACGGCGTGACCATGGCCGGTGGGTGGATCGCGGAGCCGGCCGAAGTGGTCAGGGCAACAGCGGCGTGGATCAGCGGTGCGGGGCTGACAGAGACCAAAGCCCTGGCCCCGGGCATCGGGTTCCGCCCGTGGGCCCTGGCGCACGAGCAGGAGCCGTTCGGCGCAGTCGAGTTGGTGTGGCACGTCAAGCTCGACCGCTTTCACACATCGTCGTGGGGCCGGACCCCTCGCACGCACGCGCTGTTGGTGGCGGCGTACGCCCAGCCGGCGCTCCGCAGGCTGACGCCGATCACCAGCCACTTCAACGTATGGTTCTCCACCAGAATCGAGCCTTCCGAGAACAGGCAGGTCGGGTACGGCCACTGGGAGGGGCAGGTCGGGTACGGCCTGTTCCCGCACGACGAGCGGCTGTACGGGGTGCGGCGCCCAGGCGGGGAGTTGGTCGCGCGCACCGAGACTCCGGAGGAAGCCGTCGCCCTCGTGGTGGCCGCCCTCCCGGAGGGCTCGGGCGGGTGAGCTGACGCTGGAGGCGAGTGTGTGTGTGTGGGGGGGGCATCCTGCACACGACGAGGGACTGCTGTCGGTGCTGGGGCCCTTACGGGAGGCCGGGAGAACCCGGCGGACACGTACCGGAAGGTCTCGGCACACTGCGGGCTCGGCAACGGCGGCGCCGCTGTGCGCGGCGGCCGACTGCCCCGCAGACTGCCCGCGATGCGCGGCCCGGCGCGCGGTCTGGTCCCAGTGGGAGCAGCGGTGGACGGACTACCGGCCGGCCTACCTCACCTGGGACGTCCCGCCCTGCGACCACCGGCAGCGGCCCGCCGAACGGCTGCCGGACTTCCACCGCGGCCGGTGCGCAATCTACGGCCGGACCCCGACGTCCTGGCCGCCCAGCGCCGTGAGCACGCCCGCATCCGCAGTGAGAAAGGCATCCGCTGGGGCGGACGGCCGGTGAAAGTCGCGGAACCCGCCGGAAGCATCAGCAACACTGGCGCCATGACCGCTGACCATGAGGCGCCTCAGGCCAGCCGGAATCGGACCTGGGGCCACCTCGATACTGCCCGGGCCCACCGTGCGGGCCTGTCCGACATCGACCTCTCAGCGACTCTCGAGTTCCTGCAGCACAACGAGCCGGGACTCGCCTTCGACTGCCTGGTCGATCTCGGTGACGACCTCTACTTGCCGTTCGCCTTCCGGCAGTACCTGGACCCACGCCCCACCGCACCGCAGGCCACCGCGACGTCTTGCCTCCACCCCGCCGCCGACGAACCCCTCCTGGTCGCCGCCGGCCGCTTCGGCCCCGCGCGCGTAGTGCCCTTCGGGGCGTACGCGCACACCTGGGTGCGCAAGGAGATCCAGCGAGCCATTGACTGTGCGGGTGTCGGTGGCACCGCTCGGAGTCTGCGCCCCGGCGCGCGGCCCTCACGGCTCGGTGGAGCGCGGGAGCATGCTCTGCCCGTAGGCGCGGACGGCGTTGTCGACGGTGGCCGCATTCGAGAGGGCGAGGGCGAGTCACCGGGTAGGCGGACGACCGCCGGGGGGCGGGCCCGGGGGGCTGCCCCCGGCGGTCGCCGGGTTTCCTTTCGTCAGGAGACGTTCAGGGCGGTGTCGTCGATCACGAAGCTGGTCTGGTAAGAGAAGTCCTCGGTGCCGGTGAACTTCAGGGTGACGGTCTGGCCCGCGTAGGCGGAGAGGTCGAAGGTCTTCCGGGCGTAGCCGGTGTTCTTGTTGAGGTTGGAGTAGGTGGCGAGGGTGGTGCTGTTGGCCTGGAGCTTCAGCGTGTCGTAGGCCGAGGTGGTCGTGGTCTCGGCGGTGTCGATGTGCAGCCAGAAGGTGAGGGTCGCCTTGCAGCCGGCCGGGACGCTGACGGCCTGCGACAGGGTGTCGGTGTGGGCGTAGCCGTAGCCGTTCAGCCAGGACTTCCAGGATCCGGAGTGGGCCGCCTCGGACGAGGAGTTGTCGACGACGTCGGCGGAGGCGGTCCACGGCGCGGCGGTGCCGGTCTCGAAGCCGGGGTTGCCGAGCAGCTGGCGGGCGGTGCAGCCGCCGCCGGTGGCGGACTCCGTCCAGGAGAACGACGTGCTGCCGGTGACGTTGGCGATGTCCCTGGCCGTCACCGTCACCGAGGAGGTGCCCGCGGCGGTGGGCGTACCGGAGATCAGGCCGGTGGCGGAGTTGATCGACAGGCCGGCGGGCAGCCCGGTGGCCGAGTAGGTGAGGGTCTGGCCGGAGGCCGAGTCGGAGGCGCTGATCTGCAGGCTGGCCGCGGTGCCGACGGTGCCGCTCTGGCTGCCCGGGTTGGTGACGGTCACGGTGTTGCCGGTCGAGCCGCCGCCCACGATCGGGTGGGAGATGGCACAGGAGTTGGTGTCGTTGGACCAGCTGGCCTGCTCGGCCCAGGTGCCGAAGCTGCCGAAGGTGATGTTGGCCATGCCGCCCGGGGTGCCGGGCGGCAGCCAGACGCACTCGTCCGAGTTCTCCTCGTTCTGGCCGTTGACGAGGTTGGTCCAGCCACCGGACGGGAACTGGTCGGACACCGTCTCGTGCCACTCGTGGCCGAGCGTGATCGTCCAGCCGTCGAGTGTGCCGGGCGAGTTGACGGCGCCGACGCCGCAGGCCGCTCCCCGGTCGATGTTGTAGGGCTGGTTGCTGAACGCGATGTCGCCGTAGGGCGAGGCGGCCGCGCCACCGGTCAGGTCGGTGTCGCCGTTCCAGTCGTGCCAGGCACAGAACCCTGGGTTGACGTCGAGGTAGTTGTCCGGGTTGGCGCCGGGCGGCGAGAGGATCACGTAGTACGCGTCACGGTTCGACGCAGCCGTGGTGTTGCCGAAGTGGGCGGCCGCGCTGACGGCCTCCACGCCGAGCTGGTGACCGGTCGCGGCACTGGGCGACGCGGCCGCGTTGTCGTACCACACGCCGGACAGCACGCCACCGATCTGGTACGGGACGAAGGCGGCGTTCGCCGGGCAACTGGTCGCGCCGGTGGCCACGTTGGGCCCGTCGCACCACTGGGTCAGGTCCGCGGACCAGAGCTCGTTGCCGGTGCCGATGCCCTTGAACATCTGCTGCGCGGCACCCGCCGCCCCGTTCGCGTCGCCGGAGAACTTCGCGTTCCCGTTGGCGTCGACGCTCTGCGCCCCCCACTGGTTGCCGTAGAAGACCAGGTACACCTTGGAGTGGCCGCTCTGCACGCCGACGCCGTGGACACCGCCGCCGTATTTCAGCGTGTTGGGTCCGGTCACGGCGTCGACAGTTGGGTGGCCGGCCGCCCAGGACTGCATCATGGCCTGCTGCGGGATCGTCGGCACCACCCCGTGCCGGTAGGCGTGCTGGTAGGCGGGGCTGTTCGGGTTGGCGGGGTTGTTCGAGTGGGCGACGGAGCCGCTCTGCGACTGCTCCGTGGCAGTGGCGGCCACCGCGTGGGGTGCGGCGGCGGTGAGCAAGGCTCCGGCAAGGAACGAGAGCGACGCGACGCCGGTCAGGGCCGTGCGTGCCGCGGTGCCGGTTCGGACGAAAGCCATGTGTGGGGGGGTTCCTCTCTCCTGCAGATCCCCGACGCCGGTCGGCGCGGGCGGTCCACTGCGTGGGACAGGGGCAGCGAAAGGCACCGGTGGTGCGGAACTTCGGGGTGTCCGACCGTGGGCCCGGCGCTTCGCGTCAGGACGGCAGGTCGGACCGTCGCGCCGTTCCTGCACGGGCGGGGAGTCCGGGCAGGGTTCAACACATGGGGCGCGGCGGAATGGTGTGCGAGGAGCGTTCCGTGCCGGCGTGGGGGTGAGCGTCACCGAGGTGCTGACCGAACCGGGATTCCGACGCTCCGACAGCTGGTGCCGGTCGCTGCCATGAAGCAAAGCAGAGCCCACCGAGAGCGGTCAACGACTCACGCGAACTTTATCTGATCAATCGTCAGAACAGGATAATTATCACGGGAAATGAGTGCGCAGGGATGGGCGGAACACCACGCCGGACCCGTGCGGTCAAGGACGGCGCGAGCAGGTTGGACCCCCTGACGGGCAATCCGCGAACGACATTCGGACCCGCCTCGGACAACCTGATTCGAGCCGCTCGGTCTCCTCACCGGCAACGGCGGCGGCGCCCCACTGCGCCGCCGAACGCCCCCCGAGCCACCGAGCCGCGGCACACCCGGACGAGGCCCCGGACAGCCAGGCCGCCACCACGCGGCCAGGAACGGCCACTCCGAGGACATCATGCTCGAACAACGGAGATTCCCCACCGCGCCCGCACACTGCTCGGCAGGACGGGATGCGGGCCCGCATCCCGTGCGGACACCAACACCTGATGCCAACGGGCCCGATTCGCCCACCCTTCCTTGACCACGGATCGCGCGGCCCTGTATCACCTTCAAAGCCCTTTGATTCCGTTGACTTCCGACGGACAGCGCCCTCCCGACAAAACCTTCAGCCCGCAGGCCCCGCCGCTTGAGCCCGCCCACCCCCTGGAACCCCAATAATCCGCCACCACTCGGCCCCGCACATCGCCGAACACGCGCCGGTTCATCACGCCCAGGCAGCGCAGTGCCGAAATCAGACCGACAATAGAATGGTCCGCCAGCACACGTCGGCGGAATTCCATACACAATTGGATCGTATGCGAGCTACCTTCTCTGTTGAAATTTTCGACTATTCCTGAATTTCACCTCCGGGCACTTGCACACAGAAAGGTCGGGGCGAACGATGGAATACATCATCCGCCTCTCCGAGGAGTTCGCGTTGCGCATCCCCCGTTCGGTCTCTCGCCTCACCGCCCTGGGACTTATGGGCGGCACGGTCGCCGGCATCACCTCCACGACCGTCGCCCCCACCGCCGCTGCCGCCGCCGGAGTACCGCGCCCCGACCACGTGGTGGTCGTGGTCTTCGAGAACACCGCCGAGACCTCCATCATCGGCAACTCCCAGGCCCCGTACTTCAACCAACTCGCCTCCTCCGGCGCCAACCTCACCCAGTCCTTCGCGATCGAGCACCCCAGCGAGCCGAACTACCTGGACCTCTTCTCCGGCTCCAACCAGGGCGTCACGGACGACTCCTGCCCGCACACCTTCGGCACCGACAACCAGGCCGCCCAGCTGATCGCCAAGGGCCTGACCTTCGCCGGCTACTCCGAGGACCTCCCCGCTGCCGGCTCCACGGTCTGCAGCAGCGGCAACTACGCCCGCAAGCACAACCCGTGGGTCAACTTCAGCAACGTGCCGGCCGCCGCCAACAGGCCGTTCACCGCCTTCCCCACCGACTTCACCCAGCTGCCCACCGTCTCCTGGGTGGTGCCGAACCTCTGCAGCGACATGCACAACTGCTCGGTGGCCACCGGTGACACCTGGCTCAGGACTCACCTGGACGCCTACGTCCAGTGGGCCAAGACCCACAACAGCGTCCTCATCACCACCTTCGACGAGGACGACAGTGCCGGGAACAACCGGATCGCCACCCTGGTCAACGGGCAGCCCGTGAAGCCGGGCGCCTACAGCGAACACGTCGACCACTTCGGCGTCCTGCGCACCATCGAGGACATGTACGGCCTGCCGTACGCCGGTTCCGCCGCGCAGGCCACCCCGATCACCGACATCTGGAACACCGGCACCGCCGGAAGCGTCACGGTGACCGACCCGGGCAACCAGGCTGGAGCGGTCGGGACTGCGACCTCGGTGCAGCTGCAGGCGACCGACACGGCCACAGGTGCGTTGACCTGGGCGGCGACCGGCCTCCCGCCCGGCCTGTCGATCAACCCTTCATCGGGCCTGGTCACCGGTGCGCCGACCACGACGGGTACGTACGCCGTCAACGTGACCGTCACCGACAGCACGGGTCCGTCGGGGAGCGCCTCCCTCAGCTGGACCGTCAGCCCGGCACTGGCCGGCACCCGCGTCATCCGGACCTCGGGCAAGGCGCTCGACGACCCGGCCGCCTCGCCCGACGTCAATACCCAGATGATCACCTGGGGCGTCAACGGCGGATCCAACCAGACGTGGGTCCTCACGCGGCAGACCGACGGCAGCTACCAGATCGCCAACGGCTCCTCGAAGCTCTGCCTGGACGTCAGCGGCGGCTCCCCCACGGCCGGGGCCAAGGTGATCCAGTGGTACTGCAAGGGCACGAGCAACCAGCGCTGGGAGATCACCGCCGCCAACGGCGGCTACAGGATCGTCTCGCAGAACAGCCACCTCTCGCTGACCACCGCTTCGACCACCGACGGCGCCCTCGTCACTCAGGAGCAGGACACCGGTTCCACCCTGCAGCGCTGGGCCATCGGCTGAGCGAACGCCCGCACGGGCGAGCCTGACCCGGACGACGGGGCCCTGTGGACATCCACCCCGCAGGGCCCACCGGGCGTCGGGCGGCGAGCCTGATCCGCCCGGTCGCCGACGTGCACGGGAAGGACCACGCGGCAGCACGGTGTCCCGGGGCGTTCGGCCCCGGGACACCGTGCTGCGATCGGAGGTGCGGTTCAGCTGGGCAGCGCCCAGATCTGGTTCGCCTCGTTGCGGCCGGCGCCGGCGCAGGGGTAGACGATGACCGGGTTGACGTCGTCGGTGAGGGCCGCGTAGTCGTCGAGGCAGAGGCCGGGCAGGCCGTCGTTGGACAGGTTGCCGTTGCGCCGGTAGGTCCACTTCTCGGTGGCGCGGCCGTCGCAGGTGCCGATGGCGGCCCAGTAGCCGGTGTACCGGCTGTCGTTCGTCCGGTAGACCGCGTCCAGGCACGCGCCGAGGATGCGGACGGTACCGTCGCCCGGGAGCGTCCAGCGCTGGTTGGCGTTGCCGGTGCAGTGGTAGAGGATGGCGGGATTGCCGTCGCCGGTGAGCGAGCCGCTGTCGTCGAGGCACTTTCCGCCGATGCCGGCGACCTCGCCGGTGGGCTGCCGGCCGCAGCCGCCCGCCGCGATCCGGACGATGGCGGTGCCGTGGGCGGGCACCGTGGCGCTGACGGTCCCGGTGGTGGTGGAGGTGGCGCCGGTCCACAGGTTCTTCACCGTGGCGGTGCAGCTGCCGGTGAAGCCGACAGCGGCGAGCGAGGTGCTCACGGTGGTGGCAGCGGAGCCGCGGTTGAGCACGGCCACAGCCCGGTCACCGTTGGCGAGTTGCTTGGCGAGGATGTCGGTGCTGCCGTTCTGTGCGACCAAGCCAGCCTGCTTGCCGAGGCCGTCCTGGTCGACTGCGATGATGTCGCTGTTGGACAGCGCGGCGAGCGAGGCCGGGGACAGTGCGGTGATGTCCGTGCTGAGGATCAGCGGAGCGGCCATCATCGACCAGAGGGCGATCTGGCTGCGCGACTCGTCGTCGGTGAGGTTGTCACCGGTGACCAGGAAGTCGGGGTCGTTCCAGCTGCCGGGCGCGGCGTACCGCGAGAGCGGCCAGTTGTAGCCGTACTGGGTCAGCACGCTGTTCCAGGCGGAGCCGCCCTGATGGAACATCTGGACGTCGTAGCCCTCCCGCCAGAGCTGACCGTCCTTGCTCGCGGCGTCGATGACGGTGTACCAGTCGCTGAGATCGGTGCTGCCGATGAAGAAGTAGGCGGGCGAGGACTCGGAGTAGACCATGTCACGCCGGGAGGCGTTGTTCTTCATCGCCGCACCGAAGGCGTGGTAGGCGGTGGTGTAGCCGGCGGCGCTGTTGGACGCGGCGGGCATGTTGCAGCCGTCGAGCTTGATGTAGTCGACGGCCCAGGAGGCGAAGAGGTCGACGTCCTGCTGGAAGTGGTTCCAACTGCCCGGATAGCCACCGCACGTGTGGCTGCCGATGTCCTCGTAGATGCCGAACTTCAGTCCCTTGGAATGGAGTTGCTGCCCGAGCCAGACCATGCCGTGCGGGAAGGTGCTCGCGTTGGCGACCAGGTTTCCCGAGGCGTCGCGGGAGCCGGCCATCCAGCAGTCGTCGATGGTGACGGTGGTGTAGCCCTTGGCCGCGAGGCCGCGGCTCACCAGGGCGTCCGCCTGGGCGAGGATCAACGACTCGCTCGGGCCGGTGTCGCCCGGGTACGGATTTCCGGTCGAACACCCGAACCTGGCCCAGTTGTTGAATCCCATGGGCGGGGTCACGGCCAGGCCGTTGCCGTTGGGGCTGGTGGCGGTCGGATCGGCGTGGGCCGGAGCCAGGGGAAGCATCAGCGAGGTGGCTGTGGCGAGCGCCGCGGTGGCGGCCGCCCACAACCTTCGGGGCATGGTCATGACAGTCCTGCCTTCCGGATGGGAGGTCGGACGGTCGCCCGCGGGCACGGCACGACCGGAAGCCGTGCGGTGCCCGGGGGCGCGCGCCGATGGTCCTCGCCGCGATCGCGCCAGCGCTACCGATCTGCAGATCGGCCCACGGCACCGGCGAGGTGTGATTAATTCTGCGCGAAAGTGGCAGCAAGTCAACACAATCACACAACTTCATTTGGCTTTTCCAGGACCCAAGGTGACGATCGATCAGCACATTGGACGTCGCGATCATGGCAGAGTGGCACTCCAGCAGGCCCGTGGAATCGCCTCACCAGCATGTTCGGGGTCGCAGGCCTGACGGTTCACCGCAGGGCGACGGCCCGACCCGAGATGTTGGACCGTGTTGATATCGGGAACTCCCGGCGCCGATCTGCGGTGGACACCGCATCCCGGAGCGCGCCGGGTCCGATCCCGCTTCGCGGCGGCGCGCCGCTCAACCCGAGGACCGGTCGTTCCACCCGAGGACCACCGGCCGGCCGCGGTGTGTGCCCAGGCGGCCGACCGCCGCGGGCGCCAGATGGAAGACAGCACCGCAGGCCGTCGGCAGACCCAGGTGGCGGACGGCCAGGACCCGCAGGAAGTGGCCGTGCCCGACGACGACCACGTCTCCGTGATCGGCGACGAGGTCCGCCCGCAGGTCGCGCAGGAGCCGGTCGGCCCGCTCACCGACCTGGATCGGGGATTCGCCGGGGCGACCCGGCCCTTCGGCCGGCGCACCGTCGCGCCACAGGCTCCACCCCGGCCGCCGCCGGAAGATGTTCGTGGTCCGCAGGCCCTCGTAGCAGCCGTAGTCCCATTCCCGCAGGTCGTCGCGGAGCTCAGGAGCGGGGAGGCCCGCGAGCCGGGCGGTCTGCCGTGCCCGGATGCGCGGGCTGCTGAGGACCCGGCCGAAATGCAGTCCCGACAGGACGACGCCCAGACCCCGTGCCTGGCGCTCCCCTTCCGGCGTCAGCGGCAGATCGGTGTAGCTTGCGTGCTGTCCTGTGATCGTCCAGGCGGTCTCGCCGTGGCGGACGAGGACGAGGTCCCCCATGAGATCTTCCTCCGGTCGGGTGGGCGCAGGTGGTGGCAGGCCGACGACGGTTCGGCGGCCTGATCGTTCACGCGGCAGGTGCGGCAGGGCCGTTGAGGACGGACAGCAGGTGGGCGGTCAGGGTCGCCATGGCGCCGCGTCCGTCCGAGAGATAGCCGCGGGGGTCGACCGCGTGCCGGTCGGCGACGAGCCGGGCACGGACGGCGCCGGTCATGGCGATGTTGAATGCCGTCCCCATGCCGACCTTGGTGATGCCGCCGGCCACGGCGGCGGCGAGTTCGTCGTCGGGCACGCCCGTGGAGTCGTGCAGCACGAGCGGCCGACCGACGCCGGCGCGCAGACGGCCGAGCAGGCCGTGGTCCAGGCGGGTGGTGCGATCGGTCACGGCGTGGGTGCTCCCGATCGCGACGGCGAGCGCGTCGACGCCCGTGTCGGCGGCAAATCTGGCTGCCTCGTCCGGGTCGGTGCGTGCGCCGAGTGCGTGCGCGTCGACCGGGCCCTTGGCACCGACCACGCCGAGTTCGGCCTCGGCCCAGATGCCGTGGGTGTGGGCCCAGTCGACGGCGGCGCGGGTGGCGGCGACGTTGTCCTCGCAGGGCAGGTGTGCGGCGTCGATCATGAAGGAGCTGAATCCGCAGTCCACCGCGCCGAAGAGGAGTTCCGGGCTCCTGACGCGGTCGAGGTGGAGCGCCACGTCGACCTGGGCCGCCTGCGCGGCGCAGAGACAGGCCGCCGTGATCGGCCCCGGCCGCCCGTCGTGGTACCTGATGGCGTTCTCGCTGATCTGGAGGATGACGGCCTGGCCGGCCCGCTCGGCGCCGCGGACGGCGGCCTCGATGTGTTCGAGGGTGATGACGTTGACGGCTCCGACCGCGCCGCCGCGGGCGGCGGCGCGGGTGACGAGGACTGCTGTCGTGGACAGTGGCATGACGGGTCCCGGTGGTGGAGGGCAGTGGTGGAGGGGGTGGTCAGGGGGGGTTCGACCTGGACGGCGGACCGGAGCGCCTGACGGGTGTCCGGTCGAAGTCCCGTCCACACGCTGCTTCCCGCCGACGCAACGGTGCCGCCGAGGGTGGTCCACGGTGAGTGACGTCGCGCGCAGGGCCGGGATTCACACGGACGATCACAGGGAGCGTGCCCCCGTCCTCACCGGGCCGGGGATCAGGTCCAGCGCCTGCAGGCCGGCACCCAGGCAGCCGGCGCGCTCGCCGTGTTCGGCTGCCTCGACCGTGGGGACGGCCGACACGGTCGCCTTGGCGGCCATCGCGGTGCGCAGGGGGTCGAGGAGAAGGTCGCCGGCTTGGGAGAGACCTCCGCCGAGGACGATCAGCGGCGGGTCGAGGACGGTGGTGGTGAGTACCAGCATGTCGGCGAGGGCGTCGACGGCCTCGTCCCAGACCGCCCGGGCCGGTAACTCGCCGGCAGCGGTCCGGGCAGCGACCTCGGCCGCGTCGGCGGTGCGTCCGGTGACGGCGGCGTAGCGGCGGGCGACGGCCGCCGCCGACGCATAGGTCTCGGCGCAGCCACGCGCTCCGCAGGTGCAGGGTTCGCCGTTCGGGCGGATCCGAAGGTGCCCGATCTTGCCGGCACAGTGGTGGGCACCGGTGCCGGCGCGTGAACCGGTCATGATCACCGCGCCGATGCTGGTTCCGATGGGCACGAACAGGAAGTGGTCGTGGCCCCGACCGGCGCCGAGGCGGGCTTCGGCGGTGCCGCCGGCGCGGACATCGTGCGTGACGGCGACCGGCAGGTCGGTGGCGCCGGAGATGATGTCGTGAAAGGTGACGTTGCGCCAACCGATGGTCGCGGAGTGCACGGCGGTGCCGGTGGTCTCGTCGACGATGCCCGGCAGGGCGAGGCCGACGGCCTGCGGGGGTGTGCCGTGGCGGCCGGCCGTGTCGAGGAGTTCGGTGACGAGGGCGGTCACGGTGTCCACGACGGCCCGCGGTCCGCGCTCGCGGCCGGTGGGCCGCCAGGTCGTGTGGCGGACGGCAAGGTCGGCGTCGAGCACGGTGGCTTTGATGCCGGTTCCACCCACATCGACGGCGAGCACACAGGGGGCGGCGGGGCTCATGCGGCGGCGAGGTTCACGGAGCGGGTGAGGTGGCGGGGCCCGTCGGGGTCGCGGTCGCGGGCGGTGGCACGGACGACGGACGGCCAGTGGACGCGGAGGGGTTCGGCGACCGGGTCGAAGCGGCTCTCGACCGGGTGGGCTCCGGTGTCGCGGACCTGGTCGGCGAGGCCGTCGAGTGCGGCGCCGGGCATCCAAGATGCGGTGTCGGGTGCGGCGATGCCGATCGATCCGTGCCGGAACTCCACGGCGGAGTGGGCCTCGCTCCATAAGAGGGCGGCCTTGCGCCTCCTGGGCGCGGCCTCGTTGGCGAGGCCGCCGCTCCATCCGGCGCCGAGGAAGGCGACTTCGGCGGCGTCGATCAGCGCCTCGGGAAGGGGTCCGGTCAGCGCCGTACGGGCGTCCGTCTCGCCCTGCCCGCCGTGCTCGCGCAGCTGAGCTTGGGCCTGGGCCACGTGGAGGGATGTGCCGCAGTCGACGACGGCGGTGCGTTCGCCGGGGCTGGGCGGGCCGCCGGGGTCGGCGGCGACGACGGCAGCCGCTTCGGCCCAGTGGGCGGGCCGGCCGACGGTCTCGGCTTCGACGTGGGACACGCGGTTCTCCATGGTGAATCGGTCGGGCGCTGCAGGTTCCTGCGCTCGCGGGCGTAAGCGCGCTGCGGAGACGGCTATGTGACGGAGCTCGCTGTAAGGCCGGAGACGACCTTGCGCTCGATGAGTCCGAACGGGACGACGACGGGGAGGACGGCGACGCCCGGGCCGGCGGACAGGTAGTTGCACTGGACGGTGTAGTTGCCGATGAAGTTGTTGATGCCGACGGTCAGGGGCTGGCTGTCCGGGGTGGTGGTCAGCTGCAGGCGGGGGTCCTTCATGGAGGGATCCGGGCCCGGGAGCTTTTGGGTCGGGGCGGCCGTCTGCGCCCGGGCCCGGAGTTCTGCGGCCGAGGGGCCGGGACGGCTACTTGTCGGCCTGGGCCTGCTCGGCCTTCTTCTGCAGGTCGCCCGGGACCTGGGCCGGTCGTCGTTGACGGCGCTGCCGCCGCTCTTCTTGATCTCGGCGGAGACGGCGTCCCAGCTGGTGTCACTGAGCGGGTAGAAGCGGGCCTGCGGCAGCAGGGCGAAGAACGGGGCCAGGTCCTGGTGCTTCCCGCCGGTCTTCATCTCCTGCAGGGTGTCCTGGGTGACCGGCATGAGGTTGTAGAGCTCGTCGAACTTCAGCGTGTCCTCCTCGGTGTACGCGAAGCCGAGGAACTTCTTGATCTGTGCGGCGTGCCCGTTCTTCCTGAACGCCATCGCCCGGTCGGCCACGCCGAGGGTGGACTGCGGCGGTGCCGTCCTGCCGGGGATCGGCGCGACGCCCTACTCGACCTTGCCGTCCCTGGACATCTGGATCAGCGAGGGGTGGCCGCTGAGCATGGCCGCCTTGCCGGCGGCGAAGTCGGCGAAGGCGGTCCTGCGGTCGGTGGTGACGGGATTGCCGAGTTCCCACGTCATGCTCTCGCCCTGGCCTCCTCCGGGCCGAGCGGGAGCGCGTACGGGGTCACGCCGGACACCTTGGCCCTGATCAGCTCGGCGTCCTGCTTCACCTCGTCCCAGGTGGTGGGCGCGGCGGTGATGCCGGCCCGGGCGAAGACCGACTTGTTGCAGAAGAACGCGCCGGCCGAGGAGACGACCGGGATGCCGTACCGCACGCCGTCGGCCTGGCCGGCCTCGGTGAAGGCGTCGATCAGGTTGGCCCGGGGGCCGGTGGCGAGCACGTCCTCGACTTGATGGTGGTGCCGCCGGCCGACGGCGCGCCGCCGGGGCTCGAACTGGCCGAGAGGGCGGGGCACCGGTGACGGCGATGGCGGGCAGGCGCAGCAGACATCGCTTCATGACTTTCACCTTTGTGCGCGGACCTGGGGACAGGTCCTGCGAGGGGAGGCGCGACGGGGGCGCCGGTCGAGGGCCGGCCGGACAGGCCGGGGAGGGCCTGGACGCCTGGATCGCTGGATGGGCCGGGGCGCCGCCGCGGTGTGATGGGCGCAAGTCTTGCCCCCGGTCAGCAAGGCATTCCAGGGCGGTTATCGAACCGTTGCCGCATCATCCACAGAAAGCGGTCATCTGGCGCATTAAAACAAGAATTATGCTCGTCAATGCTGCCACCGGCCGCCGATCGCACATAATGCGGCAAGACTGCGCATCTTTGGTGCGCCGACACGCCCGGCGCGGAGTGCGCGGCCCTTCTCACTCGCACGCCGCATCGGCGCACAACGACGACCCCTGGAGAGCGTCATGACGCTACCTCGCCCCGCCGGACCGGTCCCCTGCCGCGACCGCGCAGCGGCCACGGGACCGCACAGCCACCGAACGCGGCCACCGGCCCGGACGAGCACGGCGGACCCGCGGTGGCAGTGATCGCACTTGACCTGGGCGCCGCGTTCGTCACCGGCACCGTCCTGCTGGCCAACAGACCTGTCGACACGGAACGCTGGGCGACACACACCGAGCGCGGCGCCGCCGCCGTGGTGGACACCCTGCTGGCCTGCGGCAACCGCCTCGTGGGCCGCGCCCGGAGCCACGGCGTGCGGGTGAGCGCGGTCGGCCTCGCCCTCCCCGGTTGCGCGCTGCGCTCCCGGTCCGGCGGCGCCTGCTCACCCATCGGCGAAGGGGACGGCACAGCCGTCGGGCCGTGGATCGAGGAGCAGCTCGACCTGCCTGTCGTCGTCAGGGACCGAACCGCCGCGGCCGGCTACGCGGAGGCCCACCTCGGCGCGGGCGCCGGTGCCGCCCGCCTCCTCTATCTGCAGGCGGAGCTGTCCACCGGCACGGCGTTCATCCTCAACGGACGGCTGCCGGCGGTCGACCCCGCGCTGCCCACCCGCGCGGCGAGCCACGAGTGCCACCCGCGCCCCGGCGGCCCCTGCGGCTGCTCCGCACCGGGCCGGTGCACCGCCGGGTGCACGGCCGGCCCCGCGGGCATGCTCATCCGTGCAGCCCGGCACTGCCGACCGGATCGCATCGTCATCGACGCGACCCCGCTGTCCACTCAACGCCTCGGCGCTGCCCTGCGACTCGCCCGGGTCGGCGGCCCGGACAACGGTCCGCCCGCGCCGCTCGCGCCGGCAAGACTGCAGTTCCGCGCCGCCTGTATCGGCGCGGCCCTCGCGGCCCGCGCGGCCGCGACCTGACGGGAGCCCCACGGGCAGCCACCGGCCCCGCCCTTCTGGGAGCTTGCCGGACGGATCGGCAGTCCCCTCTCGCCGCCGAGGTTGACCTGCTCCCTGGCCGACCGCGTCAGCCCGACCGGTGACGCCGAGTCACAAGCCCCTGGGGGAACCGGGGGTGCCGCGCACCCGGGCGGAAGCGGCGACGGGATTCCTGGCCGCTGCCGCAGCCGACTGCCCGCCCGGGCCGGGGTGGTCCGCAACTGCACGGCCGTGGTGGCCGACGCACCGTGGGTGTGACGTGCTGCCGACGAGCGAGCGCGGCGAGAATGTCCGCAGCGAGGCCCGCGCGGGGGCGGCCCGGAGCGCCCGGAGCAGGCGGGTGACCTCGGCGGCCATGGCGGTGCGCCCGGCGCCCAGGCAGTGGCGCGTGTCGACCAGTTGTTCGTCGCCGGTGAGGGCGCCGTGGCAGTGGTCGACCACCTCGGCGGTGGCGCGCACGCCCGGACACCTGGCTGGGCTGTTCGCCGGCCAGGGTGTCGAGGCGCAGTGCCGTTGAGACCGCGCCGCGGTGGGCGGGCAACGGCCCACCGCGGCGCGGGACGGTGTGTCCGGGTGCGGGCGGGGCATTGAACGGGGCGGCCCAGGTTCGATCGGCCTGGATGCCGTCCGGGGCACTTCCGCAGGTCCAGAGGTCGACCGGGGTGCCGGCCGCGGTGACGCCGACCCCTTCACGTCGGGGCACTTGGTGGTACCGGCGAGCTTCAGGTTGCCGTCCCGATGGTGGGTCCAGGCCTGGCAGCGGGGTGCGGAGCCGCAAGTGGCGACACCGATCGACCGGCCCGGCTGACCGTTGACCAGACCCGCGCTCGCAATGCTCCGGGCGGCCAGGCAGAGGTTGGATGTGCCGCCCCCGGCGCAACTGGATCGAGCCGTCGCCGTTCATCTGCCCCTGCCGGCTGGTGGAGCAGAGGAGACAGCTCGGCGAACGACGTGCGGAGCGGGACGAGCGCGACGGCCATCCGGTCGATCAGGGCGGTGTCCGGCTCGTGTCGAGCAGTACGCGTCGGCTCCGGCGGCCGAGGAGGGCGAAGGCACGCCGCCCCGAAACCCCATCTGTGCGCACAGATGATGTGTTGAGCATTTTTTCAAGCAGTATTGAGCATCTGCACGCACCAAGTGACGCTGCCGGCACTGGGACGGCATCCCCTCAGCAGCCACACGCGGCTGCTCGCCGGCCGCAAAGAGAGCCCGCCGAAAGGGATTCGGACACTGCGGCGCGACGGGCCAACTGCCGCTCTGACCTGGGCGTCGTCCTGCCGTGCCACGGCCGGGGCAGCGGCGGCGCCGCCGATGACCGCGCTCCGATAAATCTGCAGAATTTCGCAGCGAGGAAGGACCGCCGATTTTTCCAGACCTCGAAGGAAAACACCGATCCGGAAATCGAAAACGCCCGGAAGCTCCTCGCCCGAGTCGCCGACGGACGACGGATCCATATCCTGCAGACCGACCGGACTTCACGCCCCCTCCCGTGCGGTCGTGCCAGCGACCGGCCCGAGATCCACACGCAGTAACGGGCTCCCACTTGGTCCGGACCTGGCAGGACACTCCGAAATCCGACAGAACGAGGCAATTAAAACGGGTTGAGAACCCTATTGACCCGCCCCCGACCCTTGGGTTCTATAGGGACACTCTCAGGAACATCCCGTGAACGAAAATCAAACCCGGGCCCGACCTCAGGGAATTCTCCACACCGGGCGAAATTCGCCACGGGCATCGCTCCGGGCGACGTGCGGCCGCCCGGGCGGAGTCAGCCACTCTGCCCCTCCCCCATGACCCGAGGCTCCCCCATGCGCTTGCTCAGACTCCTCACGGCCGCCGCCTGTGCGGCCTCCGTCGCCGCCCTGCCGGTCATAGCGGCCGGCGGCCCGGCCGTCGCAGTCGGCACGACACCCCAGACCGTCCCCGCGCTGAGCTCGTGGACGGCCGGCACCGGCACGTTCACCTTCACCAGCAGCAGCCGGATCGTCGTCGACCCCGCCTACAGCACCCAGCTCTCCGACGAGGCCGCCACCTTCGCCGACGACCTCACGACGCTCGCCGGCCGGACGGTGCAGGTCGTCACCGGCACCGCAGCCACCGGCGACATCGCGCTGACCCTGAACGACCCGACCCGGCCCGCCGAGGGCTACAAGATGACCGTCGGCTCGAGCCTCAACATCCAGGCCAAGACCGACACCGGCGCCTTCTACGGCACCCGCACCGTCCTGCAGCTCCTGAAGCAGTCGAACGCGATCCCCGCCGGAACGGCGACCGACGCACCCCTCAAGCCCGAACGCGGACTGATGGTCGACCAGGGCCGGCAGTTCTTCACCGTCCCGTGGCTCAAGCAGCACATCAAGGAGCTGTCCTACCTCAAGCTCAACTACTTCCAGTTCCACCTGTCGGACTTCAACGGCTTCCGGCTGGAGAGCTCCAGCCACCCGGAGATCGTCTCCACCGACCACTACTCCAAGCAGGACATCGCCGACCTCGTCGCGCTCGGCCAGAAGTACAAGGTCGCGATCATTCCCGAGATCGACATGCCCGGCCACGCGACCCCGCTCCTGAACCCGCACCCCGACTACAGGCTCGTGAGCGACACCGGCACCGTCTACAACAGCAACATCGACCTCTCGAAGGCGGGCGCGCGGACGCTGATCAAGGACCTGATCAGCGAGTACGCCTCTCTCTTCCCCGCTCCCTACTTCCACATCGGCGCCGACGAGTACATGGGCGGCAATCTCTCCAGCTTCCAGAACACCCTGGGCGCCTACGCCAGGGCCACCTACGGGTCGAACGCCACGCCCAAGGACGCCTACTACGGGTTCATCAACGAGGTCGACGACCTGCTCGTCAGCAAGGGCAAGACCACCCGGATGTGGAGCGACGGCATCGGGTCCGGCGACGGCATCGTCCCCCTGCACACGCGCATCATCGCCGAGTACTGGGACTTCCTCGGGCAGACCCCGCAGGTGCTGGTGAACGCCGGTTTCACCGTCGCCAACCAGTCGCGCAACATCGGCTACTACACCAACGGCGACTCCAACGAGAAGCCCGACCCCCAGTGGATGTACGAGACCTGGACCCCCGACACCTACCAGAGCAACCAGACCATCACCAACGCGGCCAAGAACCCCGGCACGCTGCTCCACGTGTGGTGCGACGCCGCCAACATGCAGAACGAGAACGCGATCGCCCAGGGCATCGCGATCCCGCTGCGCACCCTCGCCCAGAAGACCTGGGGCTCGCCCAGGCTGACCACGACCTACGCCGATTTCGTCCCGATCATGACGGCCGTCGGCCACAACCCCGCCTGGCCCGGCGCCGCCGACATCGCCCGCAACCGGACCACCACCGCCTCCAGCCAGTGGAACGCCACCGACCGGGCCGCCGTCCTGGCCACCGACGGTGACCCCGGTACCCGGTGGTCCAGCCTGTACAACACGCCGACGATCCCGGCCGACGACCTGCAGTGGATCCGGGTCGACCTCGGCTCCGTCCAGTCGATCGGCCGCGTGGTGCTCCGCTGGGAGACCGCCTACGGCAAGGCGTACAAGATCCAGGTCTCCGACGACGCCACCACCTGGCGCGACGTCTACTCCACCACCAGCGGCACCGGCGGCACCCTGGACCTCACCGGTCTCGGCGCCAGCGGCCGCTACGTCCGGATGAACGGCACCCAGCGCGGCACCATCTGGGGCTACTCCCTGTGGTCCTTCGAGGTCTACGGCGGCGGCCTGAGCGGCACCCACAAGCTCACGACCGGCGCACCCACCGCCGACAAGAAGGCGCTGGACGACCCCGGTGCCTCCTCCAACTCCGGCACCCAGCTCATCACCTGGAGCCCGGGCATCGGCACCAACCAGAACTGGCAGCTCACCTACAACAGCGACGGCACCTACAGCCTGGCGAACGGCTCCTCGCAGATGTGCCTCGACGTCGCCGGCAGCTCCAAGACGGCCGGCGCCGCCGTCGTCCAGGCCACCTGCAACGCATCCTCCGACAGCCAGCACTGGTTCCTCAAGCCCGCCGACGGCAGCTGGACCTTCCCCAACACCTGGACCGTCACCAACAAGAACAGCAGCCTCCTGCTGACCACCGCCTCCACGAGCGACGGCGCCGCGGTCACCCAGCAGACCGACAACGGCTCCACGTTGCAGCGCTGGCAGATCGGCTGACCCCGATCACTCCCGGCGTCCTCGGGCGCTGAACCGACACACCGCCCCTGTGGCCCCGCCGATCGACACTGTTGGGAAGTGGGGTCTGGTCTGAGCTTGACGGCGGTCCTTGCCATCCGGTTGTGGATGGCAAGGACCGCCGTTCGTGTTCGGGGAGGGCTCTGTGTCGGTTCGGAAGTGGGGGCTGGGGGGAGATACCCGCCGAGACGGTGCGGGCAGCGCTGAACGAGCTGGCCGGGCAGGATCCCTGCTGGCTGTCCGGGCAGGTCGGGCCGGAGTGGTTCGACCGCTACAGGCACCAGGTGGAACAGGAACGGCTGCCGCGTGCGCAGGCCGGGCGCCGCGCCTGGGCCGAACAGGTCGGCGCCGACGGGATGCGGCTACTGGAGGCGCTCTTCGCCCGCGACGCCCCGCCGGGGCTGCGGGATCTGGGCGCGGTGGAACTGCTGCGGCAGGTCTGGGTGCACAACTATCAGGTCAGCGAACGAACCGCCCCGGCGCCCACGGCCAAGGCCGCTACCACCAGGACGCCTTCACCATCGACTGGGACACCGGGTCCGTGGCCTGCCCCGGCGGACGGACCAGCACGATCTGGCGCGATGCCGAGAGCCATCGGGGCACCCCGGTCATCCGGGTCCGGTTCCCCGCCCGGCACCCCACCCCGTGTCCGGCGTGCGGCGAGTGCACGAAGAACCGCCTCGGCCGCCAGATAACCCTGCGGCCCCGAGCCGAGGACGAGGCGATCCATGCCGCACGCGCGGCTGAACAGGGCGAGGTCTGGAGGCGCCGATACGGTCACCGCAACGGCGTCGACGCCACCGTCTCCCAAGGGGTCAGGGCCTTCGGTCTGCGCAGTTCCCGCTACCGCGGGATGGGGAAGACACACCCTCAGCACCTGTTCACCGCCCCCGCGATGAACCTCACCCGCCCCGACGCCTGGAACAGGAGCATCCCAGAACCGGCACTCGCATCTCACGCCTCGAAGCACTGCGGCCCGCCGCCTGACGACGACGGGACGCACGCCAGACCCCATTTCCCAACAGTGTCTTCCCGCCGGGGCCACAGACATGTCACCGACGCAGGCCCGTCCGAGCACCCGGCAGCCGCGCCCAGAACCACTACGCCGACGCCGCCCTCCGGTACCCAACCGAACCGGACCCCTGCGAGCCCCACCCTGTCATTCGACACCTGATGCCAACAGGGCTGATTCGCCGAGCCAGTCTTGACCACGCCGCGGGCGGGCATGTATCACATGTTCACGTTCATACGCGTTCGCTTCTGTTTACTTCTGGCGAATTCCGCGTCATTCGCCCAACAGGTCTCGGCACGGACATCCCCACCCCGCGTCCCGGTCCGATCCTGCCGGAAGGGAAGCGGACAAGGCCGGCCCCACACCAGCACCGGCCCCGCCGTGTGAGCCCTCCACCATCCCCGGGCCCCACCCCCAGGGCAGCAGAACACCCCCACCGCGCACGAGCCGTCGTACGACGTGCGCCGCAACGCAAGGGACACACCATGCACCACACCGACCGAGGCCGGCTCCGCGGCCGCCGCACGCTGGCGCTCACCATCGCCGCCGCCCTCTCCGCGTCCGTCGGCCCTCTCATGATCGGCGCCGCAACGCCGGCGGCCGCCGCGCAGACCAACGGCGCCGCGCTGACGCCCGCGATGGGCTGGAGCAGCTGGAGCACTCTCCGAACCAACCCGACGGAGGCCAACATCAAGGCCGAGGCCAAGGCCATGTCCGACAACGGCCTGGTCTCGCACGGCTTCAAGTACATCAACGTCGACGACTTCTACTACCTCGCGCCCCAGACCAACTCGGACGCGTTCGGGCGTTGGAAGATCGACCCGGCTCATTTCCCGAACGGCATGAAGGCCGTCGGCGACTACGTGCACGGCCTCGGCGAGAAGTTCGGCATGTACGTCACTCCCGGTATCCCGGTGGACGCGTACGCGCAGAACAAGCCGATCGAGGGCACCGGCTTCCACGCCCAGGACATCGTCTCCGACACCACGACGTACGCGACCAACTTCGGCCCCGGCCGCAACGGGGGCATGTACAACATCGACTTCAACAAGAACCCGGCGGCCGCCCAGGCGTTCTACAACTCCTGGGCGAACCTGCTCGCCTCCTGGGGCGTCGACTACCTGAAGCTCGACGGGGTCAACTCGGACACGGTCAACGTCAAGCACTGGTCGCAGGCCCTCAACCAGACCGGCCGGCCGATCCACCTCGGCCTGTCGCTCGCTCTGGACCACAACTACGCCACCACCTGGCAGGCGAACGCCAACAGCTGGCGCACCGACGGCGATCTCGAGTGCTACTCGTGCCCGGGCGTGCTGACCAACTGGGCCAACGTCGCGCAGCGCTTCACCAGCGCGCCGCAGTGGGCCGCGTTCAACGGCCCCGGCGGCTGGAACGACCTGGACTCGCTGGAGATCGGCAACGGCCCGACCAAGGCCGGCCTGACCCGTGACGAGATGCAGACCCACATGACCCTGTGGGCCGTCGCCAACTCCTCGCTGATGCTCGGCACCGACCTCACCTCGCTGGACCCGACCGACCTCGCGATGCTGAAGAACGACGAGGTCATCGCGGTCAACCAGGCCGGCCGCACGGCCCGACCGATCGACCAGTCGACGCAGCAGCAGGTCTGGTACACCCCGAACCCGGACGGCACCTACACCGTCGCCCTGTTCAACCTGGGTTCGTCCACCGCCAACGTCACCGTCAACTGGTCCGACCTCGGCATCAGCGGCACCGCGACGGTGCACGACCTGTGGACGAAGACGAACACCACCGGCGTCGCGACCTCCCTCACCGCCTCCCTGCCCACACACGGCAGCCGCCTGCTCAAGGTCACCCCGAACACCCAGGCCGCGCCGCCGAAGCGCATCAGCCAGCTCTCCGACCTGGCCTGGTCCTCCACGCCGCCCAACGGATGGGGCCCGGTGGAGCGCGACCACAGCAACGGCGAGTCCGCCGCCGGTGACGGCCGCACCCTGACCATCGGAGGCACCACCTACACCAAGGGCCTCGGCGCGCACGCCAATTCCGACATCACCTACTACCTCGGCGGAACGTGCAGCGCGGTCACCGCCACCGTCGGAGTGGACGACGAGGTCGGGAGCTTCGGCTCCGTGACCTTCCAGATCCTGCGCGACGGAGCGGTGGTGGCCAACAGCGGAACCCGCACCGGCTCCGACGGCCCCGTGAACCTCACGGCAGACCTCACCGGTGGCCAGCAACTCACCCTGCGCGTCACCGACAACGGCGACGGAAACAACTCCGACCACGCCGACTGGGCCAACCCCAAGATCGCCTGCGGAATGACCGCCCCCACCACTGGCAGCCACGCCCTGTCCGACCTGAACTGGTCCTCCACGCCGACCAACGGATGGGGCCCGGTGGAGCGCGACCACAGCAACGGCGAGCAGGCCGCCGGTGACGGCCACACCCTGACCATCGGAGGCACCACCTACACCAAGGGCCTCGGCACGAACGCCAATTCCGAGATCACCTACTACCTCGGCGGTAGGTGCACCAACCTCACCACCACCGTCGGAGTGGACGACGAGGTCGGGAGCAGCGGCACCGTGACCTTCCAGATCCTGCGCGACGGAGTGGTGGCCGCCAACAGCGGAACCCGCCTCGGCACCGACGGCCCCCTGAACCTCACCGGGGACCTCACCGGCGCCATGGAACTCACCCTGCGCGCCACCGACAACGGCGACGGAAACTCCAACGACCACGCCGACTGGGCCCAGCCCGTCATCACCTGCACCTGACCGTCCCCTCCCGTAGAACCGGCGACTGCCGGTGGCCCCGGCCTCCCCGACACCGCCGGGTCATGGGGTCCGAGCTTGCGTCCCGTCGCCGTCAGGCGGCGGGACGCAGTGCTTCGAGGCGTGAGGTGCGAGTGCGGCTTCGGGAGTACCTCTCGACGCCGTTGCGGTGGCCGTACGGCTCGGGGAGGAGGTGCCGGCCGTGGCCGTCGACGCCACCGCTGTGACACACGCCCACCGGGGTCCCCCTGCGGCCCACCCCGGTCCGGTCGGCCCGGCGAGGGTCTCGGCCTGTTGGTCGGTTGCCGGACAGGGTGGAACAATCTGTGACACGGCTGCGCGAACAGCTCTCCTCGGCGGCTGCGCGATCAGCCCGTCTGGAGATGGCTCCATGCCAGGTGCGCGAACCGACGGACCCGCTCGCGACCGCCGCGCGGGTTTCGCGTTCGTGGGGCGTGACGACGCGCTGCGCTCACTGATGGACGCCCTGCACGAGGGGCCGGCCGTGATCCTCGTGGAGGGCGAGGCGGGGATCGGGAAGTCCCGGTTGCTGAACGAGGCCGAGCAGCGCCTCCGAGCGGGCGGCCTGCCCGCGCTGCGCGGACTGTGCCACCCGCTCCGTGAGCCGCTGCCCTTCGGACCTGCGATCGACGCCCTGCGCGGCGGTTCGCCGCACTTCGGGCCCGAAGTCCGATTCGGCCCGGCGACCGCGGTCCTCGCACCACACGTACCCGAGCTCGCCGACCGGCTCCCCGCCGCCGGTGCGGAGCTCGAAGGCGACGCCCTCAACCAGCTGCTCATGCGCGCGGTGCACGAGGTACTGGGCGCCCTGGGCCCGGCCGTACTGATCGTGGAGGACCTGCACTGGGCCGACGATGCCACCCGTGACCTGCTGCTCCTGCTCGCCCGCAACCCGCCGCGCCGGCTGCGGCTGGTGCTCACCTACCGGGCCCACGACCTGCCCGGCGAAGGGAACGTCCTCGGCTCCCCCTACCGCCGCCCCGTCGGCGTCGGCGGCACCGACATCACACTCGGGCCGCTCACCGAGGCCCAGGTCGGAGAGTTCGCAGCGTCGGTCATCGGCGCGGCGGCGACCGGCCCGGTCTGCCGGGAACTCTTCGAGCGCAGCGGCGGCCTGCCGCTCGCCGTGGAGGAGGATCTCCTCGTCCTGGCCGGCCGCCGCGGTCGGGCCAACGACGGTGCCGCGCCGTCGGCCCTGGACGACGCGGGAGTGCCGCGCGTCCTGCAGGAGGCGGTGAACAGCCGGGTCGCCCTGCTGGGCGAGGACGCGGTGGCCGTGGTGCAGGCCGCCGCGGTCCTGGCCGTACCGGCGAGCGAGGAACTCCTCACCACGGTGGCCGCCCTGACGGAGAACCAGGCCGAGGACGCCCTGACGGAGGCACTCGACGCCGACGTGCTGGTCGAGCGGACTCCCGGCCGGTACGGGTTCCGCCACACCCTGGCCCGCCGCGCCGTCTACGACAGGATCCGCGGCCCGCGGCGGCGTCGTATGCACGCCCGGGCCGTGGCCGTCCTGTCCGCGCAGGAGCCGCCGGCACTCGTCCAGGTCGCCCACCACACCCGCCGCCTGGGCGACACCGCCGCCTGGTTGCCCAGGGCCGTCGCCGCGGCCGCCCACGCCACCGAGGTCGGCGACGACGGCGTCGCCGCCGAACTGCTCCAGCAACTCCTCGCCGAACCCACCCTCCCGGCCGACGACCGCACCCGCACCGCCCTGGCCCTCAGCGCCATCGCCACACATCGGGCCGACCCGGCGGCCAGTGTGACCACCCTGCGCCGGATCCTCGCCGACCCCGCCCTCGCCATCGAGACCCGCGGCGAGATACGCCTCAACCTCGGCCGGACCCTGGGAAACACCAACGTCCATCGGGCCGATCTGCAGGAGCTGGAGCAGGCGGTCACCGAACTGGAGAAAAGACCGGACCTGGCCGCCGTCGCCATGGCGTGCCTCGGGGTCTTCTCCAGCCTGAGCTCGCGAGGCGGCCACATCACCGAGGACCTGGCCCTGACGGAGCGGGCGCTGCGTCTGGTGGCCCGCAGTGACAACGCGCTCGCCGAGGCGGACGTCCTCGCCAACCGGATCACCCTGCTGGAGGTCGTCGGCGACCCGCGTGGCAGGGAGCTCCTGGAACGGCTGCCCCGCCGGACCCAGAACCGTGGCATCCTCCTGCACTGCGCCCGCGCCCTGCACAACGCGGCGTACCACGAGATGTCCCGCGGCTGTGACGAGACCGCCCGGGCGCTGCTCCGCGAGGCCGAGGAACTGGGCCGCCGCGCCGGTTCGCAGATCATTCAGCAGAGCTGCCAGGGCATCCTGGTGCACCTCGATCTCGCGGACGGACGCTGGGCGGGGCTGGACCGCAGGATCGAGACGATGCTGCCGGAGACCGCCGAAGGCAGCACCCTCCGGTTCGGCCTGCTCGTGGCAGGCGCAGCCCTCGACAGCGCTCGGGGCCGGTGGGCCAGGGCACGCCGGAATCTGGCGCCGGTCCTCACCAGCTTCGACGAGAACCCCAACTGGGACCTGGGGCAGATGGGGGTCACCGAGCTCGCCCGGCTCGACCTGCTGGAGGACGACGCGCAAGCAGGCCGGCAGCGGATGGAACGGGCGGCAGCGGCCATCCGCCACAAGGGACTGTGGGTGCGGCCCGTCGACCTGCTGCCGGCCGCCGTCCAGACAGCGCTGGCCTGCGGTCTGCGCGACGAGGCGCAGCAGCTGACCGACGACGCCGAGGGCGGCATCGAAGGGCTGAACGCCCCCGGCGTCGCCGCCGGAGTGCAGTGGTGCGGCCGGAGGCGGCCGTCCGCGACCTCCGGGACGCCCTCGACGTCTTCACCCGCCTCGGCGCCACCGCCGACGCCGCCCGCTGCGAACAGGCCCTGCGCGACAGCGGCCGGCTGCGCCCCGGACCACGAGGCCGCCGCAGTTACGGAACCGACCTCTCCCCCCGCGAACACCAGGTCGCCCAACTCCTCACCACCGGCGCCACCAACCAGGACATCGCCCGCACCCTCGCCCTCTCCCCCGCACCGTCGAACACCACGTCGCCAACGCGCTCAAGAAACTCGGCACCACCCGCAACAACGTCCACGAGGCACTCGACAACAGAGGGGGACCTCTTGCCGGTCGTCGCAGGTGAATGCCCCGGGCATGGCGGACCACCAAGCGGAGGTGGAACAATCGGTGACGGGACCGCTTGATCAGCTCGGAGTGACCATGACTGGTACACGCGCCGACAGGCCTGCTCGCGATTACCGTTCGGGCTTCGCATTCGTCGGACGGGAGGACGAACTCGACTCACTCCTCAACACTCTCCGTGACGGGCCGTCCGTGGTCTTCGTCGAGGGCGAGCCGGGAATCGGCAAGTCCCGGCTGCTCCAGGAGGCAACGACCCGCATGACCGACCATGGCACGCCGGTCCTGCGGGGCGCCTGCCACCCGCTACGCGAGCCACTCCCCTTCGGCCCCGCCGTCGACGCACTGCGCGGCGGAGCATCGCACTTCGGACCCGAGACCCGGTTCGGTCCCGCGACCACCGTCCTGGCGCCGCTGGCGCCGGAACTCGCCGACCGCCTCCCCCCGCCCGGCCCCAACCAGGAAGGCGGCACCCGCAACCAGCAGCTCATGCGGGCGGTGCACGAGGTGCTGGCGGCCCTGGGACCTGCCGTGCTGGTCGTGGAGGACGTGCACTGGGCGGACGACGCCACCCGCGACCTGCTGCTGTTGCTGGCCCGCAACCCGCCCGACCAGCTGCGACTGGTGCTCGCCTACCGGCCGCGCGACCTGCCAGGCAGCGGGAACGTGCTCGGCTCCCCCTACCGCCGCCCGGTCGGCGTCGGCGGAACCGACATCACCCTCGAACCGCTCACCGAAGCCCAGATCCGGGAGCTCGCCACCTCGGCAATCGGCCCGGCGGCCACCGGCCCCCTCTGCCGCGAACTCTTCGAACGCAGCGGCGGCCTGCCACTCGCCGTGGAGGAGGACCTCCTCGTCCTCACCCACCGCCTCGCCCGGGACGGCGACCACATCCCCCGAACCGGGACGGCCGGCGCACCTCTGGCGCTCGATGACACCAGGGTGCCGCGCGCCCTGCAGGAGGCGGTCAACAGCCGGATCGAACCGCTCGACCGCGACGCGAGGGCCGTGGTGCAGGCCGCCGCCGTCCTCGCGGTCCCCGCGAGCGAGGACGGGCTGGCTGCGATGGCCGGACTGACGGATGATCAGATCGAAGAGGCCCTTACCGCCGCGCTGGCCGCCGATGTCCTGCTGGAGCGGGAGCCCGGCCGGTACGGATTCCGGCACGTACTCGCGCGCCGGGCCGTGTACGACAGGATCCCGGACCCGCGCCGCCGCCGCCTGCACGCCCGGGCCGTGGAGGTCCTCGCCACCCAGGAGACGCCCGCCCACGTCCAGATCGCCCACCACACCCGCTGCCTCGGCGACACCGCCGCCTGGCTGCCCGCGGCCATGGCCGCCGCCGACCACGCCACCGGAATCGGCGACGACGGCGTCGCCGCCGGGCTCCAGGAGCAGCTCCTCGCCGAGCCCACCCTCGCGCCCGCCGACCGCGGCCGCACGGCCCTCGCCCTCAGCCGCACGGCCCTGGCCCTCAACCCCCTCGGCGCCTTCCGGAGCGGCCCGGCTGCCGGTGTGGCCACCCTGCGCCGGATTCTTGCCGACCCGGCCGTGGCCACCGAGGTGCGTGGCGAGATCCGCTTCAACCTGTTCCGGATCCTGAGGAACACCGACGTCCACTGGACCGACCTCGCCGAGCTGGAACGAGCCGTCACCGAACTGGAGGGCAACCCGGCGCTGGCCGCCGCCGCGATGGCAAGCCTCGGCCTCTACTCCGGCCTGAGCGCGGACGGCGGCGACATCTCGGAGGACCTGGCACTGGTCGAGCGCGCGGCGCAGCTGGTGGCCCGCAGTGACGACCCGCGCGCGCAGGCGGATGTCCTGGCCAACCGGATCACCCTGCTGGCACTCGCCGGCCGCCCGGAGGGCCGGGCGCTCCTCGAACAACTGCCCCGGGAAAGCACCGACCGCAGCATCCTGCGCCATTGCGCCCGTGCACTTCACAACGCGGCCTGCTTCGAGCTGGCCCACGGCTGCGCCGACCAAGCCCGCTCGCTGGCCGGTGAGGCCGAGGAGCTGGCCCGCCGCGCGGGGTTCGAGCTGATCCAGCAGAGCTGCCGCATGATTGTGCTGGAGCTCGATCTGGCCGCCGGGCACTGGGCCGACCTCGGGCGGACCATCGAGGCGATGCTGCCGGTGACCGCCGAGGACAGTCCGCAGCGGTCCGATCTCCTGCTGGACCGCGCGGCCCTGGACACGGCGCAGGGCCGCTGGGCCAGGGCCCGTGCGGACCTCACCCCGCTCGCCAGCGTCTTCAACTCGGAAGTCGCGCCGATCGCCGTGACCGGGCTCGCCCGCCTCGACCTGCTGGAGGGCGACACGCAGGCGGCCTGGCGGCGCACCGAGCCGGTCGTGGAGTTCATGCGCCGCAAAGGCCTGTGGGCACGGCCCGTCGACCTGCTCCCGATCGCGGTGGAAGCCGCACTGGCCTGCGGCCTGCGCGACGAGGCGAGCCGACTGACCGACGACGCCGAGCGAGGGATCGAGGGCTTGAACGCCCCCGGCGTCGCCGCGGGGGTGCAGTGGTCCCGGGGTCTGCTCGCCGCCGACACCGACACCGAGGCGGCCCTGACGCACCTGCGCCGGGCCCGCGCCCGGTACGAAGCCATCGGCCGCGTGCACACCGCCGCCCTGGTCACCGAGAGGATCGGGCGCCTCCGGCTCACCGTCCGGCCGGAGGCGGCCGTCCGCGACCTCCGGGACGCC
>NZ_JOAI01000018.1 GCF_000717715.1 Streptomyces sp. NRRL B-24484 | reverse complement strand
TCGATGTTCTCGGCCTCGTTGTAGGTCGGGATGATCACCAGCACCCCGCCGAGATCGGCGAAGGTGGTCTCCTCAGGGGCAGTCACGGCACAGCCTTTCGAAACTTCGGGGAACGAGGCGGCGAGCCCGCGGCCGGAGGGGGATCGACAGCGCATGTCGTCGCGACAGGGCCCGGACGGCATCCGAGCACACGGCCCGGAATGCGGATCGTACAACGTCGTGTCCACCCGACCGGCCGCCGGGACGGCCCTCCCCGGGCAACAGGTAGTCTCAGCACCACGTGAACACCCGAAGGTCGCGCAGCAACCGGTCGCTCGTGACCGGCTCCCCGGCCGGCCGGCGCCCCTCCCCGGGCATCGGCGGCGCCCGCGCCCGGAGCCCCGCACCGGGTGTCGACGAACAGACCGTGCGGGCCGTCCCGCACCGAAACAGGGTGGGAGCCGCGATGCGGGACCTCAGTCAGCTGGTGAAGGCGTACGACGTCCGGGGCGTGGTGCCGGACCAGTGGGACGCCTCCTACGCCCGCGCCTTCGGCGCGGCCTTCGTGCAGGTGCTGGGCGCCTCCGCGGTCGTCGTCGGCCACGACATGCGCCCCTCCTCGCCCGAGCTGTCCCGGGCCTTCGCCGAGGGTGCCGCCGCCCGCGGCGCCGACGTGGTGGAGATCGGCCTCTGCTCCACCGACCAGCTCTACTACGCCTCCGGCAGCCTCGACCTGCCCGGTGCCATGTTCACCGCCTCGCACAACCCGGCGCAGTACAACGGCATCAAGCTGTGCAAGGCCGGCGCCGCCCCGGTCGGCCAGGACACCGGCCTGACCGAGATCCGCGAACTGGTGGAGTCCTGGCTCGACGAGGACGGCACCGTCACCGTCCCGGCCGCCGCCGACGGCACCGCCCGGGGCACGCTCTCCTCCCGGGAGACCCTGGACGGCTACGCCGCCCACCTGCTCTCGCTGGTCGACCTGTCCGGGATGCGCCCGCTCAAGGTCGCCGTGGACGCCGGCAACGGCATGGGCGGCCACACCGTGCCGGCCGTGCTCGCCGGGCTGCCGGTCGAGGTCGTCCCGATGTACTTCGAGCTGGACGGCACCTTCCCCAACCACGAGGCCAACCCGCTGGACCCGAAGAACCTGGTCGACCTGCAGGCCAAGGTCCGCGAGGTCGGCGCCGACCTCGGCCTCGCCTTCGACGGCGACGCCGACCGCTGCTTCGTGGTGGACGAGCGCGGCGAGCCCGTCTCGCCCTCGGCGATCACCGCCCTGGTCGCCGAGCGGGAGATCACCCGCGCCCGCGCGGCCGGCGAGGAGAAGCCGACCGTGATCCACAACCTGATCACCTCCTGGACGGTGCCGCAGGTCGTCACCGACCTCGGCGCCCGGCCGGTCCGGACCCGCGTCGGCCACTCCTTCATCAAGGAGGAGATGGCCCGCACCGACGCCGTGTTCGGCGGCGAGCACTCCGCGCACTACTACTTCCGCGACTTCTGGCGCGCCGACACCGGCATGCTGGCCGCGCTGCACGTGCTCGCCGCGCTCGGCGGCCAGGAGCAGCCGCTCTCGCAGCTGTGCGCCCGGTACGACCGCTACGCGGCCTCCGGCGAGATCAACTCCACCGTGGCGGACCAGGCCGGCCGGACGGCCGAGGTGCGCGCGGTCTACGGCGCGCTGGAGGGCGTGTCCGTCGACGAGCTGGACGGCCTGACGGTGGCCGGCGACGACTGGTGGTTCAACCTCCGGGCGTCCAACACCGAGCCGCTGCTGCGCCTGAACGTCGAGGCCGAGGACCCGGCCCGGATGGCCGAACTGCGCGACGCCGTCCTGGCGATCGTCCGCGCCTGACCGGCGGACGGTGCGGTGCGGCGGCCCGGGCCCGGGCCGCCGCACCGCACCGTCCGTACACACCGCTCGGCTAGAGTCTGGCGTTCCGACAGAGCAACCCCGCAGGGAACAGCGAGGAACCGAGCCGATGGACAGGCTGCAGAACACCGTCCGCCCCTACGCCTGGGGATCGACCACCGCCATCCCCGCCCTCCTCGGCGAGCAGCCCACCGGGGAACCGCAGGCCGAGATGTGGCTCGGGGCGCACCCCGGCGACGCCTCCCGCCTGGAACGCGGCCACGGCCCGACCACCCTGGACTCGGTGATCGCCGCCGACCCCGAGCGCGAACTCGGCGCCGCCGCCGTCACCCGGTTCGGCCCCGCGCTGCCCTTCCTGCTCAAGGTCCTCGCCGCCGGCAGGCCGCTCTCCATCCAGGCCCACCCCACGCTGGAGCAGGCCCGCGCCGGCTTCGCCGCCGAGGAGGCCGCCGGCATCCCGGTCGAGGCCCCGCACCGCAACTACAAGGACGCCAACCACAAGCCCGAACTCATCTGCGCCCTGGACGAGTTCGAGGGTCTCTGCGGCTTCCGCGAGCCCGCGGACGCGGCCGCGCTGATGGCCTCGCTCGCGGTGCCCGCACTCGACCCGCTGATCGACACCCTGCGCAGCAAGCCCGCCCCGGAGGCACTCGCCGACGCGCTCGCGGCCGTCCTCTCGCTCACCGGCGAGGAGGCGGAGCGCACCGTGGCAGAGGTGGCCCGGGCCGTCGAGGCTGCCGCCGCGGGCGACCCCACCGGCGCCATGGCCGGATACGCCTTCGCCGCCCGCGAGTTCCCCGGCGACACCGGTCTGATCGCGGCCCTGCTGCTCAACCACGTCCGGCTGCAGCCCGGCGAGGCGCTCTACCTGGGCGCCGGGATCCCGCACGCCTACCTCCGCGGCACCGGTGTCGAGATCATGGCCAACTCGGACAACGTGCTGCGCTGCGGGCTGACGCCCAAGCACATCGACGTCCCCGAGCTGCTGCGCGTGGTCGTCTTCGAGCCGGGCGCCCCCGACGTGCTGCGGCCCGCGGCGTCCGCGGACGGCGAGCACCACTACCCGGTGCCGATCGACGAGTTCCGGCTCTCCCGCTACACCCTCGGCGACCGGCCCGCGGTCCTGCCCGGCCGGGCCCCGCAGATCCTGCTCTGCACCGAGGGCGCGGTCCGGCTCACCGCCGCCGACGGCGGAACGCTGGAGCTCACCCGCGGCCGGTCCGCCTTCCTGCCCGCCGACGGCACCGACACCACCGTCACCGGGCCGGGTGCCACGGTCTTCCGCGCCACCGTCACCCTCTGACGCCGGGTCGGACACCCGCGTGGCGGGGGCAGGACCGCCCCCGCCGCGCATCCAGGGATCGGCAGTCCCAGGGTCGACTCTCCTCTCCCGCGGCCGATCGCACGGTGACAGCCTCGAAGCACGCCGAACGGCCGGGCCACCGCCCGACCGTCGAGAACCGAGGAGAACACCATGCGCGCTGTCACCGTCCGCAGCTACGGCGACGCCCGGCAGGCCGAGATCACCGAGGCGCCCGTCCCCGTCCCCGGCCCGGGCGAAGTCCGGGTCCGCAACCGGGCCGTGGCAGTGCACCCCGCCGACACCGCGGTGCGCTCCGGCCTGATGGCCGGACTGCTCGGCGCTCCCCCGTTCCGGCTGGGCTGGGACGTCGCCGGCACCGTGGACGCGGTGGGCGAGGGCGTCACCGCCGTCGCGGTCGGCGAGGACGTCATCGGCCTCTCGCACTGGTTCGCCACCCGCAACGGCACCCACGCCGACTACGCGGTGCTGCCCGCCGACCAGCTCGCCCCGGCCCCGGCCGACATCCCCGCAGCGACGGCCGCGGCGCTCCCGCTCAACGGGCTGACCGCCCTTCAGGCCGTCGAGCGCACCGGCCTCGCACCCGGCGCCACCCTGGTGGTCACCGGTGCCGGCGGCAACCTGGGCCACCTCACCACCCAGCTGGCACTCGCCCGCGGCCTGCGGGTGATCGCCGTCGCCGGCCCGCGCGACGAGGCCGAACTCACCCTCATGGGAGCCGAGTTCGTCACCCGCGGCGACACGGCCGTGGAGGCGGTGCGCCGACTCGTCCCCGGCGGCGCCGACGCGGTCGTGGACACCGCCGGCCTCTCGGCGCCGCTGCTGGCGGTGGTGCGCGACGGCGGTCTGTTCGTCGCCGTCCGCCCGCCGGCCGCGCCCGCGGCCGAACGCGGCATCGAGGTCGCCGTCCACAACGTCCGCCCGGACGGCGTCGCCCTCGCCGGGCTGGCGAAGCTGGTCGCGGACGGCCGGCTCGTCGTCCGCGTGGACTCCGTCCTCCCGCTGGAGCAGGTGGCCACCGCGCACGCCCGGCTGGAGGCGGGCGGCACCCGCGGCGCCGTGGTACTGACGGTCTGACGGCCGGTGTCCGCCACCGCACCTGCCCCCGGCCCGCCCGCTGCGCGCGGGACGAGGGCGGATCAGCCCAGGACGGGGTGGGCGGCCTGGTATGCCAGCCGCTCCTCGGCACCGTCGCCGACACGGCTCAGGAACTCATCCAGGGCGAGGAACTCCTCCCACGCGGGACGGCCGCCGGCCCGGCACAGCTCGGCCACGACGCGGTCCTCCAGGTCGGGAACGCGCTTGTCCTTCCAGACCTTGTCGGCGAGGCTCACCAGCAGGTCCTCGGCCCGGGTACCGGGGGCGTCCCAGGTGGCGTGCCCCGCGGCGAACCGGGCCAGGCCCTCGGGCACCCCGTGCTCCAGCAGGAGGTCCCGTCCGGCCGGCTCGTGCGCCGATCCCGGGCCGGACAGCTCGGCGGGGTGCCGGACCTTCCCGATGTCGTGGGTGGCCGCCCCGAACAGCACGGCCTCCCGGTCCAGCCGGAGCTCCGGACAGTGCCCGGCGACCCAGTCGAGGAGCTGCGCGGCGACCTCGTGGACGGCACGCAGGTGCGCGACCAGGCGGGGCGGCGCGCCGAGGTCCTGCAGGAGCTCCGCGACCTCCTGCGGCAGCGGCCGCAACCGCGGTGCCCGGCAGTCGTCCAGCGCGACGGTGAGCACGTCCACGATCTTCCTCTCGTGCAAAGTCCAGCCGCCTCGCGACAGTTGACCGCGCGTGACACGGGCATTCCCGGCCGTCCCACGGCCCCGGCACCCATGATCTCAAATCCGTGGCACCCCTCCGCGAGGGCGACTCCGGGGCCGGGCGGCTTGCCGGTGCCGGCCGGGTGCAGCACGCTGAGCCCCGAGCACGAGGATCACCGGCGGGACCGCACCGCGCACCGGCGGGACACCCGCGCCGGTCCGTACGCCGGACACCCACGGACGGAAGGCTGGGCCATGCGAAAGCTGATCTACGCCATGAACCTGACCCTGGACGGCTACATCGCGGCGGCCGGCGACGACATCGGCTGGAGCGGACCGCCGAACCCGGAGCTGTTCCAGTGGTGGCTCGACCACGAGCGGGCGGGCGGCCTGTCGCTGTACGGGCGCAAGCTGTGGGAGACGATGAGCTCCCACTGGCCGACCGGCGACCAGCTGCCCGGCGCCACCCCGGCGGAGATCGCGTTCGCGCGGAACTGGCGGGACACGCCGAAGGTGGTGTTCTCCTCGACGATCGACGAGGTCGACTGGAACACCCGCCTGGTCACCGGCGACGCGGTCGCCGAGATCACCCGGCTGAAGGCCGGGGACGGCGGACCCATGCACATCGGCGGCGCAACGCTCGCCGGGGCGGCCATGCGCGCCGGCCTGATCGACGAGTACGTGATCGTCGTCCATCCGGTGCTGGTGGGCGGCGGTACGCCGTTCTTCACCGCACTGGACGGCTGGGTGAACCTGGACCTGCTGGAGACCCGGACGTTCCCCGGCGGCGTGGTCCTGACCAGGTACGGGACGGGGCGCTGAGCCGCTCCCGCTGCGGCCCCCGAGCCCCCTGCTACCCCTCAGCCCATGTCACGGGTCATGTCGACGAAGCGCGAGTAGTGGCCCTGGAAGGCGACGGTGATGGTCGCGGTGGGGCCGTTCCGGTGCTTGGCGACGATGAGGTCGGCCTCGCCCGCACGCGGGGACTCCTTCTCGTAGGCGTCCTCGCGGTGCAGCAGGATGACCATGTCGGCGTCCTGCTCGATGGAGCCGGACTCTCGCAGGTCCGAGACCATCGGCTTCTTGTCGGTGCGCTGTTCGGGTCCACGGTTCAGCTGGCTGAGCGCGATGACCGGGAGCTCCAGCTCCTTGGCGAGCAGCTTGAGGTTACGGGACATGTCGGAGACCTCCTGCTGACGGCTCTCGGCCCGGCGGGAGCCGCCGGACTGCATCAGCTGGAGGTAGTCGATGACGACCAGTCGGAGGTCGTTGCGCTGCTTGAGCCGGCGGCACTTGGCCCGGATCTCCATCATCGACAGGTTCGGCGAATCGTCGATGTAGAGCGGCGCGTTGGTGACGTCGGGCATCCGGCGGGCGACCCGCGTCCAGTCGTCGTCCGTCATGTTGCCCGAGCGCATGTGGTGCAGCGCCACCCGTGCCTCGGCGGACAGCAGGCGCATCGCGATCTCGTTGCGCCCCATTTCGAGCGAGAAGACGACGCTGGGCAGGTTGTTGTGGATGGAGGCGGCCCGGGCGAAGTCCAGCGCCAGGGTCGACTTGCCCATCGCGGGACGGGCCGCGATGACGATCATCTGACCCGGGTGCAGTCCGTTGGTCAGCTGGTCGAAGTCGGCGAACCCGGTGGGCACGCCGTTCATCTGGCCGGCCCGCGAGCCGATCGCCTCGATCTCGTCGAGGGCGCCCTCCATGATGTCGGCGAGCGGGGCGTAGTCCTCGTTGGTGCGCTGCTCGGTGACGGCGTAGATCTCGGCCTGCGCGGCGTTGACGATCTCGTCCACGTCGCCCTCGGCCGCGTAGCCCATGCCGGCGATCCGGGTGCCGGCCTCCACCAGGCGTCTCAGGACGGCCCGCTCGTGGACGATCTCGGCGTAGTACTCGGCGTTGGCCGCGGTCGGAACGGAGTTGACCAGGGTGTGCAGGTAGCCGGGGCCACCCACCCGGGCGAGCTCGCCGCGCTTGGTCAGCTCGCCCGCGACGGTGATCGGGTCGGCGGGCTCGCCGCGCGCGTACAGGTCGAGGATCGCGCCGTGGATCATCTCGTGGGCGGGCCGGTAGTAGTCGGCCGGCTTGAGCACCTCGACCACGTCGGCGATGGCGTCCTTGGAGAGCAGCATGCCGCCGAGGACGGACTGCTCGGCCGCGAGGTCCTGCGGGGGGACGCGCTCGAAGCCGTCGGAGGCGGACGACCGGTCCTCGTCGGCCCCGCCGTCCCGCCGCTTGCCGTCACCGCGCCGGAAGCCGTCGCCGCCGCGCTGGGAGTTGCCGCGGCCGCCGCCGTCACGGCCGCGGGAGACCGGCAGGCGGTCGCTCGGGGTGCTGGGGAAAGAGCCGGGACCGAAGGCGTCGTCGGACGGCTGCCAGTCGTCCTCCGGGGGCGGGGGAACGTCGTGGTCGTCGTACTGGGGGCCGGTCACGCGTGTTCCCCGATCAGCGAATCGTGCGAGTGGAGCGGGCCTTGCCGATGACGCAATCCTCCTTCATACGCCACCCGCCCGACATCTCCGCCACCGGGCCACGGGTGTCGCGCGGGGCGGGCCCCGGCCGGCCCGGAACGGGCACGGGGCAGGGGGAGGGTCGGCGCCCCACGCTACGGCGCCGGGGGCCCTTCGGCCAAGACGGTTATCCACAGGGGGTGTGGACGACGGGTCGGCACCTGTGGAGAAGTGCCCGAAACCTGTGCACAACCCTGTGGACAGCTCTGTGGATAACCACACCATCATCCACCGTCAACCGGTTGACCTGCGAATACTTCCTCGATCGGCTGTGCATGAGAAAAAGTTCACACGGCCGCCCGTTCACCCGACAGGCCGTGGACATCCCGTCCCGGCACTCCTCGATCAAGATTTCGAGTAAGTGATGCAGATCCTATGCACCACTTACCTGTGGATGAGTAGTCTGGCTCACATGACCTCCCCGACCGCCCGCCGCAGCCACGACCGCGAGATCCTCGCGCTCGCCGTGCCGGCCTTCGGCGCCCTGGTCGCCGAGCCGCTCTTCCTGATGGCCGACTCGGCGATCGTCGGCCACCTGGGAACCGCCCAGCTGGCCGGGCTCGGCATCGCCTCCGCCGTGCTCACCACCGTCATCGGCGTCTTCGTCTTCCTCGCCTACGCCACCACCGCCGCGGTCGCCCGCAGGATCGGCGCAGGCGACCGGCGGGCCGCCGTCCAGCAGGGCGTGGACGGCATCTGGCTGGCCCTGCTGCTGTCGGCCGGGCTGGTCCTGCTCACCGCGGCGCTGGCCCCGCAGGCGGCCGACCTGCTGGGCGCCTCCCCCACCGCCGCCCCGTACGCCGTCACCTACCTGCGGATCAGCGCCCTCGGCATCCCGGCGATGCTGGTCGTGCTCGCGGCCACCGGCGTGCTGCGCGGCCTGCAGGACACCCGCACCCCGCTGCTGGTCGCGGTGGCCGGCTTCGCGGCGAACACCGCGCTCAACCTCGGCCTGGTGTACGGGGCCGGCCTGGGCGTCGCCGGCTCCGCCTGGGGCACCGTGCTGGCCCAGAACGCGATGGCCGCCGCCTACCTGGTCGTGGTGGTCCGCGGCGCCCGGCGGGAGGGCGCGGGCCTGCGCCCGGACGCCGCCGGGATCCGGGCCTGCGCGCGGGCCGGCGGCCCGCTGCTGGTCCGCACCCTCAGCCTGCGCGCAGTGCTGCTGATCGCCACCGCGGTGGCCGCCACCCTGGGCGACGCCGAGATCGCCGCCCACCAGATCACCATGGCCATCTGGTCCTTCGTGGCGTTCGCCCTGGACGCCGTGGCGATCGCCGGTCAGGCGATCATCGGCCGCCACCTGGGCGCCGGCGACGTGGCGGGCACCCGCGCGGCCACCCGCCGGATGGTCGAGTGGGGCATCAGGGCGGGCCTGCTGCTCGGCCTGCTGATCGTGCTGGCCCGGCCGCTGTACGTCCCGCTCTTCACCGCCGACCCGACGGTGCAGGCCCGGCTCGGCACGGTGCTGCTGCTGGCCGCGCTGACCCAGCCGGTGGGCGGGGTGGTGTTCGTCCTGGACGGGGTGCTGATGGGCGCGGGCGACGGCGGCTACCTGGCCGCGGCGATGCTCGCCACCCTGGTGGTCTTCGCCCCGGCCGCGCTCGCGGTGCCCGGCCTCGGCGGCGGACTGACCGCGCTCTGGTGGGCGATGAACCTCTTCATGCTGACCCGCGCCGCCTTCCTGGTGCTCCGGGTGCGGACCGGGCGCTGGCTGGTGACCGGAGCGGTCCGCGCCTGAGCCCCGCCCCGGGCCCTGCCCGGACCCGTCCGGGTGCGGCGGGGCCGGGAACGCCCGAGGGCCGGCCTCCCCCTGCGGGGAGACCGGCCCTCGGGCCGCTACGGGAGCGTTCAGGCAGACACGACGGAGACGTCGAGGTTGGCCTGCACGTCCGAGTGCAGCTTGACCGAGACCTTGTGGGTGCCAAGGGTCTTGATCGGGGAGGCGATCGCGACGGCGCGCTTGTCCACCGACGGACCGTCGGCAGCCTTGATGGCGTCGACGACGTCGGCCTGGGTCACCGAGCCGAACAGACGGCCGGCGTCGCCCGAGCGGACGGCGAGCTTGACCTGCAGGCCCTCGAGCTTGGCCTTGACCTCGTTGGCCGCCTCGAGGGTCTGGATCTCGTGGATCTTGCGAGCGCGACGGATCGCGTCGACGTCCTTCTGGCCGCCCTTGGTCCAGCGGATGGCGAAGCCGCGCGGGACCAGGAAGTTGCGGGCGTAGCCGTCCTTGACCTCGACGACCTCGCCGGCGCTGCCGAGGCCGGGGACCTCGTGAGTGAGGATGATCTTCATTCTTCGGTCACCCTCTCTTAGCGCGTGGTGGAGGTGTAGGGCAGCAGCGCCATCTCACGGCTGTTCTTCACGGCCGTGGCGACGTCACGCTGGTGCTGGGTGCAGTTGCCGGTGACCCGGCGGGCACGGATCTTGCCGCGGTCGGAAATGAACTTCCGCAGCAGGTTCGTGTCCTTGTAGTCAACGTAGTTGACCTTGTCCTTGCAGAAGACGCAAACCTTCTTCTTCGGCTTGCGAGCAGGCGGCTTCGCCATCATGTGCTCCATTGGGAATGGACGGTCCGGACGCACGGGGCGACGCGAACCGCACGAAATCTCTCAGCATGCCGGGGCCCGGCCCAGGGGCCGTGCCCGGCGTGCACCGTTAGAACGGGGGCTCTTCCGAGTAGCCGCCGCCGGAGTTTCCACCCCAGCCGCCGCCGCCCTGGTTACCACCGGAGGGAGCGGAGGACGCCCACGGGTCGTCGGACGGGCCGGACTGACCGCCGGAGTTTCCACCCCAGCCGCCGCCGCCACCGCCCTGCTGGCCGCCCCAGCCGCCGCCGGACGGAGCCCCGCCCTGCTGGCCGCCGAAGCCGCCTCCACCGCCCGGGCCGCCGGACCGGTTGGCCCGGGTGACCTTGGCGGTAGCCGACCGGAGGCTCGGGCCGACCTCGTCGACCTCCACCTCGAAGACCGTCCGCTTCTCGCCTTCCTTGGTGTCGTAAGACCGCTGGCGCAGTCGGCCCTGCACGATGACGCGCATGCCCTTCTGCAGCGACTCGGCGACGTTCTCCGCCGGCTGCCGCCAGACGTTGCACGTGAGGAAGAGGCTCTCGCCGTCCTTCCACTCGTTGGTCTGGCGGTCGAAGGTGCGCGGGGTGGACGCGATACGGAACTTCGCGACCGCCGCACCCGACGGGGTGAAGCGCAGCTCGGGGTCGTCGACGAGATTGCCGACGAGGGTGATGACGGTCTCGCCTGCCATGGTGGTGATGACCTCTCGGAAAAGGAGTTCTGCGGTGCTCGCTCGGTGTTTCACGTGAAACACCGGGCGTGAGTCACCTGACGCCGGAGGCGTCAGAAGTGGCTCAGTGGGTGTCCGGGCGCAGGACCTTGGTCCGCAGAACCGACTCGCTCAGGCTGAGCTGGCGGTCGAGCTCCTTGACGACCTCAGGCGTGGCCTTCAGGTCGATGACCGAGTAGATGCCCTCGGACTGCTTGTTGATCTCGTAGGCCAGACGACGACGGCCCCAGGTGTCGATCTTCTCGACCTTGCCGCCACCGGTGCGGACAACGTTGAGGAAGTTCTCGATCAGGGGGGAGACAGCGCGCTCCTCGACCGACGGGTCGAGGATCACCATCACCTCGTAGTGACGCATGGGTAACCCACCTCCTTTGGACTCAACGGCCACGGTCTCTCCGTGGCAGGAGGGTTGTGCAGCGTCGCACCGATGTGGTGTCGACTCCGGCCACCGTAGTGGCGGGGTCTGACAACCGGGCCCGGCGAAGGGCACACGGGGGCACACCTACACCAGTGCAGACCGCACAGCCTACCGGGCCGGAGGGTCCGACCCAAAACGCATAGGGGTTGTGATCCTGGGCATAGCGGCCGCAATCTGGACGGAACGGCACGCTGTCCGGTCCGTGCCGCCGACGGGCGCCCGCCCGTCCCGCCCGTAGTCCACCCGGGAGGTGGGTCCCATGGCTCAGACCGTCCGCCGGTTTCCGGCCCTCACCCTCAACACAGACGGCCACACGCACCCGCGCGAGAACGCGTTCGTCGCGGTGGCCGCCGTCTTCGGCCTGTTGGCCTTCGTCAGCGCGTTCTTCCACAACCTGCACATCATGAGCTCCTGGACCGGCCTGGTCGGCATCGTGGCCGGCATGTGGGGCCAGTTCATCTCGGTCACCACGGCCGAGCGCTTCGCCCTGGTGATCTCCACCGGCCTGGCCGGAGTGGGCCTCTACCTCGGTCTCGCGCACGGCGGCTTCTTCGGGGGCTTGTGGTGACACCCGCGCGCCCCGGCGCCGCGTGACCTCCGGTGCCCTCCCCGCGTACCCGTTAGTACTCGGGTATGCGGAGAGGGCACCGGCACGTCCGGCCAGTCCCAGCGGAAACGGACCATTCGGGCGATAGGGTCGCCGTGACCTCACCCTGGACGGCCCGACCGAGGAGGAGCACCCCAGCATGAGCCTGCGCCTGAGGACGATCAGTCGCGAGGAGCACCTCGCCTTCATCCAGTCCCGTCCCTCCGCCAGTCACATGCAGGTGCCCGCGTGGGCGGACGTGAAGGCGGAGTGGCGTTCGGAGAGCCTGGGCTGGTTCGACAGCTCGGGGGCGGTCGTCGGTGCGGGCCTGGTGCTGTACCGGCAGCTGCCGAAGGTCAAGCGCTACCTGGCCTACCTGCCCGAGGGCCCGGTGATCGACTGGTTCGCCACGGACCTCGACGGCTGGCTGCAGCCGATGCTGGCCCACCTCAAGGACCGCGGCGCGTTCTCGGTGAAGATGGGCCCGCCGGTCGTCGTCCGCCGCTGGGACGCCGCCACCCTCAAGGCCGCCGTCGCGAGCGGGCAGGCCAAGCGGCTGCGCGACGTCGAACCGGACTGGTACGAGCCGCGCGCCTTCGAGGTCGCCGACCGGCTGCGACGCGCCGGCTGGCTGCAGGGCGAGGACGGCGGCGCCGGCTTCGGCGACGTCCAGCCCCGCTACGTCTTCCAGGTTCCGCTGGCCGACCGCTCCCTCGACGACGTCCAGCGCGGCTTCAACCAGCTGTGGCGACGCAACATCAAGAAGGCCGAGAAGAGCGGCGTCGAGGTCGTCCAGGGCGGCTTCGAGGACCTGGAGGTCTTCCACCGCCTCTACGTGACCACCGCCGAACGGGACCGCTTCACCCCCCGCCCGCTCGGCTACTTCCAGCGGATGTGGAAGGCCCTGAACGCCGAGGACCCCAACCGGATGCGGCTCTACATCGCCCACCACGAGGGCGAACCGCTCGCCGCGACCACCATGCTCACCGTCGGCGAGCACGTCTGGTACTCCTACGGCGCCTCCGCCGACCACAAGCGCGAGGTCAAACCCTCCAACGCGATCCAGTGGCGGATGATGCGCGACGCCTACGCGCTCGGCGCCACCCTCTACGACCTGCGCGGGATCAGCGACACCCTGCAGGAGGACGACCACCTCTTCGGCCTGATCCAGTTCAAGCTCGGCACCGGCGGCCAGGCCGCCGAATACCTCGGCGAATGGGACTTCCCCCTCAACAAACTCCTCCACAAGGCCCTCGACCTCTACATGTCCCGCCGCTGAGACGCCCTCACCACACCCCCGGGGAGTGACGATGACCCTGTCGCTGTACGTGGACACCACCCGCTGGCGGGCGCACCAGCAGGCGGTGCTGGCGCAGTTCCCCGGTCTGGTGCCGGTGGCCAAGGGCAACGGCTACGGACTGGGCAACGCCCGGCTCGCCGAGGAGGCCGCGCTGCTGGGCACCGGCGTCCTGGCGGTCGGCACCGCCCAGGAGGCCGCCGACGTGTCCTTCCCCGGCGACCTGCTGGTCCTCACCCCCTACCGGCCCGGCGAGGACACCCCCGCGGTGCCGCCCGCGACGATCCGCACCGTCGCCCACCTCGACGCACTGCGGGCCCTGCCCGCCGGCACCCGGGTCGTGGTGGAGTGCATGACCAGCATGAGACGCCACGGCATCGCCCGCACCGACCTGCCGAAACTGCCCGCCGGCGGCCCGACCGTGGAAGGCTTCGCCCTGCACCTGCCGCTGGACCGCCCCGACGGCTCCGACCCCGTCGACGAGGTCGCCGACTGGATGGAGGCGATCTCGGCAGCCGGACTGCCGACCTCCACCGTGTACCTGAGCCACCTGGCGGCCGGGGACATCGCAAGGCTGTCCGAACACTTCCCGGACACCGCCTTCCGGTCCCGGATCGGCACCCGGCTGTGGCTCGGCGACGTCACCGCCCTGCACGCCGCCGCCACCGTCCTCGACGTCACCCCCGTCACCAGGGGCGACCGCTACGGCTACCGCCAGCACAAGGCACCCTCCGACGGCCACCTCCTGGTCGTCACCGGCGGCACCGCCCACGGCATCGGCATGGAAGCCCCCAAACACCTGCACGGCATGCTGCCCCGCGCCAAGGGCCTCGCCCGCGCCGGCCTCGCCGCCGTCAACCGCACCCTCTCCCCCTACGCCTGGGCCGGCCGCCAACTCTGGTTCGCCGAACCCCCGCACATGCAGGTCTCCATCCTCTTCCTGCCCGGCACCACCAAACCCCCGGCGATCGGCGACGAACTCCCCCTCACCGTCCGCCACACCACCACCCACTTCGACCGGGTGGTCGACCACCGGGAGACCCTGCTCGGCGCCGCCTAGGCCCCGGGCGCGTCCCGGTCGGGGGCGGTGCCGTCCGCGGGCACCGGGACGCCCTCGTCGGGAGCGTTCCAGGCCCAGTCCTGCTGCGGCGCGTATTCGGCGTAGGTCGCCTCCTCGCGCAGCCGGCGGGCGCTGCCGAGCACGAAGACGTCCGGGGCGCCGTCCAGCACACCGCCGGACGGGTCGTCACTGCCGTCCCAGCGGACGGGGTCGTGCTCGGGGTGCAGCATGTCCCGGACGACCATCACGCACAGGTAGAGCGTGCCGAGCAGGTGCAGGGCGATCGCCAGGTGGTACCAGTCCTGGCCGATGCCGTGCTGCTTGGAGTCGCCGGTGTAGGCGAGGTACGACCAGACGCCGAGGAAGTACAGCACCTCACAGGTCTGCCAGATCAGGAAGTCCCGCCAGCGCGGCCGGGCGAGGGCGGCGAGCGGGATCAGCCACAGCACGTACTGCGGCGAGTAGACCTTGTTGGTGAGCACGAAGGCGGCGACCACCAGCAGGGCGAGCTGGGCGAAGCGGGGGCGTCGCGGGGCGGAGAGCGCGAGCCAGCCGATCGCCAGGCAGCACAGCACCAGCAGACCCGAGATCCAGGTGTTGAGGGTGGGGAGCTGCTCGTTGCGGTCCTGCATGAGGATCAGCCAGAAGGAGCCGAAGTCCTCCTTGCGGACCTGGCTGAAGGTGTAGAAGGTCGCCCAGCCCTTGAAGTTGGCGATCATGACGGGCAGGTTGACGACCAGCCAGGCCACCACCGCGCCGGCGAGTGCCCGGCCGAAGTCGCGCCACTTCCCGGCCCGCCAGCACAGCACCAGCAGCGGCCCGAGCAGCAGCACGGGGTACAGCTTGGCCGCGGTGGCCAGGCCGATGAACACGCCCGCCGCGACCGGCCGGGAGCCCGCCCAGTACGCCATCGCCACGGCGGCCAGCGCCACCGCGAGCATGTCCCAGTTGATGGTGGAGTCCAGGGCCAGGCAGGGGGCCGCGGCGAACAGCAGCGCGTCCCAGGGGCGACGCCGGTGGGTGCGGGTGAGCGCCACCACGACCACCACCGCGCAGACCATCAGCATGCCCGCGTTGACCATCCAGAACCACTGCTCGCGCCCCTGCAGCTCGCCGCCGGTGGGCGTCAGCCAGGCCGCGACCTGCATGAACAGACCGGTCAGGACGGGGTACTCCAGGTACTGCATGTCCTGGGTGGGGAAGGGCAGCGGGTCCAGGTACGGGTGGCGCCCGGTGTCGAAGCCGCGGCCGGAGAACAGGTGCGGGATGTCGCTGTAACAGGCGTGCGTGTACTGGGTGGTCGCGCCCTGGAACCAGCCGCCGTCGTAGCACGGGATCTTCTGCACCAGGCCGAGCACGTAGGTGACGATGACGACCAGGGCGAGGAAGCGGGCCGGGGTCCACCAGGAGACGCCGAGCAGCGCGCGACGTCCGGGCGGGCCGCCGAACACCTCGCTGCCGGCCGCCGCGACCGGGTCCTCGTCGGCCGGCACGACGACGGTGTTGGGCAGCGGACCGGCCGCCGGGGCGGGCCCGGGCCCGGCGGTCTCGTGGGTGCTGGACGTCATGGCGGACATACTGCCGCACCACTGCCCGCACGACGAGGAGACCCCGGCAAAGACACCGGCGCCGGTCCGCCCCCTCGGGGGTGGACCGGCGCCGGTGCTCGGTCACTGTCCTGGCAGTCCTCCGCCGCCGGGGCCGCCGCCCTGGGTGGAGGTGTCGGTCGCGGTCGGCGACGGCTTGCCGGGCCTGGTCGGGGGCGTCCGGGTCGGGCAGAGGAGGAAGCAGCTCGCCGAGGCGGACGGCGACGGGCTGCCGGTCGGGCCGCTGGTCGGGCTCGGCGTGGTCGACGGGCTCTCGGTCGGCGAGGCGCTGGTCGAGGCCGAGGCGGAGGCCGAGGGCGACGCGGTGGACGGGGCGCCCGAGGCGTCCACCTTCACACCGGCGTCCTCCGGGTCCGGGAAGTTGCGCGGGTTGCCCGGGCCGATGACCTTCATGTAGCGGGTGAAGACGTCGGTCGGGAAGTCACCACCGTGGATCTCGGTCTTGCCGGCGGTGCCGTCGAGCGAGAGCAGACCGGGCTTGCCCGGCTCCTCGCGCCACATGCCGACCGAGGTCACCAGGCTGTTGGTGTAGCCGACCCACCAGGCCGAGGTGCCGGCGTCGGTGGTACCGGTCTTGCCCGCCACCGGGAAGCCCAGCTCGTTGGTCTTCTTGCCGGTGCCGTTCTTGGCCACGTTCTCCAGCACGTCGGTGATGTTGTCGGCGACGGCCGGGTCGAGCACCTTCTTCGCGGTCGGCTTGGTGAACAGCGGCTGCTCGACGCCGTCCTTGGTCACCCGCTTCACCGAGTACGGGTCGGTCTGCTGGCCGTGGGCCGCGAACACCGAGTAGGCCGAGGCCATCCGGATCGCGCTCGGGGTCGAGGTGCCCAGCGGGAAGGTGATGGTGCTGGACGGCGCCAGGCTGGTCGGGCGCAGGCCCATCCGCAGCACCATGGCCTCGACGTTCTTGCCGCCGACGTCCTGGTTGAGCTGCACGAAGGGCACGTTGTAGGAGTTCTTCATGGCCTCCTTCAGCGTCACGTACCCCGGGGCGGAGGTGCTGTCGTTGCGCTGGCGGTAGGGCTGGCCGTTGTCGCCGATGGCGGGGCTGCCGTCCGGCTTGAAGATCTCGGTCAGGTTGTTGGCCATGTACCGGCTGTCGGTGCTGATCCTGGTCGGCTTGCCGTCGTCGTCCATCTTGGTCAGCACGCCGGTCTGCATGGCGGTGGCCAGGACGAAGGGCTTGAAGGTCGAGCCGACCGGGATGCCCGGGGCGTCGGCGTTGTTGGTGTAGTGGCCGTTCTCGATGCCCTCGCCGCCGTAGATGGCGACGATGGCGCCGTCGTTGGGCACCACCGAGGCCGCACCCATCTGCACGAACTTGTCCTTGTCGCGCTTGTCCGGGTGGAGGTTGTCCTTCTGGAAGCCGTCCACGGCGTTCTTCAGCGCGTCCACCTTGGTCTTCTCGAAGGTGGTGTAGATCTTGTAGCCGCCGCGCTGGAGGTCGTTGTCGCTGATGGTCGGGTCCTTGGCCATCAGGTACTTGTTGGCCGTCTCCACCAGGTAGCTGATCTCACCCGTCATGTTCGACTGGGCCTTGGGCTTGATCGGCTCCGGGAAGGCCTTCCCGCACTTGTCGACGTCCGCCTGGGAGGCCAGGTTGGCGACGACCATGCGGTTGAGGACGTACTCCCAGCGCTCCTGCATGCGCTTGTGGTTCTCGGGGGTCAGCGACGGGTCGTAGAGGCCGGCGCCCTTGAGCAGGCCAGCCAGCATGGCGCCCTGGCAGATGTCGATCTGCGAGGCGTCCTTGCCGTAGTAGGCCTGGGCCGCGGCCTGGACCCCGATGGAGTTGCGGCCGTACCAGCTGGTGTTGAGGTACCCCTTGAGGACCTCGTCCTTCTGGTCGGCGATCTTGAGCGTGATGAACAGCTCCTTGACCTTGCGGGTCACGGTCTGGTCCTTGCTCAGGTAGTAGTTCTTGACGTACTGCTGGGTGATCGTCGAACCGCCCTGGGTCTCGCCGCCGGTGGCCATCTTGTAGACGGCGCGGGCGATGCCCTTGGGGTCGATGCCCTTGTCGGTGCGGAAGGTCTCGTTCTCGGCCGCGATCGTGGTGTCCTGTGCCGCCCGGCTGATGTCGGACAGCGGGACGACCTGGCGGTTGGTGGTGCCCTTGCGGGTCATCTCACTGCCGTCGGCCCAGAAGTAGATGTTGTTCTGCTCGTCGAACTGCTTGTTCGCGTCCGGGACGGGGGTCAGCGCGAAGGCCACGCCGACGGCCGCGACGGTGCCGCCGAAGAAGACCAGGAAGAGCGTGAGGACCTGCTTCCACGAGGGGATCCAGCGGCGGAAGCCGCTCTTGCCCCAGCGCGGGTAGTCGACGAAGCGCTTCTTGCCCGGCCCGCCGACCGGCGGGCCGCCGCGACGGCCGCCCGCTCCTCCGCCGCCGCCGCCCTTCTGGGCCTGGCGGCGCATCTCGGCACGGGTGAGCCGCGGTTGCTGGGCGGTCTCGCGAGCGGTCGCACGGGAACGGCGGATCCCGTCGGCGCGGAGCTCGTCCTGCCCGGGCCGGCCGCGGGAGGGCGCACCCTGCGGGGGGTTGCCCGGCGGGTACGGGCGACGACCGTCGCCGTGGCCGCCCGGGGGCTGGCCTCCTCCGTTGGGCGACCTTCGCCGGTGTTCGCTCATCTCTCAGCAGCTCCTCGGTCGGGCTGTCCGGGCCCGAAGGCAGGGTTCACATCCGATGCCCGCAACCGCCTGATCCCCGGAGGTGGTCCTCGTGCACACGCGACAGCGTACGCATCCTTCAAACGTCAACATTCGGACATCGAAGGACAAAAGCCGCATATCTTCGGCAGATCATTACAGTGCCGTTGCCTAGCAGACCGCGTCGGGCTTGACGCGGAGCCGTCCGCACCCCCGCGGCACACCCCGCGGCCGCCTTGTGATCACGTTCACGCGTGCCCCCCTTGCTCGCATCGTGACCCCGGTTTACTGTTCTCGATATATCGAGCCGATACATCGGAGCGGCATAGCCGCGCCATGCACCGGACCGGACGGCCACGGGGAGAGGAGGCGGCAGGGGATGAGCAGGCGTTCCGGAGTGCTGGAGTTCGCCGTTCTCGGCCTGCTGCACGACGCCCCGATGCACGGCTACGAGCTGCGCAAGCGCCTCAACGTCCTGCTCGGCTCGTTCCGCGCGTTCTCGTACGGCACGCTGTACCCCTGCCTGAAGAACCTGGTCGCCCAGGGCTTCCTGGTCGAGGACAACCCGGACGTCGAGTACGTTCCCGCCACGGCGCTCAACGGCAAGCGGTCGAAGATCGTCTACCGGCTCTCGGCCGAGGGCAAGCAGCGCTTCGAGGAGCTGCTCGCCGACTCCGGCCCGGACGCCTGGGAGGACGAGCACTTCGGCGTCCACTTCGCGTTCTTCGCCCGGACCGACAAGGCCGTGCGGATGCGCGTCCTGGAGGGCCGCCGCAGCCGGCTGGAGGAGCGGCTGGAGCGGATGCGCACCTCGATCGCCCGCACCCGCGAGCGGTTCGACGACTACACGCTCGAACTCCAGCGGCACGGACTCGAATCGGTGGAGCGCGAGGTCCGCTGGCTCAACGAGCTCATCGAGACCGAGCGGGCCAACCGCACCGGGCGCAACGGCGCGTCGACCGGTGCATCACAGACTTCGGACGGCCGTGGCCAGGAGGCCGGGTCCTCGGACCCGCCGGGGCCACCGCACGACCGCCCGGGGCGCTCCGCACAGGAGCGCTGAGACCCGCGGCCCGGTGCCTTCGCGGCACCGGATCCACGGGAGGAGTGGGCGCCGCGCGCCCGTCAGACAGTCATACCAGTAGGGACGAGAACCGCCTTCCCGGCGGGCCTCATGAGAACACAGGGAGCAACCGGAATGGGTTCGGTTCGCGTAGCCATCGTGGGCGTGGGCAACTGCGCCGCGTCGCTGGTGCAGGGTGTCGAGTACTACAAGGACGCCGACCCGGCCGGCAAGGTCCCCGGGCTGATGCACGTGCAGTTCGGCGACTACCACGTCCGTGACGTGGAGTTCGTCGCCGCGTTCGACGTCGACGCCAAGAAGGTCGGCTTCGACCTGGCCGACGCCATCGGCAACAGCGAGAACAACACCATCAAGATCTGCGACGTGCCGCCGTCCGGCGTCACCGTGCAGCGCGGCCACACCCTGGACGGCCTGGGCAAGTACTACCGCGAGACCATCGAGGAGTCGGACGAGACCCCGGTCGACGTCGTCCAGATCCTCAAGGACAAGCAGGTCGACGTCCTGGTCTGCTACCTGCCCGTCGGTTCCGAGGCGGCCGCCAAGTTCTACGCCCAGTGCGCCATCGACGCCAAGGTCGCCTTCGTGAACGCCCTCCCGGTGTTCATCGCCGGCACCAAGGAGTGGGCGGACAAGTTCACCGAGGCCGGCGTGCCGATCGTCGGTGACGACATCAAGTCCCAGGTCGGCGCCACCATCACGCACCGCGTGATGGCGAAGCTCTTCGAGGACCGCGGTGTCATCCTCGAGCGCACCATGCAGCTCAACGTCGGCGGCAACATGGACTTCAAGAACATGCTCGAGCGCGAGCGCCTGGAGTCCAAGAAGATCTCCAAGACCCAGGCCGTCACCTCGCAGATCCGCGACCGCGAGCTGGGCTCGAAGAACGTCCACATCGGCCCGTCCGACTACGTCGCGTGGCTCGACGACCGCAAGTGGGCGTACGTCCGCCTCGAGGGCCGCGCGTTCGGCGACGTCCCGCTGAACCTGGAGTACAAGCTCGAGGTCTGGGACTCCCCGAACTCGGCCGGTGTCATCATCGACGCCGTGCGCGCCGCGAAGATCGCCAAGGACCGCGGCATCGGCGGCCCGATCCTCTCCGCGTCCTCCTACTTCATGAAGTCGCCGCCGGTGCAGTACTTCGACGACGAGGCCAAGGAGAACGTCGAGAAGTTCATCCGTGGCGAGGTCGAGCGCTGAACCAGCGGCGCCGCACCCGGCGACGGGCGCAGATCCGCTGAGCACGCCTCCCCGAGGGGCCCCGGTCGACGACCGGGGCCCCTCGGCCGTTCCCGGGTCCGAGGGATGTTTCACGTGAAACCCCGCCGCCCGGCATGGCAACCTGTCGGAGTGGCGATCATCCAGAACGACGACCGGCAGGCACCCCACCGCGCCACCCTCCGCGGGCTGATGCGCGGGCGCGACTTCCGCCGGCTGCTCGTGGTCCGGATGCTCAGCCAGCTCTCCGACGGCACCTTCCAGGTCGCGCTCGCCGCGTACGTGATCTTCTCCCCCGAGCGGCAGTCCTCCCCCGCCGACATCGCCGCGGTGCTGGCCGTCATGCTGCTGCCGTTCTCGGTGGTCGGGCCGTTCGCCGGCGTGCTGCTCGACCGCTGGCGCCGCCGGCAGGTCCTCCACCACGGCAACCTCGCCCGGTTCGGGCTGGGCCTGGTCACCGCGGGCCTGCTGCTCGGCCGTGCCCCGGAGTGGATGTTCTTCGCCTCCGCGCTGCTGGTCACCGCGCTCAACCGGTTCATCCTGGCGGGCCTGTCCGCCGCGCTGCCCCGGGTGGTCGGGCCAGGGCAGCTGGTCACCGCGAACGCCGTCTCCCCCACCCTGGGCACGGTGGCCGCCACCCTCGGCGGCGGGCTCGGCTTCCTCGTCCACCAGGTGCTGCCGCCCAGCCCGCGGGCCGACGCGACCCTGGTGGGCGTCGCCGCCCTGCTCTACCTCGCCGCCGCCCTCGCCGCGCTGCGGATCGACCGCGACCTGCTCGGCCCGGAGCACCACCCCGGCCGGCCCCCGCTGAGCCGGGCGCTCACCACCGCCGCCCGCGACCTCGGCAGCGCGCTGCGGCACCTGGTCCACGACTGCCGTCCGGCCACCCACGCGCTGGCCGCGGTCACCCTGGCCCGGTTCTGCTACGGCGTGCTGATCGTCGTGGTGCTCATGCTCTCCCGCTACACCTTCAACTCCCCTGACAACGCCGCCGGCGGCCTGACCAGCCTGGGCCGGGCGGTCGGCTTCTCCGCGGTCGGCTTCTTCCTGGCGGCGCTGATCAGCCCGTGGTGCACCCGCCGGCTCGGCCTCACCGGATGGATGGTGACCTGCCTCGCCGCCGCGGCGGTCTTCGTCCCCGCGCTCGGCCTGTCATTCCGCGAGTGGCCGAGCCTGATCGCCGCCCTGCTGCTCGGCGTCGTCACCCAGGGCACCAAGATCTGCGCCGACACGCTCGTCCAGGAGTCCGTCGAGGACGACTACCGGGGCCGCGTGTTCGCCGTCTACGACGTCCTCTTCAACGTCTCCTTCGTCGCCGCGGCCGGTGTCACCGCGGTCGTGCTGCCGCTCGACGGACGGTCCGTCGCGGTCGTCGTCGGGGTCTCCCTGACCTACGCGCTGGGCGCGCTGTACTACGCCAGGGCGGCCCGTTCCGACCGCCGCCGCCGAGGACTGACGTCCCGTCGGCCCGCCGGGAGTCGCTAAGGTACGTCCGCGTACCGGCGCAGCCTCAGCAGCCCACGGGGGGATCGATGAGCACACCGCAGAATCCGTACGGCCAGCCGCAGTACGGCGCACCGCACCAGAGTCAGCCGCCCTACGGCGCACCGCCGCCGCCTCCGCCGTACGGCCAGCAACCGGCGTACGGGCAGCCGCCGGCCTACGGCCAACCGCCCGCCTACGGTGCGCCTCCCGCGTACGGGCAGCAGCCGCCGGCGTACGGCTACCCCGGCCCCGGGCAGCCGCCGCCCGCACCGCCGGGCGGCCCGCAGCCCCCGTACGGCGCGGGCCCCGGCCACCAGGCTCCCGCGTACCCGCCGCCGCCCGGCCCCGCGGCCGTGCCCGCTCCGCCGAAGCCGAAGCGCCCGCTGAAGTTCTGGCTGCGGGGCGCCGTGGCCGCGGCCGGCCTGGTCGTGATCGTCATCGGCTTCTTCGTCGCCGACTCCTCGCCCTCGGCCGCCAAGGCGGGCGACTGCGTGGAGAAGACCGGCTACAAGAGCGTCTCCAAGGTGGCGTGCACCGACCCGAAGGCCACCTACAAGGTGCTGAACAACATCAGCGGCGGCAGCGCGGCCGCCTGCGACGGCACCCCCGGGACGACGGCCACCTTCAGCGGCAGCACCGGCCGCCGCTGGCGGAAGAAGCACTACGTGCTCTGCCTGGGCCCGCTGACCTCCGGCTCGGTGAAGACCCCGGGCTCGACCGCCTCGCCGAAGAAGTTCTGAGTCCCGGCGCACCGCAGGGCCCGGCGGCGGACGTCCCCGCTCCCGGGCCCTGCGCCGTCAGCTCAGCAGGGCGGCCAGTTCGTCACCCTCCGCACCCTCCTCGACCGCCTGCAGCAGCACGCGCCGGCGCCGGGCGACCGCCCGCTCGCCGTCGTCGAGGACGACCCGCTCCAGCCGGTCGACCCGGTCGGCCATCGCGTCGATCTTGCTGCTGTTCCGGCCGACCTCGACCGCCAGTGCGTTGAGCAGCGGCACCACCGCCGTCCCGACGACCTCCCGGACCACCTGCTCGGCCACGCCCGCGACCGCCGCCTGCAGTGAGCCCTCCGGCCACCGCGGAGCGTTGTCCACAGGCGGTTCGGTGCTCTCCACGGCCGAGGTCCGTGCCGCCCGCTCGGCGTCCAGCAGGTGGCAGCGCACCTGCCGGGCGGTCTCGCTGTCCCGCAGCAGCATGGCGACGTTGAGGACGGCGCGCCTGGTGAACAGGGCGAGGGAGCGGGCTCGTGACTGAATTCCACAGACCTCCTTGAAGGAGGTCAGTCGCGCACCGGCCACCACGACGTACCCGTTGGAGGCGAGTTCGGACCGGTGGTCGGTCACCAGGGAGTAGATCGCCTTGAGCCCCACCCCGAAGTACGCCGCCACTCCCTCGGTGGTGACGTGCACGCCGTCCGGCAGCAGTTCCAGCGCCCGCACCCGGTCGAGCGCCTCGACCCGGCCCGCGACGGTCGCCCGCATGGTCGGCGACTCCAGGAGGACTGCATCCACAGCCATGGCCGTGTCCTTCCGTCCGGGGAGGGGCGGTTCCCCTCCCTCGGACGGAGCAACGCTTCGCCGAAGGGATGGTTACGCTCGGCGATGCTCGAATGCGGGATCCCCGGCCGCGGCCGGGGTGCTCACTGCTGGCCGGCCCACCACTCCCGCAGCGCGGCGACGGCGTCCTCGTGCTCCATCGGGCCGTGCTCCAGACGGAGTTCCATCAGGAACTTGTAGGCCTTGCCGACCTCCGGGCCGGGCCTGAGGCCGAGCAGCTCCATGATCTGGTTGCCGTCCAGCGCCGGCCGGATCGCGTCGAGCTCCTCCTGCTCCTTGAGCTGGGTGATCCGCTCCTCCAGCGAGTCGTAGGTGCGGGCGAGGGCGGTGGCCTTCTTGCGGTTGCGGGTGGTGCAGTCGGAGCGGGTGAGCTTGTGCAGGCGTTCCAGCAGCGGGCCGGCGTCGGTGACGTAGCGGCGCACCGCCGAGTCCGTCCACTCGCCGCCGCCGTAGCCGTGGAAGCGCAGGTGCAGCTCGACCAGCCGGGAGACCTCGTCCACCAGCTCGTTGGAGTACTTGAGGGCGCGCATCCGCTTGCGGGTCATCTTCGCGCCGACCACCTCGTGGTGGTGGAAGGAGACCCGGCCGTCCGACTCGAAGCGGCGGGTGCGCGGCTTGCCGATGTCGTGCAGCAGCGCGGCCAGCCGCAGGGTGAGGTCCGGACCGTCCTGCTCCAGCGCGATCGCCTGCTCCAGGACGGTGAGCGAGTGCTCGTAGACGTCCTTGTGGCGGTGGTGCTCGTCGCTCTCCAGCCGCAGCGCGGGCAGCTCCGGCAGCACGTGCTCGGCGAGGCCGGTGTCGACCAGCAGCCGCAGGCCCTTGACCGGGTGGGCGGCGAGCAGCAGCTTGTTGAGTTCGGCCTGGACGCGCTCGGCGGAGACGATGGTGATCCGCTCGGCCATCGCGGTCATCGCCGCCACGACCTCGGGCGCGGGCGCGAAGTCCAGCTGGGCGGCGAACCGGGCCGCGCGCATCATCCGCAGCGGGTCGTCGGAGAAGGACTCCTCCGGGGTCGCCGGGGTGCGCAGCACCCGGGCCTCCAGGTCCTCCAGGCCGCGGTGCGGGTCGACGAAGCCCCGGCCGGGCAGGTCGACGGCCATCGCGTTGACGGTGAAGTCCCGGCGGACGAGGTCCTGCTCGATGGTGTCGCCGTAGGTGACCTCGGGCTTGCGCGAGGTGCGGTCGTACGCCTCGGAGCGGTAGGTGGTGATCTCGATCAGGAAGGAGCCGTCGGCGGTGTCCTTGCGGGCGCCCACCGTGCCGAAGGCGATGCCGACGTCCCAGACCGCGTCGGCCCAGCCCTTGACCAGCTTGAGCACCTGGTGCGGGCGGGCGTCGGTGGTGAAGTCCAGGTCGTTGCCCAGCCGGCCGAGCAGCGCGTCCCGGACGGATCCGCCGACCAGCGCCAACCGGAAGCCGGCCGCCTGGAAGCGGCGGGCGATCTCGTCGGCGACCGGCGAGACCCGGAGCAGTTCCTGCAGACCGAGGGTCTGCGCCTCGCTCAGCCCGGGCAGGACGCCCGGCTCGGTGGAACTGGAATGATGGACGCTGGAGTCATTGGCAGTGGACACGGCTCCCTAGGGTACGTGCCCGGCAGGCCCCGCCGCCTGTCCGTTTCCCCCGCGTGCGGCGCTCGTCCTCCCCCGTGTGCGGCGCTCGTCGCCGGGGTGCGCCGGGTGCCCCCGCCGGGCAGCCGGCGGCCCGCACCACCGGTGGCTCGGACACGTCGTTACCATGCCGGGAGAGCCCGGTACGGGCGGCGCCCGCGGGTGCTCCGGTCGGTCGGGGCTGCCCGGCGCCGGACGGGGCCTCCGGCCGGGTCCGCGGTGGTCATGGTCATCCACTCATTCGATCGAGAAACGGCGAGGGCACAGCACGTGGGCGAGGCGCGGCACGGCCTGACAGCGTACGGACGTGTGGGACGGGCGGCCCGCCGCCTGGCGGCGGTGCTGGCCGGCGGCACCGTCCTGCTGTCCGCGGCGCCGTACGCCACCGCCGCGGCCCCCGCACGCACGGGCTTCCCGGCCGCCTCCCCGGACTACCCGGCGACCGTGCAGATCGACTCGGTCTCCGCCCCGGTGGCCGGCGAGAACGCCACGGTGACCGTCACCGGCCGGGTCACCAACGCGGGCTCCTCCACGGTGAAGGCGGCGCACGTGGTGCTGCGCTCCCCGAAGGAGGAGCTGGACACCCGCAGCGCGATCAACCTGGTCGCCGGGCGCACCGGTCCGAGCAGCAAGGACGGGGCGGTGCTGCCGGGCCACAAGGCGGACCTCGGCGACCTCGCCCCCGGCCAGTCCCGCCCGTACACCCTGCAGGTGTCGACCGCGGACCTCGGGCTGAAGACGGCCGGCGTGTACGAGCTGGCGGTGGACGTCCGCGACGCCGACGAGGACCGCCCGCTGGGCGTCGCGCGCAGCTTCCTGCCGTACAACGCGTCGCCGAACGGCAAGCAGACCCGGATCGCCACGCTGTGGCCCCTCACCCACGCCCCCGAGCTGGTCGCCCAGACCATGCCGGACAACGACCAGATGCCGGTGCTGCGGGACGACAGCCTGACGACCGAGCTCGCGCCGAACGGCCGGCTCGGCAAGCTGGTGACCATCGGGCAGACGCTGCCCAACCTGACCTGGGTGATCGACCCGGACCTGCTGGACACCGTCTACGCGATGACCAAGCCGTACCGGGTGCAGAAGCCCGGCACGGGGGGTGAGTCCGCCAAGGACGACAACACCGTCGCCGGCGCCGGCCAGAACGTCGCCACCGCCTGGCTGGCCCAGCTGCGCACCGCGGTGGCCGCCAACGGCTCGCAGGTCGTGGCGCTGCCGTACGCCGACCCGGACCTGGCCTCGATCGCGCACAACGGCAACGGGCTGCCAGGCATGGACACCGCGCTGCGCAAGGCCGCCACCGCGGGCAAGGTGACCGCCGAGGGCCGGCTGTCGGTGGACGTGACCGGCGGCGTCGCCTGGCCGTACCAGGGCCGTCTCGACCAGCCGACCGCCGCGGTGGCCCGCACCACCGGTGCCGACCTTGTGCTGGTGAACGGGGCGGGCATGCCGGAGTCCCGCTCGCTCTCCTACACGCCGAACGCGGCGCGGCCGATCGGCAACGGGCAGACCGGCGTGGTCGCCGACCCGGTGCTCTCCTCGCTGTTCTCCGGCGACCTCGACTCCGACCAGGCGCAGAGCCTCGCCGAGCAGCGCTTCCTGGCCGAGACGATGACGATCACCCAGCAGCGGCCGGACGACCAGCGCAACCTGCTGGTGATGCCGTCCCGGACGCTGACGGTGGGCACCGCGCAGGCCCTGGCCGACGCCCTGCACGCGGCCGCGCAGCCGAACGGCTGGGTGGCGCCCGCCCGCCTCGACGCGGTGTCCACGGCCCCGGCCGACCCGGACGCCAACGGTTCCGTGCCGGGCGACTACCCGGGCGAGCTGCGCGGCTCGGAGCTCTCCTCCGCCGCGCTGAACTCGGTGATGGGCGTGCAGACCGGGCTGGACCTGCTGCTGCAGATCCTCACCCAGCCGCAGCGGGTGCGCGGCCCGTTCAACGCCGCCATGGTCCGCTCGATGTCCACCCAGTGGCGCGACCACGCCGAGACGTCCGCGGCCTACCGGGACGGCGTGCAGAGCTACCTGGCCAACCTCACCACCGCGGTGAAGGTGCCCGCCAAGAGCGCGATCACGCTGCCGGGCGACAACGCCATCCTGCTCATCAGCGTCAAGAACGACCTCAACCAGGCGGTCGGCAACCTCGAACTGCGGGTCACCTCCTCGCAGGTGAACCGGCTCAACGTGGGCCAGCCGGCGACCGTGGTGCTGGACGGCACCACCAGCCGCACCTTCCGGTTCCCCGCCGAGGCGCAGGTCAACGGCCCGGTGCAGATGACCGCCCAGCTCTGGACGACCGGGCCGAACGCGCAGCCGTACGGCAAGGCGGTGTCCTTCACCGTCGAGGTCACCTCGGTGGCGAGCGGCGTCATGTACGTCATCGGCGGCGGCGTGGTGCTGATGGCACTGGCCGGCGTCCGGTTCTACCTGCAGCGCAAGAAGCGCTCCGCGGCCGGCGAGGTCGACCTCGACCCGGAGCGGCTGCTGGAGCCCGAGGAGCCCGCGACCGCGGAGGACGCGGAGGACGCGGAGGACGGCGCGGCCGCCGGGGGCACGGCCGGCGAGGGCCCCGCGGAGGCGGGCCGGAAGGGCTCCGCGGAGCCGTCCGACTCCACGCCGGAGAGCGCCTCAGATGCCCGGGATCGGGCCACCGGTGATGAGAAGGTTGGTCACTGAGGGAACCCCGTCCGGGCTCCACCGACCAGCGAAGAGGTGGCATGAGCAGCGGTCCGCGCGAGGAGCGAGCACAGGGCCGGGGAAGCCCCGGCGGCACGGGCGGACCGAAAGCCGCCGAACCTGCCACCGACTGGTACGTGGACGACACCTACGCCCGTGATCCGCACACGGGCGACGCCTTCGGCAGCGCCGCGGAGCACGATCCGTACGGGCTGGCCGCCGCCGAGGCCGCGGCCCTGCCGCCGCAGCCCGGCCCCCAGCCCCCGGAGACGCAGCCGGCGGTCCTCGGCGCCCCCGTCCCGCACTGGGCGGGCACCCCGGTGCTGACCGCGGCGGAGCCCCCCGCCCCGCACGGCGAGGACGAGCCCGCCGGAGAACCCGAGACCTCCGGGGCCGGGACGGACGCCGAGGCGGAAGCCGACACCGATGCAGAAGCCGAGGCGAAGGCCGAAGCAGAGGCGGAGGCGGAGGCCGCCGACTACCTGGGCGTCGACGCGCTGCTGAGCGGCGACCACAGTGCCCCGGAGCCGCAGCCCTTCGTCCCGACGATCGAGTTCGACCCGCCGCTCACGGCGGAGGAGGCGAGCCTGCACGAGGCGCTCGCCGAGGGCACCGGCCCGCAGGCGCCGCCCGCCGCAGGCCCCCCGCGCGCCCCGGGCCCGCCGACCGCTCCCCCGCCCGCGGCACCCCCCGCACCGTCCGCCGGTCAGGCCGCCGGCCGGGTCGCCGGACTGGTCAACTCCAGTGCGGTGATGGCCGCCGGCACGCTCGTCTCCCGCGGCACCGGCTTCCTGCGGACGATGGTGATCGCCGCCGCGATCGGCGTCGGCACCATGGGCGACTCGTACAACGCCGCCAACACCCTGCCGACGCTGCTCTACATCCTGATCGGCGGCGGCGCGCTGAACGCCGTCTTCGTGCCGCAGCTCGTCCGCAGCATGAAGAACGACGAGGACGGCGGCACCGCGTACGCCAACCGGCTGCTCACCCTGGTGGTCTGCGGCCTGGCGGGCGTGGCGGCGGTGGCCGTCGTCGCCGCGCCGCTGCTCGTCCAGCTGATCTCGCACTCGCTGATGCGCGACCCCGCCAGTGCGGAGACCACGGTCGCGCTGGCCAGGTACTGCCTGCCGACCATGTTCTTCATGGGTGTGCACGTGGTGATGGGCCAGATCCTCAACGCCCGGGGCCGGTTCGGGGCGATGATGTGGACGCCGGTGCTCAACAACCTGGTGGTGATCTTCACCTTCGGTGCCTACATCTGGGTCTACGGCACCTTCCAGCACAGCCAGGTGACCCCGCAGACGATCGCCCCCGAGGGCGTCCGGCTGCTCGGCATCGGGACCCTGCTGGGCCTGGCCGTCCAGGCGCTGTCGATGATCCCGTACCTGCGGGCCGCCGGGTTCTCCTTCCGGCCGCGCTTCGACTGGCGCGGACACGGCCTGGGCAAGGCCGCCCGGCTGGCCAAGTGGACCTTCCTGTTCGTCCTGGCCAACCAGGCCGGCTTCCTGGTCGTCACCCAGCTCGCCACCGCCGCCGGCGCCGCGGCCGAGGAGGACGGCCACCTGGGCGTCGGCCTCGCCGCGTACTCCAACGCCCTGCTGATCTGGCAGCTGCCGATGGCGGTGGTGACGGTCTCGGTGATGAGCGCGGTGCTGCCCCGGCTCTCCCGGGCGGCCGCCGACCACGACGCCGGCGCCGTCCGCGACGACCTGTCGTACGGGCTGCGCACCTCCGCGGTGGCGATCGTCCCGGCGGCCTTCCTGTTCCTCTCCCTCGGCCCGGTGATCGGCTACGCCGTGTACGGCCTCGGCAACGGGGGCTCGGCGGCGCACGGCGCCCTGTCGATCGGCTACATGCTGTCGGCGTTCGCGCTCGGCCTGATCCCGTACTCCGTGCAGTACGTGCTGCTGCGCGGCTTCTACGCCTACGAGGACACCCGGACCCCGTTCTCCAACACCGTCTGGGTGGCCGCCTGCCAGGCGGCGACCGCGGTGCTCTGCTGGCTGGTGCTCCCCGCCCAGTGGGCGGTCACCGGCATGGCGCTCTGCTACGGCGCCTCGTACGCGGTCGGCGTCGCCGTCGCGGTGCCCCGCCTGAAGGCCCGGGTCGGCGGCCTGGACACCGGACGGATCGGCCGGACGTACGTCCGCCTCGCGATCGCCTCGCTGCCGGCCGCCGCCTTCGGCCTCGCCGTCGAGCTCGTGATGCTGGACCTGCTGGACGGCTGGGTGGCCGGGGTGCTGACCCTGCTGGTCGCCGGGGCCGTGCAGATCGGCACCTTCCTGCTGGTCGCCCGACGGATGCGGATCGAGGAGCTGAACGCGCTGCTCGGCATGGTGCGCAGTCGACTCGGCCGCTGAGCATGACATGACGTCAACCCGGCGCGGCCCGAGCGGCCGCGCCGAGGGGGGACCCCGATGACGGGCCGTCCACCGGATCGCGGATGATTGCGCAACCGGTCGGGCGGCCCAGCGGTCGTACCAGGGGAGAATCAGTGGGCACAATTGTCCTGGCGGGCCCGGCGCAGCGGCGGCCGGGCGGACGGGCGGCCCGGATTCCCACGACCGGGCCGGAACTAAGGGGAGGCAGGACCACGGTGGCTGACGGCACCAAGGCGGTCGTCGACACGTCCGTAGCGGACGAGGCGGCGCTGGCCATGGCAATCGAGGACCTCGGGCCCGAGGACGGCCCCTCGGCCGCCGGGCAGGACCCTGCGGACGAGGCCCCCGACATCGCCCCGGACGCCCCTGACGCCGCCTCCGACCCCGCTGCAGCCACCACCGGCGGCAAGGACCCCGAGGGCTCCTCCGAGGCCGCCCAGCAGCCCTCCACGGCCCCTGGCGACGCCGACGACGCCGACGACGCCGACGACTCCGAGGACGACCCCGACGACGCCGAGGAGGTCGGCGAGGCCGCCTCCGCCGCCGTCGCAGCGGCCGTGACGGCCCGTGAGCCCGACTCCGACGACGCCCCCGCCGACGAGGCCGGCACCGGCCGCACCGCCCCCTCCGCGGGCGCCGACGCCGGGGAGTCCACCGCCCAGCTCTCCGCCGCCGAGCTCGCCGCCGAACTCACCGCCCGGGGGGCCGCCGCCCCGGCCCGCCGCCCCTCCCGCTCCGGCCGCCCCGCCCCGGAGGCCCCCGCCAGCGAGCCCCGACCCGTCGTCAGCACCGAGACCCTGGACGCCGACACCGGCACCCTCCCCGCCGCCAAGCCGGCCCCGCTGCGGCACAGCGGCGACAAGATCGGCGGCCGCTACCGGCTGGAGGAGTGCATCACCCAGTCGGAGACCTTCAGCAGCTGGCGCGCGGTCGACGAGAAGCTCCGCCGCGCGGTCGGCGTGCACCTGATGGCGGCCGGCCACCGGCGCGCCAAGGCCGTGCTGACCGCCGCCCGGGCCGCCGCCCTGCTCAACGACCCGCGCTTCGTCCAGGTCCTCGACGCCGTCCAGGAGGGCGAGCTCGTCTACGTCGTCCGCGAGTGGCTGCCGGACGCCTCCGACCTGGCCCACCTGCTGGCCGACGGCCCGATGGAGCCGTACGACGCCTACCAGATGGTCCGTCAGGTCACCGACGCGGTCGCCGCGGCCCACCGCCGCGGCCAGGCCCACCTGCGGCTCACCCCGCGCTGCGTGCTGCGCACCGACACCGGGCAGTACCGGATCAACGGCATCGCGGTGGACGCCGCCCTGCGCGGCCTGCCCACCGAGGAGGCCGAGCGCACCGACACCCGCGCGATCGGCGCCCTGCTGTTCGCCGCGCTGACCCACCGCTGGCCGTACCCCGAGGACCGCTACGACCTGCGCGGCATGCCCAAGAGCATCGGCTGCGTGCCGCCGGACCAGGTCCGGGCCGGCGTGCACAAGGGCCTGTCCGAGCTGGCCGCCCGGGCGCTGGGCGAGCACCCGCCGCACCACCAGGACCCGATCACCACGCCCGAGCAGCTCGCCAAGGCGATCGCGCTCATGCCGAAGATCCGCCAGCCCGAGCAGCCCGCACCGGCCTTCACCGCCAAGCCGAAGCCCCCGCCCGCCCCGCACACCGCGTCCGCGCACACCGCCGCCCGGCCGGCCCCGCACCCCCGGCCGCAGCACAACGCCCACCAGGGCCCCGTCCCGGTCCCGCCACGGCCCCGGCGCCGCCGCCGGCTGGTGCGCACGGCGCTGCGGACCACCGCCTCCCTGGTGGCGCTGGCCGCGATCGTGGTCGGCTCCTGGCAGGGCGTCGAGTACCTCAACAAGTCGAAGGACGGGCAGTCGAGCGCCCCGCCCGCCGAGCAGCCCAGCGCTCCGACCACCGCGCAGTCCGACGCGCCGCTGTCCGGCGCCGCCCTCGACTACACGCCCTCCTCGTTCAACGCGTTCGGCGACCGCAAGGACGAGCACGCCTCGGCGCTCTCCCTCCTCAAGGACGGCAAGGCCGACACCGCCTGGACGACCCAGAGCTACAACGACCCCTTCGGCGGCGGCTACCGGCCCGGTACCGGCGTGCTGCTCGACCTCGGCTCGGCCCGCGCCGTCGGCTCGGTCGACGTCAAGCTCGCCGGCGGCGCGCACACCGTCGAGCTGAAGGCCCTGCCCGGCGCCGCCTCCGCCCCGGAGAACAGCAAGTCCGGCTTCGAGAGCTTCGGCGACGCGATCGCCTCCGGCACCAGCAGCACCGAACTCCAGCTGAAGCCCAAGAAGCCGATCACCACCCGCTTCCTCTTGATCTGGCTGACCGCCATCCCCAACGATGGGGGCGGGTACAAGGGCCAGGTGGCCGAGATCACGGTCAACGGCTGAACGAGGACGGGCAGGGGGTGACGGACATGGCGGACGAGCCGTCCGACGCCGATCTCCTGGCCCGGCACGTCGCCGGGGACCCGGACGCCTTCGGCCTCCTCGTCCGGCGCCACCGGGACCGCCTCTGGGCGGTCGCGCTGCGCACCCTCGGCGACCGCGAGGAGGCCGCCGACGCCCTCCAGGACGCCCTGGTCTCCGCGCTGCGCGCCGCCCACACCTTCCAGGGCCGCTCCCAGGTCACCACCTGGCTGCACCGGATCGTGGTCAACGCCTGCCTCGACCGGGCCCGCCGGGCCGCCTCCCGCCGGGCCGGCTCGCTTGACGAGGACCCTCAGCGCCTCGACGCCGCCCTGGGCAGTGCCGAGGCCACCGACAGCGTGGTGGTCCGCGCCGAACTGCGCCGCGAGGTCACCGAGGCGCTGACCGCGCTGCCGGTCGAGCAGCGCGCCGCCCTCGTCCTGGTCGACATGCAGGGGTACTCGGTCGCCGAGGCGGCCGAGGTGCTCGGGGTACCGGTGGGCACCGTGAAGAGCCGCTGCGCCCGCGGCCGGGCCCGCCTGCTGCCGCTCGTCCGCCATCTGCACGGCAGCGGCGTTTCCCGTGAAACGGCGGCGGAGGACGGACCGGCCCGCGGCACCCGCACGGATGTTTCACGTGAAACGCCGCTCCGTGGGAACCCGTCCGGCACCCGCACCGTCCCAGGTACGGACGCCGCCGGGCGCCGCACCATGGTGGAAGGAGATGCGACCAAGCGATGACGCCGCACCCGCCTTCCACGCCGTCCGCACCCGAGCCCGAGCACCCGGACATCGAGGCGCTGGCCGACCTCGCCGAGCAGCTGACCGACCCGGCCGACGAACCCGCCCTGCGCCGCCACCTCGACGACTGCGCCGAGTGCGCCGACACCTTCGCGGCCCTCGCCGAGGTGCGCGCGCTGCTGGGCGAGGCCGAGGTGCCGCCGATGCCGGCGGACGTCGCCGAGCGGATCGACTCCGCCCTGGCGGCCGCCGGCAGCACGCCCCGCACCGCCGCCGCCCCGCCCGCCGGGCAGGCCCCCGACCGCACCGGTGCACCGCGCGGCGCCTCCGCCCCGCCCTCCGCCCCGACCGCCGGCAGGCCCGGCGGGAGCGCCCCCGGCGGCACCGGGCCGGGCCGTGCGCGCCGCCGCCGCGTCCGCCTCCTGCTGGCCACCGTCACGGCCGCGGCGGCCGTCGGCTTCGGCGCCCTGCTGCTCCCCCTGTCCGGCACCGGCGGCGGCAGCTCCGCGCAGGCCCCGGCCGACAGCGCCGCCCGGCCCGCAGCCGGCGCCGCCCAGAAGCCCGCCCTCACAGGCGGCACCGCCTTCGAGGACGACACCCTGGCCGCCCAGGCCCGGCAACTGGTCCGCGCCGCCGCGGCCGCCCCCACCTCCAGGGCCCCGGAGGGGCTCGCCCAGCCGGACCGCAGCGAGTCCCCCGGCACCACCGCGGGCAACGCCGCACCGGCCTGCGCCGCCGCCCTCACCGGACGGGGCGACCGGGCACCGCTCGCCGCAGCCCCCGGCCGGTACCACTCCGCGGCCGTCACCGCCCTGGTGTACCCGGACGGCTCGGACCGGCTGGACGTCTACCTGATCACCCCGGACTGCTCGGCCCCCGGCATCGTGCTCCACCGCACCGTCCCGACGGGCTGAACCGGGCGCGCGGACCGCCCGGCGACCCCGCGGAGAACGCCCATCCATCGGAACATCCGCTCCCACAGTGCGGGCACGTGACACAGCAACGCCCGGGAATGCGGGAGACTGGTCAGTCGTTGTCCCGGGCGGCGGAGCAGGACCGCCCTCCCCGCCCCAGCGCGGGTCGCGAAGCGAACCAGGAGATGCAGTGAGCGACGTCCGTAACGTGATCATCATCGGTTCCGGCCCCGCCGGATACACCGCTGCGCTGTACACCGCGCGCGCCTCCCTGAAGCCGCTGGTCTTCGAGGGCGCGGTCACCGCGGGCGGCGCGCTGATGAACACCACCGAGGTCGAGAACTTCCCCGGCCACCGCGACGGCATCATGGGCCCCGAGCTCATGGACAACATGCGCGCGCAGGCCGAGAAGTTCGGCGCCGAGCTCGTCCCGGACGACATCGTCGCCGTCGACCTCACCGGCGACGTCAAGACCGTCACCGACTCCGAGGGCACCGTCCACCGCGCCCGCGCCGTGATCGTCGCCACCGGCTCCCAGCACCGCAAGCTCGGCCTCCCCCGCGAGGACGTCCTGTCCGGCCGCGGTGTCTCCTGGTGCGCCACCTGCGACGGCTTCTTCTTCCGCGACCAGGACATCGCCGTGGTCGGCGGCGGCGACACCGCCCTGGAGGAGGCCACCTTCCTCTCGCGCTTCGCCCGCAGCGTCACCGTCGTGCACCGCCGCGACAGCCTGCGCGCCTCCAAGGCGATGCAGGAGCGGGCCTTCGCCGACCCGAAGATCACCTTCGCCTGGGACAGCGCCGTCCAGGAGATCCACGGCGACCCGAAGCTGACCGGCCTCACCCTGCGCGACACCACCACCGGCGAGACCCGCGAGCTCCCGGTCACCGGCCTGTTCATCGCGATCGGCCACGACCCGCGCACCGAGCTCTTCACCGGCCAGCTGGACCTGGACGCCGAGGGCTACCTCAAGGTGGAGTCCCCCTCCACCCGGACCAACATCCCGGGCGTCTTCGCCGCCGGCGACGTGGTCGACCACACCTACCGCCAGGCGATCACCGCGGCCGGCACCGGCTGCTCCTCCGCCCTGGACGCCGAGCGCTACCTGGCCTCGCTCGCCGACCTGGAGGCCCAGGCCGCCACCGTCGCGGTCTGATCCCCACCCCCAGAAACAGAACAGCCCCCGCGGTTGTTATCCCCTCCGAAGGTGCCGAGCCGCCGTGCAGGCGGCGAGGCACCGCCTCGTCCGTGACCCCAAGGAGAGTTCCGTGGCCGGCGCCACCATCACCGTGACCGACGCGACCTTCGACGCCGAGGTGCTCAAGAGCGACAAGCCCGTCCTGGTCGACTTCTGGGCCACCTGGTGCGGCCCGTGCCGCCAGGTCGCCCCGATCCTGGAAGAGATCGCCGCCGAGCACAGCGACAAGCTGACCATCGCCAAGCTCGACGTCGACAACAACCAGCAGACCGCTGCCACCTACAACGTCATCTCGATCCCGACGCTCAACGTGTACCAGAACGGCGAGCTGGTGAAGACCATCACCGGCGCCCGCCCGAAGGCCGCACTGCTGCGCGAGCTGGCCGACTTCATCTAGTCGCCGCCCGCCGGCCGTGGAGGGCCCCCGGACGATCCGGGGGCCCTCCGGCGTTCCCGGGCCCGCTCGGCACCCGCCGGAGCGGCTCAGAACGGCCGCAGCGCCGGCTCCTTCCGCGCCCCGCCCAGCAGCCGCTCCAGCGCCCCCTCGACGTCGCTGCGCCAGGACAGCGTGCTCCTGGCCTCCAGCCGCAGCCGCGGGTAGCGGGGGTGCGGCCGCACCGTCTTGAAGCCCACCGCCAGCAGGTGGTCGGCCGGCAGCACGCAGCTCGGCGTCGGACGGCCCACCGCACCGAACGCCTCGATCGCCCGGAAGCCCCGCCGGAGCACGTCCTTGGCGACGGCCTGGACGAGCACCCGGCCCAGCCCCTGGCGCTGGTAGCCGGGCACCACCCGGCTCACCATCAGCTGCACGGCGTCCGAGGACACCGGGCTGGTCGGGAACGACTGCGAGCGCGGCACGTACGCCGACGGCGCGTAGAGCACGAAACCCGCCGGGACGTCGTCCACGTAGACGATGCGCCCGCAGGAGCCCCACTCCAGCAGCACCGCCGAGATCCACCCCTCCTTCTCCAACTCCCCCTTGCCCCCGTCCACCGCTGCCCGTCCGCTGACCGGGTCGAGTTCCCAGAACACGCACGAGCGGCAGCCGTCCGGCAGGTCGGCCAGGTTGTCCAGCGTCAGCGGAGCGAGCCTGCGACCCACGCCCCACACCTCCTCCGGCTCGGTCCCACACCACGAGCTTGCTCCGAAAAACGCGAGGGGTGCACGTTTCACGTGAAACATGCACCCGCTCGTCCGCTTCTCGGTGAGACTCCGGTCAGCCCTGGGAGAGCCGCAGCCCCTCCTCGCCCGGGGCGAGGCTGTCGAGGATCCGGTTCAGGTCCTCGACCGAACCGAACTCCAGCACCACCTTGCCCTTGCCGAGCTTGCCGCCCCGCTGCGAGACCTCGACCTTCACCCGGGTCTCGAACCGGTCGGAGAGCCGCCCGGCGAGGTCGTCGAAGGCCGGCGAGAGGATCCGGCCAGCCTTGGGCGCGGCCGCCTTCTTCGGCTTCTCGTCGCGCTCCATCAGCGACACGATCTCCTCGGTGGTCCGCACCGAGAGACCCTCCGCGACGATCCGCTGCGCCAGGGCGTCCTGCCGCTCGGCGTCCGGCACCCGCAGCAGCGCCCGGGCGTGGCCGGCGCTCACCACCCCGGCGGCAACCCGCCGCTGCAGTGCCGGCGACAGCTTCAGCAGCCGCAGGGTGTTGGAGACGTGCGGGCGGGAACGGCCGATCCGGTCGGCCAGCGCCTCGTGGGTGCAGGAGAAGTCCCGCATCAGCTGGTCGTAGGCGGCAGCCTCCTCCAGCGGGTTGAGCTCCGCCCGGTGGAGGTTCTCCAGCAGCGCGTCCAGCAGCAGCTTGTCGTCCTCCGTGGCCCGGACGATGGCCGGGATCACCTCCAGACCGGCCTCCCGGGAGGCCCGCCAACGGCGCTCGCCCATGATGAGCTCGTAGCGCTCGTGACCGACCTGGCGGACGACCACCGGCTGCAGCAGGCCCACCTCCTTGATGGAGGTGACGAGCTCGGCGAGCTTCTCCTCGTCGAAGACCTCGCGCGGCTGCCGGGGGTTGGGCGTGATCGCGTCCAGCGGGACCTCGGCGAAGCGGGCACCGTCCACCGGGACGAGCGCCGAGTCCGCGACGCTCCGCGCATGGGCCTCGCCCGCCAGCTCCCGCAGGCTCTCCGCGGCGGCCTTCGCCGCCACCGTGCCGCGGCCGGTCGGCAGGACCGGCACGGCCACCGGGGTCGCCGACCCCGCGGTCGCGGCCGGGACGGCCGCCGGCGCCCCTGCCGCCGGGGTGGCGGCCGGGATCAGCGCCCCCAGACCCCGTCCCAGTCCTCTGCGCCCACCACTCACCGGTTGCCCTCCATCGTGCCGTGCTGTGCCGTCGCGGCGGTCGCCGCCGCGGCCGCGGTCCGCTGCTGCCCGACCGCACCGTAACCGGCCGGGGCGCCGGCCGCGAAACCGGGCTCCGCCGACCGCAGCGCGATCTCCCGGGCGGCCTCCAGGTAGGAGAGCGCGCCGGTGGAACCGGGGTCATAGGTGAGCACGGTCTGCCCGTAGCTGGGCGCCTCGGAGATCCGGACCGAGCGCGGGATGGCCGTCCGCAGCACCTCGCGCTCGAAGTGCGTGCGGACCTCCTCCGCGACCTGGGCCGCCAGCCGGGTGCGGGCGTCGTACATGGTGAGCAGGATCGTGGAGACGTGCAGCGCCGGGTTGAGGTGGGCGCGCACCAGCTCGACGTTGCGCAGCAGCTGACCGAGACCCTCCAGCGCGTAGTACTCGCACTGGATCGGGATCAGCACCTCCTGGCCGGCGACCAGGGCGTTGACGGTCAGCAGGCCGAGCGAGGGCGGGCAGTCGATCAGGACGTAGTCCAGCGGCTGCTCGTACGCGGCGATGGCCCGCTGCAGGCGGCTCTCGCGGGCCACCAGCGAGACGAGCTCGATCTCGGCACCGGCCAGGTCGATGGTGGCCGGGCAGCAGAACAGCCCCTCCACGTCCACCACGGGCTGGACGACGTCGGCGAGCGGCTTGCCCTCGACCAGGACGTCGTAGATCGACGGCACCTCGGCGTGGTGGTCGATGCCCAGCGCGGTGGAGGCGTTGCCCTGCGGGTCGAGGTCGACGACCAGCACCCGCAGCCCGTGCATCGCGAGGCCGGCGGCCAGGTTGACGGTCGTGGTGGTCTTGCCCACCCCGCCCTTCTGGTTGGCCACCACGATCACCCGGGTGCTCGCGGGCCTGGGCAGCCCCTCCCCGGTCCGCCCGATGGCCTGAACCGCGGCCTGGGCGGCGCGCGCGATCGGCGTGTCGTCGATCTGGTGGATGGTCTCCGAGTCCTGCATGGGGGTCAGTGTTTCACGTGAAACCGGAGCGTCAACAGTCACCGCCAGGGCGCGGTCGAGGATTCCGGGGAGCAGTGAGCGTCGTTTCACGTGAAACACCATGACCGGAATGTCACAAATCTGACGGTGCGACACTCCGACCGCGATCCAACACCACCCTCCCGGCGACACCGCCACCCACCGGATGGGCCCCGGCCTGCGGAAACGCCGGGAGCGGGCGGCCCGACGGCCACCCGCTCCCGACACCTCCGGACCGTCTCCGGTCAGCGCCGCCGGCGCGGACCCCCGCGGCCGGCGTCCTTGGCACCGCGCCCCGCCCGGGCCGCCTTCGCCCGGCGCGTGGCGGCCCTCACACCGCCGGGGCTCTCCCCCGCCTCCACCCGGACCACCCGGGTCGAGGTCTCCAGCGTCCCCTCGCCGACCGAGATCACCGACCAGCGCTCCGCTCCCAGCTTGGTGAGCGCGGACCGCGACTCCTCGATCTCCTGCTCCGCGGTGTCGCCCTTCAGCGCCAGCATCTGGCCGTACGGCCGAAGCAGCGGCATCCCCCAGCCGGCCAGCCGGTCCAGCGGGGCCACCGCGCGGGCCGTGACGATGTCCACCGCGACCTTGCCGACCATCTCCTCGGCCCGGCCCCTCAGCACCGTCACGTTGTCCAGGCCGAGCTCCCGGACCACCTCCTCCAGGAAGGTGGTGCGCCGCAGCAGCGGCTCCAGCAGCGTGACCGAGACGTCCGGCCGGGCCATGGCCACCGGGATGCCCGGCAGGCCGGCACCGGAGCCGACGTCGCACAGCGAGGCGTTGGCCGGCAGCAGCTCCGCCAGCACGGCGCAGTTCAGCACGTGGCGGTCCCAGAGCCGCGGCACCTCGCGCGGGCCGATCAGCCCGCGCTGCACCCCGGCCGTCGCCAGCAGCTCGGTGTACCGCACCGCGACCGGGAGCCGCTCGCCGAAGATGCCGGCCGCGGCCGCCGGCGGCTCACCGGGCCCCTCGGCCGGGGTCCGGGCACTCGTGGGAGCGCCCTCCGCCGGGGTGCCCCGGTCGGGTCCGCCCTCCGACGGCCCGCCCTCGGTCGCCACGCCGTCCGTCTCCATGTCAGCCTCTCCGCTCACCGTATCCACCCCACATCAGGCACCATCCTCACGCGGACACCCGCCCCGCGCGCAATCCGGGCCGCACGAACCGCCCTCGAAGGAACGACGACCCCGCCCGCACGCGGCGGACGGGGTCGCTCGACGAAGCACGGGGTCAGCTCGGAAGCACGACCACGCACCGCTGGGGCTCCTCGCCCTCCGACTCGCTGCGCAGGCCCGCGGCCGCCACCGCGTCGTGCACCACCTTGCGCTCGAAGGGGGTCATCGGGCGGAGCTTGACCTGCTCGCCGGTGGACTTCGCCTTCTCGGCCGCCTCGGCGCCGAGCGCGGCCAGCTCGGACCGCTTGCGCGCCCGGAAGCCGGCGATGTCCAGCATCAGGCGGCTGCGCTCGCCGGTCTCCCGGTGGACCGCCAGGCGGGTCAGCTCCTGCAGCGCCTCCAGCACCTCGCCGTCCTGGCCGACCAGCCGCTGCAGCGTCCGGTCGCTGCCGTCGCTGACGATCGAGACCAGCGCCCGGTCGCCCTCGACGTCCATGTCGATGTCGCCGTCCAGGTCCGCGATGTCCAGCAGACCCTCCAGGTAGTCGGCGGCGATGTCGCCCTCGCGCTCCAGCCGCGCGACGACGCTCTCGCCGGACTCCGCGCCTGCCTCGACCTCGACGGCGGAGGTGGTGCCTTCCGTCACTGATGGACTCCTTCGGGGATGGGCCCTCGGGTGGGGCCGAGAGGGAAGATCTGGGTCCGCGTCGACCGGCCGCAGCCGGTCAGGACTTCTTCTTCGGCCGCTGGCCGCCGCCCTGGCCGCCGCGCTTCGGCTGCTGGCGCTGACCGGTCTTGCCCGCGGGCTGCTTGTCCGCGGAGCGGCCGGCCGGGACCGCGGCGTCCTGCTTGGACAGGGCCACCGGCTCGTCGGCGACGTGCTCCTCGGCGTGCTCGCCGCTCGTCGTCTGCGCCTGGTGGCCGGCGGTGTGCTGGCGCTGGGCCTTGCTCTGCTTGCGGGGCTGCTGGCGACGGACCTGGACGGTCTCCGCCACCACGGCCTCGGCGGTCGCCGCGGACTGCTTGTCGCCACCGGTGAGCGCGGCCAGCCACGGGGCCTTGCGGACGGAACCGTCCGGGTTCAGCCGGCCGGCCTTCTTCAGGCGGTCCTGGCGCTCGGCGAAGGCCTTGGAGCCCGGCGTCGGGTTGTTGCGGATGACGATCAGCTGCTGGCCCATCGACCACACGTTGGTGGTCAGCCAGTAGACCAGGACACCGACGGGGAAGTTGATGCCCATCACGGCGAAGATGATCGGGAAGACGTACATGAGCATCTTCTGCTGCTGCATGAACGGCGTCTTGATCGTCAGGTCGACGTTCTTGGTCATCAGCTGGCGCTGGGTGATGAACTGCGACAGCGACATCAGGACGATCATCACCGCGACGACGATCTTGACGCTCAGCTCGGTGCTGCCCAGGAAGGTCGCCGAGAGCGGGGCACCGAAGATGTGCGCCTGCTTGGCACTGTCCAGCAGGTCGGCGTTGATCACGCCGATCGTCTTGTCGTTGGCCACCGAGGCCAGCACGCCGTAGAGGGCGGTGAAGAACGGGGCCTGGACCAGGATCGGGAGACAGCTCGAGAAGGGGTTGGTGCCCGCCTCCTTGTAGAGCTTCATCATCTCTTCGGACTGGCGCTGCCGGTCGTTCTTGTAGCGCTCCTGGATGGCCTTCATCTTCGGCTGGATCGCCTGCATGGCCCGGGTCGCCTTGATCTGCTTCACGAAGAGCGGAATCAGGCAGATCCGGATGACGATCACCATCGACACGATCGACAGGCCCCAGGCCCAGCCGCCATCGGGATCGAAGACGTGGCTGTACAGCGAGTGGAACTGGACGATGATCCAGGACACCGCTGTGTAGAGGGGACTCAGAAAACCGAAGGTCACCGGTCAGACTCCTTGGAGATAGAGCTGGCCACCGGCGACGGCCCGGCGGTCCCACTCTTCGGGCTCAGCAGATTGCGCAGCCGGCGGTGCCACACCGGGTGCGTGCGCGGTGGCACATGGTCGACCCCACCCGGCGACCAGGGGTTGCAGCGCAGGATGCGCCATGCGGTCAGACCGCTCCCCTTGACCGCGCCGTGCGTGCGCACCGCCTCGTACCCGTAGTGCGAGCACGAGGGGTAGTAGCGGCACACCGGCCCGAGCAGCGGACTGATCGTCCACTGGTAGAGCCTGATCAGCCCCATCAGCAGGTACTTCATCGCCCTGCTCCCGTCGGCGCACTGCCGGTCGGCTCCGCCCGGAGCAACCGCCGCAGCGCCGCATCCAGGTCGTGTTCGAGATCGAGGTACGAAGCCGACCCGGCCTGGGGCAGCGCGCGTACCACTATCAGGCTACCTGCGGGCAGCCGGGGCAGACGCTCACGGACAAGGTGACGAAGGCGACGCTTCACGAGATTCCGCACGACCGCGGATCCCACGGCCTTGCTCACGACGAAACCCGCACGCGCCGAAGGGAGCCCCTCGGCGGCGTGCGGGCCGCTGTCGCTTTCCCGGTCCGTCGGCCCCGGCCGGCCGCCCTCTCTGTCGAGGTGGACGACCAGCAGGGGCTTGCCGGCCCGGCGACCGCGTTTCACCGCGGTCGAGAAGTCCTGGCGCCGCCGCAGCCGATTCTCGGAGGGCAGCACGATCAGAACCCGTGCGCCGGATCAGGCGGACAGGCTGGCGCGGCCCTTGCCACGGCGGGCGGCCAGGATGGCGCGGCCGGCGCGGGTACGCATCCGGAGCCGGAAGCCGTGGGTCTTGGCACGACGGCGGTTGTTCGGCTGGAAGGTGCGCTTGCTCACTCGGGGGCTCCTGAGGTGAATCGTAGGATGACGGGACGTCGCTTGGCCGTCACCGTGCGTCCGCGCGATCTCCCCTTCGACGGGAAATCCACCCCAACGGCCCAGGTCTGCTGGGGTTGGGGCCATCCACGGCGCCCGTGCTGCGCGCCTTGTGGAAGCGGGTGGACCCGCGGGCATGCGGCAGCGGCCATCGACAACTCGACCTGGTTACGGTACGCGCGACGGCCCCGGAGGGTCAAACCGGCAGCCCCGCGGCCCGTCGCCCACAGCCTGTGGACAACAACTTGAATCAGCTCTGCCCGCTGACTACCGTTGCAGGACTTGTCGGGTTTGTTCATCGATCGGACCGGCGCCCCGAGTCCCCCTGAGCCCCCCACCGCGGGGAACGAGAAAGCGTGCACCAGTGGCTGATGTCAACAGCGATCTCGTCCCGCTCTGGGCGAAGGTCGTCGAGCGGCTGGTCAACGACGCCGGGGTCGGGGACAGCGACAAGATGTGGCTGCGGCGCACGCAGCCGATGTGGATGATGCACGACACCGCCCTGCTGGCGGCCCCCAACGAGCGGGCCAAGCAGGTGCTGGAGGGGCGTCTCCTCCCCCAGCTCACCGAGGCGCTCACCTACGAGTTCGCCCGGCCCGTCCGGATCGCCGTGATGGTGGACGCCAACGCGCTGCCCACCCCGGCCGCCGAGCCGCAGCCGGCCGAGCCGCCGCGCCCGCAGGCCGGCCAGGACTGGTCGGAGCGGCCGTACCACGGCGAGCCGGACCGCTACGCACCCCCGTCCTACGAGCACCCGCAGCCGTACGAGCAGCAGCCGGAGCGCCGGCCCGAGCGCCAGGAACGGTACGACGCGCCGCGCTACGAGCAGGCCCCGGCTCCGTACGCCGAGGAGCAGCGGCCCTGGGGCGAGCACCCCGCCGGGCCGGCCGAGTGGGACCGTCCCGAGTACGACCGGCCCTCGCCGTCCGCCGCCGAGCGTCAGCCGGAGCCGCCGCGGCCGAAGGGGCTGCCGACGGCGACCCCGGCGCAGGGCGACCTGTTCGGCGGTGTGCTCGGTCCCGATCCGTCCGAGGCCCGGCCGCGGGCGGGCGGCGGCTCGCGCCGCGGTGCCACCCGGCCGCCCGTCGGCCCGCCGGCGGCCGCGGCTCCCCCGGCGCTGCCCGAGCGCACCCCGGCACCCGGGGTGCCCGCGCCGCCCGGCGCTCCCCCGGCGGGCGGCGCCCGCAAGGACGAGCCGGCCCGGCTGAACCCCAAGTACCTCTTCGACACCTTCGTCATCGGCGCGAGCAACCGCTTCGCGCACGCGGCGGCGGTCGCCGTGGCCGAGGCCCCGGCGAAGGCGTACAACCCGCTCTTCATCTACGGCGAGTCCGGCCTCGGCAAGACGCACCTGCTGCACGCCATCGGCCACTACTCGCGCAGCCTCTTCCCCGGTACCCGGGTCCGGTACGTGAGCTCCGAGGAGTTCACCAACGAGTTCATCAACTCGATCCGCGACGGCAAGGCGGACGCGTTCCGCAAGCGGTACCGGGACATGGACATCCTGCTGGTGGACGACGTCCAGTTCCTGGCGAGCAAGGAGTCCACGCAGGAGGAGTTCTTCCACACCTTCAACACCCTGCACAACGCCAACAAGCAGATCGTGCTGTCCTCGGACCGGCCGCCCAAGCAGCTGATCACGCTGGAGGACCGGCTGCGCAACCGCTTCGAGTGGGGTCTGATCACCGACGTCACCCCGCCGGAGCTGGAGACCCGGATCGCGATCCTGCGCAAGAAGGCGATCCAGGAGCAGCTGAACGCGCCGGCCGACGTGCTGGAGTTCATCGCCTCCCGGATCACCCGGAACATCCGCGAGCTGGAGGGCGCGCTGATCCGGGTCACGGCCTTCGCCAACCTCAACCGGGCGCCGGTCGACCTGGAGCTGGCCGGGATCGTCCTCAAGGACCTGATCCCGGGCGGGGACGAGGACGCCGGGCCGGAGATCACCGCGCAGGTGATCATGCAGCAGACGGCCGCCTACTTCGGCCTCGGCGTCGACGACCTCTGCGGATCCTCCCGCAGCCGCGTCCTGGTGACGGCACGTCAGATCGCCATGTACCTCTGCCGCGAGCTGACGGACCTTTCGCTGCCGAAGATCGGTGCGCAGTTCGGCGGGCGCGACCACACCACGGTGATGCACGCCGACCGGAAGATCCGCTCGCTGATGGCCGAGCGCCGGTCCATCTACAACCAGGTCACCGAGCTGACCAACCGCATCAAGAGCTGACCCGTCACGTCGCCCCGCGGGGGCGGCGATCGGACGTTCCGGGCCCCGCCGACGCACCGTCGGCGGGGCCCTCGCCGTCTCCCTCCCGGGGCCTCGCCGCCCGCCGCACCGGGGCCGTCCACCCGCCCCGGGAGGCCCTCGGCACGGGCCGGCGCGGGCGCCGGGCCGGCCCGTGCGGCAGGTGTGGACGCCGCCGCGCCGGGGCAGCATCCGGTCGAGGGCGCGAGGGGCGGGAAATGCGCCGAATGGGACGGGCGTTCAGCAATTCGAACGAGCCTGTCGCGGGGCGGCTCGATCCACAGGACGACGGGGGTTTCCTTCGTCCACAGGTGCGCCGGGGCGGAGTTATCCAGAATCCGTCCACAGGGCCGGCCGGGTTACGCTCTTCCCCGCAGGTCAGGTGGCTGTGGACTTGTGCACAACAGTTATCCACAGGGTGTGGAAAGTTGACGTTCCGCCAGCCGGCCGATCGAGTTGTCCACCGGTTGTCCCCAGGGAACCGAGAGTTTTCCCCAGGTTCTCCACAGCCGTATCCACAGTTCGACAACTCGGCACAGATGTTCACCCCCAGGTGTGAAAGGCGTCACGTGATGTTGCTCGACGCCCGTGGATAACCGGGGCATCATCTGGGGACAGTCCTGGGGATAACCTGTGGATACTCAGCGTGCCCTGTGGGTAACTCTCGGTCGTCCACAGCCGGGCCCGGTTGTCCACACCGGCCGTCCACAGCGACTGTGGACAAAATAGTGGGCCTGACCTGCGGGAACGGGGTTATCCACGGTTTCCACAGGCCCTACTACTACCACTACACATAGAGACCCCTGAGCTTGATCAACAGGGGGGCGGGCCGAAATCTGTGGACAACCGGGTCCCGACACCTGTTCGGGTTGCTTCCGCCCATCTGCTCCGTCTGTCGGTGGAGTACGTCAGACTGTTCTCGGCAACTGGAAGCCGGGCGGTTGCGCCGGGCGGCCCAGTGCACCGAGACGATCGAGCGCGCAGCGCAGAGCAGTGAGCCAGGAGGCGGTTACCGGTGAAGTTCCGGGTGGAGCGTGATGTCCTCGCGGAGGCGGTGGCCTGGGCGGCTCGCAGCCTCCCGGCGCGGCCGCCGGTGCCGGTGCTGGCCGGCCTGCTGCTGACGGCACAGGAGGGCTCCCTGGCGCTCTCCGGCTTCGACTACGAGGTCTCGGCCAGGGTCGAGCTGGAGGCGGACGTCGAGGAGGCCGGCACCGTCCTGGTCTCCGGCCGCCTGCTCAACGACATCTCCCGCAACCTGCCGAACCGGCCGGTGGAGATCTCCACCGACGGCATGCGGGTCAGCGTGGTCTGCGGCAGCTCGCGGTTCACCCTGCCGACCCTCCCGGTCGACGAGTACCCGGCCCTGCCGGCGATGCCGACCGCCACCGGCACGGTCTCCGGCGACGTCTTCGCGTCCGCCGTCAGCCAGGCCGCGGTCGCCGCCGGGCGGGACGACACCCTGCCGGTGCTCACCGGCGTCCGGGTCGAGATCGAGGGCGACCGGATCACCCTGGCCGCCACCGACCGCTACCGCTTCGCCGTCCGCGAGCTGCTCTGGAAGCCCGAGCAGCCGGACATCAGCGCGGTCGCCCTGGTGCCCGCCAAGACCCTGCAGGACATCGCGAAGTCCCTGGGCAGCGGCGACACGGTCTCCATCGCGCTGGCCTCGGGCGGCGCGGGCGAGGGTCTGATCGGCTTCGAGGGCGCCGGCCGCCGGACCACCACCCGGCTGCTGGAGGGCGAGTTCCCGAAGTTCCGCAGCCTCTTCCCGACGGAGTTCTCGGCCGTCGCCGCGATCCAGACCCAGCCGTTCCTGGAGGCCCTCAAGCGCGTCTCCCTGGTGGCCGAGCGCAACACCCCCGTCCGGCTCAGCTTCGAGCAGGGCGTGCTGACCCTGGAGGCCGGCTCCGGCGACGACGCGCAGGCCACCGAGCGGATCGACGCCGACCTCGAGGGCGACGACATCTCGATCGCGTTCAACCCGGGCTACCTGGAGGAGGGCCTCAAGGCCATCGACTCCGCCTTCGCCCAGCTGAGCTTCACCACGCCGACCAAGCCGGCACTGCTCAGCGGCAAGCCCGCGGTGGACGCCGAGGCGGACGAGGCGTACCAGTACCTGATCATGCCGGTCCGGCTCTCCGGCTGACCGGGCCGCCCGCCGTCCACAGGCGGGCGCACCCGGTCCACATCCTGTGGGCGACGAGGCCTCGCCCGGTCGGCTGCGACCGGCGGGGCCTCGCTCCTGGGCGGCGTAGGCTCAGGGCAGCGCGGCAACGGCGCCGCCGTCTCGGCACGAAACCACAGTGAAGGACTTGTCATGGAGCTCGGCCTCATCGGTCTCGGCAAGATGGGCGGCAACATGCGCGAGCGCATCCGCCGCGCCGGCCACACCGTCATCGGCTTCGACCGGAACCCGGACCTCGCGGACGTCGACAGCCTCCAGGAGCTCATCGAGAAGCTGCACGGCCCGCGCGTGGTGTGGGTGATGGTGCCGGCCGGCGGCCCGACCCAGGAGACCGTCGAGCAGCTCGCCGAGCTGCTGTCGCCCGGCGACGTCGTGGTCGACGGCGGCAACTCCCGCTGGACGGACGACATCGCGCACGCCGAGGTGCTGGCCGCCAAGGGCATCGGCTTCGTCGACTGCGGTGTCTCCGGCGGTGTCTGGGGCCTGGAGAACGGCTACGCGCTGATGTACGGCGGCGACGCCGAGCACGTCGAGAAGGTCAAGCCGATCTTCGACGCGCTGAAGCCCGAGGGCGACTTCGGCTCGGTCCACGCGGGCAAGGTCGGCGCCGGCCACTTCGCGAAGATGGTCCACAACGGCATCGAGTACGCGATGATGCAGGCCTTCGCCGAGGGCTGGGAGCTGCTGGAGGCGGCCCCCGAGGTCACCGACGTGCGCGAGGTCTTCCGCTCCTGGCAGGAGGGCACGGTCATCCGCTCCTGGCTGCTCGACCTCGCCGTCCGTGCGCTGGACGACGACGAGCACCTGGCCAAGCTCAAGGGCTGGGCGGCGGACTCCGGCGAGGGCCGCTGGACGGTCGAGGCCGCGATCGACCACGCGGTGCCGCTGCCGGCGATCACCGCCTCGCTGTTCGCCCGCTTCGCCTCGCGGCAGGAGGACTCGCCGCAGATGAAGATGATCGCCGCCCTGCGCAACCAGTTCGGCGGCCACGCGGTCGAGTCGAAGTAGTCCCCGGAAGGCGGGCGCAGTCCACCACCATGCATGTCGCGCATCTGTCGCTCGCCGACTTCCGTTCCTACGCCCGGGTCGAGGTGCCCCTCGATCCGGGCGTCACCGCGTTCGTGGGGCCCAACGGCCAGGGCAAGACCAACCTGGTCGAGGCGGTCGGCTACGTGGCGACGCTGGGCAGCCACCGGGTGGCCACCGACGCCCCGCTGATCCGGCTCGGGGCCGAGCGGGCGGTGGTCCGCTGCTCGATCGTGCGGGACCAGCGGCCCACCCTCGTCGAACTGGAGATCACCCCGGGCAAGGCCAACCGGGCGCGGATCAACCGCTCGGACAACGTCCGGCCGCGCGACGTCCTTGGGCTGCTGCGGACGGTGCTGTTCGCCCCCGAGGACCTCGCCCTGGTGAAGGGCGACCCGGGCGAGCGCCGGCGCTTCCTGGACGAGCTGCTGACCGCCAGGGCGCCTCGGCTCGCCGGTGTCCGGCAGGACTACGAGCGGGTGCTGAAGCAGCGCAACGCCCTGCTGAAGACGGCGGCGATGGCCCGCCGGGCCGGCGGCGGCAAGGGGGCCGACCTCTCGACCCTGGAGATCTGGGACGGCCACCTGGCGCGGGCCGGCGCCGAGCTGACCGCCTTCCGGCTGCAGCTGGTCGGCGCCCTGCAGCCGCTGGTGGCCCGGGCGTACCAGCAGCTCGCGTCGGGCGGCGGCGAGACGGTGCTGGAGTACCGGAGCTCCTTCGAGGGGGAGCTGCCCACCAGCCGCGAGCAGGCCGAGGAGCAGTTGCTGGCCGCGCTGCAGGAGGTGCGCAAGCAGGAGGTCGACCGCGGGCTGACCCTGGTCGGCCCGCACCGGGACGAACTGGTGCTGCGGCTCGGCCCGCTGCCGGCGAAGGGGTACGCCAGCCACGGGGAGTCCTGGTCCTTCGCGCTGGCCCTGCGGCTGGCCTCGTACGAGCTGTTGAAGGCGGACGGCGGCGAGCCGGTGCTGATCCTGGACGACGTGTTCGCCGAGCTGGACGCGCGGCGGCGCGACCGGCTGGCGGAGCTGGTGGCCGACGGCGAGCAGGTGCTGGTGACCGCGGCGGTGCCCGAGGACGTTCCGAAGGCCCTCACGGGTGCGCGCTACGCGGTCTCCGAGGGCGCGGTGGCCCGGCTCGATCCGTAGCCGCGGGGCGCGCGGCCGGGCCGTCGGTGCGGGCGTGCCACCGGGGGCGCCGCGTCGGGAGGCCCGGTGCGTACCCTGGAAGGCTCAGCGTTGCCGCGACGAGGGAGAGCCGCGCCATGAGCGAGACGCCGCCGCCGGGGGTCGACCGGCCGGGTCAGTCCGGGGTCGACCTGGCCCGGGTGGCGCTGCGGGCCGCCAAGGAGCAGGCGCGGCAGCGCGGCGAGCAGGTCCGGGAGAAGCGCGAGGCCAAGCGGCACGGGCTGCGCAGCGGGGCACGGGCGGACGGCCGCGATCCGGTTCCGCTGGGGGCGGCGTTGAACCGTCTGATCACGGAGCGGGGTTGGGAGGCCCCGGCGGCGGTCGGCGGGGTGATGGGCAGGTGGCCGCAGATCGTCGGGCCGGACATCGCGGCGCACTGCGTGCCCAAGCAGTTCGAGGAGGCCGCGGCGGTCCTCACGGTGCAGTGCGACTCCACCGCATGGGCCACTCAACTGCGACTTCTGGCGCGGCAGTTGGTGGCGCGACTCAACCACGAGCTGGGGCACGGCACGGTGCGGGTGATCAAGGTGCTGGGGCCGGACGCCCCCAAGCGCGGCTACGGCCGGCTGCGTGCGCCGGGCAGCCGAGGGCCGGGCGACACCTGGGGCTGACGGCATCACCCGGAGTGAACGGATCCGGAACGGCTGGCGGCCCGTCCAGGGGCTCTGGGACCCCCTGGCGAGTATCGGGACATGTGCGGAGGGGATTCAGGGCGGCACATCTGCCCTCAGGGGCTGCCAAACGCCCGTCTCTGTCAGTCGTACCGGTAGACTGAAGAGCAAACGCTGTTGCTCGCAGCAACCGAGTCGAAACGCCGTGGTCGCAGACCCGCCCGACGAAGGGGTGGGGGTGCGGCCCGCGCTGTGCCAGAGAGGGCGCTTCGTGGCCGATTCCGGCAATCCCAGCCAGACCAATGAATCCATCGACCCCGCGACCGGGAAGTCCTACGACGCCAACGCCATCCAGGTGCTGGAGGGTCTGGACGCCGTCCGCAAGCGCCCGGGCATGTACATCGGCTCGACCGGTGAGCGCGGCCTGCACCACCTCGTCTACGAGGTCGTGGACAACTCCGTCGACGAGGCACTGGCCGGGCACGCGGACACCATCGGCGTGACGATCCTCCCCGACGGCGGTGTGCGGGTGGTCGACAACGGCCGCGGCATCCCGGTCGGCATCGTGCCGGGGCAGGACAAGCCGGCCGTCGAGGTCGTCCTCACCGTGCTGCACGCCGGCGGCAAGTTCGGCGGCGGCGGCTACGCCGTCTCCGGCGGTCTGCACGGCGTCGGCGTCTCCGTCGTGAACGCGCTGTCCACGCGCCTCGCGGTCGAGATCCACACCGACGGCCACCGCTGGACCCAGGACTACAAGATGGGCGCGCCGACCGCCCCGCTCGACCGGCACGAGGCCACCGGGCGCACCGGCACCAGCGTCACGTTCTGGGCCGACGGCGACATCTTCGAGACCACCGTCTACTCCTTCGAGACGCTCTCCCGCCGCTTCCAGGAGATGGCCTTCCTCAACAAGGGCCTGACCATCTCGCTGACCGACGAGCGCCCCGAGCACGCGGACGACGAGGGCAAGCCGCTCTCCGTCAGCTACCGCTACGACGGCGGCATCGCCGACTTCGTCGCGCACCTCAACTCCCGCAAGGGCGATGTCGTCCACCCCTCGGTCATCTCCTTCGAGGCCGAGGACAAGGACCGGACGATCTCCGTCGAGGTCGCCATGCAGTGGAACGCCTCGTACAGCGAGGGGGTGTACTCCTTCGCCAACACCATCCACACCCACGGCGGCGGCACCCACGAGGAGGGCTTCCGCGCCGCGCTGACCGGTCTGATGAACCGGTACGCCCGCGACAAGAAGCTGCTCCGCGAGAAGGACGACAACCTCTCCGGCGAGGACATCCGCGAGGGCCTGACCGCGATCATCTCGGTCAAGCTCGGCGAGCCGCAGTTCGAGGGCCAGACCAAGGACAAGCTCGGCAACACCGAGGCCAAGACCTTCGTCCAGAAGGTCGTCAACGAGCACCTCGCCGACTGGCTGGACCGCAACCCCAACGAGGCCGCGGACATCATCCGCAAGTCCATCCAGGCCGCCAGCGCCCGGGTCGCCGCCCGCAAGGCCCGCGATCTGACCCGCCGCAAGGGCCTGCTGGAGACCGCCTCGCTGCCGGGCAAGCTCTCCGACTGCCAGTCCAAGGACGCGGCGGAGTGCGAGATCTTCATCGTCGAGGGCGACTCGGCCGGCGGCTCGGCCAAGCAGGGCCGCGACCCGCGCACCCAGGCGATCCTCCCGATCCGCGGCAAGATCCTCAACGTCGAGAAGGCGCGGATCGACAAGGTGCTGCAGAACACCGAGGTCCAGGCGCTGATCTCGGCCTTCGGCTGCGGCATCCAGGAGGACTACGACGCCCAGAAGCTGCGGTACCACAAGATCGTTCTGATGGCCGACGCCGACGTCGACGGCCAGCACATCCGCACCCTGCTGCTCACCCTGCTGTTCCGCTTCATGCGGCCGCTGGTCGAGTCCGGATACGTGTACCTGGCGATGCCCCCGCTGTACAAGATCAAGTGGGGCAAGGACGACTTCGAGTACGCCTACTCCGACCGCGAGCGCGACGCCGTGATCGCGGCCGGCGTCGAGGCCGGCCGGCGCCTCCCTAAGGACGACGCCATCCAGCGCTTCAAGGGCCTCGGCGAGATGAACGCCGAGGAACTGCGGATCACCACCATGGACCCGGCGCACCGCCTGCTCCTGCAGGTGACCCTGGAGGACGCCGCCCGCGCCGACGACCTGTTCTCCGTCCTGATGGGCGAGGACGTCGAGGCCCGCCGCTCCTTCATCCAGCGCAACGCCAAGGACGTCCGCTTCCTGGACGTGTGATCCCCACCGGGATCCCACGGACCAGACACGCGTGAAAGGAAACTGACCACCAGTGGTCGACGACAACCGTCCGGACGGCGACGAGACTCCGGAGAACACCGAGACCCAGGGCACCCTGCGGATCGAGCCGATCGAGCTCGAGACGGAGATGCAGCGCTCGTACCTCGACTACGCGATGAGCGTCATCGTCAGCCGTGCCCTGCCCGAGGTCCGCGACGGCCTCAAGCCGGTGCACCGGCGCGTGCTCTACGCGATGTACGACGGCGGGTACCGCCCCGAGAAGGGCTACTACAAGTGCGCCCGCGTCGTCGGCGACGTCATGGGCAACTACCACCCGCACGGCGACACGGCCATCTACGAGAGCCTGGTGCGCCTGGCCCAGACGTGGTCGATGCGGATGCCGCTGGTCGACGGCAACGGCAACTTCGGCTCCCCGGGCAACGACCCGGCCGCGGCGATGCGCTACACCGAGTGTAAGATGATGCCGCTCGCCATGGAGATGATGCGCGACATCGACGAGGAGACCGTCGACTTCGCCTCCAACTACGACGGCCGCTCGCAGGAGCCGACCGTCCTGCCCTCGCGCATCCCCAACCTGCTGGTCAACGGCGCCACCGGCATCGCGGTCGGCATGGCCACCAACATCCCGCCGCACAACCTCCGCGAGGTCGCCTCCGGCGCCCTGTGGGCCCTGGAGCACCCCGAGGCCTCCAACGAGGAGCTGCTGGAGGCCCTGATCGAGCGGATCAAGGGCCCCGACTTCCCGACCGGTGCGCTGATCGTCGGCCGCCGCGGGATCGAGGACGCGTACCGCACCGGCCGCGGCTCGATCACCATGCGCGCGGTCGTCGAGGTCGAGGAGATCCAGGGCCGGCAGTGCCTCGTGATCACCGAACTGCCGTTCCAGGTGAACCCGGACAACCTGGCGCTGAAGATCGCCGACCTGGTCAAGGACGGCAAGATCGCCGGCATCGCCGACGTCCGCGACGAGTCCTCCTCGCGCACCGGCCAGCGCCTGGTCATCGTGCTCAAGCGGGACGCGGTCGCCAAGGTCGTGCTCAACAACCTGTACAAGCACACCGACCTGCAGACCAACTTCGGCGCCAACATGCTGGCCCTGGTCGACGGCGTGCCCCGCACCCTCGCGCTGGACGCCTTCATCCGGCACTGGGTCGCCCACCAGATCGAGGTCATCGTCCGCCGGACGACCTTCCGGCTGCGCAAGGCCGAGGAGCGCGCCCACATCCTGCGCGCGCTGCTCAAGGCCCTCGACCAGATCGACGCGGTCATCGCCCTCATCCGGGCCTCGGAGAGCGCCGACGCCGCCCGCACGGGCCTGATGGGCCTGCTCCAGATCGACGAGATCCAGGCCAACGCCATCCTCGAGATGCAGCTGCGCCGCCTCGCCGCCCTGGAGAGCGCCCGCCTCCTCAGCGAGCACGACGAGCTGCAGGCGAAGATCAACGAGTACAACCGGATCCTCGCCTCCCCCGTCCGCCAGCGCGGGATCGTCTCCGAGGAGCTCACCGCGATCGTCGAGAAGTACGGCGACGAGCGCCGCTCCACCCTCATCCCCTCCGACGGCGACCTCTCCATCGAGGACCTCATCGCCGAGGAGGACATCGTCGTCACCATCACCCGCGGCGGCTACGTCAAGCGCACCCGCTCCGACCTGTACCGCTCGCAGAAGCGCGGCGGCAAGGGCGTGCGCGGTGCGCAGCTCAAGCAGGACGACATCGTCGACCACTTCTTCGTGACGACGACCCACAACTGGATCCTGTTCTTCACCAACAAGGGCCGGGTCTACCGCGCCAAGGGCTACGAGCTGCCGGACGCCGGCCGCGACGCCCGCGGCCAGCACGTCGCCAACCTGCTGGCCTTCCAGCCCGAGGAGCACATCGCCCAGGTCATGGCGGTGCGCACCTACGAGGACAAGCCCTACCTGGTCCTCGCCACCCGGGCCGGCCTGGTCAAGAAGTCCGCGCTGAAGGACTACGACTCCCCCCGTTCCGGCGGTCTGATCGCGATCAACCTGCGCCAGGACGAGGAGGGCCGGGACGACGAGCTGATCGGCGCCGAGCTGGTCTCCTCCGAGGACGACCTGCTGCTGATCTCCCGCAAGGCCCAGTCGATCCGGTTCACCGCCACCGACGAGGCGCTGCGCCCGATGAGCCGCGCCACCTCCGGCGTGAAGGGCATGGCCTTCCGCGAGGACGACGAGCTCCTCTCGATGAACGTGATCCGGCCGGGTACCTTCGTGTTCACGGCCACCGACGGCGGCTACGCCAAGCGGACGTCCGTCGACGAGTACCGTGTCCAGGGGCGCGGCGGTTTCGGCATCAAGGCGGCGAAGATCGTCGAGGGCCGGGGTTCTCTGGTCGGTGCCCTGGTGGTCGAGGAGACCGACGAGATCATGGCCATCACCCTGTCGGGCGGTGTGATCCGGACAAGGGTTTCCGAGGTCCGTGAAACCGGACGTGACACCATGGGCGTCCAACTGATCAACCTCGGAAAGCGCGACGCGGTCGTGGGCATGGCCCGCAACGCGGAGGCGGAGGACGAGGACACCGTGGAGGGCGAGGCCGACGAGGCCGAGACCACCGCGGACACGACGACGGCGGACGGCACGGCCGACCAGGCCTGACCGCTCGTCCGGGCGGTCGGCGCAGCCCTCCCCCGAGAGGCGCGCCGGCCGCCCACCGGCGCCGGCGACCTGGCCGGGGCGGGCCGACAGACGATGACCGGGCGGCGGTGGCCGACCGGGAAGGAACGGCGGGAGGACCAGGGTGAGTGGAGCCATGGGCGGAGCGGGAGGTGCCGCGGGCGGAGCGCCGGGCGCCGCGCAGGGCGGTACGCCCTACAGCGGCGTACCGCAGCCTCCGGCCGAGCACCCGGCCGCTTCCACCTCGCTGATGCCCCCCGTCGCCTCCGCCGGCCAGCCCGGCCCCGGTGGTGCGGGCTTCGCCGCGGGCGGCGGTGCGCCGGCCACCCCGCCGGCCCCCAGCACGCCGCCGTCGGCGGGCGGGTACTCGCAGCCGACGACCTACGCCAAGGGCCAGCCCACGCCGGCCCGCGGCACCCGGGTGCCCGGCGCCGCGCAGTCCGGTTCGGCCGCGCGCCGTCCGGCCGGCGGCACCGGCCCGGCCGGCGCCGCCGGTGCCCGCATCCGCAAGGCCCGGCTGCGGGTGATCAAGGCCGACCCGTGGTCGGTCATGAAGGTCAGCTTCCTGCTGTCGCTGGCCGTCGGCGTGGTCATCATCGTCGCCTCCGCGCTGCTGTGGATCGTCCTCAACGCGCTCGGCGTCTTCGACTCGCTGACCAGCACCCTGAAGGACGTGACCGGCTCGGACACCTCCGGCGGCTTCGACCTGATGGAGTACATCGGCTTCGGCCGGGTGATGATCTTCACGACGCTGATCGCCGTCATCGACGTCGTGCTGATGACCGCGCTCGCGACCCTCTCGGCGTTCATCTACAACACCGCGGCCGGTTTCACCGGCGGTGTCGAGCTGACCCTCGCCGAAGAGGACTGAGCGCCCCCGAAGGATCTCTGACATCCGGTCAGTTCCCGGGAACAAGGCGGGCCCCGACAGCTGTTGCAGCTGTCGGGGCCCGCTGGCATCCGGGTGACAGCGCCACCGCCCCGGCGTGCCGGACGGCCCTGCGGCCCCGGGCGGCGGTTGGCTGTGGCGGTGCCGGGGGCGCCCGGACTGTCCGGTATGGCTGCTCGGAGGTGTTCTGATGGCCGAGGTCGCGACGGAGCTGGTCGGTGCGGTGGAGTCACTGCTCGGCGTCCGGATCCCGGTACGCCTGACGGCCTGGGACGGCAGCACCGCCGGCCCGCCCGGCGCCCCCGGCATCGTGCTGCGCAACCGGCGCGCCCTGCGCCGCCTGCTCTGGCACCCCGACGAGCTCGGCCTCGCCCGCGCCTACGTCTCCGGCGACCTCGACGTCGCGCCGGACACCGACCTGTACGAGGTGCTCTCCGCCGTCGGCCGGTTCTCCGACCGCACCGACGTCCACCGGCCGGGCCTCGGCGACGTCCTCGGGGTCCCCGGCCGGCGCGCCCTGCGGACGGTCCTCGGGGCGGGCGCGGTGGGCCCGCAGCCCGCTCCCCCGCCGGAGGAGGTCCCCAGGGGCCGTGGGCGGGCCCACAGCCGCCGCCGGGACCGCGACGCCATCAGCCACCACTACGACGTCGGCAACGACTTCTACGGCCTCGTCCTCGGGCCCAGCATGGTCTACTCGTGCGCCTACTGGACGCCGGAGGCGAAGAGCCTGGAGGCGGCCCAGGAGGCTAAGCTCGACCTGATCTGCCGCAAGCTCGGGCTGCGGCCCGGCCAGCGGCTGCTCGACGTGGGCTGCGGCTGGGGCTCCCTGCTGCTGCACGCCGTCCGGAACTACGGGGTCACCGCCGTCGGCGTCTCCATCTCCGCCGAGCAGGTGGACCTCGCCCGCCGCCGGGTGGCCGACGCAGGCCTGTCCGACCGGATCGAGGTCCGGCTGCAGGACTACCGGGAGATCCCCGACGGCCCCTTCGACGCCATCTCCAGCGTCGGCATGGCCGAGCACGTCGGCGCCGTCCAGTACCTCACCTACGCCCGCGGCCTGTACGGGCTGCTCGCCCCCGGCGGCCGGCTGCTCAACCACCAGATCTCCCGCCGCCCCGACCGCCCCGGCGAGCCGTACGAGCCGAGTCCCTTCATCAACCGGTACGTCTTCCCCGACGGGGAGCTCGCCCCGGTGGGCAGCACCGTCTCCCTGCTGGAGGAGGCCGGCTTCGAGGTCCGGGACGTCGAGTCGCTGCGGGAGCACTACGCGCTGACCCTGCGCGAGTGGGTGGCCAACCTGGAGGCGCACTGGCAGACCGCCGCCCAGCTGGCCGGCCGCGGGCGTGCCCGGGTGTGGCGGCTGTACATGGCCGCCTCGGCCGTCGCCTTCGAGGAGAACCGCATCGGCATCAACCAGGTGCTCGCCGTCCGCGCCACCGAGGCCGGTGCCAGCGGCTTCCCCGCCACCCGCGAGCAGTGGCTCGCGGGGGCCGACCACACCTCCGACCGGCCCCGATCGGAGCAGCACGCCGATACGGATTTGGGAGATCGGCCGTCGGTCCGCTAATCTTTCAGTGCGGCAAGGGGCTATAGCTCAGACGGTTAGAGCGCTTCCCTGATAAGGAAGAGGCCACAGGTTCAAGTCCTGTTAGCCCCACCTGCACGAAGGGCCCGGATGATTCGTCATCCGGGCCCTTCGCTTTGCCCGTTGCCGTGACCGCCCCCGCCAACTGCGGCTCGGCGTGACGCCGGGCACCCGCTGCTCGTTGGACCGGGTGCGCGGAGGCACCTTGGGGTTGGGCGACTCGAAACTGCTGTGAAGTCGGGGATAGCCGGGCGACAGAACCGGTCATGGGATCCGTGGACGTGATGCGACCTCCGCTCCTGCTGGCGGAAGACCATGCCCCCGGCCCGGGGTGACGGGGCGGTCCACCATCCACTCCGTCCCGGAGGCATGCCCGTGTCCAGGGAAGCTGCCCTGCTCGAATCCCCGACTCTCCGCCGAAGCCTGTGCGACCGCGTAGAGGCGCTCGACCGCGTGAAGGCCCTCGTCCTGCTGCCCGACGGGCTGCACATCACGACCCGGATGGTCGCCGACTACTTCGAGGTCGGCGAGCGTGCGGTCAACGCGGTTATCCACAGGCATCGGGCCGAGCTTGTGGACAACGGACTGAAGATCGTCCGCCGGAACGCAAAAGCGCAGGTCACGCCCAGCTGCAACTTGCAGCCTAACTCGAACGGGGGATGGCGCGCGGCGCTCTATCCGCGCCGGGCGGTGCTCAACGTGGCCATGCTGCTGCGCGACAGCGAGGTCGCCCGGCGGGTGCGGTCGCAGCTGCTCGACGCCGAGGAGGCGGCGGCCGCGCCGATCGACCGGGACGCCCTCCTCACCGCGGCCGAGCGGTGGGTCCTGGCCGGCGAGGTCGGCGACCGGCTCGCGGCCTGCGAGCGGATGGTGCTCGCCGACCGGGCGCTGGTGCGGGCGATGAGCGCCCGGCTCTGCGAGGCGGCCCACGACCTGCGCGAGCTCCGCGAGGACGTGGCCGAGCTGCGCCGGGGCCTCGGCCGGCTCGGCGCCGTTCGGCCGCGCAGGTGGAGTCTCGGCCGCTGACCGGGTGATTCACGTCCCTGGACCTTTCGTCCCGCGCCCGGCAGGCCGGTGCCGAGGAGCGCGGGTGCGGGACGGGAGGCGGTCGGTGTGGCGATCTTCTGGGCGATGAGCCTGCCCGGGCCGGTGTGCGCCCTGGTGGCCCTGGCCGCGGTGGACCAGCTGGCCCTGCGCGCCCGCCGGGCCGCCCGGCTCCCGTGGCGGGGAGCGGGCCGTGAGGGACAGGTCTCGGCCACCGGCTTCGAGCAGCTGCACGCCCAGTTCGCCGCCGGCAGGCAGCACGAGCTGAAGCAGTGCGCCACCACGCTGATGCTGCGCGACGAGGAGGGCGACGGCGCCCCGCCGCGCGGCGGCGTCGACCTGCAGCGCGGCACCGCGGTGCTGTCCGCCGGCCACGGTCCTGCCGGCACCCGTCGGTAACCGCCGCGTCAATCGGGCACGGGGAGCGCCGGGTTGGACGCGGTGGCGGCCCGCTCGGAAGCGGGTTACCGGTGTGTATCATCGGCCGCAGGGCGGTCTGTCGGCCCGACCGCCCGTTGATGCTCGTACATCCGATCTGCAAGAAGGACGAGGTCCCGCGGTGAAGAAGCTTCTCCTGGTCGCCCTGGTCGCCCTCGGCGGCTTCTTTGTCTACCGTCAGGTCCAGGCGGACCGCGCCGAGCAGGACCTGTGGACCGAGGCCACCGACCCGGTCCCGGCCGGTCGCTGAGGCGCTGGACGATCTTCGTCGGTCCCGGTCCGGCCCGTCCGGCCGGGGCCGCTGTCGGCGGCTCGCTCAAGATTTCCGTCGGGAGCGGGTACGCTAGTGCGCAGTGCACGTCCTCGTGCGCTGCTGCTGGGGCTTTAGCTCAGTTGGTAGAGCGCTGTCTTTGCATGGCAGATGTCAGGAGTTCGAATCTCCTAAGCTCCACACACGGATCGGCCGCTGACCTGGAATCAGGTCGGCGGCCGATCGTCGTTTCCGGAGCCGGCGGGCCGTGTCCCCGGGGATCCGCCCGGAGCGCCCGCGGGGTCAGTGCGGCTTGCGCGGGTCGTGCGGCTTGGGCCGCTCGGCGTCCGGCTTGCCGTTCGCCGGCGGGGTGGGCTCGGGGGCGGCGTCCCCGCCCTGCTGCTCGTCGTGCGGGACGGAGCCGTTGACCGGGGCGTCCGCCGGGGCCGGTGCCGCAGCGGTGCCCGCGCCGGTCGCCGGCCGGTCGGAGGCGTGCGAGCCGGTGCCGTTGTGCGCGCCCGCCGGCGGCTCGACCAGCCACTCCGGGTTGTTCTGCTTGCGCCACCACTGCCAGGCGCAGACGCCGGCACCGATGGCGACGACGCCGCCCACCGCGAGGCCGGTCGCCCAGCCGTTGCGGTTCTCCTTCTTGAGGTTCTTGGCGGCCAGCTCGCTGATCTCGGCGGCGGTCACGTGGCCCTGCAGCGCGGTGAGCGCCGCGGCGCCGCGGACCTGGGCCTCCTGGGCGACCGGGACGACGGTGGCCCTGGCGCCGGTGTACGCGTCGGTGACCTTGGGGCCGAGCGTCGTCCGCGCCTGCTCCGCCGCCCTGCCCGCGTTGATCTTGGCGGCCAGTGCCGCCTCCTGGGCGCGGTGGACGGCCTTCAGGGTGTTCTGCTGCGCGCCCGGGGGCAGCGAGAGGAAGGCGTGCTCCAGTTGCGGAGCGACGTGCTTGGCGTACTGGACGCGGGCCGCCTGGGCGGCCTGGGTGGCACTGCTGCGGGCCTGTGCACCGGCTGCCGCGGCCTTGGGCCCGAACGCCTCCACGGCCGGGCCGAACCGCTGCTTGGCCTCGTCCGCGTAGTGGAGTGCGGCGTCCTTGGCGGTGGCGGCATAGGCAGCGGCGGCCTCCTTGCTCCAGCCGGCGTTCTCGCGCGCTGAATCCATGCGGGTCACGGGCTTCTCCTCCTCGGTGGCGTCCGGTATGCACATTTCCACCTCTTTCGAGATCATGCATCCCGTTCTGGAGAGGGGCACGCCGGGCTGGGCCGTCCGCGGGGCCCGTGGGATGATTCCGGGGTCGACGGACCGGAGCGAGCCGGAGCGACGCGGAGCGAAGGAGCGGTCGTGGCCCACGTGCGCACGGCGACCCTGAGGACGAACCGGGGCGACATCGTGGTCGACCTCTTCCCCTTCCACGCCCCGAGGACGGTGGCGAACTTCGTCGAGCTGGCCGAGGGCACCCGGGAGTGGGCGGACCCGGCCACCGGGGAGAAGGAGGCGAAGCCGCTCTACGACGGCACCGCCTTCCACCGGGTGATCGACGGCTTCATGATCCAGGGCGGCGACCCGCTGGGCGACGGCACCGGCGGCCCCGGCTACGCGTTCGCCGACGAGTTCCACCCGGAGCTCGCCTTCACCAAGCCGTTCCTGCTGGCGATGGCCAACGCCGGGCCGGGCACCAACGGCTCGCAGTTCTTCATCACGGTCGCGCCGGCCACCCGGCTGACCCGCAAGCACACGATCTTCGGCGAGGTGACCGACCCGGCCGCCCGGGAGGTCGTGAAGCGGATCGCCGCGGTGGCGACGGACGGCGACGACCGTCCGCTGCAGCCCGTGGTGATCGAGTCGGTGGAGATCACCCGGCGCTGAGCCGCCGGCAGTAGCCTGGACGGTCCCGGTGGTGCCCGCGGAGGGCGGCCGCCGGGACCACCCACGAGGAGGGAACCCCGGATGCTCCCGGACGAGCCCGTACGTCCGCAGCCGGAGGGCCCGGCGCCGCTGCCGGGCTGCTACCGGCACCCCGATCGGGAGACCGGGGTGGGCTGCTCGCGCTGCGGCCGGCCGATCTGCCCGGAGTGCATGGTGAGCGCCTCGGTGGGGTTCCACTGCCCCGACTGCGTACGCGGCGAGGCGGCACGGCAGCGGCCGGCCAGGACGCTGTTCGGCGGGCTCCCGACGGCCGACGGCGCGCTGGTCACCAAGCTGCTGATCGCGGTCAACGTGCTGGTCTTCCTGCTGACGGAGTACCTGAGCCCGGAGTGGGGCGTCCGGCTGGCGATGCTCAGCGGGACGCACGCCGGGGCCTTCCCGGTGCGCTTCGGCGTCGCTGAGGGCCCCTCGGAGTGGTACCGGCTGGCCACCGCGGTCTTCGTGCACTCGGGGCCGTTCCACATCCTGATGAACATGGTCTCGCTCTGGGTGCTCGGGCCGCAGTTGGAGCGGGTGCTGGGGCGGGCGCGCTACCTGGCGCTGTACCTGCTCTCCGGCCTGGCGGGGAACGCCTTCGCGTACGTGGTGACCGGGGGCAACGTCTTCTCGGTGGGCGCGTCCGGGGCGATCTTCGGACTGCTGGGCGCCACCGCGGTGCTGTTCCGGGTGACCCGGACGCCGCTCGCGCCGGTGATCGCCCTGCTGGTGTTCAACCTGGTGATCACCTTCTCGGTGTCGGCGATCGACTGGCGGGCGCACATCGGCGGGCTGATCGCCGGCGCGGTCACCGGCGCGGGGCTGATGTACGCGCCGCGGGCCCGCCGGAACCTCGTCCAGGGCCTGACCGTGGCCGGTGTGCTGGCCGCGGTGGTCCTGATGGTCGTGGTGGAATCGGCCCGGCTGGGGGCCTGAGGACGGCCGCTCCGCGGGTCGTTGTCCACAGCGCGCGGCGGGTTGTGCACAGCTCGTTCCACCACCGCTGTGCACACGCCGTGTCTACGCGCGTCCCCCTCGGCGAATTCACCGTTCCGCGGAATGCCCGCAGCGGGCGGACGGTGAAACACGAGCGGGTTATCCACAGGTCGGGGCGAGTTTTCCCCAGTGTGGATAACCGTGTGGATAAACGTACGATCGCCCGGACGGCGGGCAGCGAAACGCCGCCCCGGGCGAGCCGGGGCGGCGGAAGGCGGGACGGACCGGCCGCGCCGCTACTTCCACTGCGTGGAGACGCCGAATCCCGCCGCGATGAAGCCGAAGCCGACCAGGATGTTCCAGTTGCCCCAGCCGCCGACCGGCCAGTCGCCGCTCGTCACGTAGTAGGTGACGATCCAGACCAGGCCGATGAGGAAGAACGCCAGCATCAGCGGGGCGACCCAGCCGCGGCCGGAGCTGATCTTCACGGCGGTGGTGGCCGGCGGCGTGTAGTCGGCCTTCTTCCGGACTCGGGACTTCGGCACGAGGATCTCTCCTGTCGATGCGCTGTGACCGCGCGGTGTGCAGCGGAGCGGGGCGGCTGTGGGAGCCGGTCCGTACGGGAGACGTGCTCCGCACATGCCACCGGCGTCCGTTAGCGTAGTGGTTCGCCGGGTCTGAAGGAGATAAGGGTACGGTGCCTAATTCCATGATTCCCCCTTCTCCGGCAGTTCGCCGCCCCTCGCGCATCCGAATTGTCGGCCGTGCCCTGACCTGCGCCGTTTTCGCGCTGGCCGGTCTGCTCTTCTACATCAGCGCCCGGACCGCCCAGGGCACCGACCTGCGGACCGACGACTCCCTGCTGCGGCTCAGCGACGTCATACAGCAGCGCAGCACCCAGAACCAGCAGATCCAGGCGCAGATCGGCGGCCTGCACGACCAGGTCGACCGGCTCGCCGGCGAGCAGGGCCAGGACCCGGCCGACACCGCGCACCTGGACGCGCTGGAGCGGACGGCCGGCCTGGAGGCGCTGCGCGGCCCCGGCCTCACCGTCACCCTCAACGACGCGCCGCCCAACGCCACCGCCCGGATCCCCGGCGTGCCCGAGCCCGGCGTCAACGACCTGGTCATCCACCAGCAGGACATCCAGGCCGTGGTGAACGCCCTCTGGCGGGGCGGTGCCGAGGGCATCCAGGTCATGGACCAGCGGCTGATCGCCACCAGCGCGGTGCGCTGCGTCGGCAACACCCTGCTGCTGCAGGGCCGGGTCTACTCCCCGCCGTACGTGATCAAGGCGGTCGGCCGGACGGACACGCTGCGCTCCGCGGTGGACGCCGACCCGACGATCCGGAACTACCTGCAGTACGTCGCCGCGTACGGGCTCGGCTGGAAGGTCCAGGAGGGCGGCGACCTCACCGTCCCCGGCTACCAGGGCTCGGTGGATCTCTCCGCCCAGGACGCTCGTTAGGGGTGTGGAAGACCGACGGACGGCGTGCCCCGGCGGTACGGCGTCTAATCTGGTCTCCGGACCCGACCCGAGGAGCTCGATGTACGGCTGGCTCTGGCGCCACCTGCCGGGGAACACCCCGGTCCGCGCGATCATCTCGCTGCTGCTCGTCCTCGGGGCGGTCTACGTCCTGTTCCAGTACGTCTTCCCGTGGGCCGAACCGCTGCTGCCCTTCGGCGACGTCACGGTGGAGAACGGCACCGGCTGACCGGCCGCCGCTCCCCCGTCCTTGCCCGATCCGCACCCCGGACCCACCCCAGGAGAAGCACGCATGAGCTCCGCAGGCTCGCCCCGGATCCTCGTGGTCGACAACTACGACAGCTTCGTCTTCAACCTCGTCCAGTACCTGTACCAGCTGGGCGCCACCTGCGAGGTGGTGCGCAACGACGAGGTGACCGTGGAGCACGCCGTGCGCCGCGCCGGGGACGAGGGCTTCGACGGGGTCCTGCTCTCCCCCGGCCCCGGCACCCCGGAGGAGGCCGGCGTCTGCGTCGAGATGGTGCACCACTGCGCCGCGACCGGCCTGCCGGTGTTCGGGGTCTGCCTCGGCCTGCAGTCGATCGCCGTCGCCTACGGCGCCGTGGTGGACCGCGCGCCCGAGCTGCTGCACGGCAAGACCTCGCTGGTGGAGCACGAGGACGGCGGCGTCTTCGAGGGTCTGCCCTCGCCGATGACCGCCACCCGCTACCACTCGCTGGCGGTCGAGCCCGGCACCGTGCCGGACGCCCTGGTGGTGACGGCGCGGACGGAGAGCGGCGTGATCATGGGCCTGCGCCACCGCGAGCTGCCGGTCGAGGGCGTCCAGTTCCACCCCGAGTCGGTGCTGACCGAGGGCGGCCACCGGATGCTCGCCAACTGGCTCGCCGAGTGCGGATTCGCGGACGCGGTCGGACGCTCCCGCGGGCTCGCCCCGGTCATCGGCCGGAGCTGACGCGATGACCGCCGTACGCCCGGAGGGGGGCACGCAGCCGGGCCGGGGGGCCGACGACTGGGGCGTGTACGAGGCCGCCCCGCAGCAGCCGACCCCGCAGCAGCCGGCCCCGCAGCCGTCCGCGCCCCACCGGGGCGGGGCGCCGGGCGGGCAGGAGGCCGGCTGGCAGCTCGACGACCGGACGATGCAGCTGCGGACCGTCCCCGAGGCCGCCGCACCCGCCGCGCCCGCGCCGACGGCCGCCCCGGAGGGCCGCGCCGAGCGCCGCCGCGCCGCCGCGAGCGGGCTGGGCGCCCCCGGCACCGGCCGCCGCCGGGCCCAGGGCCGCTCGGCCCCCGCCCGGCCGCGGCCCCCGGAGAAGAAGCGGGTCGTCCTCGCCCGCGCGCTCGGCGAGGGCTTCATCACCCTCGGCCTGGTGATGCTGCTCTTCGTCGCCTACCAGCTGTGGTGGACCAACGTGCAGGCCGACGCCTCGGCGAACGCCGCCGGGGACCGGCTGGAACAGCAGTGGAACAGCGCGCCGCAGCCCACCGGTTCCGCCAAGCCGGGGGCGACCCTTGCCGGGCAGTTCGAGCCCGGCAAGGGCTTCGCGCTGCTCTACATCCCCAAGCTGGGCCTCAAGTACCCGATCGCCGAGGGCACCCAGAAGCAGCAGGTGCTCGACAAGGGCCTGGTCGGCCACTACACCGGCACCGCGATGCCGGCGGACAGGACCGGCAACTTCGCGATCGCCGCGCACCGCACGACGCACGGTCAGCCCTTCCGCAAGATCGGCCAGTTGGCTCCCGGCGACAAGATCGTGGTGGAGACCGCCATCGCCTTCTACACCTACGAGGTGGCCGGCGGCATCCCCGAGACGCCGCCGACCAACGTGACGGTCATTCAGTCCGTTCCCAAGGGCTCGCCGTTCACCCAACCGGGTCGTTACATCACCCTGACGACGTGTACACCCGAGTTCAGTGCCCGCGGACGCCTGATCGTGTTCGGGAAGATGCTGGAGGAACGGCCGAGGAGCCAGGGCAAGCCCGCCGCGCTCACCGGCTGATCCCGCACCCCGGGAGGTCCCGCCGTGAGTCCTGTGTCCGTCGGCCGTCGGATCGGGGCGGCGGCCGGAGCCGCGGGCGAGCTGATGATCACACTCGGTGTGGTGATCGCCCTGTTCGCGGTGTACTCGGTCTGGTGGACCGACCTGGTCGCGGACCGGCAGGCCGGGCGGCAGGCGGCCCGGCTGCGCGCCGGGTGGAACGCCCCGCCGCCCGCCGGGGGACGGGCCCGGGCCGCAGGTGCGGTGGGCTTCCTGCACGTCCCCGCGCTCGGCCGCGGCAACGAGGTGCTGATCCGGCCCGGCACCGGCGCCGACGTCCTGGACACCGGGGTGGCCGGGCTCTACGAGGAGCCGTACCGCTCCGCGATGCCCTGGGACCCGGTCGGCAACGTGACCCTGGCCGCGCACCGGGACGGGCACGGCGCCCGCTTCCACGACCTGGACCGGCTCGGCCCCGGCGACCCGGTGGTGATCGAGACCGACGACCACTGGTACGTCTACCGGGTCGACGGCGTGCTGCCGGAGACCTCCCCGGACGACACCGGCGTCATCGCCCCCGTCCCCGAACGCTCGCCGTACACCCGGCCCGGCCGCTACCTCACCCTGACCACCTGCACGCCGGTGTACACCTCGCTGTACCGGCTGGTGGTGTGGGGGAGTCTGCAGCGGGTCGACCCGGTGGACGCCAGGCGCACCCCGCCGCCCGAGCTGACGGGCTGAGAGCGCCGCTGCGGCGGCCGCGGGAACGCGGAAGGGGCCGCGCGGTGTGCGCGGCCCCTTCCGTTCGACGTCGGCCCGTCAGTTGCCCGTGGGCAGTCCGTCGCCCGGCCGGGTGGTCAGACGGATGACCGTGCCCGCGTCGACCGGGGTGCCGGACGGCGGGTCGCTGGTCGTCACGATCGCGTTGTCGTCCTGCGGCCCGCCGATGACCTGCGGCTGCAGACCCTTCTGGGTCAGCAGCGCGAACGCCTGCTTGTAGGTCTTGCCCACGAGGATCGGCACCGAGGGCTTGTCCGCCATCTTGCCGACCGTGATGGTGACCTGGGCGTTCTTCTTCAGCTGGCCGCTCTTCGGGTTCTGGTCCAGGACGACGTCCACCTGGGCCGGGTCGGTCACCGGCTGGGTGGAGACCTTGACCGACAGACCGGCGTCGGAGATCGCCTGGCTGGCCGCGTCCTTGGTCTGGCCGATCACGCTCGGCACCGCGACCTTGCCGGCACCGCCGGAGATGGTCAGGGTGATCTGCGTGCCCGCCGCGGCCTTGCCGTTCGGGCTGTACGAGATGACCTTGTCCTGGGCGACCGAGTCGTCGTTCTTGATCTCGGTCTTCACCGTGAAGCCCTTGCCCGTCAGCGTCGTGGTCGCCGCGTCCACCGACTGGCCGGTGACGTCCGGGATGTCCGTCTCCACCGGGCCGGAGGACAGGTGCACCTTGATCGGCGTGCTGATGTCGATCTGCGAGTTGGCGACCGGCTCCTGGGTGCAGACCTGATCCTTCTGGATCTTCGCGTCCGGGCAGGCGATCGGGGTGCTCTGCTGCACCTGCAGCTTCTCGTTCTGCGTCTTCGCCTTCGCCTGCGCGTCGGCGAGGCTCAGGCCGACCAGGTTCGGCGCGGTCGTCTTGCCGCCGCCGCCACCGCTGTTCAGCATCGCCTGCACGACGAAGAACGCACCCACCAGCACCAGCACGGCCGCGACGGCCAGCACGATCCAGGAGGTGTTGTTCTTCTTCTGCTGGCTCTGCCGGCGGCTGCTGCGGCTGTAGCCGTCGTCGTCCTCGTAGCCGCCCTGGCCGCCGGAGCCGCCGTAGCCGTCGCCCTGCGCCTGGGGCGGGTAGCCGTAGCCGGACTGCTGGGAGCCGACCTGCGGCAGCATCGTCGTCGGGCCGGCCGCGCCCTGCTGCGGCAGCAGGTTGGTCTGGCCGTACGGGTCGTACTGCGCGCCGCCGCCCTGGTCGTAGCCGTAGCCGGCGCCGCCCATGCCGTACGCGGCGGCCTGCTGGGCCGCGGCCACCGGCAGGCCGTCGAGGAAGCGCTCGATGTCGTCGCGCATCTCGTCGGCGCTCTGGTAGCGGTAGTCCCGCTCCTTGGCGAGCGCCTTCAGCACGATCGCGTCGACCTCGGGGCGGACCTCGGGGTCGAAGGCGGACGGCGGCTGGGCCTCCTCCCGCACGTGCTGGTAGGCCACCGCCACCGGCGAGTCGCCGACGAACGGCGGACGCACGGTCAGCAGCTCGTACAGCAGGCAGCCGGTGGAGTACAGGTCGGAGCGGGCGTCGACGGTCTCGCCCTTGGCCTGCTCGGGGGAGAGGTACTGGGCCGTGCCGATGACCGCCGAGGTCTGCGTCATCGTCATGCCGGCGTCGCCCATCGCGCGGGCGATGCCGAAGTCCATCACCTTGACGTTGCCCTGACGGGTCAGCATCACGTTGGCGGGCTTGATGTCGCGGTGCACGATGCCGGCACGGTGCGAGTACTCCAGCGCCTGCAGGATGCCGATGGTCATCTCCAGCGCGCGCTCCGGCAGCAGCCGGCGGCCGGAGTGCAGCAGCTCGCGCAGGGTCGAGCCCTCGACGTACTCCATCACGATGTACGGGATGGAGATGCCGTCGATGTAGTCCTCGCCGGTGTCGTACACGGCGACGATCGCGGGGTGGTTCAGGGAGGCCGCGGACTGCGCCTCGCGGCGGAAGCGCGCCTGGAACGAGGGGTCGCGTGCCATGTCCGCGCGGAGGGTCTTCACGGCGACCGTGCGGCCGAGCCGGGTGTCATGGGCCAGGTAGACCTCGGCCATGCCGCCGCGTCCGAGGACGCCGCCGAGCTCGTACCTGCCGCCGAGGCGACGAGGCTCTTCCATAGTTCCGACCCTCTCCCTCACCGGGTGGTGAGGATGTGACGTAGGTGTCCCCGCACGCACTGTTGGACGCTGGCCGCCGCCACATCGGTTCTGTGACGTCGGCCGCCCCGGCCGGAGCCGTGGCTCAGCAGTGGGTACACCCGCTGCTGGCGGATACGCTACCGGGCGAACCCGTGGCAACCCGAACAGCCTGCCAGCTGAGACCAGACCGGTATGCACCGGAACGGTCGTACTGTGACGATTCCCTCAGGTCGGAGCCCGCCGCTACTTGCCCTGCACCACCGCCTGCATGATGCTCTTCGCGATCGGCGCCGCGATCGAACCGCCGCTGATCTCGTTCCGGTCGCTGTCGCCGTCCTCGACCACGACCGCCACCGCGACCTGCTTGCCGTCCGCGCCCTTGGCGTAGGACATGAACCAGGCGAACGGCAGGCCGCTGTTGTCCTGGCCGTGCTGGGCGGTGCCGGTCTTGCCGCCGACCGTGACCCCGTCGATCTTGGCCTTGGTGCCGGTGCCGTTCTGCACCACCGACTCCATCAGCTGCTGCAGCTTCTGGGCGGTGGTCGCCGAGACCGCCTGGCTCATGACCTTCTCGGAGTGCTTGGAGACCACCGCGAGGGTGCTGGACCGCTCCTGGTCGACCAGGTACGGCTCCATCAGCGTGCCGTTGTTGGCGATCGCCGAGGCGACCATCGCCATCTGCAGCGGGGTGGCCCGGGTGTCGTGCTGGCCGATGGCGTCCATCGCGGTGCCGTCCGGCGAGGAGTTCGACGGGAACACGCTGGCGGAGGCCCGGATCGGCACGTCCACCTTGGCGTTGTTGAAGCCGAACTTCTCCGCCTGCGCCCGGAGCTTCTGCCCGCCCACCTCCGAGCCGATCTTGCCGAAGACGGTGTTGCAGGACAGGTCCATGGCGTCCTGCAGCGTGGCGTTGGTGCAGGGCTCGGTCTTGCTGGCGTTCTTCAGCTCGGTCTTGGTGCCCGGCAGGAAGAACTGCTCCGGGGTGTCGGTCTTGTCGCTCGGGTTCTGGAACTTCCCGTCCTCGAACGCGGCGGCGGCGGTGACCAGCTTGAAGGTCGAGCCCGGCGGGTAGGTCTCGCGCAGCGCCCGGTTCAGCAGCGGCTTGTTCGGGTCCGCGTTGACGGCCGTCCACGCGTCCTGGTCCGCCTTCGAGCTGCCGGAGAACTTGCTCGGGTCGTAGGACGGGGTGGAGACCAGGGCCAGGATCGCGCCGGTGCGCGGGTCGAGGGCGACGGCCGCGCCCTTCTTGTTGCCGAGACCCTCGAAGGCGGCCTTCTGGGCCTTGGCGTCGATCGTGGTGACGACGTCGCCGCCCTTCTTGTCGTCACCGGTCAGCATGTCGAGGGTGTTTCGGAAGAACAGCCGCGAGTCGGTGCCGGCCAGGATGCCGTCCTCCAGCGACTCCAGCTGGCTGGTGCCGTAGGACTGCGAGGAGTAGCCGGTGACCTGGGCGTACATCGGGCCGTCGATCCAGCTGCGCTTGTACTTGTAGCGCAGGCCGTTGACGAAGTCCGAGTTGGTGACCGGCTGGCCGCCCACGATGATGTTGCCGCGCGGGTAGGCGTACCGGTCGTACTTGTTGCGGTCGTTGTTCTTGTTGGTCGCCCAGGCGTGCGCCTGGACGCCCTGCACCCAGTTGGTGCGCACCATCAGGGCGAGGACGAGGATCAGGCAGAAGACCGAGACCCGGCGGATGGGCTTGTTCACGTGTCGGATCCCTTTCAGGCCGAGGCCGGGACGGTGGCCGGCTCCGGTTCGGCGGCCGGGCGGCGCGCACTGTCGCTGATCTTGAGCAGGATGGCGATCAGGGCCCAGTTCGCCACCACCGAGGAACCGCCCTGGGCGAGGAAGGGCATCGTCATGCCGGTCAGCGGGATGAGGCCGGTGACACCGCCGGCGACCACGAAGACCTGCAGCGCGAACGCCGAGGACAGGCCCACCGCGAGCAGCTTGCCGAACGGGTCGCGGGCGGCGACGGCCGTCCGCAGGCCGCGCTGCACGATCAGGCCGTACAGGAGGAAGACCGCCATCATGCCGGTGAGGCCGAGCTCCTCGCCGAACGAGCCGAGGATGAAGTCGCTCTTCGCGGCGAACTGGATCAGCCACGAGCGGCCCTGACCGAGGCCGCTGCCGGTGACGCCGCCGGAGCCGAAGGCCATCAGGGTCTGGCCGATCTGCTCGCTGGTGCCGGGCGGCGGCGGGTCGGCGAAGGCCGCCATCGGGTCGAGCCAGGAGTTGATGCGGGTCTGCACGTGCGACTCGACGGAGGCCACCACCGTGGCGCCGCCGATCGACATCACCAGGCCGAAGACGATCCAGCTGGTGCGCTCGGTGGCGACGTACAGCATCACCACGAACAGGCCGAAGAACAGGAAGGACGAGCCGAGGTCGGTCTCGAAGACCAGGATCAGGATCGACAGCAGCCAGACCACGATGATCGGGCCGAGGTCGCGGCCGCGGGGCAGGTACAGGCCCATGAAGCGGCGGCTGGCCAGCGCGAGGGCGTCCCGCTTGACCATCAGGTAGCCGGAGAAGAACACCGTCAGGATGATCTTGGCGAACTCGCCGGGCTGGATGGAGAAGCTGCCGATGTGGATCCAGATCTTGGCGCCGAAGTCGCCCGCCCGGGCCGGGAAGAACGCCGGCGCGGCGAGCAGCACGAGGGCCGCCGCCATCGAGATGTAGGTGTACCGCTGCAGGATCCGGTGGTCCTTCAGCAGCACCATGACGCCGATGAAGAACGCGATGCCCAGGCCCGACCACATCAGCTGGTTCGCGGCCGCCGGGAAGTTGTTGGCGAGCAGCTTGCCGGCCTTGTCGAGCCGCCAGATCATCACCAGGCCCAGCCCGTTGAGCAGGGTCGCCAGCGGCAGCAGCAGCGGGTCCGCGTACGGCGCGAACCGGCGCATCAGCAGGTGCGCGACCAGCGCCAGGGCGCCCATGCCGAGGCCGTACGCCAGCATGCCGGCCGGCAGCGAGCCGTCCATCGCGAGGCCCACGTTGGCGTAGGCGAACATCGGCAGCACCACCGCGAAGCCGAGCATGGCCAGCTCGGTGTTGCGGCGGTTCGGCGCGTTCTGCGGCGTGATCGTGGTGTTGCCCCGCCGCGCGCCGCGGCGGTCGGTGTCGCTGTTGCTCAGGTCAAAGGTGCTCACGTGTAGGCCGCTCCCCGACGGCTGAGTCCCCTGGCGGGGTCGGTGCTAGGGGGTCGGGCAGGAGGTCGCCAGCTGCTTCTCCTGCTCGGTCAGTTCGGGCGTGGTGCCGGGGTTGCCGGTGCTCAGGGTGTCGGTGCTCGGGCTCGGGCTCGGGCTCTGGCTCGCCCCGGGGCTCGGGGTCTCGTTGCGGAAGCCCACCTGGGTCACCGCCGTGCCGGACGCCGACGGGGTCGCCGCCGACGGGCTCGGGCTCGCACCGGGCTGCGGCGTCGCGCCGCCGTCGGTGGTGCCCTGGCCGGGCTTGGCGCCCTGCGAGACCTTCTTGCAGACCGCCGCCTGGGTGCCCAGGGTACGGACCTGCTCGCGGGCGTCCGCCAGGCTCTTCGCCTGGATGGTCTTGGTGACCTGCGTCCGCTGGTAGGTCGGCAGGAACTTGAGTTCGATGTCGCCGTGCTGCTCGTAGACCGAGGACAGGCTCAGCCCGGCCAGCGACTGGTTCAGGCCGCGGTAGACCGCCACGCCGTCGCCGTCCGCGCCGACGTAGTACTGGTCCTGCGTCCACTTCCAGCCGACGTACCCGCCGCCGCCCAGCAGGCCGAGCACGGCCAGCACGGCCAGCGAGACCTTGAGCTTCCGGCCCTTGCGCTTGCGCCGGGACGGCCGCTCGCCCTCGTAGGGCTGCGCGTCGGGGCCGTAGCCCTCGGCCGCGCCGTACTCGTCGTCCTCGTAGCCCTCGGCGGGGCCGAAGCCCGCCGCCTCGTAGCCGCTCGCCGGACCGAACGCGCCCTGCGGGGCCTGCGGACGGCCGAGGCCCGCGGCCCGGCCGGCGGGGGTGTTCAGCAGGTTCTGGTCGCCGTGGTGCGGCTGCGCCTCGGCCACCGCGCCGACGACCACCGGGATGTCCGCGAGCTGCCCGCTCAGGGTGTCCGTGGCGCCGACGTCGATGACGTCCGCCACGATGCAGGTGATGTTGTCCGGGCCGCCGCCGCGCAGCGCCAGCTGGATCAGCTCCTGGACGGTCTGCTGCGGGGCGTAGTAGCTCCCGAGCGTGGCCTCCAGGGTCTGGTGGCTGACCGGGCCGGACAGGCCGTCCGAGCAGATCAGGTAGCGGTCGCCGGCCCGCACCTCGCGGATCGAGAGGTCGGGCTCGACCTGGCCGCGGCCGTCCAGCGCGCGCATCAGCAGCGACCGCTGGGGGTGGGTCTCCGCCTCCTCCGGCGTGATCCGTCCCTCGTCCACCAGGCGCTGGACCCACGTGTGGTCCTGGGTGATCTGGGTCAGCGAGCCGTCGCGGAGCAGGTACGCCCGGGAGTCGCCGATGTGCACCATGCCCATCCGCTGGCCCGTCCACAGCATCGCGGTGAGGGTGCAGCCCATGCCCTCCAGCTGCGGGTCCTCCTCGACCATCTGCCGCAGCCGGTCGTTGGCGCCCTGGACGGCGTCGCCGAGCAGGGTCAGCAGGTCGGCGCCGGGGACGTCCTCGTCCAGCCGGACGATCGAACCGAGCACCTCCGAGGAGGCGACCTCGCCGGCCGCCGCGCCGCCCATGCCGTCCGCGACGGCGAGCAGTCGCGGACCGGCGTAGCCGGAGTCCTCGTTCCCCTCCCGGATCAGGCCCTTGTGCGAGCCGGCGGCGAAGCGCAGCACCAGGCTCATGCCGTCGCCGCCCCCCTCCGGGCGCGAGCGGTGGCGACCATGCCGCGGGCGCGCACGGCGGCGGCAGCGCGGCTCCCGCGCTCCCGGCTGGTCTTGGACGGGGTGGTGTCCCTCATGCGCCGCTACTTCCGCAGTTCGATGACGGTCCGGCCGATACGGATCGGCACGCCGGGCTGGAGCGGCATCGGCGCGGTGAGCCGCTGCCGGTCCAGATACGTGCCGTTGGTGGAGCCTAGATCCTCCACCGTCCACTGCCCAGTCTGATCCGGGAAGATCCTGGCATGGCGCGAGGAGGCGTAGTCGTCGTCCAGCACGATGGTGGAGTCGTGCGCCCGGCCGAGCGTGATCGTCTGCCCCTGCAGGGCGACGGTGGTGCCGGCCAGCGAGCCCTGCACGACAACCAGGTGGGTCGGTGCGCCGCGGCGCTGGCGCGGCTGCGGCGGCGCGGCCTGCCCGCCCTGCTGGGGCGGACGGCCCGTGGACGCGGCGGCGGTGGCGGTGCGCCGCGCCGTGCGCGGGTTCACCTTGGTGCCGAACAGGTCGCTGCGGATGACCTGGACCGCGACGATGACGAACAGCCACAGCACGGCGAGGAAGCCCAGCCGCATGACCGTGAGGGTCAGTTCTGACATGAGTGGCCCGCTCTACCCTTCGACCTGTCGGTAGACGATGGTGGTGGACCCGAGGACGATTCGGGAGCCGTCGCGGAGCGTAGCGCGCTGGGTGTGCTGTCCGTCCACCACGATGCCGTTGGTGGACCCGAGGTCGAGCACCATCGCGGGCGTCCCCGGCCGGATCTCCGCGTGCTTGCGGGAGACCCCGGGGTCGTCGATCCGGATGTCCGCCTCGGTCGAGCGGCCGAGCACGCACGCGTTGCCCGTGATCTGGTGCCGGGTGCCGTTGACCTCGATCCAGCGGCGGGTGTTCGCACCGCCGTGGCCGGCGCCCGGGAAGGGGCGGACGTTGCCGCCGGCCGCGGGCGGGCCCTGCGGCACCGCCGGAGGCCCGGCGGGCGGCGGCGGCGCACCGTACGGCGCCGCCCCCTGCTGCTGCTGCCAGGGCGCGCCGGGCGCGGGCGGGGTCGGGCGACGGTCGTAGCCGCTCGGGGCGGCCGGCGGCTGCGGGGCCTGCGCCGCGGGCTCCTCGCCGGCCAGGGTGCGGCTGCGCACCCGGTACAGGCCGGTGTCCAGCTCGTCGGCCTGCTCCAGGGTCACCTGGAGCGGGCCCATGAAGCTGTAGCGCTGCGCCTCGGCGTACTCGCGGACCATGCCGGCGAGTTCGGTGCCGAGCTGGCCGGCGTACGGGCTGAGCCGCTCGTAGTCGTGCGGGCTGAGCTCGACGATGAAGTCGTTCGGGACGACCGTGCGGTCGCGGTTCCAGATGGTGGCGTTGTTGTCGCACTCGCGCTGGAGCGCACCGGCGATCTCCACCGGCTGGACCTCGGACTTGAACACCTTGGCGAAGGTGCCGTTCACGAGACCCTCGAGCCGCTGCTCGAACTTCTTCAGGACTCCCACGGGGCACCCCCTTCCAGGGCGTCGGCCGGGCCGCCCTCGCGGGCCGGGTTGCGGTTTTCCGTACTGATCGTATCCACGTCGGGCCCATCCGTACGGTTCCCCGGGAACGTGGTCCCGGGGCGTGAGACCGGGCACACCGCCCACCACCTGCCCGGCGGGTGCCGTGGCGGGGGCGTGCGCCGGGTGCGGACAGCCGTGCGGAGCGAGCCGCACGGCATGCGGGAGGTACCCGTACCGGGCCCCGCTCATCCCTCGGTCACCCGTTCGTCCGCCCCGCGCAGGAGCGGGTCCCCGGGGTGCGGGGAAACGGATTCGGAGGTAGCCCGCAGGTCGTGCTAATGTTTTCCACGTCGGAAGGGGCGCCCGAGAGGGAGCCGAACGGAAGACCGGTCGAGATGCGGTAAGGTTCTCGTCAGGTCGGAAGAGCGGAAAGCATCTTACGGCAGCACCCATGCGCGGGTGGCGGAATAGGCAGACGCGCTGGATTCAGGTTCCAGTGCCCGAAAGGGCGTGGGGGTTCAACTCCCCCCTCGCGCACAGCGAAGCCCCGCAGATCTTCGGATCTGCGGGGCTTTCTCGTTGTGTCGGACCGTGGGCCGGTGATATTTCTCGCGGTGGAATTCCCCCCGTGGAATGCCCGGCGGGCCGGCAGGTGTGACGGGAACCACGCGTGGGCCCCGCCGCGGATTCAGTCCGCGGCGGCCGGGAGGGCGGCGCGGACGGTGAAGCCGCCGTCCGCGGTGGGGCCGGCTACCAGGGTGCCGCCGAGCAGCTGGGCCCGTTCCCGCAGGCCGACCAGGCCGTGCCCGCCGCCGGGCAGCACCGGCAGGTCGGACGCGCGCCCGGGCGGCGGTGCGTTGCGCACCTCGACCAGCAGCCGGGAGCCGCCGCCCGCCACCCGGACGGACACCGCGGCCCCGGGCGCGTACTTGGTGATGTTGGTCAGCGCCTCCTGGACCGTCCGGTACGCGGCCCGCTCCACCGCTTCCGGCCAGTGCCGGCCGCCGGTGGACAGGTCGCTGGTCACCGGCAGTCCGCTGCCGTCGATCAGCTTCGGCAGGTCGGCCAGGCGCGGCTGCGGGGCGAGCGGCTCGGCGGACTCCACCCCGGCCGCCCGCAGCACCCCGACCATCTGGCGCAGCTCCTGCAGGGTGCGGACGGCCAGCTCGCGGATGGTCGAGGCGGTGTCCTTGGCCGTCGGGTCGCCGGTGGACACCTGCAGCGCGCCGGCCTGGATCGAGATCAGGCTGACCTGGTGGGAGACCACGTCGTGCATCTCGCGGGCCAGCCGGGCCCGCTCGGTGGCCAGCACCCGCTCGGCGAGCAGCCGGCTCTCGCGCTGCTGGCCGCGGGTGATCTCGTCCAGCCGGTGGGCGAGCTCGCGCCTGGTGCGGGCGAGCAGGCCGAGCGCGGCGGGCCCGGCCGCGAGCATCACGCACTGGATGGCGTAGAGCGCGTTGTCCCGGTCCAGGGCGAGCGGGTGGTCGGCCAGCGGCCAGTGGAAGAACTCGACCAGGGCGAAGGCGGTGGCGCAGGCCGCGGTGACCCGCAGCGCCGCCCGCTGCGCGGCGACCGAGTAGACCGCCGTCATTGGCGCCAGCCAGATGTAGTTGACGAACGCCCCGGGCAGCGTGAGCAGCAGCACCGTCACGGGGAAGCGGCGCCGCAGCAGCAGCGCGAGCGCGGCCAGCACGGAGAGCGCCGCCTCCCACCACTGGGCCCCCTTGGAGACCAGGGCGGCGTCGACGAGCGAGATCAGCACCGGCAGCAGCAGCATCAGCCAGGTCGCGGTGCACCAGGCCGGCAGTGCTCTGGGACCGGTCATGCGCCCGGGCTCCCCTGGGCGCGGACCAGTCCGGCGCGGTGGGCGACCACCGCGGCCTGGACGCGGTTGGCCGCGCCGAGCTTGGCGAGGATCGCGCTGATGTGGTCCTTGACGGTGCCGGTGCCCAGGTAGAGGCGGTCGGCGATCTCCGCGTTGGAGAGGCCCTCGCCGAGCAGGGCGAGCACGTCGAGCTCGCGGGTGGTGAGTTGGCGGGCCAGTGCGGCGGCGTCGGCGTCCGGGCCGCCGCCCTCGACGTAGCCGTTGATGACCGTCCGGGCGACGGTGGGCGAGAGCATGCTGCCGCCGGCGGCGAGCACCCGGACGGCGTGCACCAGCTGCTCGGGGGCGGTGTCCTTCAGCAGGAACCCGGCGGCGCCGGCACGCAGCGCGGTGCCGATGTACTCGTCGGTGTCGAAGGTGGTGAGCATCGCCACGGCCGGCGGGTCGGGCAGGGCGCGCAGCCGGCGCAGCACGCTGATGCCGTCGAGGTCTGGCATCCGGATGTCGAGCAGGACGACCTGCGGGCGCAGGCCGACGGTCTGTTGCTCGGCCTGGCCGCCGGAGCAGCCGCCGACCACCTCCAGGTCGGGGGCGGAGCCCACGATCAGGCCGAGGCCCGAGCGGACGAGGACCTCGTCGTCCACGATCAGGACGCGGATCGGTGGCATGGCTCTCCTCGGGCGTGCGCGGCTCGTCTCCGAGCCTAGGGGGCGACGGGCCGGATTCCGGTCCACCGGCGGGGTGGGCACCCCCGCCGTTCGGCGGGGGTCGGAATCCGCTGGCCGATTCACGCAATTCTCATCCGGGGTGGGGAACCATGGAACTCGGAGCCCCCTGTGGGCCCTGGCCGCTCGGGGACCGGGTGTGCGGGCCGCTCCTTCCCTCCCCGGGTGTCGTACGGATGCGTCCCCCACGTTGATCGTCTGGAATTGGAGCTGTGTCCACCGTGAAGCCGGCGCCCACCGCCGTTCCCGCGCATGTCGGATCCCCGTCCGGGCCGCTCGCCCGGTGGCGGCCGCGGGCCGCCGCCGCGACGGTCTGGTACCTGAGGCTGCTGGCCCTGCTGAACCTGGTCGCGGTGCTGGCCGTGCCGTTCCGGGACCAGGTGCAGGAGCACAACGAGGGCGAGTACTTCACCCCCTACCTGCTGACGGCCGGTCTGACGACCGTACTGCTCTCGCTGTTCCTGGCGGTGGCGATGCGGCGGCGCAAGCGGGCGGCGTGGATCTTCAACGCGGTGGTGTCGGGGCTGTTCTCGGTGCTGTACCTGCTGCTGATGCTGGTGCCGGACAGCCGGTTCGCCGACCATCCGATGAACTGGTTCTCGACCGTGCTGACGGTCTGCTTCTTCCTGGCCCTGCTGGTCGGCCGCCGCGAGTTCACCTCCAAGGGCGACCGCTCCAACCCCAAGACGGGCGTGGCGACGTTCATCGGCGGGCTGCTGTTCGGCGGTGTGGTCGGCGCGACCCTGGTGCAGCTGACCAATACGGTGCACGGCGCCGAGTTCGGCACCCGGTTCGGCTACGCGGTGGCCCGGATGGTGACGATCACCCCGTCCGGCCGGCTCGCGGACGAGATCTCCGTGCCGACCTGGGTGAACGCCTTCATCAACGCGATGGGCGCGGTGCTCTTCCTGCTGGTGCTCTACCTGGCCTTCCGCAGCCCGCGCGGCCAGGAGCTGCTGACGGAGGAGGACGAGGTCCGGCTGCGCGGCCTGCTGGAGCGGCAGGGCGAGCGCGACTCGCTCGGCTACTTCGCGCTGCGCCGCGACAAGGCGGTGATCTTCTCGCCGTCCGGGAAGGCCGCGGTGGCCTACCGGGTGATCGGCGGCGTCTCGCTGGCCTCGGGCGACCCGATCGGCGACCCGGAGGCCTGGCCGGGTGCGATCGACGCGTGGCTGGAGGAGGCCCGGGAGCACGCCTGGGTGCCGGCCGTGATGGGCGCCTCCGAGGAGGCCGGCGTGATCTACGCCCGGCACGGCCTGGACGCGCTGGAGCTGGGCGACGAGGCGATCGTCGAGGTCGACGAGTTCTCGCTGGACGGGCGGGCGATGCGGGTCGTCCGGCAGGCCTACAACCGGGTCAAGCGGGCCGGGTACACGGTGCGCATCCGCCGGCACGAGGACATCCCCGACGCGGAGATGGCGGACCTGCTCGACAAGGCCGACCACTGGCGGGACGGCCAGACCGAGCGCGGCTTCTCGATGGCGCTGGGCCGGCTCGGCGACCCGGACGACGGCCGCTGCGTGATGCTGGAGTGCCACGACGCGGACGGCGAGCTGCGGGCGCTGCTGAGCTTCGTGCCGTGGGGCCGAAACGGCCTCTCGCTGGACCTGATGCGCCGGGACCGCGACAGCGAGAACGGCCTGATGGAATTCATGGTCATCGAACTGCTGCAGCGTGCCGACGAGGTCGAGCTGGAACGGGTCTCGCTGAATTTCGCGATGTTCCGCTCGGTTTTCGAGCGCGGGTCGAAGCTGGGCGCCGGTCCGGTGCTGCGGCTGTGGCGCTCGGTGCTGGGATTCTTCTCCCGCTGGTGGCAGATCGAATCGCTGTACCGGGCCAATGCGAAGTACCGGCCGATCTGGGAGCCGCGTTATCTGCTCTTCGAGAAGAGCAGCGAGATTCCGCGGATCGGCATCGCCAGTGCGCGTGCCGAGGGCTTCATCACGGTGCCGAGTCTCCCCGTCCTCTTCCGTCGCCGTCACGTCCGGGCCGCCGCGCAGGCGGCGCCCGGCGGGGGGTCGACGGCGGAGCGGGACGGGTAGGGGTAGTCCCTCCGCCGGGGGGCGGAGGGCCACCGCCGTTCGGGGGGTGCGGCCGCCTCCGGTGGTCGCCCCCCTCCGACTTGAGGATGATCCGCGATTCGCCTCGCAAGGGGACGCCCCCCGTTTCCGCTGTGTCTACCGTGGATGTATCGGCGGGAGAAACCTCGGCCGTACGGGAAATGTCCCGGGAATTGCACGGCGGGGCGCGGGGGCGCCCGGCCGGAAAGCGGACGGGGAGATTCAGCGGTGGAGCGGATGGCTCGTGCGGGGGGCGTTCGGCCGGGGACCGGACCGGTGGCGGTCCGGGCCGCGGCTGCGGAATGGGGCACGCTGATCGGGATCGTCCGGGCGCACGTGCGCCGGCACCGGTTCGCCTCCGTCCCGCTGGCCACCGCGGCGACCCTGTTGGTGCTGGTCTTCTCCGTCGTCCAGCACCTGCCGGGCGGGGAGCGGCTGGTCACCCAGGTCGGCGTGGTGCGGGCCGCGCTGCCGCTCGGGGTCTCGCTGCTGAGGACGCCGCTCTCGCTGTACGTGCCCGCGCTCGACCTGCCGGTGTGGGGGGCGCTCGTCCAGGTCTTCCTGGTCTTCGGGATCGCCGAGATCGTCCTCGGCCGCCGGCTCACCGTGGTCGTGGCCTACGCCTGCACACTGGCGGGCACGCTGTTCGCCCGGATCGGCGTGGAACTCGGGCCGGACCACCTCTTCGGCTTCCCCACCTGGGTCGGCCACGTCCGGGACACCGGCCCGTCCGCGGCCGTGGTCGCGCTGGCGGTCTGCGTGGCGATCCGCTGCCGTGCCTGGTGGACGGGCGGTGCGGTGGTGCTGGCCATGGTCGTCGAGGCCGTGCTGCTGCCGAACCTCGCCGGGCTGGAGCACGTCGTGGCGGTGCTGGTGGCCGGGCTGATCGCCGCCTCGCTGGAGGTCTTCGGACAGTTCTGGCCGCGGGTGCTCGCCGGGGTCGGCGCGGCGGCCTCGGTGGCGGCCGAGGCCGGTCCGCGGACGGCCGTGCCCCTGGTGCGCTGAGGCGTCGGCGCCCGCCGTCCGGCCCCGGGGCCGGACGGCGGGGGCTCAGCTCCTGGGCAGTGCCAGTTCGAACCAGACCACCTTGCCGACCGCCTTGCGGGCGGTGCCCCAGCGCTCGGCGAGCTTGCTGACCAGGTGGAGGCCGCGGCCGTGCTCGTCCATCGAGCCGGCGGGCTCCAGCGAGGGCAGGTTGTGGTTGTCGTCGCTGACCTCGACCAGCAGCTTGTCGACCCTGATCAGCTGCAGCTGGACGTGGTCCCGGGCGACCCGCACGGCGTTCGTCACCAGCTCGCTGACCAGCAGCTCCACCGTGTCGTCGAGCGCGTCCAGGCCCCACGCGGCGAGCTGCCCGCGCACCAGCGACCGGGCCCGGCGGACCTCGCCCTCCGCCACCGCGAGCTCCCAGGTCGCCACCTCGCTCGGCGGCACGCCGTCGAAGCGCGCGACCAGCAGCGCCACGTCGTCGGCCCGGTCGTCGGTGTGCAGCCGCTCCAGCACGGTGTCGCAGGCCTCGTCCGGGGTCTGCTTGGGGTCGATCAGGTTGCCGCAGAGCGCGGCCAGGCCCTCTCCTATGTCACCGCCCCGCACCTCGACCAGACCGTCGGTGCACATCACCAGCATCGAGCCGTCCGAGACGTCGATCCGCTTCGCCACGAACGGGACGCCGCCGACGCCGATCGGCGCGCCCTCCGGGATCTCCAGCAGCTCGCCCCGGCCGTCGGGGTGCACCAGCACCGGCGGGACGTGCCCGGCGCTGGCCAGCTCGCAGGTGCGGTTGATCGGGTCGTAGACCGCGTACAGGCAGGTCGCCAGGTGGTCGTCGCCGAGCTTGTGGGCCAGGTTGTCCAGGTGCCGCAGCAGCTGGCCGGGCGGCAGGTCGAGGGCGGCGAGGGTCTGCATGGCGGTGCGGAACCGGCCCATCGCCGCCGCCGAGTGCAGGCCGTGGCCCATCACGTCGCCGACCACCAGCGCGACCCGGCTGCCCGGCAGCTGGATCGCGTCGAACCAGTCGCCGCCGACCTCCGCCCGGGAGTCGCCCGGCAGGTAGCGGTGGGCGATCTGCACCCCGGGGATCCGCGGCGGCCGGGTCGGGATCATCGACCGCTGCAGCGTGGTCGCCACCCGCGACTCCGCCCGGTGCAGCCGCGCGTTGTCCAGCGACAGCGCCGCCCGGGCCGCCAGCTCCTTGAGGGTGGCGGCGTCGGACTTGTCGAACGGCGAGCGGTCCGGCAGCCGCAGCAGCTTCAGGATGCCCAGCACGGTGCCCCGGGCGGACAGCGGCAGCACCAGCATCGACCGGCCGACCACCACCGGCACCAGGTCCGGCCCGCCGCCCAGCGAGGCGGCGTAGTCCACCGCCACGTCCGGGTCGATCACCGGGACGAGCACCGGCTGGTTCTCCTGCAGGGCCAGGCCCGGCGGTGTCGACCGGGGCATCGCGAGCAGCGCGCCCTCGTCGAGGACGTGGTCCCAGTGGCCGGGGGAGCTGTTCACCGCGCGGGCGACCCGGCGCAGCATCGTCCGGTCGTCCGGGCGCTCGTCGGGCAGCTCCGAGTCGGAGATCAGGCCGTCGAGGAGGTCCACGCAGGCGAAGTCGGCGACCCGCGGGACGAGCACCTCGCACAGCTCGCGGGCGGTCGTGTCGAGGTCCAGGGTGGTGCCGACCCGGTTGCCGACCTCGCTCAGCAGGGCCAGCTGCTCGCCGGCCTGGCTGACGGTCAGCACCTCCACGGACGGCGGTGTCGGCGGTGCCGGGACACCGGGGACGCCGGGGACGTCGTGGCGGTGTCCGTCCGGCCCGTCCGATCGGCCCTGCGGCGGAGCGGACCCGACGGCGGCCCGGGCGGGCGCGGTGCCGTTGGCGGTGGACTCGATGGCTGGGCCTCCCTGGCTCTGGCCGTTCGCGGTGGTCGCCCCGGACTCGCGCTGCCCGGGCACGGTGGTGCCGATCGCCCGCCCGTCCTCGGCGCCGCGCGGCGCCCCGGCGGGCAGGACCTGCAGTCCGATCGTGCGGCGCCCGCCGGGCGCGGCCGGATCGCCCGGGCGGCGGGCCGCCCGCGGCCGGTCGGCGCGCTGCTGCGGGGTCGGGTACCGGCGGACCAGTCCGGCGGCGACCCGGGCCGCGCCGCGGCCGGCCGACTCGTAGGGGAGGACGGGAAGTCTGGTCGCCGCGTCCACCCAGAGCGCGGGCACGCCGGCCGCCGCGACCTGCCCGAGCAGCCGGCGCCGGCGCTCCTCGGAGCCGCGCGGCAGCAGCCCGTCCAGCGGGGCCGCACCGCCGGGGCCGACCGGGGCGAAGGCGGGGGAGACCCGGTGGAAGGAGCCGGTCGCGGCCGGCGCCGCGGCGTACGCCAGCAGCCGTTCGCCGAGCGCGATCCGCGGACCGCCGGCCCGCAGCGGCCGGGCGTCGGCGGCCAGCGCGAGCAGGCTGCGCCCGGTCGGCTCGACCAGCGGGTAGGCCCACCAGATGACGTCGCGCAGCCGTTCCTCGCGGTCGACCACGGCCATCGCGCCGGCCCAGGCGGTGTCGGCCCGGGTCAGGTCGTCCAGGGTGTCCAGGGCGTCGCAGCGTCGCGGCGGCGCGCCCGGACGCGTCGAGCCGGTCTCCGGGCGGGGTTCGACGGCGGGCAGCAGACCGGAGGCGGTGCGGCCGCAGGCGACCTCGGCCCGGTGGCCGAAGAGCTCCTCCGCGGCGCGGTTCCACAGCGCGATCCGCCCGTCCGGGTCGACCATCACCGCGGCGACGCGCAGCAGGGCGACCACTCCGGAGGGAGGGTCGCCCGAGGCGTCCCTCGGTGTCGGTGCGGAGTTCGGCTCGTCCACCATCGGTTCGGTCTGCTCCCGCCTGGCCGCCCTGCCCGGGAGCGGCCGCTGTGTCGTCGCGGCGCACCGGCTCCTTGTCTCCGGCCGCTCCTGTGTGTCCCATCTTTTGTACGCCGGCCTCCGGGCGGTACTCGTGCACGGGCGCGGCACAGCACGGAGGCACCCTCCAGCGAAGCACGTGCGGGGCCGGCTCCGACAGCGAATCGCGGAGATTCCTCGGTATCAGTTGCGTGTCACTGGGTGAGCGCCCGTGTGCGCTGCGGGTTCAACCGGAAGGGGTACCGGGACGCGGGCACGGCGGACCGGTCCGGCCCCCCGGTAGGGTGGCAGGCTCGGAGACCGGGTGCATGCGGAGGCGGACTGGTGAGCGCGGAGAGCCCCGTCCAGTGGAGCGACCAGGATCGGCTGCTGCTCGAGGAGCGGGTGGCCGCCGCCGAACTGGCCTGGCTGACCCTCGACGTCGACGTCGCCACCCTCCGGGTGGAGATCGACAACTTCGCGCTGGTCCACCACCAGCTGCTCGGCCCGCTCTACGCCCGCCTCGACGAGCTTGACGCGCTGATCGCCGAGGCCGTCGCCGTGCGCACCGGGGACCCGGAGGCGCTGCGCCGGGCGGTTGAGGCCCGCAGCCGGGTCGCCGAGCCGGACGACCCGGCCGCCGCCGACCTCGCCCCCGAGCCGCCGGCCGCCGCGAAGGTCCGCCCCGACCGGGAGGCCCAGCGGATCTACCGCGACCTCGCCCGCCGCGCCCACCCCGACCTGACGACCGACCCGGCCGAGCAGGAGCGCCGGTCGGCGTTCATCGCCCGGGTCAACGAGGCGTACGCCCAGGGCGACACCGCCGGCCTGGAGGAACTGGCCGGCGAGTGGTCGACCGCACCGGAGACCGCGCCGGACCCGGACTCCCCCGACCGGCCCGACTGGCTGCTGCGCCGCCTGGAGTGGCTGACCGCGCGGATCGGCCAGCTGGCCACCGAGCAGGTCCGGCTGGAGCGCACCCCGATGGGCGAGCTGCTGCTGCTCGCGCCGCAGGAGCCGGAGCGGCTGCTGGAGGAGCTCGCCGAGCAGCTCCTCGCCCGGGCCTCCGACCGGCGCGCCGACCTGGAGCGGCTGCTCGGCGACGACGTCGTGCCGGGTCCGACGCCGTCCGGTCGGCACAATGGAGGGGAGGACCCCTCGCAGCACCGCCCCCGCACCCACGCCCAGGAGAATCCGACGATGTTCGCGCAAGCGCTGCCCACCACCGACGCCGCGTCCGTGCCGGCCGACGCCGCACTGCTCGACGTCCGCGAGCAGGACGAGTGGGACGCCGGCCACGTGGACGGCGCGCTGCACGTCCCGATCGGCCAGGTGGTCGCCCGGATCGACGAGCTGCCCGACGGGAAGCTGTACGTGCTCTGCCGGGTCGGCGGCCGCTCCGCCCAGGTCGTCCAGTACCTGGTCGCGCAGGGCCGCGACGCGGTCAACGTCGACGGCGGCATGTTCGCCTGGGAGGCCGCAGGCCGTCCGATGGTCGGCACCGACGGCCGGGAGCCGTTCGTCCTCTGACCGCACCGCCGGCCGCCCGCCCGGCACGGGGGCCCGCTCCGGCGGGCCCTCGGCCGTTGCGGCACCGCCGTGCCGCCGTGCGCGCCCGGGTCGTCCGCCGGGCCTGTCCCCCGGCCCGCCGGTACGGCAGGATGACCGGGCGAACCGTGCCGCAGCAGCCGTAGGGGAGGACACCGCGTGCGCACCTGGTCCACCCCCGCCCTCACCGTGCTCTGCCTCTCCGGCGCGGGCATGCTCGGCGGGACGGCGATCCTGCTCGGGGCGCTGTTCCTGCACAACGCCCCGCCCAACGCGCTCTCCCAGGAGTACCGGCAGCAGCTGGACGGGCTCGTCTACCCCGAGTTCGAGCAGAACTGGAAGCTCTTCGCGCCCAACCCGCTGCAGCAGAACATCACCGTCGACGCCCGGGTGCAGACCATCGCCGACGACGGCCAGGTGCACACCCGCGACTGGACGGGCCTCACCGCCCGGGACGCCGCCGCGATACGCCACAACCCGGCGCCGAGCCACGTCGACCAGAACATGCTGCGCCGCGCCTGGGACTTCTACGAGTCCACCCACCCCGCGGAGGACGGCGCGGTGCCGGGGCAGCGCGGCAAGCTCGCCGAGGAGTACCTCAAGCGGATTGCCCTGCAGCGGTTCGGCCGCACCGCCGGCGGCGAGCGGATCCTGCAGATCCAGTTCCGCTCGGCGGCGAAGGCCGTCCCGCCGCCCGCCTGGAGCACCGAGGAGCCCGGCGAGTCCACCCCGTACAAGGAACTGCCCTGGTGGCCGGTGGACGAGGACGACTACCGGGGGCTGCTGTGAGCGGAACGGCCACCGAACCCGCCGCGGACGCCGGCCCCGCGCCGGCCGCGGCGCCGCCGCCCACCCGCTTCGAGCGGCTGTTCGACGCCTTCACCGGCACCGTCCTCGGCCGCCACCAGGCGGCGGTGGTCCGGATCGGCTTCGGCCTCGCCTGGCTCGGCTTCCTGCTCCGCGAGTGGCCGAACCGCAGGGTGCTGTACGGCGACCGCTCGCCGTGGTCCGCCGACCTCTCCGACCGGCTGCTCTCCGCGACCCACGCCTTCACCGTGCTCTCCTGGTCGGACGGCCGGCTCTGGTTCGAGACCGTCTACCACCTGGGGATCCTCGCCGCCGTGCTGATGGTGCTCGGCTGGCGGACCCGGGCGAGCGCCGTGCTCTTCGCCGTCACCGTGCTCTCCCTGCAGAACCGCAACGTGCTGGTCGGCGACGGCGGCGACAACGTCGTGCACCTGATGGCGATGTACCTACTGCTCGTCCGCTCCGGCCTGGTCTGGTCGCTCGATGCCCGGCGCCGGGCCCGCCGGGAGGCGCCGGCCGCCCCCGCGGGGGAGCTGCGGGCCGTCCGCGACGCCCTCGTCACCATGCTGCACAACTGCGGGATGGCGATCATCGCCGCACAGGTGGTGCTGATCTACTCCACGGCCGGCTGGTACAAGGTGCAGGGCTCCCGCTGGCAGGACGGCACCGCCCTGCACTACCCGCTGCACCTCGACTACTTCAGCCCCTGGCCGGAGCTGTCCGCGCTGCTCGGCTCCAGCCTGGTCGTCACCTTCGTGCTCAGCTACGGCACCGTGATCCTGCAGGTGGCCTTCCCGTTCACGCTCGCCGACCGGCGCCTCAAGAACGTGCTGCTGGCCCTCATGATCGCCGAGCACAGCGCGATCGCGGTCGTCCTCGGACTGCCGTTCTTCTCGCTGGCGATGATCGCCGCCGACCTGGTCTTCCTGCCGACCGCCTTCCTGGTGCGGCTGGGCGCCCTGTGCCGTCCGGCCGCCGGCCGGCTCCGGGAGGCCGTACGCCTCCCGGCGGCGCGCCCGCCTTCGCCCTAGACTGCCCGACATGCCCTGGTCTGTCGCACTTCGGGAGACTGCGAAGGCCGGACTCGTCCCGGCCCGGGAGCTCTCCGACCCGCGGCGGGCCGTGCGCGGCGCACTCGCCGTGGGCCTGGTGCTCTTCCCGGTGCTGGCGGTCGCGGGCACCGGTCCGGCGACCTCGGCCGCGATGGGCGGATACATCGCCGGCACCGCGACCTTCCAGCGGACCTTCCGCCCGCGCGCCTCGATCGCCGTCGGCGCCGGCCTCGGCCTCGGCATCAGTACCTTCCTCGGCTACGCCGCCGTCGGCGTGCCCGGCCTCTTCCCGGTGCTGCTCGCCGTCTGGGCGTTCGGCGCCGGGATGATCTGGGCGGTCGGACCGACCGGCGGCACGGTCGCCGCCACCACGATCTCCGTGATGCTGGTCGTCGTCCAACTGCCCGTCAGCCTGCCCAGCGCCCTCGGCCACGGCCTGCTCTGCGCCCTCGGCGGGGCCGTCCAGGCGCTGGTCGCCCTCCTCTGGCCGGTCGACCGCTGGCGGGGCCACCGCGACGCCCTCGCCGACACCTACGCCGAACTCGGCGACTACGCCCGCCGGCTGCGCCACGACCCGGCCGCCGGCGTCGACCCGGAACCGTTCATGACCGCCCGCCGGGCCGGCGCCCTGACGGGCTGGCAGGCCCGGCACCGGCCGCCCGAGATGCGCGGCCTCCGGTCGGTCGCCGAGCACATCCGGCCCGCCCTCGCGGCCCTCGCCGACCCGGCGGTCGGCGCCCCCGCCGAGGGCCCCGGGCGCGACCTGACCCGCGAGATCCTCGCCGCCGCGGCCGAGCTGCTGGACGCCATCGCCGCCGCCGTCCGGGCCGGGGAGGCCGTCCGGCCGCCGACCACCACCCCCGCGCTCACCCTTGCCGAGGCGGCCCAGAGCCCCGAACTGACCGGCGCCGCCCGCCGCGCCGCCAAACGGCTCGCCACCCAGCTCTCCAAGGCGACGGGCGCCCTCGACCGGCAGGACCGCACCGTCGTGCCGGCGACCGGACCGCAGCTGCGCCGCCCGCCGCTGCTGAAGATCGTGCCGGTCGCCCTGCAGACCGTCCGGCGCCAGTTGCAGCCGCGCTCCGCGGTCTTCCAGCACGCCGTCCGGATGTCCGCGGTGGTCACCCTCTCCTACCTGGCCGCCCGGCCGACGGGCCTGCACCACAGCTACTGGGCGCCGCTGACCGCCGCCATGGTGATGCGGCCCGACTTCGCGCAGACCTTCAGCCGCGGCGTGGCCCGGCTGGCCGGCACGGTCGTCGGGGTGGCCGTCACCACGGGCGTCGTGCAGCTGCTGGACCCGGGGCCGTACCTCTCCGCCGCCCTCGCCGTGGTCTGCATCGGCGGCGCCTACCTCACCATCCGCACCGGCTACGCGTTCACCACCGCCTGCGTCTCCTCGTACGTGGTGTTCCTGCTGGGCCTGCAGGCCGGGAACCCGCTGGAGACCGCCCTGGAGCGGGTGCTGCTCACCCTGCTCGGCGGCGCCATCGCGCTCGGCGCGTACGCGCTCTTCCCGACCTGGCAGACCGCGCGGCTCGCGGAGCGGCTCGCCGAGTGGCTCGCCGCGGCCGGCCGCTACGGGGCGGCCGTGCTCGGGGCGTACGGCGACCCGGCGGGCCGCGACGACCGCGGTGTGCGGGACGCGCTGCTCGACTCCCGCGAGGCCCGCGCCGAGCTGGTGGAGGCGCTCGAACGGGCCGACGCCGAGCCGGTCAAGCACGCCGACCGGCTGCCCGAGATCAGTCGCAAGCAGCTCGACCGGGCGCGCACCGCGATCGGACTCCTGGCCCGCAGCGCCGTCCTGATGGAGGCCCACCTGCCGCACGGGGACAGCCCGCCCGTCGCCGGCGCCGCGGACTTCGCCGAGGAGCTCCGGTACGCGACGGCGATCGCCGCCGCCGGGGTGCTGATCGGCGAGCCGCTGGACTTCTCCGGGCTGCGCGAGGCCTACGCCCGCTGGGACGGGTACCCGGTCGGGGACGCCGTGCCCGGGCACGAGGACCGCACGGTGGTCGCCCGGGCCGGCGCCAAGCTGATGCTGCAGGCGCTCGACGACCTGGAGCGGGCCGTCCGGCCGCGCCGCGTACGCTCGGGGGCGTGAGCGACACCGGAGTGCCCCACGAGGGCGAGCAGTACGACGACGCCTTCGTGCCCGACGACCGCGAGATCGGCGTCGGTCCGCACCCCGGGCCGTGGCCCCGGGGCGACCACTGGGACCACGAGCTGCTGGCCGGCGGCGACCGCCGCAACGTGGTGGACCGCTACCGGTACTGGACCCGCGAGGCGATCGTCGCCGACCTCGACACCCGCCGGCACGGCTTCCACGTGGCCGTCGAGAACTGGCAGCACGACTTCAACATCGGCTCGGTGGTGCGCACCGCCAACGCCTTCCTGGCCGAGCGGGTGCACATCGTCGGCCGTCGCCGCTGGAACCGGCGCGGCGCCATGGTCACCGACCGCTACCAGCACGTCCGCCACCACGAGTCGGTCGCCTCGCTGGCCGCCTTCGCCGCGGCCGAGGGACTGCCGCTGATCGGCATCGACAACCTGCCCGGTGCCGTCCCGCTGGAGACCTACGAGCTGCCCGAGCGCTGCGTGCTGCTCTTCGGGCAGGAGGGCCCCGGGCTGACCCCGGAGGCCTGGGAGCACTCGACCGCGGTCTGCTCGATCGCGCAGTTCGGCTCCACCAGGTCGATCAACGCCGGGGCGGCCGCCGCCATCGCCATGCACGCCTGGGTGCGGGTGCACGGCGCGGGCGTCGGCCGCCCCTGACCACGGCCGGGCCGGGCACCGCTCAGCCGAACAGCAGCCGCCAGGTGTGCGGACCGGGGTAGCCGTCCGCCTCGGAGCCCGTCCAGCCCTGCGCCAGCTGGAACGCCTCGACGTTGCGCCGGTCGCTCTCCGTCCACTCCGGGCCCGGGCCGACGCGGTAGAAGCCGCCGAAGCCCGTGCGGACGAGCTGCTCGCCGAGCAGCTGCACGGCGGCGTTCACCCGGCCCGGACCGAAGGCGTCCACCCCGGGGAAGGCGGGCGCCGGCGTCCCCGGGACCCGCGGCACCGGGGGCAGGGTCGGCACCGTCGGCAGGGTGGGCACCGTCGGAACGGTCGGCACCGGGGGCAGCGTCGGAACCGTCGGGACGGTCGGCGGCACCGGCTGCGGAGCCTCCGGCGGGATGTCCCGGCCCCGGCCGGCGACCAGCGTCGCCCAGGTGTCCTTGCCCGGGACGCCGTCCGCCTCGGTGCCCGTCCAGCCCTGCGCCAGCTGGAACGCCTGGGTCGCCCGGCGGTCCGCCTCGCTCCAGGTCGCGTCCGGGCCCTCGGTGTAGAACCGCCCGCCGCCGCGCTGCACCAGCAGCTCGCCCAGCCGCTTCACGTACTGGTTGGTCTGGCCGGTGCCGAACCACACAGCCCCGGGGAAGGCCGCCCCGTCCGCCGCGGGGGCGAGGCCCCGGTAGCGGTACGGCAGGTAGGAACCGGAGTGGCTCCAGTACGCGTACGGGGTGCTGCGCCTGATCGTGTTCGGGCTGGTCTGCTCGTAGGCCGTGTAGCGGGTGTGCGAGGAGTCCGTCCAGCCGCCGAAGAGCACGGCGTGCGAGCCGCCCTGCGGGTTGGCGGAGTCGTTGTAGATCAGCGCGTCGCCCGGCTGCAGGTCGTCCTTGGCGATCCGGTCGGCGAAGTTGGGCAGCGTCCAGGTGGTCTGGCTGCTGCCCAGGCCCCAGGCCATCGAGATGAAGCCGGAGCAGTCCTGGCGGTAGCCGTCCGACCAGTACCGGCTCATCGAGTACGGCACCTTCTTGTCCACCCACACCTGGGCGCGGGCGATGACCTCCTCGCGGGTGGTGGCGCGGAGCAGGGTGCGGGGCTGTTCGCCCTCGCCCCCGAAGGGGCCGGCCACCTCGCCCTGGGGGGAGACCGGGGTCGGGGCCGGGGTGTCCGCGGCGGCCGCCCGCGGGACGGCGGCTATGGCGCTGGTGGCGCCGCCGAGGGCGGTGCCGACCGCTGCGACCAGGACGGCGGCCCGGCGGGCGCCCCGGGCGGCCGGGCCGGTGGCCGGGGGGCGGGCGGCGTGCCGCCGCGCGAGGCTGCGGGCGCCGCAGCCGGGGCAGCCGCAGCCGCCGTCCGGCTCGACCTCGGTGAACTCCATCAGCATGGTGGGTCCCTTTCTCCGGATGCAGGAGAGGGATGTGTTCCACCGTCAGCCGACGGAATATCACCTGATAGGTAACAAAATATGACAAATTGGTGAAGCGATAGGGGTGGCGACGACCGGTCAGCGGGACGGACGGGGGAGCGCCGGGGAGAACTCGGGGGGTGTCCAGGTGAGCGCGGTGGCGTGGGCGAGGTCGACCGTCCGGTGGACGGTGTAGTCGACGACCGGGGCGGACGGGTCGGACCAGTCGACCTCGGCGCGGCCGGTGAGCAGCAGGGCGTCGCCGGTGTCCCAGTCGGGCAGCAGCAGACCGGCGGCGGGGTTCAGCTCCAGGTTCCCCAGGCTCATGAACATGCTGTTGCCGGCGTACTCGGCCCAGCGCAGCCGGTTCGGGCCCAGCACCTCGACGAAGCCCGGGAAGCCACCGCGGTGCGAGGCGTCGACGCGGCCGTCCGGGCCGGCGGTGGCCAGGAAGAAGGTGTCGGCCGCGGCGACGGCGAGCTGCCGGGGCAGGGACAGCCGGTCGCCCGCGGTGGCGGTGGGCTCGGCGGCGGGCAGCTCCTGCGGGCTGCGCCGCTGGATGTACTTGGGGCAGTTGGCGTACACCTGCTCGGCGGTGATCCGCAGCCCGTCCGGGCCGTGCGGCTCGGAGCGGCCGTTGAGCCGCATCCGGCGCCGCCCGGCCGCGTCCAGGGCGATGGTGCCGACCTCGGCCGGCCCGGCCAGCACCTCGGCGAGCGGGTCGCCGGGCACCGGGCGGGCGGCCACCAGGACGGCGTGGTCGCCGTCGGCGCGGACGAAGCCCGCCGGACCGGCCAGCTGGGTGGCCCAGATCCGGCCGGCCGGGTCGGCGGCGCCGACCACGACCGTCCGCCGCTCGGTGAGGAAGCGCGCTGCGACCGGCGGGATCGTGCGTCCGATCGACCGGCCGGTGTGCTCGGCCCGCTCCTGCTGCCCGGTGCGCCGCTGCACGGCGCGCTCGCCCGCGTGCCACATCCCGGCTCCTAGAAGAATCCGCAGGTGGGGGCGGTGGTGTCGGGCGCGGTGGCGCCGGTCTCGGCCACTCCGGCGGGGGTGAAGACCTCCAGCCGGATGCCGTCCGGGTCGGTGAAGAAGATGCCGCCCGAGTCGGCGCCCTCGCGGTGCGGGACGACCCCCTCGTGGGCGAAGTCGGCGCCGAGCTCCTTGAGGACGGCCTCCGCGGCCCGGACCTCCTCCACCGAGTCCACCCGGAAGGAGAGGTGGTGCAGCCCGGGGGCACCGGGGGAGAAGCTGCCGGTGCTCTGCTCCCAGAGGGTGAGCACCAGGACGCCGTCGCGGCCGAGCAGCGCGTGGCGGCGGCCCGGCTCGTCGCTCCCGGCGGCCACGTCGAGGCCGAGCAGGTGCCGGTAGAAGGCGACCGAGCGGGTCAGGTCGGTGACGTTCAGCCCGATGTGGCCGGTCTGCAGGGTGCGTGGGGCAAGGGCGGCGGTGGACACGACGCATCACTCCCGGAAGAGGGGACGGCCCGGTCGTCTAACCGGTACTTGGGGACAGTACGGGTTAGAAGATCGGGGCGCAAACCGGTATGGGGTCGTGTAATGGTTAGATGATCGGGTTACTCCCACTGCCAGCGGATGCCGACCTGGCCCGGGGGCTGGTCCGGGGCCAGCACGTGGGCGCTGGCCGAGGCGCCGATCCACAGCTGCTCGCGCTTGCGGTCGACCTCGGCGCACGGCTCGCGCTCGAAGCGCTCGCAGTGCACGGGCACCGCCGCCGGGTCGAAGTGCACCTGGAGCACGTACTCGCGGACGGGCACGGCGAAGAAGCGGCCGTAGTCGGTGGTCGCCCCGGTGTCGGGGATCTGCACCTCGTACTCGAAGACGGTGGAGTCGCCGAGCGCCAGCGGGCGGTCCAGCAGCAGCTCGGCGACGAGCAGGCCGCTCTCCGGCCGGCGGCGGACCCGGCCCAGCCGGGCGTGCCGGACGGAGGTGATCTCCGGGCAGCCGACGGCGCCCTCGTCCGCCTTGTGCACCACCACGCAGCGGGCGACCCCGCCGACGGTGGCCCGCACCACCTGGCGCATCCTCAGCAGGTGGCCGCGGCGGTCGGCGTCGACGAAGTACGAGTCGTGGATGGAGAGGCGCTCCAGGTCGCCGGTGGGCGGGGCGTCCAGCTCCTCGAAGACCTCCGCGATCTCCTGCTCGCCCGGCCAGACCTGCTCCACCCGCAGGGCGTCGTGGGTGGTCGGGGCGATCCAGCGGCCGCGCGGGCGGGGCGGCCCGAGCAGCGAGGAGAGGGTGCCGCGGCGCAGCGTCAGCAGCTCCTCCAGAAGGTGGACGGCGCGCAGCGAGGCGGCCCGTTCGGGCTGGCTGCGGCCGCGGCGCCAGTAACTGAGGGTCGTGACACTGATCCTGACGCCCTGGTGCGCGAGGGCGGCGCGGATCCGGTCGAGGCTGAGCCCGCTGGCCTCGATCGCCGCGTTCAGCACCTCGGCGAAGCCCAGCGCGCCGGCGGCGGGCGCCTGGGGCGCCGGCGGCGGCGGGGTCTGGGCCGGTGCGGGCGGCTGCCCGGGCGTACGGGCGGGCGCGGGAACGGCGGCCCGCTCGCCGGTGGGCCGCGGCCGGCCGTACGCCGGCCCCGCGTCGCGCTCACCGACCAGCCTGAGCCGGCCCGCGTGCTGCGGCTGCTGAGAACTCATCCGGACACCTCCCCCACCAGGCGAGTTCGGCGGCGTCGGCCCAGCGTTCCGTGATCGGGCTGCCACACCGAGCTGGGGGCACACCCTACGCACCGTCGAGAGGCTACGTCATCAACTCGGACATATGACAGTGGTCACGACAAGAAAGTCCCAGTTCACGGCGGATAGAAACACAGTCGCAACAGTGCGGCCGGCGCGGACCGTGGGAGGTCCGCGCCGGCCGGGGCGAGGGGGGCGTCAGGAGACGGTGAGCGCGGTGTCGTCCACGACGAAGCTGGTCTGCAGCGAGGAGTCCTCGGCGCCGGTGAACTTCAGCGTCACGGTCTGCCCGGCGAAGGCCGACAGGTCGAAGGACTTCTGGACGTAGCCGCTCGCGGCGTTGACGTTCGAGTAGGTGGCCAGGGTGGTGGTGCCGGCCGCGACGGTCAGCTTGTCGTAGGCGGTGCTGCCCGTCTCGGCGGTGTCCACGTGCAGCCAGAAGGTGAAGGTCGCCTTGCAGCCGGCCGGGATCGACACGGTCTGCGAGACAGAGTCGGTGTGGGCGGAGCCGTAGCCGTTCATCCACGCCTTCCAGGAGCCGCCGTGCGCGGCCTCGGAGGCGCTGTTGTCGACGACGCCGGAGGAGGCCGTCCACGGCGCGGCGGTGCCGGTCTCGAAGCCGGCGTTGCCGAGCAGCTGGGTGGAGGTGCAGCCGCCGGTGGGCGGCGGGGTGGTGCCGCCGAGCAGGGCGGTGGTCAGCGAGTCGGCGACCGGGGTGCCCCAGCCGGTGACCTGGTCGTAGCCGGTCTTGGTGGAGAAGTCCTGGTTCTTGCCGGTGGTGACGTCGTGCAGCACGGTGCCGTAGCTGCCGGAGTTGGCCAGCGAGTAGAGCTTCGGGTTGGCCTCGCCGAGCACGGCCTGGCCGGCCGCCTTGGCCTTCTGGTTGAACAGCGCGGTGTAGCCGGACCACAGCGGGGCCGCGGCGGAGGTGCCGCCGTAGACCTGCCAGCCGCCCGTGGTGTAGATCGCGAAGCCGCTCGCCGGGTCGGCGTTGGAGGCGATGTCGGGGACGGTGCGCATGGTGCCGGTGACCCCGGTGCCGGTCTGCCAGCTCGGCTTGGCGAACTGGGTGGAGACGCCGCCGCCCGCGGTGCTCCAGGCGCTCTCCGAGGAGTACGCGTTGCCGCTCACCTTGAGGTTGGTGCCGCCGACGCCGGTGTTGTACGGGCTGGACGCCGGGAAGTCGACCGCCTTCACGGTGGAGCCGCTGGTCGAGCGGGTGCAGTCGCGGGAGCCGTCGTCGCCGGAGGCCGAGAAGATCGAGATGCCCTGGGCGGCGGCCTGCTTGAAGGAGTTGTTCACCGCCGTCATCGAGGACGCGGTGGTGTCCGGCTCGCAGGAGCCCCAGGAGATCGAGATGACCGAGACCCGGTTGTCCGCGACGATCTGGGCGGCCATGTCGATCTCGCCCTGGTCGCTGTTGGGGGCCTCGTAGACCAGCTGGGTGGCCTTCGGGGCGACGCCGCGGACGATCTCGCTGTCCAGCTCGACCTCGCCCTGGCCGTCGCCCGGCTTGGCGTCGTAGTTGGCGCCGTCCACCGAGACGGTCGACACCGTCGGGCCGGTCAGCCCGTACTGGCTGTCGTAGGTGCGCAGGTTGGTCGAGCTGTAGCCGTCGAACTCCCAGAGGGCGACGGTCGTGCCGGTGCCGTCCGCGCCGACCTTGTCGAGCCGGTAGGCGCCGTCGTACTGCGCCGGACCGAAGCCGCTCGGCGTCGCGTGCGGGGCTGCGGCCTTCGGCTTGACGGCCCGTGAGGTGCGCACGGTGTGGTTGTCGAGGCCGGAGACGCCCTCGACCGTGCCGGCCAGCTCGGCCGGCACGCTGGCCGCCGCGTCGTTGGCGAAGAAGGTGCGCCCGCCCTGCTGCGGGTCGCTGTACGAGCTCTCGTGGGTGCCGAAGGCCTTCGCCACCTGCGCCGCGGTGCCGCGGACGTTCACCACCTGGCGGTTGGCGCTCACCGAGTCGACCGTCAGGCCCTGGCCGGTGAGGTAGGTGCGGACCTTCGCCACGTCCGCCTCGGTCGGGCCGTACAGCGCGGTGAACTGCGCCGGCGTCAGGTAGCGGCCGTACTCCGGGGTGCCGGGCGTGCTGACCGCCTTCAGGAAGCGGTCGAGGTCGGCGGTGTTGCGCAGCTTCAGGTTCACCGAGACGGACATCGTCCGGTCGGCGGGCAGGTCGCCCTGCTTCTGCGAGCGGGCCACCGCCGGGGTCACGGTGTTCGGCAGGGCCACCCGGGAGGCGGCCTGCGGGGTCGGCGCGGCCTGGGCGGTGGAGACGCCCAGCGAAACCACGGTCAGGGGCAGGACGGCTATGGCCGCGGAAAGAGCGAGCGAGCGGGGTCGCACGGGGTCCTCCGGAAGGTGTGGGGCGTTCCGGGTTCGAAAACGCTTGCACGAAGTTCCCAGAAAGCACCCAGAAAAGGGCCCATGCGGCAGCAATCGCTTGCTAAAAAACAGTCAAGTGTGGAATCGGAATCCATCAACAGAATGGATGTGAATTCATACAGTGAATGGCGTCCGGCGGCACCGCACTACACTCGGCTGCATGGCTGACCCCCGCGACCCGCGACCGCTGATCGGCGAACCGCTCGCCCTCGATCTGCTGAACACCCGCTGGCGCGAAGCCGATCGGCAGGACCTCCTGACCGACCTCGACGGCTACCGGATCTGGCTCTCCTCGGCCGGCCTCACCGACCGCTGCCCCGCCGACGAGGCCTCGCTGACCGCGGTGAAGGCCGCCCGCGACGCCCTCGACCTGCTCGTGGCCGACCCGGGTTCGGCCGAGGGCGCCGCCGCGCTCAACGCCGTCCTCGCGCACGGCAGGGTCCGGCACAGCCTCGGACCGGACGGCCCCGCCGAGACCGCCGAGGCCGATCCCCCGCAGCAGCTCGCCGCCTGGCTCGCCGCCGACGACTACCTCTCGCTGCTGCGGCGGGGGGCGCACCGCATCAAGCAGTGCGCACACCCCGCCTGCATTCTGCACTTCTTCGACACATCGCAGAACGGCCGCCGCCGGTGGTGCTCGATGGCGCTCTGCGGGAACCGCTCGAAAGCCGCCCGCCATTACGAGCGGACGGCAGGCGGGCGCCCGGGCACGTCCTGAGGGTGCCCGTCCGAGGACGGCCCCCTACGGCTGGGACGGGCGGCCGAGCAGCGCGGTGAGGGCCGCGCGGACCTCGGTGCGGGTCGGGTCGACCGCGGCCCAGGCGGCGTAGCCGTCCGGACGGACCAGCAGCACGGTGTCCCGCAGCTTGCCGTGCGGGTCGGCCGGCGCCGCCGTCACCACCCGCCCGGCCCACTGGTCGGCGTACGGCTGCTCGTCGTTGGAGACCAGCACCGCCCGGCCGCCGCGCAGCGCCTCGTACAGCCGCGGCGCGCCGCCCGGCTCGTCCACCGCCAGCCGCAGGTCGGGGATGCGCCGGCCGACCAGCGGGTGCGCCTCCCCCGCCGGCGGGTACGCCACCGCGAGGCCGGAGACCGCCCGGGCGCCGAACCGGGTGAGCGGGCCGAGCCGGTCCGCGGCGGCGGTCAGCAGACCGCCCGCCGCCCGGGCCGGCAGGGACTGCGCCAGGGCCACCCGGATCAGCGCGCCCGAGCTGCGCAGCACGGCCTTCCCGACCGGGTGGCGCTCGCTCTGGTAGGTGTCCAGCAGGGCGTCCGGGGCCCAGCCCTGCACCGCGGCGGCGAGCTTCCAGCCCAGGTTGGCGGCGTCCTGCAGGCCGGTGTTCATGCCCTGCCCGCCGGCGGGGGAGTGGCAGTGCGCGGCGTCGCCGGCCAGGAAGACCCGGCCGGAGCGGTAGGTCGGGACCTGCCGCTCGTCGCTGTGGAAGCGCGACGACCAGCGGACGTCGTGCAGGCCGTGGTCGGTGCCCAGGACGGCGCGCAGCAGTCCGGTGAGCTCGGCGGGGTCCACCGGGGCGGCGTCCGGCAGGCTGCGGTGCCGGTCCCAGGCGATCACCCGGTACCAGCCGTCGCCGAACGGGGCGACGAAGGCGAAGCCCGCCTCGTTCGCGCCGACCGTGAGGACCTCCTCCGGGGCCTTTTCCAGCCGGGCGTCCGCGAGCACCACCGAGTCCACCACCGAGGTGCCCGGGAAGGGCAGGCCCAGCAGGTCGCGGACGGTGCTGTGCACGCCGTCCGTGCCGACCGCGTAGGCGGCCCGGTACGAGGCGGTGCCGCCGTCCTCGCGGACGTCCAGGCGCACCCCGGCGGCGTCCTGCCGCAGCCCCACCACCTCGGCGCCCCGCCGGATCACCGCGCCGGCCTTCAGCGCCCGCTCCTGCAGCAGCCGTTCGGTGTTCGACTGCGGGGTGATCAGCACGAAGGGGAAGCGGGTCGGCAGGTCGCCGAGCTCCACCCGGACCTTGCCGAACAGCCGCAGCGAGGACAGCGGCGTCCCGGTCGCGATCAGGTCGTCGGCCAGCCCTCTGGCGTCCAGCTGCTCCAGGGTCCGGGCGTGCACCGCGAACGCCCGGGTGAGGTTGGACTCGGCGCCGCGCTTCTCCAGCACCGTCACCCGGACCCCCGCCGCCGCCAGGTCGCCGGCCAGCAGCAGGCCGGTGGGGCCTGCGCCGACGACCACGACATCGGAGTCGAGCTGCCTGTCAGCCATGTGTCATCTCCCGTTGGTGGTACGGCGAGCGGGCCGCGCGGTTCTCAGTCCGCTCTCACCCTCCCATCATCCCGGGCCCATCAGCCGCTGTGAGCCTCTTTGGCATGACAGAGCCCGCAACGATCCTGGCCGACACCCCGCCGGGCGGTGACAAGGTACGGACGAGCCTGGTCGAGGTGGTCGTCCCGGTCTACAACGAGGAGCACACCCTGGAGCGGTGTGTCCGGCGGCTGCACGCCTACCTCGCCGAGACCTTCCCCTACCCCTACCGGATCACCGTCGCCGACAACGCCTCCACCGACAGCACCTGGCGGGTCGCGACCGCCCTCGCCGAGGAGATCCCCCAGGTCACCGCCGTCCACCTGGACCTCAAGGGCCGCGGCCGTGCACTGCGCCAGGTCTGGGGCGACAGCGACGCCGACGTGGTCGCCTACATGGACGTCGACCTCTCGACCGGCCTGGAGGCCTTCCTGCCGCTGGTGGCGCCGCTGCTCTCCGGCCACAGCGACCTCGCCATCGGCAGCCGGCTGCACCGCGGCTCGGCGGTCGTCCGCGGGCCCAAGCGGGAGTTCATCTCCCGCACCTACAACCTGCTGCTGCGGGCGACCATGGCGGCCAAGTTCTCCGACGCCCAGTGCGGCTTCAAGGCGGGCCGCACCTCGGTGGTGAAGCAGCTGCTCTCCGAGGTCGAGGACAACGCCTGGTTCTTCGACACCGAGCTGCTGCTGCTCGCCGAACGGTCCGGGATGCGGATCCACGAGGTGCCGGTGGACTGGGTCGACGACCCGGACAGCCGGGTGGACATCGTCCGCACCGCCCTCGACGACCTCAGGGGCATGGCCAGGGTCGCCCGCCGCTCGCTGTCCGGCGGCGGCGCGGTGCAGCCGCCCGAGCGTCCCGGGCAGGACCGGCTGCCGCCGGGCCTCGGCTGGCAGCTCGCCAGCTTCGCCGTGGTCGGCACGGTGTCCACGCTCGCCTACGTGCTGCTCTACCTGGGCCTGCGCCAGCTGGTGCCGGCGCTGCTCGCCAACTTCGTCGCGCTGGCCGTCACCGCGGTCTTCAACACCGCCGCGAACCGCCGCTTCACCTTCGGTGTGACGGGCCGTCGGGACGCGCTCAAGCACCAGGTCGAGGGCGGGATCGCCTTCGTGATCGGGCTGGTCCTCAGCAGCGGGGCGATCGCCCTGCTCGGGGCGGCCGCGCCGGCCGCCGGGCACTCCGCCGAGCTGGCGGCCCTGGTCGCCGCCAACGCGCTGGCCACGCTGGTGCGCTTCGTGCTGCTGCGGGTCTGGGTGTTCAACCCGCGGCGGGCCCGCCGGTGAGGCGGCGGGCCGGGGAAGGCCGGCGGCCCGCCCCGCGGTGCGGGAGCGGGCCGCCGGACCGTGCCGGACGCCGGATCAGCTGTGCCGGCGGACCTCCACCGTGCGGAACCGGCCGGCGACGAACGCGCCGTCGCAGTAGGCCGAGTTGGCGGCCGGGTTGGCACCCGTGCCGTGCAGGTCGGAGAAGGCGGCGGTCTGGTTGACGTAGACCCCGCCGGTGAGGTTCAGCGAGAGCGAGACGCCGGAGTCCAGGCAGGCCTGCACCAGGGCCTGCTCCACCTCGGGCGAGGTGGTGTAGGCGCCGACGGTCATCGCGCCCTGCTCGCGCACGCTGCGGCGCAGCAGCTCGATGCCGGCCGCGGTGTCCTCCACCGCGACGGTGAAGGAGATCGGGCCGAACTGCTCGCCGAGGAAGGACGCCCGGTCGTCCGGCTTGTCGGCGTCGGCCTTGACCAGGGCGGGCGTGCGGATGGTCGCGCCGGGGAACTCGGCGGAGGCCACCGGGCGCGGGGCGAGCGCGAGTTCGCCGAACTCGCCGCCGGCGGCCTGCGCGGTGCGCTGCAGCACGCCCGGGTTGACCACCGCGCCGAGGATGGCGGCCGCGCGGGCGTCGTCCGAGAGCAGCCCGTCGATGGCGGCCGCGAGGTCGGCGACCACCTCGTCGTAGGACTTGTCGCCCTGGTCGGTGCCGATGCCGGTGCGCGGGATCAGCAGGTTCTGCGGGGTGGTGCACATCTGGCCGCTGTACAGGGACAGCGAGAAGGCCAGGTTGTTCAGCATGCCGCGGTAGTCGTCGGTGGAGTCGACCAGCACGGTGTTGACGCCGGCCTTCTCGGTGTAGACGAGGGCCTGCCGGGCGTTGTCCTCCAGCCAGTCGCCGAAGGAGGTCGAACCGGTGTAGTCGATGACCTTGACCTCGGGGCGGACGGCCAGCACCTGCGCGGCGGTACCGCCCTCGTGCTCGGCGGCCAGGCACACCACGTTCGGGTCGAAGCCGGCCTCGGCGAGCACCTCGCGGGAGATCCGCACGGTCAGCGCCAGCGGCAGCACCGCCCGCGGGTGCGGCTTGACCAGCACGGCGTTGCCGGTGGCCAGCGAGGCGAACAGGCCGGGGAAGCCGTTCCAGGTCGGGAAGGTGTTGCAGCCGATCAGCAGCGCGGTGCCGCGCGGCACCACGGTGAACTCCTTGACCATCTGCAGCGGCTCGCGCTTGCCCTGCGGCTTCGTCCAGCCGGCGCTCTGCGGCAGCCGGGTCTGCTCGGCGTAGGCGTACGCGACGGCCTCCAGGCCGCGGTCCTGGGCGTGCGGGCCGCCGGCCTGGAACGCCATGCCGAAGGCCTGGCCGGTGGTGTGCATCACCGCGTGCGCGAACTCGTGCGAGCGGGCGTTGATCCGGGCGAGGATCTCCAGGCAGACCGCCGCGCGGGCCGCCGGGCCGGCCGCCGCCCACGCCGGGCGGGCCGCCTCCAGCGCCTCGATCAGCGCGCCGGGCTCGGTGTGCGGGTAGCTGACGCCGAGCTCGATGCCGTACGGGGAGGTCTCGCCGCCGACCAGGTCGCCGTCGGTGGGCTGGCCCTCGACCGCGAACACGCTGCCGAGCAGGGCGTCGAAGGCCGCCTTGCCGTCCTCGGCGCCGGTCTCGCCGTACGCCTTGGGGAACTCGGGGTAGGGCGACCAGTAGTCGCGCTCGGCCATCGCGGTGAGCGCGCGGTCGAGGGTGGCCTGGTGGCGTTCGATCAGGTCGGCGACCTTGGGGTCGGGGGTCGCAGCAGCCATGGTGCGCTCCTCACAGGGGCGGGCGGGACACCCCAAAGAGTAACCGAACGATCGGTCGGGACAAGAGGGCGCGGCCGCCCGCGGCCCGGACGCCTCCGCGGTTACGGGATGCCCAGCTCGAAGATCACGTAGCCGGCGTACCAGCCGGACGCGGCGCCGGCCACGCCGAGCACCACCGCCAGCGAGGGCAGGCTGAGGCGCCGCAGCCCGAGCGCCACCGGGATCGTCAGCGGGAACACCGGCAGCACGAAGCGGGAGAGCGTGCCGAACATCTGCTGGCTGCCCAGCGCCAGCACCAGCGTCCCCAGCGTGTAGACCACCAGCACCAGCGGCGGCCGCCGGGACAGGAACGGCACCAGCAGGCAGGGCAGCGCGAACAGCACCAGGACGGCGACCAGGTCCTCGGTCGGGTACGGGAAGAGGTACGCGGTCTCGCCGACCAGGATGTTGGAGACGGCCGTGCTCGTGTACGAGCCCCAGTCGAAGAAGTGCAGCCAGCCGTAGCGCTGCAGGGTGAGGTAGCCGTCGAGGTGGCCCATCCGCCAGCCCACCCAGCCGATGTAGCCGAAGAAGCTCAGCGGGGGCAGCAGGATCGCCGTCAGCGGCCCGGCCACGCCCTCCTCCCGGCGCCGGAACAGCGCGACGGCCGCCGAGAGTGCGACGCCGGCGATCAGCGTCATCGAGGTCGGACGGCTCAGCCCGGCGACGAAGGCCACCAGCGCGGCCTGCGACCACTGCCGGGTGATCGTGAAGTAGCAGGCCCACGAGGCCAGCGCCACGAACAGCGACTCGGTGTAGACCGCCCACTCGACACCGGCGCCGGGGAAGGCGCCCCAGACCGCCGCGGCGATCACGCCGGCCCGCCGGCCGCCGAGGTGCGCCGCCACCGCGTAGATGCCGGCCGCGGCCACGAACGAGGAGACCACCGAGACGAGCATGCCCGCGCCGTACAGGCCGAGGCCGGTGCCGTCCGACACCAGCCGGACGAGGCCCGGGTACAGCGGGAAGAACGCCGAGGAGTCCTGGTGGACGGGGAAGAACCCGCCCGGGTCCGGTATCAGCTTGGGGTCGTAGCCGATCTCGGCGATCTGCCGGTACCACCAGCCGTCCCAGGAGCCGACCACGTCCCACGGGTTCGCGCCGCCGCCGAACCGCGGCGACTGCTCGCGGAACTTGCCGGAGGACTCCAGCAGCATCATGAAGACGGCGAAACCGATCAGCTTCACCGCGCCGTACAGGCCGAGCGCCGGTCCGAAGCGTGCCGCCGCCGAGCCGAGCGCGCTGCGCAGCGGCTCCGGGGGGCGCTGCCCGCCGCGGTCGTCCGCGCCGGCCGGCGCCGGGTCGGCGGCGACCGGGTCGGCGGCGGGCCGCTGACGCGGCACCGCGGTGTCAGGTATCGCGCTCATGGACGTCGGTCCTCCGTCGCCGGTCACCCCGCCGCATGCGGGTGGCGCGGCGGAGTCTACCGCCCGGCCGCGAGCGGCCCGAAGGCCCGCGGCCGGCCGGTCGGGGCACCCCTGCGGGCACCCCGCCGGCCGGCCGCGGGCGGGGCGTCAGGAGGACCAGACCTGGTCGGGGTTGCCGTTGCACTCCCACTGCACGGCGACCGTGCCGTTCGCGGTGTTGCCGCCGTAGACGCCGAGGCACTTGCCCGAGTTGCGGTTGATCAGGTGGGCCGCGCCGTTGCCGACCGAGTCGATGTACCACTGCTGGTCGGGGTTGCCGTTGCAGTCCCACTGGACCGCCACTGCGCCGTCCTTCTTGTCCATGGCGTAGACGCCGAGACACTTGCCGGAATTCGCGTTGGTGATGGTGTAGTAACCGCCGCCGACGCCGGAGTAGCTCCAGCGCTGGTCGGGGTTGCCGTTGCAGTCCCACTGCACGGCGTCCATGCCGTTGTCCGTGAACATCCCGTAGACGCCCAGGCACTTGCCCGAGCTGGCGGGGTGCAGCGGGCCGCTGACCAGTGCGGACGCGGTCGGGGCGGTCGCCATGGCGGCACCGCCGGCGAGCACCAGACCGGCCGAGAGGGTGGCTGCTCGCCGCATCCAGTTCGTCATGGAAGGACCTTCCGGTGATGGGTGGAAAGGAAATGTCGAAGGGCACGTTCCGGATTTCCGGTTCGTGTGCGTCCCTACGAGAAAAGGACCCTAGGCGGCCCCGGCGGGGCGGAACACCGGAATTTCGGCCAGCCTGCCGGCCGTTCGAGTAGGCGCCCCTCCGGCGGCTTCGCCGGCCGGCGAAGCCGCCACCCCGCGCGGAGGCGGCGCCGGGCTGCCGGGGATACTCGTGCCCATGGCCGAGAACACCCCCCGTACTGCCTACACCGTCGAATCGCTGCTCGCCGTGACGGTCCGGGTCTTCAACGAGCGCGGGTACGACGGCACGTCGATGGAGGACCTCTCCCGGGCCGCCGGGATCTCCAAGTCCTCGATCTACCACCACGTCCGCGGCAAGGAGGAACTGCTGCGGCTGGCCGTCGGGCGCGCGCTGGACGCCCTCTTCGGCATCCTGGAGGAGCCCGCCGCCGAGACCGGCCCGCCGGTGGACCGGCTGGAGCACGTGGTGCGGCGCACCGCCGAGGTGCTCCTCGCCGAACTCCCCTACGTGACCCTGCTGCTGCGGGTCCGCGGCAACACCGCCACCGAGCTGTGGGCGCTGGAGCGCCGCCGCGACTTCGACCACCGGGTCGCCGAACTGCTGCGGGCGGCGGTCGCGGCCGGCGAGCTGCGGTCGGACGTCGAGCCCCGGCTGGCCACCCGACTGCTCTTCGGCATGATCAACTCCATCGTGGAGTGGTACCGGCCCGGCACCCGCGGGGCGGACGGCGTCGCCGACGCGGTCGCCCACCTCGCCTTCGACGGCCTCCGCGCGCGGTAGGGCGCCCCTCCGGGGCTTACGTCTCAGGCGTCCGGGGGGACCTGGTCGGTCTCCTCGAAGACCAGCACGGTCTGGGTGCCGAGCACGTCCGGGATCGCCTGGATGCGGTTGAGCACCAGCTCCCGCAGGGCCCGGTTGTCGGCGGTGTGCACCAGCATCAGCACGTCGTACTCGCCGCCGACCAGCGCGATGTGCGCGACCCCCGGCAGCTCCAGCAACTGCTCGCGGATCGTCCGCCAGGAGTTCTGGACGATCTTCAGCGTGACGTACGCGGACGCGCCCTGCCCGGACTTCTCGTGGTCCACCCGCGCGGTGAACCCGCGGATGACGCCCTCCTCGACCATCCTGGAGATCCGGGCGTAGGCGTTGGCCCGGGAGACGTGCACCCGCTCGGCCACCGAGCGGATGGAAGCGCGGCCGTCCTGCTGCAGCAGCCGCAGGATCGCACGGTCGACACGGTCGAGCCTGGACGTCTGTTCAGCCGACATGGCCCCCCACCCTCCCTCGTTGGACGTGCTGCCTCCAGTCGACCGCCGATCGGGCCGATTGTCCACCACCCTGTCGCACATCTGGTCAAGATGAACAGACGACCGAACAATCGGTAGGGAGCCCCCACCACTCCGGAGGTGCCCCGAGATGACCGTTCTCGACCACCGACACCAGGCGGCCGCCGTACCCGGCTGGCTGCCCGGTGCCACCGCCCCGCGGACCGATCCCGCCCCGCTGCTGCCGGACGACTCCCCCTTCCGCGTCCTGGGCACCCCGGCGCTGGAGAAGGCCGACCCGGCACTGCTGCGCGAGCTGTACCGGCGCCTGGTCGTCGGCCGCCGCTACAACCAGCAGGCCACCACCCTCACCAAGCAGGGCCGCCTCGCCGTCTACCCGGCCACCACCGGCCAGGAGGCCTGCGAGGTCGCCGCCGCGATGGCCCTGCACGAGCAGGACTGGCTGTTCCCCAGCTACCGCGACACCCTCGCCGTGGTCGCCCGCGGCGTGGACCCGCTGGAGGCCCTCACCCTGCTGCGCGGCAACGCCCACACCGGCTACGACCCGCGCGCCACCCGCACCGCCCCGCTCTCCACCCCGCTCGCCACCCAGGCCCCGCACGCCGTGGGCCTCGCGCACGCCGCCCGGCTCGCCGGCGATCCGGTCGTCGCGCTCGCCATGCTCGGCGACGGCGGCACCAGCGAGGGCGACTTCCACGAGGCGCTGAACTTCGCCGCGGTGCTGAACGCCCCGGTGGTCTTCCTCGTCCAGAACAACGGCTACGCGATCTCCGTCCCGCTGGACCGGCAGTCCGCCGCCCCGACCCTGGCGCACAAGGCCGTCGGCTACGGCATGCCCGGCCGGCTGGTCGACGGCAACGACGCCCCCGCCGTGCACGCCGTCCTCACCGAGGCCTTCGAGCGCGCCCGCAGCGGCGGCGGCCCGACTCTGGTCGAGGCGCTCACCTACCGCATCGAGGCGCACACCAACGCCGACGACGCCACCCGCTACCGGCAGGACGACGAGGTCGCCGCCTGGCGCGAGCACGACCCGATCCTGCTGATGGAGCGGCACCTGCGCCCGCTCGGCGTCCTCGACGACACCCTCGTCCAGGACGCCGCCGACGAGGCCGAGGCGCTGGCCGCCCGGATGCGCGCCGAGTTCCACGAGGACCCGCAGCTCGACCCGATGTCGCTCTTCGCCCACGTCTACGCCGAGCCCACGCCGCAGCTGCGCGAGCAGGCCGCCCAGCTCGCCGCCGAACTGGCCGCCGAGGCCGAGGTGCACCACTGATGACCACAGTCGTCTCCGCCCGCACCAGCACCATGGCGCAGGCACTCAACGCGGCCCTGCGCGATGCCATGCAGGCCGACCCGACCGTGCACGTCATGGGCGAGGACGTCGGCAAGCTCGGCGGCGTCTTCCGGATCACCGACGGCCTGACCGCCGAGTTCGGCCCGGACCGCTGCCTGGACACCCCGCTCGCCGAGGCCGGCATCCTCGGCACCGCGGTCGGCATGGCCATGTACGGCCTGCGCCCGGTCGTGGAGATGCAGTTCGACGCCTTCGCCTACCCGGCGCTGGAGCAGCTGTTCTCGCACGTCGCCAAGATGCGCAACCGCACCGCCGGCAAGCTGCCGCTGCCGATCACCGTCCGCGTCCCCTACGGCGGCGGCATCGGCGGCGTCGAGCACCACAGCGACTCCTCCGAGGCGTACTACGTCCAGACGCCCGGCCTGCACGTGGTCGCCCCGGCCACCGTGCACGACGCCTACGGCCTGCTCCGCGAGGCCATCGCCTCCGACGACCCGGTCGTCTTCCTGGAGCCCAAGCGCCTCTACTGGGGCAAGTCCGAGTGGGACCCGGCGGCGCCCGTCGAGCCGATCGGCAAGGCCGTGCTGCGCCGCACCGGCCGCTCCGCCGTGCTGATCACCTACGGCCCCTCGCTGCCGGTCTGCCTGGAGGCCGCCGAGGCCGCCAAGGCCGAGGGCTGGGACCTCGCGGTGCTCGACCTGCGCTCGCTCGTCCCCTTCGACGAGGAGACCGCCTGCGAGGTCGTCCGCTCGGTCGGCCGTGCGGTCGTCGTCCACGAGGCCACCGGCTTCGCCGGCCCGGGCGCGGAGATCGCCGCCCGGCTCACCGAGAAGTGCTTCCACCACCTGGCCGCCCCCGTGCTGCGGGTCAGCGGCTTCGACATCCCCTACCCGGCACCGATGCTGGAGCACCACCACCTGCCCGGGGTGGACCGGATCCTGGACGCGGTCGCCCGGCTGCAGTGGGAGGAGTGACGTGATGCCCGTCGTCCGCGAGTTCACCCTGCCCGACCTCGGCGAGGGCCTCACCGGGGCCGAGGTCGTGCGGTGGATGGTCGAGGTCGGTGAGGTCATCGCCGTCGACCAGCCGGTGGTCGAGGTGGAGACCGCCAAGGCCGTGGTGGAGGTGCCCTGCCCGTACGGCGGGGTGGTCACCGCGCTCTTCGGCGCGGTCGGCGAGGAGGTGCCGGTCGGCGCTCCGCTGGTGACGGTCGCGGTGTCCGCCCCCGGCGGCGGTGCGGCCGACTCCGCCGCGCCGTCCGCGGGCGGCCCCGGCGAGCCGGTGGAGCGTCCGCTGGTCGGCTACGGCGTCGCCGAGTCGCGCGGCAGCCGCCGGGCCCGGGTCCGGGCCGCCGCGTCGGCGTCCGTCGGCGCGCCCGCTCCCGCACCCGTGCCCGCACCCGCCGCCCCGGCACCGGTCGCGGCCGCCGTCCCGGCCGTGGTGCCGGTGATCTCGCCGCTGGTCCGCCGGATGGCCCGGGACCACGGCATCGACCTGGCCGCCCTGGCCGGCAGCGGCCCGGACGGCCTCATCATGCGGGCGGACGTCCAGCGTGCCGTGGACGCGGGGGCGACCGCGCCGGCCGCGGCCGCACCGGCCGCCGCACCCGCCGACCGGGACGCCGAGGTGATCCCGCTGCGCGGCCTGCGGCGCACCATCGCCGAGAAGCTCGGCCGCAGCCACCGGGAGATCCCGGCCGCGACCTGCTGGGTCGACGCGGACGCCACCGAACTGATGGCACTGCGCGCCCAGTTGAACCGGGCCGCGGGCCCGAAGGTCAGCGTGCTGGCCCTGCTCGCCCGGATCAGCACGGCCGCGCTGGAGCGCTTCCCCGAGCTGAACTCCAGCGTCTCGCCGGACGGTTCGCAGATCATCCGACACCGGGTGGTGCACCTCGGCTTCGCCGCCCAGAGCGAGCGCGGCCTGGTCGTCCCGGTGGTCCGCGACGCCCACCTGCTCGGCACCGAGAAGCTGACCACCGAGCTCGCCCGGCTCACCGAGTCGGCCCGGGCCGGCACGCTCACGCCCGCCGAACTCACCGGCGGCACCTTCACCCTGAACAACTACGGGGTCTTCGGGGTGGACGGCTCCACGCCGATCCTCAACCACCCGGAGGCGGCGATGCTCGGCGTCGGCCGGATCACGCCGAAGCCGTGGGTCCACGAGGGCGAGCTCGCCGTCCGGCAGGTCACCCAGCTGTCGTTCACCTTCGACCACCGGGTCTGCGACGGCGGTACGGCCGGCGGCTTCCTGCGCTTCGTCGCGGACTGCGTCGAGCAGCCGGGACTGCTGCTGCGCACGCTGTAGCCGCCCGCGAGGCGCCGGACGGCACCGGGCCGGGTCCCCATCGGGGGCCCGGCCCGTCGGCGTTCCCCGCGCCCGTCCCGGCGCTCGGATGCACGAGGGCGCCCGGAGCTCCACGGCCGCTCGGGTACGGGCGCCCGGGCGCGCAACGGGTAGCGAGGGGCGCGGGTTGCGCGAGACTAGCGCGTACGCCGGGCATGTGTCCGCGGTTCCGTTGATTCGTGGGACGAGCACCCGCGTCGTGCCAGGCTGCTGAGGGCGTCAGCAGAGCGAAGCCAGCCGTGTGGCTGCAGGGCGACCGGAAGCGAAACGATTCTCTTGGGTACTCGTCATGTCGCATTGAAGGCCCGTCCGCTGCGGGTCAGAGCCGGCTCGGGCTCCACCGGACCGACCACCGTGCCGGGGCTGGCCCCGGCCGAACCCGCTGCCCCCTCCGTCCCCTCCGTCTCTCCCGTTCCCGACACCCGGGCACTCCCCGCGGCCGGTGCCCCGGCCGCCCCCGCGGTGCCGGCCCCTGCCGCCCCGGCGGCGCTCCCGGCGGGCACCCCCGCCGGCGCCGCGGCCGCAGTCGCCGCGGCCGCCCCCGAGGGCCTGCCGTCCGGTGCCGCCGGGACCGGTCCGGAGCCCCGCCCGGCGCTGCCGGCCGTGCCGGCGCCGCCCACCGTCCCGCCGCGGATCCCCGCCCCCGGCCGCCCGGACGCGGGCCCGGCCGCGCCGGTCGGTCGCCCTCCCGCGCCGCGGTTCACCGACGTGCCCGCCCCCGACCGGTCCGGCCCCGGGGACCGCTGGGCCCGGGCCTGGACGGAGGGCGCCCCGATCGCCGCCCCGCCGCCCGCGCCGCTGCCGCGGACCGCCTCCCCCGAGGCCGACCGGCCGCCCACCCCGCGCGACCTCGCCCTCGTCCGGGACAGCCTGGCGGCCGTCGAACCGGTCGCCGACCGCGCCACCGCGCACTTCTACGCGCTGATCTTCCTGCACCACCCGGAGGTCCGGGCGCTCTTCCCGGCCGCCATGGACGTGCAGCGCGACCGGCTGTTCCGGGCGCTGACGACGGCCGCCCGCAGCGCCGGCGAGCCGGCGAAGCTCACCGACTACCTCACCGGCCTCGGCCGGGCCCACCGCAAGTACGGCGTGCGGACCGCGCACTACGGGCCGGTGGGGGAGTGCCTGCTCACCGCGCTCGCCAAGTACGCGGGCGACCGCTGGAACGACGAGACGGAGCTGGCCTGGCGCCGGGTGTACGGGCTGGTCTCCAGGATCATGATCGAGGCGGCCGACGAGTCCGCCCGCACCGCGCCCGCCTGGTGGCACGCCGAGGTCGTCTCGCACGAGCGCCGGGCCGGTGACGTCGCCGTGCTCACCGTGCGGCCCGACCAGCCCTACCCCTTCCGGGCCGGCCAGTACGCCGCGGTGGAGACGCCCTGGTGGCCGCGGGTCTGGCGTCCCTACTCGCTGGCCGCGGCGCCGCGTCCGGACGGGCTGCTGACCTTCCACGTCAGGGGGGTGCAGGCGGGCTGGGTGAGCACCGCGCTGGTCGGCCGGGCGGCGCCCGGGGACGTGCTGCGGCTGGGCCCGGCGACCGGCGGGATGGTCGTCGACCACGCCCGCGGTGCCGACCTGCTCTGCCTGGGCGGCGGCACCGGCATCGCCCCGGTCGCCGCCCTGGTCGAGGAGGTCGCCGAGCACGGCGCGAACGGCCGCTCGGTCGAGGTCTTCTACGGCGCCCGCAGCCTGGCCGAGCTCTACGCCCTGGAGGAACTGCGCCGCCTCGACCGGCGACACCCCTGGCTGAAGGTGCACCCCGTGGTCGAGGCGCCGGGCACGGCGCCCGGCGAGGCGGTGGTCGGCCTGCTCCCCGAGGTGGTCTCCCGCTACGCGCCCTGGCACGGCCACGACGCCTTCCTCAGCGGTCCCGCGGCGATGGTGCGCCGGGCCGTCGGGGTGGTGCTGCGCGCCGGGATCGCGCAGGACCGGATCCACCACGACCTCGTGGCCGAGCAGCTCGCCGGGTGAGCCGCCGGCGGGGGACCCGGGCGGACGCCGGACCGCCCGGGGCGAGCTCAGGCCAGGTCGCGGGCGAGCAGGGCGCGGACGCCCTCGATGTTGGCCGCCAGGTAGGCGCGCAGGCTCGGCGGCACCACGTTGACCGAGGTGACGCCCTCGCGGGTGAAGGGCAGCCGGACGACCTCGTACTCGCCGTTCGGGTCCTCCAGCTCGGGGCCGTGCCGCCGGGAGAGGTCCATGGACGCCAGTCGGCAGACGAAGAAGTGCTGGACCTTCACCCCGTGCGGATGGGCCGGGGTGCCGTCGTCGTGGTGGGAGTGGGCGACGGTGTCGACGAAGGCCGGCACCACGTCGACGGCCTTGGCGCCGAGCTCCTCGTCCAGCTCGCGGTGCAGGGCGTCGACGACGGAGCGGTCCTCCGGCTCCACGCCGCCGCCGGGGGTGATCCAGTACGGGTGCGCGGCACCGGGCCGGACCCGCCGGATCAGCACGATGGTGGCGGGCGCGTGCGGATCGCCGGGATCGTCCTCCAACAGGATCGCCCGCGCGGTGCGCTTGACGACGGGGCGGACGGGGACGGCCATGGCCACCTCCGGGAGCACGTGGGTTGTGCGGGATTCTCCCGCGCGCCGGTCGGAATGAAACTCGCACACTTGGGCGAACGGGGGGAAAACGTTGGGCCGAACGGATGATTCGGCGTGCCGCTGCGTGTTCGAGCCGGTCCGGGCGGTCACGGTATTGGATCTTCCATTCGAAGGTCGCCCCTAAGGGTGTGGTCGATCGCTAAGATATGAATAGACTTTGGCCTTCGAATTGAAGCTCAATTGGCGTCTTCACCCGCTGTAATCATTGAAGCGGGGTGGTCCCTGTGCTGCAATGGCCGCCAGCCGGGGCAGGCGACACCAACGGATCGCGGAGGTAGCGCGCGCATGCACAGCAGCACAGTCCAGGGCCATGTGGTGATGAACCTCGTGGCGGGCGACGAGCTCTCCGTCAGCATCGCCGTCGACCTCGGTTACGACACCGACGACCCGTACGCGGTCCGCTTCACCTTCCACCTGCCCGGGGACGCCCCGGTCACCTGGTACTTCGCCCGCGAGCTGCTGGTCGACGGCATCAGTCGCCCGGCCGGCGAGGGTGACGTCCACATCCACCCGATCGGCGAGGACCTCACCGAGATCGGCGTGGTGCTCCGCTCGCCCGACGGCGACGCCACCCTGCACGCGCCCGCCCCGCCGCTGATCGCCTTCCTGGCCCGCACCGACCGCCTGGTGCCGATGGGCCAGGAGGAGAGCGAGGTCGAGCTGGAGGCGCAGCTCGACCTGATCCTCAGCGGCGGCTGCGAGAACGCCGGCTGACGTCCCGCCCGGCGGTTCAGTCGTCGTCCCCCAGCGCCAGGTCGAGGCCCCACGAGACCACGCTGATGATCAGCGCGCCGAGCAGCGCCGACCAGAAGCCCGAGACGTGGAAGTCCAGGCCGATCTTGTCGGAGGCCCAGGACGTCAGCCACAGCATCAGCGCGTTGATCACGAAGGTGATCAGCCCGAGCGTGAGCACGAACAGCGGCAGCGAGAGCAGCTTCACGAACGGCTTGATCAGGAAGTTGACCACGCCGAAGACCAGCGCCACCGCGATCACGGTCAGCGCCTGGTGGCCCCAGCTGCCGTCCGAGAGGGTGATCCCGTCGACGATCCAGGCGGCGACCCAGATGGCCGCCGCGTTGATGAGCGTTTTGATCACGAAACTCTTCATGGCACCGGATGGTGGCAGGCCGTCGGCCTGCTGTGAAGCTCCCGGCAGCCACGGCGTCGAGCTGTACCGGTTCCGGGACGGGCGGCCGCCCGTCGACGGGTGATGTGATCCCTGTCACGTCCCGGTGGGGGTGGGGCGTGCGGGATCCCCGCCCGTCCGTCGACGGGCGCCCGTCCGGAGCGGCCTCGGCCGCCCGGTGTCCGAAGATCCATCTCCGGAGGTGGGCCCGTGTGCTGACGATGCGTCGGTGGGCGCTTGGCGAAGGCGCTGATGTCGTGTACACGGCGTGCTGAAGTGATGGAGGGGGTGCGAACTCCCAGTGGGCACCCCGGCCTTATCCAGCACTTATTCATATGGATACGATCCGGCTCCGATCTTGCGGAACACCGCGGGTCCGCGGCATCCACGGATGCCGCCCCCATGACACTCCCCCGTGCCGGCACACCGGGTGTGCCGGCAGACCTGTGAGGTTTCCATGAAGCTGCGCCGTGCCCTGGCGATATCCGCCGCCACGACGCTCGTCACCGGAGCGGCCGTCCTCGCCGCCCCGGCCGCCCTGGCCGCCCCCGTCGCGCCGGGTATCGCCCACGCCGCCGCCGCCAAGGCGGGCGGCAGCGTGACGCTGAAGAACTTCCCCGCCCAGGTCACCGCCGGCGGCACCGAGGCCACCTTCACCGAGCAGATCGCCAACTCCGGTGGCGACGCGCTGCTCATCCCGGCCGTCGTCCTCGGCGCCGAGAACGGTCTGACCGCGGGCCAGGTGAAGGTCCAGTACAAGCACCCCGACAGCGGCAAGTGGCTGAGCGCGTCCGTCGAGGGCGGCGAGGACGGCAGCGTCGCGGTCATCCTGGGCCAGCTCGGCGAGGAGGGTCCGGACGAGGACTCCTTCCTGTTCGTCGGTGCGGGCGAGACCCTGGACATCGACGTCCGCCTGAGCCTGGGCGCTGCTGCCAAGCCGGGTGCGGCCGTCGCGCAGTCCCTCGCCGTCCTGTTCGCGCTGGACGACGAGGAGGCCGAGGCGGGCAACACCGTCGTCGGCGAGCCCCAGGAGTTCGCCATCGTCGCGGCCGGCGGCGGTTCCTCCGCCTCGGCCCAGCCGAGCACCTCCGCCTCCGCCTCCGCGTCGGCCTCCACCTCGGCGAAGCCGAGCGGTTCGGCCAAGCCGAGCGGTTCGGCCAAGCCGAGCAGCAAGCCCACCAAGCCGGCCCACAAGCCGACCGTGAAGCCGGGCGGCGTGGTGCCGACCAAGAAGCCGTCCACCGCCACGGTCACCAAGGCCAAGGCGAAGGCCGGCGACCGCCTCGCCAACACCGGTGGCGGCGACCACGCCGGTGTGATCGCGGCGACCGGTGCCGGTGTGCTGGCGCTCGGTGTCGGCACGCTGGTCGTGCTGCGCCGTCGCAACGCCGGTTCGCACCGCGCCTGACGTCCGCACGTCCCTCCGGCCCGGTACCCCGTGCGGGTGCCGGGCCGGAGGCCGTCCGGGTGTTGAATGGTCCCGACCCGGAGAGGAGCAGCGCGCGATGAAGGTCTTCCGGCTGGACGAGCTGGACGCGGAACGGGCCGCCCACCAGGGCTCCTACCTGCAGTTCCTCAAGGAACGGAACATGTCCGCCGGGCTGTACGCGCTCGCCCCCGGCGAGACCGACACCCAGGCCCCGCACGCCCAGGACGAGATCTACCAGGTGATCAGCGGCCGGGCCGAGATCACCGTGGGCCGGGAGACCGCCACCGTCGGCCGCGGCAGCGTCGTCTACGTGCCGGCCGGGGTGCCGCACCGCTTCCACCACATCACCGAGGAGCTGCGCGTCCTGGTGATCTTCTCGCCGCCCGAGGACTGACCTCCGCCGGATAGGGGCGGCCGGGCGCGACCACCCGACACGAGGAGCGAGAGCAGTGGCCCTGACGGACGAACTCTGGTCGGCGATCGAGCCGGTCTACGACGAGATCCTGGCCCACCCCTTCCTGGCCGGCCTCACCGACGGCACCCTCCCCCGGCAGGCCTTCCGCCACTTCGTGGTGCAGGACTCGCACTACCTGCGCGACTACGCCCGGGCGCTGGCCGTCTGCGCCGCCAAGGCGCCGCACGAGGCCGACGTGCGGGCCTTCGCCGACGACGCGGTGGGCGCGCTCGCGGCCGAGCAGGAGATGCACGGGGCGTTCCTCACCGCCTTCGGCGGGAGCGCCGAGGAGGCCGCCGCCGAACCGGTGCTGCCCACCACCCTCGCCTACACCAGCTACCTGCTGGCCACCGTGCACGGCGGGTCCTTCGCCGAGGCGGTCGCCGCGGTGCTGCCCTGCTACTGGATCTACGCCCGGGTCGGCGAGGAGCTGCTGGCGAAGTCCTCCCCCGACCCGCTCTACGCCCAGTGGATCGCCACCTACGGCGACGAGGCCTTCCAGTCGGTCGTCCGCCGGGTGCTCGACCTCACCGACCGGCTCGGCGAGGAGATCTCCCCGACCGAACGGCGCCGGGCGGTACGGCACTTCACCACCACCTCGCGCTACGAGTGGATGTTCTGGGACGCCGCCTGGCGCGGTGAGACCTGGCCGGTCTGATCTCCCCGTGAGGGATGACCCGGTGGCCGGCCTCGGGGTGATCTCCGGGTTCTCTCCGGGCCGCAGGCCCTCGATCCGGCTCCCGGTGGCGCCTACGATCGAAGCATCGGAAGCGAGCGGGAAAGCGGCGGACGGACCGGCGCCGAGCCCGAGGGGAGAGAAGGAACGGACATGGCCGAGCTCTGGAAGTCGCTGCCCTCGTGGGTGCGCAACATCGTCGTCCCGATCCTGGTGCTGATCCTGGCCTGGAACCTGATCTGGTTCGTGGTCGGCGTGGTCAGCTCGCTGATCGGATTCCTGATCAAGGTCCTGCTGGTCGTCGGCCTGGGCGCCGCGGTGGTGATCCTGGTCAAGAAGGCCGCCAAGAGCTGAGCCGGACCACCCCCGGGCCCCGGACACCCCACGGTGTCCGGGGCCCGGGCGCGTCAGGCCGCGAGTGCGGAGGCCAGCTCCCACCGCGGCCGGAAGCCCCGGCCGACGGCCTTCGCGGTGTCCAGGACGACCGGGCGGGCGAGCTGGTCGACGGCGTACGGGGTGAGCCCGGGCAGCAGGCCGCGGCGGGCCGCGAACTCGGCGGCGGCGGTCGGCACGTGGCCGATCCGTACTGGGACGCCCAGCCCGGCCAGCACCGTGCGGACGGCCGCGTCGCGGCGGTACGGCGCCGCGTCCGCGATGTTGTACGCGCTCGGCTCCCAGTCGGCGGCGGCGAGGCAGGCGTCGGCCAGGTTCTGGACGGCCGTCAGGCTGAGCGGGACGTCGGCGCCCGGCAGCAGCAGGAGGCCGCGGCGGACCCGTTCCAGCAGGCGCGGCACCAGATGCGGGTCGCCGGGCCCGTAGACGGCGCGCGGCCGCAGCACCACGGCACCCGCCGCCAGGGCCAGCCGGTCGGCGGCGGCCTTGGTGCGGCCGTAGGCGTTGCGGTGGCCGCCCGCGGTGGGGTGGTCCTCGCGGACCAGGGCGCGGTCGGCACGCGGGTCGTAGACGCTGGCACTGGAGACGAACACCACGGGCAGACCGGCCGCGGCCTCCAGCAGCCGGGCGGTGCCGTCCACGTTGACGGCGTGCTGCTCGGCCTCGGCGGGGGAGCCCGGCGGGTGGTCGCCGACGGCGGCCGCGCAGTGCACCACCAGGTCGGCGCCGGCCAGGTCGGGGGCCTCGGCGGCGGCGTCCCAGCGGACGTGGCGGCCGACCGGGCCGGGGCGGCGCCCCAGGCAGCGCACCTCGGCGCCGCCGGCCGCGGCCGCCCGGGCGACGTACGAGCCGCAGAAGCCGCTGGCGCCGGTCACGGCGATCCGGAGCATGCGGTCAGCCCTTCCGTACGAGCAGCGAGGAGTAGCCGGGCAGGGCGGCACGCCGGTCCACCGCGGCCCGGACGACGACAGGCCGGTGCGGGGCCAGCGCGGCCAGGAAGTCGGTGAGCTGCGCGCGGGCGAGCCGGGCGCCGGGGCAGGCGTGCGGGCCGGCGCCGAAGACCGCCTGGGCGGCCTGCGGGTCGGCGGACCCGGTGCGGTGGGCGCCGGCCGCGTGCCGGGCCACCAGGACGAGCCGGTCGCCGCGGCCGATCGGGCAGCCGTCCGCGGTGCCGTCGCCGGCGGCGACCCGCGGCAGCAGCGGCGAGGGGGCGGTCAACCGGAGCAGTTCGACGGCGAGTTCGGGCGAGACCCCGTCCCACAGGCCGGCCCGGGCGCACCAGGCGGCGGCCCTGGGCAGCGCGGCGATCGTGGTGTTGACCGCGGCGACCGCGAGCATGGCGTCCCGGCCGTGCGGCAGCAGGGAGTTGAGGTGCTCGGCGGCCGCGGTGGAGGTGCGCCGGGGCAGGCCGGGCAGGTGCTCGCGGGCGGCCTCGGCGGCGGCGTCGGCGCAGGCCAGGGCCAGGTGCAGCGGACCGGCGGTGCTGCCGGTGAGCGCGGCGGCGGTGGCCCCGGCGAGTTCCCGGACGACGTCCACCAGGTCGACGGTGCCGGTGAGTGCGCCCAGACGGCGGTCGAGGACGGCCCGCCAGACCGGGCGCAGCTGCTCGGTGCCCTTCGCCCCGAGCAGCTCGGTGAGGTCGCGGCGGGCGGCCCGGTGCTCGCCGCCGTCCTGGTCGAAGAGCAGCCCGCCGTCGGTCCGCCGGGCGGCGGCGCCGCCGGTGGTGCCCTCGGCGGTGCGGTCCAGCGGGACGCGGGTGAGCACCTCGCGGTACGCCTCGGCGCCGTGCACCAGCACCGTGCGGCCGAGCCGCAGCACCGGGCGGCGCCGGGTGGCGGCGAGCAGGGCGAACAGCACCGGGTGGGAGGCCTGGTAGACCCGGCGGTCGAGCCGCCGGGCGGTGCGGTGGGTGCGGGCCCGGGCGACCGTGTCCGCGGGGCTCACCGGGCGAGCTCGCGGGCGCAGAACCGGGCGGCGGCGGCCCGGTCGGGCTTGCGGGAGCGCCCGGCCAGCGGCACCTCGCCGAGCAGGACGGCGTCGGGGCGGGCACTGCCCATCCGGGCGAGCGGGCGCTCCAGGTCGGCGCGCAGCCGCCGCGGGTCGGTGCCGCGGCGCGGCTGGACGAGGGCGACCAGCCGCTCGTCGCCGTCCCCGGCTGGCACGCCCACCAGCAGGGCGAGTTCGACACCGGGCAGGTGCAGGGCTGGCTCGTACAGGCCGGGGTAGATGTTCTCGGCGCGGCGCAGCACCATGTCCTTGCAGCGGCCGGCGAGGACGATCCGGCCGTCGGCGTCGAGGTGGGCGCGGTCGCCGGTGCGCACCCACGGGTCGGGGAGTTCGCCGAGATAGCGGTCGCGGGCGGCGGCCCCGGAGAGCAGCAGTTCGCCGCCGTCGGCGAGCCGGGTGGTGACACCGGGCAGCGGGTGGCCGAGCAGGTCGCCGTCGCCGTCGAAGGCGGACTTCTCGGACTCCTCGACGGCTGCGGCCGGGAACAGTTCGGTGAGCGCGTACACGCCCCAGGCCTCGGTGGCGCCGGCCTGCTTGGCGCGGCGCAGCAGTTCGGCGGAGGCGGGGGCGGAGCCCGTCCAGACCCGGCCGGTGAGGTGGTCGAGGCCGCGCAGCTGCGGCGGTGTCAGGTACGTCTCGGCGGGCTCCAGACGGCGGACCTGCCGGCCGAGCACCTTCGGCGAGCGGGCCGGCAGGGCGACGGTGGCGCCGGCCGCCAGCGAGGGCACCAGGACGAAGAAGGTGCCGCCGAGCACGGCCTCCCCGGCCTGCGGGCGGACCAGCCCGGCGACGGCCCGCATCCCGGCGGCGACCGAGGCCCGGGTGTGCACCACGGCCCGCGGGGCCGAGGTGGTGCCGGAGGTGAAGACGACCACGGCGTCGCCGTCCCCGTCGTACGGGGCGGGCGGGCGTCCGCCGACGGTGCGCAGGGCGGGGGCGCAGCCGGGGCGGCGCGGACCGGCGGTGGCGACCGGGCCGAGCGCGTCCAGCCGGGGCAGCTCCAGCGAGGCGCGGCGGGCCAGGCCGCGGGCCCAGCCGGCGACGGCCTGCGCGGCGGCGTCGGCGACGACCAGGGCGGGCCGGGCCAGTTCGAGGCGGGCGAGCAGCACGTCGGGACCGGCGGACGGGTCGAGGACGGCGGCGCGCAGACCGAGCCGGTGCGCGGCGAGCATCAGCGCCAGGGCGCGCGGTCCGGGCCGGACGGCGACGCCCAGGGTGTCCCCGGCGGTCAGCCCGTGGCCGTGGTGCAGTGCGGCGGCGTACCGGTCGGCGAGGTCGGCGATCTCGCCGCAGCGGGCCCGGACCCGGACGGAGCCGCTGCGGGTGCAGCCGAGGACGGCCGGCCGGTCGGCGCCTTCGCGCAGCACCCGGCTGAGGTGGTCGAGCACGTCCGGCTCCTTCATCGGGGGTCGACGGAGCGGCCGCCGCTGCCCCGCTCCAGGTACCAGCGGGCGGTGCCGAGGACACCGTAGGCGCGGATCCGGCGGGTGGAGTTCTGCACCACCATGTCGCGCTGCTGCACGATCGCGGTGGTGTGCCGGCGGACCCGGTTGATGAAGGTGCGGTCCGTCGGCGAGGGACGGCGCGGCATCCCGCCGACCGCCTCGTACAGGGCCGCGGTGATCGCCATGTTGTTGCCCGCGTGCATCCGGTAGGGCACCAGGTAGCCGTGCCGGCGGTGGTGCGCGGGACGGATCCGGCCGAAGAAGGCGCCCGTCACCACCAGGGCCCGGAACACCCGGCGGCCGACCGGCCCGTGCTCGTCGCGGCGGGCGGTGATGTGGCCGCAGACCAGGCCGCAGGAGGCGAGCATCCCGGCGCGGGCGGCGGCCGTCCAGCCGGGTTCCGGCAGGCAGTCGGCGTCGGTGCGGGCGAGCAGGCCCGCACCGTGCGCGATGGCGTGCCGGAACCCGGTGTCGACCGCGCAGCCGACCCCCTTCTCCGGCTCCACCAGGACGTGCACCGGGAAGGGCGCGCCGGCGGCGAACTCCTCGACCACGGCGACCGTCCGGTCGTCCGAGGCGTTGTCCACCACCAGCAGCGTGAAGTCGGTGTCCCGCTGCGCGGCGAGGGCGCGCAGGGTGCCGCCGATCCGGACCTCCTCGCGGTACGCGGGGACGACCACCCAGAGCGCGGTCACGGCACCTCCCAGACCATCGTCATCAGGCTGACGCCGCCGCCGAGGCCGACCATCAGCACCTTGTCGCCGGAGGCGAGTTCGCCGTGGATCCGGTCGAGCTGGACGCCCAGGGTGGCGCTGGCCACGTTGCCCAGCTCGGGCACGGTCAGCACCAGCTTCTCCGCCGGCACCCCGGTGAGCTCCACGAAGCGCTCCAGGTAGGGCAGCGTCACCTGGTGCACCAGCACCCGGGCGTAGGCGCCCCAGCCGAGGCCGGTGCGGGCCGCCACCCGGGTCAGGATGTCGCCGCCGATCTTCTCGAAGACGCCGCGCAACTCCTTGCCGCCGCCGCGGAAGTAGCTGTACTCGTCGCCGCGCGGGTGGCGCGAGCCGCCGCCGGGTATCCCGCCGACCGCCCAGTGCTCGGAGGCCGTCTCGGTCTCCACGTCGAGGATGCCGCCGCGCTCGACCGGCTCGACGACCACGGCCGCACCCGCGTCGCCGAAGGTGTAGCCGGCGAAGCCGTCCCGGAAGTCGGCGAGACCGGACGGGTCGCGGCGCATCGCCCGGCTGGGCGTCTCACCGGTGACCACCAGCGCGCGCCGGGCCCGGCCGGCGAGGATCATCGCGCGGGCCACGTCGATGCCGTTGATGAAGCTGTTGCACGCGTTGGAGACGTCGAACGCGTGCGCCCGGGAGCCGAGTTCGGCCTGCACCAGGTGGGCGGTGGCGGGTTCGCAGACGTCCCGGGTGGCGGAGGCGTACACCAGCAGGTCGATGTCGAGCGGGTCGTACCCGGCGCTGTCGAGGGCGTTCCGGGCGGCGGCCAGCGCCAGGGTGGAGGCGTACTCGTCGTCGGCGGCGAAGCGGCGGGTCACGATGCCCGTGGCCTTCTCGAACATCCGGTCGGGGAGCCGGAGTCCGCTGCCGGCCACCACCTCGTCCTGGAGCTGTTGCGACGTCAGCACCCGGGCCGGCAGGCCGGCGCCCACCGCGGTGATGCCCACGCTCGGGAATCGAAGGTCCATGCCCGCCATGCTGCCGGGACGCGGGCGGCCACGGCCTGAGTACCCGTACTCAGGACCGGTCGGCGATCACCCCCAACCTCCCTGCCGGGACGCGGCCGTGACATCCGTCATGCGGATCCCGGTGCGGCCGGCACTGCCGGGCGGCCCCCCGTCCACGGGATTCTCGATGCATCGGGAAGAGGGCACCACCGACAACGGGGAGCGGACACCATGGCCACCATCACCACCACCGCGGCGATCGACACGACCGAGCGGACCGAGCAGGCCGCGAAGACCGGCCGCAGCGAGGCCACCGCCACCAAGCTGGCGGCGCTCAGGCCGCTCGCGGTCGACGTCGCCGTCCCGCTCGGCGTGTACTTCGCCGCGCACAGCGCCCTCGGCCTCGGCCTGGTGCCCTCGCTGGCGCTCTCCAGCGCCGTGCCGGCCGTCCGCACCGTCGCCGGTCTGCTCCGCGAGCGCACCCTCAACGGACTCGCGCTGCTCATGCTGGTGGTCAACACCGCCGGCATCGCGCTCTCCGCGATCAGCGGCGACCCGCGGCTGATGCTCGCCAAGGACGGCGCGATCAGCAGCATCATCGGCATCTCGATCATCGTCTCGGCCTTCGGCCGCCGCCCGCTGATGACCGCCGGCCTGAAGCCCTTCATCGTCAAGGGCATCGCCGCCCGGGACGCCGCCTGGGACCGGCTGGCCGCCGGCTCGGCCGCCTTCCGCCGCCGGGAGCGGACCTTCTCGCTCGTCTGGGGCTCCGTCCTGGTCGCCGAGTGCACCGCCCGGGTCGTCGGCGCCTACACCCTGCCGGTGGAGACCATGGCCTGGCTCGGCACCGTCTTCCTGGTCGCCGCGATCGGCGTCGGCATCCTCGCCGGCAACACGGTCGCCGAGCGGATCGCCAAGCAGGTCATCGCCGACGCCGAGTGACGGGACACGCCCCGCACCGAGCACCCGCACCGAGCACCCGACCACCAGCCGCACCAAGACCACGGGGGACCGACCGCCATGCGCGCCAAGGGCATCAACTACGACACCGGCTTCACCCCCGACGGGGAGTCCTCCCGGCCGCACTTCGACCCGGCCGAGGTCCGCGCCGAGATGCGCAGCATCGCCGAGGACCTGCACTGCACGGCCGTCCGGATCACCGGCGCCGACCCGGAGCGGATCGCCCTCGCCGCCGAGCACGCCGCCGCGCACGGCCTGGAGGTCTGGTTCGCGCCCTTCCCCTGCGGCCTGGACGAGCGGGCCATGGGGCCCGTCCTGCTGGACTGCGCCCGTCGCGCCGAGGAACTGCGGGCCGCCGGCGCCGAGGTGGTCCTCGTCCTCGGCTGCGAACTCACGCTCTTCGCCGACGGGTTCCTGCCCGGCGCCGACCTCGGCGAGCGGATCGCCGCGCTCCTCCGCCCCGACACCCGGCAGACGATGCCCGCCGTGACCGCCCGCCTCGACGCCTTCCTCGCCGACACCGCCGCCGCCTGCCGCGCCGTGTTCGGCGGCCGGATCACCTACGCCTCCGGCACCTGGGAGCGGATCGACTGGACGCCCTTCGACCTGGTCGCCGTCGACGCCTACCGGGACGCCCACAACGCCGCCCGCTACCGCGACGAGCTGCGCGCTCACGCCGCCCACGGCAAGCCGGTCGCCGTCACCGAGTTCGGCTGCTGCACCTACGCCGGAGCCGGCGACCGCGGCGGCCTCGGCTGGGACGTGATCGACCGCACCGCGCAGCCGCCCGCCGTCCGTGCCGGCCTCGTCCGCGACGAGCAGGAGCAGGTGCGCTACCTGCAGGAGCTGCTGCCGGTCTTCGAGGAGGAGGAGGGCCTGGACGCCGCCTTCTGGTTCACCTGGGCCGGCTACCGCGCCCCGCACCGTCCCGACGACCCGGCCCACGACCTCGACCTCGGCTCGTACGGCGCGGTCGCCCTGCAGGACGGCGTCCGCCGCCCCAAGGCCGTCTTCACCGCCCTCGCCGAGGCCTACCGGGCCTGAGCCCTGATCCCGCTCCCGCCCGCCCCCGGACACGCAGCAGCCCGCCCCCACCGCACACCGCGGCGAGGGCGGGCTGCCGCCGTGCTCAGCCCTCCGAGCCCTCCTGGACGGGGATGGCGTGGCTCACCGCGCGCCCGGCGGCGGCCACCGGCTCGGCCGGTGCCTGCTGCGGGCCCATCGCGGCCAGCAGCTGCCGGGCCAGGCCGAGGCCGGTGCCGCCCATGGTGAGCGCCTTGGCCATCATCTCGCCCATGCCCTCGGCGCCGTTCAGCAGCACCATGTGCTCGACGTTGCCGAAGGCCTCCGCACCGGCCCGGACAATCTCCGGCCAGTTCTCGGCCAACTGCTGGGCGACGACCGCCTCCTGGTTCTCCGCCAGGGCCGCCGCACGGGCCTTGATCGCCTCCGCCTCGGCCAGACCGAGCGCGCGGGCCGCCTCGGCCGCCGCCAGGCCCTTGGCCTCCGCGGCCGAGGCCTCGGCCTGACCGGTCGCCCGGGTGGCCTCGGCCGAGGCCAGGCCGCGGGCCTTGGTGGCCTCCGCCTCCGCGGTGGCGGCGATCTTCACCCGGTTCGCCTCGGCCGCGGCCTTCAGCTCGGTCTCCCGGGCCAGTGCCTCGGCCGCCGAGATCCGCGCGTCGCGGTCGGCCTGCGCCTTCGTCCGGGTCTCGTACGCCCGGGCGTCGGCCGGCTTGCGGACGTCCGCCTGCAGCTGCTGCTCCTTGCGGTCCGCCTCCAGCTCGGCGACCTTGGTCTCCTGGACGACGACCTCCTGCCGGGCCGCGGCCTGCGCCAGCGGACCGGCCTGGAACGCCCGGGCCTGCGCCGTCTCCAGCTCGGCCTGGTAACCGGCCTGCTGGATGCCCGAGTTGCGGGTGGCCTCGGCCTTGCGGGCGAACGCCTCCTGCTCGGCCTCGGTGGCCCGGCGGTCCGCCTCGGCGGCCGCGATCCGGGCGTCCCGCTGCACCGCGGCGGCGTGCGGGGCGGCCAGGTTGGTGATGTAGCCGGTCGGGTCGAGGATCTCCTGGATCTGCAGCGAGTCGATGATCAGGCCGAGCTTCTCCATCTCGCTGCCGGACGCGGCCCGGGTCTCCCCGGTCATCCGCTCCCGGTCGCGGATCATGTCCTCGACCGTCAACCCGCCGACGATGGACCGCAGATGGCCCGCGAAGACGTTGTGGACCCGGTGGCCCATCATCTTCTGCTGGTCGAGGAAGCGGCGGGCGGCGTTGGCGATCGACACCGGGTCGTCGCCGACCTTGAAGATCACCACACCCTTGACGTGCACCGGGATGCCCTGCGACGTCACGCACTCGACGTCCAGCTCGGCCTCGTTGAGGTCCAGCGAGAGCCGGCGCACCACCTGGACACCGGGCAGCACCAGCGTGCCGCGCCCGGTGACGATACGGAACCCGAGCCCGTCCGCGACCCCCTCGGAGCGGTGCCGGGACCCGGAGATGATCAGTGCCTCGTTCGGCTCGGCGACCCGCCACATGAGCTTGAACAGCACGATCAGTACGACGATGGAAGCCGCGACGGCCCCCGCGATGCCGATCAACATCGGCTGATTCCCCCTTCAGGGCACGCCGGTGTCCCGTGGCTGCGCTCTGGTGTGCAGGAAGGCGCGGTAGCCGGCGGCAGCAGGAGATTCTGCGCCTGTGGTGATCGCTGCGGAAGGGCCCGGCGGCCGCGATTCGCCCAGGAGTGCGTCAAGATTCCGTCAAAGGACCGCCGCGACGTACACCGTGCGCGGCGGCTGGTACTCCACGACGACCACCGGAGTGCCCACCGCCAGCGCCTCGCCCGGCACCGCCGGGTGCGCCAGGAAGGCCTCCGTCCCGCGCCGTTCGGGAACGAACACCATCACCTCGCCCACCAGTCCCGGCCCGACGCGCCCGGTCACCCGCCCTGTGCTGCCCACCATGCCGGCCAGTCTGCCGCGCCCGTCCACTGGCCGGAACCCGTCTGGACCTGCCACGACGCTGCCGCTACGGTGTTGACGTCTTGTCGCAGGCATCCGCCTGCGACCAACGGGAGCTCGGAGCACCGGGCTGAGAGGGCGCTGAAAGGTCCGCGGTACACGGACCGACCGCTGCGCCGACCGCAGGAACCTGACCGGGTAATGCCGGCGTAGGGAGTAGAGGGTCTCATGACCACCTTTGAAGCACAGCCGCAGTCTGTCTCCGGCCGGGGCGTCAGCAGCGCGTCCACCGGCTACCCGACCCCGGCCTGGCGCAAGGCCCACCGCGAGGGCAGCCGCCCCGACCTCCGGGTGCCGTACCGGGAGGTCCTCCTCACCAACGGCCGGACCGTCCCGCTGTACGACACCTCCGGCCCGTACACCGACCCCTCCTACGAGCCCGACGTGCGGCGCGGCCTGCCCGCCCTGCGCGACGCCTGGATCCGCCAGCGCGGCGACGTCGAGGAGTACGAGGGCCGCGAGGCCCGCCCCGAGGACGACGGCATCAAGCACACCTCGCCGCGCGGCGGGAACCTCCGCAACCTCGACGCGGTCTTCCCCGGCCGCCCGCGGCGCCCGCTGCGCGGCCGGGCCGGCGCCGCCGTCACCCAGCTCGCCTACGCCAAGCAGGGCGTGATCACGCCCGAGATGGAGTTCGTGGCCCTCCGGGAGGGGCTGGCACCGGAGTTCGTCCGCGACGAGGTCGCCCGCGGCCGTGCCGTGATCCCGGTCAACGTGAACCACCCCGAGGTCGAGCCGGCCATCATCGGCACCAACTTCCTGGTGAAGATCAACGCCAACATCGGCAACTCCGCGGTCACCTCCTCGATCGAGGAGGAGGTCGAGAAGATGACCTGGGCGACCCGCTGGGGCGCCGACACCGTCATGGACCTCTCGACCGGCCGCAACATCCACACCACCCGCGAGTGGATCCTGCGCAACTCCCCCGTGCCGATCGGCACCGTGCCGCTCTACCAGGCGCTGGAGAAGGTCGACGGCCGGGCCGAGGACCTCAGCTGGGAGGTCTACCGCGACACCATCGTCGAGCAGTGCGAGCAGGGCGTCGACTACATGACCGTCCACGCCGGCGTGCTGCTGCGCTACGTGCCGCTGACCGCCCGCCGCAAGACCGGCATCGTCTCCCGCGGCGGCTCGATCATGGCCGCCTGGTGCCTGGCGCACCACCGGGAGAACTTCCTCTACACCAACTTCGAGGAGCTCTGCGACATCCTCGCCGCGTACGACGTCACCTTCTCGCTCGGTGACGGCCTGCGCCCGGGGTCGATCGCGGACGCCAACGACGAGGCCCAGTTCGCGGAGCTGCAGACGCTCGGCGAGCTCGGCCGGATCGCCCGCGAGCGCAACGTCCAGGTGATGATCGAGGGCCCGGGCCACGTCCCGATGCACAAGATCAAGGAGAACATGGACCTCCAGAAGGAGATCTGCGACGAGGCACCCTTCTACACCCTCGGCCCGCTCACCACGGACGTCGCGCCCGGCTACGACCACATCACCTCGGGCATCGGCGCCGCGATGATCGCCTGGTGGGGCACCGCCATGCTCTGCTACGTCACGCCCAAGGAGCACCTGGGCCTGCCCAACCGGGACGACGTGAAGACCGGCGTCATCACCTACAAGATCGCCGCCCACGCGGCCGACCTCGCCAAGGGCCACCCCGGCGCCCAGGCCTGGGACGACGCGCTCTCCGACGCCCGCTTCGAGTTCCGCTGGGAGGACCAGTTCAACCTGGCCCTCGACCCGGAGACCGCGCGCGAGTTCCACGACGAGACGCTGCCCGCCGAGCCGGCCAAGACCGCGCACTTCTGCTCCATGTGCGGGCCGAAGTTCTGCTCGATGAAGATCAGTCAGAAGATCCGCGACGAGCACGGCGACGGCTCCACCGCGGTCGCCTCCGGCTACGACGCCGAGGCGCTCGCCGGCATGGCCGAGAAGTCGGCCGAGTTCGCCGCCCAGGGCAACCGGGTCTACCTGCCGCTGGCGGACTGAGACCGGTACCGACCGCGCTGCTCCGGGAGGTGGAGGGGGCTTCCCGGAGCAGCGCTCCGCCGCTGGGCGTCGAAGCCGAGCGACGCGAGGATCAAACGCAGCGGCGCGGCGAAGTGCGTGGTCGAGGTCTTCTCCCCGATCGATCCCTGACCGGCGCACATCTCCTCAGCGGTGTCTCGTGGGTCGGCCGGCGGCCTGCCCCGCCGTTCCCGTTCGTGGGGGCGGGCTGGACCGAGGACCGCCGATTCGCCGTGGAGTCCTCCGGCGGACCGACGCACGTGGTGGCGCTGCTCCGTCGTCGGGCCGCGAATGTGCTGCTTCCAGACTGGAGTCGTCCTCGATGGAGATCAGCAAAAGCATTGCGGAGAAGTACTGCTTCCCGGCGCCACCGCATCCGAGGTGACTGCTCAGCCGTGGAGCCGACGTCACCCTGGACGCTGATCGACACCTGACCACGAGGTGACCCGAAGAAGTTCCCGGCTCGCGGCAACCCTTTGCGGAGCCTGTGACCACAAGGAAGTGGATCCGGCCGGTTCCGGTGTCCCGATCCGCCTTCTCTCGTGCACGGTTCGCAAGGAGAACGTCTACCCATGAGCAACCCCTCGAACGGCCGGCGCCGCGGGCGTCACCGCCGTCGTTTGAGCGCCACCGCTCTGGCGCTCGGTGTGCCCCTCGCCGGCGTCTCGTACTTCATGTTCACACCCGAGGACTCCCAGGCCGCGACGGTCGACAACGGTGCCTACTACAGGCTGGTCTCGGTACGCAGCGGCCAGGTGTTGGACGTCAACGCCTTCTCCACCGCCGACGGCACCCGCATTCAGCAGTGGACCGACCAGAACACCGCCAACCAGCAGTGGCGACTGAAGTCCACCGGGGACGGCTACTACGAGCTGGTCAACCGCAACAGCGGCAAGGTGCTGGGGATCGCGGGCGGCTCGACCGCCCAGGCGGCTGCCGCCGAGCAGCAGACGGACAGCTCCTCCGCCTTCCAGCAGTGGCGGATCGACGACGTGAGCGGTTCCGACGCCGTCACCTTCACCTCCCGCAAGAGCGGTCAGGTCCTGGACGTCTCCGGAAGCTCCACGGCCCGGGGCGCGCAGGTCATCCAGTGGCCCGGCTGGGGCGGCGCCAACCAGCAGTGGAAACTGGTGAAGGTGGCTGAGAGCGGCGGCGCGCAGACCGGGGCCGGATCGTACGTGTGGCACAACGCCCCGGTGGCGGGCGGCGGTTACGTCACCGGCCTGGTCTTCAACCAGAAGGAGAAGGGCCTGCTGTACGCGCGCACCGACATGGGTGGCGCGTACCGCTGGGACACCGGCGCCGAGCAGTGGACACCGCTCACCGACTGGGTCGGCGAGAAGGACTGGAACCTGCTGGGCATCGAGTCGCTGGCCACCGACCCGGTCGACCCCGACCGGCTCTACCTCGCGGCGGGCACCTACACCAACGGCTGGGCCGGCAACGGCGCGCTCCTGCGTTCCAGTGACCGCGGCCGCACCTTCCAGCGCACCGACCTGCCGTTCAAGCTGGGCGGCAACGAGGACGGCCGCGGGGCGGGCGAGCGCCTGGTGATCGACCCCGCGAACCACGACACCCTGTTGCTGGGCACCCGCAAGAACGGCCTGTGGCGCAGCACCGACCACGGCCAGACCTGGAACCAGGTCTCCTCGTTCCCCGTCAAGGACGGGGCGAGCTCCGGCACGGGCATCTCCTTCGTGACGTACGGCCCGGCGGGCAGCAACACGATCTACGTCGGCGTCGCCGACAGGTCCACCAACCTCTACCGCTCCACCGATGGCGGCAACACCTGGCATGCCGTCTCCGGGCAGCCCACCGGCCAGGTGCCGCAGCACGGCGTGCTCTCCGGTGACGGCTCGCTGTACCTGACGTACAGCAACGCCCCCGGGCCCAACGACGTGACGGCGGGTTCGGTGTGGAAGTACAACGCCTCCGGCGGGGCGTGGAAGAACATCTCGCCGTCCAAGGGCGGCTACGGGTTCTCCGGTCTGGCCGTCGACCCGCAGAAGCCGTCCACGGTGATGGTCACCACGCTGGACCGCTGGTGGCCGCAGGACGAGGTCTACCGCAGCACCGACGGCGGTGCGACCTGGAAGACCCAGTCCGACAAGTCCGTGCGGGACGCCTCCATCGCCCCGTACCTCGGCACCGGCATCGGGCACTGGATGACCGCCCTGAGCATCGACCCGTTCGACTCCGGGCACGTGATGTACGGCACCGGCAACGGCATCTGGGCCAGTAAGGACGCCGACGCGACCGACAACGGCGGCACCAGCCACTGGTTCGTCGGAGCCCGTGGGCTGGAGGAGACGGCGCTGTACGACGCGGTCTCCCCGCCCGGCGCCGCCGCCCTCATCACCTCGATGGGCGACCAGGGCGGCTTCGTGTACGACGACCTGAAGAAGGAGCCGTCCGGGCGGCTGGTCAACCCGACGATCTACAACAGCACTTCCGTCGACTTCGCCCAGTCCAACCCCTCGCTGGTGGTCCGGGTCGGCAGGGGCGGCGAGCAGGACGGCGCCCTCTCCACCGACGGCGGCCACACCTGGAACGGCTTCAGGGGCGAGCCGGTGTCCAGTGCGGACAGCGGCCGCATCGCGATCGCGGCGGACGGCTCCAGCTTCGTCTGGACCGAGGCCGGCCAGGCCCCGTACCGCTCCACCGACCGGGGCGCGAGCTGGTCGAAGGTCAACGGTCTGGGCAACGGGGCCGTGGTCGTCGCCGACCGGTCCTCGGCCAGCACCTTCTACTCGCTGAACAACGGCACGCTCTACGCCAGCACCGACGGCGGCGCGACCTTCGGCGCCCGCGCCTCCAACCTGCCGAGCGGCAAGCTCAGCGCCGTCCCCGGTGTCGCGGGTGACCTGTGGCTCTCCGGCGGCGGCACGGGTCTGCTGCACTCCACCGACGGCGGCCGCAGCTTCACCACGCTCTCCTCGGTGCAGTCCGCCTCCGCCCTCGGCTTCGGCAAGGCCGCTCCGGGCACCTCGTACCAGGCGCTGTACCTGATCGGCACCGTCAAGGGCGTCGCGGGCGTCTTCCGCTCCACCGACCAGGGCGCCGGCTGGGTCCGGGTCAACGACGACGCGCACCAGTGGGGCAACTTCGCCAGCCAGGGCATCGTCACCGGCGACCCCGACGTCTACGGTCGCGTGTACATCGGCACCAACGGCCGCGGTCTCCAGTACGGCGACCCCTCCTGACCCGACCCCCTGAGCGGGGCCGCGAGCCGAACGGCCCGCTGCCCCGCCGCGGGCGCCCTCGCGATCCGCCGCGACTTCGCCCCGACGGGACGAGGGCCGCGCCGGTCTCCGGCTCGACAGGAAATTCTTCCCGATCACGGCAACCTTCATGTGAGCAGCGACAACTGATGGGTAATCGGGCCGAACCGCGACCCACTGCGCCAGAGGGAAAAGCCGTTGCCAGATCAGAACCGCTCTCATCGCCGCCGTCCGGCGACCCGCCGCCTGATCGCCGCCGCCGTGGTGCTCGCCGCCGTGGGTGCTGCCGTACCGCTGGTCGCCCAGGCCGCATTCACGTCGAGTGCCGGCACGCCGACCGTCCTCGGTGACGCAGCGGCCGGTAGCGGCCGCTACTTCGGCACGGCAGTGGCCGCGGGCAGGCTCGGGGACTCGACGTACTCCACCGTTCTCGACCGGGAATTCACCATGGTCACCCCGGAGAACGAGATGAAGTGGGACGCCGTCGAGCCCTCCCGCGGGTCGTTCACCTTCGGCGCCGCCGACTCGATCGTCAACCACGCCTCCGCCCACGGCCAGAGGATGCGCGGCCACACCCTGGTCTGGCACTCCCAACTGCCGAACTGGGTCTCGTCCATCAAGGACGCCACCACCCTGCGCAGTGTGATGGACAACCACATCACCCAGGAGATGACCCACTACAAGGGCAGGATCTACGCCTGGGACGTGGTCAACGAGGCCTTCGCCGACGGCGGCAGCGGTCAACACCGCAGCTCGGTGTTCCAGAACGTGCTGGGCAACGGCTTCATCGAGGAGGCCTTCCGCACCGCCCGGAGCGTCGACTCCTCGGCGAAGCTCTGCTACAACGACTACAACATCGAGAACTGGACCGACGCCAAGACCCAGGGCGTCTACAGCATGGTCAAGGACTTCAAGTCCCGCGGCGTGCCCATCGACTGCGTCGGATTCCAGAGCCACTTCGGCGCCGGCGGCCCCCCGGCCAGCTTCCGGACCACCCTGTCCAGCTTCGCCGCGCTCGGCGTGGACGTCCAGATCACCGAACTCGACATCGCCCAGGCGTCCCCCACTGCCTACACGAGCGCCGTCCAGGCCTGCCTCAACGTCGCCCGCTGCACCGGCATCACGGTGTGGGGCATCCGCGACAGCGACTCCTGGCGCGGCGGCGAGAACCCGCTGCTGTTCGACAGCAACGGCAACAAGAAGCCCGCCTACACCGCCGCCCTCACCACTCTCGGCGGCGCCGGCAACAGCACGCCGGACGGCGGCATCAACTCCGGCACCGTCTACACGCTCTCCGCGATGGGTGCCGCCGGACGCGTCCTCGACGAGCCCGCAGGGCAGAACGGCAACGGCACCCAGCTCCAGGTCTGGGACGCCGGCGGCGCCACCAACCAGCAGTGGAAGGCCACCAAGAACGGCGACGGCTCCTACACGCTGACCAACGTCGCCAGCGGCCGGGTCCTGGACGAGCCGGGCGGCCAGACCGGCAACGGCACGAAGATGCAGGTCTGGGACTCCAACGGCGGCGCCAACCAGCACTGGAAGGCGGCCCGGAACGGCGACGGCTCCTACACCCTGATCAACATCGCCAGCGGCCGGGCCCTGGAAACCCCCGGCAACCAGACCGCCAACGGCACCCCCGTCCAGATCTGGGACTCCTGGGGTGCTGCCAACCAGCACTGGACCTTCAGGTCGTCCGGGTCGTCCACCCCGGCGCCGACCCCGACCCCGACCCCGACCGCGTCGGGCGGCACGTGCGCCCTTCCGTCGAGCTACCGGTGGTCCTCCACGGGTGCGCTGGCACAGCCGGCGAACGGGTGGGCACCAACTGGTCGGACATGGCGTCCGCCGGGCAGAGCGGGATGGGCCAGGCCGCGGTGGCGCCCACGCTGTTCTACTTCGCGCCGAAGGCCATCTGGGTGCTCGCGTACCAGTGGGGCGCGTGGCCGTTCGTCTACCGCACCTCCAGCGATCCCATCTACCGGGCGAGCATGCCGATCGGGAACTTCCCGGGCAGCTTCGGCTCCTCCTACACCACGGTCATGACCGACACCGTGAAGAACCTGTTCGAGGCGCCGCAGGTCTACAAGGTCAAGGACCGGAACCAGTACCTCATGATCGTCGAGGCGCGGGGCGCGAACGAGCAGCGCTACTTCCGCTCGTTCACGGCCACCAGCCTGAACGGCTCGTGGACCCCGCAGGCCGCCACCGAGAGCAACCCCTTCGCGGGCAAGGCCAACAGCGGTGCCACCTGGACCAACGACATCAGCCACGGCGACCTGGTCCGCACCAACCCGGACCAGACCATGACCATCGACCCGTGCAACCTGCAGTTCCTCTATCAGGGCAAGTCCCCCACCGCGAGCGGCCCCTACGACCAGCTGCCGTACCGGCCCGGCGTCCTCACCCTGCAGCGCTGACCCGCCCGATCGGCGGTGATCACGATCGGGTGCGGCCTGCCGGCACGTAGGAACGGGCCCGACGCGACCTGTTGACCGGTACTACCGCATAGAGGAACCCCAGCCGTGCGTCGGCTGGGGTTCCTCTTTCGTGGACTGTCATCAGCGGGTCCTGCGAGAACAGAGGGTGACGCCGAGGAGTGTGCGACATTCGCGGGCTGGTGAGCACCGGAATCCGGCGGACGTTGGCCGTCGGTACGTCGGGCACCAGGGAACGTGCTGGGTTCGGACTGAACCGCTGCTCGATGAAGATCAGTCGAACCATCACAGAGAAGTATGGCAACGGTGCGCCCGAGCCCGAGGACGACGCGGAGGCCGTCGAGGGCATGAAGGCCAAGTCGGAGGAGTTCGCGGCCCAGGGCAACCGGGTCTACCTGCCGCTGGCGGACTGAGACCCGGTGTTCGGGGGGCGCCGCACCGGGAGGCAGGAGGGGGCTTCCCGGCGCGGCGCCCCTCCGTGCGGTTCCGTCCGGCCGTCGTTCCTGCCCCCGCTCCCGTCCCGTGGACCCGACCGGAACGGGCACGGATTGTCGGGTCGGGGGAGGCTGTCCCTTCCTACGGTGGTGGGCGGAAGGGAAGGAGGCCGAGTGCTGGACCGGCTGAACCAGGTCATGGCGCACATCGAGACGCACCTCGACCGGCAGATCGACGCGGCCGAACTGGCCCGCATCGCGTTGACGTCCGAGTTCCACCTGCGGCGGATGTTCTCCGCGCTGGCCGGGATCCCGCTGTCGGAGTACGTCCGGCGCCGGCGGCTCACCGTCGCGGGCGCCGAGGTGCTCGCGGGCGAGCGGACCCTGCTGGAGGTCGCCGTGCGGCACGGCTACGGATCGGCGGAGGCCTTCGCCCGGGCGTTCCGTGCGATGCACGGGGTCGGCCCCGGCGAGGCCCGGCGGACGGGTGCGGTCCTGCACTCGCAGCCCCGGATGTCCTTCCGACTCGTCGTCGAAGGGAGCACCACCATGAAGTACCGGATCGTCGAGAAGGACGCGTTCCGGGTCGTCGGCCGGACGGCCCGCGTCCCGCTGATCCACGAGGGGGTCAACCCGCACATCGCCGAGATGATCGGGGGCGTCCCGCCGGAGACCGTGCAGCGCATCACCGAACTGTCGGACCAGGAGCCGGAGGGCATCGTCTCCGCGGTCGTGCACCTCTCCGACAGCCGGGAGGAGGGCGTCCTGCTGGACTACTACCACGCGGTGGTGACCGGGGCCGAGGCTCCGGAGGACCTCGACGTCCTGGCCGTCCCGGCCGGCACCTGGGCCGTCTTCGAGAACACCGGCCCGTTCCCCCAGTCCCTGCAGTACCTCTGGCGGGACGTCTTCACGGAGTGGTTCCCGTCCAATCCGTACGCCACCCGCCCGGGTCCGGAGATCCTCCGCACCCGGCCGTCGGCCGACTGGTCCGAGGCGACCAGCCAGCTCTGGATCCCGGTGGAGCGGACGGTGTCCTGACGGACGTCGGAGGTCATGGCGGCTCGGGGACGAACCGGGCGACCTCGGTGGACCCGGCCGCTAGCGTGGGTGCCGGACCGAGATCCCGGGGGAGAGGTGAACCCCGAGCACCTGGCGCTGATCGAGGAGTTCCGCAGGTCCGCCCCGTCGAACTTCAAGATCGAATTTTCGGGCGACACCGTGATCACGCAGGCGCCGCCGTCCGCGATCCACTACTGACCCGGTCCGGTCGTGAGGCCGGGGCGGGTGGGGGTGCTCAGGTGCCCGCGGTGAGGAGTCCGACCAGCAGGTCGAGCCGTGCACGGTGGGCGCCGGGGCGCAGCCGGCTGCTCCCGGTGAGGGCGGCCAGGCCGTGCAGGGTGCTCCGGAGGACTTCGGTGCAGGCCTCCGGGTCGGGCGCCGCTGGCGGCGGCCAGCGGTCCGACCGCGGCATGGAGTTCGTCCGGGGCGGCCCGCGGCGGGGCCGGCGTCGCCGCGCTGCCGAACGCGAGGCCCGTCCCGCGCGCGAACATGGCGGCGTGGACCGCGGGCCTGGCCCGGGCGAACGCCAGGTAGGCCTCGGCGAGGGCCGGCAGCCCCGCGCGGGTGTCCCGGTCGCCGGCCCGGGCGCGGTGCGGGGCGGTACGCAGGTCCTGGTGGTCCTGCTGGCCGCGGTGATGCTGCTGGCCGAGCGCAGTACGGGCCGAGCCACCGAACCCGCCACCGACTGACCGCCGCCGAACGGCGGCCGCGAGCCGACCGCCGCCGAAGGCACCTGCCGCGGAATGCACCGTGCGCCGGGTCCGGGCCCCCGAACCGGGGGAGTCCGGACCCGCCGCACGTGCCGGTGCGGGCCGCGCCGGGGTCAGAGCCGGCCGTGGTCCTTCAGCACCCGGCGGGACTGGGCGAAGAGCATGCCGACGTTGACGCTGTTGCGGCAGACGACCACGGCCACGATGTCGTCGGCGCTGTCCACCCGGAGGAAGAGGTGGGCCAGGTTGTCGCTGTTGACCAGGATCTCCTGGAAGTAGTGACGGTCGCTCACCACACCGCGCCGCTCCTTGAAGATGCCCTCGATCATCACCACGTTGCGGCCCTGGAAGAGGTCGAGGGTCGCGGCGGCCAGCATGTCGAGGACCTCCGGCGGGTGCGAGTCGACCGTCTCGACGGACAGCAGCATGCCGGTGGACATGTCGATGATCCCCGAGGCCAGGCACTCGGGCACCTCCGTGCGGAGGCCCTTGACCAGGGCGTTCACCCGGTCGGACATGCTCTGGAATCCCTGCGGTGTGCTCACGGTGCTCCTTCTCGTGGTTCGGGCGGGGTGCGGGCAGGCGGCCCGGTCGGGCGGTGCGTCAGGACTGGGGTGCGGCCAGCAGGCGGTCCATCCGGTCGGCGGCGGCCTGGGACTCGGTGTGCAGCCGTGCGATGTCCATCCCGGAGTCGCCGAGGACGGTCATCAACCCCATCCGGCCGATCGGCTGGACGACCACGTAGCCGTGGCTGAACTGCGCCACCGTCCGGTGCAGCAGACCCTTGCCGGTGGCCTGGCCGGCCCGTCGGGCGAGCCCGAGCGCCGCGGCGGCGAGCGCGGCCAGGCCCTCGGTGTCGATGCCGTCCTCGGCGTCCGCGGTGATCAGCAGGCCGTCCACGGCGGCCACCGCGAGGTCGGTGACACCCGCGACCCGGTCGCGCAGCCCACGCATTTCGGCGAGCAATTCGCCGTTCTCGCTGCTCACATCTCTCCTGTTCTGGGAATGTGCCGGCCGGTGCCGGACGATTTCTCGGGCATGCCGAACCGCCCCGCCGACGCGCGGGAATTGCGGACGAATGCCCGGGGGCGGGGGCAGGCCGGTCAGGAATCGCGGGCGCGCCGGTGCCGCCCGGCGGCCGACCGCCACGCGAGGACGTCGTTGATCCCGCTGGCACCCCGCCGGCGGACCGGCAGCCGTCCCGCCGGCTGGTACGCCGGCGGCGGATCCGGTGGTCGGCGGGCCGTCGTCACCCCGGTGCCGCCGACCGGTGCCGGCAGCGCTCCCGGCCCGGCGGGGGCGGGCCCGTGCGGTACGACCTCCACCAGCCCTTCGGCCAGCAGCCGGGAGAGCTCCACGGTGACGGCGTAGAGGCCCCGGCCGAGCCGGAAGGCGATGTCCCGTGCGCTGCGGCGGCCGTCCGCGCAGCGCAGGATCTCCCGGCGCTCGCCGGTGAGCCGGCCGGCGGACCCGGCCGCCGCCTCCCGGCGCGCCCCGGTGGTCGGGCCGATCCGGTCGCGCAGCGGGCAGAGCGGGGGGCGGAGTGCGGCGAGCGCGCGGAGCCTGCGGTCCGTCTCGTGCAGCAGCCACTCCGGGTCCACGCCCTGCGGCGCGGGCAGGTGGTGCCGGGCCGGACCACCTGCCAGGGTGCAGCCGTCGACCCGGCCGGCGGCCACCGCGAAGGCGCCGTCCAGGGCGGCCATCGTGCACATCAGCTGGAGTTCGGCCGCGCCCAGCAGGTCCCGTGCGACGAGCTCCGCACCGGTCCGTTCGCCGGCCGCGCCCGCGCGGCAGGCCGCCTCCCAGTCGGTGGTGCTGACCCGGCCGGACCGCAGCAGCAGGGTGGCCACGTCCGGGGCGCCGGGCGAGTCGACCGCGGTGACGACGCCGGAGGCGAGGTGGAACACCCCGCCCGGGTCGCCGAGCACGGTGAGGGTGCCGGAGGGGCGTCCGCCCGGCGTGGCGGCGAGGGCGGTGGCGAGCCGACCGGCGGCGTCCGTCCGCACCACGGCGGGCAGCGCCGCACCGCCCGTCGCTCGGGGTGCCGTCACGCCCGCGCCCCGCGGTCCGCGCGGCGATCGGAAACGGTCACGAAAAGCCCCGCAGCGGCAGTGCGGAGAAATATTCGGCCGGTCCCGGCGAATTCATGCACGACTCCCCCTCGGCGGCGGCCGAATACCGGCGAATTCCCCGCCGATGGCAACGTGCGACATCCAACCGTCCCTGTCGATCCGTAGTCAAGCCACTCCGCCGCGTGATGGACAGCGGCAATTCCGGCGTGATATCCCGCGGGATTTCCGTGGAATGTCCACGGCAAGAACGGCGTCGGGCTGCCGCCGCTGCGTCCCGGTTGGCAGACTGGCGGGATGACGTCGAGTTCGCTGGGCAAGGGCGCCAACGTGATGGTCGGGGTGCCGGAGGTGCGGGCCGCGTTCTCCTGGGCGCCGGCGCCGGACGGGCCGTCGGTGCGGGTCTGGGCGGTCCTGCTCGACGCCGACGGCCGCGCCCTCGGGGACGGCTGCGCGGTCGGCGGCCCCCGCCCGGCCGACCCCTCCGGCCGGGTCCGGCAGAGCGCTGCCCGCGCGGTCGACGCGGACCTCGCCGGACTCGCGCCGGAGGTCGATCGGATCCTGCTCTGCGCCACCGTCGACGACGGGAGCCTCGGACGGCTGCGCGGGCTGGAGCTGCTGCTGACGGACGCCCGGACCGGCGACCCGCTGGCGCACTTCCCGATCGCCGCCGGCCGGGAGACCGCGGTGGTCGGCGGCGAGCTCTACCGCCGGGCGGGCCAGTGGAAGTTCCGTGCGGTGGGCCAGGGCTGGGCCACCGGCTGGGCCGGCCTCACCGCCGACCACGGAGCCGTCGAACCGCCCGCAGCCGTCGAACCGCCCGCTGCCGTCGAACCGCCCGCAGCCGCGCCGCTTTCGCAGGTGTCGGCCGCCCCGCACCTGCCTCCGACGCACCTGCCTCCGGCGCCGGAACCCCTGCAGCCGACACCCCCGCAGCCGGAGCCCCCGCGGACACCACCGACCCCGCAGACGCCTCCGACCCCGCAAGTACGCGCCACCGGGCCGGCAACGGCCGCGGAGGAGGCGCTGCCGGTGGACATCCGCAAGCGGCTCTCGCTGCGCAAGCAGCAGGTCGCGGTGAGCCTGGAGAAGCACGGCGCGGCCGGTGTCCGGGCCCGGGTGGTGCTGGTGCTGGACGCCTCCGGGTCGATGTCCGGGCTGTACCGCCGGGGCACGGTCGCCGGGGTGGTCGAGCGGATGGCCGCGGTCGCCGCGCAGCTGGCCGAGGACGGCCGGATGCACGCGTGGACCTTCGCCACCCACCCGGCCCGCCTGCCGGACCTGCACCTCGCCGAGCTGCCGGAGTGGATCCCGACCCACGTGCGGGTCGGCGAGCTGACCCTGTTCGGCCGTCCGAAGAGGCCTCGGCACGGTCTGCTGCCGGGCCAGGTCGACATGCGCTTCGTCGGCATCCAGAACGAGGAGCAGAAGGTCATCGCCGAGGTCCGCGCGCACGTCCGGGCGCATCCGACGGCGGACCCGACCCTGGTGCTGTTCTTCTCCGACGGCGGCGTCTACCGGAACGCGGCCATCGAGCAGGAGCTGCGGGCGGCCGTGGAGGAGCCGGTCTTCTGGCAGTTCGTCGGCCTCGGGCAGTCCGACTACGGGGTGCTGGAACGCTTCGACACGCTGCCCGGCCGCCGCGTCGACAACGTGGGCTTCTTCGCCGTGGACGACATCGACTCGATCTCGGACCCGGAGCTCTACGACCGGCTGCTCACCGAGTTCCCCTCCTGGCTCGTCGCCGCCCGGCGGGCGGGCATCCTGCACTGACGGCCGGGCCGCGGACCCGACCGCGCGTCAGAGCACCGGCGGGCAGTGGGCGTCGGCCCACACCCGGGCGGCCGCGGGCACGTCGGTGATCACGGCGTCGGCGTGCCGGTCGGCCGCCGCCCGCCAGTCGGCGTCGTGGTCCGGCGTCCACACGTAGACCTGCCGGCCGGCGGCGTGCTCGCGCGCGATCCGCCCGGCGGTGGCGAGCGGCTCGTCGAGCGCGATGCCGTCCAGCCGCAGCCCGCCCGGGTCCCGGGCGACGGCCCGGCCCTGGACGAGGACGACCGGCAGGCCCGGTGCCGCCCGGTGGGCGGCCTGCAGCATCGCGGGGAAGAAGGAGTACAGCACCACGTCGGCCCCGCTCGCCGCGGCGGCGCGGGCCGCCCGCACCGCGTCCGAGGGGCCGTGCTCCTCCTTGATCTCCATGAGCAGTCTCGTCCGGGTGCCGGCGAGCTCGTGGAGCAGGTCGTCGAGGGTCGGGACGGGCTGCGCGGGGCCGGGGCCGGCGGTGACGTGCAGGGCGGCGATCTGTGCGGCCGTCAGCTCGGCCACCCGGCCGTGGCCGTCGGTGACCCGGTCGACGGTGTCGTCGTGCATCAGCACCGGAACGCCGTCCCGGGTGGTCCGTACATCGGTCTCCAGCCAGTCCGCGCCGCCGGCCAGGGCGGCCCGGAAGGCGGCCAGGGTGTTCTCCGGGGCGGCCGTCGGCGCGCCGCGGTGGCCGGCCACGGCGAGCGAGGGGCAGCGCGGCACCGGCACGGCGGGCACCGGCTGCGGCAGCACCGCGCCGCCGGCGGACGGTGCTCCCGCGGTGTCGCCCGCGCCGGGCGGCGGCCCGGTGCGGTGCACGCCGCCGGCGGGCAGCCCGAACGCGGTGGCCGCCAGGGCGGCGGCGAGCGCCGTCGCGGCCCGCAGGGTCCGCCGGGAGGTCCTCATGCCGGGGATGGTGGGCCCGCGCGCCGGTCCGGGGGCCGGTGCCACGGGTGCTGTGCGCCGCTCGGCCCAGCGCGACCGCCCGACCGGGTGACGGGAGCGACGCGCGGGCTGACACGGCACCAGGTGCGGCGGACGGCGAGTGCGGCGGGCAGCGCCGGGGACGGAGGGTCAGCTGGAGACCTCGTCGGGCCCGGTGAAGCCGGGCGGGGTGTAGCCGGGGCTGGTGAACTCGGCCGTCCGCGGCTCGCGTCCCTCCTGGTCGGTCAGCCCCTCCACGCCCGGGCTGGTGAATCCGGCGCTGCTGTACCCGGGCCGGCTGTAGCCGGGGCTCAGGAGGTCGGGCGGCACCGGCCGGCCCGCGGGCTGCGGGGACAGTGCAGGGGCGGAGCCGAGGTTGTCGTGCAGGTAGGGGAGCAGGGCGCGGTCGCGCAGCGCGGTGTGCCAGGCCCGGCGGGCCTCGGCGACGTCGGCGGCGAGGTTCGGGTCCTGCCCGGCCGGGCCCGCGGAGCCGTCCCGCAGTGCGGTGAGCAGCAGGCCGACGATGCCCACGGCCATCGCGGCGGTGCCCACCGCGATCGCGGCCCAGCCGGCGGTGACCACGCTCCGGCCGAGCGCCAGGGCGGGCCGGGCGGCGCGCAGCGCGTACCCGATGGCGAGCAGCAGCGCGGCGGCGGACCAGGACAGGATCGGGGCGAGCACGGTGAGCACCGGGAACAGGCCGGCTCCCTCGTCGGAGCGCAGCCGGCCGGAGAGTTCGCCGCCGAGCCCGCCGCCGTGGGGGTGGGCCGGGGCGGGCGCGCGGCCGAGGTTCTCGCGCAGCCCGAGGTAGTGGCGGTACTCCGGTGCCGCGGCCGCGGCGACGGTCTCCGCGTTGAGCATCGCCTTGGTGCGGAGCTGTTCGGCGTTGAGGTGGTGGTCGGGGGCGCGCAGTGCTTCGAGGATGGTTGCGTCGCGCAGTGCTTCGTCGAGGATGCGCTCGTAGTCCGGGCGGTCCTCGGCGAGCAGGTGCGGGGCGTCGGTCATGGGGACCCCGTTCCGCTGATTCACGGAGGTGGACTGGTGCGACGCGGCGGCCCGGTGACGGGCGGGCGGCTGCGTGGTGCCTCGATGGTAGGGGTGACCACCGAGGCTCAGACAGTCGCTTTCCGGATTTTCAGTGCCTCCGGAACGTGTTCCGTGCCCTTCGTCGACGCTCCGTCAGCTGTCGCCGACACCCCGTCAGGAAAGGGCGGGGGTGTTCGGTCCGCGGCGCGGGTGTTCAGCCCCCGGTCCCGGCGTCCGGCCCGCCGGTCACCGGCCGGTTCAGTTCACCGGCAGCCGGGCGATCAGCAGGCGGCCGTCCATGGTGACCCCGCCGTCCATCGCGACGGCCAGCTCGTCCGCGTAGATGTAAGGGCCCGGGACGTGCGGCGGCGCGCCGTCGTCCGCGTGCACCGCACCGGTGAGGTACGGGATCGGGCTGTGGCCGTGCACCACGCGGTAGCCGCCGTAGGCGCCGAGCAGCTCGTGCACGGCGTCCGGGCCGTTCTCGCCGCGGAAGGCGAACCGCTTGGTGAAGCGGCGGAAGCAGTCCCACCACTCGTCGGCGCCCTCGTCCGCGAGCAGGTCGTGGACGGCGTCGTTGACCTCGGCGATCGACTCGCCGTACTCGAGGTAGGCGGTGGTGTCGGAGTGCAGCAGCAGGTGGCCGTCCTCCAGCGCCATCGCGGGCAGCCGGGAGAGCCAGCTGATGTGGTGCGACTCCAGCCGGTCCAGGTCGTGCTGCTGGCCGCCGTTGAGGCGCCAGGCGGCGAGGAAGGAGGCGGTGCCGGCGGTGGACTGGACGGGCTCGTCGCCGTACTTGGCGGCGCCGAGGAAGAGCAGTTCGTGATTGCCCATCAGGGCCCGGCAGTAGCCGCCGGCCGCGGCGGCCTCCGCGGCGAGCTGCATGACCAGCTCGATGACGCCGATGCCGTCGGGGCCGCGGTCGGTGAAGTCGCCGAGGAACCAGACCCGGGAGCGGCCGGCCGCCCAGCGGCCCTCCGCGTCGATCAGCGAGGCCTGGCGCAGGGCGGCGAGCAGCTCGTCGAGGTAGCCGTGCACGTCGCCGATCACGTACAGCGGGCCGGGCGCCTCGCCGGGCTCCGGCTGCGGGTACGGGAAGTTCACCGGCTGCTCGGTGAGCGGCGGGCCGAGCTCGATGGTCGGCGGGTCCTCGCCGGTCGTGACGGCCACCGGCGGCTGCTCGTGGACGGCCTGCTCGTGCCCCGTCCGGTGCAGCGTGCCGAGCTGCACGGTGGCGTCGTGGCTGCCCGGGTGCGCACCGTGGTGGGCCGGGGCGTGCCAGTGCTGTTCGAGGTAGTGCGCGCCGCCGTAGCCGCTGTGGGTCTCGTCGTAGCCGTAGCCGGCCGGCGGCTCGGACGGTTCGTAGTAGGAGCCGTACGGGAGCACGTCGAGGTCCTGGTGGTGGCGGGGGCCTGAGTGGGGCAGATCAGGCCCGGGGAAGCGGTCCTCGGGTGTCATTCGACCATCATAGGAAGACCACTCTCCCGGCGTCCTCACCTGGTGGGCATCCAATCCTTCGGAGCGTCACCGGGCCGGGCCGGGCGGCCCGGTCCGACCCGGTCTGGGATGGTCTGGACCTCGTGCCGGAGCGGGCCGGGCCGGGGCTGGCACCGCGGCTCAGCCCCCGTCCGGCGAACGGGGCGGGCTCACCGTCCTGCGCGTGCTGCGCCGCTGCGAGGAGGCCCGGACGATCAGCTCGGTCGGCATCAGGGTGCCCGGCGGCGGTCCCGTCCCCGCGGTGCGGAAGCGCGGCGGGAAGAGCCGTGCGCCCTCGGCGCGGTGGCCGCCGCCCGAGCCGGGGTCGACTCCCTCGATGGCGTCGATCAGCAGGTTGACCACCGTGGTGCCGATCTTGCGGGGCTTGAGCGAGAGGGTGGTGATCGGCGGCTCGGTGCCCGCGTAGACGTCGCTCTCGCTGCAGCAGACCAGCAGCAGGTCGTCCGGGACGCGCAGGCCGTACCGGCGGGCGGCGGCCAGCAGGTCGGTGCCGTTCGGGTCGAAGAGGCCGTAGACCGCGTCGGGGCGGTCCGGCCGGGCGAGCAGCCGGTCGGCCGCCACCGCGCCGGCCGCCGGGTCGTGCGCCGGGTAGGTCTCGTAGACCGGCTCCTGGCCGACCCGCCGGCACCAGCCGAGGTAGGCCTCGGTGGAGAGCCGGGTGTAGGTGTCGGTGCTCGTTCCGGTGAGCAGGCCGATCCGGCGGGCCCCGGCCTCCGACAGGTGGTCGAGGATGTCCAGCACGGCGGCCTCGTGGTCGTTGTCGACCCAGGCGGTGACCGGGCAGTTGCCCGGTTTGCCGTCGCTGACCACGGGCACGCCGGACCGGTAGAGCTCGGTCACCAGCGGGTCCTGGTCGGGCGGGTCGATGACCACCGTGCCGTCCAGGGCGATGTTGCTCCAGACGTCGTGCCGGGACGAGGCGGGGAGCACGACCAGGGCGAAGCCACGGCCGAGCGCCGCACTGGTGGCGGCCCGAGCCATCTCCGCGAAGTAGGCGAACTCGGTGAAGGTGAACGGCTCCTCGCCGTACGTGGTGACGGTGAGGCCGATCAGGCCCGAACGCCCGGTGCGCAGGGTGCGGGCGGCCGCGGAAGGGCGGTAGCCCAGGCGCTCGGCGACCTCGCGCACCCTGCTTCTGGTCTCCTCGGGCAGGCGGCCCTTCCCGTTGAGGGCGTCGGAGACCGTGGTGATCGACACTCCGGCGGCCGCCGCGACGTCCCGGATGCCGGCCCGCTCCAGGCGCCGCGAGGCGGACCGCCGACCGCTCTGGTTGGCTGCTGCTGTCATGGCGGACCGATCGTATGGCGCATGACAGCAGGCTGTGACCGGGCCCGGCCACCGGTCTGAAGATACGTTTCTCCAAGAGTCGGAACGGATCACACCCTTCGATACCCGCTCCGATCCGGGGCTGTTACCTCTGACATGTGCCGTGGGGACGCGGCAGAATGGCTGATCTGCACCCGTAACCCGATCGGGCATCTCACCCGCATGGGTGAGCCCGGCCGGTATCGTGCGGGGCACCCGACCGGGGTGGCGCGGGTGTGTGGCGAGGGGCGGCGCGGGATCGGCGAACCCGGTGTGCGCGGCCCGGCACGTGCGCCCAAGAGAGCACAGAAGGAGAACGACCGTGAGCGGTACCGCAGCGCAGGGGCCCCGGCTGAGGCCGACCCTGGACGGCATCCCCACCTACAAGCCGGGCAAGCCGGCCGGTGCCGACGCGTACAAGCTGTCCTCCAACGAGAACCCCTACCCGCCGCTGCCCGGCGTGCTGGAGGCGGTCACCACCGCCGCGGCCTCGTTCAACCGCTACCCGGACATGGCCGTCACCGGCCTCACCGAGGAGCTCTCCGCCCGCTTCGGCGTCCCGGCCGAGCACATCGCCACCGGCACCGGCTCGGTCGGCGTCGCACAGTCCCTGGTGCTCTCCACCGCGGGCCCCGGCGACGAGGTGATCTTCGCCTGGCGCTCCTTCGAGGCCTACCCGATCATCACCCAGGTGGCCGGCGCCACCCCGGTGCCCGTGCCGCTGACCGCGGACGAGGAGCACGACCTCGACGCCATGCTCGCCGCGATCACCGACCGCACCCGGCTGATCTTCGTCTGCAACCCGAACAACCCCACCGGCGCCGTGATCCACCGCGCCGAGCTGGAGCGCTTCCTCGACGCCGTGCCCGGCCACATCCTGGTCGTGGTCGACGAGGCCTACATCGAGTTCATCCGCGACGCCGAGGTGCCCAACGGCATCGACCTCTACCGCGACCGGCCGAACGTCTGCGTGCTGCGCACCTTCTCCAAGGCGTACGGCCTGGCCGGCCTGCGGGTCGGCTTCGCGGTCGCCCACGAGCCGGTGGCCACCGCGCTGCGCAAGACCGCGGTGCCGTTCGGCGTCAGCCAGCTCGCCCAGGACGCCGCCGTCGCCTCGCTGCGCGCCGAGGAGGCGCTGCTGGAGCGGGTCGAGACGCTGGTCGCCGAGCGCAGCCGGGTGCTGGCCGGGCTGCGCGCCCAGGGCTGGACGGTCGTCGACTCGCAGGCCAACTTCGTCTGGGTGCGGCTCGGCGAGCGCACCGTCGACTTCGCCGCCGCCTGCGCCGCGGCCGGTGTGGTCGTCCGCCCGTTCCCGGGCGAGGGCGTCCGGGTGTCGATCGGCGAGACCGCCGGCAACGACATCTTCCTGGCGACCGCCGAGGCCTTCCGCAAGGAGCTCTGAGCCGAGGACCCCGCGGGGGTCCCCCGACGGGCCCGCCGCCGGCGACGGCGGCGGGCCCGTCGCACGCCCGTACCCGTCCCGGCGGGAACCCGGCAAGTTCAGAAGCTCGGGCGTAAAGGCTGGGAACTTCCTGGGAGCCGGATCAACGGTTCATCCCCGGAGGGTAGAGAGAACCGCCCTGACGCAGTGGTACGCGTGGATTGTCCGGATTGACGGTCCCAGCGGGCTCCCAGGGGGGCGCCAGCAACCGGAAAGAGCGCGGGGCGAAGCTGTCCGCCATGAAGGTGCTCCCGCGACGGCGTGGTGCCGTCCTCGTCAACTCCGCGCTCGGTGTGGCCCTGGTCGGCGGGGCCGCCCTGGCGTACACCACCCTGGACTCCGGAACCAGCTCCGCCGCCAGCGGGACCCGCGTGCGGACGGCCACGGTCGCCAAGGGCACGGTCCTCGCCACCGTGTCCGGTTCCGGCACGCTCTCCTCGCCCTCCGACACCGGGCAGGACTTCGTCACCGGCGGCCGGCTCACCTCGGTCAAGGTCGCCGTCGGCGACACCGTGACCAAGGGCCAGGTGCTGGCCACCGTCGACACCACCGCCGCCCAGCAGGACGTGGACGCCGCCGAGTCGGCCCTGGCCACCGCCAGGGCCAACCTCACCAAGGCCAAGGCCGGCGAGACCGTCACCACCACGACCGGCGGCACCGGCGGCCGCGGCGGCAGCACCGCCCAGCAGACGCCGACCACCACGACCACCACCAAGGTGGACGCCGCCCAGGTGGCCCAGGCCCAGCAGCAGGTGGACTCCGCCGAGACGGCCCTCACCAACGCAGAGACGGCCCTCGACGGCACCACCCTCAAGGCCACCGCGGACGGCACGGTCGCCTCGGTCGCCGGCAAGGCCGGCGACTCCGTGAGCGGCACCGGCACGGGCGGCTCCGCCGGCAGCGGTTCCTCGGGCAGCGGCAGCAAGAGCAGCGGCAGCGGCACGGGCACCGGCAGCACGTCCTCCTCCTCCGGCACCCCCACCGGCTTCGTGGTGCTGACCAACCCGACCGGCATGCAGGTGAGCGCCAACTTCTCCGAGCTCGACTCGCTCAAGCTGAAGAAGGGCGAGTCCGCCACCGTCACGCTCAACGCCCAGTCCGACACCAAGCTGAACGCCACCGTGCTGTCCGTCAGCTCGCTGCCCAGCTCCTCCGGCGGCAGCGGCAGCGCCGTCCAGTACGGCGCGGTGCTGCAGATCACCAGCGACACCGCCAAGCTGCGCACCGGTCTGAGCGCGACCATCTCGGTCGTCGTCGGCGAGGCCAACAACGCGCTCTCGGTGCCCACCGCCGCGCTGGCCGGCACCGGCAGCTCCCGCACCGCCACCGTCGTCCACGAGGACGGCTCCACCGAGCGGGTGTCGGTCACCGTCGGCATCGAGGGCGACAGCACCGTCCAGGTGGTCGAGGGCCTCGCCGAGGGCGACAAGGTCGAGCTGACCTCCACCACCGCCGCCACCGGCAACGGCTTCCCGAACGGCGCCTTCCCCGGCGCGGCCGGCGGCCTCGGCGGCACGGGCGGCTTCGGTGGCGGCGGCACCCGCACCGGCGGCGGCACCGGCGGCACCCGCACCGGCGGTGGCAACCGCTGATGGCCGCCACCAAGCCCCCGGTGATCCGGATCAGCCGGGTCACCAAGTCGTACGGCCAGGGCGACTCCGCCGTGCACGCGCTGCGCGGCCCGTCGGCACCGGGCACCGGCGAGCCGCTGGGCGTCAGCCTCGACATCGAGGAGGGCGACTACGTCGCCGTGATGGGCAGCTCGGGTTCCGGCAAGTCCACCCTGATGAACATCCTCGGCTGCCTGGACGTGCCCAGCTCCGGCCGCTACCTGCTCGACAGCACCGACGTCGGCCACCTCGACGAGAGCCGGCTGTCGCTGGTGCGCAACCGCAAGATCGGCTTCGTGTTCCAGTCGTTCAACCTGGTGCCCCGCACCACCGCCCTGGCCCAGGTCGAGCTGCCGCTCGCCTACGCCGGGGTGCGGGCCGCCGAACGGCGCCGCCGCGCGCTCGCCGCGCTGGAGCTGGTCGGCCTCGCCGACCGTGCCCAGCACAAGCCCAACGAGCTCTCCGGCGGCCAGCAGCAGCGCGTCGCGGTCGCCCGCGCGCTGGTCACCGCCCCCGCCCTGCTGCTCGCCGACGAGCCCACCGGCAACCTGGACTCCCGTTCCACCGCCGAGGTGCTGGCGATCATCGACCGGCTGAACGCCTCCGGCCGCACCGTCGTGGTGATCACCCACGAGGACGAGGTCGCGCTGCACGCCAAGCGGGTGCTGCGGCTGGTCGACGGCGCGGTCGTGGAGGACGTCCGCCGCGCCCCGGTGGACGGCCCGCCGCCCGCCCTCGCCGCGGAGGTGCCCGCGTGATCCTCTGGCAGATGATCCGCTTCGCGGTCGGCGGCCTGGTCGCCAACAAGGTCCGCTCGGCCCTCACCATGCTCGGCGTGCTCATCGGCGTCGCCTCGGTGATCCTGCTGCTCGCCGTCGGCAACGGCTCCTCGGAGGCGGTGAAGGCGTCCATCACCTCGCTGGGCACCAACGCGCTGACCGTCTCCTCCAACGCCGGCCGCGGGGCCGCCACGGCCGCGAAGGCGCTCACCGTGGCCGACGCCAAGGCGCTCGCCACCGACGCCGACAGCACGTCCATCAAGTCGGTGGCACCGGTCGTCACCACCTCCGGCACCGCGCTGTACGGGAACATCTCGTACCAGCCGGGCTCTATCGTCGGCACCTACCCCGCCTACTTCGAGACGGCCAACCAGAAGGTCAGGGACGGCGACTACTTCTCCAACGACGACGTCCTCAACTCCCGCAAGGTGGCGGTGATCGGCGCCACCACCGCCAAGCAGCTCTTCGACACCGAGGAGCCGGTCGGCAAGCGGATCACCATCGGCGGCACCCCCTTCACCGTGGTCGGCGTGCTCACCCCGAAGGGCTCCACCGGCTTCAACGACCCCGACGACGTGGTGATCGCCCCGCTGCCGACCGTGCAGAACGCCTTCACCGGCTTCGGCTCGGTCAACCAGATCATGGTGCAGGCCACCTCCGCCGAGGCCACCACCGAGGCACAGGGCGACATCACCCGCATCCTGCTCGGCACCCACGCCATCGCCGACCCGACCAAGGCCGACTTCCGGATCAGCAGCCAGACCTCGCTGCTCACCGCCCGGGAGTCCACCACCAAGACCTTCACCGTGCTGCTCGGCGCGGTGGCCGCGATCTCGCTGCTGGTCGGCGGCATCGGCATCACCAACATCATGCTGGTCACCGTCACCGAGCGGACGCGGGAGATCGGCATCCGCAAGGCGCTCGGCGCCCCCCGCGCGGTCATCCTCGGCCAGTTCCTCACCGAGTCCACCCTGCTCTCGGTGACCGGCGCCGGCCTCGGCGTCGCGGCCGGCCTGATCGGCTCGCACTTCACGATCGTCGGCATCGAGCCGGTGGTCATCCCGGAGTCCGTCCTCGGCGCCTTCGGCATCGCCGTCGCCATCGGACTGTTCTTCGGCAGCTACCCCGCCAGCCGGGCCGCCTCGCTGCGCCCGATCGAAGCCCTCCGCCACGAGTGACCCAGGAGCATCCGACATGACCAGCGAGAACGAGCCCGGCCGCAGCCTCGGCCCGGTCGAGGCGACCGAATTGCTGAACACCGCGCCCGACGCCCGCGACATCGCCGCGGAGCTCGCCGCCCCGCCGCGCCCCCGTCTGCCCTGGCCCACCCTGGTGCTGGCCGGTGCGGTGATAGCCACCGCGGCCTTCGCCGGCGGCGCCTGGTACGCCAAGGGCGACGGGAACGGCGGCGGCCGGCAGGCGACGGCCGGCCGCCAGGGCGCGGGGCCGGGCGGCTTCGGCGGCTACGGCGGCGGCGCGGGCGGCTACGGCGGCGGCCGGGCCGGGAGCGCCGGCGGGAACGCCGGCGGCAACCTCCCGGGCGGCCAGGGCGGCGGCTTCACCCGCGGCACCGTCGCCTCGGTGGACGGCACGACCGTCTACCTGACCGACGCCTCCGGCAACACCGTCAAGGTCACCACCGGCGACAGCACCAAGGTCACCCTCAACAAGGAGGGCAAGGTCGGCGACCTGCAGCCCGGACAGACCGTCACCGTGCTGGGCCAGAAGGGCTCGGACGGCACCTACACCGCCACCCAGCTCACCGAGGGCGCGGCCGGCGGCTTCGGGGGCTTCGGCGGACGCGGCGGCGGCACGGGCAACGGCGGCACCGGCGGGACGGCGAACGGCGGCGCGGGAACCGGCAGCCGCTGACTCCCGGACGGGCCCGGCGGGGGCCCTCTTGACCATTTCTTTCATGGCGGACCTGACGGGGCCTCACTAGGCTGTCCGGGCTCGACATGTACAGAGAAATCGGGGGAAACCGTGTCGGAGAACAAGCCCGCCCGCGGTGGCGGCGGCGCGACCGCGCTCGGCTGGGTGCTGACCATCGGCCTGAACGTCGTGGCGCCGCTGCTCACCTACAACAACCTGGTCGACCACGGCCACGGCGAGGTCACCGCCCTGCTGCTCTCCGGCCTGTGGCCGGTGGTCGACGTGATCGTCTACCTCGCCTGGCACCGGCGGGTCGACGAGTTCGCCGCGATCACCCTGGTCTTCCTGGCGATCACCGTGCTGGTCACGGTGGCCGGCCCGAACAGCGCCCGGCTGCTGCTGGTCAAGGACTCGCTGGTGACCGGGCTGTTCGGGGTGGTCTGCCTGGTCTCGCTGGCCGCGCCCCGGCCGCTGATGTTCTACTTCGGCCGGAAGTTCGGCACCGACGGCAGCGCCGAGGGCCTGGCCCGGTGGAACGGCCTCTGGCAGTTCGAGGGCTTCCGCCGGGTGCAGCGCAACCTGACCCTCGGCTGGGGCCTCGGCTACGTCGTCGAGGCGATCGTCCGGGTCGGCCTCGCGTACGTGCTGTCCACCGGCGCCATGGTCGCGGTGAACTCGGTGCTCGCCTACGCCGTGACCGGCCTGCTGGTGCTGTGGACGGTGCTCTACGCCAAGCGCGCCCGGGCCCGCGGTGCGGCGGCCGCGGCGGCTTCGGCGGTGACCGCCGGGTAGCCGGGTGGAGCGCTTACGATGGCGGGGCCAGCATCATCCAACTTTCATCAACCCCGCATAGCCTTCCCGGGCTATCGTCCGATGAGAAGATTTCGTGAGGACCGGGAGGCGCAGCGCACGTGTCAGGGACAGTACAGACCGCAGGCGGGGCGGCCGCTCCCGGTGAGGCGTTCCTGCTCGTCGTCGACGACGAGCCGAACATCCGCGAACTGCTCTCCGCCAGCCTGCGGTTCTCCGGCTTCCGGGTGGCCTCGGCGGCGACCGGCGAGGAGGCCCTCGCCGCCGTCGCCGCCGAGCGGCCCGACCTCGTCGTCCTCGACGTGATGCTCCCCGACCTCGACGGCTTCACCGTCGTCGAGCGGCTGCGCGACCAGACCCGGTGGCCGGCCGCCGGCGAGCACGTGCCGGTGCTGCTGCTCACCGCCCGGGACGCCACCGGCGACAAGGTCCAGGGCCTCGCCCTCGGCGCGGACGACTACGTCACCAAGCCGTTCAGCCTGGAGGAGCTGATAGCCCGGATCCGGGCCATCCTCCGCCGGGCCGGCGGCCCCGCCGAGGACGGCCGGCTGATCGTCGCCGACCTCACCCTCGACCCGGTCGCGCACGAGGTGACCCGGGCGGGCCACCCGGTCTCGCTCTCCCCCACCGAGTTCAAGCTGCTGCACTACCTGATGGCCAACGTCGGCCGGGTGGTCTCCAAGGCGCAGATCCTCGACCACGTGTGGGCCTACGACTTCGGCGGCGACCTCTCCATCGTCGAGTCCTACATCTCCTACCTGCGCCGCAAGCTCGACTCCGGCGCCTCCGTGCACGGGCCCAAGCTCATCCACACCGTCCGCGGCATCGGCTACGCGCTGCGCCGCCCGCCGCAGGCCTGACCGTTGCTCGCCCGGCTCTCCCTGCGCGTCCGGCTGCTCGTACTGGCCCTGCTGCTGGTCACCACCGGCCTGGTGGTCAGCGACACCCTGGTCATCGCCACCGTCGAGTCGCAGCTGGTCGAACGCACCGACCAGCAGCTGCAGCGCTTCGGCGAACCGCTCTCCCGCCGCGTCCCCGGCCGGATGCCGGCGGGCGGCCAGCAGAACGGCCAGGGCGGCCAGAACGGCACCGGCCAGCGGTCCGGCGGTGCCGCACCGGGCCAGACCGACGGCAGCGGGCCCGGCGGCGCGGCCGGCGCCGGGCGGCGGATCAACCAGTTCCTGCCCAGCCAGTACGTCGTCCAGTACCTGTCCGCCGACGGCGCGGTGGAGATGGTGCTGCGCCAGCCGGTCAGCGACTCGGACGGCGCCCCCTACCTCGGCGGACTCACCGGCGGCACCCTGGCCTCGCACGAGCGCACCGCCTTCGACGTGCCCGCCGAGCGCGACGCGGGGGAGTGGCGCGTCCTGGTGCTGCCGGTCGACCCGGGCGCCGCCGTCGGCATGCCGGGCGGTGCCTCCGGCTCCCCGACCGCGACCGGCCAGAGCACCCAGCTGCCCGCCTACGTGCTGGTGGCGGTCTCCCTGGACGACGTCCGCAGCACCGTCAACCGGCTGCGCACCGCCTTCCTGGCGATCGGCGGCGCGGTGCTGCTGCTGATCGCCGTGCTCGGCCTGTTCGCCGTCCGGGCCGGGCTGGGACCGCTGCGCCGGATCGAGGAGGGCGCCGCCCGGATCGCCTCCGGCGAGCTCTCGCACCGGATGCCCGAGCTGGCACCGGGCACCGAGGTCGGCCGGCTGTCCGCCGCACTGAACGGGATGCTGGCGCAGATCGAGGCGGCGTTCGCGGCCCGGGCCGAGTCCGAGGCGCGGATGCGCCGCTTCGTCGCCGACGCCTCGCACGAACTGCGCACCCCGCTGGCCGGCATCCGCGGCTTCGCCGAACTGCACCGGATGGGCGCGCTGCCGGACACCGACCGGGCGATGGACCGGATCGAGGCGGAGGCCGTCCGGATGGGCGGCCTGGTCGAGGACCTGCTGATGCTGGCCCGGCTCGACGAGGAGCGCCCGCTCGACCTCGCCCCGATGGACCTGCGCACCCTCGCCGCGGACGCCCTGCACGACCTGACCGCGCTGGACCCGGGCCGGCCCGTCTCGCTGACCGGCCCGGCCGGTGCCGGAGCGCCGCAGGCCGCCCCGGTCATGGGCGACGAGGCGCGGCTGCGGCAGGTGGTCACCAACCTGGTCGGCAACGCGGTGAAGCACACCCCGCCGGGCACCGCGGTGCGGATCGGCGTCGGGGCGGTGGACGGCCGCTGCCTGCTGGAGGTCGCCGACCGCGGGCCGGGCCTGACGGGCGACCAGGCCGCCCTGGTCTTCGAGCGGTTCTACCGGGTGGACGCCTCGCGCAGCCGTCGCGAGGGCGGGGGAGCGGGCCTCGGCCTGGCCATCGCCTCGGCCCTGGTGAGCGCGCACGGCGGCAGCCTGACGCTGGACACCGCACCGGGCGACGGCGCCGCCTTCCGGGTGCTGCTGCCGCGCCAGCTCTGAGCCGGTCGTCCGCCGGCCCGCCCTGTCAAGTGCCGGGTCGTCGAACCGACCCGCCCGGTCGTTGCTTGTGAGCGCCACCGCGTCCGTCGGATCATCCGATGGACGCACGAACACACCCCCCGCCTCATCCGCCGATGTAGGAGTGGTGCATACTGCGCTTGTGAACGTGTTCACTTTCACAAGCGGACAAGCTTGGCATGGTTCGGGGTGGATGCGTGCTATACACCCGTTTGTCCGAATGATGGCGAATGTGAGGAGAGCGCTGTGGACCTGGCAGTCGCGCACGAGACGGTCGCCAGATGGCAGTTCGGCATCACCACCGTCTACCACTTCCTGTTCGTCCCGCTGACGATCAGTCTGGCCGCGACCGTCGCCGGTCTGGAGACCGCCTGGGTGCGGACGGGCAGGGAGAAGTACTTCCACGCCACCAAGTTCTGGGGCAAGCTCTTCCTGATCAACATCGCGATGGGCGTGGTCACCGGCATCGTGCAGGAGTTCCAGTTCGGCATGAACTGGTCCGACTACTCGCGCTTCGTCGGCGACGTGTTCGGCGCCCCGCTCGCGATGGAGGCGCTGATCGCCTTCTTCTTCGAGTCCACCTTCATCGGCCTGTGGATCTTCGGCTGGGACCGGCTGCCGAAGAAGATCCACTGCGCCTGCATCTGGATGGTCGCGCTCGGCACCGTGCTCTCCGCGTACTTCATCCTCGCCGCCAACTCCTGGATGCAGCACCCCGTCGGCTACAAGGTCGACCCGGCGACCCACAAGGCGCAGCTCACCGACATCGCCCGGGTGCTGTTCCAGAACACCACCCTCGTCCAGGCCTTCCACACCCTCACCGCCGCCTTCCTCACCGGCGCCGCCTTCGTGGTCGGCATCGCCTCGTTCCACCTGTGGCGGGCCAAGCGCGGCAAGGAGACCGACGGCCGGAAGACCGCCGCGATGCGCACCTCGCTCCGGGTCGGCCTGGCCATGGCCGTGGTCGCCGGCCTCGGCACCGCCGTCAGCGGCGACACCCTGGCCAAGGTCATGTTCGAGCAGCAGCCGATGAAGATGGCCGCCGCCGAGGCCCTGTGGGACACCCAGTCGCCCGCCCCGTTCTCGATCTTCGCGGTCGGCGACGTCTCCCGCGGCCACAACTCGGTCGAGCTGGAGATCCCCGGAATACTGTCCTTCCTCGCCCACAGCGACTTCTCCAGCTCCGTCCCCGGCATCAACGACACGGCGGCCGCGGAGGCCGCGAAGTACGGCGGGCAGCCCGAGGACTACATCCCGAACATCTTCGTCACCTACTGGGGCTTCCGCCTGATGATCGGCTTCGGCATGACGTCCTTCGTCGCCGCGCTGATCGGCCTGTGGACCACCCGGCGCAGGTTCTGGCTCGCCGAGGAGTACCGCACCGGCGAGGAGGAACCGCCCCGCCTGATGCTCACCAAGAACCGCGAGATGAACACCTTCTTCACCCGGTGGAGCTGGCGGATCGGCATCCTCACCATGGGCTTCCCGCTGCTCGCCAACAGCTTCGGCTGGATCTTCACCGAGATGGGCCGCCAGCCCTGGGTGGTCTTCGGCTTGATGAAGACCGCCAACGCCTCCTCCCCCAGCGTCGGCGTGGGCCTGCAGACCGGCTCGCTCGTCACCCTCACGGCGCTCTACGCGATCCTCGCCGTCGTCGAGGTCCGACTCCTCGTCAAGTACGCCGAGCCCGGCCCCGACACCTCGGAGCGGCCGCCCGCGAAGGACCCGGTGCTGCGCGGCCCGTCCGACGGCGACGACGCCGACAAGCCCCTCGCCTTCGCCTACTGAGGACGGAAACGGCATGCACCTCCACGACCTCTGGTTCATCCTCATCGCCGTCCTGTGGACGGGCTACTTCTTCCTCGAAGGGTTCGACTTCGGCGTCGGCGTCCTCACCCGCACGCTGGCCCGGAACACCACCGAGCGGCGCGTCCTGATCAACACCATCGGCCCGGTCTGGGACGGCAACGAGGTGTGGCTGCTGACCGCGGGCGGCGCCACCTTCGCCGCCTTCCCCGACTGGTACGCCACCCTGTTCAGCGGCTTCTACATCCCACTGCTGGTCATCCTTGTCTGCCTGATCGTCCGCGGGGTCGCCTTCGAGTACCGGGCCAAGCGCACCGAGGAGAACTGGCAGCGCAACTGGGAGCTGGCCATCTTCTGGACCTCCCTGATCCCCGCGTTCCTCTGGGGCGTCGCCTTCGCCAACATCGTCCACGGCGTCGACATCGACGCGCAGAAGAACTACACCGGCACCTTCTGGGACCTGCTGAACCCGTACGCGATCCTCGGCGGGCTCACCACCCTGGTGCTCTTCACCTTCCACGGCGCCGTGTTCACCGCGCTCAAGACCGTCGGCGAGATCCGCGAACGGGCCAGGGCCCAGGCCCTGCGGCTCGGGCTCGCCACCGCCGTCCTCGCCGCCGCCTTCCTGATCTGGACCCAGGCCGACTCCGGCGACGGCTGGAGCCTCGCCGCCCTGGTCGTCGCCGTGCTCGCCCTGCTCGGCGCCCTGGCGGCCAACCAGGTCGGCCGCGAGGGCTGGGCGTTCGCCCTCTCCGGCACCACCGTGGCCGCCGCCACCGCGATGCTCTTCCTCTCGCTCTTCCCCGACGTGATGCCCTCCACCCTGAACCCCGCGTGGAGCCTCACCGTCGAGAACGCCGCCTCCTCGGCCTACACCCTCAAGGTGATGACCGTCGTCGCCCTGGTCTTCACCCCGATCGTGCTGCTCTACCAGGGCTGGACGTACTGGGTGTTCCGCCGGCGGATCGGCGTCCAGCACATCCCCGCGGCCGTGCACCACTGATGAAGCCCGTCGACCCCCGGCTGCTGCGGTACGCCGCCGCCACCCGCGCCTTCCTCGCCGGCTCCGTCCTGCTCGGCGGAGCCGGGGCCGTCCTGGTCGTCCTCCAGGCCGGCCTGATCGCCGAGATCGTCGTCCGCGCCTTCCAACAGCACCGGTACTACCTCACCGGACCGCTGCTCGCCCTGGCCGCCACCGCGGCCGGGCGGGCCGCCGTCGCCTGGCTCACCGAACTCACCGCCCACCGCTCGGTCGCCCGGGTCAAGTCCACCCTGCGCGGCCGGCTGCTCGACCACGCCACCGCACTCGGCCCCGACGCCCTCGACGGCCGCCGCACCGGCGAACTCGCCGCCCTCGCCACCCGCGGGATCGACGCCCTCGACGACTACTTCGCCCGCTACCTCCCGCAGCTGGCCCTCGCCGTCGTCGTCCCCGCCGTCGTCCTCGCCCGGATCCTCGGCGCCGACTGGGTCTCCGCCGCGATCATCGCCGTCACCCTGCCGCTCATCCCGCTCTTCATGGTGCTGATCGGCCTCGCCACCCAGGCCCGCACCGACCGCCAGTGGCAGCAGCTCGCCCGGCTCTCCCACCACTTCCTCGACGTGGTCGCCGGCCTGCCCACCCTCAAGGTCTTCGACCGGGCCAGGGCCCAGGCCCGCACCATCGCCCGGATCACCGACGAGCACCGCCGCGCCACCCTGCGCACCCTGCGGATCGCCTTCGTCTCCTCCTTCGCGCTGGAGCTCCTCTCCACCCTCTCCGTCGCCCTGGTCGCCGTCTCCGTGGGCTTCCGGCTCGTCGACGGCACCCTCGACCTGGAGACCGGGCTGCTCGTCCTCGTCCTCGCCCCCGAGGTCCACCTGCCGATCCGCCAGGTCGGCGCGCTCTACCACGCCAGTGCCGAGGGGCTCAGCGCCGCCGGACAGGTCTTCGACCTGCTGGAGACCCCGCTGCCCGCCGCCGGCACCCGGCCCGTCCCGCCGCTCGCCACCGCCGCGGTCGAACTCGACGGGGTCACCGTGCTGCGGCCCGGCCGCAGCACCCCCGCCCTGGACGACGCCACCCTCACCCTCGAACCCGGCACCACCACCGCCCTCACCGGGCCCAGCGGCGCCGGCAAGTCCACCCTGATCGCCGCACTGCTCGGCTTCGTCCGGCCCGACGCCGGCACCGTCCGGGTCGGCGGCCACGACCTCGCCGACCTCGACCCCGAGGAGTGGCGGCGGCAGATCGCCTGGGTCCCCCAGCACCCCCACCTCTTCGCCGGCACCGTCGCGGAGAACGTCCGGCTCGCCCGCCCCGGGGCCACCGACGGCGAGGTCCGCGCCGCGCTCGCCGCCGCCCACGCCCTCGACTTCGCCGACCCCGACACCCCGCTCGGCGAGGGCGGCGCCGGCCTCTCCGCCGGGCAGCGGCAGCGCCTCGCGCTCGCCCGCGCCCTGCTCACCGACCGTCCGCTGCTGGTCCTCGACGAGCCCACCGCCCACCTCGACAACGCCACCGAGGCCGCCGTCGTCGACGCCGTCCGCGCCCTGCACGGCACCCGCACCGTGCTGCTGGTCGCCCACCGGCCCGCGCTGCTCGCCGCCGCCGACCGCGTCCACCACCTGCCCGGCCCCGCCGCCGACGCCCCGGCCGGACCGCTGCCCGCGCCCGTCCCGCCCGCGCCCGTCCCGCCCGTGCAGGTCCGGCCCGTCACCGAGGACGGACCCGAACCCCACCCGCCGACCCGGCCCCGCCTCGCCGGCGCCGTCCTGCTCGGGACCCTCGCCCTCGGCTGCGCGGTCGCCCTCCTCGGCACCTCCGGCTGGCTGATCTCGCGCGCCTCCGAGATGCCGCCCGTGCTGTACCTGATGGTCGCCGTCACCTCCGTCCGCGCCTTCGGCATCGGCCGGTCCGTCTTCCGCTACGCCGAACGGCTGGTCTCCCACGACGCCGTCCTGAAGGCGCTGTCCGGTGTCCGGGTCGCGGTCTACCGCCGCCTCGAACGGCTCGCCCCCGCCGGGCTGCCCGCCTTCCGCCGCGGCGACCTGCTCGCCCGGCTCGTCGCCGACGTCGACGCCGTCCAGGACCACCACCTGCGCTGGCGGCTGCCCGTCGCCGTCGCCGTGCTCGTCTCGGCCGGCTCCGCCGCCGCACTCGGCCTGCTGCTGCCCGCCGCCGGAGCCGTCCTCGCCCTGGGCCTGCTGCTGGCCGGCGCCGCCGTCCCCGCGCTCGCCGCGCGGATCTCCGGCCGCGCCGAACGCCGCCAGGCCGCCGCCCGCGGCGCCCTCACCACCGCCGTCCTCGACACCCTCACCGGCACCGCCGAACTCACCGTCGCCGGCGCCCTCCCCCGCCGCCTCGCGGCCGCCCGCGACGCCGACGACCGGCTCACCGCCCTCGCCGCCCGCTCCGCCGCCGGCACCGCCCTCGGCACCGGACTCACCACCCTCGTCACCGGACTCACCGTCGTCCTCGCCGCCGCCGTCGGCGTGCACGGCGTCGCCACCGGCGCCCTGCCCGGGGTCTGCCTCGCCGTCGTCGTGCTCACCCCGCTCGCCGCGTTCGAGGCCGTCGCCGGGATGCCCACCGCCGTCCGCTTCCGCGAGCGCAGCCGCACCGCCAAGGCCCGCCTCGACGAGGTCCTCACCGCCCCCGAACCCGTCACCGAACCCACCGCACCCCGCCCCCTGCCCGCGGCCCCCCTGCCGGTCGCCGTCCGCGGCCTCACCGCCCGCTGGCCCGGACAGGACACCGACGCCCTGCACGGCATCGACCTCGACCTCGACCCCGGCCGCCGGATCGCCGTCGTCGGCGCCTCCGGCTCCGGCAAGACCACCCTCGCCCACGTCCTGCTGCGGTTCCTCGACCAGACCTCCGGCAGCGTCACCCTCGGGCCGGACGCCGTCGACACCCGCACCCTCACCGGCGAGGACGTCCGCCGGGTGATCGGCCTCTGCGCGCAGGACGCCCACGTCTTCGACAGCTCCCTGCGGGAGAACCTGCGGCTCGCCCGGCCGGACGCCGACGAGGACGACCTCCGCGGGGCGCTCGCCGCCGCCCGCCTGCTGCCCTGGGTCGACACCCTCCCCGACGGACTCGACACCATGGTCGGCGAACACGGCGCCCGGCTCTCCGGCGGCCAGCGCCAGCGGCTCGCGCTCGCCCGGGCCCTGCTCGCCGACTTCCCCGTGCTCATCCTCGACGAGCCCGCCGAACACCTCGACCTGCCCACCGCCGACGCCCTCACCGCGGACCTCCTCGCCGCCACCGCCGGCCGCACCACCCTCCTCATCACCCACCGCCTGGCCGGCCTCGACGACACCACCGTCGACGAGGTCCTCGTCCTCGACCACGGCCGCATCGCCGAACGCGGCCGCTGGTCCGACCTCATCACCCGCCCCCACTCCCACCTCGCCACCCTCGCCCACCACGAACTCACCCCCGCAGTCCAGGCGTAACCCAGACCGGGCACCTGCAGGGGCCACCCCACGGGTGTGCCGGGCACTGCAGGGATCACCCCAGGGGCGCGGGGAACTGCGCACGTCGGATGCGGGTGACGTACGAACCAGGGGTCGGCGCGATTCAGTCGGTGGACCACTCCCGGACTGCGCAGTTCCCCGCGCCCCTGATGTGGCTGCACCTGGGGGTGCTCTCCGCAGGCGCCCTTCCTGCAGGGTGGTGCGGTGCGGCATACGCTCGGCTGCATGGAGCCGTTCGACGAGCGGGGCCGGAGCCGGGGCAGGGTCTCGGAGATCTCCTCGCTGGGCCTGGACACCCTGGTCAGCGAGGTGTCCGAACGCCTGCAGTCGGCCGCCGCCGTCACCGACCGGATGCAGCGCCTGCTGGAGGCCGTGGTCTCGGTCGGCGCGGGTCTGGACCTGCACATGACGCTGCAGCGGATCGCCGCCGGTGCCGCCGAACTGGTCGACGCCGAGTACGCCGCCCTCGGCGTGGTCTCCCCGCACGGCGGCCTCTCCGACTTCATCCACGTCGGCATCGACGACGAGACGGCGGCGAGGATCGGCGAACTCCCCACCGGCCGCGGCATCCTCGGCGCCCTGATCGACCGCCCCGAGCCGCTGCGCCTGGCCGACCTGCGGCAGGACCCGCGCTCCTCCGGCTTCCCGCCGCACCACCCGCAGATGACCTCGTTCCTGGGTGTGCCGATCCGGGTCCGCGGCGAGGTGTTCGGCAACCTGTACCTCACCGAGAAGCAGGGCGGCGGCGGTTTCACCCCGGAGGACGAGCAGGTCGTGCAGGCGCTGGCGACGGCCGCCGGGGTGGCGATCGAGAACGCCCGGCTGTACGAGGCGGGGCGCCGCCGCGAGCGGTGGATCGCCGGTGCGGCGGCGGTGACGACGGCACTGCTCTCCACGGACGAGGCCGAGGTCGCGCTGACGGTCGCCGCCGAGCAGGTCCGGGACCTGGCGGACGGTGCCCTGGGGATGATCCTGCTGCCGACCGCGGACGGCCGGCTGCGGGTGGCGCACGCCTCGGGCGAGGCCGCCGAGTTCGTCCGCGGCGAGCTGATGCCGCAGGGCGGCTTCGCGGGCCGGCTGCTGGCGGGGGAGAGCGTCTACTTCGACGACATGTCCACCGATCCGGACGTGGTGATCCGGCTGGCCCGCCGGTTCGGTCCGGCGCTGGCGGTGCCGATGGTCTCGTCGGGCCGGGTGCTCGGCGGGCTGGTGGTGTGGCGGACGCGGGGGACGGCCCCGTTCACCGACGGCGAGAAGCAGCTCGCGCAGACCTTCGCCTCGCAGGCGGCGCTGGCGCTGCGGCTCGCCGAGGGCCAGCGCGACCAGCAGCGGCTGGCGGTGTTCCAGGACCGCGACAGGATCGCCCGCGACCTGCACGACCTGGTGATCCAGCGGCTGTTCGCCACCGGGATGATGCTGGAGGGTGCGGCCCGCCGGGCGGTCGTCCCGGAGGTGCAGGAGGGCATCGGCAAGGCGGTGGACGAGCTGGACGCGACGATCCAGGAGGTCCGCACCACGATCTACGCCCTGCAGCACGACACCGGCAACGAGCCGGACACCCTGCGCACCCGGGTGCTGCGGGAGGCCAGTCAGGCCGCGGCGGCACTCGGCTTCAAGCCGTCGGTCGGTTTCACCGGCCCGGTGGAGAGCCTCGTGGGGGCCGGTACGGGCCGTCAGCTGCTCGCCGCGCTGCGGGAGATGCTGTCCAACACGGCCCGGCACGCCCGGGCCTCCCGGGTGGCGGTGGAGGTCGACGCGACCGTGCACCTGGATGCCGAGGGGCGGCCGCTCGGCGGTGACCCGGAGGCGCTGGAGGGCGGCCGGCCGGGCGTGCTGCTGACCGTCACCGACGACGGCGTGGGCATCCCCGACGGGGGCCGCCGCAGCGGGCTGCGCAACCTCACCCGGCGCGCCGAGGCCCTGGGCGGCGACGCCTGGCACGAACCCGGTCCGCGCGGCCGCGGCACCCGGGTCCGCTGGACGGCCAGGCTCTGAGCGTTTCCGCCGCGCCCGCGGGTCCCGTCCGCAGGGGGCTCAGAAGAGCGTTTCGATGACGGCCGCCACGCCGTCGTCCTCGTTGCTCACGGTGTGCCGGGCCACGGCGGCGAGCACGTCCGGGTGGGCGTTGGCGACGGCGTACGAGGCGCCGGCCCAGGCGAGCATCTCCAGGTCGTTCGGCATGTCGCCGAAGGCGACCACCTCGCTGCGGTCGATGCCCTGCTCGCCGCACCAGCGGGCCAGGGTGCTCGCCTTGGTGACGCCGGCGGCGCTGATCTCCAGCAGGCTGACCGGGCTGGACCGGGTGATCTCGGCGAGGTGCCCGGCGGCCTCGCGGGCCCGGACGAGGAAGGTGTCCGGGTCGAGGTCGGGGTGCTTGGCGAGCAGCTTGAACAGGCCGTCGACCCGGCCGTCGGCGATCAGCTTCTCGGCGTCCGCGACCGGGTGCTCCTTGTCCGACTCCCACATCACCAGCGTGTACTCGGGCTCCCGGGCGAAGCCGCCGGGGAACTCGAAGGCGAACGCGGTGCCGGGCAGCCGCTCGCGCAGGGCCCGGACCACCGCCAGGGCCTCCTCCGCACCGAGCGGGAAGGTCTCCAGCAGCTCGCCGCGCCGCACGTCGACGACCGCGCCGCCGTTCGAGCAGATGGCCACCCCGTGGCCGCCGATGTGCCCGCTGAGCTGCGCCATCCAGCGCGGCGGGCGGCCGGTCACGAAGACCACCTGCAGGCCGGCCCGCTCGGCCGCGGCCAGGGCGGACGCCGTCCGGTCGGAGACGGTGCCGCCGCTGCACAGCAGGGTGCCGTCCAGGTCGGTGGCGATCAGGCGGGGGCGCGGGGTGGTGGGGGTCACCGGTCCATCTTCGCGTACCGGGCCGCGGCCCCGGGAGGGGGCGGTCCCGGGAGGGCCGGGGCGGGCCTCCCGGGACGCGGGGTCAGGCGGCTCGCAGGGTCAGCGCGGCGGTGTGCAGCGTGCCGCCGGTCCGGAACTGCAGGTGCAGCCGCCAGTCGCCGGGCTCCGGCAGCTCGGCGTGGAAGGTCAGCTCGGGCCCGCCCGCAGCGCCCTCCACCGGCTGCGGGTGCACGTGGGCGAAGGCCTGGTCGCCGGCGTGGAAGGCGGTCAGGTGGGCGAAGGTGCCGAGGTAGGGCTGCAGGTCGGTGACGGGCCGGCCGTCCTTGCTGACGGTGACCTTCAGCTCGGCGGCGGTGCCCGCGGTGGGCGTGCCCGCCACGGTCAGCGTGTAGCCGTCCACGGTGGTCGTCGCCGCGGCGGCGGGCAGCGGGGTGTCGGCGGCGGTGCCGGGCACGGTCACCGGGCGGCTGAGCACCAGGCCCGCGCCCTTGCCCGGGCCGGCGTCCGGCACGAACGAGGCGTACACCCGCCAGCTGCCCGGCTGCAGCGCGGTCAGCGGTGCCGTCCAGGTGCCGTCGGCGGCCATCGCGGGGTGCAGGTGCTGGAACCCGGTGAGGTCGGAGCGGATCGCGTAGAAGTGCATCCGCTCGGTCTGCTCGGGCTGGAAGGCGGTCAGCCGGGCGCCGTCCGGTCCGGCGACGGTGAACCGCAGCTCGGCGGGGGAGCCGGCGGGCAGTTCGGCCGCAGTCAGGTCCAGCCGGTAGCCGCCCTGCTCGGCGGCGAGTCCGCTGCCGGCGGCGGAACCGTGGCCGGTCGCGTCGTGGCCGGGCATGTCGTGCCCCGCTTCCGCCGAGCCGGAGGCCGTGGCGTGCATGTGGCCGTCCTGGCCGTGGTGCATGCCGGACATGCCGTCACCGCTCGCGGCCGAACCGCAGCCGGTCAGGGCGAGGGCGAGGAGGGCGGCCGCGAGCACGCGGGTCCGTCGGTTCTTCGTGGTCACAGGTGTGCTCCGAGGTGTGCGGGCCCCTCGGCGGGGCCCGGGGAGGGCAGGTGGCGGCGCCCGGATCCCGTGGGGGAGCCGGGTGGTGCCCTCACCTGCGCGCCACGCACACCTTGAGCAGCAGCCCGCGCCCGCCGTCCGGCGGCGCCCGTCCGCTCTCCCCGGCCGCGGGTGCGGCACCCGGGCCGACCCGTCCGGCCGCCGCACCGTCCCCGCACAGCGGGGCCGGCCCCGGTGCGGGCAGCGGCGCGCCGCCCCGTGCCTGGGTGGAGACGCAGTGACCGCCGGTGCCGTACGGCTGTGGTGCGCGGACGGCCGGACCTGCGGCCGCCGGGACGGCCGACCCGTGGGAGTGCGCGGCGACGGCCGGCATGCCCGGACGGCGGGCGGCGTGGCAGCCGTCGGCGGCCGAGGCCGGGCTGCCGTGCATCAGGAACAGGCCGAGCAACAGGGCACAGAGCACGGCCGTCCTGGCGCCGGTCGTCCTGCCGCGCACCGTGCCCCCTCCGCCGTGGTGTCCCGCCCCGGCCGACGATACCCCCTCCCCGTATCACCGACCGCTGCGGACACTCCGCGGCGCGCTGCCGCGCCGACGCCGCCTACTGCGGGGGCAGCTTGCCCAGCAGGGAGGCCAGCACCGTGCGGGACTGCTCGCGCGCGGCGGCCACGCCCTGCGCCTGCTCCACCGCCACGAACACCTCGACGACCGTCGCACCCCGGCGGGCCGCGACGTGGACGAACGGGAACTCGGCCGCGCCGGCGCTCAGCGCCGAGGTCTGCCCCTCCTCGGCGTAGACCTCGTCGGCGGCGGTGGTCCGCGGCGGCGCGACCTCGCGGGTGGCCCGGTACTTCCGGCCGTACTGCTCGTCGGTCACCTCCTGGCACCGGCGGGCGTCGGTCCGCAGGGCGGAGACCGCCTCGTGCGCGTCCTCGGCCCGCACGTACACCTCGGCGGCCGAACGGCCGAGCACCGCGGCGGCAGCGCCGGACGCCGACCGGCGCACCGTCCGCGCCATCGCCCCGACCAGGCCGGTGCCCTGGGAGTTCGGCACGTACGCGCAGGAGGTGTCGACCATCCGCTCGGCCAGTGCGGCCACCTCGTACGGGTCGCCGGGCACGAACCCGGCCGCCCACTCCTGCGGCTTCAACGCGACCGAGGCGGCCAGCGCCGGCGCGTCGGGCGCCTCCCGCACCGCGGGCGCACCCGAGCCGGCCGCCCCCGTGGCGGACGGCGCGACGGCGGACGGCGCGACGGCCGCGGACGGGGGCGCCGCTGCGCCGCCCGGGCCGGATCCGGCGCACGCGGAGAGCAGCAGCACGGAAGCGAGGCCGCAGACGGCGGTTGTCCTTCGTATGAATGGATGTGTCACGGAGGACAACTAAATCATCATCAGATCGCACCGGTGGGTAACGGTTTGCGATCGCCGCCTTCGTCGGGGCGCACCGCGCGCAACGGCGGGCGCACCCCGGCGGGACGGTTCAACCCAGCTGCGCCAGGCCCTCGGTGGCGATCCGCTCGAAGACCGCGAGGTCGTTCTCGAAGACGGAGTCCGGGACGGGCCAGTGGACCACCAGCTCGGTGATGCCGAGCTCGCGGTAGGTGCCGGCCCAGTCGACGAAGGCGTCCAGGGACTGCAGCGGCTTCTCCGCCGTCGAACCCTGGAGCAGCACCTTCTCCAGCTCGGCCGAGTCCCGGCCGCGGGCCTCGCAGGCCGCGGTGAGCTTCGCCAACTGGGCGGCGACCACCGCGGGCGCCTGCTCCACGGGGACGTCCGCCGGGCCCTTCGGGTCCCCGTACGTCACCCAGCCCTGGCCGAACTCGGCGGCCAGCCGCAGTCCGCGCGGGCCGGTCGCCGCCACGTAGAACGGCACCCGCGGCGTCTGCACGCAGCCCGGGATGTTCCGCGCCTCGACGGCCGAGTAGTAGGTGCCCGTCCGCGTGGTCGAGTCCTCGCGCAGCAGCTCGTCCAGCAGCGGAAGGAACTCGCCGAAGCGGTCCGCCCGTTCCTTCGGCGACCACGCCTCCTGCCCGAGCGCCGTCGCGTCGAACCCGACCCCGCCGGCCCCGATGCCCAGCGTCGTACGGCCGCCGGACACGTCGTCCAGCGTGACGAGCTCCTTCGCCAGCGTCACCGGGTGGCGGAAGTTCGGCGAGGTCACCAGCGTGCCGAGCCGCATCCGCTCGGTCGCCGCCGCGGCGGCCGTCAGCGTCGGCACCGACCCGAACCACGGCTCGTCCCGGAACGACCG